>CAWEBF010000029.1:0-174438 GCA_963807235.1 uncultured Acidobacteriota bacterium
GACATTCTCGAATCGAGGTGGTACCACCCGTCGCAGGCAGAGGGGGTCTGATGGACATTCGGCTGAAAGGCGCCACCACTCTGGTCGCGGTCGCCACGGCCGCAGCGTGGCTGGCTACGATTCCAACCGCAAGCCAAGCTCCCTCCGCCAGGTCGTTTGCTCCGTACAAGGCGCCTCGCACGTCTGACGGCAAGCCCAACCTGAGCGGTATCTGGCAAGCCTTTACCACCGCGAACTGGGACATTCTGGCGCATGCGTCACAACCCGGGCCGCAGCCAGAGATCATGGGTGCCTGGGGCGCCGCGCCGGGAGGCCAGGGCATCGTCGAGGGGAACGAGATCCCGTACCAGCCGTGGGCGGCAGCAAAGCAGAACGAGAACTTCAAGAACCGGATGGTCGTGAAAGTCACCAACGATCCGCAGCGTTACGACACCGGCGAGCCCGAGCTGCAGTGTTATCGCCCTGGCGTGCCACGCGCGAACTACATGCCCCACCCGTTTCAGATTTTTCAGGCCCTGAGTGATCATGATCGTCTACGAGTACAAGGGCGCGGTCCGAACGATCTACATGACAGGAAGGATCGAGTCGCCTAGTGAAACATGGATGGGGTGGTCGCGTGGACGCTGGGAGGGGGATACACTCGTGGTCGACGTGACGGCGTTCGACGGCCACACGTGGTTCGACCGGGCCGGCAACTTCCACAGCGACGCGCTCCATGTGGTCGAACGCTATACGCCGATCAACCCGTACCACATGATCTATGAGGCGACGATTGAGGACCCGAAGGTCTTTACCCGGCCGTGGAAGATGAGCTTTCCCATCTATCGTCGCGTCGAGCCGAACGTTCAGCTGGTCGACTTCAACTGCGTGCCGTTCGTCGAGGAAATGATGTACACGCCGCTGGGGCTCTACAAGCCGCGCGGCCGATAGATATCTGGAACGGGCAGGAGGCTTCAGATGCGTCATCGTGTTCTCGTGGCTCTCTGTGCCGCGACCCTCCTGATAGCACTCGGACCGTGGATGCTGGTCCGTCTCGCTGGTCAGGCGCCGTCGGGAACGAAGACATTCGACCCGACCGCGGTCGATACCGCCGAGGCTATCAAGGCGGCCAGCGAAAGAGTGAAGGCGGCCGCCGCTGCAACGAAGAGCTGGACGCCCCCGAAGACTCCCTGGGGCGATCCGGACTTGCAGGGCTACTACTTCAATCACAGCGGCTACACGCCGCTCGAACGCCCCGTCGCGCTCGGTGACAAGGCGGTCTACACGGAGGAGGAGGCCCTCGCCGCGTTCAAGCGCGCCGTCGAAGTCGATGCGGAAGTCGATACGCGGGTGGTTCACTACGACTGGAAAGAGTACGGGATGGACGCGTGGCAGATGAACGGCGTCAGGCCGAACCTGCGGACGTCCCTGATCGTGGATCCGCCGGATGGACGAATTCCCCCGCTCACGCCCGAAGCGCAGAAACGTATTGCCGCGGCGGCCGCGGCGTCACGAGCCAGGGGTGCGGACGTGACAACGCCGCCCCTGTACACGCGCTGTGTCATCGGGAACGGAGGACCGCCACGCATTCCCGGTGGCGTCACCGCCGAGTCACAGATTCTGCAGACGCCCGGCTATGTCGTCATCCTCTCGCAGTCGAACAACGACACCCGGATCATTCCTCTGGACGGGCGCCCGCACCTCCCAAAGGGCGTCGGCCAGTGGCTGGGAGACGCTCGCGGCCGCTGGGAGGGCTCGACGCTCGTCGTGGAAACGACGAATTTCAGCGCCGACCGGAACTGGCGTGGATCCACCGACGGGATGCACCTGGTCGAACGCTTCACGGCCGTCGCGCCGAATGCGCTCCGTTACCAGTTCACGGTCACCGATCCCTCGACATGGACGAGACCCTGGTCGATAGACAGCCTCATTCCGAAGATCGATCCGCCGATCTACGAGTTCGCCTGCCACGAGCAGAACTACGGCCTGATCAACTGGGCCATCGGCACGCAGATCCGGGAAAAAGAGGCGGCGCAAAACAATCAAACCGCACAACCCGCGCGCGAGGAACGCTGAAAGGACCTGAGATGCGAACAACACTGACGGTTGTCGGCGCCCTGATCGTCGTCGGTTCCGTTCTGGTCACGGCGCCGCTCAGCGCGCACCATGCGTTCGCTGCGGCGTTCGACGAGAACAGGCCGATCAACCTGCAGGGCACGGTCACGAAAGTGGAGCTGGTCAATCCACACGCCTGGATCTGGATCGACGTCAAAGGCAAGGACGGCACGATCACCAACTGGGGGATCGAGGGCGGCCCACCGAGCAATCTCTTCAGGAACGGCATCACGAAGGCGAGCCTTCCGGTCGGAACTGAGATCAAGCTGTTCGGTACGGGGCCAAGAGCGGCGAGAGCAAGGGCGTCGGAGTCTTCGTGGAGTACCTGGACGGGCGCAAGGTCTTCATGGGCGGTTCGGCGCCAGGCGCAAACGGAAAAGGGGCGGCCGCGACCCCATAGCGTCGGCCTTGACGGGCGGGCCCGTCGAGGTCCGCTTCGTATCGTTGGTGCGATGTCTCTCCTGGGCTTCTTCGAATGGCTGGCGACCACTCCTGGAAGCATCGCGCTCCACGAATCCCTCTACGTCTACCAGATCGTCTCGACGATCCACGTCGTGACGCTGTCGCTGTTTGTCGGGACAGCGGTGATGTTGGATCTGCGCCTGCTGGGCGCCACGCTGCGGGGTGTCCCCGTCTCGGAGGTCGCGGCGCGTCTGCGGCCTTGGACGATGGCCGGTTTTCTGCTGATGGTGGTCTCCGGGGCGCTTCTCTTCTACGCCAACCCCCCACCGAGGTACCAGGACGTCTTCTTTCGCGCCAAGATGCTGCTGCTGGTCGTGGCCGCCATCAACACGTGGGTATTCCACGCGAGGGTGTGCCGCGACATCGCTGAGTGGGACGGCGATCCGGTGCCGCCGCGAAGAGCCAGGATGGCGGGCGGTGTGGCTCTCGTGGTGTGGGGCGCGATGATCATGTCGGGACGCATGATCGCCTACGACTGGTTCGACTGCGACAGGCAGCCGCA
Source organism: uncultured Acidobacteriota bacterium (assembly GCA_963807235.1). Classification (GTDB taxonomy): domain Bacteria; phylum Acidobacteriota; class Vicinamibacteria; order Vicinamibacterales; family UBA2999; genus CAWEBF01. The sequence goes on from CAWEBF010000029.1 coordinate 3,059, forward strand.
GCCGGCAGTCGTCAACGCGCTCGCGGGCTGCGTGACCAACTCTCCCTAGCCGCTGCCATGTCCCTGTTGCCTTTTTTCGAGTGGTGCGAGCAGGCCCCGTTGATTGTCGCGATGCGGGGGTCGTTGTGGCTCTTCCCGGTCATCGAAAGTCTGCACCTCATGGGGTTGGCCCTCCTTGGCGGGGCCGTCGTGACGGTCGATCTGCGCCTCCTGGGGCTGGGCCTACGGAATCAGCCTGTGGCGCAGCTGGCTCGGGATGCCGAAAAGTGGTTGCTGGTCGGTCTCTCGGTGCTGTTGCCCACAGGCACGCTGCTCTTCATGGCGTCGGCCGTCAAGTGTTACTACCTGACGGCTTTCTGGCTGAAGATGGCGTCGCTGCTTCTGGCGCTCGCCTTTACGTTTGGCGTCCGGCGCAAGGTGACGCTGGCCGCCGAACGGACCATGAGCGGGGTCCGGCCCGAGCTGGTCGCCGCCGTTTCGCTCGCTTTGTGGTCCAGCGTTGCGATTGCCGGACGGTATGTCGGATTTCCGTAACCCGCACGAATCGCAGTCGCACGGCGAGGCTTGGTATGTCGCCGATGCCCTGGGGCGGTTAGGGAATGCCCTTCGCGCCAGCGGTCAATTCGGCGACGCGGGAAGGCATACGAAGCGGCGCTCGAGATCGTATTCGCGCCACTGAGCACCGGGTAAGGCGCATCATGCTCGGCCGGTGAGCTCGTTCATTGGAAGCCGCGGCACGCGGGCCACGATGGTGGTCCCCCGGCTCGGTCGCGACTTGATGAGCAGCTCTCCACCCACCAGCTTCAGACGCTCCTTCATGCTCGTTAGGCCGAGCCCTCCGCCGGCGATTGCCATTTCAGAAGCGAAGCCCAACCCTTTGTCGCGCACGGTCAATTGGAGTGCGTCCGGCGTTTCGCGAAGCTGCGCCTCGAACTGCCGGACTCCGCTGTGTCGCACCGCGTTGTGCAAGGCTTCCTGCAGCACCCGGAACAGGCACAGTGCCGTCTCCGGGGGCACTCCAGGCTGAATCTCCGCGTAGCCAAAATCGACCTCGACCTTCTGGGCCGCCGAGAGCTCCGCACAGAAGCCTTTCATCGCGGCGACAATACCGAGATGCTGCAGAGGCGATGAGTGCAGCTCGTGCGCGAGCGCTCGTACGCTCGCCGATATCTCCGCAGCTTGCGCTCGAACGGCATCCAGGTGGCTGCTGCCCTCGTCAGGCGTGCGCGATCGAATGTGTGTGAGCTGTTCCAGCGTCATCGTCAGCACTGCCAGCCGCTGACCGATGTCGTCGTGCAGGTCCCGTGCAATCCGCGCCCGCTCTGCCTCCTGGGCCTGAATCAACCGGCGACTGATGCTTGACAGGGCTTCTTCACCGCGCTTGCGCTGCGTCACGTCGGCCGCCATGCCGATGATCCGTAAAACCCGCCCGTGCTCGTCGAAGTGCGCGCGGCTGTTGCGTTCCACCCACACGACCTCGCCGTCCGGCCGGATCATGCGGTAGCACACCTGAAAGAGAGGCGTGTCGGGCGTCAGGCGGTCGAAGGCGCTCACGAGAAGATGCCGATCGTCGAGGTGCACCTTCTCCAGCAGTTGCCTGCCGGTGAAGGGGGTTGCGGCATCGACGCCGAGAAGGTCAGAGTCTCCCGAGCGCAGAATCTGATCTGTGGCGGCGTTCCATGTATACGCGAACATCTTGCCGGCTTCAACAGCAAGCCTGAGACGCTCCTCGCTTTCCCACAGTTCTTGTTGCGCGCGCTTGCGGTCGGTAATATCCCGGACGACAGCCACGTAGTAGGCGCGGTCGATCGTCAGCGGCTTGATGGTGACTTCGACGGGAAACGTCGACCCGTTCTTCCGGCGATGCACGCTTTCAAAGACCACGGCCCCCTTTTTACACGACTCCTCGAGTGTCTTCCTCGCGGATCGGTCGAACGCGACATCGACGTCCAGGACCGTCAGCGACAGGAGTTCCTCCCGGCTGTAGCCAAGATCGCGACACGCCTTGTCATTGACGTCGAGGAACCGCAGTGTGACAGGGTCGACGACTTCGAGCGCCTCGTTGGCCCCGTCGATCAGATTGCGGAATAACGCGAGCGCGTTCTCACGCTGTTTGCGCTCCGTAATGTCTTGAACGGTGCCGCGGAGCCCGACGATACGCCCGGTGGAATCGCGCTGGACTTCACCACGCGCCGTGACCCAGATGCGCGTGCTATCGGCACGAATCATCTCGAGATCGAGCTCGTACGAGGCCCCCGTGCGGAGCGCCTCTTCGACCGCGCGCTGCAACTGCACCCAGCTTTCTGGGGAATAGAGGGTTCCGTGGTCCTTGTAGCTGACTGCCCCCAGGTGTGAATCCCGGCCGGAGAGGTGATAGAGCTCCTCGGACCATCCGACCGTATCGGTATCCGAGTCCCACATCCAGCTTCCGACACCCGCCAGGCGTTGCGACTCGCGGAGCTCCATCTCCTTCCGGCGCAACGCGTCTTCGGCGTGCCGGCGCTCGGTGATGTCCAGACATGATCCGATGTAGCCCACAAACGAGCCGTCAGAGCCGAAGAACGGAACGCCTTCGTCGAGCATCCACCGATATTCACCATCACGACGCCGCAGCCGATACTCCATCTTGAAAGAATCTCTGCGGTCGAATGCGCTCGAGTAGGTGTCCAGGCAGGTCTGCAAGTCGTCCGGATGCACGCCGTCAGCCCACCCGTTGCCCAGCTCGCACTCGAGGGGCCGACCGGTGAAGTCCAGCCAGGACTTATTGAAGAACGTGCACTGCTTGTCGGGACCCGACATCCAGACGAGAGCCGGAGCGACATCGGTCGCGATCTGAAACACATCCCCGGTGACCGGCAAGACGCCAAAGTTCGCGGTCCCAGTCATGTGACCACCTTCCACTTTCAATAACGCGTCTCACGGTACTACGGAGTGTCGGGAGTGTGAGTGACGGCGCCGTGCGCGGCGCAGACCCTCCCGAACAATTCCGCACCCGCCTGCTCGAAACAGTCTACCGGGTAACTGCACACCGTGAAAAACGGCAGCCCGCTCGTCAAATCGTCCCAGAGTCGTTCGACCTCGATCGCGGCGTCGACCTCGCCGTTCCGGCACAACGAGACGTTCAGGTCTCCGACGATCGTCAGCCGGCAGTCTGGCCGGTTGGCCGATGCCACACGAGTACGTTCGAAGTCCTCGACCATCTCCGCCAGGAACTCGCGATCGGGGTACCCGCCGTGCATCATGCGCGACAGTGCCTTCGCGGAATCGTGGGTGGCAAACTGTCCGCGCGACGCGAGTGTTCCCAGATCCAATTCCTGCGCGCGCAGTCGATGCGCAAGGCCCTCCCGAGTCGCCTCACCAGCCACGACGACGACCGGCTCACCCGACCGAAGCGCGGATCCGACGAACCGGGACACCTCGTCGAGGAAGAATCGATCGTTCTTGTGGAACTGCACGGCGTGCTGTCCACCGGCAAGCGTCGAGAGCGACGTCAGGAATGGCACAAAGTGCCGGCCGTCGAACGCGTAGTCGATGGCACTGGCCAGATCCGAATAGATCCGCGACTTCAGCACGTAGCCATGAGCGCCCGCGCTCATGGCCGCGGACACGAACTCGTCCGTCCGATGCATGCTGAGAAACACAACCCTGGTCCGCGAGCCCTGTTGCCGGAGCGCGTGTGCGGCCTGGAAGCCGTCGCACTCGGGCATCGCGACGTCCAACACCACGATATCGGGCTGGAGACGCAGCGCCAGGTCCACCGCCTGACGGCCGTCAGTCGCGGTGGCGACGACATCGAAGTCGGTCGAGAGCAGATCCCTGACCGATGCCAGCATCTGCGGGTGATCGTCAGCCACCAGGACGCGCGGACGAGATTGATCGCCGTTCCGCTGGATAATCCTGGGGAATTGCACGAGACCTCAGGATAGATCACGCTGAACGACAGGCCTACCGAATTCGCTCGGACGAACTGTCGTGGTCCGCACGACGGCTAGCGCGGCTTCTGGGCGACGAGCTTCTGCTGGATCTCGGGCAGGGCGGCGAGCACGACGTCGCCGACGACCTGCAGACTCTGGCGGCTCACGTGCGCGAGGTCGTCCTGCGCCGTGTGCCAGGTGGGGTTGTCGAGGTCGATGATGTCCACGGCGGGGACTCCCGCGCGCACGAACGGCACATGGTCGTCCTCCACCGTCGTCAGCTCGCTCGAGAATACTCCCTGGTGTCCCAGGCGCCTGGCGGCGGACCACACGGCGTCGACCAGCCACGGCGTGGACAGCGACTCGCGCCGGATCACCAGGCTCGTGTCGCCGATCATGTCGAGCAGAATCAGCGCCTTCAGGCTCTTCAGCGTGCCGTCTGCCTGGCCGGCGGACACGTAGTGGCGGCTGCCGTAGGTGTTGTCGGTGCCGGCCCAGTCCCAGTTCACGGCCTCCTCGCCATCGAGGAGCAGCAGCTCGATCGTGAACTCGGGCCGAGAGTCCTTGAGCACACGCCCCAGCTCCAGCACGGCGGCCGTGGACGACGCTCCGTCGTTGGCGCCGACGAAGCGGAAGTTCGGTGCCCGCTTGGTGTCGTAGTGGCTGGCCAGGGCGATCCGGTCGGTACGGCGGCCGGGGATGGTAGCGATCACGTTCACCATCGGCACGTTGCCGGCCGGGGTCTTTCCCACGAAGGCCTGCTCGCGGACGGCCAGGCCCAGGGCTTTGAGCTCGGCGATGAGGTAGCGCCGGGTCTCGGCCAACGCTGGCGAGCCCGCCGGGCGGGGGCCGAATTGCACCTGCCGCTCCAAGTGCGCCCACGCGCGCGCCGAGTCGAACTTGGCCGCCGCGGCTGGCTTCTGCTCCGCCGGCCGTGCCGCGGCCGCCTGCTCGGCAGGCGCGGCCCCGGCGCACGCAGCGAGCAGGACGGCGGCCAATGCGACTCGGACCATCTCTTCCTTCTGCCTTTAGCCTTTAGCCCTTCGCCTTCGGGGCGGCGAGTTCTCGTCCTTCGAAAGACACATAGTCTCGGCGAGCCGCCCCGATGTAAACCTGCTTCGGCCGCGCGATCTTCTGTTCGGGGTCGAGCAACATCTCCTCCCACTGGGCAATCCAACCGGCCGTGCGCGGGATGGCGAACAGCACCGGGAACATCGTGACCGGGAAGCCCATCGCCTGGTAGATGAGGCCCGAGTAGAAGTCCACGTTCGGGTACAGCTTGCGGGTCACGAAGTATTCGTCCTGCAGCGCGATGCGTTCCAGTTCCAGCGCGATGTCGAGCAGCGGGTTCTTGCCCGTGACTTCGAACACTTCGTCGGCGGTCTGCTTGATGATCTTCGCCCGCGGATCGTAGGACTTGTAGACGCGGTGCCCGAAGCCCATCAGCCGGCCCTCGCCCATCTTCACGCGCTTGATGAAGCCGGGGATGTTGTCTACGCTCCCGATCTCAGTCAGCATCCGCAGCACCGCTTCGTTGGCCCCGCCGTGCAGCGGGCCATACAGCGCCGCGGCCGCGCCGGCCATTGCCGAATACGGATCGACGTGCGAGCTGCCGATGCCGCGCATGGCGCTCGTGCTGCAATTCTGCTCGTGGTCGGCGTGCAGGATGAACAGCACGTCGAGCGCCCGCTCCAGCGACGGATTGGACTTGTATTTCAGCTCGGTCATCCGGAACAGCATGTTCAGGAAGTTGCCGGTGAAGCTCAAGTCGTTGTCGGGGGAGTTGTAGGGGCGGCCGATGCTGTGGCGATACGCGTAGGCGGCGATGGTCGGCACCTTGGCGATGAGGCGCTGCGTCTGCTTGCGGCGCGACTGCTCGTCGAAGATGTTCTTGGCATCGGGATAAAAGGCCGAGCAGGCGCCCACCGTGCTCAGGAAGACCCCCATCGGGTGGGCGTCGTACTGGAAGCCTTCCATCAGCTTCTTGATGTTCTCGTGGAGCATCGTATGGAGCGTGATCGACGTGATCCACTCCTCGAGCTGCGCCTTGGTCGGCAGCTCGCCGAAGATGATGAGGTAAGCGGTTTCGAGATAGTTCGAATGCTCGGCCAGCTGTTCGATCGGATAGCCGCGATACTCGAGGATCCCCTTGTCGCCGTCGATGTAAGTGATTCGGCTGCGGCACGAGGCCGTGTTCATGAAGGCCGGGTCGTAGGTGGCCAGTCCCCGCGTCGTCGCCGGGGGTCTTGATCTGCTTGAGGTCGGTGGCCTTGATTACGCCGTCCTTGATCGGGATCTCGTACTGCTTGCCCGTGCGGTTGTCGGTGATCGTCAGGGTGTCGGCCATGGCAGCTGTCGCTTACTCCGGTTCCGCCTCGTCCGGAGGCGGAACGGGTTCGGCCGCGACGCGGTACCGTCCTTCCGCCCACCGGGCCAGGTCTTCGTTGCGGCAGCGTTCGCTACAGAACGGCCGCCACGTCGGGTCCGCCGGGCGTGTGCGACACAGCACGCACAATCGAGCCTCGCCCATCCGGCGCATTGTACAACTGGACGCGCCGGGCCGTCTTGGACACTCTTGTCGCAGCCCGCGACGGGTCCGACGCCGTTGTCTCGGTGTTCCGATACGATCGCACCCACATGTCGGAGAGCACCGAACGGCGGCCCGTGGTGGTCGTCGTGAACCCTACGGCGGGGTTGGGCGCCGTGCGGGACGGCGCGCGCGCCAGGGCAGAGCAGGCCGCCGCCTTTGCCTTGTCACATGGTTCAGAAGTCGAGGTCGTCGTGACCACCCAGGCCGGCCACGCACGCGAGCTGGCGGCAGTAGCGGCGCGTCGCGGCGCGCGGATGGTGGTGGCGTGGGGTGGCGACGGCACGATCAACGAAGTGGCCGCGTCGCTGGCGTTCACCGAGACCGTGTTGGGCGTCGTGCCCGCGGGCTCGGGCAACGGGCTGGCGCGTGAGCTGCACATTCCGCTGGACCCGCGAGCGGCGTTCGACGCCGCGATGGCCGGTGTGGATCGGCGCATCGACGTCGGCTCACTCGACGGCCGCGTCTTCGTCAACGTAGCCGGTATGGGGCTGGATGCGCGCGTGGCGCAGCGGTTCGCCGAGATCGGTCGCGACCGAAGGGGCATGGTGGGCTACGTGCGGGCGGCGCTTCGCGAAGTCCTGACGTTCACAGCCCGACGACCTGACCATCGAAATGGACGGCGGCCGCCACGAAGTGCGCCCGCTGCTCCTCGCGTTTGCCAACGGGCGCCAATACGGCAACGGCGCCATCGTCGCGCCGGAGGCGCGCATCGACGACGGCCTCCTGCACATGGTGGTGGTGAGTTCGCGTTCCACATGGGCCATCCTGCGCGGTGTGCCGGCGTTCTTCTCCGGGCGGATCCACACGCACCCCGGTGTCACCACGCATGCCGTGGCGGAGGCGTACGTCAGCGGCGCGGGCCCTGTGCTCTGCCACGTGGACGGCGAACCGCATCTGGCGGGGGCTCGAGTGGAGGTGCGCGTGAAGCCCGCCGCCCTGACCGTGCGCGTGCCCGGCCGGCAATAGCCGCCCTCTGATAGGATCGCCGTCACAATGACCATAGCTGTAGAGGCCTCGAAGCCCGCAGCAGGCCTCGAGGTGGCACAGCGCTGGTTACCCGCGCTGCTCCTGCTGTTCGTCGGGTCGGGCTGCGCGGCGCTCATCTACGAAGTCGTCTGGTTCCAGCTGCTCCAACTCTCGATTGGCTCCTCCGCCGTCTCGCTGGGCGTGCTGCTCGGCATCTTCATGGGGGGCATGTGCCTGGGGAGCCTGGTCACTCCGCGGTTCCTGGATGCCAAGCGCCACCCGCTGCGGGTCTACGCGATGCTCGAGCTGGGCATCGGCGTGTGCGGCCTGCTGGTCATGTGGCTCGTGCCGCTGCTCGGGGGCGCCTACACGGCGTGGGCGGGCACCGGCCCCGTAAGCCTGATCCTGCGCGCGGGCGTGGCCGGCATCTGCCTGATCCCGCCGACGCTCCTGATGGGCGCCACGCTGCCGGCGATTGCGCGCTGGGTCGAAACGACGCCACGCGGCGTCTCGTGGCTCGGCTACTTCTACGGCGGCAACCTGGCGGGAGCGGTGATCGGGAGCCTGTTGGCCGGCTACTACCTGCTGCGCGTGTACGACATGCCAGCGACGACCTATACGGCCGTCGCCATCAACGTCGTCGTTGCGGCGCTGGCGCTGCTGATCGCCGGACGGACGCCGCACAAGGCGTCGGAATCTGAAGCCGATGCGCCTCCGGTTCCTGCCATCGCGATCAGCAGCGAGGCCAAGCTGGTCTACGTGACGATCGCGCTCTCGGGCCTGACGGCTCTGGGCGCCGAGGTCGTGTGGACGCGGCTGCTGTCGCTGCTCTTCGGCGCCACGGCCTACACGTTCTCGATGATTCTGGCGGTGTTCCTGACAGGGCTGGGCATCGGCAGCAGCCTGGGGTCCGCGCTGGCGCGCGGGGCCGCCAATCCCAGGGCCGCGCTCGGGTGGTGCCAGGTGGGCATCTGCGTCGCGCTGGCCTGGGCCGCTTATGCCACCGGTTCGCTCGCTTCCGTTCTGGCCGATCAACCCGTCGATCTCGACGAGCCTGTCCTTCACGTTCCAACTGGATCTGATGCGCGCGATCTGGGTGATGCTGCCCGGCGCCATCCTGTGGGGCGCCAGCTTCCCCCTGGCGCTGGCGGCGGTGGCCACGCGCGGCCAGGATCCGGCGCGGCTGGTGGGCGGCGTGTACGCCGCGAACACGGTGGGCGCGATTGTCGGTGCGCTGGTAACCAGCCTGGGCCTTGTCGGTACGGTCGGCAGCCAGATCGCCCAGCAGTCGCTCATCGGCGTGGCGGCGCTCTCGGGCCTTCTGATGCTCGGCGGCGCGAACCCGGGGCAGTCCGCGGTGATGGGCTTCGTGCGCGTCATCGCCATCGCCGCGGCGGCAGGCCTTTTGGCCCGCGTCGTGCCGCCGTTGCCGGGCATCCTGGTGGCGTACGGTCGATATGCGGCGACCTGGGTGGGGCAGAACGAGATCATGTACGTGGGTGAGGGCGTCACGGCGTCGGTGGCCGTGTCGCGGACGCCCACCGGCGCGTTGAACTATCACAACGCCGGCAAAGTGCAGGCGTCGAGTGAGCCGCAGGACATGCGGCTGCAGCGCATGCTGGGCCACATCACCACGCTGGTCCCCAAGAACCCGAACAAGGTGCTGGTGATCGGCTGCGGAGCCGGCGTGACCGCCGGCGCGGTATCCGTCGATCCGCTGGTGAAGGACCAGACCATCGCCGAGATCGAGCCGCTGGTGCCGCAGGTCGTCTCCACGCACTTCTCGGAGCACAACTTCGACGTGGTGCGGAACCCGAAGGTCAAGGTGCACCTCGACGACGCGCGGCATTACCTCCTGACCACCAACGAGAAGTTCGACGCCATCACCTCCGACCCGCTGGACCCGTGGGTCAAGGGTGCCGCCACGCTGTACACCCGCGAGTTCTTCAACGTCGTGAAGTCGCACCTGAACCCGGGCGGCGTCGTGACGCTGTTCGTGCAGCTGTACGAGAGCACCGAGGAAGCGGCCAAGAGCGAGATCGCCACGTTTCTGGAGGCGTTCCCGAACGGTGCGGTGTTTGCCAACACGATCAACGGCCAGGGCTACGACCTGGTGCTCTTCGGGCAACTCGAGGACGCCAAGATCGACGTGGACGCCGTGCAGGCGCGGCTGGATGACCCCGCGAATGCGGCCATCACGAACTCGCTGCGCGAGATCGGCATCAATTCGGCGGTCGAGCTTTTCGGCACCTATGCCGGCCAGCGCACCGACATGGCCGGTTGGCTGAAGGACGGCATCATCAACACCGATCGCAACCTGAAGCTGCAGTATCTGGCGGGCCTCGGCTTGAACCTGTACCGGAGTGATGCGATTTACAAGGCGATGATCCGGGAAAGCAAGTACCCCGATAGCTTGTTTGTCGGGTCGGAGGCGACCCTCAGCGCGCTCCGAGCGAGGATAGGCTCATCGCTCGGTCGAGCGCCGAACTAGGGTGAGGCCGGCTGGAGCCTGGAGCCTGAAGGGAGCGGGAATGATGCGCGCGACCTCCGCAATGGCCGTTCTACTTGTCGGGCTCGGGGCGACGGTCGCCGTGCAGGGGCCGACCGCGGTCGCCAAGGCGCCCGAGCGGTTCACGATGCGCGTTGTGGCCTCCGGGTTCGCGTCGCCGTGGGAGATCGCCTGGGGGCCCGACAACCAGCTGTGGGTCACCGAGCGCGAGAGCTTCCGCGTCGTGCAGGTGAGTCCCACCGACGGCATGCGTCGCGTGCTGCTCACGATGCACGAGGTGCACCGCAGCGTGACGCAGGACGGGCTGCTGGGGCTCGTCTTCCACCCTGACTTCGGCAAGGGCACCGACCAGGTGTTCCTGGCCTTCACCTACGACGACGCGCCTGGCCCCGCGCTCGCACGCCGGCTGGGGATACGCCGCTATCGATTCGATCCGGCTGCGCGCGCGCTGGTCGATCCGATGGACGTGCTGGTCGGCTTGCCCACGCACGATGACCACGTGGGCGGCCGCATGGCCGTGGGGCCCGACCGCAAGCTGTATCTGACGATCGGTGACCAGGGGGCCAACTTCGGTGGTAACCGCTGCATGGCCAACCGCGCCCAGGAGCTGCCGACGGCGGCACAGGTTTCAGCGAAGAACTGGGTGGGATATCAAGGCAAGATCCTGAGGCTCGATCTCGACGGGGCCATCCCGGCCGACAACCCGACCATCGGGGGTGTCCGCAGCCATGTGTTCTCCGTCGGCCACCGCAATCCGCTGGGCCTCGGCTTCGGACCGGGCGGACGGCTGTACGAGTCCGAGCACGGCCCCAGCAGCGACGACGAAGTGAACCTCATCGAATCGGGCCGCAACTACGGCTGGCCCAACGTGGCCGGGCACAAGGACGACAAGGCGTATACCTACGCCAACTGGTCGGCTTCGTCGCCACAGCCGTGCGCGTCGCTGCCGGCCGGCAACGCCAACCCCGCCATCCCGCCGTCGGTGCCCCAGCAGACCGAGGCGGCGTTCACGCACCCGCAGTTCACGCCGCCGCTGCAGACCTTCTTCACCGTGGACAACGGGTTCGACTTCCGCCAGGGCGCCACGATGGCGCCGGGCGGTCTCGAGGTCTACACCGGCCGCGCTATCCCTGGTTGGACCAACTCGATCTTGGCGCTGAGCCTCCTGCGGGGCGTGGCGTTCAAGATGACGCTCGCCGCCGACGGGCGCGCGACCGCGGGTCCACCGCTCGAAGCGCTGAGAACCACTAATCGCTACCGGGATCTGGCCGTTCACCCCGACGGCACGCGCATCTACATCGTGACCGACGTGTCCGGTCGCACCGCGGACGCTACGGGAGCACCAACGACCCGCGTCGAAAATCCGGGCAGCATTCTCGAATTCACGTACGCGGGGACGTAACTCGCTGTTGGTAGTTCGTAGTTCGTGGTTCGTGGTTCTTCCCAGAGCCGAGAGCCTAGAGCCCTACACGACCGTGCCAGGTGCGAGCACGGCTCCCTTTGGGACGACGATGATGCCGCTTCGAATGTAATACCCGTCCCCGTCGGCGTGCTCGACCCCGTCTTCGTTCACCAGGCGCACGCCGTCCCCGATACGCGCGTTCTTGTCGATGATCGCGCGATGCAGGACGACGTCTCTGCCAATTCCCAGCCTGGGTATGCCGGCCGGCGGGTCGTCCTCGTACCAATCAGCGCCCAGCACCACAGAATGCTGGATCCGCGTGCCGTGTCCAACGCGCGACCGCAGCCCGACAACGGATTGGTCCACTGAACATCGGTGGAGATCGCACCCGTCCGAGACGATCGAGTCCCGGACGTGACAATCCGCCAGCCGCGACCCGGGCAGGTGCCGCAGGTGTGTATAGATCGGGCGCAGCGGGTCCCAGTAGCGGAATGGCGCGTCGGGGCGCCCCAGCGTCACGTTGGCCTCGTAGAACGAGTCGATCGTGCCGACGTCGGCCCAATAGCCGTCGAACAGATACGGCCGAACTTTGTGCCGCTCGATCGCGCGCGGGATCAGCTCGCGCCCGAAGTCGTGGCCGGCCTCGCGCTCCAGCAGGTCCTGCAGGATCTGCCGCGAGAACACGTAGATGCCCATGGACGCGGTGAACGGACGCGCGTCGTCGTGGGCCGCGAAGTCGGCCGCTTCGGGGATGCTGCGGCCGATGACCTGGAGCCGCTCGGCGTTTGGCTTCTCCTCGAACGCCCCGATGCGGCCGTCGCGCTCGAAGCGGAAGATGCCCATCTGCGTGGCAGTGGCGGGTGTCACCGCCTGCGCGGCGATGGTCACGTCGGCTTTCGACTCGCGGTGGGCCTCGACGAGCGCCCGGTAGTCCATCCGGCAGATGTGGTCGCCGGCGAGAATCAGGTAGTAGTCCGTGGTGAACTGCGCGAAGTGACGCGTGGCCTTGCGCACGGCATCGGCGGTGCCTTGGTACCAGTGCGGGTTGTCGGGCGTCTGCTCCGCCGCCAGGATCTCCACGAAGCCTCCGGAGAACTGGTCCAGCTGGTACGTCGCCGAGATGTGGCGGTTGAGCGACGCCGAGTTGAACTGCGTCAGCACGAAGATGCGGCGGATGTCGGCATGCAGGCAGCCGCTGACCGGGATGTCGATCAGCCGGTACTTGCCGCCGATGGGAACGGCGGGCTTTGACCGGGTGGCCGTCAGCGGGAACAGCCGGGAGCCCTGCCCGCCGCCAAGCACGATGGCAAGCGTGTCCGTCATGTGCGCGCCGCGAATACAATACCGCGCATGTTCCGCGATTGCCTTCTCGTGGGTGCGGCCCTCGTCACCGGCGTCGTGATCGCGTCGTGGTCGCCAGACGTGGGTGCGCAGGGCGGTCCGTCGCTCGACGCGGCCGCGTGCGCACGGTTGACGGCCACGAAGCTGCCCGGGGTCACCGTCACAAGCGCCGCGCTGGTTGCCGCTGGTCAGATGCCGCCACCTCCAGCGCGCGGCGGCGGTGCGGGTCCGCAGGCCAACCCGTTTGCGGATCTTCAGGCGGTGTGTCGGGTGGCCGCCACGCTGAAGCCCTCGAGCGACTCGGACATCCGGATGGAGCTGTGGCTGCCCGCCGCCTGGAATGGCCGGTTCCGCGGCACCGGCAACGGCGGCCTGGGCGGGGGCACGCCGTCGATGAACGCGCTGGCCGGCGGCGTGCGCCGCGGCTATGCCACCGCGGCCCACAACACCGGACATGCTGGTGATTCCAGCTACGCGATGGATCACCCGGAGCAGATCAAGGACTTCGGCTATCGCGCCACGCACGAGATGACGGTCGCGTCGAAGGCGCTCATCCGCGCGTTCTACGGCAAGCCGCCCAGCGCGTCCTACATGGCCGAGGGCGGAGGCGGCACGATCGCCGCGCTCAGCTCGGCGCAGCGCTATCCGGAGGACTACGACACGCTGGCTGTCACGGGCATGTCGTCGTACCTGACGCGCCATACGTTCGCGCAGATGTGGGTCTGGCAGGCCACGCACCAGGACGCGGCCAGCTTCATCCCGCCCGATCTCTACCCGGTGCTGCATCGAGCGGCGCTCAACGCCTGCGACATGGGCGACGGCGTGGCCGACGGCATCATCGGCGACCCGGAGGCCTGCCGGTTCGACCCGGCCGTCGTCCAGTGCAAGGACGGCACGACGACAGGATGCCTGACGGCACCCCAAGTGGAAGCCGCGCGGAAGATCTACAGAGGGCCTCGGAACCCGCGGACCGGCGCCGAAATCTACTCGCCCTTGTATCCCGGCAGCGAGTTGGGCTGGGGCCAGCTGGCCGGCGGCGCCCAGCCGCTGGGCATCCCCGTAGAGTTCTTCAAGTACCTACGTGTTCCGCGATCCGAATTGGGACCATCGTACGCGGCCGCTGAACTTCGACAGCGACGTCACGGCGTCGGACCGCACCGAGATCCAGCCGGTGAACGCAGTTGATCCCGACTTGCGGAAGTACTTCGGCCGCGGAGGCAAGCTGCTGCTGATCGAGGGGTGGAACGACACCGCCGTGCCGCCGAAAGTCGCTATCAACTACTACAATCGCGTGGTGGCCACGGTGGGTGAGCGCGCGGTCCGGGAGTCGATGCGGTTCTTCATGGTGCCCGCGATGGGGCACGGGCCGGGGACGGCGGGCCCGCTGAACGTCAACTTCGATGCCCTGTCGCTCATCGAGCAGTGGCGTGAGAAAGGCCAGGCGCCTGAGCAGCTGGTCGTGACGTTGTTCAGGGACGGCAAGGAAGTGGGCACACGGCTCGTGTGCCAATACCCGCGCGTGCCCACCTACAAAGGCGCGGGGAGCCAGACGGATGCCTCCAGCTTCGAGTGCCGGAATAAGTGAGCGCTTCTGACGACCAACGACTAACGACCAACGACTAACGACTAACGACCAACGAGAGCCCCACGCATGTCCACGGCTGATCGCCGACGATTCCTGAAGCTCCTGGCCGCCAGCCCGGTGCTACCGCTGCTCGACCTCTCGCCGGGCATGCGCGCCGCGGTGGAGGCGTTTGCCGGCCGCCAGGCGGCCGGTCCCGCCGGCGGCGACTTGATCACCGCCGCCAGCCAGGCGTTCAGCGTGATGGATTTCGAGCCGGTCGCGCGCAAGAACATCCCGATCGGTCATTGGGGCTATCTGGCCGGCGGCGCCGACGACGACGGCACCGTGCGCGCCAACCGCGAGGGCTTCGCGCATTACCAGCTGCGTCCGCGACGCCTGATCGATGTCAGCAAGGTCGATACGTCTGTGTCGCTGATGGGAAAGACGTGGGAGACCCCGATCGTGTTGAACCCGCTGGGAACGCACAAGGCGTTTCACGCGGAGGGCGAGCCCGCGGTGGCTCGCGCGGCGAAAGCCAAGAAGCACCTGATGGTGCTGTCCACGATGAGCACCACCTCGATCGAAGACGTGACGGCCGCACGCGGCGAAGCGGTGTGGTTCCAGTTGTACTCGCGCAACGATTGGGGCGAGACGCGGCAGTTGGTCAAACGCGCGGAGGCCGCGGGGACGCCGGTGCTCGTCTACACCGTGGATCTGCTTGGTGGCCGCAACACCGAGACCATGCTGCGGCTGATGCGGCAGGACACCCGCCAGTGCACACAGTGCCACCAGCCGGCGCCGATGCTCGACAACCGCCGCAAGCCGATGGTGGCGGGCCTGACGCCGTCTCAGCCACCGATACCCGAGGTGGGGACGCCGACGTGGGACTACGTGAAACGCCTCAAGGACGCGACGTCCATGAAGCTCTTCTTGAAGGGCATCGTGACCCGCGAGGACGCGGAGCTGGCGGTGCAGCACGGCGTGGACGGCATCTTCGTGTCCAACCATGGCGGGCGCGCGGACGAGACGCTGCGGCCCGCGATTGACTCGCTTGCGGACGTGGCTGCGGGCACTCGAGGCCGGATCCCGCTGGTCCTCGACGGGGGCATCCGGCGGGGCACCGACATCTTCAAGGCCATGGCGCTCGGCGCCACGGCCGTCGGCATCGGACGCCCGTACATCTGGGGCCTGGCGTCGTTCGGCCAGGAAGGCGTGGAGATGGTGCTCGAGATCCTGCGGCGGGAGTTCCAACTCGTGATGCGGCAGGCGGGCACGACGTCGGTCAAGAACATCACCGCCGCTCACGTCGTGAAAGCCTGAAGACATCACACGCAGTCTCCGGTCTTCGGTCTCCAGTCCTCGCAGTGCGGAACTGCATTCGTGGCTAGTCCTCGTTTGAGGACGGTTTACGGCCCAGCTTCCCTGGCTCTGCCGCATAAACACCTTTTCTAAAGCGAGTTAGCGCCCGTGCCTCCGTGGCATGGCGTTTGGACTATTCATGGCCAAGAACTGTTTAGGAGAGGAGGTTGCACCATGAAGGCCATCGTTGCAGCAGGAGTGGCGTCGGCAGTCGCGATCGGGAGCCTGGGATACATCGCCGGCGCGCAGTCGGTCTCTGGTGCCACAGCCGATCCGTTCGCCGTCAGCGCGTTCGAAGAAGCACAGGCACCAGCGGTCTCACGCACCGATTTCGTGGCGCGTCCGGCGCCGCGTCGGGTGTCGAGCCGGCCGGTGAGCTACGAGCCGGCACCGCGGGCCAGTGCCCCGGTCGTCGTGAGCCAGCCGGTTGAGCAGCCGGCGGAGCCGAAGCGCTCGTGGAAGAAGACCGCGCTCATCATCGGCGCCGGCGCCGGGTCTGGCGCGGTCGTGGGCGGCATCATCGACGGCAAGAAAGGCGCCGGCATCGGCGCGGCCATCGGCGGCGGAGCAGCCTCGGTATACGAGGTCCTGAAGCGCCGCTAATACGGTACCGGCCCTGACCGGTTCCGGTCGGATTGACGGGGCGGGGTAACTCCCGCCCCGTCGCCGTGTACAGCATACTGATGCACCGCATCGATGGCGTCTCAGGTCCCGACTCGCTCAACAAAACAGCAAGCCGACGACATCATCGCGACGCTGAAGCGCCGTGGCACCAAAGCGGTCCGCGACGGCATGGCGCGCTATGCCATTCCCTCCGACAAGGCGTTCGGCGTCCCGGTGGGCGCGATGAAGCAACTGGCCAAGGGCCTCGGCCGTAATCACGACGTGGCGCTGGCCTTGTGGGGCTCGGGCTGGTACGAAGCGCGGATGATCGCCGCATTCCTCGGCGAACCGGACCGTCTCACGCCGGCCATGATGGACCGCTGGTGCCGCGACTTCGACAACTGGGCCGTCTGCGATCACGTGTGCTTCCACCTGTTCGACCGGACGCCGCACGCGTGGGGCAGGGTGAAGGTCTGGAGCACTCGCCGCGACGAGTTCGGCAGGCGGGCGGCGTTCGCGCTGCTGGCCAGCCTGGCGCTGCACGACAAGGCGGCGCACGACGACGCGTTTCTGAGATGCCTGCCGCTCGTCGAGCGCGCGGCGGCCGACGATCGAAACTTCGTCAAGAAGGGTGTCAGCTGGGCGCTGCGACTGATCGGGCGGCGCAACCGAGTGCTGCATGCCGCCGCGGTGGCGGTGGCCGCACGTCTGCTGGCCGCTGAAGAGCCGTCGTCACGCTGGATCGGGAAGGACGCGCACCGCGAGTTGACCAGCACCGCGGTGATGACGCGGCTGAAGGCGCGGAAGATCTAGCGTCTCAGAGCTCCCGGACGCTGTGGCCTTTCACCAGGAACCACGCGGCTACGAGCGCCAGCACCATGCCGTTCATCGTCAGCACCGGCGGGGCACTGAACTGGTTGGCCAGCCAGCCACCCATGAGACTCCCGAGCGGCATCCCGCCGCGAAACGCCATCATGTAGATGCTCATCACGCGGCCGCGCAGCTCGTTGGGAGCATTGAGCTGGACGAGCGACTGCAGCATGGCGAACACCATCACCATGCAGGCGCCGCCGATGAAGAGCAGCGCCCCGTTCAGCAGCGGCGTGCGCGTGTTCGCGAACACGACGATCACCAGGCCCATCGCGATCTGAAGGCTCAGCACCGCCCGGCCCATGTGCGTGAACTTGCCGAGCCAGGCCACGCCGAGCGCACCGACCACCGCCCCGGCGCCTGCCCACGACATCAGTCGTGTGTACAGCGTCACGTCGCCGCCCAGCACGCCCTGCACGAAGGCGGGAAGAAACGTCAGCAGCGGGCTGGCGAGGAACGTGCCCATGAACCCGAGCGTGGCCAGCCCGACGAGTGACGGGTCGGTCCGCATGTAGGCGAAGCCCCCGCGCATCTCCTCTTTCATGCTCCGGGCGGCGCCGGCGGCCGGCGGCCGCGCGCTCAACAGCAGCAAGCCGATGATCACGGCCACGAACGAGAGGCCGTTGAGGCCGAAGCACGCCGCCATGCCGAAGGCGGCCAGCGCGGCCCCTGAAATCAGCGGGCCAATCACGCGGGCCACGTTGAACTGGATCGCGTTGAAGGCAATCGCGTTGGGCAGGTGCTCCTTGGGGACGAGCGACGGCATCAGCGAGTGGTGGGCCGGACCGCCGAAGGCCTGGGCGATGCCGGTGATGACCGACAGGATCAACACGTGCCAGATGCGCACCTGATCGGTGTAGACCAGCGCCGCCAGCGTCAGCGCGGTGGACATCTGCACCAGTTGCGAGGCGATCAGCACGTGCCGGCGGTCCATCCGGTCGGCGACCACGCCGCCGACCAGCGTGAGGAGCAGGATGGGCGCTTCGCCGAGGAACGAATCGAGCCCCAGATAGAAGGCCGAGGACGCCCCGGCGAGCGTCAGCACCAGCCAGCTCTGCGCCACCTTCTGCATCCAGGTACCGATGGTGGAGACCAGGGCACCCAGCCAGACGATTCGGAAGTCGCGGTAGGTCAGCGCCGCCGTCATGCGGCGCAGGCCCCGGCCGGGCGGTATGGGTGGCGGGCCCGGGTCCGATGGCGTTGGCGGAACTTCGGGGGCGGTGTCGAGCGGACGCGGCGCGGCGGCGGTACTCACGTGAATCCTGGCATCATCCCACAGCCAGCAGCAGAAGTGGCTGGCGCGCGCGGCTCAGGCCTTGCCGCTGTTTCCGCCCAGCTCGCGCAACAACCACAGCTTGGCGAAGCGCCAGTCCCGTTTCACGGTGTCGATCGACATGTGAAGCGCTTCGGCTGTTTCCTCCAGGCTCAAGCCGCCGAAGTAGCGCAACTCCACGACGTCGCTCTTTCGCGGGTGAACGACCGCGAGCGCCTTCAGGGCGTCATCGAGCGCCACCAGGTCGTGGCTGGCTTCTTCAGGCGGGAGCAGGGCCTCGTCGAACGTCACCCTGGGCGCGCCGCCGCCTCGCTTCGCGTTGCGCCTGGCGCGGGCGAAGTCCACGAGGATCCGGCGCATCACCCGCGCCGACATGGCAAAGAAGTGCGCGCGGTTCTGCCACTGCATCTGCTTCAAGTCGATCAAGCGCAGGTAGGCCTCGTTGACGAGGGCCGAGGCCTGCAGTGTGTGGTCCGGCCGCTCGCGCGCCATGTATCGGCGCGCGAGCCGTCGAAGCTCGGCGTGAACCAGCGGCACCAGCTGGTCGAACGCGCGCGCGTCGCCGCGGTTCCACGCCAGCAGCAGCTCGGTCGGACGGGGAGAGCGATCCGAACTGGCGCTCAATTCAGGGCTTGGGCTTCCAGTTCAGGATCACCGTAAGGGGTGACTCGACGGATTCCGTGACGGTATCCACCAGAAACCGCTGGCCGTCCGGGGACGGCATGTACTGCTGCCGCATGTTGAGTCCCTGAATGCCGAACAGGCGCGTGGGAAACAGCGCCACTGGCGCGCCGGCCTCAGCGGTTCGACCGTCGGCGGCGAGGTGAACCGGAACCGCCATCAGACGGCCGTCCAGCGCCACATAGAACAGCTCTTTTCCGTCCTGCCGCCAGCGGACCTGTACGCCACCGTTCGTGGATATCGGCGACCTGCCGCCTGGCCCTGGAAACGGATGGAGATAGACCTCCTCGCGCCCCGACTCGTCCGACTGGTACGCGATCCACTTGCCGTCCGGCGAGAACTGCCCATGGTGTTCAGTCGCACTCGTCTCGACGACCGGAAATGGCGTTCGGTCTCCGGCTATCGGGTATGCCCAGATGTCGGCCAGAGTATTCGGAGCGACGGTGTTGTACAGCACGAACCTTCCGTCGCGGGAAAAGTCCGCCGCACCCTTGCCTTGTCCCGTGGTCAGCAGCGGCGCTTCGCGTCCCACGCCGGTGGCCGACGTCTCGTAGAGATCGATTACGCCCGTCCGGTTCGAGCTGAACACGATGCGGGACCCATCCGGTGACCAGATTGGATTGACGTCCGCCGCCGCGTCGGAGGTGAGCCGGCTGAGCACACGACGCCGCAGGTCGAACAACCACACGTCCGGATTCCCACTGACCGTCCGCCACATCGCCACACGCCGTCCGTCGGGAGACATCTCCGGGGTTGTCCAACCCGAGTGCACGGGGTCGCCTGCGTTCTCGATTTCCCGGCCGGACCTGTCGAACCAAATCAGATGTCGCGGAGCCGTTCCTCCCGGCGCCACTGCCTGGGCGATACGCGACGGCACCTCCGGCGGACGCGGACACGGTCCCGTTTCAGGGCGCCACGGGCAACTGTGTAGGGCTCTCCAGTCAGTTCCAGCCGTACCGGATCGAAGTCCTGCGCGAACAGCGTGTCCTGACGGATGAAGAGCAGTTGTCCCGACGGGGCGTACACCGCGGGCGAGTCCGAGGCCAGCAGGCGCCTGGTCTCCCCACCGTCGATCCGCCCGACGTAGACGCCGGCCTGGGGAGTATTTCGAACGTGATACAGGAAATGACGCCCGTCGGGGAGGAATTCCGGAAAGTCCTCTTGCCCGGGTTGCCCCGGCGGCGTGACGTTAGCAGGTTCGCCACCCGTCGCGGAGACGCGGAGGATCGTCGCTCGAGCTCGTGGTCATGCCGAAGAGAATCGTGCCGTCGCGATTCCAGGTTCCGGCTGCAGCGTTGTGTACGTTTGCCAGTGCCTGGGCCGCTCCGCCGCCGACATCGATCCGCTTCAGCTTGTCCTCGGCGAAGAATCCAACGGACCGGCTGTCCGGCGACCAGAACGGAGAACGCGCCCCCTCGGTGCCAACCAACGGGCCGCGCCGAACCAGATGCCAGCGAATGCACCCACAACATGGGACCGCCCTCAGAGTCCGCGACGAACACCAGGGTTTGCCCGTCGGGGGCCATCGCCATCGACAGGTCTCTCGTCGCGGGCGTGGTGATGGTGAACCGCGTCTCCGGCGGTGGCGCCGCCGAACGGATGACCCAGAGGCCTGTTGCGATGGCTACCAGCGTCACGATCGCCAGTGCTGAAAGCCATGCAAGCCGCTCCCGGAGTCGTGACGCGGGCTGCGGGCGGATGGGTGCAACCGGCGCACGCGCTCGACGTCCCTTCGAGCTCAACGCGGGCGTCGCCGATGTCGCGGAGCCGTCGCTTCGGATCTTTCTCGAGACAGCGCTGCAGCAGCCGCCGGATGGCGAGCGGCGTGGTGTCTGGCAGTGCTGTCCACGGCGGCTCGCGTTCCAGAATCGCGGCCAGCGTATCGGACACCGTCTCACCGGCGAGCGCGTGACGGCCCGTGAGCATCTCGAAGAGCACGCAGCCGAACGCCCAGATATCGGTCCGCTTGTCGACGGCCTGGCCGCGCGCCTGCTCCGGGCTCATATAGGCCGCGGTGCCCAGGATGGCGCCGTCTCGGGTGCCGCCATTCCTGGTGGTGCCAACTGGGCAGCATGCGCCGTCGAGCCGGCAGGTGCCACCGCCTTCGCGAGGCCGAAGTCGAGCACCTTGACCACACCGTCGGGCCGGATCTTGATGTTCGCGGGTTTCAGATCGCGATGCACGACGCCCTTCTCATGGGCGGCTTCGAGGGCCTCGGCGATCTGGCGCGCAATCATCAGCGCCTCGGCCAGCGGCAGACCGGTTCGAGCACCTCGCAACCCCGACGAGGCGGCCTGCAGCCGCTCGTCCAGCGTTTCGCCTTCGACGAGTTCGAGGACCAGCGCATGACAGGCCGTCCACGTGCTCGACGCCGTGAATGGTCGCGATGTTGGGATGGTTGAGCGACGCGAGGAACCGGGCTTCACGCTCGAACCGCGCCAGCCGTTCGAGGTCGCTCGTGAAAAGCGAGGGGAGGACCTTGATGGCGACCTCGCGAGCAAGAGTTGCGTCCCGCGCCCGGTACACCTCGCCCATGCCGCCTGACCCGAGCGGCGAGAGGATGGTGTAGGCGCCCACCCGCTGGCCGACGGCCAGGGTGGGCCTCGCGGCCCTCATGGCTCATGGGCCGCAGCGGTCAGCACTGGGGTCTGGAGAAACGACGAGGCCGCCTCGGCTTGCGCCAGCAGCGACTCGACCTCGCGGCGCAGCGCCTCGTCACCGCCGCACTCCTCGGCGACGAACCTCTTGCGCTCCGCTGCCGGGCGATCGAGCGCCGTCTGGCAGATCCGCTCGAGGTCCCGTTCGCGGTCAGGCGTCACACCGCCTCAGTCTACTCCCCTTGTCGCGCTCCCCTCGGCTGGCGCGGTCGAATTCCTTCGGGTTTCGAAGAGATGCCCCGTTTGCGCGTTCCGTTCCGCCTTGTGTGGCGAGGACCGATTCGCGCTGTCCGCCCTGGCTGGCACCGGTCCCAGGAGGTGAAAGCCATGGCACCCGCGACCACCATTCGTCTGGCGCTGGTCCTCGTCACGACCTTGAGCGGCGCGGCCGTCCAGCCGTGGCGGCTCAGGCAGGGCCGATCACGCCGCGGGTCCGCTCCGAGAGTGCGCGCATCGTCGAGGCGATTGCGCGGGGAGGGCAGGCTCGCCGACATTCCGGCGCTTCATCGAGACCATCGAGGCGACGGACGGCCTGGTGTTCGTCGATGAGGGCGTGTGCCCGGACGGTGTGCGGGTGTGTCTTCTGATGTCGGTGACCGTCGCGGGACCCAGCCGTCTGTTACGTATCGTGGTGAATCTTCGCAAGGCTCCTGGCTGCGAGGCGGTCGAGATGATTGGCCACGAACTGCAGCACGCAATCGAGATCTTGCGCGATCCTCGTATCAGGTCCGACATGCAGGCCTACAACTTCTTTTACAACGTAGGCCGCACCAGCGCCCGGAGATTCGAAACCGAAGCCGCCATGCAGGCCGGCATCGCCGTCGCGGCTGAAGGGTGCGGCGAGAGCCTGAGGTAAGCGGTCATCGAATTCCGGTCCCGCAGCCGCTCGTTGGCGAAGCGGATCAGGGCGTCGGCGTCCATGGCCGCGGGCAGCAGGCCATCGAGCGCCAGCATCGCGATGCCGTGGACCACCGACCAGATGTAGAGGGCCAGTTGCTGCGCGTCGTCGGCCCGGACGAGGCCGGCGCGCTGCTGCTCGACAATGGCGTCCACCAGCACCTGGAATGCGTCGGTTCCGGGGTCGGCGACACCGGCCGGTCCCTTCCCTGACGCGACGAAGCCGCCGAACATGATGCGGTAATGCGCCGGATGTGCCAGCGCGAACCGCACATAGGCGAGGCCCATGGCCCTGAATCCCGCGTCACCGCGTCCAGCCGTGGCGTAGGCTTCCGCTGTCGCCTGGCCGCAGCATCCGGAACCCCTCGGCGGTCGACGGCACCGAGCAGCGCCCGCTTGTCGGCGAAGTGGCGATAGAGCGCGGTTCTCGAAACGCCGAGTTTTTCGCCGACCATTCGAAGCGTCAGGGCTTCGACTCCCTGCTTCTGGATGACGCGCACGGCCTCCTGGAGCATCGCCCGGGGCAGGTCGCCATGGTGGTAGCGGCCGCGCGGTTTTCTGGCGGTTGTGCTGCGGATCGGCTTGGGGCATGCACCCATCGTAGAGCTCGGTGTTGACAGTGTCAACATTGACACGTATGCTGATGTTGACGTTGACAACATTGAGGGGTGAGGCCCATGGAAGCAGCGATGACGATGAGAGCGAATCCGGCAGAGGCAAGTTGGCCCAGCGAGCGGGTTGGCGATGCGTTGGCCCGCCTGTGGCATGGCGACCGCGTGCTGGTGGTCACCGGCCTGGCGCTGCTCGCGGCGCTTGTGCCGTTTGTGGCCTGGATCTGGCTGGACCCGCGCGAGATCACCAATGCGCCAGCCTGGCTGAAGCCGTCGAAGTTCGCGATCTCCACGCGATCTACTCGCTGACCCTGGCGTGGGTGTTCAGCTACTTACCCGGCTGGCCGCGGACGCGCCGCGTCGTCGGCCGCACGACGGCCTTCGTGATGCTGCTGGAGGTGGTGATCATTGCCGTGCAGGCCGCGCGCGGTACCACCAGCCACTTCAACGTCGGCACGCCGCTCGATGCCGGGCTGTTCGCCGTGATGGGGACGGCAATCGTCGTGCAGACGGTGAGGAGCATCGCAGTCGCCGTCGCGCTCTGGCGCGTCCGCTTCGCAGACCGCGCGATGGGATGGGCGCTTCGCTTTGGTATGACCCTGACCATCTGCGGCGCGTTCACTGGTGGCCTCATGACGACTGGTCCGACGGAGGCCCAACTCACGGCGGTGCAGGTCACCGGGCGCCTCGCGATCGCCGGTGCGCACACGGTGGGTGGCCCGGACGGCGGGCCGGGCCTGCCGATCACCGGGTGGAGCACGCGGCACGGCGACGTGCGGGTGCCGCACTTCGTCGGCCTGCACGCGGTGCAGGCGCTACCGCTGGCCGTGTTGCTGATGCGGCGGCGCCGCGAATCGACCCGCACGCGATGGACGATTGGCTTCGCCATCGTCTATGCGGTGGTGTTCATCGGCCTCGTCATTCAGGCGTTGTCGGGCGCGCCGCTGCTGCCGCTGGCACGGTGACGGAGAGAGACATGACACCAGAGCTGCTGTTCTCGATCGTCAATCTGCTCGCGGCATCGTCGTGGATCCTGCTGGCGGCCCTGCCGCGGCACGACTGGGTCACGCGACTGGTCACCAATCTGATCGTCCCGGCGCTTCTGGCCACGGTGTACGTGGTCCTGATCGCGACGCAATGGGGTGGTCCCGGCGGCTTTTCAACGCTGGCCGGTGTGGCCCAGCTCTTCAGCAATCCGTGGCTGCTGCTCGCGGGCTGGGTGCACTACCTGGCATTCGATCTCCTGGTGGGCACGTGGGAGGTCATGGATGCGCGCACTCGCGGTGTGCCGCACCTGCTGGTGCTGCCTTGTCTGGCTCTGACATTTATATTCGGACCAGCGGGATGGCTGCTCTATCAGGGAATCCGAGGAGCGCTCTTTCGTTACGGCCGCGGCTTCCAGTTCACGACGACCGACAAGGGCGACGTCGCGGACGGCTCCGGGACCGAGTTCATCACGAACGACTCACCGTCGGGCGACACCACGTACTGCTGCCGGTTCGTGTTCGGTGCGGTGGTGCCAACGTTGGTCGGAAACAAGGCCTGCGGGGTCCCCAACTCGACCGGCGAATCGGTTCGAGTCGCGCGAATCGACACCGTCATGAGCCTGTCGTCCGCGGCGATGTAGAACAGCTCAGCGCCCTTCGGACTCCATCGGACCTGGCTGCCCCCGCTCGTGGACACCGCCACATCGGCGCCGGATCCCGCAAACGGCCGGACGTAGACCTCAGAGCGGCCGGTCTTGTCCGACTGATACGCGATCCATTGGCCGTCGGGGCTGAACTGCGCGTGCTGTTCGTTGAACGCGGTCCCGAGGATCTCGACCGGTGTGCGTGTGCCATCCAGCGGCAGCGCCCAGATGTCGACATTCCCCTTGGGGCCGACCGAGTTGTACAGCAGGAACCGCCCGTCACGCGACCAGTCCGTCGGAAACTTCGGCTGCGGAGTCGAGAGGAGCAACTGCTCGCCGCCAGGAGGTGAATTCAGGCGCTTCCGGTACAGGTCCATCGACCCTCGTCTCGAGCCGAAGATGATTTCAGAGTCATCTCGTGACCACAGCGGGTAGATGTCATCGCCCGCGTGGACCGTCAGACGATCCCACGTGCGGCGCTCGACGGCATACGCCCAGATGTCTGCGTTGCTGTCGGTGAGGCGGAACACCGCGACGCGGCGGCCGTCGTGCGACAGGGCCGGGCCCAGTGCCATCGTGTCGGCGTAGACGACCTTCTGCAACTCCTGCTCCCTTTCGGTTGACCCAGGTCAGCTGCCGCTGGCCACCATCGGGCGGGGGCTCGTGATACGCGAACGGCCCGGCCACGGACGCAGTGAGGGCCGTCCCAGCCGTGACGTGTTCGTCGATGACCAACGGGTTCCCACTCAACTCCAATCGGCCGGCATCGAAGGCCTGGGCGAGGAGTTTTCCCGCCCGGACGAAGAGCAGGTGTCCGCTCGCTTGCGTAAAGACGGCAGGGCCGTCGGCATCGGCAAGGCGGCGACTCGACGCGTCCCCCAACTGACCGAGGTGAACGCCACGCGTGTCGGGTGGGCCAGTCACGAAGAAGAGAAAGTGGCGCTGATCGGGAAGGAAGTGCGGGCTGAAGTGCCCCCGCTGCTCGGCTTCGAATCGTGTGGCGGCGACCGGTTCACCTCCCGTGGCAGGAATGCGCCAGATCGGTGCCCCTGGACTCGCGGAGTAGAGGATCGTGTTCGTCGCGATTCCACGAGGCCGCCCGCCGACGCAGAGTACTGCGGCGGTGATCGTCTGCACCAAGCCATCGTCCAGACTCACACGCTTGAGCTGTGTTTCGGTGAAAAAGCCGATGGATCGCCCGTCAGGCGACCAGAACGGCAGCCTCGCGCCTTCGGTCCCTGCCAGGCGTTTGCGGTCAGGGTATTGAGAGGACGCACCCACAGGCGGCTCTGACCGTCGGAAGACGCCACGAAAGTCACGGTCAGTCCATCCGGTGAGAGCGCGAACGCGCTGGCGCGTGGAGGCAGGTTGATTTCAAAGCGACGCTCGGGCTCTTCGGGCGGCCGGTTCAACGCCACGATCGCAAGGATGGCGACAAGCAGCGTGGCTACGGCCGCTGCCCACATCGCACGCTCGCCTCGTTTCAGGCTACCCGTCCGTGGTCGGTCAGGTGGTCGAGCGGAGACTGACACGTCGTCGATCTCGAGGCGTGCGTCGGCGATGTCCTTGAGCCTGCGCGATCGCTCCTTGCGAAGGCAGCGGTCAAGCAATCGGCGGATGTTCTCGGGCGTGTGCGCAGGCAGCCGACTCCAGTCCGGCTCGGTCTTCAGGACCTCGGCGAGCAACTCGGCGGACGTGTGGCCCGCGAATACGCGAGACCCGGTGAGCATCTCGTACAGGACACACCCGAACGCCCAGATGTCGGTTCGCGTGTCCACCGCCTGGCCGCGTGCCTGCTCGGGACTCATGTAGGCCGGCGTGCCGAGGATGGCGCCGTCTCGTGTGTCGCCCACTCGTCCGTGTCGGTAACTGGGAGCCATCCGCCGGCGAGTCGGCAGGCGCCACGGCCTTCGCAAGGCCGAAATCGAGCACCTTCACCACGCCGTCGGGCCGAATCTTGATGTTCGCGGGCTTCAGGTCGCGATGGACGACGCCCTTGTCGTGGGCGGCCTCGAGGGCCTCGGCAATCTGGCGCGCGATCACCAGGGCCTCGGCCAGCGGCAGGCCCGCTCGATTGTCTCGCAGCCCGATGGGTCGATCCAGCGCTGACGAGCCTCGCCTTCCACGAGCTCCAGGACCAGCGCGTGGAGCGCCATCCGCGTGCTCGACGCCGTGAATCGTCGCGATGTTCGGATGGTTCAGCGACGCGAGGAGCCGTGCTTCGCGCTCGAACCGCGCGAGCCGTTCGGGGTCGCTCGTGAAGAGCGACGGGAGGACCTTGATGGCGACCTCGCGACCGAGCGTCGCGTCCCGTGCCCGGTACACCTCGCCCATGCCACCTGACCCGAGCGGTGAGCGGATGGTGTAGGGCCCGATCTGCTGGCCGACGGCCAGGGCAGGCCCCGAGGTGCCCATTACTTTGGGCCGTCCGGTCAGGCCCTGCGCGATCGTCGGGATCGAGAAGATCTGCACGTCGCGAATCGCGACGCCGTAGAGCAGCTTCTTGTCGGTGCCGCCGAACGCCACGCTGATCAGGTTCCGCGGCATCGGGATCGTGCCGAGGATCTCGCCCTTCGGGCTGATCACCGACACCACGCCGCCGCCGGTCGTGTAGATCCGCCCGTCCTTGTCCACCGCGCTGCCGTCGCCGCCCGCCCACGCGAACTGGCGCTCGTTGGTCAGCGACCCATCGGCCTGCACGTCGAACGCCACCAGCCCGGCGTTGTTGCCGCCGCCGCCCGCGGCCGGTGCCGCCGCCGCGGGCGGTGCTGCCGCCGGTTGTCCACCAGGCGGCACGGCGCCCGGCAGCCGGCCGGTGACGTAGAGCGTCTTCTCGTCTGGGCTCAGGATGATGCCGTTGCCGCCGACCGCGCCGAATCGGCCGCTGACGACGCCCTGCGGGTTGGCGTAGTACACGCCGCCCATCGTGAAGTACACGCCGCCCTTGCTGTCGGCCGTCATGTCGTTCAGCACGCCCGTGGTCAGACACTCGAACGGCTCACCCTTGTAGCTGTTGGCGAAGAGCCGCCGCTCGGGCCTCAGCAGCCAGATGGCCTGGTTCAGCGCGCGCTCGGCGATGAACACCTGACCGCGCCGATTGGCGGCAATCGAGCCGCCCGTGAAGGTGTCGGTATAGATCACCGACGCCTTGCCGTCCCTGTCCACTCGCACCACCGTGCTCTTGTCGTTCTGCGCGAGCCACAGGCTGCCGTCGTCCATGCCCACGGGGCCGTCGGCATTGTTGCCGACGTCTTCCCATACGAGCTTCCAGCGTTGTCCCGCGGCGATGACGCCGGGAATCGCGGTGACCGTGTACTCGTTGAGCGCCGGCGTGGCCGGCGCGGCACCGCCGGCGCGACCGCCTCCGCCCGGGCCGCCTCCGCGCGCAGCGGGCGCCGGCGGCGGCACCTTGCAGTTGGCCGCGACGAACGCCTCGCGATTCGGATCCTGTCCCGACTGCACACCCGGCGTGCGCTTCGGATCGGCCGGTTGGCCCTGGCCCTGAGCCCAGGCTGTCAACGCCCCTGCCGTCGCCAGCGCTGCCACGAGCATCATCACTTTTGCGTCCATTTGGCCTCCGCCCGGCGAAGCCGGGCAAAACAGACACTGCCTAGCGAGGCCGCGCCATCCAGATTTCTTCAGGAGCCAAGCCTCGCTAGATGGTGCAGTATAGGCCGTTCCACAGTTGGAGGAGACCCGATGAATGCTCGACTTCTCGCCGTAACCCTGTGCTTGCTGATGTCGATGCCAATGGCGCGCGCACAGCAGCTTGTTCCCGAACTCGAGTTCGAGTCGGTGAAGGACTTTCTGAAGCTGCCCGCGGACGTGCACTTCGGCGAGGTGTCCGGCGTCGCGGTGAACTCAAAGGGAAACGTGTTCGTGTTCACGCGGTCGGCCAGCGCCGGCGGTCCGGCCTACGCCCCGACGGCCTCGCAGTTGCTCGAGTTCGGCCCCAAGGGCGAGTTCATCCGCGAGGTCGGCAAGGGCAATTTCGGATGGTCGTTCGCGCACACCGTGCGCATCGACAAGGACGACAACATCTGGGCCGTGGACAAGGGCTCGGACATGGTGATCAAGTTCACGCCGGCCGGCCGCATCGTCGAAGTGTACGGGCGCCGCAAGGAGTCGGCCGACGACGAAGCCAAGCCGTGGGAGCACGTCACGCCGCCCTTGGCGCCCATCGACGGCCTGTTCCGCCAGCCGACCGACGTCGCGTGGGACTCGCAGGGGAACATCTACATCTCCGACGGCTACATCAACTCACGCGTGGCCAAATACTCGAAAGCCGGCGACTGGGTGAAGTCGTGGGGCGAGCCGGGCACGGGCCCCGGCCAGTTCAACACGCCGCATGCGATTGCCGTGGACCGCAACGACAACATCTACGTCGGCGACCGCGCCAACCGCCGCATCCAGGTGTTCGATACCGAGGGCAAATTCCTGCGGATGTTCTCCATCGATGTGCCGCCGGCGCCTGGCACCAGGCCGGTGAACGGCAACACGCCAACCGGCGCTCGACTTGCCGCGACCATCGGCGCGCCCAACTCGATCTGCATCACCCCTGGCCAGAACCAGGTGATGTTCGTCGGCGAATCCACGTTTCCCGGGCGCATCTTCAAGGTGACGCTCGAGGGCAAGGTGCTGGGAGTGGTCGGGCGATCCGGGCGCCAGTTGAAGCAGTTCTCCGGCGCGCACCAACTGGCGTGCCCATCGGAGACGGAGCTATACGTGGCCGAAACGTCGAACTGGCGGGTGCAGAAGCTGGTGTTCCCGCGGCGGTGAATCAGGCTCCAGGCCCCGGGCTCCAGGCTCCAGGAAGGAACGATGGCTGACTCTCCAATCATCTGCACCCTGCTGCCGGACGAGCTGCAGGCACGGCGCGAGGGGCTTCTCTCGGAGATGCGGCGGCGCGTCCGGAACCTTGAAGATCGTCCCGACGGTTATCGCCTGCATTTCGAAGGGGGCACTGACACGCTGGCCCTGATTGCCGGCGTAGTGGAAGCCGAACGGCAGTGCTGCCGGTTCCTGCGCTTCGCGATCCACGTTGAGCCCGACGACGGCCCTATCTATCTTGATTTGAGCGGTCCGCCTGGGACCCGCGAGTTCCTGGGCGACATGTTCAACGAGTGACCGGCGGCGTGATCTGGAATCAACTCGTCGTCGGCGTGGCCCTGCTGTTGGCCGCCGGTTTCGTGGCCAATCGTCTCAATCGGCGACTGTCCGCCAAGGCTGAGACGAGACCTGCTCACAGAGGGGGACGTCTTGTCCCGTGACGAGTGGCCTGTTCGAACGCATGAGCGATCTGCAGCACGCTCCACTCGTCGCGGTGACGGCCGACGATCTGGAGCCCGACCGGCAATCCCGCCGGCGTGAACCCGCCGGGCACCGAGATCGCCGGGTTCGCCATGAACGTGACGTACCAGCACGACCGCATCCAATCGATGTAGTTCGCCATCGGTGTGCCGGCGATGCTCGTCGGATAGGGCGTGTTCACGTCGAACGGCGCCACCTGGGTCACCGGCAGCACGAAGTAGTCGAAGCGCTCGAAGAACGTGCGGCTCTGCGCGTACATTTGCGTCTGCCGGGCCTGGGCGCGTCCGATGTCGGCGCCGGTGAAGCGCTCGGCCTGGGCCACTTCGTATTTGATCGTGTCCTTCACCCACTCGGGCCGCTGGCGGATGAGCGCCGAGTACTGCGGGTGATTCGCTGAAAACCGCAAGATCGGGAACGCCTCGCCCACGCCGGTAAAATCGGGTTCCGCATTCTCGACCACGCAGCCCAGGTCTTCGAACGTCCGCCGGTGGCTGTCCACCACGCGGCGGATGTCCGGCTCGAACGGAATGCCCCCGAGCCCCTGCCACCAGGCAACCCGCACGCCCTTGAAGTCCCGCCCCAAGGGGGCCCTGAAACGCGCGCCGTCTTCCGCGATGGACAGCGGGTTGCGCGGATCGTGGCCCGCCAGGACGCTCAGGAACAGCGCTACGTCCGCGACGGTCCTGGCCATGGGCCCCGACACCGATAGCGGCGACCACGAGCTGCCCTCGCCGGGAACGCGGCCGGGCGACGGCCGAAGGCCCACGATATTGCAGAAGGCGGGAGGATTGCGCAGCGAGCCACCGGTGTCGCTGCCGTCGGCGATTGGGACCATGCCGCTGGCAAGCGCCACGGCCCCGCCGCCGCTGCTGCCTCCGCACGTCTTCGTCAGGTCGTACGGATTCCGCGTCGCGCCGAACACGGTGTTGAACGTTTGCGATCCGGCACCGAACTCGGGCGTGTTCGTCTTGCCGCAGGTAATGGCGCCGGCCGCGCGCATCCGGGTGACGATGAGCGCGTCACGCGTCGGCACGGTGTCGCGGTAGAACGGAGACCCCCGCGTCGTGCGAATGCCGGCCGTGTCCACGAGATCCTTGTGAGCTACCGGCAGCCCGTGCAACGGGCCAAGGTCGCCTCCGCGTGCCGTCTGTTCATCGGCGCGGGCCGCGTCGGCCATGGCCCGATCCGCAACCAGCGTGACGATCGCGTTCACTTTGGGGTTGACCCGCTCGATGCGCGCGATGTGCGCGGCCATCACATCGCGGGCCGACACCTCTTTGCGTCGAATCCGCGCCGCGAGATCGACGGCGCTGAGGTCGCAAAGCTCGTCGAGCTTATCGATCGGCGCCGACGCAGGGCTCGGCGTCTGCGCCGAGGCCGTGCTGGGGCCGATCGATTGCAGCGCGCCCCCAAGGGCGGCGGACCCGATCACTTGGCCGAAAGCGCGCCGCGAAATGGGCTCGTCCATGACGCTGGCCATCATACTTACGGCCTGGAGCCTGGAGCCTGGAGCCCGGAGCCTGGAGCCTGATATCTCTTGACGTCTTCGCCGTACTTTCGCTATATTTCGCACTGACGAAGATATGGCGAAAACAGCACTAGCCACACTGGAATCCGCGCTTCGAGACCACAAGCTCGACCGCACGCTAACCACCGCCTTGCCCCCGCTGGAACGGGTGGATCCGGCCGCCTTCGTGCCCACGGGGCTCGAGGCGCTCGACACCCACCTCCGCAGCGGCATGCCCAGGGGCCACCTGTCCGAGATCGTGGGCCCGCGGTCGTCGGGGCGCACCACCCTGACGCTTCAGCTCATGGCGGCTGCGACGCGGGAAGGGGAGCTGGTCGCGCTGATCGACACCTTCGATCGGCTGGACGTGGCGTCGCTGGCCGCGGCCGGCGCGGATTTGTCGCGGGTGCTGTGGGTGCGCGGGCAGGCGGTGTCGAGAACCGAATCGGCGGTCGATCCGCGCTGGGTTCCTGGGGAAGGCGCGATCCGGAGCGTGCGATCGAACGCCGCCGAAGGTCTGGTGGAGCGCGCCATCGATCGCGCGCTCAAAGCGTTCAACCTCGTCCTGCAGGCGGGAGGATTCGGCATCGTCGCGCTGGATCTGGCCGACGCGCCGCGCATCGCCTTGCAGCGCATTCCCTTCACCACGTGGATGCGCGTGCAGCGCGCCGTAGAAGGCAGCGACACGGCGTGCGTCCTGGTGGCTCCGGAGCCGGTGTCGCGCAGCTCCGGCGGCGTCACGCTGGCGCTCACGGGCCGCACCACTTGGTCGGGCCAGACCGATCGCAGCCGCCGGGTGGCAGGCAGCGACATGGACGTGCGCGTGGTGTCGCCCCGGCGGCGCGTGGATGGGCAGCTGCGCGTCGGCGCACAGACCCACGAAGACCGCGCCCCCGACTACATCCCCCGCGCGGCGTGCTGAGGCGGACATGTTTGCGGCGGTCTACGCGGCCGAGGGCAGCGACGTCGGCGTGCTGGTGGACGTGGGGCGCGCATTCTCCCCGCGCCTCGAAGAGCACCTGCCGCGCGAGGTGGTGCTCGACGTCGATGGGCTGACGCGCCTTTTTGGCGACGCGCGGACGATTGCCGCGGAGATTCGCCGCACGGCGGCGGATCGCAAGCTGCGCGTGCGGGTGGCCATTGCCGGCTCGCGTGTGGCGGCGCGCCTGCTGGTGCGGCATCGCGCCGGCACCACGGTGATCGACCCCGGCGATGGCCCGCCCGGCGAGGCGGACACAGCCGCCGTGGCGGACGTGCCCATCGAGCTGCTGCTGGAGGTGATGCCTCCGCCCGACGGCACCACCGCCGACGCGGAGCGCGTGCGAGAGGATCAGGATCGCGTGCGGACGCTGCGCCGCTGGGGGCTGCGCACGCTGGGCGAGTTGGCGGCGCTGCCGCCCGACAACGTGGCGGCGCGGCTGGGCGCGGCCGGGGCGCACTGGTGGCACATCGCGCGAGGCGAGGACCACGAGCCGCTGGTCCCGGCACTGCCCGAAGAACGGTTCGAGCAGTCGCTCGATCTGGAGTGGCCGATCGAAGGGCTGGAGCCGCTGTCGTTCGTGCTCGGGCGTCTGATCGAGCCGCTGTCCGTCCACCTCGAACGCCGGGATCGCGGAGTGGCGGTGCTGCACGTACGCCTGCGGCTGGTGGACAAGACCATTCACGAGCAGTCGCTGCAGCTGCCGACGCCGATGCGCGATCCCAAGGCGCTGCGCACGATCGCGTTGCTGGCGCTCGAGTCGAACCCTCCGGCCGGGGGCATCGATCGCGTGACGGTGACAGCCGATCCCACACCGGCCCGCGTGCTGCAGCACTCGCTGCTGACGCGGCCGGTGCCGATGCCGGAAGAGATCGCCACGCTGATGGCGCGGCTGAGTGCGCTGATGGGCGAGGGCCGCTGCGGTGCGCCGGCCGTGGTGGACAGCTGGCGACCCGGTGCATGTGCCGTGACGCCGTTTGCGCCGGACACGACCACACGGCGCCTCGACAGTCATTCTCCACACCCGCGGGACAGAGCACCACCACATCTCCCGCGATGGCCTTGCGGCGGTTCCGGTTTCCGATTCCCGCGCGCGTCACTGTGGAGCGGGGCAAGCCGGTGCGCGTGGCCACCGATCGCCGCGGCATGACCGGCGGACGCGTGGAAAAATCGGCAGGCCCCTGGCGCACGTCGGGCCAGTGGTGGGAAGACGGCAAGACATCCCAGGCGCCCAGCGCGGTCATCCCGTGGGACCGCGACGAGTGGGACGTCACGCTCAGCGACGGCGCCACCTATCGCGTGTTCACCGAACGCGGCACGCGCGCCTGGTTCGTCGACGGGCTGTTCGACTAGAGCGGTCTTCAGTCTTCAGTCGTCGTGCGGGGCCGTGTCGGTAGGACGCCGGCCCATCGAAGTCGCCCAGAAGGTTGACCAGGGAGAGGTTTGTCAGCGTTCGGATGACTTATTTCGTGCCTTCTCGTGCAGAACAGCAGCTTGTCACCAGCAAGAGTGCCGCAGATCCTTAACAGACAATCAGTTCTTGCCTTAGAGAGGAGATTGGAGGCGACGGCTCCAGAGACTGGTGTAATTCTTGCACAAAGCGGCGCAGTTTGGATTCCAAACAAACAGGTCCGTCCAGGAGGGTGGCTATGAGAGTGCGAAGGTTCATGTCGACTGGTCTGCTCGTCGGGTGCGTGGTTTTGGGGCTCGCCGGTACATTGTCGGCGGCGCCGATCACCAATGCCTGTGGGGACCCCAACGGCCGGATTCGATGCCGGGTTTGTCCTCATCAACTTCGACGATGTGGCCACCGGCTTCGTGTATGGCATTGAGTTACGGTGGCTACGCCGGCGTTGGGCTGACGAACATGGCACAGGTCGACGGGGTCAGCGGCGGGCTTGAGGCGTTTGCCGGTTCGCAGTCAGCTCCGAATTACGTCGGAACAGGGCGACAACAACGGCTGGAACGGTGACGTCTGGTTTACGCTGGCAGGAAACACCGACCGGATCGGTATTGGCATCGCAGACAGCCAGGGCACCGTCGAGACCATTTATGCCTACGACGCGTCGCTGAATCTGCTCGAGTCGTTCGTGGTGCCGAGCTGCTCCAACTGCTGGCACGGGTTCGATCGCGCTTTCGCTGACATCGCCTATTTCCGACTCTCGGGCGGCTTCTTCGCGTTCGACAACCTCGTCTACAACGCCGTTCCGGAACCGGCAACCATAGGCCTGCTCAGCCTCGGCCTGGTGGCAGCTGGCATGCGCCGGCACCGGAGGCAGCAGAAGAGCCGTTAGTACCAGCGGCCCGCACTTGCAGAAAGGGGGGGCTCTCGGGCCGCCCCCTTTTTGTTTGGATTGGCGGCGCAAGTCAACGGCTCCGAGCCTCGTCCGCTGCGCTTCGGAAGGCTGCTCCACAGACTAACCCGCACTCAGGCCGCGATTCCCAGGCGCTCGGTGACCTGCGGCGATCATGTTATTTTCCTGGTTGTTTCGTTTTTTATTCGCTATTATCCGTGCCTCCGTCCAGGCCCGTGGCTCGGAGCGCGTAGCCCTACAGCCCATGTACATCGAGCTCCACGCGGCCTCTGCTTTCAGTTTTCTGCAAGGGGCGTCGCTGCCTGAAGCGCTCATCGAGCGCGCCGCCACACTCGGCTATCCGGCGATCGCACTGCTGGACGCCGACGGCGTCTACGGCGCACCCCGCTTTCACAAGGCCGCCACCAGGGCCGGCTTGCGCGCCATCATCGGCGCGGAGCTGACCATCGAAGCCACGGGCGGCACGGCGCGCACGGCGCCGCACCGCTGGCGGCTGCCGGTGCTGGTGGCGTCGGCCGAGGGCTACCGCAACCTGTGCCGGCTGGTCACGAAGATGAAGCTGCGCGCCGCGAAAGGGGAGGGCGCGCTGCTCATCGAGGAACTGGACGGCTACGCCGCGGGGCTGGTGGGCCTGCCCGGGCCGCGCGCTGCTCGACGCGCAGCACTACGGCGTCGGGGGCCTGCTGGATCGGCTGGCCGGCATCTTCGGCCGCGGCCACGTCTACGTGGACGTGCAGCGGCACCTGCTGCGCGACGAGGAATCGGACAACACCGCGCTGTCGCAGCTGGCGCAGGCGTTCAAGGTGCCGGTGGCCGCCACCAACGGCGTGCGCTTCGCCGCGCCAGGCGATCGCCCGCTGTTCGACGTGCTGACCTGCATCCACCATCGCACCACGCTCGATGCTGCCGGGCGCAAGCTGGCGCGCAACGCCGAGCGCTATCTGAAGACGCCCGAGGCGATGGCGCAGCTGTTCGGCGACTGGCCCGAGGCGCTCTCGGGCAATCAGGCGCTGGCCGAGCGGCTGGAATACACGATGGCCGACCTGGGCTACCAGTTCCCCAAGTATCCCGTGCCGCAGGGGGAAACCGAGATGTCGTTCCTGCGGCACATCACGGAGGCCGGCGCCCGCAACCGCTACCGCCCGTTCCACGACAAGGCGCGCACGCAGATCGCCCACGAGCTGGCACTGATCGAGAAGCTGGATCTCGCCGGCTACTTCCTGATCGTGTGGGACATCGTCAGCTACTGCCGCCAGCACGACATCCTGGTGCAGGGCCGCGGTTCGGCCGCCAACAGCGCCGTGTGCTACAGCCTGGGGATTACCGCCGTGGATCCGATCGCGATGGAGCTGTTGTTCGAGCGGTTCCTGTCGGAGGAACGCGGGGAATGGCCCGACATCGATCTCGATCTGCCCAGCGGCGACCGCCGCGAGCAGGTGATCCAGCACGTCTACGAGAAGTACGGCCGGCTGGGCGCGGCGATGACGGCCAACGTCATCACCTACCGCGGGCGCAGCGCGGCGCGCGAGGTGGGGAAGGCGCTGGCGCTCGACGCCCAGCAGATCGATCGCCTGGCCAAGGTGATGCACCACTTCGAGTACGTCGATCCGCACGAGACGCTGGCGCGCAACCTCGACTCGGTGGGGCTGTCGTTCGACATGCCGCGCATCAAGTCGTTCGCGGAGCTGTGGCGGCAGATGCAGGACCTGCCGCGGCACCTGGGGCAGCACTCGGGCGGCATGGTGGTGTCGCAGGGCGCGCTCGATTCGGTGGTGCCGCTCGAGCCGGCCAGCATGCCGGGCCGCGTCGTGATCCAGTGGGACAAGGACGACTGCGCCGAGATGGGCATCGTGAAGGTGGACCTGCTGGGCCTGGGGATGATGGCCGTCCTGCAGGACGCCATCGGGTTGATCAACACCTCATTGCCGGCGCCCGTGGAGCTGGCCCATATCCCCCCCGACGACCCCGAGGTCTACGACCTGCTGCAGAAGGCCGACACCATCGGCGTCTTCCAGGTGGAGTCGCGCGCGCAGATGGCGACGCTGCCGCGCCTGAAACCGAGAAAGTTCTACGACCTGGTGGTGGAGGTGGCCATCATCCGCCCGGGGCCCATCGTCGGGCAGATGGTGCACCCGTATCTCAACCGCCGCGCGGGGCGCGAGCCGGTGGTGCCGCTGCACCCGCTGCTCGAGCCGGTGCTGGCACGCACGCTGGGCGTGCCGCTGTTCCAGGAACAGCTGCTGCGCATGGCGATGGTGGCCGCCAACTTCACCGGCGGCCAGGCCGAGGAGCTTCGGCGTGCGATGGGGTTCAAGCGCTCCGAGAAGCGCATGCAGCAGATCGGCATCCAGCTGCGCGAGGGGATGGCGGCCAACGGCATCACCGGGGAGACTGCCGAGCGCATCATCACATCCATCACCTCGTTCGCGCTCTACGGCTTTCCCGAGTCGCACGCCGCCAGCTTCGCGCTGCTGGCCTACGCCAGCGCGTACCTGAAGGTGCATTACCCGGCGGCGTTCTACACCGCGCTCCTCAACAACCAGCCGATGGGGTTCTACCACCCGGCCACGCTCGTCAAGGACGCGCAGCGCCGTGGCGTGCGGTTTCACCCGATCGACGTGCAGCAGTCCGACTGGCCGTGCCGCGTGGAGGAGGACGGCGGCGTGCGCCTGGGGCTGCAGTACGTCAGCGGGCTTCGCAAGGAAATGGGGCAGGCCATGGCCGCTTTCGACAGGACAAAGACCACGGCGCCGCCGCTCCTGTGCGCCAAGTGCGGGGCCGACGACGAGAAGATGATCGAAGTGGTGGGGGAGGCGCCGAGCGCCGGCGGGCAGGGGCGCATGCGCAGATATTTCTGCAACATCTGCTCGCACGAATGGACCGTGGCCCTCGAGCCGGTGGGGCGGTTCACGTCGATCGAGCAGCTGGTGCAGCGCACCGGCCTGCGGCGCGACGAGCTGGCCACGCTGGCCGACATCGGCGCGCTGAACGCCTTCACTCACGACCGCCGCAGCGCGCTATGGCAGGTGGAGCGCGCCGTGCGGCCGGCGGGGGAGCTGTTCAAGGAAGGCGAGCACGATCGGGAAGATGCCATCGCGCCGCTGGCGGCGATGAACCCGGATGAGCGCCTGCAGGCCGATTACGCCGGCATGGGCCTGACCATCGGCCCGCACCCGATGGCGCTGCACCGCTCCACGCTGGCGCTGCGCGGCGTGCTGCGCGCCTCAGATCTGCCGCAGGCGCGCGACGGCCGGCGCGTGCGCGTGGCCGGCATGGTGATCACGCGGCAGCGGCCGGGCACGGCCAAGGGGTTCGTGTTCCTGACGCTCGAAGACGAAACCGGCATCTCCAACGTGATCATCCGGCCGGACCTGTTCGATCGGCAGCGTGCAGAGGCCATCCGCCAGTCGTTCCTTATCGTCGACGGTGTGCTGCAGCACCAGGACGGCGTGATGTCGGTCCGTGCCGAGCGGCTGGAGGGGTTGGACCGGCTGGCGGCGTCCATCGACGCGCACGACTTCTACTGACATGCTGAAACATGGGCATGTGCTACCATGTAGCACATGAAGGAGATTGGCGTTCGCGAGCTGCGCCAGCGGGCAAGCGAGTACCTCCGGCAGGTCGAGAACGGCGAGACGCTCGAGGTGACGGCACATGGGCGGCCGGTGGCCCGGCTGGTGCCCGTTCGCTCGGGCAGCCGGCGCCAACGATTGGTGGCGCACGGGCGGATAGCGCCGGGTGCCGGCGACCTGCTCGATCTTGGTCGTCCGTTGCCGCGTGCCCGCCGTATCGCAGCACCGAGTGCGTTGCTGCAGCGCGCCCGCGCGGGCGAGCGATAAAGACGTGCTCTATCTGGACTCGTCGGCGCTGGTCAAGCTGGTGATTGCCGAACCCGAATCAGCGGCACTTCGCCGCGCGTTGCGGCTCGATTCTGCCCGCGCGACCTGCGCGCTGGCGCGAGTGGAGGTCGTCCGAGCAGTCCGGCCCCACGGCGCCACGGCTGTGGCTCGGGCGCGCCAACTGCTGCGGACCCTCGACGTGGTCCAGCTCGACGACGAGCTCCTGGATGCAGCCGCCATGCTGGATAGAGGTGTGCTGCGCAGTCTCGATGCGATTCACCTGGCAGCCGCGCAGGTGCTGGCAGAGGACGTCACGGCTGTCATCACTTACGACCGGCGGATGGCCTCGGCCGCAACGGAGCTAGGACTTCCGGTCAGCGCGCCACGCTAGGCCTGGCGTCCCCATTCAGCCGTCGAGCGGCCGCAGGCGGGTGATCAACCAGGCTCGCGCGGCTTTCCAGTCGCGTTTGACGGTGATGGCCGAGACGCCGACCACTTCGGCCACCTCGTCCTCGGTCAATCCGCCAAAGAAGCGGAGCTCGACGACTCGGGCGGCACGCGGGTCGGCCTTCTCGAGCTTCGCCAGGGCTTCGTCGAGCGCCAGCAGGTCCTCGCTCTGCTGCACCGGATTCCAACCCTCGACCGCGCTGAGGCTTACCCGCCACTGCTCGCCGCCGCGTTTCGCGGCCACGCGCGCCCGGGCGTGGTCGATGAGGATGCGCCGCATCATCTGCGCGGCCACGGCGAAGAAGTGCGCGCGATCGTTGAACGCGATCGGCTCGGCACCCATCAGCCGCATCCACAGCTCGTTGACGAGCGCGTTGGCCTCGAGCGTGTGGTCCGCCCGCTCGCGCTGGAGGTACCGCGCGGCAATCTGCCGCAGATGCGGCTGCACCACCGCAATCAGCTCGTCGCGCGCGCCCTCGTTGCCCTGGCGCCAGTCGCCGAGCCACCGGGTGATCTGCTGCGAAAGCGGTGGCTCCATGGGCCGCGGAGGATCATAGCCAACCGGGCGGGACTAGAACCCGCCCAGCGACATGGCCCGCAAGCCGGCCGCGAAGTCCGCCCCGACCAGCCTGACGACCGAGGCTCCCATCCAGACGGAGGCCGCCGCCAGCACAGTCATGACGATGACGCCGGCGGCCGTGGCGACGTCGAGCGAGCGGTCCGTGTGCGTGTGGCGCATCGTTTTCGCCTCCCTGGTCCGGAAAGCGCGGAAACGTGGACGCCCGTATCATGGGGCGCCGTGATACGGCTCGCGCGCGTCCTTCGCTACTGCCATCAGGACGGGTCCATGCGTGACTGGCGATATGCCTGAGTTCGGCGGGTCCGGGACGGTCACTCCGGACGAATTCCAGCGGGTTCGCCGCCTCTTCGAAGCGGCGCTCGATCGGCCGCCTGCCGAGCGGCAGGCGTTCCTCGACGGCGCGTGCGACGGGCAGCCGGCGCTGCGTACCGCGGTGGAGCGGATGCTGGCGGCCGATGCCCAGACGCACGCCTTCATCGATCCGGACCGCCGGGCCACCGCGCCGAAGGTGACGACGGCCCCGATGGTGTGCCCATCCTGTGGCGCCGCGCTCGGCGCGTCACCCAAGTTCTGCCCGGAATGCGGCAGCCCGCTGTGCTGCCGACGGCGTCGAGGGCCGGTTTCGCGCGGGTGCGTTGTTCGCCAATCGGTTCCGGATCGTCGCGGCGCTCGGCCGCGGCGGCATGGGCGAGGTCTACCGCGCCCACGACCTCGAGCTCGGCCAGCCGGTCGCGCTCAAGTTCCTGTCGGCGCTGCGGTCGGACGAGCGCGCGCGGCAGCGGCTGCGCAACGAGGTGCGGCTGGCGCGGCAGCTCGCGCATCCGAACGTGTGCCGCGTCTACGACATCGGCGAGGCGCACGGCGAGCTCTATCTGTCGATGGAGTACGTGGACGGCGAAGACCTGGCCGCGCTGCTGAAACGCATCGGGCGGCTGCCGGTGGACAAGGGGATCGAGATCGCGCGGAAGCTGTGCGCGGGTCTGGCGGCGGCGCACGCGAAAGGCGTGCTGCACCGCGACTTCAAGCCGGCCAACATCATGATCGACGCGCGGCGGGGAAGTCCGGATCATGGACTTCGGGCTCGCCGCGCGTATCGAGCGAGCTCGACGCGCGCGACATCCGCAGCGGCACGCCGGCCTACATGGCGCCGGAGCAGCTGGCGGGGCGCGAGGCGACGGTGCAGAGCGATCTGTATGCGCTGGGCCTCGTGCTCTACGAGCTCTTCACCGGCAAGGCGCCGTTCGACGCGCGCGATCCAGGCGACCTGCAGCGCCAGCGCGAATCGCATCCGTCCACGACGCCGGCGACACTGATTCCGGACATCGGGCCACGGGTCGAGCGGGCGATCCTGCGCTGCCTCGAGCCCGATCCGAAACTGCGGCCCGTCGTCGGCGCTCGAGGTGTCGGCGCTCGCTGCCGGGCGGCGATCCGCTGGCCGAGGCGCTCGCCGCGGGCGAAACGCCGTCACCGGAAATGGTGGCGGCAGCCGGATCGAATGAAAGCATGCGGCCAGCGGTGGCCGTCGCGCTCCTGGCCACGGCTCTCGTGAGCATTGGCGTCGTGTTGTGGCTCACGCCGAAGGTGCACGTCTTGAGCTTCGTGAATCTGGGTCAAGGTCCAGAGGAATTGCGGATACGGGCTCGTGACACGATCCGTGCCCTGGGCTACGCCACCGCGATCGCGGACTCGGAGGCCAGATTTGGTTACGAGTCCGCCCATCAAGTTGTTGGAGGGCCACGAAACGGGCGGCCTGACCGTGGCACGTTGATCCGATCGCTCGCCACCGCTCCTGGGCCCCTTGTACTTCTCGTACGAGCAGAGTCCCGTAGCGCTCATCCGGCCGGTCGTCGGTCCCAATGCGCCGCCGGTGGCATACGGGACCGCGGCGGCTGGCGGAGGGTTGGTGTCGGTCGATCTCGACCTGGAAGGCCGCTTGCGCCGATTCGTCGCGATCCCCACGCGAACCTCTTCGGTCGCCTGATGCAGAACCGTGCCCCGGATTGGGACGTGGTCTTCCGGGCCGCGGGACTGGATCGGTCGAAGTTCACCGCCGCGACCCCTCCCGGTGACGCCGTCGTCGCCGACATGTCCATAGCCTGGATGGGACGATTTCCGTCGGCGTCGAACACTCCGGTGCGGATTGAAGCGGCAAGCCTGCACGGTCAGATCACCGAGTTCGAGGTCCGCTTTCCCTGGAGCGAGGCGCCTCGTCGATTCGCGCCGCCGCCACTCGATCAGCCCAGCACCGCTGCAGACTTCGCCAATATCGCGATCCAGATTGGCGTCGCCTTCCTCGGGTGGGTCAACTGGAAGCGAGGCCGCGCCGATGTCCGAAGCGCACTGCGATTGGGCGTGTATGCCGGCGCGATCAGCGCCTTGTCCAGTCTGCTGGCCGGGGTGTCGACGTTACCCGCGTTCGGAATGTTCGTGTTCTTTTCAACGATCTACGTCGCCGTCGAGCCCTGGTCGCGCCGCCTGTGGGCGCACGCGATGGTGACGTGGACTCGAGTGCTTGGCGGCCGCTTCGCATGATCCGCTCGTGGGACGTGATGTGCTGGTCGTGGTGGCGTGTGTGACCTTCGACTACGCGTTGCAGCGGGTGATTGCGTGGCCGGCCGGGTGGTATCTGGAGCCAGGGCGCAGTGCTCCGGCCCAGTTCGGCATCGCGCTGGAGAATCTGCTGGGTGGACGGCTCATGATGGCCGCGATACTCGCCCCGTTCGTGACAGGGATATTCACGGGCATGGCGTGGTTCTCCGTACTGCTGCTCGCCAAGACGGTGTTGAAGAAGACGTGGCTGGCAGCGTTGTTCTATTTTCTGTTCT
Organism: uncultured Acidobacteriota bacterium; assembly: GCA_963807235.1. GTDB lineage: Bacteria > Acidobacteriota > Vicinamibacteria > Vicinamibacterales > UBA2999 > CAWEBF01. Next base: position 45,728 of record CAWEBF010000029.1, read on the forward strand.
TTGGTCTGGTCGTCGGCGACAACCGGCATTGTCGATGGCAACTGGCCGGACGTGACGCTGTGGGGCTTCGAACTGGTCTTCCTGCTCTTTCTCAGCCTGCGTTTTGGTCTGTTCGCGGCGAGCCTGTTCTCCGTGTTGTCGCTGCTCGATCGACTGTGTCGATGCTGACCTACGACTTCGGCGCCTGGTACGGACAGAGCTCGCTCGTGGCGACGGTCATCCTCGTGACGATCGCCCTCTACGGCTTCTACGCTGCGCTCGGCGGCCGTCCGGTCGCAGCGCTTGTCGGCGACCCTCCGCCGCGCTGAAGCGGGCGGCGAGTCGCCCGCCGCCCTGCTCCTACTTGCCGTCGGGAATCCGGTTCGCACGCAGCTCTCCCTCCGCCGCTCGCACCAGCAGCGCGGTCGCGCTGCCCCGCTCTCGTCGCGCACGATGTCGAACGTGTTGCCGCCACCGAAGAATCGCGTCTCAGACAGGGCGATGAGCGGCTGAACGCCACCCATCGTCAGGCGGCCGTTGACGACGCGAAGCTCGAAGCGCTGCGGGGTCGTCGGGCTCTCGGGAATGCGGAAGTCGTAGTCGCCGGCGTACTTCTCGACGACCGCCGCGGGCAGCTCGATGCCACGGTCCATGTGCTCCTTGACCAGCTCCGACATCGTGCCGGTGAAATGACGCCGGCTGCGCTCGTTCTCGGCGCACACGAACTCGAGGAGCTCGGTGTCGGGCACGAACTGCGCGCCCAGCGTCACCGTAAACGGCGCCTTGAAAACGCCGGGATCGTCGATCGTCTGCGCGATCTCGAGGTGGCCGAAACTCGTGCGCCGGATGCGCTCCGTGATGCGCAATTGCTCGGTGTGCGGCGTGCCGGCGAAGTCGAGCCAGGTGCGGTCCTTGAACCCGATCGTCTCGACGACGAGCGTGTCGCCCTCCCAGCGGCCCACCGAATAGCCCATGAAGCTCGGGTCCGGGTCCTTCGGGAGCGCGCGGCCGTCGAGGAAAATCTGCCGGTAGCTCATGTCCTCGGACAGGATGACCAGGAGCGCTGGCGTCTGGACGAACTTCACCGGCAGCGGCGCGAACAGATTCATGCGCGGCCCCTGCGGCACGCAATCGAACATGGCGGGGTCGTCCTTCCCCATGTGCTCGGCGCGCTGCTTGACCAGCTCGAACGCCCAGGGCTGAAGGTGATCGGGGCCCAGCTCCATCCAGAGCGCTCCGAAGTACTTGCCCGGCTGCCAGCCCCACATGCCTGACAGATCGGGCCGCCCGTCGGCGGTTCGCGGCGCCACCGCCTTCAGGTCCGCCTGGCCGTCGGCGGTGCGGGGGATGCCGGCGGTCGGGTGTTGAGCCACTGAGCCGACGACGGCTCGGCTGGCGGCCAGCAGCGAGAGCAGCAGGAACGAAAGTGCGTGGCACGTCTCATGGAACGCCTCCTCTAAATGGTTCAGCGGAGGCGCTCCACGTTTCGTATCACCCATGACGTTGGAGGGGCTGGAGTAGCATCTGGCATGAGCAAAACAGCAACCATGGTGCTGGCGCTGACTGTGGGTCTTGCCCTCGGCATTCCCTTGGGCGGCCGGCTGATTCCGTCGTTCGAAGAACCCGCGGAGGCACAGTCGCGCGCGACGTTTGCCGCCGTGCCGAACGCCATCGGCGCCCAGGACGTCTCGGGGCCGTATGACGTCGTCGCGGATTGGCCCCAGGATCTCAGCACGCTGCCCGGCCACGAAAAGTGGACGTATGGAGGCGCCCGCGGCATCTTCGCCGAGAGCCCGAACCGCGTCTACCTGCTCGGCGGCGGCGAGCTGCCGAAGACCGCGCGGCCGCAGACGCGACTGTTTCCCGAGATCGGACCGAACGTGCAGTTTCCGCTCGCCGGCCTGCCGTGGCGCAACGCGAACACCGCGACGCCGCCAGGGGGCGGAGGCTCTGGTCAGGACCCCGCCAAGGGCATGGAGATCTGTGGAGGGGCGCGTCGCCGCCGTATCGCGAGCTCGGCGTCGATTCCCGTTGGGAGCATTGCATCGTCGTCGTCGACGCGCAGGGCAACATCATCGAGGAGTGGACGCAGTGGGACAAGCTGTTCAAGCGCCCGCACGCCATCTACATCAGCCCTTACGACGCACAGAAGCACGTGTGGGTGGTCGACGACCACACGCACGCGATCTACAAGTTCACGAACGACGGCAAGCAGCTGGTCCAGACGATCGGCACGCCGAACGTGCCGGGCGCGGACGGCACGCATTTCAATCGACCGACCTTCATGGCGTGGCTGCCCGACGGGAGCTTTTACGTTTCCGACGGGTACAACGGCACCCGCGTCGCCAAGTTCGACGCGCAAGGGAAGTTCCTGCTGGATTTCGGCATGCGAGGCGAGTCAGGAAAGGAAACACGACCGGGCTACATGAACAACGTGCACGGCGTCGCCGTCGATCTCCGGACGCGGCGCGTGTTCGTCAACGATCGCGACAACCACCGCATCCAGATCTTCGACGAGAACGGAAAATACCTCTCCGAGTGGAAGATCGCCGTCAGCCCGTCGAGCCTCCACTTCGTGCAGATCGGCGCCGATCGGGCCGTGGTCGACGTTCGATCGCAACACGCACAAGATGCTCAAGTACGACCTCGATGGGCGGCTTGCTGTACGCGTGGGGAACCGTTGCCGATTTTCCGGGCACGCTGTGGGGTGTGCACGGCATGAGCACGGATCAGGAAGGCAACCTCTACGTCGCGGAAGTGGATGCGGGACGCTTCCAGAAGTTCCGGCCGCGGCCCGGCGCGAACCCGGCGTATCTGATCGGGAAGCCGGTCTACTCGGCCTGGCGGTAGCGGCTCGCGGCAGCGGCGGCATCGCACGGAATGGACGCGCGGATTTGTTTCGCAGGGAGGCAGATATGTTGAAGTGCACGTTGACCCTGGTTCTTTTGCTGGCCTTGTCGCTCACCGCCTTCGCACAGGAGCGGATGGGGGCCGTTCCAGCCGACAAGACCACGCCGGCCCAGAAACAGGCGGTGGCGGATCACACGGCCGCCCGCGGGCAGCTGACCGGGCCGTGGCAGGTGTTGGTGCGAAGCCCCGAGCTGATGGGCCGCGTGCGCGGGTTGAGCGACTACGTGCGCTTCAACAGCGGGCTGCCGCCCCGCCTTTCCGAGTTCGTAATCCTGATCACGGCGCGCGAGTGGTCGCAGGCCTATGAATGGAACGCGCACCAGCCGCTGGCGGTCAAGGGGGGCCTCAACCCGGAGATCGCGAAGGCGGTCGCCGAGGGCCGCCGTCCCACCGGGATGGCCGAGGACGAAGAGGTCTTGTACGACTTCGCCACCGAGCTCCTGCAGAACCGCAGCGTCAGCGACGCCACCTACGCGCGCACGATGGCGAAGTTCGGCGAGAAGGCGATCCTCGACACCATCGGCCTGATGGGCCATTACTCACTGATTGCGATGGTGTTGAACACGGCGCGGACGCCGGTGCCGCCCGGTGGACCGGCGCGGCTGGAGCCATTTCCGCGATAAGCGTCGTCTGGCGACGGGGCCACCGGGGCAGCTACCACAGCCGCTGGGCGGCTGCCGAAAACGCATTGTTCGGCCGACGCCAGAGACCGACAGTGCTGGAGACGTCGCGGTGCGCGGGGTCGGCCGAACCGGCAGAGACCACTTGGGACGCAGCCGCCGGAAGGAGACGACCATGAAGGTGAAGGACATCATGACGCGGGATCCGCACACCTGCTCGCCGGCCATGGATCTCGCCACGGTCGGGGCGTTGATGCTGGACGGCGACTGCGGCATTCTGCCGGTCGTGGACAACGCCAGAGTGGTTGGCGTGGTCACCGATCGCGACCTGTACATCGCGCTTGCGACTCGCAATCGGCGCGCGTCCGATGTCACGGTGAGCGAGGTGGCTCACTCGCCTGCCGTCACCTGCGGACCCGATGTCGACGTATACACAGCCCTCGCGATCATGAAACGGCATCTCGTGCGGCGGCTGCCGGTGGCAGGTCCCGGTGGGAATGTGCTGGGCGTCATCTCGATGAACGACTTGCTACTAGCCGCCGGTGCACAGAAACTCGTCAGGGAAGCCGAGGTAACGGATGTGCTGCGGGCGATCTGCGCCCACAACCACCCCCCGACGCGCCTGACCGCCGCCTGATGCGCCGCCGCCAAGGCCTGGATGGTGGCCAGCTGACGGCCCCTACGTCCAGGGCAGGGCACTGCGTTTCCGCCAATACGTCTCGGAGGGCTCCGCGGTTGCGGTAAACCGCCTCAGTCCACCGCTGAAGAAGCGCGCGGCCAGGTGTGATTTCAGCTGCTCCGGGGTCACGGCGCCCGAAAGCACCACGTCGGCCCATGGCTGTGCCAGTGCGGCGGCGACGGCCACTGTCTCGACGGTCGTGCCGAGCACTGCGGCGTGCGCCCGGACCTCGCGAACGGACGTGCCGCCGTGCCGGCTGGTCAGGCGCCCGTTCGCGAGCGCTTCCTTGACGATGATGCCGCAGCCTTCCGCCCGTGCCTCCGCCAGCGCCGCTGCAGCAGACGGCTCCAGGAGATTCCAGGTCGCCTGCACGGTCTGGAACAGGGCGACGTCGTCGATCCGGACCTCGAGCGCGCGGCGGATCGTCTCCGCCTGCCGCGGCCCGGTGACCGTAAGGCCGATGCACAGCCCACTCTCGCGGAGACGGGCAAGCTCGGACAGAACCTCGGAGTTCTCCAGAACACCGCTCTCGAGCGTCGCGGAGTGAATCTGGTAAAGGGCCAGACGGTGTCCGAGGATGACCTCGCTCTCGACGATCTGCCGGCGGAGCGTGTCGATCGACAGCCGCTTCACCTCGTGCAGCGGCGCGTCCTGGCGCCAGGATCCGGTGTAGGTGTAACCCCACTTCGAGCCGACCGTGAGCGCCGCATTGGGAAGCCGGCGCTCGTCCCACCAGCTGCTCACGAACTCTTCGGCCAGTCCATACGATCGCGCCGTATCCACATACAGCATGCCGGCCGCGCGAGCCGCATCGAGCAGCGCATGGCAACGGCGCCTCATGGCGCTGACGGAGCGGTCGGCGCCCAGATCGGTGTCGCGCCCCCTGGTCATGTACGCGGGCCTGCCCAGGCCCGCCAGGCCGAGCCCGAGGCGGCTGACCCGCAGCCCTGTCGATCCGAGAGTCGCCACTCCCGCATAGGCCGGGATGACGCCGGTCCTCTCGACCGATGCCAGTCGACTCATGGGCGGCTGGTGGGGGCGTGCGAGCGCCTCGGCACCGCTCCGGACCTGGCGGCGACTGGCAGAGCCGGCGTTGCAGTCTGCGAGGCCGCGACGAACGGTACGACGACATTGATCGCAGTGCCCCGGGGCTGCACAGGTTCGATTGTCAGTACGCCGCCTGCCAGTTCGACCCGCTCCCGCATGGTCAGAAGCCCCAGTCCGGAGGCCTGCGAGGTCATTGGATCGAATCCCTTGCCGTCGTCCCTCACCCGCAACGTCAGCTGCCCTAACGCTCCCTTGAGCTCGACGGCGATGCCGGTCGCGTCACTGTGCTTCACCGCATTCCGCACGGCCTCCTGCGCGACGCGGTACAGGGTCACGCCACAGTCCTCGGCCAGATCCCGGGGAACCTCCTTGGTGACGAGGCTGATGGGGATGCCGTGTTTGCTGGAGAAGTCACGGCACAGACCCACGAGGCTGTTCGACAATCCGATCAGCTTGACCTTTCCGGGATGAAGCTGATGCGACAGGTTGGTCAGGGCGCTCGCGATCGCCTGGAGGCTCTCCCGCGCATGATCGAGCTCCGGTCTCAGATCCCTGTCCGGCGTGATCATCTCGAGGTGCGACACGAGGAGGGCCACCTGCTGTCCCACGTCGTCGTGCAGTTCTCGCGCGATCCGGGCCCGCTCTCCCTCCTGCGCGGTGACGAGCTTCCTGGTGACTTCCCGCAGGAGTGACTGCGCCCGCCGCGCTTCCGTGACGTTGTGGCTGGTGTCGACGTAGCCGTCCAGCTGCCTATCGGTTCCGAACCGCGGCGCGAGCGTGCTGGCCAGCAACGTCGCGGCAATCTGCAGCGGGACGGCATCGGCGGTGACACAGGGTGGCACCGGCAGCGTCCAGCCCAGGAGCAGCACGGGCGTGCAATCGTCGCCGGATGTCCCGGCGGCCACGACGAAAGAGTGCACATCGTCGGGCACCAGGTCTTCGAACCCGGTCACCTCGCCGAGACAACACAGCACGGTACCGGCGCGCCGCAGACGTTGGATAGCCACGCCTCCGTGATCGAAGTCGAGGCGGCGCTGCCTGCGCCGCCGAGCCCCGGCCCGACACGAGAACGCGGCGGCCTCCCTGGTTGTCGCAGATCCAGAGGACGGCATGCGTGGCGTTCATCCTCCGGCGCAGGCGATCGAGCACCGCGGCGCCGTCGACGTGCCCGGCGGTCCCGGTAAGGACCTCGCTGGCGAGTGAGGACACCGCCGCCGCGATGCGAACAGGCAGCACCTTGAGCACACTGCGCGGCGTCTCTGTATCCCGATGCTGGCGCCCACTATCGGCGCGCGTGGGATTCAAAGGATGGGGAATAGGTGAGATGCGATTGTCCCGGTACATGGTCTGGCCCCGCTTCGGGTACTGTTGAGGTCGTTAGCCCTAACTCAAGTTTGGCCATTAGGCCTGTCAAAGTGCACAGCGTCAATCAGTGTTCACGGCGTTTAAGGCTAAGTAACCACCTGATGCATGTCAGGCTATTACGTCAGGTTTGCTGCGTCAGGCTTGCGAGTGGGACTTTTGGGGGCGTCTAGTCCTGCTCGCTCCAGCTCGCGGCAAACTTCAGGAGCTCGAAGCCGTCCTTCAGGTTCAACTTGCTCTTGATGTTCGAGCGGTAGGTCTCGACCGTCTTGACGCTGATGCCCAGCCGGTCCGCCACCGCCGCAGTGCTCAGGCCGTGGCCGATCATCTGGAAGACTTCGATCTCGCGATCCGTCAATTGCGCCAGGCCATCGGCTGCCAATTGTTCGCGCGGTCCAAGGTGCTCCAGGAGGCGCTGCGACATCTGCTCGCTGAGATAGATTCGGCCTGAGAGAACCTGCCTGACCGCCTGCACCAGGCCGACGATGGCCTCCTGCTTCATGACGTAGCCGCGCGCGCCGGCCCTCAAGGCACGTTCCGCAAACAGGGTCTCATCGTGCATGGACAGCACCAGCACCAGGAGATCCGGTGCGACCTCGTGGATGGCCCGGATGAGCGATAGGCCTGGTCCGTCCTTGAGCCCGAGATCCACGATCGCCAGATCCAATTCCGACGTCTTGATGTGCTCGAGTGCTTCCTCGGCCGACGAGGCCTCGGCGCAAATCGACAGACCGCCGGCCTGGCTGACCATCTGGCGGATGCCCAGGCGCACAATCGGATGGTCGTCCACGACGAGCAGCCGTGCGTTGGAATGAGGAGGCGTCGTCACGAGTCCGCTCGAATATGGCTCGGCTCTTAACCTGTTTTCCATGCAGGCAGCAAAATCGATACCACTCCTCACGGAGCAGATTTATGGCTGTGGTCTTCTGCCGCTGGAGTCCGGCCGGGTGACCGCGGAGGCGCCATGGACGTGGTCTGGCGCGGCGTACAGGCCATGATCGTGCCAGCGCTCGGCCCGGGCTCGATCGGCAAGGTGGCTCCGATCGCCGTAGTTCATCAAGCGAAGGCCAAGCCGCTTCACCACGTTGGTCACAGCCTGCTGAGAGATCCTGACAACTGGATAGCCACCAGGCTGTCGCGTCGGTCCTGGCTCGCCGGTTCGGCATAGCGCGCCCTGCGCGAATGATCGAAGCTTCAAGGGCGGCAAGGAGCACGTATGCACATGCGCAAATCGCGCGGGCGCACTCCGCTGGTGTTTCTCTCCGATGGGGGCAGCTCGACCGTGATGCCGCGGCGCGCAGCGCCGGCGCGGAGCGCAGACGGAACGCGAACACCGCACGTAGCAGCTCGACCGCGCGCTCGGGCAGCTACCGGCCGAGCGGCGGTGGACGCCCCGCTGGCGGAGGGCGCCGGCGGCAGTCGGCAAGACTTGGGCGTGCATTAAGATGCAGGCGGTTGGGGATATGACTCCGCGCATCGCGATTGTCGATGACCATACGCTCATCGCCGAGGCGTGTCGCAAACTCCTCGAGCCGGCGGGCGACGTAGTCGGCACGTTCACCGATCCGCGCGCGTTTCTCTCCGACGCGGCGGCGCTCAAGCCCGACGTCGTCGTCCTGGATCTGTCGATGCCCTCGTTGAACGGTCTCGACACCCTGCACCAGCTGAAGCGGCTGATACCCGACGTCCGCGTGATCATCTTGACGATGAACGAGGATCCGGACATCGCCGCCGAGTCATTCCGGCTTGGCGCGTCGGGCTACGTGCTGAAGCGCTCGGCTGCCGCCGAACTGCCCCAGGCCGTGCTCGAAGTGATGAAGCAGCGCCACTATCTCACGCCGCTCCTCACCAAAGAACTGGTCGAGTCACTCGTTCACGGGCACGTCCGTAAGCAGGTGCACCAGCTGACCCCGCGCCAGCGCGAGGTGCTGCAGCTGCTGGCCGAGGGGCGGTCGATGAAGGAAGCGGCGACCATTCTGCACTTGTCGCCGAGAACCGTCGCCTTCCACAAATACCGGATGATGGCTCACCTGCAGGTTCAGTCCACCGCGGCCCTGATCCAGTTCGCCGTGCGTGAAGGGCTGGTCTGACGCGCGCGTCGATTCTGCATAGCGGGGCGCACCGGTCCCGCGACAGCCTACTGCGAAGGGCGCACCCGCGCCTCGAACGCAGGTCAAGGGCTGGGCCACATGACACGCAGGTACCGTGCTTCGATTCGGACCCTGATGCTGGTCGCCGCGACAGCTGCCGGAGGCCATGCCGGCGCACCAAGTGCTGCCGCGGCTAAAGCCGGGCGGTCGGATCCGGCCGGTTTCAGGACCCACATCGCACCTGTGTCGGCCGTGGCTCCAGCCGATCTACGCATCGAAGTCCTGGTAGAGCCCGGCGAGGACAATCGCGCGCTCGACATCGTGGTCGATGCGATCGATTACTACCGAGGCAGCGTGATTCCGCTCGACGGCGCGCGCGCAGCGCGCCTTCACACGGTGGAGTACCGGGGAATGCCCGCCGGAACATACAGCGTGCTCATACGGCTGCGCGCCCGGCAGGGAGTGTCGCGCACCACTCAACACACCTTCTACGTCGTTCAGTAATTTCCCCTTCGGTGTCGGGAATAGTACCAGGGCTGTGTCAGGGAACTATTTCTGACAGCACGTGCAATTCGCCGAGTTCCCCCGCCGAATCGGCACGCGTAGTGTGTCGGCATGGCACTCGTTCAATTGACTGGCTATCCGTCCCACGACGCCGTCACCCAGGAACTGTCAGTGTCGCCGACGGCAGGGAGACATCCCTGCCTTCAGCGACGCCAGCTCGTATGGCGCGCCGTCGCCCTGCTCCGCCAGCACCCCAGCGACCCGCTGACCATCGCCGACCTGAGCCGCGTCGCCGGCGTCAGCGACCGGACGCTGCGGGCCGCCTTCCACGATGTGGTGGGGCTGAGCCCGAAGCAGTACGCGATCGCGCAACGCCTGCGGGCGGCGCACGATGCTCTGCTTTCCGCCGACCCCAAGGTGACGACGGTCACCGACATCGCCACCGCCCACGGCTTCTTCGAGCTCGGACAGTTCGCGGCCCGCTACCGCAAAGCCTTCGGCGAGGTGCCCTCACAGACGCTTCGCCATCTGGCTTCGCATTGGGCGGCGGCCGCGCGAACCGGCGCCGCCTTGCAGGCCGCGCCCGTGCTCGCACGTTGAAGGTGCGACTGACACATCACGGGGAGGGGAAGGAACCGGAGATCCCCAGGCATTGAAGCATGCCGGTTCGGCATAGCCGGGCGCGCGCGTCACTCGCAGAATGGCGCCCAGGAGCGACCAATGGCACTCGCCGACTACCGCACGTTCTTCACGTTCAGCCAGCCCCTGTCGGTCCCTGGCGTCACCCTGCCCGCGGGGAAGTATCTGTTTCGGGTGCCCGGCGAAAGCAGCACTCGAGACGTGGTGCAGATCCTGAGCGCCGACGGCAGGAAGGCGCTCGCACGGTTCTTCGCGCATCGCCCCCAGCGCAACGACACGCCCTCCGATCCTGAGATCCGGCTCCTGGAAACGGCGCAGGGTATGCCCTCGGTGGTCAAGTCGTGGTGGTATCCGGGGTCGCGAACCGGCTACGAGTTCATCTACCCGAAGAACCAGGCGCGCTTGCTTGCCCAGGGAACCGGTCAGCCCGTGTTGACGACGCTGGCTGAAACCACAACTGCGGCGACGACCGACACGGGAGAGCTTGCCCGCGTCTCACCTTTCGGCGAGCAACCACCGTGGCCAGGCGAGGGCTTTTCGGCAGGTCTCGAGGAAACCGGCCTGAAGGGTGTGATCGCGCCGCCTTCGATTGTGGTCCCCGAAGCCGCCGAGGCGCGCGCGACCCTGCCGAGGATGGCGGCCGCCACGCTGCTCGTGGTGGGCGCGATCGCTGTGCTCGCTGCCGCGGTGATCCGGAAACGTCGGGCCCACGTGGTGGAGGAACCCTAGGCGGATGGGTGGCGGCCTGGCCCGGAAGACCCGTCCCTGGATCGACGGGGGGCTCACCATGCTGGGCGTCCTGTGCCTGGTCTGGGTCTATCTGCAGCGGGAAAAGGCCGCGTCCCAGCAGCGGTCCGCGATGCAGGAGCTGGCCGAGTTCCGCACGGCGGCGGGGCAGTTGCCCGGCGAGTCAGGCTCGGAGCGGAGAAGGTCGTCGGTCTTCGGCAGTGCGCTCATCGGCGTTCTCGAGATTCCCAGGGTGCGTGTCTCCGTCGCCGTGTTCGACGGCGACGATGACAAGACCCTGAGCGTTGCCGTAGGTCACCTTCCCGACACGCCGCTGCCATGGCACGTCGGTAATTCGGCCATGGCCGGTCACCGCGACACCTTCTTCCGCCCCCTCAAGAATCTCCGTGTGGGCGACACGATGCGAATGGCCACGTTCCACGGCGACTTCCACTACCGGGTCCGCCGGATTCTGATCGTGGCTCCCGAAGACGTCTGGGTGCTCGACCCCGACGATCCGACGATCAGCCTGACGCTGATCACCTGTTACCCCTTCTACTTCGTCGGCTCCGCACCCCGGCGCTTCATCGTTCATGCGGAGCGCCTCCCGAGCCAGGACCCTCTATAGCAGGACGCCGCTCTAGCGGCTGACTTCCTTGTGCACTTCCGGCACACGCGGAGGCGTCACGGGGCCCTCTGTCAGTTTTGACAGTAGCCTGCTACCCCATCTGTGATGGCACACTGAGTGGACGTACAGGAGCGGATGTCACCTGTCTGTGGGTGACTTTCGATCCGGAAGTGCATTGCCAACCTGGGCGGAACGACTCCGAATTGGTCTGGGGGGTTGATGAGGATTGTACTGGTTGTGTTGTTGACCCTGGGCGCGCTTCCGGCGTCCGCGCAAAAGCTAGAGCTGGTTCTGGAGCCGGAGTTCGAGCAAAGGTACGACGAGCTTACCGCCTGGCTCAAAGAGTACGAAGAATGGGAGAAGTGGTTTGAGGTGTGGGGCAACCGGGTCGCGCACAGTTTCGACGATCGGCCCCTGTGGGAACGCAAGAAGCGGCCCGAACCGCCGGCATGGCTCGAGGAGCGATGTCAGGACGATTGGGCCGATGACAGCCGGCTTGCCGACGCTTGTTACATTCTCCGCCACTGGGAGGGGGAGCCTCTACGCATTCTCCTACGCCGCGACCCGGCGAAGGTGGCGTCAATCGGCAAGGCCGACGACAGGATCGTCAAGAGCTCGTTCTTTCACCGAATTCACTTGACCGGATTGTGGGCGGAAGCACGCTATCCGGCGACGCCGGCCTACGGCATTGTCGGCATGCAGGTCGGAGTGTTCGAGACCGGACGATTCACGCTGCCCGCGGTCGGGGTCATGCTGGTGGCGACCGCTGACGGCGAGGGGGGGCACGCCTGGCAGCCGGCAACCACGTTTGGTTTCGGCTATCGGATCGGCGACGTCGTCCCTCCGTTGATCGCAAGGCAGGTCAGCGTCCACATCAACGTCGCCACCGTGCACGTTCGTGGCGGTCGCGCTCGGGAGGCCGTTCCGGGTGTCGGGAGTGTCACCCTGTTCGGTTTGTCGGTGAGCGCACGACGGAACCGCTGATCGAACTCCAGGCTCCGGGCTCCCGGCTCCAGGCCAGCCTGGGGGCCTGATTGCCGTCCGACACACGAGGCGCAGGAGGTATGTCCACGCCTCGTGGTCGGAATCAGTCAGAAGCGGATCCTGGCGCCGAGCTGAACGGGAAGCGACCAGCGCGAGCTTTCGTCGTTGATGTCCTTCAGACCCTCTTCGACGAGCCAGTCGACGTCCGACAGCCCACCCGTGTAGCGTAGCTGGGTCTCGAACATCAGCTCGAAGGGGCCAAGGCCGACGAGCACTCCGCCGGTGGGGCCCAGACTCAACGCCCACGACTTCTCGAAGAACTTGCCGTCCTGGGCTGCGAGTCCCGGCGTGACGTTCAGGGGCACGTCGACGAAGGTGCCCCTGATGTCGCCATACCGGTTCAGGCCGACCAGGTAACCCGCATAGGGCGTGAAGCGGACGCGGGAGAAGAAGAACCGCTGGCCAGCTTCGATCCCCCAGTACGAGTAGTCCTCGAAGGCGACGTTCAGCGGCGTGTTGGACGCGCCGGCGGTACCTATGGCGATCACGTCCGCTGCGCTCTCCGAGAAGACGAAGTTGAACGTCATTTCGGTGCGCGGGGTGGTGCGCCAGGAGGCGCCGAACTTGAGGAGCGACATGCGCCCGTAGACGTCGTCGTAGCTCGTGTCAGTGAGGTTGATCGGCACACCGGTGGTGGTTTGACCGCTGGCTGCCTGAATCACCTTGCCGCTGAACTGGTTGTCCCATCCCCAGAGAACCGCGACCGTGAAGCGGTTGTCGAAGGCCGAGGTGGCAGCCACCTGCACCTGCGTCCGCGATTCGACAGCCATGCGAACGGCCTCGGTCCGCGTCACGTCCACACGGTCGCCAACCTTGAGCCCGGCCATGACGGTAGCGTCGGTCGTATCGAGCAGACGGCGTGAGTAATTGACGCCGGCTGGTCCGGTGAACGTCACCACGCGCAGCGCCGGATCCCAGCCCGTGATCGTGACCGTCGTCACGCGCTGCGATGCGAGCGTGCCGCCGGGCAGGGTGCCGGGCGTTGTCGACACAACCGGGGGATCGATCCGGTCAACGGCGGCCTCGCCCGGCGGCTTCAGGCGGACGCTCACCCGGTCGAAGTACGACACGTTCACGACATCGCCGACCTGGAGCTGGTCGAAGCCCGCGGTCTGCTTCGCGATGTCGAGTGTGACGACGTTTCCTCGATCCCCGCGGATCGTAACGGTTCGGGCGGTCTGATCCACCGCCTCGACCGTTCCACGAAGGTTGATCTGGTCCCGGACGGCGTCGTTGACGACCTGCGCTTTCGCGAACGAGGCTGACAGAACCAGGGACGAGACTATCAACAGTGTGAGTTGGAAGTGTTTCACCACAACAGGACTCCATGTCACGCCACCGATCACCGACGCTGGCTCGTTGGGCGCATCAGAGCGAGCCACTTGTGGACGAATGCCGGACGACACGTCACCCCTACGGGACCACGCGGCGGCGGCTGGACCTGAGGCCCAGCCCTATCGCAAGCGACAGGACGCCCGCCAGCCCGACGAGCGGCGACGAGCTGGCGGTCGTCGGCAGCGCCCTGGCCGCGACGATCGTTGGCTGTGGTGCCTGCGGATTCGCGGCAGCTGGTGCCGCCACCGGAGGTGGAGCTGCAGGTGCAGGTGCAGGTGCACGTGCAGGTGTAGCCCTGGCTGTCGCGAGGGTGGCTTGTACCTCCCTCTCCGTCAGGACCTGGGGCTGTCTGGTGGTGACGATCGTTGCCGTCAGTCGGTCCCCTTCACGCAAATCCGATACGTCCGCGGGCTTGCCGTCGCGCATGAAGGTCACCCCGCGCCGCTGCAGGTCCACTTGCGAGAACCTCTTGACGTCAGTGTCGGTCCGCACGACGATGGTCCCGTCACCCCTCTCCACGACCGTACCGTTCTTGACCTCGGTGACGGTGACCGGCGTCATCGTCGTTCGCGTTGTGATGGTGGCCGTGCCTCTCATGCCCGCCTTCAACTCGCGCACGGACAATGGCTGCCCATTGACAACGAAGCGGAAGTCATCAGGGACCGTCATCTGCCTCGTGCCTTCCGGCAGCCTGACGACCAACTGGTTGCCGTCCACCCCGATAACTTCAAACGCCTTGGTCTCTGTCGATGTCGTCGTCTGCCGCGCGAACGACCCGATGGCCGTCGCGCACACGACCACCGCAGCCAGGGCCACCTTACCTATTGCAGTTGACATAAGCCCTCCCGTTTCCAGACGCTCCAGGCGATCGCCATGAGACACACACCCGAAGGCCCACGGCTCGTTCTGGGCGAGCAGCCCGGCGACTGAGTGCGTTCATCTGTCGACAGGATGGCCTCCTGTCAGGCGGGTGCCTATGCCATTCCGGCAATCCCCGCGCTCACGGGCTTTGACGACGCGCAACCTCGAGCATTCAGCTTCGAACCCGCACTCTCGCGGGAAGCCGGCGACATCGAGTCGCAGAGCGGGATGGTTGCTGGGGGGTGGAGAGGCACGACCCGCGTTGGCGCAGGGCCTCTGGGCGGGCGGTCAGGTGCCGCAGAACGTGCGGTAGCTGGCCGTCACCTCGGGTGGTGCCGGCGTCGCGTAGTGCTGCAGCCCCGGGCGCTCCTCGAACGGGCGCTGGACAACCTCCACCAGCCGGTCGAAGGCGTCCAGGTCTCCATCGTCGGACGCGGCCGTCAGCGCGTCTTCCACGATCTGGTTGCGCGGGATGTAGAGGGGGTTCACGAGCCGCATGGCGTGTGCGCGCACGCCGGGGCTGGTGGGCTCAGAAGCGCATCGCGCTGACCAGCGGTCCAGCCAGGCTGAGAGGGCGGCGCCGTCCGTGAAGAGCGCGGAGAGCGGGACGGTGTTGCCCTCGGCCGCGTCGGCCAGCCGTCGCCACGCCAGCGTGTAGTCCACGGACTGCGCGAAGAGCAGCGCCAGCCAGTCGTTTGCCAGCGCGAAGTCCCCGTCCTCGTCGCCGCCTGTCCCGATGCCCAGCTTGGCTCGCGCGCCGGCCAGCCAGTGCGCCTGGTAACGGAAGGGGAAGGTCTCGAGCACGTCCGTCGCGGCGGGGATGGCACGGTCCGGGGACTCCGGGTCGATGCAGGTCAGCAGCGTCTCGGCCAGGCGCGACAGGTTCCACTGCGCGATGGCCGGCTGGTTCCCGTATGCGTAGCGGCCTTTCTGGTCGATGGAGCTGAAGACGGCGCGCGGGTTGAACGCCTCCATGAACGCGCACGGGCCGTAGTCGATTGTCTCGCCCGAGATGGTCATGTTGTCGGTGTTCATCACCCCATGGATGAACCCCACCAGCATCCACTGCGCGATGAGCGCCGCCTGCCGTTCCGACACCGCGCGTAGCAGCTCCAGATGACGGTTTGGATCGCCGGTCAGCTCCGGATAGTGACGGGCGATGGCGTAGTCGGCCAGTTGACGCACGCGGTCGCGGTCGCCTCGCGCGGCGAAGAACTCGAACGTGCCGACGCGCACGTGGCTGGCGGCCACTCGGGTCAGCACCGCGCCTGGCAGCACCCGCTCCCGGAACACGCGCTCCCCGGTCGCGACGGCCGCCAGCGCTCGCGTGGTGGGGATGCCCATCGCGTGCATGGCTTCGCCGACCACGTACTCGCGCAGCACCGGCCCCACGGCCGCTTTGCCGTCCCCGCGGCGCGAGAACGGCGTCTGGCCGGAGCCCTTGAACGCGATGTCGCGCCGCTGGCCGTGCCGGTCGATCACTTCACCCAGCAGAAGCGCGCGCCCGTCGCCCAGTTGAGGCTGGAAGCCGCCGAACTGGTGACCGGCGTAGGCCTGCGCCAGGGACGCGGCGCCCTCGGGCAGGGCGTTACCGGAAAAGAGGGCCGCAAGGCGCTCGTCGTCCACGCCGTCCAGGCGTAGTCCCAACTCCTCGGCCAGGGCGCGGTTCAGGCGCAGCAGGTGCGGCTGCGGCGCGACGGTGGGCAGGCACGCTACGTAGAAGCCTTGCAGCTCGCGGGCGTAGGTGTTGTCGAAGGAGAACACGAGTCTGTGTCGATTCTATCCGTCTGGCCTTCGTCCGGTGCGCCTGCCTCACGGTGTGCAGTAGGACACAGACCGATTCCGGCGAGGTATCTACCATAGGGTGACATGACCATGACATTGCCCGGAATACTTGTTCTCGTCGTCATCGCGGCCATCTGCGGCGCCGTTGGCAAAGCGCTCGCCGGCGGCATTCCTGGCGGCTTCCTTACGGCCATCGCTCTCGGGTTCATCGGCGCGCTCGTGGGGCCCTGGATCGCCGCTCAGCTCAACCTCGGTGAGCCGTTCGTGCTTCGCCTGAGCGGGCAGTCGTTTCCGATTCTCTGGTCGATCATCGGCTCGGCCCTTTTCGTCGCGATGCTGCACCTCATCTCCGGTCGGGGACGACCCGCTCTGCGCTGAGCCAGCTCGCAGGATACAGCTGCAGTCGACAAGGAGGGGGATCGCCATGACGTGGAAAGACAAACTCGAGATCGGTTTGAAGGAAGACGCGCCCTTCCGCAAGGACAACTTGCCGGAAAGCCAGGTTCGCGGGCCGCAGATCCCGACAGGGCCAGGCCGCTCACCGGAGATCCCGATGGCGCGTGACGACCAGAACGACGTCCAGCCTGACCTCGACGCCGACGAAACGTCGGAGGCCGCTGCAACCACCGAGGGCATGCCCCCGGCTCCGGTGGACGAAAGCGACGCCTTGGGGGGCTGACAAACCGGCGCCGTTCGGAGCGACGGCGCGATGTCGGTACGGGCTGGATCGATTACGGTTTTCATACGCGGTGCGGCGGATCCTTGGCGCCGCGAAGCATCACCATCGAGCGTCCGAGCAATTGGCGCTGGCACGCCGTCTGCACACTCGTCGCCAGCGACCCGTGGCCGACCGACACCGAGTCATCATTGCCTTATCCGACCGCGCGGAGGCCGCGGCCATTGCGGCCTGGCTGGCCGACGACGGGTTCGAGCCGGTGCTTCGTCCGACGCGGGCGATGGCAATCGAGGAGATGCGGGCGCGGCCGTTCGACCTGCTGATTGCCGACGCCGCTCGCGATGGCCGGGTCCCGATGCGGCCTGAGGGACAGGCCAGGCGCGCGCTCACCCCAGCCATTTTGATCGGCAATGCAATGGCCAGCCGCGACGAAGGGGTGACCAACCGTCCGATTGTCATCACCCGGCCCGTCGATCGTGCATATCTGAAGTGCTACGTCACGATGGCACTTCTCGAAGGCAGCCCTATCCGGTGCTCCGAGCGCAGGCTGGTGCAGCCGTTCGAAGCCATCATCAACGGCGTGCCCTCTCACATCATCGACGTGAGCGTCGAGGGTCTGCGCTTTCGTACGCCGCGCGAGCGGCATACCACGGCGCTGCCACCGCAATTCGTCGTGAGCGTCCCTCTGATGGGCGTGGGCATCCACGTCCGGCGGGTATGGACCCGCTCATCGTACGAAGCGGCGCCCGCGCTGGACTACGGGGTGTCGCTGCTGCCGAATCGCTCGAGCGCGATCCAGGGCTGGCGGTCGCTCATCGAGACGATTCCGGGCGCCGTAGCCGACACGGACATCCAACAGCAAGACTGAGCGAGCGGACCAGTAGGCACGCCCACGCTGATTCGGGCGGCTCCAGGTGCATGGACGTGCACGTAGGGGAACCGAGCGCGCGGCAGCGCTAACCTCGTCTATCCTCCTTCCACGGTGCTCCACGACCTCCGATACGCCATTCGCCGGATTCGCAATAGCCCGGGCTTCTCGGCTGTTGCCATTGTCACCATCGCGCTCGCGGTCGGCGCCAATACGGCCATGTTCAGCTTCGTGAATGGCCTGTTACTCAGTCCGCTGCCATATCCCGAATCGAACCGGATCGTGCGCGTCCTCGAACGGCATCCCAACGGCGGTCTCAATGGCGTCTCCACCCTGAACTATCTCGATTGGGCGAGCCAGAATGCGGTCTTCGAGTACATCGCCGCGGAAGTGGGGTGGCGCGCCACCTTGACCGGTGGGGAGGAGCCGGTCTTGATCCAAGGCGCGCGCGTCTCTGCGCACTACTTCGATATCTTCGGAGTGAAGCCAGCACTGGGCCGCACGTTTCGTCCGGGCGAGGACCAGCCTGGCCAGGACCGTGTCGTGCTGCTCAGCCATGTGCTCTGGGAGGGCCGCTTCGGTTCCGATCCCGCCATGGTGGGGCGGGCCATCCAGTTGAACGGCGAGCCACACACCGTGATCGGCGTCCTTCAGAAGGGTGGTCCGTTCGATCGCGCCGTAGCCCAGATCTGGAAACCCCTCGCTTTCCAGCCTTCGAACATGACGCGTGAGTTTCGCTGGCTCGGCGCGAGCGCCAAGCTCAAGCCGGGAATGACGCTCGCGCTGTGCGCGCGCCGAAATGGACGTGATCGGACGGCGCCTCGCCAACGCCTATCCCGACTCGAACAAGGGCTGGGGCGTTGCCGTCGACCGTCTCGCCGACGTGCTGATCGGCCCGGAGCTGCGCACCGCCGTCACGGTCCTGTTTGCCGCCACCGCGTTCGTGTTGCTGATCGGTTGCGCCAACCTGGCGAGTCTCGCGCTGGCGCGCGGCATATCACAGGAAAGCGAGATGGCCGTGCGGGCCGGGCTCGGTGCAGGCCGCTGGCGCCTGGTGCGGCAGCTGTTGATCGAGAACGTCGTGATCTCCACCTGCGGTGGCATCGTGGGAGCCGGCGTTGGCTACGGGATGATGAAATGGATTCAATCGTTGATTCCTCCTTACACGTTGCCTCCCGCGGTGGACATTGGAATGGACGCGTCCGTACTGCTGTTCACCTTGACGGTTGCCGTCGCCACGGGCCTGTTGTTTGGCGTTGCGCCAGCAGCGCAAACCACGAACCCGAGCCTGGTCAGCGCGCTGAAAGAAGGCGGACACGGCACGATGGGAGCCAGCCCGGCTCGGCGCGTGCACAGCGTTCTCGTTGCTGGAGAAATCGCGCTCGCATTCGTGCTGTTGGTCGCTTCAGGACTTCTGATGCGCAGCGTCTACAAGCTGCTCGACATCGATCCCGGATTCAATGCGACGAATGTCCTGACGGCCAGTCTGCCGATTGATCAGGAACAGCACTCCGATCCTGTCGAACTGAACGCCTATCTACGCGCCATCAGTGAGGCGCTGGAGGCTGTGCCAGGCGTTCGCCAGACGGCTACGACTTCGGCGTTACCGCTGCAGGGCTGGGGCTATGGCGTGCCTTACTCGATCGCCGGTCGCGAAGTGACGGAGCGCGCTGATCGCCGCCCGGCGTTCTTCAAGATTGTCAGCCCGTCTTACTTCGACGCACTGGGCATCAAGCTGCGTGCGGGACGGGTGTTGAGCGACAACGACACGGCGGGCGCGCCGCGAGTCGCGCTTATCAACGAGACGCTGGCCATGCGGGAGTTTCCGGATGAGGACCCGATCGGCCGCCGTATCCTGGTGCGGGAAATCGTGCCGGGCCAGACCGAGTTCGGCCAGCAGATCGCCTGGGAAATCGTTGGCGTCGTGGCGGGCGAGAAGATCACCGGGCTCGGGGATGCGATCAGCGCCGGCATGTACGTCTCGAACCAGCAGAGCCCGACCTACGGCATCAACCTGATCGTGCGAGCCGGCGTGCCTCCGCAGTCGTTTCAGAAAGCTGTTCGGTCGGCCCTCGATCGCGTCAACAGGGACCAGGCGCTCGGCGACGTTCGCACGCTCGAACAGATCGTGGATCAATCCATGCTAGGGAACCGCGTCGTGAGCGCGCTGCTCGCGGCCTTTGCATCCGTTGCGGTCCTGCTCGCTGCCGTTGGGATCTACGGCGTGATGTCCTACACGGCCGCCCAGCGGACGCACGAAATGGGCATTCGCGCGGCACTCGGCGCCACCGCGGGCGATCTGCGCACGTTGATATTCCGGGGAGGGATGCGGCTGACGTTGATCGGACTCTCGATCGGACTCGCCGGAACGTTTGCCGCGACTCGCGTCCTGTCGTCGATGCTCTACGGCGTCGGCGCCCACGATCCGCTGACAATCGCTGTCGTGGCCGCCGTGCTTTCGGTCGTGGCAGGAGTGGCGTGTTTCCTGCCAGCCTGGCGGATCACGAAAGCCGATCCGATGGAAGCACTGCGGTATCGATAAGAAAGGGTTGGCCCCGACCGAACACAAGGCCAACCCTGGGACTTCTCAACGGCTCGCGATCTTCAGTTTCCCCGGCAGAGTCCGAGTTTGCCAGGGGCGCCCTTCGGAAGCCCATAGAACTTCCAGGAGTCCGCTGCGGTCTGAACCTGCGACACGTTCTGTCCTTCATGCTCGTCGTAGTCGTTCAGCCCGCTGGCGGCGCAGGCCGAGTTCGCGTGGTCCAGAGCGCCGGTCGTGTTCGTATTGTTGGGAGTGCCCGGCGGTCCCTTCACCTCGCCTGCGAATGCTCCACCAACCCCGAGCATCGCAATACACGTCGCCACACCAACTAGTCGTCTCATCTGTCCGCCTCCTTCATTGCTCTTGTCCGACAACGCGGAAACGATACGACGGTAGAGAGCGCGGCGCAACCCTCGCAGCGCCGTCTTCGATCGATGCTATGTGCCGTTTTTAGTACACGGTGGGCCGGCTGATATCATCGCGGCGTGAACAGGCTTTGACCCGTCGTCGATGCCGCCTCTGAGCACGGCAGAGTGGCTGCTGGCCGCCGCTGGTGCCTTCGGGATGGGCATCTCGAAGGCCGGATTCCCAGGCATGAGCCTGGTGCACGTCATCGTCTTCGCGTTCATTTTCGGGGCGCGCACGTCCACCGGCATCATCCTGCCCATGCTGATCGCGGCCGACGTCTTCGCCGTCCGCGCGTTCCGGCAGCACGCGCAGTGGGTCTACATCCGCCGGATGCTGCCCCCGACCATCGCCGGGGTTCTGCTTGGCTTCGCGCTGATGGGCAAGCTGGACGAATCGCTGTTCGAGCCCATCATCGGCACGATCGTGCTGGTGCTGACGGCGATGCAGCTCGCGCGGATGGCCCGGCCCGGCTTGTTCGCGGACGTGCCGCACTCGACTGCCTTCGTCTGGACGATGGGGCTCCTGGCCGGTGTGACGACGATGCTGGCCAATGCCGCCGGACCGATCTTCGTCCTCTACGCGCTGGCGGTCGGGTTGCCGAAGTACGAGCTGGTCGGCACCGGGGCGCTGTTCTTCTTCATCGTGAACCTGTCCAAAGTGCCGCTCAGCGCCGCGCTCGGTTTGATCGGACTGCAGACACTGTCGCTGAACCTGATCCTGCTGCCGGCCGTGTTCGGCGGCATCGCGATCGGCCGCTGGTTGACCCACCGAGTCCCGCAGCGCCTGTTCGATGGCCTTCTGCTGGCATTCGCGGCCGTGGCGGCGCTTCGCCTGATCGGGGTCTGGTAGCGGCCGGTCGTCCCGGGTGGCTCAGTTCGCGAAGCAGTAGATCAGGCCGGCGCCTCCGGTGGCGACCAGGTTCTCCTGCGAGCAGCCTTTGGACGGATGCGCCGAGTTCCATGGCGAACCGGGCTTGCCAAACGTCAGCCGATCGTGGTGACCCAGCATGCCGGTCTGATCGCTGGCGCTGCTGGTCCAGTTCGCGCACGTCTGCGGCGTCGCTCTTCCGTCGGGGGTCGAGCCGGTCATGATGTCGTGGCGATTCGGGGCGCCCTGCGGGTTGATCTGGCGGCCCTGCTCGTCGAGCGCGGTGTCGTTGTTGATGTTGGCCTTGTCCGAATGCAGGTCGGCGACGTTGGACGCGATCAGCACGCCCTTGGCGTTGTACCAGGGGCCGCTGCCAATGCGTTCGCGTGCGTGGGTATCCGGGTTGGTGGTGCTGAGATACGCTCGCCAGGTGCGATTGCCCCCGCCGGCTTTCGCGGCCAGCGCCTGACAGTGCTTGTCGGCGCCGGCGATGCCGCCGAGGTTGCCGCCCATTCCGGAGCCGGCGCTGCTGATGAAAAAGCTCATGGGCTGGTTCTGCGCCGCGGCGGGTGCGACGGCTGCGCACAGAGTGATGAGAGAGAACGTCAGGATCGCTCGCATGGGTGGGTGTCCTCCATTCGGCCAGGAAGACCGTATGTTAAGGCTAAAATCGGTGGAGGAGAGGCCCAATGAGATCCAGATCGCTCATGCTCGTGCTGGCCTGCGGCACCCTGCTGGTCGCGCCTCGGCCGGTCCAGGCACAGGCCGACATCGCCGCCATCGTCGTCACGCACCTCAATACCTCGCGCGACTTCACGTTGAAGGTCGCGGACCAGATGCCGGAAGCCGACTACGGCTTCAAGCTCACGCCTCCGCAGATGAGCTTCGCCGAGCAGATGGTGCATCTGGCCGAAGACCAGGCCAATCTTCTCGCGCCTTTCTCCGGTGAGCGAACCAGGCCGTCGAAGCCGGCGTCGATGAGCAAGAAGGACGTCATGGCCTACGTGCGGCAGTCCTTCGACCAATCGATCGCCCTGGTGTCCAAGCTGACGCCGGCACAGATCACGCGAAGCTATTCGGGGTTCGGCGCCCCGATGACCGGCCTCGAAGTGCTGATGTTCGTGCTCGACCACACAACGCACCACCGGGCCTCGGCCGAGATGTACCTGCGGGCCAAGGGCATCGTGCCGGCCGAGTATCAGTTTTGACCCCGCGTACAAGACCGCTGAGCCCGCGACGGCGTCCAATTGGTTAGACTAGCTGTGCCGCTTGGTTAAACTAGCTGTGCCGCGCCTGGAAACATCATGAGTCATCCGCGCTTTCTCGTCACTTTGCCGGTCCTGCTCGCTGTCGCGGCCGTCGTCGGCGCCGCGTGCAGCCCACGCTACATTCGCTCGGCCCCGCTGTCGCCCCTCCCGACCCAGCCCATGCAGAGCGTGAGCCGCAACGTCGTGGTGGTCTCCATCGATGGCCTTCGGCCGGACGCCATCGAGACGTACGGCGCTTCGATGCTGCAGCGTCTCATGCGCGAGGGCACCTACACGCTGAACGCCAGCACGATTCACCCGAGCAAGACTCTGCCCTCGCATACGTCGATGCTGACCGGACAGCCGCCGGAACGGCACGGCGTGTTGTGGAACAACGTGGCCAGCGCCGAGGCGGACTCCATCGACCTGCCGAACATCTTCGGCATGGCCAGGACCCACGGCTACAGCACCGCCGCCTTCTTCAGCAAGGCGAAGTTCCAGCCGCTGCAACTCGAAGGCACGCTGGACTATTCGCAGGCGCCCGGCGGATGGTTCGGCCGCTGGTCCAGTGAGCGCACCATCGCCGACGTGGCGGAGTACCTCGAGAAGGCGCGCCCGAACGTGCTGTTCGTCCACCTGACCGATCCGGACGCCGCCGGTCATCGAGGTGGCTGGATGAGCGCGGACTACGGCCGTGGCGTGCTGGCCGCGGATCGCGCGATGGGCCGGCTGATCTCGATGGCCGATCGCGCCTACGGGAGCGGCAAGTACACCGTGATCGTCACGGCGGATCATGGCGGCCACGGCAAGAACCACGGCAGCGACGACCCACGCGACGTCACGATCCCGTGGATCGCCTGGGGGCAAGGTGTGAAGCAAGGGGTGCTGACGCAGTCCACCGTTCGCACGATGGACACGGCCGCGACGGTGCTGTGGCTGCTGGCCGTGGCCGAGCCCGCGGAGGAGTGGATGGGCCAGCCGGTAATTGAGGCCTACACCACCACTCCCGCGGTCCTGCTCGGCGACTAGGATCGGGGGCTTTTAGCCCAGCCGGATAGGCTCGAGTGCCCGATTGCAGGCCGTTGCACACATCCCTGCCCGGCCACCACTCGGGGCGCTCATCGTAGTACAGGTACTGTCTATGTTCTTACACAGCACCGGCGATCGCGTCGCCCACGCTCAATACGGTGACGGTACCGTCAGCAGTGTCAATCAGTACCACACGGTCATCGAATTCGACGCCCATGGAGCACGCACTTTCGTGTCCCCGCGCGTCGTGCTGACGCACTCGATGACACCGGCGCCGGAGAAGCCCGTTCGCCGGAAGGCAGCTGCGCGGAAGAAGAAGGAGTAGGCCTTCAGGGCCGGAGGACGTAGGGCGGAGCCGACGTGTTCTGGCCTTTGGTGCAGCAATCCCCGACGAGGTTCGGTCGATAAGGACTGCTGAAGCTGTTGTTGCCCGGAGGCAGCGTCCCGACCTTCGCGGGGCCGTTGATGCGAGCGAGCACGCGCGCATGCGCCTGCTCGAGCCGGCGCAGCAGCTGTTCCATGTCCCAGCCCACCAGGGCGCCGCTCCAGTAAACGCCTTTCCCCGCGATCAGCACGTGGCGGACGTGGCGCGGGTTCATCATCGTCACCACCGTGCCGGGCGCGTTGTTCATCGGCCAGGTATTGACGTTCCGGGCGTCCAGCACCACGACATCGGCTTCCTTGCCTGGCGAGAGCGTTCCGACCTTGTCGAGCAGACGATTTGCCGCCGCACCGGCGATGGTGGCCATCTCGATCACCTGGCGGGATGTGACGAGGTGCGGCACCGCCAGGCCACCAGGGTTGCTCTCCGGAAACGCCAGGTCGTTGGCCAGCGCGCGCTGCAGGGAGAACGCGCTCCGCATCAGCGAGAACGGGTCCGTCGTCATGTTGGAATCGACGTCCGGGCTGAGGCTGGGCAGGATGCCGTGGTTGAGCGACTCCTGAAAGGGCGGCATCCCATGCCGCATCTGCATCTCGATGAGCGGCGCGATGGAGACGTGGGCGCCCCGGTCTCGCACGAGTTCCCACGCCCTCGATCGGCTGTCCTTCGGGTAGGCGGACGCTTCGGGTCCGACCTGGGCCCGCGGCGTGTCCTGCCAGCGCGTGGCGTGGATGAACGTGACGTCGGACCAGTCGGTGCCGTTTCGCGCGTCGGCCGCGGCGCTCGACGACCGCCGCCGGCTGGCCCACGTTGTGGCCGGTGATGACGGCACCAAACGACCGGGCCGAGCTGCCAACCGGTGTATGCCGCGCCCGGGAACGCCGGGCCTGCACCCAGTTGGAGGCCGAGCGTCACCAGCTGATCGCGTGAGCTGAAGTACGTCTTCGCGATCCGGCCGATCCCCTTCGTGGCGTCGCCGATGGCGCCGGGGAACTCGTACGGGATGCCCTCGGCGCTCCGGTTGGTCCCGCCGGTGTAGGCATAGACCATCCGCCGGCCGGAATCCATCAGCCCCTTGATCATCGCGTCGGTGTGCTCGGGCGTGTGGCTGGCCTGCGAGACATCGGTCCCGGTCGTGACTCCTTCGCTGATCTGGCTCAAAGCAGGCCACGAGCTGCGCGATGTACCCGTCCTCGGGGTCGCATGGCACACGGCCCAGGTCCCAGATGAAGCTGCCGGGTCTGGCCGGATCGGCGATCCGGCCGGCCGTCCAGACGCTCTGCACCGCCGACTGGTAGCTTTCCAGCGGCCACGCGCCCGCGAGCAGGCCGTCCGCGATGAGGCTTCGCTGCAGCGTTTCGTACTGGTGGTGGTGCGTGGTGATGAAGCCGGGCATGACGATGGTGCCCCTGCAATCGACCACGAGCGCGTCGCCGGCCTGGAGGTTCGGTCCAACGGCCGTAATCGTCTTGCCGTCAATCAGGACGTCGGCCTGCTCGAAGTCGCCCACCTTCGGGTCGAGGCTGAGGACGACGCCTCCGCGCAGCAGGACACGCCGCTTGCCATCGGGGACGACATCCGGCGCAGCCGACCCCACCACAGCCGGCCGTCTAGGCGCGCACGAAGCGCCCGCCAGCCCCGCCGCCGCGGCGGAGAGAAAAGTTCGCCGCGACGCATGCGTTGACATCGGTGCGTATCGGACGCCCAATCGGCGGCGTTGTCAAGGCGACCGCGTTATCTCAGCCGTTCGTTGTGGCCCGAATGCTGCTTGAGAGGGCGGTATGGCCCGCCGTCTCGTCCTTCCAAAGGCCTGGCAGCGCCTCCGGCGCGAGCAGGCGCGCACGGCGCGGGTTTCTCGCGCCATTGCGGCCAAGCCTCTGGCGGCGTCCGATCCCGACGCCTCCGCGGCCGCCGCGGGGCTCCGTTACGTCAACGATGGCCGTCTGCCGGGCATTCGCCGGCTGGGGCGCCGCCGCGTGCGCTATGTGGACGCCGACGGGCGCACCGTGTCGGACCGCCGGTTGCTTGCCCGGATCAAGTCGCTCGCGATCCCTCCCGCCTGGACCGACGTCTGGATCTGCCCGAACGAGCGCGGCCACGTGCAGGCGACGGGACGCGACGCGCGCGGCCGCAAGCAGTACCGCTATCACCCGCGCTGGCGCGAAGTACGCGACGAGGTCAAGTATGGCCGGCTGCTGGAATTCGCCGCCGCGCTGCCACGGCTGCGTGAACGCATCGCCGTCGATTTGCGCCGGACGAAGCTGTCGCGCGAGAAAGTGATCGCAACCGTCGTGGCGCTGCTCGAGAAGACGTTGATCCGAGTCGGCAACGAGGAGTACGCCCGCGCCAACCGATCGTACGGGCTCACCACCATGCGGAACGGGCACGCCAAGGTGAAGGGCGCGAGCCTGCGATTCGAATTTCGCGGCAAGAGCGGCATCGTGCACACGATTGGCGTGCAGGATGCCAGGCTGGCGCGCATCGTCAAGGCGTGTCGTGAACTGCCAGGATACGAGCTGTTCCAATATGTGGACGACGAGGGTGGGCGGAGCGGCATCGGTTCAGCCGACGTCAACGAGTACGTGCGCGACGCCTGCGGCGAGGCGTTTACCGCCAAGGATTTCCGGACCTGGGCCGGCACGGTCCTGGTGGCCCGCGCCCTCGCCGACGCACCACAGCCGTCCTCGGCGGCCGCGGGCCGACGGGCCGTTGTCCGGGCGATCGAGTCCGGGGCGCAGCGCCTCGGCAATACGGTGACCGTGTGCCGCAAGTCGTACGTGCATCCGGCGGTGCTCGAGGCCTTTCTCGAAGGCGACGTCATCGGTCCCGCGAACGGGCGTGCCGCGAGTCCGCGTCGTCTCTCCACTGATGAAGCCGCGGTTGCCAAGCTGATTGCACGTCGGACGCGCGCGATCCGCCGCCCGGTCAGAAAAGTCGCCTGACGGCGCGACCGCCGTAGGCCGAGGTCGATGGCCGTGGCCGTCGTGTGCGCTATGCTGAAGCCACGAATCTTGTCTAAACGCTTCAGTCTCGTCGACGTTGGTGCGGCCTGCCTTGTTGTCGCAATCCTTGCAGGCGTAGCCGGACGTTGGTTCGGCTCGTCATCCCCGGACGTGCGTGAGCCTCCTGATGACATCGCACAAATCGGCTCTGCCGCGCATCTGGGCGCAAAAGGAGCCTTTGCCTGGGCTGAATTGCAACGGCGCTATGGGACGCGAAACTCGCGCAATGCCGAGGAATGGGTGATCCGCGACTACTTTCAGGACAAGCGTGGTGGCGTGTTCCTCGACGTCGGTGCGGCGGACGCCCGTGAATGGAACAACACCTATTATCTGGAAACCGCGTTGGGTTGGAGCGGGATCGCTATCGACGCGCAACCGGAGTTCGCACCCCAGTACGCACAACTACGGCCTCGCACCCGGTTCTTCTCGTTGTTCGTGTCCGACGCATCCGATGCGATCGAGACATTCTATGTCCCGACGAACGGGCGGCTGGGTGCGACCAGCGACAGGGAGTTCGCCAAGCCCGATGAAGGTCCGGTCGATGTTCGACGCGTTCCCACGATCACGTTGAACGATCTGCTGGCGCGCGAGGGCGTCGCGCGCGTGGACTTCCTGTCGATGGACATCGAACTCGGCGAGCCCCGTGCGCTGGCCGGCTTCGACATCGAGCGGTATCGGCCGGCCCTGGTCTGCATCGAGGTTCACCCTCAGGTGCGACAGGAACTCATCGACTATTTCCACCGTCACCACTACGTCCTTGCCGGCAAGTATCTGGGAGTCGATGCCCAGAACCTGTACTTCATGCCCGACTCAGCGAACCACTAGAGCACGACACACTCACCGCGTCCGCGGCGTCAGTCGTCGTGCAGTACCGGCGAGCGGGTCCACCCGCGTCGCACGTAGTGCGGGCGCGAGGGTCGCAAGGCACGCGACGGCAATCATCGTGACTCCCACCCCGCTGAGGATAGCCAGGTCGGTCGTTCGCGTTTCGTAGAGCAGACCTTCGAGCGAGGCACTGGCGAGCCATGCGACCACCGCCCCGACCACGGCACCCACCACCGCCAGGCTCACACCTTCCCGCACGACCGAACCAAGCAGGGTCCTCGGGGGAGCACCCAGCGCCAGCTTCAGGGCCATCTCCCGGCGGCGCTGCTCGACGCCGTAGGCCATCACGCCGTAAAGACCCACGGCCGCGATGACGAGGGAGAGCAGCCCGAAGATGCCGAACACGCCTGCCTGCACGCGCGGTCTCGCGGAGGCGTTGGAGACGAGGGTGCCGAGGGAAACCGTTTGCGAAATGCCCTGTTCAGGGTCGACGCGTGCGATGGCCGAGCGTACGGCGTTGGCGATCGACGCCTGCGGGCCCTGCGATCGCACCACGATCGACGCAAACAGCGAAGGCTCCTGACCGTGAGCGATGTACACAGCCGGTCCAGGCGACTGGTCCAGCGTGCTAGTGCGGACGTCCCCAGCCACGCCGATGATTTCGAGCTGTTCGGTGGCCGGGCTGTATCCCGCCCAGATGTACTTCCCGATCGGGTTCTCGTCCGGAAACAACCGCCTCACGGCCGCCTGGTTCACGATGGCGACCGACGGTCCGCCGAGCCGGTCTGCGCGGCTGAAATCCCGTCCTGTCAGTGGAATCCCCATGGTCTCGAAATACCCGTCCGTGACAACGGAGATGGCCGCGCTGGGCAGCTGATCGTCCGGTGGTCGCGGCCGATCGCTTCTGGCGACCGGGCCACCGGATCCAATGCCGCTCAGCGGCAGGAAGTGAATCGAACCGGCGCTGTTGACGCCCGGGAGCGCCCTGATTTGTTCGAGCACGCGATCGAGAAACGTGACCGGACACGAGCGATCGCAGTCGGGGCCCGCATACCGCGCCGGCACCATCAGCAGGCTCAACGCCACGACCCGATCGGGCTGGAACCCCGGATTCGACGCTCGACAGCGCCGCCAGGCTTCTGCCCATCAACGCGGCCGCGAACACGAGCACGAGCGCGATCGCCACTTCAACCGTCACGATCGCACGGCGGAGGCGCGTATGTGAGAGGAACGCGGATTGCGCGCCGGCACGCAGCGAAGCAGCCAGCCGGCCCCGGACGACTCGGACGACCGGAAGAAGGCTGAAGACAAGCCCCGTGAGTCCGCAGACCAGCAGCGTGAGAGCGCCGACCGACAGGTCGACTTCAAGCTCGGTCGCGCGAGGAAGCGGGAAAGTGGAAGGAAACAGCGATGGAATGGCCGGCATCGCGACCAGGGCCAGCCCGAGGCCGACCGTGCCGGCGGCGAGCGTCACCAGCACGCTTTCGATCGCGAGCAGCTGGACCAGCCGCCAGTGGCCGGCTCCCAGGCTCATGCGCAACGCGAGTTCGGGCGTGCGCTTCGCCGCACGGATGAGCACCAGGTTGGCGACGTTGGCGCAGGCGAGCAGCAGCAGACACGTCACGGATCCAAGAATCACCCAGAGGATTCGACGTACCGGCCCGACAGTCTCGTCGAGCAGCGGGAACACCGAGGCGCTCCAGCCTGGCGGCAGGTTGGGTGTTCGCTCCTGGATGAGCCGCGCCACCACGCCGCGCATGTCGGAGCGCGCGGCTTCGAGCGTCAGACCTCGTTTCATTCGCGCCACGGTGATGAGACTGCGGCCGCCGGGCGGTGCCGCCGGATCGATTACGAGCGGCGCGTACAGTTGCCCCATGCGAGCCGCGGGAAACGCGAAGCCCGCCGGCATCACGCCGACGATCTCGCGCGGACCACCGTTGACGTCTATCGACTTGCCGATGACGTCGCGCGCGCCGCCGTAGTGCTGCTGCCAGAATCCGTACGAGAGAACGACGACGCGTGGCGGCCTGATGCGCTCGTCCTCTGGGCGGATCGCCCGTCCCAACAGCGGACGGACCCCCAGTGCGTCGAAGAAGCCGGCGGTCACGGCCAGCCCGTCCACCTGGTGCGCCGGTCCAAGGCCCGACACGTTCATCGGCACCTGCATCATGGCGCCGATGCTTTCCAGCGACTGGGCGCGCTCACGCCATCGGATGTAGTTGTAAGCGCTCGTCACGTTGCGCTCGTGGCCCTGGGACGAGCGCTCCCACACCATCACCAGCCGGTCGGGCTCCGGGAATGGCAGCGGGTCCAGCAGCACGGTCTTCGTCACCGCGAGCGCGGTGACTGTCGCCGCGATGCCGAGTGCGAGCGTGGAGAGCGAAACAAAGGAGAACGAGCGATCGCGGGACAGGGACCGCGCCGCGAACCGGACGTCTTGTAGCAGCCGCTCCATGATCCTGACTACCGGCCAGCCGCCGAGAAGTTACATCGCGGAGAACCCGCTGCCGTTTGTCGCCAACAAGGGGCGGCCTTTGTCGCCGCGCTAGCTGCCGTACCGAATAGGATTAGGCCGTGGGGCAGCGGCCAATTCTGGACAGCCGGCACGAATTTCGATGGCAAGAGCCGGCGACTGCCGGTGAGCGCCGGACGGCCGGTGTCTACATCGGGTCGATCGCCCTGATCATCACCCTGGTGGTGCTGGCCGTGGTCTTCGACCAGTTTGCCGCCACCGGCGTGCTGTTGGTGGCATTCCTGTCGGTCATCCTGGTCTACCTGCTCGCACCAGTCACGGAGTGGCTGCGGCACCACGCGGCGCCATGGCGACGGGGACGGCCACTGGCTCGCGGCCTGACGACGCTGGCCATCTACGGCATCATCGCCGCACTGATGCTCCCGGTGTGGACGTTCAACGGCAGCCGGATCAGTGCGGCGCTGGAGCGGGCGCGAGTAGTCGTCCCGGAACACACCGCCCGCTTCGTCGACCAGCTGCGCGCCACCGAAGGCTGGCACAAAACCCTGAACTTGCCCTCCGTGGTCGAAATATCGGTCGGCGCCGTCACTCGTCATCTGACGCGAGGCATCGAGAAGGAGGCACGCGCGCTCGGAGCCGAGCTTGCCGAGATCAGCGCTCTCGTGCCGTGGCTCTCGACGGTGCCGGTGGTCGCGTTCGTGATGTTGACGCGGTGGCATCGCATTCGACGCTCGACGACGCGAGTGCTGCCGACGCCTCACCTGCGCTGGCGCGGCGATCAGTTCCTGCGCAACCTCGACAGCCTGCTCGCCGCCTACACCAGGGCGCAGGCGCTGTCGGCCTTGATCGTGGGCGCTGCCTGCTGGCTTGGTTTCGCCGCCCTCGGGCTGCCGTATCCCGGCACGCTGGGCCTGGTGGCCGGACTGCTGGAGGTCTTACCCCTGGCCGGTCCGATTATCGCCGCTGTGGTGGCCGCCGCGGCCGCCCCGGACCGTGTCGTCGCGGTGCTGCTGTTCCTGGCGGTGGTGCGGGCGGTGCAGGACTACGTGATCTACCCGCGCCTCATCAAGCGCACGCTGCACCTGCACCCGCTCGCGGTCGTGATGGCGATCTGGGCCGGCGCGGCGATGGGCGGCGTCGTCGGTGTGTGTCTGGCCATCCCGCTCGTGGCCATCGTCAAGGCCGCGCACCGGCACTGGCGGGAGTACCAGGAGATCGAGGTCCTGATTGCCGAGGGCCACGACCGTGCCGCCTCAGTGGTCATCGCCGACGCGCCTTGAGGGCCGGCCGCCCCGGTAATATGCTTCTCTTGTCGCCACAATGAGCCTGCGAGCACCAGTCCCAACTGCGAGCGCATGACAACGCTCGAGGGCCGGCGCATTGGTCCGTATCAGGTCGCGTCCCGAATCGGCGCGGGCGGCATGGGCGAGGTCTACAAAGCCCGCGATACAACGCTGAATCGCCTGGTCGCAATCAAAGTCCTGCTGCCAGCCGTTGCCAACGATCCCGAGCGCCTGGCGCGTTTCCAGAGGGAGGCGCAGGTGCTTGCCTCTCTCAACCATCGGCACATCGCCCAGATTCACGGGTTCGAAGAAGCCGATGGCGTCCGAGCCCTGGTGATGGAGCTGGTCGAGGGCTCGACGCTCGCCGATCGGATCGCGCGGGGGCCGATTCCGATCGACGAGACCCTCCTCATCGCCAGGCAGATCGCCGAGGCGCTCGAAGCGGCGCACGAGCAGGGGATTGTGCATCGGGATCTGAAGCCTGCCAACATCAAAGTCCGCGAGGACGGCACGGTGAAGGTACTGGACTTCGGCCTCGCCAAAGCGCTCGACGCGGATGCGGCGAGCGCGGCGGCGGGCAGCGTGTCGCAGTCGCCCACCATCACCGCACAGGCGTTGACCGAAGCCGGCATGATTCTCGGGACCGCGGCCTACATGAGCCCCGAGCAGGCGCGTGGAAAGGCAGTCGACACCCGCACCGATATCTGGGCCTTCGGCTGTGTGCTCTACGAGATGCTGACGGGCCGCCGGGCGTTCGATGGAGACGGAGTATCGGCCACGCTGGCGCGCGTGCTCGAACGTGAGCCGGACTGGGCCAGGTTGCCGGCGACGCTCTCGCCCGCACTGCGCACGTACCTCGCGCGCTGCCTGCAGAAGGATCCCAGGCAGCGGGTGCAGGCCATCGGCGATGTCCGGCTGGCGCTCGAGGGCGCTTTCGAGGCACCGGTGTCGCCGGCGGCGGCGCCAAGGGTCGTGACAGGGTGGAGGCGCGCCGCACTTATCGGTGTCGCCGCCACGATTGTGGGCGGCGCCATTGCGGGCTCGCTGACATGGGTCGCGATGCGCCAGCAGCCGCCACGCATCTCGCGTTTGCAGGTCGCGTCCTCGGGTGACTCAGAGCCAAGTGTTAGGTACAACGACCGCGACCTGGCCATCACGCCCGACGGTTCACGGCTCGTTTACATCGGCAACAGCGGCACGCAGATCTTCGTCCGCGCGCTCGACTCCCTCGAGCCTGTCGCGGTGTTCACCGGCGTACCCGTCGGACTATTCACGTCCCCTGACGGCCAGTGGATCGGATTCACGGACGGCCGCGGCGCGTTGAAGAAAGTGGCAGTGACCGGCGGGCCTGCGGTCACGCTGGCGACGCTCGACGCCACCTTTCCCAGCGGCGCGACCTGGGGACCGGACGACACCATCATCGCCGCAACCGAGAACGTGGCGACTGGCCTGCAGCGGGTCTCGGCGTCGGGTGGAGCAGTGGACGTGCTCACGCGCCCCGATCGCGCGCAAGGCGAAGCCGATCACCTCTGGCCCGAGATGTTGCCCGGCGGACGCGCCGTGCTCTTCACGATCACGGCGCTGACGGGCGGACTCGAGGCCGCACAAGTGGCCGTCCTGGATCTCCAGAGCGGGACGCGCCGCGTGCTGTTTCGCGGTGGCAGTCACGCCCACTACGTCCCGAGCGGTCATCTCGTCTACGGCCAGGCCGGCACGCTGCGGGCGGTGCCGTTCGACCTGGCCCGTCTGGAGTTGCGCGGCACACCGGTGACGGTGGTCCCCGATGTGGTCACGTCGAGTCAAGGCGGCGTGAATGCCGTCCTCGCGGATGACGGCACGCTGGCCTATCTGTCGGTGGGCGGCGTGGCGGGAACGGCACGCACGCTGGTGTGGGTGGACCGGCAGGGGCGTGAGACGCCGATAGGGGCGCCGCCGCGCCCGTATTTCCTTCCTGCGCTGTCACCCGATGGCACGCGTGTGGCGGTGTTCGCCAACAATCAGGAGGGCGACGTCTGGCTCTGGGATCTGGGCCGCACGACGCTGACTCGGCTCACGGCGGTCCCCGGCAGAGATGTCGTTCAGGTGTGGACGCCCGACAGCCGGCGCCTCATCTTCAGTTCGGAACGAGCGGGGGGGCGGAGTCTGTTCTGGCAGGCCGCGGACGGCACCGGCGCGGCCGAGCGACTGCTCGAGAGTCCCAACACCCAGTACCCATTGGCTGTGTCCCCCGATGGCAGCCAGCTGATCTTCTCCGACGAGTCCGCCGAAACGGGCATTGACCTGTTGGTGATGGAACTCGACGAAACCCGCCGTGTGACGCCGCTTGTGCGGTCCCGGTTCACCGACCGGAACGGCATCATTTCGCCCGACGGCCGCTGGCTCGCCTACGAAGCGAACGATTCGGGCCGGTTCGAGGTCTACGTGCGGCCGTATCCCGCCGTGAACAGTGGTCTTTCGCTCGTGTCCACCACCGGCGGCACGAAGCCGATCTGGGCACGCAGCGGGCAGGAGCTGATCTATGTCTCTCCGACGGGTGCGCTCATGCGGGTCGGGGTGACGCGCGGCCCGTCGTGGTCGGCCACGACGCCGTCGGTCGTGGTGAAGGAGGGGTACTTCACGAATCCGGTCTGGTGGGGCCGGTCGTACGATGTGTCAGCCGATGGCCAGAGGTTCCTGATGATCAAGGAAGGCGGCCCCGGCGGGACTGCCCCGCCCACGAGCCTCGTCGTCGTGCAGCATTGGGTCGAGGAGTTGAAGCGCCTCCTGCCGGCGAACTGAGGAAGAGAGGGGTTCACCCGCCTAGATCTCACCGCGATCTCACAACTCGCTGACCTCCGGCTCAAGACTTCCCCGGTTCCCAGCACCGATCCTCTAAGACGATGCGAGTCAAGATGATCCTGCCGGCCCTTACCGAGGCGACGAGCCCGTTCTTCCGGCCGATCAAGTACTCCCTCTTCCCGCCGCTCGGGCTGGCGACGCTCGCCGCGTACCTCGATTCCGACGACGAGATCGATCTGCAGGACGAGCACGTCGAGCGCCTCGACGTCCACGACACGCCCGACCTCGTGGTCATCCAGGTCTACATCACGTCGGCCAACCGCGCGTATCGCCTCGCCGACGACTACCGGCGGCGTGGCGCGCACGTGGCGCTCGGCGGCCTGCACGTCACGTCGCTGCCGGAGGAGGCGGCCGCGCACGCCGACACGATCTTTCTCGGGCCCGGGGAGGACACGTGGCCGCAGTTCCTGACCGACTTCAGAGCCGGACGGCCCGGGCGCGTCTACAAGTCACGCACGCGCACGCTGGCGGGGTTGCCGCCGATTCGCCGCGACCTGATCAAGCGGCGGCTGTACCTGGTGCCCAACTCGATCGTGGTGTCGCGCGGCTGCCCGCACGTGTGCGACTTCTGCTACAAGGAGGCGTTCTTCGAAGGCGGGAAGTCGTTCTATACGCAGGCCGTCGATGACGCGCTCGCGGAAATCGACCGGCTGCCCGGCCGCCATCTCTACTTCCTCGACGACCACCTGTTCGGCGACAAGCGTTTCGCCACCGCACTCTTCGACGGCATGCGCGGCATGGGCCGTCTCTGGCAGGCGGCGGGCACTGTGAACGCCGTGCTGTCCCCTGGCCTGCTCGAGAAGGCGGTCGATGCCGGGCTGCGCAGCCTCTTCGTCGGGTTCGAGACGCTCAACCCCGACAATCTGGTCGAACAGCGCAAGTACCAGAACATGAAGCGCGACTACTCCGCCGCGGTGCGGCGCCTGCACGACGTCGGAGTGATGATCAACGGCAGCTTCGTCTTCGGCATGGACGGCGACGACCCATCGGTGTTCGAGCGCACCGTCGAGTGGGCGATCCAGCAGGGCATCGAGACGGCGACCTTCCACATCCTCACGCCGTATCCCGGCACCGCGCTCTACAAGCGCATCGAAGCCGAGGGCCGCATCACCGACACCGGCTGGGACCGCTACGACACGCGCCACGCGGTGTTTCGGCCCGCGCGGATGTCGGGCGACGAACTCGAGCAGGGCTACTGGCGCGCGTACCGCCAGTTCTACACGTGGAAGAACATCGCGCGCGGCGCGGCGGCGCACGGCAGCCTGGCGCCAGGGCTACGGCACTTCGCCTACGCGTCGGGCTGGAAGAAGTTCGAGCCGCTGTGGGATCTGGTCATCCGCGCGAAGCAGGCGGGATCGATGCTGCCGGTACTCGAGGCGATCCTCAGCGAGTTCGGCCGCCGTTCCGCAGCACGTCAGACCAATGCCCCGGGTGGGGCCTGGCCTTTAGTTACGGCCCTCTCGCCGGCGCGAATCGCCGGCCCGAGGATCATTCCGCTCACCTGGGATCAGCGCTTCACCGTGCGTTCGATGAAGTCCACGAGCTCGCGCGACACGCTGGTGTCGGGCGTGCCCACCGACAGCAGTTGCGACGAGTGATTGTGGCCCAGGCTCTGCCGGTAGCGCGGACGCGCCTTGTGCTTTTCGACCAGCTCGTTGTAGACCGCCGCCTGCGGCCACAGATACCGGGCGTTGTCCCATTCCGCGGTCGTGAACAGCACGGGAATGTCGCCGCGGGTGACGTGGCCGGGGATCACCATCTCCGGCCAGCGCTTCGGATCCTCGCCGAAGTAGACCAGCTCGCCCTTCGACGGCGCCTTGAAGTCGAAGGAATACGGCCCCGACAGGAGAATGGCGCCCGCGGGCCGCGCGGTGCCCGGGAGCAGTAACTCGGGCCTGAAGACGTAGGTGGCGGCGTGGTAGGCCCCGGTCGAGAGACCCACGACGAAGATCTGCTCGGGGTCGCCGCCGTACTCGGCCGCGTGGCTCTTCAGCCAGGTCACGGCGGCGCCGACGTCACGCGCGCCCTCCGGCCACTTCGCGTCGGGCGCGAGCCGATAGCCGCCGTTCACCCCCACGTATCCCAGGCTGGCGAAGTAGTCCGCGACGTTCGCGGTCGCCGTTCGGCTGCCGCCGATGAGACCCCCGCCGTGAAACACGACGACCACCGGCATCGGGCGCTCGGCTCTCCGCACCGTCGCGGTGTGAATGTCGACCTGCTGCCTCTCGTGCGGGCCGTAGGCAAGATTCTTCGCGACCTTGATTTCACCCGCTTCGTAGACGCGAGGCTGCGACGCATAGATCTTCGCCGTCTGGCCGGCGATCTCGCCGTCGAACTCGGTGCCGAACGCGGCGAGCTGTTTCGCCACATCGGCAGGCATGCCGCTGCGCACGTCGTCGGCGGTGCCGGGCCCGCGCTCGCCGGGCTGCGACCACCGGAACGACTGCCGCGCCTGCTGCGCGTCGTCACAACGCTCCAGGGTCAGATCCCGCCGCCGATAAACCGGTGAGACCAGCGCCGGCGTGCCGGCGATCTCGCCCTTGGCGCTTGCGACCGAGACACACAGATCACGCCGCGACTCGGGGCTGAGATGGCCCCAGGTGATGGCCCAGCGCTGTGCCGGAGCCGACGCGCACGCGCGCACCACCAGCCTGGCGCCGGGCTCGAGCGCCGTGGCGGCCAGGCACCGATCGTAGAGGCTGGCCCTGATGGCGCCATTGGCGATTCGCTCGAAGCGCTGATCGTCGAGCTGGCCGCCGTACTTGCAGGTGTGTGCCTGGAGCGGATCGTCGAGACGAAGCGTCGGACCGAAGCCGGCAATGTCGAGGCAGTAGCCGCGCGCCTCGTCCAGCGGCTCCGCCGTGCGCAGCAGCCCGACATCGGCCCAGCTCGCACGCGCACTCGACAGCGCGAGCAACAACACCAGGGTCGACAGGTGTGACTTCGTCATGTGCCCTCCTGCGATGTCTCGCGGCTGAGATTAGCAGAAGAATCCGGCGGGAGAGCCTCTCCAGCCGCCGGCGACGTCCCGGCGTCTTATACTCATCCCGCGCACGGAGAGACCGCCATGACGCTCAAATCGCTGGTCTGTATTGCTGTTTTGCTGGCACCGGCCGTCGCATTCGCGCAGAAGCAAATCACCTTGCTTGCCACCGTGACCAGCCCCACCGGGGACCCGATCGCGACGATAGAGCCTGCGGCGGTTCAAGTGCAGGAGAACGGCGTCCTTGCCAAAACCATCAAGGTCGAGCCCGTGGATCGGACGCGCAAGCTGCACCTGTTGATCGACAACGGCGTGGGCTTGCCGAGCGAAGGGCTGGCCGATCTGCGCAAGGGACTGCACGGCCTGCTGGCCGGCGTGCCCGAGGGCATCGAGGTGTCGGTGGTGACGACGGCGCCGCAGCCGCGTTTTGTCGAGCGCGGCACGATGGACAAGGCCAGAATCGCGAAGGCCATCGACTTGATCGCGGCGGACCGTGGGGCCGGCCGGTTCGTCGAGGCGCTCTACGAGGCGAGCGATCGGATCGACCGCGACAAGAACTCGACCAACGTGGTTGTTGTCTTGGCAACGACCTCTGGCGACGTTCGGGTCCGTGACGGCGATATGGCCGCCATCGGGGCGCGCGCCAGCGGCGGCCGGATGAAGGTTCACGTGGTGATGTTCATGGGGCGCATCGGCGCGAGCTTTGGCGGTGGCGCGCAGCTGGATCTTGGGCAAGGCGTGACCAAGACGTCTGGCGGCCGCTTCGAGCAGGTCAACGTGACGAGCCGGCTGGCGACGCTGCTGCCGGAGATCGGCGCCGAGATCGGCAAGACGATGGGAGTGACAGCGCGTCAGTACCGCATCATCGCCGACAGGCCCCCCGGGGCATCCGGTGACTTCGGCAAGCTGAGTCTTGCCATCGACGGCCTGCTCGTCTCCAGCGTGAACGTCGAAGCGCGGTAGAAGCGGACCACCGCGCGCTGTCTGGCAAACCGGCTTAACGCCGGTTCGCTATGTGATCAGAAGTGGGCGAGGTAGGACGCCTTGAAGAAGAACGCGCGCGCCGTCGTCTGATACGGCATTCCTTCGAACTGTTCCCAGAGCGACCCGTAGCCACCGTACACGACCGTTCCCGGCACCAGCTCATAGGACGCGAGGAAGTCGCCGAGTAACCGGCGTCGCGAGCTGTCGTAGTTCGTGATCGCCCGCACCATGAACTGCGGGTTGAACTGGTACGTGTTGCGCAGGTTCACGATGTGGACGTCGAACACCTTTTCGCCGGTCGTCTCGCGCTCGAAGTGCACGAAGCGGTAGTTCAGGCTGTGACTCAGCTTCGAGTTGGGCTGCAGTCCGAACCTGGCGCCCAGCGCGCGCTGCCGGCCCTGGAATGGCGCGGCCGGGTCGTAGTAGATGGCCGGCCCCGCATTGAACGAGCCTCCGAGGTTGAGCCACTTGGTGAGCTGGGCGCCGCCGTCGGCAAACGCCCGCCCGACAGTGAAGCGTTGCTGCGCAAACGTTTCGTGCCCGCGCATGACGTCCACGCGCAGGTAACCCTGGCGCGTGAAGTTGAACCGCATGGCCGGCATGACCCACAGCTCGGTTCCGCCCTGCATCTGGTCCTTCGCTGTCTGCACCCACAGGAACGGGCTCACCCGCTTGATCCAGGGAACACGCTTTTCGGGATAGAAGCTGATCGCCTGATACTGCCAGCCGCGCGTGATCCCGACGCGGTTGAGGAACGCGGTGTCCATCCGGAACCCGCGGTCGTAATGCTCCGCCTGGCCCGAAACCGCGTAGCGTTGGGTCTCCCAGCTGTAGGTCACCTGTCCGCCCGTCCCGTTCGACTCGACGCCCTGCGCATCGGCCGAATCGGACAGCACGATGTTGCCGTTCCAGCGGAAGTTGGGACCGTGCCGCAGGGAGAAGTCGCCGCCAAGGACGCGGTTGTGATCCGCGCGGAACTCCGTGTCCGTGACGAGCGCGCCGACATGCTGCCCGTCGCCGAGGTTGCGCACGACCCTGCCGATGCCGAACATCTTGTGCGCGTCCGGGCCCACGGATGCGTCAGGAGCCAACAGGGTCCCGTAGGTGAAGGGGCCCGAGGTGCCCGTCAGCTTGACCCCGGCCAGCGGGTCCACGATCTGCCGCGTATGCACCGCCGTCCGCATCGTGGCGTCGCCGCCCGTGCCGGCCAGGTTGAAGAGACCCTGTCCCTCCATGAAGAACGGGCGCTTCTCGCTGTAGAACACTGGAAAGCGGTTGTTGACTTCGACTTCGAAGGCGTCGCTCTCCACCTGGCTGAAGTCGGGATTGATGGTCGCGTCGAGCGTGATCGTCGACGTGATGCCGTATTTCACGCTGGCGCCGAAATCAGCCTTGCGCCGTGCGGCCTGCCAATCCTGCCCCAGCGGACGCGAGTCGTTGCGCGAGAGGGTTGCGCTCGGAATCACATCGAGCAGGCGCGGCTGGTGCAGCTCGCCGAAGGACAGCTGCGCGTGGTTCTCGAAGACCCACTCGCCCGGATCCATGGCTGGCCACGACCACGACGCGCCGAGGCGGCTGCTGTGCCGGTAGAACAGCACGCCCATGCGCACGTCCTGTCCGCCTCGGAACCTGATGCTCTCGAGCGGGAGCCGGATCTCGACGGTCCAGCCGTCGGCATCCACCCGGCCGGCGCTTTGCCACAACCAGTCGACGGCCGTATCCTCGTTGCGGCTTTGCAACGCGTCCATCTGGATGCCGCTCGGATTGATGAACATGTGGTACGCGATCTGTCCCGCCCGGCTCGAGTCGAGGCTCACGCCGACCCAGTCGTCGTTCCACACGGTATCGCGGCGGCTGATGCTGGTCTTGATCTTTCCCGGCTCGGCGTCGAGGCACTTGAAGGCGAAGTAGATCGCCTTGGCGTCGTAGGCCACCCACACCTGTGTGTGTTGCTGTGCGGCCTGGCCGCGCAGCGGGTTGTACGACATCCAGGTGTCGAGTTCCTCGGGCATCGTGGTCCAGGCTTCGTCGTCGAGCACCCCGTCGAGCTTCGGCGGCGTCGTGACCAGCCGGGCCCGCAGGTCCCGCGGTTTCGCGGGGGATTCCTGGCCGGCGGCCACCCCGTGAGTCACAACGAGCAGGCCGGCAGCGAGAAGGGTCAGACGACAGAGCCGTTTGTTCACACACATCTCCGGTGTCGGGTCATAGGGTCTTAGACGGATCTGACCCGAAAGCCGTTCGTCTCGCCCCGCGATGTCTTGTGGGAATACTCCTAGGGACGGCGAAAGTTACGGGGTCGTGCGGCCGGGGGGCCGTATGCGCGGCCGGCTGTGCCGCTATTCCGCGGCGATCAGTTCGTCCACGAGGATCCGCCCGTCGTGGTGGACGAGCGTCCGGCTCACCGCGCCGTCGTGGTACTCATGCTGGATGGTTCGGCAGCCGCACGCGAACGTTGCCTCCTGCGTGACCACGACATCGTCGTCCTGATCGAAGAACTCTTCGCCGTTTCCTCTGCGTCCGCACGGCGCGATGTGATCGGTGAACGTGCCTCCGAAGTCCATGTCGTCCTCCTCGCGGCTCGTCGATCGTGTCAGGCAGTGATGTAGTGCTGGAGCTGCTCGATGACGAACTCCTGTTGGCTCAGCACGGCCTTCACGACATCGCCGATCGAGATCATCCCGATCACCATCTCGCCCTCGACGACCGGCAGGTGCCGGACGCGCTTGTCGGTCATCAGGGACATGCAGTCCTGGACGGTGCTCCGCGGGCCCACGGTGAGGACGTCGGTGGTCATGATCGCGGACACCGGAGTATCCCGCGACGTCTTGCCGTGCAGGATCACCTTGCGAGCGTAGTCGCGCTCCGAGAACATCCCCACGAGGCGGCCTCGATCGAGCACTGCCAGCGCACCCACGTCATGACGGGCCATGGTGGCCAGCGCATCGAAGACGTCGGCGTCCGGAGAGACGGAGAGAAGCGTCTCGTGCTTCGTGCCCAGGATGTGTTGGACGGTCTGCATGCGGGCCTCCTGTTCCCAGACGATCGGTGAACGCGAGCCGGAGGAACCCTGAGGGGGTCGATCTGGGGAGTTTTGTAGCACGAGCCGCGCACAC
Source organism: uncultured Acidobacteriota bacterium (assembly GCA_963807235.1). GTDB lineage: Bacteria > Acidobacteriota > Vicinamibacteria > Vicinamibacterales > UBA2999 > CAWEBF01. Next base: position 87,457 of record CAWEBF010000029.1, read on the forward strand.
CGTCCAGCTCGGCCTTCGGGATGCGGCAGAGCCGACTTCGACCTTCGAGCGCGCGGCGCTACCGTGCGGCGAGCGGCGTGAGTCCCGCCTTGACGATCGTCGAGGCCGCCTCGGGCGACGCGAGGAAGCGAAGCAGTGCACGGGCCGCCTCGGGCTGCCGAGCCGCGCTGGTGATCGCTCCGGCAAAGGAGAATCCCGGCTGGAGTTCAGCCGGAATCGCGCCGACGAACGTGACGCCAGGGACGTGGATCAGCTCGCTCACCTGCTGGAAGCCGATTTCCAGCTCGCCCCGCGCCACGACGGCGGCCACGGGTTCGCCAGACGGCGGCCCACGCACCTTGCGACTCTTGCGGGCGACCTCGTCGGCGACGCCGAGCTTGGCAAAGAGGATAGTGGATAGATACGTGCCGCTGGCGCTGTCCGAGTAGCCGATCGACTGCACCGCGAGCAGCATCTTCCGGAACGCCTCGACGCTGCTGATATCGGGCTTCGCGGCCCCGGCGCGCACCACCATGCCGATCTGCGAGCGGGCGAGATCGACCTTGCTGCCGGCACGCACCAGCCCGCGGGCCGCGAGCTCGTCGGCGGCGGCGCCGTCCAGGATCAGCACGTCCGCCATCTCGCCGCGCGCGAGGCGGGCCGGAATCGCCTCCGGTGAGTCGCCCATCGACGGTCCACGCGTCGTGATCAGCCGGTGCCCGCTGGCGCGCTCGAACGCCGGCCCCAGCTCGGCATACACGTAAAAGAAACCGGCCGAGATCATCACGCGCACGTCTTCGGCAGACGCCGCGGCCGGGCAGAGCAGTGCGATCAAGCCAAACGTGGCTGACCATCGACGCAGCAACCCTGGGTGCATTGGCCCGCAGTGTAGCAGGCTGACGGCCTTTTCGGACCACTGACGCGTCGCCCTCACCGAAGCTGGTCGAGCATCGCGAAGACCTCGTCGGTCACCACCTCCGGATTGCTGACGGCGATGAGGTGTTGACTGTTCGGCACGGTCTTCCAGGCGCCGCGTGTCGAGGCCGCCGCCAGGCGCCTGTGGCCCCTCTGGCGGGTCTCGCTTCGGAACGCGCTCAAGTTCGTCAGGCCCGGTACCACCAGAAGACGAGGATCTGATGCAGTCAGCACGAGCAGGGGCACGTCGGCCCTGAGCGGCGGCGCGGCCGCGAACTCGCGCACCGTGTCGGAGCCCCCGCGCACGATGGCCCCGAGCGTGCCGAACGCGCGCGCTCCGTAGGTGAATCCTCTCGACCGCCGCGCACCGTCCGAATCGCCGGTGATGCCGAAGGGATTCCACAGGCGGATCACGCCGAGCCGGGCAGCCGCCTCGAGAACCGGTGCGGCGGCACGGGCGCGGCTGAGGAGCGGCGCCTCCAGCTCGTTGACCAGCGCGCTGGTTGCCGCGTCGAGAAAGATCAGGCCGGCTGCCCGCTCCGGATACTGGCGAGCAAACATCTCGACCGTCAACCCCCCGACCGACGAGGCCACCAGCACGAACGGCGCGGGCAATCCGGCCCGGTCCTGCAGCACGGCGAGGTCGCGCGCCAGTGCGCCGGCGGTGAGCGTGCGCGGGGCCGGATCGCTCCATCCCATCCCGGCCCTGTCGTAGCTGCACACCGTCGTCCGCGAAGCGACGCGCTCTCTGACGGCCGCCGAGCTGATCGAGCTGACGCCGAAGCCAGGGGCCTCGAACAGCACGATGGGGAAGCCGGCACCGATGCACAGCAGGTGCAGCCGGCGTCCGCCGACATCGACCAGCATGCCCGGCGCCTGGAAGGTGCGCCGCGTGTGGCCGTCCGCATAGGTCTCATACGCGCGTCCAGCGAGCGGCAGCGCGACGACCAGTGCCGCAAGCGTCATCACGCGGGCCCTGCCCGTGGACAACACCCATCGCGGCGTGCGGGCGCGATACCGGTCCCACTCCTGGCCATGGTGACGTGCGGCGTAGGGCTCTTCGAAGGTGCGGACGCGTACCGCGACGAGTACCTGGACGATCGTCGCGTACAGCAGCAGGCGCCACGAACGCAGTGTCAGCGCCCAGCCCAGGATGATGAGAATCAAACCCACGTACATGGGATTCCTGGACAGCCGGTAGGGCCCCGTCGTCACCAGATGGCGTGGCGGATCCCACGGTGCCAGGGTGCCCTTTCCGGCGACGTAGAACTCGCGGACGCACCGGAGCAACAGCGCGACGCCGGCGGCCAGAGGCAGGATGCCGATCCAGCGGATCCCGTCCCACGGCCGGGCGAGCCAGAGCGGGACCGCGAAGCCCACGATGCCCGGCAACGCGAGAAACGCCAGGAGCGCGCGAAGAAAGAGCGGCGCAGTGGCCACGGGACTAGTCCGCGCGATTGGGCACGAGCGTGAATCGGCTCTTGATGCGGAGAAACGGGCGCTCGAGCACGAAATAGGACAACACGGACACCGCCACGGTCCACGACAGCGCCGACAGCACCACGAACAACCAGGCCACGAGCTGGTTCTCCAGATTCACGAAAGCCGAGAACCAGGACCGGGCCAGGCTCGGACCGAATTGGTTGCCGGCCAGATGCCAGACGTAGAGACCGTACGAGATTCGCCCCAGAAACACCACCGGCCGCCGTGCCAGGAGCCAGGCGATCCACGATCCCTGGTCCAGACATCCGAGAACGATGAGAAAGAACGCGAGAGCCAGCAGCGTGAAGAGATGAACGGTCTGCGTTGACAGGAATTGGCTGATGTCGTCGCCCGGCAGCACGAAACACACGACGCCAAGGACAAGAGCTCCGGCGATCGCGAACACGTCCCCGGGAACGCGCTGCTTGAGCGTGGAACCGACTCCGGCCCCCAGCAACAGCCCCGCGATGATCGAATCGGCGTGAAGAAACGGAATCACCCACACCGTGGTCTCGTCGTCGTGGAAGAGGGTGAGTGCCCATCGCAAAAGTGGCTGCGACGCAACGACGGCCACCGCCGCCAGCGCGAAGAGCGGCTGGCTCCGGCGCAGCCACACGATTGCCGCGAACAGCAGCGGGATGAACAGATAGACCTGCTCTTCGAACGCCACCGTCCACAGGTGCTGCGTGAAGTTGAGAGGGTTGTATTGGCCCGCGAAAGCCGTGAAGAAGTTGTCGAGCAGAAACAGATGGCCGATCGTTCTGCCCGTGACCTCAGCCATGTCCTCGCCATCCAGTGCGATGAAGTACAGGAAACAGGCTGCGACGTAGACGTAGAAGAGGGGCCAGATTCTAAGGGCCCGTCGAATGAAGAACTTCCTGAAATCGGTCGCCCCGGTGGCCTCGTGTTCCTGGTGGAGGAGTGCGATCAGCAGATAGGCGCTGAGGACGAAGAACAGGTCCACGCCCACCCACCCCATGCCTTGGGCTGCGGCCGCAGCCCGGCTGCCGCCCGGGAATACGGGGGAATGGTGGAGGAAGACCAACAGGAATGCGCAGAAGCGCAGCCCGTCGAGCTGTGGGAGATAGAACCGCCCTCCGGCCGCACCAGCGGCATTGCCGGTGGTGATTCCGTGAGGACGGCTCACTTAGAGGCTGAGACGTCCCGTGCTGAGACCGATCTTGTTGACGTCCGCGTCCGCGAGGTCGGCAAGGGAGAGCAGCAGGTTCGCTGTCGGTTCCTTCTTGTCCACCGCGATGTGCCGATTGCCCTTCAGCCGGCCGTTTGCGCCGCCGACCAGCAGGACCGGCGGGTTGTTGCGATCGTGGGCGTTCCCATTGCCCATCCCGCTGCCGAAGTACAGCACCGACCGATCCAGGAGCGTCCCGTCGCCGTCGGCCGTGGCCTGCAGCTTCTCGACGAACTCCGCGAGCTTCGCCACGTGATACGTCGTCAGCTTGGCGTACTTCGCGATTCCATCGGCGGTATCGCCGTGGTGTGACACCGGGTGGTGCGGCTCGGGGATGCCGATGTGCGCGTAGCTGCGGCCGCTGCCCTCGTGGCCCACCATGAAGGTGAAGACACGCGAGATGTCGGCCTGGAACGCCAGACGCATCAGGTCGTAAGTGACCGTCAGGTGGTCGTCGATGTTGTCGGGGATGCCGAGCGGCGCCACCGCGCCTTCGGGCACGGCAGCGGCACGGGCGTCCATCCGATCGAGCTGCCGCTCCACGTCGCGGATGTTGGTCAGGTACTCCTCGAGGATGGCGTTGTCGGCCGGGCCCAGGCTGCGGCGCATCCGGCCGGCTTCCTCGGCCACCGAGTCCAGCAGACTCTGCTTCCGCCGCATGTTTGCGAGCCGCCGGGCCGCCGAGCCGCTCTCGCCGAAGATGCGCTCGAACGTCACGCGCGGGTTGACGGCCACGGGAAGCGGGCTGGTGTCGTCGCGCCACGAGATTGCGTTGAAGAACACGCAGGGATAGCCGTCGCACGCGCCGGCGGACGTCCCCATGTCCTCGGTGCCAACCTCCAGCGACCGCAGCGGCGTGTCCTCGGCCACCTTGTCGGCGATGAACTGATCGATGCTCTTCTTCGACTCGACCACGAACTTCGCCATGGTGGTGACGGGCCCGGTGCCGTTCAGCCACGCGGCGCTGGCGCCCATGTGCACGCCGCCCATGTCGGGATTGCCGTCGGGCGCCTTCATTCCGCTGATGGTCACGAGATGGCTGCGGAACGGCTCCAGCGGCTGCATGATCTGCTTGAACTCGAAGCCGCTGCCGGTCGTGTCCGGATGCCACAGCTGCGGGTAGATGCCGTTGGGAACGTAGATCGCCCCGAACCGGAACGGGCGCTTGGCGGCCTGCGCCGACAGCGCCGGAACCATGGCGTCCAGGAAGGGCATCGCAACCAGCCCGCCCAGCGCACCGCGGAGAAACGTTCGGCGAGGCAGGTGCTTCTTCGTGACGAACATCGGCTACTCCTTCCGCCTTCGCGGAAACGCTTCGGCGGACAAGTTGGCGGCCCGGGTCGACACCGGCCCGGTACTAGTATCGGTCAACTTCGTGCGCATTTGGAATGGGTCGCTCCGCACAATCCCCAGCACAATCGACTGCAGTGCGTAGTTCTGCGCGGCGGCGTTTCTGACCACGCTTCGAACGACCGGCATGTCCACCGGTTCCAGGCCGCGTCCCAAGGCGTAGATCAGCAGTTTCTCGGCGACGGTGCCCGCGAACACGTCCGGCCTGGCCAGCAGCGCCTTCCGGAGCGCCACGGGCCCATCGACCTTCGATCCGTCGGCGAGCACGCCGGCGGCATCGATGGCCAGTCCTTCCCTGGTGGCCGCGCGCCACTGCCCGACGGCGTCGAAGTTTTCCAGCGCGAAGCCCACGGGATCGATGTTGCGGTGGCACGACCCGCAGACCGGATTGGCCCGGTGGCGTTCGAGCTGTTCCCGGACCGTGGACGGCTTGTCCTTGTGCGCGCTCTCTTCGAGATCCGGCACGACCGCCGGCGGCGGAAGCGGCGGCGTGTTGAGCAGGTTCGAGATGATGTATTTCCCACGCAGCACCGGCGAGGTGCGCGTGGCGACGGCGGTCATCGACAGCAGGCTGGCGTGGCCCAACAGGCCGCGGCGATTCGGATCGGTGACCTGCACGCGCCGGAATCTCGAGCCGTAGACGCCCCGGATGCCGTAATGCCGGGCGAGCCGCTCGTTGACGAACGTGTAGTCGGCATCGAGCAGCGACAGGGCCGAGCGGTTGTTGCGCACGATGCTGGCGAAGAAGAGTTCGGTTTCCCGCCGCATCGCCTGACGCACGTTGTCGTCGAAGTCGGGGAACAGGAGTACGTCCGGCGTGACCTTGTCCAGGTTGCGCAGCTGCAGCCACTGGCCGGTGAACGCGTTCATGAAGGCGTCGGCGCGCGGATCGGCGATCATGCGCCGCACCTGCGCCGGAAGCACACCCGGTGCGCGCAGCCGGCCCGCGACGGCCAGGTTCAGCAGCTCGTCGTCCGGGATGCTGCTCCACAGGAAGAACGACAGCCGGCTGGCGAGCTCGAGCTCGGTGACACGATGCGCCGCACCTGCGGGAAGAGCCGCGGGGTCGCTCTCGGAACGAAACAGGAAGGCCGGGCTGGTCAGAATCCTGGCAAGCCCGACTCGAATGCCGGCGTTGAAATCGCCGCCCGCGCTCCTCTCCTCACGGTAGAGCGCCAGCGGGGCCTCGACGTCGGCTTTCGTGACGGGCCGCCTGAACGCGCGGCGCGCCACCGTGGACAGGATCTGGTCCGCGCATGCCGGTTCCTGCGCGGCCGATCGCGGCGTGCACACGAACAGGCGCTGCCGTGAGGCCGAGTCGCTGAGCCCGCTGACGCCGTAGGGGCCCTCGATGATGGCGTTGCGGAGCCTGGGCATCCCGGAGGGGTTGTGGGCCTCCTGGGTGGCGCGCAGCGTGGGCAGCCACATGTTCTGTTCCTGCATCGGCCGCTCGACGAACGTGAACCCCACCTCGTGGAGGCCCGCCGTGACCTTGATGCGTGGCGACATCATCCGCTTGTCGAACTCTTCGCGCGCCACGGGCTTGTTCTCGGTGGCGCGGTCGTGGTCGTCCTTGCCGCCGATCGGCGCCGAGAAGACCTGCTTGCCGTCGATCGTCACGATGAAGAGATGGGGCGTCTCGTGGCCCTCCACGCCGGCCAGCCCTTCGGCCACGGTCTTCAGCAGCCGTCCCGAGAACACGTACTCGCCGTCGGCCGGGAACGGATGGCGCACGAGCAGTCCGCCGCGCGTGCCCAGCGGCAGCCCGTCCACGTGCTGGTTCTGCGTGACCACCGTGCTGATCGTGAAGGTCGCCGTGCCAGGCTCGGCGCTGGCGTCGCCGGCGGCCAGCTCGGCGATCCGCAAGCCGGTGGTGAGATACCGCTCGAGGAGCAGCGGCGAGGTGGTCAGCGCCGTCGCGATGTTGTCGAACCCGAAGTCCCCGCCGTCGCTCGGCAGCAGGTCGGCGACGTCCACGGTCACGCCCAGCAGATCGCGAACCGCGTTCGAATACTCGGTGCGGTTCAGGCGGTGGAGGACGTATCGGCCCGGGCTCTGCTTTCGCGCGGCGGCGGTGTCGAGGCTTGCGGCGAGTGCCGATCGGAACTTCGTCAGCTCTGCGTGGCCGGGCGTCGGTGCTCCTTGCGGCGGCATGGCGCCCACACCGAGCTTCTTGACCACGCGTTCCCAGGTGGCCGCGTCGGCGCCGGGATCGGCGAGGTTGGCCGAATCGAGGGCGAGCGGCGCCCCCGCGGGAAGCGGATTCCGTGTGTTGTGGCAGCCGACGCAGTAGCGGGTCAACATCGCCTGGTAGGCGAGGGGAGTGTCCGCCTTCGCCTCCGGCTTCGGCGAGACTGCGTCCACTTTGGCTTCCGGCTTCCGGCTTCCGGCTCCCGGCACCTGCGTCGTCGGTGACGCCGTCGCGGCGATGAACAGCGTCGCCGCCGCGAAGAGCACTTTCTTCACTGCGCGACCTCGGCGGCAGCAGGCGCAGGTGCAGCTGCCGGCGCCGGCGGCAGTCCCATCAGCTCACGAAGCAGCTTCGCGACCTCCTGCTGGTTCGCGCCACGTCCGCGGCCCCGACCGCCTGGAGGCCCGCCCCCGCGCGCCCCCGCGCCTCCTGCCGGCTGCTTGCCCTCGGCGACATCGAGGGCGGTGAAACCGTCGTTGTTCTTCTGATCGAAGTCCACCTTGGCCGACGCCAGCACGCGAATCATCTCGAGGTTGCCCGTCCGCGCGGCCTGGTGCAGCAGCGTGCTGCCGTCCGGCCCCTTGGCGTTCGGGTTGGCGCCCGACGTGAGCAGCAGCGCGAACGCGTCTTCGGGCTTGCGGCTGCCGGGCTCGCGAAACGGTGCGGCGCCCTCGCGGATGTACGCGGGCCCGCCCGTCATCGCTGGTCCGCGACCGCCGGTCATCGCCACCATCGCCGGCGTGCGGCCGGCGTTCGGATTGGCGCGGCGCCCCCCGACGGAGATATCGCCAGGCTTTCTCTCGGGTTCTGCTTCGACCGGCGGCGCCTGCTCGAGTTTGGCCCCGTGCGCGATCATCACCTTCAGCGCTTCGACGTCGGCCGCGACGGCCGCGCGGAAGAACGGGGTGTTGTCGAAGCGGTCGGTGTTGGGCATGTGGGTGGAGTGGAACTGACCCTCGAACCGCTGGTTCGGATCAGCGCCGCGCTCGAGCAACATCTTCATCAGATCGAGCGCTGTCTTCGTGTTGGTGTGATCCGGGCGCCGCCGCGAGCCGTCGAACGCGAACTGGTCGGTGGTGGCGTCGCGCATCTCCGCGGCGACGTAGAGCGAGCCGTCCTTGACGTCCGAGCCAAGCTCGATCAGCGCGGCCGCCACGTCGAACCGATCGTTGTAGATGGCCACCATCGCCGCCGAGGCGTCGTCGCCGTTCTTGAGGTTGATGTTGGCGCCGCGCGTCAAGAGCTTGCGCACCATCGCCTCGTCCCCGTTGCGCGCGGCCCACATCAGCGACGAGAAGCCGCCAGTCGGATGGTCGGCGTTGTGGCGGTTGGTCAGCGAGGTGACGTGCGCCTGGCGATTCACGTCCGCACCGGCCTCGAGCAGCAGGTCCACCACGTCGATGTGGCCTTCCGCCGCCGCCCACATGAGCGCCGTGGTCTTCTGGACGCTCTCGGCGGTGTTCACGTCAACGCCGCGTGCGACCAGCAGGCGCACCGCGGGAACGCTTCCTGACCGTGCCGCCGCCATCAGCGGCGTCTCGCCTTCCGGGTGGGCGCGCGACGGACGGGCGCCCGCACGCAGCAGCAGATCCACCATCGCGGCGTCGCCGGTGCGGCTGGCCTGCAGGAGCGGCGTGACGCCGTAGTCGTTGGCCACATCGACCGCCGCCTTTGCGGCGATCAGCGTGCGGGCTATCTCGACCTGAGAGCCATGAGCGGCCCAGAGGAGGGGAGTGGAGCCGTCGCCGGAACGGGCGTTGACGTCGGTGCCGGACGCAACGAGCCCCCGGACCGCCCGGAGGTCACCCGCCTTGACTGCCTTCGTGAGCGGACCGTCTCCGCTGGCCCCGGCCACCGACACCAGGACGGCGGCGGCCATCAGAGATACCGCAGACGCCTTCAGAACACGAGACATCACGAGACTCTCCATCCCCACGGCACCCACACCACTACCCAACCGGCAGGCGAGGGCCTCCGCAGTCCGAAAATTCTTTCGGTAATTTTACCGCACTACAATCACTTGCAACGATGGGAACGGCCTTCTCGGGGGTGGCGGCCTGTGCCGCGGCGATGGCCGCGCTGGCGGTGGCATGCGCGCAGCCCACCCCCCAGCCCGAGGGGGCGTCGGTCACCTCGGAAGTGGAGGCCTGGCGGGCCAAGCATGAGTTCGACTACCGGCGCGACTGGGTCACAATCGCCGGCCTGCATTTCCTGAAGACCGGCGCGCAAACCGCGGGCAGCGCCGCCGCGAGCGACATCGTTCTGCCGCCGGCCGTGCCCGCCACCCTGGGCACGTTCTTCCTCGAGGGCCAGGCGGTGCGTTTCGAACCGGCGCCGGGCGCGGCCGTGGATTTGAACGGCACGCGCGTCACCGCGCCGGTCGTGCTGAAGGACGACGGCAGCGCGTCCGCCGACGAACTCACGTCGGGCGCCGTGAAGATGGCCGTGCACGTCAGCGGCGCTCGCCGCTCGTTGCGCGTGTGGGATCCCGAAGGTCCGCTGGCGCGCGGCTTCAAAGGGTTCACGTGGTTCCCGATTCAGCCGGAATACCGGGTGACAGGCCGGTTCATCGCCGACGCGACCCCTCGCAGCGTCCAGGTGAACAACACGTTTGGCGACCTGGACACCTTCACCACCCAGGGTGTTGTCGAGTTCACGCTCGGCGGGCGCACCTTGCGTCTGCGGCCATTTACCACACGGCCCGGGCGTTTCTACATCGTGTTCAAGGACGAATCCAGCGGCGAGGAAACCTACGGCGCGGCGCGGTTCCTCTACGCCGACCTGGGCAAGGACGGCGACGTGGTGCTCGATTTCAACCAGGCCTACAATCCGCCCTGCGCGTTCAACCCCTACACCACGTGTCCGATTCCGCTGCCCGAGAACCGGCTGCCCGTGAAGGTGCTGGCGGGCGAGCGGGCCTACCCCGAACACGTCGAACTTCCCGCCTCCTGACGTGACCGCCGAGGGAAGGGCCGGCCCGAAGGACCGGCCCTACCCCCGCCCGCACGAAGTGCGGGCAATCAGACACTGCCTAGCGAGGCGGAGCCTCGCTAGAAGCGCAACCCCAGCGCCATCAGGAACGAGCGTCCGCCGTCAATCCCGGGGATCGGCCGCGGGTAGTCTGCGTTGGTGCGTGCCGTGCCGAAGTTGCTCGGCTTGATGTACCCGGTCCGGAGGCCGTCGGCGTCGAGCGGGCTGGCCGGGTCTGGAGTCACAGCGGTGTTCCAGGCGATCAGCTTGTTGTTGTCGAGGACGTTGTACAGCTCGAACTTGATCCAGGGGCGCACCGTGCGCCAGATCGGGATGTCGTAGGTGACCGCCAGGTCCACCAGAGCGTATCCCTCGAACGACTCCGTTCCGCGCTCCCCGAAATACAGCGTCTGGGATCCGCCGCCGGGCAGTCGGGCGTAGCCGGGATTGCGGGCGATCTGGGTTGCGCTCAGCGGAACCGCAGAAGCGAAGAGCGAGTAGGTCTGCGCCGAGTTGTAGCGCCAGACCGGCCCGACGGTCACGTTGCCTGCGCGACCCAGGCTCTGGTTGTGCACCGCCCAGATCCGGATTTTGTTGCGCTGGAAGTCGTTGAGCGTGCCGTAGGGATAGCTTCGCGCGGTCAGAATCTGCGGCCAGTCGCCGAAGTCCGACGCGTTGGCCGGCTGGTTCGCCGCTTCGCCCTCGAAGTTGCCTTCGTTCTTGAGCTGCAGCGTGTAGTGGCCGCTCACGTAGGTGCTGCCTCGCACATCGTAGCGGCCGATGAACTGCAGGCCATGGTAGAGGCGCTCGACGTCGTTGCTGTTTCGGAACTCGAGGCGATCGAACGTCCCGAAGTTGACCCCGTCGCGAACCACGGGGATCTTGCCCGCGGCCGACGGATCGTCGACGAAGTCCTCGATGAAATTCGACGCGCGCCGCCACGTATACAACACGCGGCCGTAGCCCTTCCTGAACTGCCGCCCCGCCGCCAGGGTGATTTCCTTGGTGAGCGGCGACCCGAGACCGGGGGCCAGGAAGACGTTCGCGGTCGGGAAATTGCCGCTGATCACCGTGCCGTAATTCGCCAGGTTCATCCCGGGCGCGAAATCGAAGCCCTGGCCCGCGGGTCCCGTGTATTCGGAGGTGACCAGGCTGGGCGATCCGACGTTGGTGTTCCTGGCGTACTGCACGTCGCTGTACTTCCCCGAGTAGTGCGCGTAGGTGGCCTGGAACGTCATCGTGCCCCGGCCGGTCGGGTCGTAGGTCACGCCGAGGCGCGGAACGATGCTCTGCGTGTCGGCGCCGATGATGTCTCCGGTGGCTTCACTGTCCGCCTTCTCGAAGCGCATGCCGAGGTCGACCGAGAAGCGATCGGACGCCGCCCAGTGGTCCTGCACGTAGAACGACAGCGTCGTGACGTCCATGGTGGCGCCGACGGTGGGCAGCCAGTTCTGAACCGGGAAACACCCGGCACGAAGAGCGGAATGAGGCGGCCCTGCGCATCGAATGCCGGCACTCCACCCGTGATCAGGTAGTCGGACAGGAAGACGTAGTTCGTCGCGCTCTGGGAGTTGCCGCCGACGCGGCTCGAGGTGTAGTGCTCGCCGCCGGCCTTGAGGTTGTGGCTGCCGGCTCCCCGCGTCGTGAGGAAGTAGGTGACGCTGCCCGCGTACTGCTCGTTGTCCCGATCCTCGGGATCGAGCGCCGAGAAGAACGGTGCGTGATAGTGCTGCCCGTTGGTCGTGCCGGGGGCCACGCCGCGCGCTCGGAACGGCGAGTCCGCCAGTGCCGTGCTGGTGCCGCCGGCGTTCCGGAAGCCGAAGTTCTTGCGGGAATACTGGCCGCTCACATAGGTGCGCGACCCGATGACGCCGTTGTAGTTGGTCACGAACAGCCGGTTCGGCGTCTGGCGCGTGATGAGCACCGTGGTGTCGAGTGACAAGGCGGCGTTGAGGCTGGCCAGGTCCGACTGTTGGGTCTTGTTGTCGACGAAGCTGCCCTGAATGGTGTGATTGGCCTTGGGCGTGCCCGTGATCTTGATCTCGTAGCGGTCGTTGCTGGTGCCCGTGACGAAGGGGATGGCGGTCAGCGCCAGCGCATTCTGTGCGTTCGACCGCTCGCGCCGGCCGGCGAAGAAGAACCAGACACGGTCGCGGGCGACCGGCCCACCCATCGTGCCTTCGAAGAACTTCGACAGCAAGTCGGCGTGCTTGGTGCCGCGCGACTCCTCGAGCGGCGACTCGTTGTTCCACGCGGGGTTCGTCATGTTGAGTCGAATGCTTCCCGAGAAGCTGTTGCCGCCGCGCTTGGTGACCATGTTGATCACGCCGCCCGAGAAGCGGCCGTACTCGGCGGAGATGCCGGACGTCAGCACCTGCGTCTCGTCGATCGCGTCCTCGATGAAGACGTTGTTCGCCGTGCCGAACAGGTTGTCGTTTATGTCCACGCCGTCGATCATGAACACGTTGTCGTAGGCAAACGCGCCGGAGATCGTCACCTGCCCCACGTTCGGCGTGTTGTCGGTCAGGCCGGGCGCAAATTCGGCGATCCGGGCCGGCGTGCGGCCGACCGGGATGAGGCTCAGCTCACGCGAGGTGAAGTTGGTTTGACCGGTCGGCGAGGCAATGACGCTGGAGACCTGCGCCGTCACGTTGACGACTTCGGTCTGCGCAGCGAGTGCCATCGAGGCGTCGATGACGCCGACGCCGCCGAGCGGCACGACGGCGGCTTCATGGACGAGCGGCGCCATCCCCTGCAGCTCGAAGCGCACGGTGTAGGCACCCGGGGGCAGACCGGGAATGTTGTAAACGCCATTGGCGTCGCTGACGGTCTCACGGGCACCCTGAAGCCCTGGAGAGGTGACGCTCACGGTCACACCGGGCAGGACGGCGCCGCTCTGGTCCTTGACCGTTCCGGTCAACGTGCCAGTCTGCAGGCCTTGGGCGACCAGAGCTGCGGGAAGCAGCAGGCCGGCCACGAACACGAGCACTACCAGTAATGCATGTCGCTTCGCCACGAGTCCTCCTCCGTGGGATAGACGTCAGACAGGGTCCTGACGAACACCCAGTATTTGGCGACGAACGCCCTTTGACGGGGGAGTATACGGCAGGCGGCCGTCAGCGAACGACGGTCTCGCTGAGAACGGGGGCAACGGTGGGCAACACCAGGTCCACCGCGGCGACGGCATCGAGGATGCCCCACCCGAGCAGGTTGTCGGGCGCGGCCGTCTGGCTTGACGTCGAGCGCAGCGCCAGCAGGACATCATCGACCGTGTATGCGGGATGGGCTTCGAGCAAGAGCGCCACCACGCCGGTCGTGAGCGGGCAGGAGAACGAGGTTCCGCTTGCGAACCCGTATGACCCGACCGTGGTCAGCGTCGCCACCTTGACCGCCACGCCGAGGGCCGCGACGTCAGGCTTGATCCGCCCGTCTGCCGTCGGGCCGACGGAGCTGAACGGTGCGCGCAGGCCGGCGCGATCCACGGCCCCGGCCGACACCACCTGGACGCCATCGGCTGGTGCAACCAGCGTATTTCGGGCGGGATCGAAGCCGGCGTTCCCTGCCGAGTTCACCACCACCACGCCGCGCGCCGCTGCCATGGTTGCGGCGATGGTCGTGACCGCCGTTGCGCCGTCCATGTCGCGGTCGGTGTAGCTGGTATACGGGAAGTCGAACCGGCTGTAGGCAAGCGACGAGCTGATCACGTCGACGCCGAGGCTCTCGGCCCATTCAGCCGCCGCGGCCCAGTTGTCCTCCTCGACCGGCGTTTCGCTTCTCGAGTCTTCGGTCACGGCAAGCACGAACGACGCCCCGTAGGCCGGTCCGATGAGCTGGCCGGGCAGGTACGCCGCCGGCAACCGAGAGCGTCGCCGTGCCGTGGCCATCGCGGCTTTGCCTCACGCTGTCGAGACCCTGCACGAAGTCGCGCTCGGCCACGATGCGCATCGTGGCGAACGCCTCGTGTTCGAGATTTGGAAAGCCGGCGTCGAAGAGCGCGACGATCACGCCGGCCCCGGTGAGGCCGCGCGCGTGCAGCTCGGGCACCCGAATCTGCGTCAGCTGGTCGAACGAGGTGCCGTAGTCGAGCGGCCCCGCCAGCCGTCGAATGCGGTCCGCATCGGCCGCGGACTCGGCCCGGATCTCCACCGGTACCTCGGCGTCTCCACGATAGCGGCGGACGACGTCGAGTCGCTCGACGAAGGGCAGCGCGGCGAGGGCGCGCACCTGATCGGGCGACGCCTCGACGCTCATGGCGTTCAGCCAGCGCAGCGTGTGGCGCACGCGGGCCACGCGTGTCGCCACCTGCGCCGCATACGACGTCGCCACGGCCTCATCGTCGTACGGCCGCCAGCTCCCGCTCCGCGCGCGGCGGGTCCGGCGGGTGAGCGCGCGCACCGAGAGCGGCATCGCGCGTGCGACGGATTGCTGACCCTTATCTCGAAAGTAGACCCAGATGGTGTGCCGCTGTCCCGGCGCGCCCTGCCGGAGCGCGGTTTCGAGCCATGGGGTCAGCGCCGCCTGCTGGCCCTGGGCGCGCAGCGCGCTCGCGTTGAAGCCACCCGCGCAGATCAGGCCGAGCAGAGCGACGACGGCGCGCTGCCGCAGCCAGACCCGGCTCACTTCCCTGGGGCCGCCGGCGCGGCCGCCTGCAGCAGCACGAGAAACAGGTTGTCGGGATCCCGCACGATAGCGACTTTGGTCGTGGCGCCGCCGCGTCCTGGGAGGTCCACGGTCGTGCCGCCGCTCGACACCACGGCGCCGCCGGCCTGTTTCAACGTGGCGATGGCGGCGTCCACATCGCGGACCTGGAGCTGGATGCGCGTCGAGCCGGGGTCCTGGATGTTGCCACGCACCGAGCGGCGATCCACGCCCCTGAAGTCGATCAATTCGAACGTCAGCCCCGTGGTCGGCACGGTGAACATCGCGGCGCGATATTCCCCTCCGCTCAGACCCATCATGTCGAGCACGGCTTGATCGTTGCGGAATTCCCCAGGCGCGCGCACCTGCAGTCCCAGCGCGTCGCGATACAGCCGCGCGGCCCGATCGCCGTCGGCGACCGTCAGCCGGACGCGCACCTCGATGATGTTCGAGGTGGCGGGCGACGGGCTGTCGGGCACCGGATCGGGCTGGAACAGCTCGACGAAGTGGCCGTCGGGATCCCTGACGATCACGGCGCGAGATTTCTTGGCACCCGCGGGGACTGGAATCGGTGCGCCGCCGCGTGTCACGACCGGGGCGCCGAGCTGTTTCAGGCGCGCGAACGGCGCGTCGATGTCGCGCACGATGGCGATGAGCATGAACGCGCCGCTGTCCTGCAGGCGGCGCTCCAGAGGCTTGCCCTCGGCCTTCGTAATCTCCACCATCTCGACGCCCGTGCGCATGCCGGCCGGGCGGCCAATGAGCCAGCGCAGCTGCGCATCCGGCAGGCCGAACATGTTCCGCAGCGCCGGGTTGGCATCGGCGTTGGCCGGTGCGCCCTGCACGTCCAGTCCGAGGCCGTCGCGATAGAAGGCGACGGTCTTCTCGAGGTTGGCGGTGATCGGGCTGAAGAAGTTGCCGGACCCGACGACCAGCCCCGTGGGCGCCGGTCCTGCCACCGACAGGACCGGCCCTGTGGCGGTCGGTCCTGTCGGCGCCGGCGCCTGCGCGAACGCGGTATAGGCACTGGCCACGAGTGCTGCGACGATTGTCACTGGTCTCATGTCACTCTCCGTCGGCCATGCCGCATCAGTTCCCCACCAGGCGCCGCGCGCTGAGGTTGTTCTCGGCGCAGACGAATTCGATCAGCTCGGTATCGGGCATCAGGCGCTGCTGGAACGTCACGGTGAACGGCCGGGTGAATGTCTTGGAGTCGTCAATCGTCAGCTGGATCTCCAGCGTGCCGAAGTTGAGGCGGCGGAAACGCTCGGTCACTTTCAGCCGGTCGCTGCCGGGCGTGCCGTACTCGTCGATCCACATCTGATCCTTGAAGCCGACGGACTCCACCACCAGCGTGTCGCCTTCCCATCGGCCCACGGAATAGCCGTACCACCACGGCTCGAACTCTCCGGCCGGCAGCCCGCGGCCGTCCATGAAAATCTGCCGCTGGCCGTCGTTGGCCTCGTAGATGAGCAGTATCACGTCGCGCGTCTGGACGATCTTGCGCGGCTGCGGGTGGAAGTGGAGTTGGATCGGGTGCAGGGGCAGGCAGTGCGCGTCCGGATGATCCTTGCTGTTCTGCGCGAATCGCCTGGACTTCAGATCGGCAGCCGGCGGCTGCAGCGGGAGATCGTTGACCGCGTTCTTCAAGTCGCGAAACGCCCGTCCGGGTCCGGCGCCCGAAAAGAACCCGGGGGCCGGCACCTCGGCTGGGAGGAGGCCCTTGTCCCAGATCCCCGAGAGGTCCGGCTTGCCATCCGCGGTTCGCGGCGCGGGCGCCACCAGGTCCACGCGGCCGTCCGCGGTGCGCGGCGCCGAAGCCGACTTGACCGCCGGCCACTGGGCCAGGAGCGTCGTGGGCAGCAGTAGCGCCGTCAGCCAGATCACGGTTCTCATGAGGCCTATTCTCGCCGGGGAGCATCCGCCGTGGGAATGCTCCCCGGCTCTGAGCAACTACTCGGCTGCCGGCAGTGCGGCGGCGATCGCCGTCGCCGCGGCGCTGCACGCCGGGTGACCCCAGCCGCCGGCGCTGACGCCCGGCATCTGCCCGGCCTGCGGCGTGATGTCGTAGACGATGTTGTCGGGACGGGCGGCATCGCCGCTCACGCCGGCCGGGACGCTGTCGAGGTTCAACGAGTCTCGCACGCGCCACGCGATGTTGTGGTCGGCGCAGGACGAATCGCCGCTGACGCCCACCGCGCCGATCAGCTGCCCGCCCGGTGCGTACAGGCCGAGGCCGCCGCCGAACACGTTGACCCCGCCGATCTTCCCGCCGACCATCGGATCGTTGTGGCGGCCGTAGTTTGCGGCGTGGCCCCGATACGCGACGCCGACATCCACGGGGTTGCTGGCCTGCAGCCCGAAGAGCGATCCGCCCGGCTGTGTCGCGGTGTACAGGTTGGCGGTGGAAAGCGCCAGCCCAGGCAGGCTGAACGCGTTCGCCGTGTTCGCTTTCTGCGCCGAGATCACGCGGCTGCCCGGCCACTGGTCGCCACGGTTGCCGCCGGTGAATGCCACGGCGCACACGACGCCGTCGCGGTCGACCACCGTCGCCCACATCTCGAGGCCGAACCCGCCGTTGGCCACGCCTTGCGCGGCGATGAGCGCGGCCTTCAAGTCCGCGTGCGTCGGCAGGTCCCGGCAGGCATTCGAGGAGTCTTGAGCGCGCGCCGGGAAGGGCAGGGCAACCAGGATGCCAGTGAGTGCAAGTCCAGTCAGAACCGAGGCGTACGTTCGCATGGGGAGTCTCCTTGTTGTGTTGGGGTCAGGTCACTATTGGGGAGCTCTTCGGCTGATGGGTGAACCCCACAGCTCGAAGGAGGACACGGCGATCCATCCGCCCACTGGCGGCGGGGGTTGCTTTTCGACGGCCAGGCCTTCGGTCCACGCGCCGCTGCCCGGAAGCACGTCGAAGTAGCCGACCTCATCGACCCGGCTCAGATCCGGATTCGGCACCCAGGAGCCCAGGGTCACACCCCGCACCGGATCCAGCCGCAGCCACCGGCACTCGCTGAAGGAAATCGTGTACTGGTGGTAGTCCGCGACGGAGCCTTCGGCCTGATCGCCAATCAATAGCGTGCCGTCCGCCAGCTTCACGATCGGCCGCACGCGATGAAAGCCCGACACGATCGTCGTGAAGACGATCTTCGCTCGGCCCCGCAAGTCGAACTGGTTGCTCCGATCGCGCAACGTGAACCCGCACGGCCCCTTGCACAGCCCGAAGAAGGCACGAGGCAGGTAGGGACCGCTGCCCGTGGCGACGATGATGTTGGCGCCGTCGCCATACAGCTGGAGATCGACGTTGGGTGTCGTAACAGACCGCTGGGTCAGCGGCAGACGCATGTCGTTCTGCAGCGTCATGTTGAAGAGCAGCAGGGGAGCGGCAGGCTGAGCGCCCACCGCCCAAGAGCAGAGCGCCACTGCGATCGCGGCGATGCCGAGGACGCGCCCGCGGTGATCCATGCGGGGCGCGCCTGCGCTCTTCCTCACGGACTAGTTGCCGCGGCCGGGGCCGCCGGCTCGAGGTGCGGGCGGCGGCAGCGTGCCGCCTTCGGCAAGGGTCTTCATGTTCTGCAGCGCGCGGGTGAAGGTCGCCGTTCGCTGCGCCTTGTCGCGTTCCTTCGCGGCGTCGTCGGGGAGCATCGAGTTGTCGTAGACCAGTGTGTAGACGAGCTTCGACGTGGTCGCCGTGACCGGGCGGGCCTCCAGCGTGCCGTGATAGAGGTTGTACGGGCGTCCGGCCCTCACGGGCTGCGTGTAGGTGTACGAGAGTTCCGTCTTCCCGACCAGAATCTCGGCGGCCACCGAGCGCACCGCGCCGAACTCGCCGTCCTTGCCCTGGGTGATGGTGCAGGGAATCTGGAACCATTCGCCGATGTCGCAGTACTTCCCGATCCGCTTCCAGACCTCCGCCGCGGGGCGGTCGACCATGATCTCCATCGGGATCGAGACGTAGGTTGGCGCCGCGACCACGGTGATGTCCGGCGTGGCGGCCGGCGCCGCGGGCGTCTGCGCGGACACAGATTGCGCGAACATCACGGCCAACGCGAAACAGGTCATACTCGATCCAAGCCGTTTGGTCATGTGGTCTCCCCTCGAATGACGGCGACATTATCGTCGAGTTCGAGCCGATAAGAGCAGGGATGACCCTCACCTCATGAACACGATCACGCTGTCCCCGCTCAGCCGGCACGCCGTTGGCGCCATGACGCTCATCCTGCTGGGCACCACGATGTTCCTGGTTCTGCGCTACCAGGCTCTTCCTGACATTCTTCCCGTCCACTTCGATCCCTTGGGAACGCCGGACGGCTGGCAGTACCGGACCTTTGGGCGGGTGCTGCTGCCTGTTTTCGTGCAGGTGGCGCTGTCGCTGAGCCTGGGCGCGATTGCGGCGTTGCTCCTCTCGCGGAGTACGAGAAACCACTCGCCCGAGGCGCCCGACGTGCTGGCCGCCTCCGCCGCGGCGGAAACAGTCTTGCTGATTGCACTCATCTGGGTGTCCTTTCAGGCCTACGCAGCGTTTGCGCTCGTGGGAGTCTGGACAGGCGATCGCGACCTCGGCCCTGTCTACGTCGGGGTCGAGGTGGTTGGGCTGCTGCTGACGGTCATCGTGGCCGTCCGCGGTCACAGGAAGGTTGGCCGCCCCGTCCCGCGGCCGTTCGTGGCGGAGCACTGGCGGTTTCGCCAGTTGTACAAGAACGCCGATGACCCGGCCCTGTTCGTTCCTACTCGTGACGGATCGCGTTGGACGCTCAACTTCGGCCGCCCCATGGCCGCGGCGCTGCTCGGCGTGGTTCTGGCCGTGGGCGTGCTTGGGCCGACAGCTATTCTGGTCCTGGCCCTCCGCTATAACTTCTCAGAGAACGCCTCCGTCAGCAGCCACAGCGGCCGCTAACCTCAGCGATTCCCTGTCGTCGCCTGATCGGCTTGACGGGAAGGCGGTCACTGGCCCGCTTGTTGCTCCCTAACCCGTGTCGGCCGTTCACTCCCGCGCGGTTTCCGACGACGCGGCTCGTCCTCTCGCGTCAGGAGGCAAAGGCATGGGCCTATCGCGTTCTGAGACGTCGTGCGTCCTCTACGACCTTTCCGGCCACCCTGGACTGGACGGGTTCGATTCGGAGGCTGAGCGGCGCGCCAGACCACTCGAGGTTCGGACCGCGGCCGCCGGCTCGCTCCGGCTTGCCCCCCGTGGAAAAACTGCCCGTCTTCTCTGTCATCGAACAATACGGACCAGCTGACCCCGACCGTATCGACTCAGCTCGGCCGTTGCCGCCCTGGTGGGATGGGACGAGAGTTGCGGGGGTCGTGATCCTGGTGGCCGTTGTCATTGGACTGCCTGTCGCCATAGGGGTGCTGCCCGAGTCGCGCGCCGCGGACCCGCAGGCTCGGCCGGTGAGGTCCTGCTGAGGCGCGCCCTGCCTCTGCTGCCGCTGCAATCGTCCCGGCCTCCGCCCCGGTTCCGAATCCGCCACCCACGGTCCCGCAGCCGGCGAGCGCAAGAGCCTCGAGCCGTCCGGCCGGGACCGGTGGGGCGCTCGAATTGAGCACGGTCCGGCGGGCCTTTGCCAGTCTCGATATTCAGAACGTCCCTCTCGAGAACTGTGTCGCCCGAGTTCCGGCGGTCGATCGCGTCGTGGTTCGATGTCACGGCGAACCCGCTGACGAGTGGACGCTGGACTTCAACCGGGCGCTGGACCGCTGGCAGGTTGTCGGCGCGCCCGCTCGTTAGCCAGACACACGCCCGTTCTCAGGAAAAACGCGCGGCCGGCCCCGCGCCGTATAATCGCGCTCCATCGCCTGAAAGGAGCGCGTGACATGCGGAATCGCAGAGAGTTCATCCGGAACGCGGCTGGAGCGGCCGCCGCCGCCGTGATGGGCCGTCACGCCCTGGCGGAGGCCGGTTTCCCGTCGCGTCAAGTCGGCGCGTCTCCCGGCAAACGCCGCGAGGTCTCGATCGGCGGCCGCCGCGTGAAGACGGTGGACGTGCACGCGCACTGCTTCGTGCCCGAGGTGATGGAGCTCGTCAAGAACACGCCGCTCGCCGCGACAGCGAAGGCCAACCTGACCGGCAACATCGTGCTCGGCAATCCGCAGCGCCTGATCGACATGGACGCGCAGGGCATCGACTACCAGGCGATCAACATCAACGCCTGGGGCTACTCGGCCGATCGCCCGCTGGCGCGCGATCTGGTCGCGCTGCAGAACGAGAAGATCTCGCAGTGGTGCGCCAAGCACCCGGATCGGTTCGTCGGGATGGCGTCGCTTGCGCTGCAGCATCCCGACCTTGCGGCCGATCAGCTGGACCAGGCGGTCAGAAAGCTCGGACTGCGCGGCGCCGCGATCGGCGGCAGCGTCGAAGGGCAGGAGCTGTCCGATCGCAAGTTCGATCCGTTCTGGGCCAAGGCGGAGGAGCTGGGCGTGCTGCTCTTCATGCACCCGCAGCCGGCCCGGGCACGACGCAGAACCCACGCCTGCAGGGAAAAGGCGGCTTGGGCAACACCATCGGGAATCCGCTCGAGACGACGGTGTTTCTCTCGCACCTCATCTTCGAGGGCACGCTGGACCGTTTTCCCGGGCCTGAAGATCTGCGCGGCTCACGCGGGCGGCTACCTGGCGTCCTACAGCGGCCGGTCGGATGCGTTGTGCGGCCGCGCCGGCGGAGCCGGCACCGACTGCAAGGCGCTGAAGAAGAGGCCCAGCGAGTACTTCAAGCGAGAGCTGATCGTGGACACGATGATCTTTCACGAGGACGGACTCCGGCATCTGGTCGCGGAGGCCGGTGCGGGTCAGATGGTCTACGGAACGGACTATCCCTTCGACTGGCCGGTCGGCATCGACTTCGTGCTCAACGCGCCGTTCCTGAGCAACGCCGACAAGGAAGCGATCCTCGGCGGGAACGCGATCAAGCTGCTTCGCATCACCTGACCTGCCGGTCGGCCGGGAGAGGCCCTCGCACCAGGTCAACGAAGACGCTGACGAGGTCTGGATTCAGCCAGCCGCGGGTCGCGTCCTCGATCAGCGCTTCGCAGGCCCACGCGCGCGTCATGGCTCCGCGATAGGGACGCGCCGTCGTGAGGGCATCGAAGACATCGACGACGGCGATGATCTGCGCCAGGAGCGGGATCTCCGCTCCACGGAGACCATCCGGGTATCCGCTGCCATCGAGCCGTTCGTGATGGTGCCGGACGATCGACCGCACCGGTTTCAGCGACTGGAGACTCCCGCAGAGTTCCGCGCCAATCACCGGGTGGCGCTTCATCAGCTCGTACTCCTCCGGCGTCAACCGTCCCTTCTTCAACAGAATCGAGTCCGGGATCGCGATCTTCCCGACATCGTGCAAGTAGCCACCGCGCCGCAGGGCGTCGAGCTCCCCGTCACCGAGGCCGAGCGCCGACCCCAGCGCGCCGGCGTATTTCGCCAGGCGTTCGCAGTGGCCCGCCGTATACGGGTCGCGCGCCTCCACCATCAGCGCCATGCTGATGATCACCGATTCGGCGGATTCGAGCTCGTTCGTGTACTGCTTCAGGCTCAGGAGCGAGCGCACTCGAGCCTTGAGTTCTTCGGTATCGATCGGCTTCGAGATGAAGTCGTCGGCTCCCGCGTTGATCCCGGCGATCCGGTGTTCCCGGCCGTGCAGTCCGGTCACCAGGATGACTGGAATGAGGCGTCTCGCGATGTCGGCTTTGATGAGGCGACAGATCTCGAATCCGTTGAGGCCGGGAAGTCCAACGTCGAGCAGGACGATGTCCGGCGGATGCCGATCGACCGCCTGGAGCGCCGCCTCGCCATTGGGCACCACGTGAGTGTCGAGCCCTTCGGCGGTCAGCAGCTGCACCAGCATGTCCGCGGCGGCGGACTGGTCGTCGACGATGAGGGCCGCCTGCCGCGACAGCACGCATCGCGGGCGCGAGTCCCGCCCACTCGTGCCCTTGAGCGTATCCATCAAGGCCGTCGAACCGGCCGTTGTGGGCTCGGTTGCTGCAGAACCAGTAAGAGCTCCTGCTGTGAGTGGACGCCGACCTGGCTGAATACTCTCTTCAGGTGATTGCGGACGGTACCCGGGCTGATCGACAGCATGCGGGCGATGGCCGGGACCCGCTGGTGCTGCACGAGCAGCATCACTACTTCACGCTCACGGGGACGCAGCGAGTCCAGCCACTCAGGACGCGGCGCCGCCGACTCACGCTCGGTGACGAAACCGGTCCGCGAGACTTCCGCGGCGATCCGCCGGAGCGCGTCGCGCATTGCGGCTCTCGAGGGTTCCGGGCCGCCACCAGGATTGGTCGTCGCCAACGGCCACTGAACGGACGCGTGCCGCTCGAGCGCGAGACCGAGGGTCAGTTCGAGCTGGCGGCAGTGGAACGGCTTGCACAACACGCCGGTCGAGTGTGCCGCGGCCATGGCCGACACGGCCTCCGGATCCGTGCGAGTGCTCATCAGGACAATCGACGAGCCCCAGCGCTGCCGGATGGCGTTGGCCAGGCGGACTCCGCCCAGTGCGCCTCCCATGTCGAGTTCCGCGACCAGTACCGCCGGGTGGTCGCCTTCAGCGGAATCGAGAGCGTCCGTCACCGAGGCCGCCGAGGACGCGCTCACGCCCAAAACGCGAACAGCGCTTGCCGTGTCGAGAGCGAAGTGTTCATCGCCGTCAACCACGAGAACGTGGTGCGGCCGACTCGTGGAGCCGCCGGGACTCGCGGGCACCTGATCAGGCTTCGTCATTCGGCATCCAGAGACGCCCGGGAAGCGTCACGCGGAACGTCGTTCCCCGGCGGTATTGGGTGACCACTTCAACGCGCCCGCCGGCCTGGTGAACAACGCCGGCCACGGTGGACAGTCCCAGTCCGCTGCCTTTTCGCTCAACCTTGGTGGTGAAGAACGGCTCGAAGATCCGGGTCCTTACCTCGTCCGTCATTCCAATGCCGGTGTCGCGTACCTCTATCGCCACTTGCTCTGCGTCGTTGCTCGTCACGATGGTGACGACGCCGCCCGACGGCATGGCATCGCGAGCATTGACGACCAGGTTGACCAGGACCTGCTCGAGCAGCACCTGATCCATCGCGACCCACGAGGGTGTGGCGCCGAGGTTCAGTGTCAGTCCGGCAGTGGTCCCCAAGAGCTGGTGAAAGAGCGCGGTCAGCTCGATGACGACCTGATTGACGCTAACCACCTGTGTCATCGAACTCGCCTCGTCGCGTGCAAACAGCAGCAATCGGTGTGTCCATGTCTCCGCGCGCTGCGCGGCCTCCGCAAGCTGAGTCGCGCTTTCTCGTACCACCGGAGTCGGCTCCCCGGCGAGCATTCGATCGGCGGATGCGACGATCGTCATCAGGAGGTTCCTGAAGTCGTGAGCCACATCGCTCGTCGTCCGCGCGATCACTTCCAGGCGTTGCGCGCGCCGGAACTGCGCTTCGAGCGATTTCCGGTCGGTGATGTCGTGGGAGTTGACGATGCCGATCGGCCCCACTGGAAGATCGCGCCGGTAGCATCCGACCGACTCGAAGACCCGCCAACTGCCGTCCTTGTAGCGGAATCGATGCTCGACGGGACCACCCGGTTCGCCGCGCATGGCCGCAGCGAACGCCGCGCGAACGGATGCGAGATCGTCGGGATGAATGAACTCGAAGACGCTGCGGCCGATCAGGTCGCTGGGGCTGTACCCGAGCGAGTGTTCGGTCGAGCGATTCTTGAAGAGGATGACGCCCTGTTCGTCGATCACCGTGATCAGGTCGCGCGCCTGTTCCACCAGTGCCCGGTAGAACCGTTCACGGTCGTCGAGGCTCAGTTCGGCGGGCGAGTGCCACGAGCGCGGCGCTGCCGCCGCGTCCGTGCCGCCCGATGCTGGATCGCTCCACACACTGTGCACGGCGCAACAAAGTGCAGGGTTCATGCCGGGAAGCGCCAGGCTCACCTCAGGCCGCCGGAATTGCCTCAGCCACCTGGGTTTGACCCGTTCGCGGTGGACGGCTCATTTCGGCCAGTCTTGAGCCGTACGTTGACATGTCGTCAGGTGACGATCGTCACCTGACAATCGCCTTGACAGGCCACTGAACCGGCTCGAACATTGCCGTCAAAGAAGACCGTGGTGCAGACAGAGGAGTCGACAGCCGGGGATCGCCGGTCCGCGGCGTATCAGGCCCTGCTGCGCCGCGCCGAAGGAATGGCGGCCAGCCAGACCTGCGCTGAGTACCTGCAGCTTTTCTCCCGGCACGTGCGGGAGCTGGTTCCGTTCGACGCGCTTTCGGTCTGGAGCCACGACCCGGCGGAGCACACGATCCGGCAGCTCCTCTTCGAGGTGGGTGGAGTGCCGGACCGGCCGGTACCGCGCGAACGGGCTCCGGTGGAATTCGGTCCCATCGGCCGCGTGGCCTCGACTCAGCAGCCGGTGGTGCTCAGATTGCACGGCGGGCCTGCTCCGCCCGTGGCGGTGGCGCTCCATGCGGCCGGGTTTCGCGTCATGTGCCTGGTGCCAGCCTCGACGCGAGACGTTCACTGGGGCGTTCTCGGAATCGCCAGCCGGGACGTCGACGACTACCCCCCCGCGATCGTCGAGCTTCTCTGGCAGATTGCCTCCCGCGTCGCGCGGGCCATCGAGCCGCTTCCCCCGGCGGGTCACGGCGTGGACGACCGCGATCGCGTACAGAGCCCGGTCGACCGGACGCATCTGCTCTTGCGCCTGACCAACGCAGTCACCTCCGAGCGTCACCTTCCCGACCTGTTGAACACGATCTCGGCGTTGCTGCGCGAGACGATCCCTCATCACTATGCGAGCCTCTCGCTCTGGGACGACGCCGCGCAGGGACTGCGCCGGTGGGCTGCCGTGCAGCCGGCGAACGTCGAGCCGATCCCCGAGGGCGTGCTTCTCGACGCCAACGAGCCGCCGTGGCTAGCGTTCAACAGCGGCGACGTAATCGAGATCCGAAAGGAAGCGCTCGACACGCTCCAGACCGAGGTCACCGGAGCCCTCGTGTCCCGGGGCCTGCAATCGGGAGTCTGCCTGCCGCTCAAGACCAAACGTGGCAAGTACGGCGTGCTGAACGTTGGCAGCCCGCAGCCGGACGCGTTTCCGGTCGGTGAAATCATGCTGTTGTGGCAAATCGCGCGACAGCTGGCGGTGGCCATCGAGAACGCGCTCGTCTTCGATCGGGCGGAGCGATACCGCCTCGAGGCGAGCACCGATCGGGATCGCTTCAAGCTGTTGCTCGACGTCAACAACACGCTGGTGTCACAACTCGACGCGCATGCGCTCTGGCTGTCGGTGTTCAAGACCGTACGCGAGACACTGGATCACGACTACGCCAGTCTGATCACCTTCGAAGCCGGCGGGCGCGAGCTGCGTCTCGAAGCGGCCACCTATTACGACGAGCGCGGCGTCATGGAGTCTCACGTGGCCACGACTCTCCACCAGTCGCCGTCCGTCCTCGCGTTCGAATCGGGCGCGCCGCGTGTCTTCAAAGGGGCGGAGCTCGATCAGTTGGACCTCGCGGGTGTTGCGCCGATGCGGAGCGCGGGCCTCCAGTGCGTGTGTTGTGTGCCGCTGTCGACCCGGCGCGGCGTGATCGGGGCACTGAACGTCGCGCGCCGTCGAGAGGACGCGTTCGCCCAGGCGGACATCGATCTCCTCCGCGACATCGCCGGGCAGGTCGCGATTGCCGTCGAGAACACGGTGGCCTACCGCGAGATCTCCGATCTGAAGAACAGACTGGCCGAGGAGAAGCTGTATCTCGAGAGGGAGGTCATCTCGCAGCACGATTTCACGGAGATTGTCGGAAACAGTCCCGCGCTGAGGGGAGTGCTGGATCAGATTCAGACGGTCGCGCCAACCGAGGCGACGGTGCTGCTGCTCGGGGAAACCGGTACCGGCAAGGAGCTGCTGGCCCGGGCCCTTCACGATCTGAGCTCGAGGCGTGAACGTCCGTTCATACGCCTGAATGGGGCGGCGTTGCCGACAGGCCTGATCGAGAGCGAGCTGTTCGGCTATGAACGGGGGGCGTTCACGGGCGCCGTCCAGACCAGGGCCGGTCGATTGGAGCTGGCCCACCGCGGCACGCTGTTCCTCGATGAGATCGGCGACATTCCGCTCGAGGTGCAGCCGAAGCTGCTGCGCGTCATCCAGGAGCGGGAGTTCGAACGACTCGGAAGCGGGCACACCCAGCGCGTCGATGTCCGGCTGGTCGCGGCCACCAACCGGAATCTCGAAGAGATGGTGGCGGGATCGGCGTTTCGAAGCGACCTCTACTATCGGTTGAGCGTGTTTCCGATCCACGTGCCCCCCCTTCGCGATCGGCGAGGCGACATTCCCGCGCTGGTCAGCCACTTCACCCAGAAGTGCTCGCGGGCGATGGGCCGGCAGATCACGACGATTCCGAAGTCGACGATGGACGCGCTGGCGCAGTGGCATTGGCCCGGTAACATCCGTGAACTGCAGAACGTCATCGAGCGGGCCGTGATCCTGTCGACCGGGTCGAGCTTGCAGGTGCCGGCTGCCGCCCTTCGGACGGTGGGCACGGATGAACCCGTCGAGCCGTCACGCACCGAGGCCCAGTATCGAGTGGGCGAACGCGACCTGATTCTGAAAGCGCTCAGCCAGTCACGTGGGGTCATTGCCGGTCCCGCGGGTGCCGCGGCGCGACTGGGTCTCAAGCGGACCACGCTTCATTCGAAAATGCGTAAGCTCGGCATCAGGCGCCCGTCGTTCTGATGCCACGGAACGTCTGGAGGCAGACCATGCAGCGACGGCGTTTCCTTGGAGTCGGTGCGGCGCTGGCGGTTGCTGCCGCCAGCCCGCTTCTGTCCCGCAGGGCCGACGGCGGCCAGCGTCCGCAAGTTCCAGCCGACGGCGGCACGCTGGAGCGCAGTTGGCGCCAGGGCGTCACGCCAAATCAACGGCTCCTGCTGAAGGGCGGCACCATCGTCAGCCTTGATCCGAAGGTCGGCAACTTCGTGAAGGGCGATGTCCTGATCGAGGGGAAGAAGATCGTCAACGTGGCCGCCGAGATCCGCGCACAAGCCCAGGTCATCGACGCCTCGAACACAATCGTCATTCCCGGATTCGTGGACCCGCACCGGCACTCGTGGGAGGGTCAGCTCCGGCGCATCATCCCCGACGGCGCCATCGGCGCCTACATGGCCACGACCCACCAGGGTTTCGCCCGCTACTATCGGCCGCACGACATCTACGTGGGCAACCTGATCACCGCGCTGGGGTGCATCGACGCGGGCATCACGTGCATCATCGACAACTCCCACAACTCGCGCTCGGCGGCGCATTCGGACGCCGCGGTCAACGCGTTGATCGATTCCGGGATTCGCGGGGTGCACGCGTCGGGCGCGCCACAGACTGGAGACTGGGATCGGCAGTGGCCGCAGGACCTTGCGCGCCTGCAGAAGCAGCACTTTGCCTCGGACGACCAGCTGGTCACCCTGCGCATGTTCTCGGCGATGAACCGGGAGAACTGGGCGCTGGCCCGCCGGCTCGGCCTGCGCATCACCACGGAATCCAACGCCGCCGGGCCCGAGTTCGAGCAGTTCTGGAACGAGAAGCTGCTGGGCCCGGACAACACGTTCAACCATGCGCAGGGTTGGCCCGACACGGTCTGGCAGCGCATCAAGTCAGCCGGCGCCACCGTCAATGTCTGCCCGCGGTCGGATGCGCAGTATGCGCTCGGGGAGGGTGTGTCGGCGCTGCAAAAAGCGATCGATCACGGAATGCGGCCGGGTCTCAGCATCGACAACGAGGTGTCCTACGGGACCGACATGTTCACGGAGATGCGCGTCGCGTTCAACATCCAGCGGGCGATGGCCACCTACCGGAGAACGACCGGCGACGCGAAGGCTCCCGCCCTGATCGGGGTGCGCGACGTGCTGGAGTGCGCGACGATCGGCGGCGCCGCGTGTGCCGGGCTCCTGAACAAGTGCGGGACGC
Source organism: uncultured Acidobacteriota bacterium (assembly GCA_963807235.1). Classification (GTDB taxonomy): domain Bacteria; phylum Acidobacteriota; class Vicinamibacteria; order Vicinamibacterales; family UBA2999; genus CAWEBF01. Next base: position 116,095 of record CAWEBF010000029.1, read on the forward strand.
TGACGCCGGGGAAGGAGGCCGACATCGTCCTGATTCGCACCGACGACATCAACCTGTATCCCTCCAACCACGCCATCGGGACGGTCGTCTCCGCGGCCGACACGCGCAACGTCGACACGGTCATCATCGGCGGCCGGGTGCGGAAGCTCCGTGGGAAGATGGTCGGCGTGAACATGGACAAGTTCCGGCAGCTCGCGGACGAGTCGCGCGACTATCTCTTTACCAAGGCCGGCTATAAACTCGACATCTTCTCCACGAACCCCGCGCCGGCATAAGGCCATGCGAAAACTTCAACTCTTGCTCGTTGCCACGGCGGTCTGCGTCCAGTGCGCCACCGTGCCCCCCGCCAACCCGGCCGAGGTGACGTCGGTCGTCGAATCCTTCTACGCCGCGATCAAGAAAGGCGACCCGGCTGCCGCCATGAGTGTCATCGCGCCCGACGCGGTGTTCCTCGAGTCGGGCAAACTCGAGACACGCGCCGAGTACGAATCCAACCACTTGCCCGCCGACATCGAGTTCGAGACCCAGGTGAACGGCAAGCGCCAACCGATGCAAGTGACGTTCAAGGACGACGCGGCGTGGGTGATCGCGCTGACCGAGTACGCGGGCACCTTCGAGGGGAGTCCGGTGGACTTCATCAGCGCACAGCTGGTCGTGCTCACTCGCGATGCCGGCACCTGGCGCATCCGGTCGATTCACTGGTCCTCGCGCCCGAACATTCCCGGATGATTCGGCCGACGCCGTTGACACGCCGCCAGTTGCTCACGATCGGAGTCGTCCTGCCGTGGTCGGCCGGAAGGGCGCTCGCACAGGCGGCCGAGGACGCCGACGCGCAGGTCCAGATCCGCCAGATCGAGGCGCAGCTCCGCGGCGCGCGCCTGGGCGTCTCGGCGCTCCACCTCGGTACCGGCCGCCGGCTCAGGTATCAGGCCGACGAGCCGTATCCGATGTGGAGCACCTACAAGATTCCCATCGCGCTCTCTGTTCTGAAGCGGATTGAGGCCGGCGCCGAGCGGCTCGATCGCATGGTCACGGTGGAGCCGCGGTTCTTTTCGTCGGGCAGCGGCATCCTCACCGACTTCTTCAGCCGCGGCGCGCTGGCCCTGTCGGTGCGCAACCTGCTGGAGCTGATGCTCGTCCTCAGCGACAACACGGCGACGTCCATCCTCCTTGAAAGCGTCGGTGGCGGGGAGCGTGTCACCGCCGACCTGCGGAAGGTGGGCGTGCACGGCATCCGAGTGGACCTGCCCAACATGCAACGCGCGGCCCGCCTGCTGCCCAACTACACACTGCCGCCGAAGGAGCAGTGGAGCGCGGAGCTGGCCGGGCGGGTGAACGCCGCCCTGGGAGCCGTGCAGCCTGGCACGCCGGCGTGGGACTACGCCATGAAGGTGCTCGCGGAAGACCCGCGGGATCAGGGAAGTCCCGACGGGTTCGTGTCGCTCATCCAGGCCCTGTACGAGCACCGGGTTCTCGAGCCCGCGGGCGAAGCGGTGGCGCTCGACATCATGCGGCGCTCCCGGGGCGATGCCCTCCGCGCCCTGCTGCCGCGCGACGTCGTGGTCGCGCACAAGCCTGGCGGTGGTCCCGGGTCGAACAACGACGTCGGCTTGATCGAGGTGCCCGGCGGTCCGGCGCTGGCGATCGCCGTGATGATGCGGAACTCGACCTTCTCTGGCGTCGCCAACGAGCGCGCGATCGCGATGGCCTCACGAGTGGCGTTCGACGTGCTGACCCGTCCCGCGACGCGCTAGAATCCGTCCATGATGGTGAGAGCGTCGGCTGTCGCGCCCGTCGTGGTTCTGGTCGTGGGTCTGGCGGTGTCGCTGACGGCACAGGGCCGTGGCGGCCGGCCCGCGGCGACGGGTGCCGGAAAGGTCGAGCGCGTCACCGTCCACGGCAAGGCGCTCGAAGGCAATCTCGAAGGCGACTCGCCGGACCGGGAGGTGACCGTCTATCTCCCGCCGAGCTATCAGACCGATCAGGCGCGCCGTTTCCCGGTGGTCTATCTGCTCCACGGCTACGGCGGGCGCGACGATACGTTCACCGCGCGGCTGGCCGCCCTGCAGGAGAGCGCCGACAGGCTGGCCACCAACCCGGGCTTCAGCGAGCTGATCGTCGTCACGCCCAACGCCTACACGCTCCACAAGGGCAGCATGTACTCGAATTCGGTCACCACCGGCGATTGGGAGCGCTTCATCGCCGAGGACCTGGTGGCGTACATGGACAGCCATTACCGCACGGAGGCCAATCGCAAGAGCCGCGGCCTGGCCGGCCACTCCATGGGCGGCTACGGCGCGCTGCGGATCGGCATGAAGCGGCCGGACGTGTTCATGAGCCTCTACAGCATGAGCGCCTGCTGCCTGACGCCGAACCGCGAGCCCAGGCCCGAGGCAATGGCGGCGTCGGAGGCGATCAAGACGCGCGAGCAGGCCGAGGCCGCCGCAGCAGCCCCGGGGTTCGGCCCGTCCACGAGCCTGGCGTCGGCGGCGGCATGGTCGCCCAATCCCGGCAATCCGCCGCTCTTCCTGGACCTCCCCGTGAAGGACGGGAAGGTGCGGCCCGACATCATCGCCAAGTGGGTGGCCAACGCGCCGCTGGAGATGGTTGGCCAGCACGCGTCCGCCTTGCAGCGGTACTACGCCGTGGGCCTCGACATCGGCACCAAGGACGGCTTGATCGGCTCGAACCGCCGGATGCACGATGCGCTGACGCGCCTGCGGATCCCGCACTACTACGAGGAGTACGACGGCGATCACACCAACAAGGTCCGCGAGCGCGTGGAGCGGAACCTGCTGCCGTTCTTTGCGAAGAACCTGGTGTCGTCCGTCAACCCGACTTCACCGGTATCGCCGCCGGAGTGACGGCGGCCACCAGCTCCGGCAGCGGGATCGTCACCACGACCGTCGTGCCGCGGCCCGCGACGCCCTGAATCCTGACGTCGCCTCCCACGAGCAGCGCACGCTCCCGCATGCCGAGCAGCCCGAGTGATCGCGCGGCGGTCAGTTCGTCCTGCTCGATGCCCCGGCCGTTGTCGCTGACCTGGAGGACGAAGGTCCCGGATTGCTTCCGGATCCCGACGGTGACGTGCGACGCGCGCGCGTGGCGGAGCACGTTCGTGAGGATCTCCTGGAGAATCCGGAAGGCCGCGGTCGCTCGATCGCGATCGAGGTCCGGCGCGTCGGCGTCGGCGTCCCAGGTGCAGCGGATGCCGGTGCGCGACTCGAAGCGGCGCACCTGCCACTCGATGGCCGCCACCGCGCCCAGCTCGTCGAGCACGGCGGGCCGCAGGTCGGACGCGATCCGCCGGACGGTCGTGATGGTGGAGTCCACCAGATCCACCATGCCCGGCACCGACTTGCGGATCCGCTCGGTCTCGCTGTCGTTCACGGGCTGTGAGAGGTTCTTGGCGAGGCTGTCCAGGTTCCACTTCAGCGTCGTCAGCGTGCCGCCCAATTCATCGTGAATCTCGCGCGCGATGCGGCGGCCCTCCTCCTCGCGGGCCGACTCGAGCCGCGCGGAGAGCGCCCGGAGCCGCGCTTCCGAGGCGCGGACGGCGTCCTCCGCCCGCCTGCGCTCGGTGACGTCCTGCCCCGAGTGCAGCAGGCAGGGCTGGCCGTCCAGCTCGATTCGCTCGATCGAGACGTAGAACAAGCGCTCCTGCCCGCTCTTGGTTTTCATTTCCACTTCGAAGCCGCGAACCCCGCCCTCTTGTTCCAGTCGCCGCATCAACTCGGTCCGATTGTCGGGGTTTCGCCACAAGCCGATGCTCAGAGCGGTCTTCCCGATGACCTCGTCGCGGGAGTAGCCGGTGGTGCGCAGGAACTGTTCGTTCACGAGAAGGAACCGGCCGTCCTCCAGAGAGATGCTGGACGACGTGGGGTTTGCGTTGAAGGCAATCGAGAACCGGTGTTCGGAGGAGCGCAGCGCATCCTCCGTGCGTTTGCGCTCGCTGATGTCCCGGAGGATTCCCGTGAACAGGTGCTGCCCGCCGGTCCGGGTTTCGCTGAACGCCACCTCCAACGCGATCTCCGCGCCGTCGCGGCGCAGGCCCGTCAGCTCTCCGGAGCTCCACGGCAGGCTGGGCGTGCCACCTGCCAGGTACTGCTCGAACACAGCCTGGTGGGCGTCCCGGAAGCGTTCCGGCATCAGCGCGGTCAACGCCATGCCCGTCAGCTCCTGCCGGTCGTAGCCGAACATGTGTTCGGCCGCCGCGTTGGCGAAGAGGATCCGGCTGTGAGGATCGACCGTGATGATGGCGTCCGTCGCGGTTTCGGCCAGCGTGCGGTAACGCTGCTCCGACTCGCGAACCAGATCTTCCGCCGTTTTGTGCGCCGTGATGTCCACCATGATGCCGCGCAACGTCTTCGCGCGGCCGTGTTCGGCTTCCACCGCGACCATGTCCTGAAGCCACACCTCACGCCCATCGGCGGCGATCATGCGGTACTCGAACTCGTGCGCCCGCATCTGGGCCGTGCAGGCGACGCAGTGGGCCACAGCGCCGTCGCGGTCCTGGTACGTGGATGTGGTTCTTCCAGAAGTCCGGCTCCGTCAGCCACTGTGAGCACGGGTAGCCGAGGATGCGCTCGGCCTGTGGGCTGACGAAGGTGAACTGGAACGTCTGGGCGTCCGCTTCCCACACGATGCCGTCGATGTTGGTCACCAACGCCTCGGACCGTTCCATGGCCTTCTTCAGGTCGTCCGCCCCTTGCCGGCTCGTCGCCACTTCTTCTTTGACCCGCGCCAGCGCGCCACCAATCGTTCGCACGGCGTACCACTGAAGACCCGTCATCATGGCGAGCACCAGCGTCACGCCCAGCCAGCGGGCCATCGGCGTGTAGGGCAGGGGGACCCAGGGAAGCGCGCTCGCGATCTCCAGCATTGTGACGGCGAGCAGCGTGGCCGAGGCCAGGACCGCCGCCGTTGCCCCGGCTCTCCCGCCGAAGAAGAGTCCCGTGATGAGCACCACGACGACGTTGAACCAGGGCGCGAACGCCGGTGTGCCGCCACCCGTCACCATCGTTGCCGTCACGACGACCCAGAAACCGATCACGAGCAGCAGCGCCGCGCCCCTGGTGTGGCCGCGCCGGTTCAGCAGGAGTGCCGGCACGCAGACCCCGTAGACCGCGGCGATGATGGCGGCCCAGCGCGTCGTGTAGTCCGGCAACACCAGCATCGCCCCGAACTCGATCAGGATCGACGCCATGACCACCCAGGCCACGGTCTTCACCGCGGACGACAGCTCAGCCTGATCCAACTCGCCGGGCTGACGCGGGATGGTCACGGCCGCGGATTGTACCTAACTCATGCGTCCCGTGGGCGGCACCTGGACCGGTGCCTAAGGCCGGCAGACCGAGCAGCCGAAACGTTACTGTGGAGCTCGCGCCGGCGAAACAGGAACGGGTCGCCCTCTCGAGGGACTTGAGTGTGTTCCTCGTGGACCTCTCCATCGCGCTCCATCGTCACTCGATGTACCCGAGCGGCCATCCCTCGCTCGGGCCGGCCGTGGCGTCGGTGGTGCGGCACGCCGAGCGGCTCCTGCAGGATCGCGCCACGATCGCCTTCGGCGTCGCCCGCCGTCAGCTCATCATCGAGGGCGTGACGACCGACCCGAATCAGCCCGTGCTGCGGAGGCTGGCCGAAGGCCTCCATCACCATCACCTCGGCGCCGTCAGCGTGATGAGGGGCATCGAGGCCTCCGAGACCGGCGACGCCCTCCGGGCCCTGGCGGCTGAACCAGACCGGGACGGTCCACTTGGGCTCCCTCGCTCCAACGGACACCGGACGGATTGGCCGCACATCAAGCTTCACCCGCTGACCTTCGATCGACTGGCGATCGTGGGCGACGCGCCGATGGCCACGGGAGGCGGCAGCCAGGCCGCGACCAGGAGCGCGGAGTTGTGGGTAGGGCTCGCGACGGCCGCGATATCCGCCGAAGGCGAGCCCACTGAAAACGTACCCACGGAACCGTCGGCCGTTGCCCGGGCGATCGACGAACATCGAGGCGCCGAAGCCTACGATCAGGTGATTGTCGGGTACCTCCTGCAGATCGCGCGCGAGCTGAAGACGGCTTCCCCTGAGGAATCCGGCGCGCTGCGCCGGCGTACGTCCACGCTGATTGCGTCGCTGCGGCCCGAAACGCTGCGCCGGTTGGTGGAGATGGGCGGCGACCTGGGGCAGCGCGGCGCGTTCGTCCTCGATGCGACACAGGGCATGGCGGTGGACGCTGTCGTGGAAATCGTCAAGGCGGCGGGCGAGGCCAGCGGCCAGACGATCTCCCACGGGCTGGTGCGGATGCTCTCGAAGCTTGCGACGCATGCCGAGCTGGGCTCCGAGCACGTGCGGCCGCTTGCCGATTCTGCTCTGCGCGAGCAGGTGCAACACCTGCTGGATGACTGGAAGCTCGAGGACCCCAATCCCGAGGAGTACGGCCGCGTGCTGCAGCACCTGGCCACGACCTCTCGAGCGCGCCCGGTCGAGCCGCAGGCCCCGGGCGCCGTCCTCGACGCGAACGGACCCGGAGAGCCAGCCGGCGCGCCCGAGCCGTTGCGGGTGGTCCAAATGAGTCTCGAAGCCGGCGCGCAGGGCCCGCTGCTCGACCGGGCGGTCGACAACGCCATGGCGGGCGGACAGGTCGGCGCCGTGCTTGTCACGCTGACGACGCGACCCGAGGGCCGCGACGAGGTCTGCGACGCCGTCCAGACCAGGCTGGTGGCTCCGTCCACTGTGCGAGCGCTCCTCGCACATGAGCCCATCGACGTCGCGAGCCTGGATGCGCTGCTGCCGTTCATGTGGGAGGAGGGCTACGAGCTGCTGCTCGACGCGCTGGCGTTGGCCGAGAACCGCGCCACGCGGCGCAAGCTTCTCGATCGTCTGGCTGGCGCGGCGGTTGACCTCCGGTCGTCGATTGCGGCGCGGCTGGACGATCCCCGCTGGTATGTCCAGCGGAACATGCTGGTGCTGCTGACGCGTTTGCGCCGCGTGCCCGAGGGTTTCTCCGCCATCCCGTGGACGACTCACGAGGACGCCCGCGTGCGAATCGAGGCCGTGCGGCTCCAGCTCATGCTGCCCCACGAGCACGATCTCGGCGTCCGCACAGCGCTCGACGACAGCGATCCGCGCATCGTGCGGCTCGGTCTTGCGGCCATCCAATATGTCTGCCCGCCGGACCTGGTGGCTCGCGTGACCAGCATCGCCGGCAGCTCCGGCGCCGACGAAGAGCTGCGGGGGCTCGCCGTCGGCGCGCTGTCACAGTTCCGCCAGCCGCAGGTGCTCGAGATGCTGCTGCAGCTACTGGACGGCGGCAAGACGATGCTCGGCCGCTCCAGGCTGGCGGCGAAAAGCCCGGCCGTCCTCGCCGCCCTGCGCGCGCTGGCCGATCAGTGGGCGTCCGAGCGGCGTGCGCGGGCCATGCTGGCTCTCGGCGCGGACTCCGCCGATGCCGACGTGCGCCACGCGGCGGAGGTGCAGAGGGCATGAGCGACCCCGTCCGCTTCCTCAACGCTTTCGCCCAGACCCTCTCGGTGATGACGCTCTACCCGGGGGGCCATCCGTCGCGCGAACGCGCCGTCGATCAGGCATACGAGGAACTGGACGCCCTGTCGGGCTCCGGTGGGCAACCCGCGTTCACGTTCCTCGAAGACGAGGTCGTGTACGGCCGCGAGGCGCTCCGCGATTTGAAGTCCTGGGAGCCGGGCCGCCGTCTGATTGCCGCCGGCATCCAGCGGCTCGAGTTCGAGCGCAGGGTCAGCCGGGACGAGTTCGATGGCCTCCTCCAGGAGATTCTGGCGCGGCTGACGCTTTCGGCGATCGACACGTCCGAGAACCGTCAGATGCGATCGCTGGGCGCCCGTTTCGGCACGGTCGGACTGGAGGGCGAGCAGATCGAGCAGGCGGTCACCGCGGTCGCGACACTCGACTTCACGCTCGGCGAGGAGGCGGAGACGTTTCGCTGGATGCAGCAGCAGGTCCAGACGAAGAGCAGCGTGCCGATTCTCGAGGCCGAGGCCGTGGTGCGATCGCTCACGCTGGCCATGCACGGCGATCAGCGGATGGTGCTGCCGCTGCTCAAGCTGAAAGAGTTCGACCAGTACACGACGACGCATGCGCTGAACGTGTCGGTGTTGTCGATGGGGCTGGCCGAGTCAGTCGGGTGCCGGCCGCGGGAGATCCGGGCGATCGGCGTGGCGGGCCTGCTGCACGACATCGGGAAGACCCGCATCCCGATCGAGGTGCTGACCAAACCCGGAAAGCTGACCGACGAGGAGCGCCTGATCATGAATGCCCATCCCGTGGACGGCGCCCGGTTGATCCTGCAAAGCGAGGAGGACCTCGACCTGGCCGCGACCGTGGCCTACGAGCACCACATCATGCTGGACGGCGGGGGGTATCCCGCGCTGCACTATCGGCGGGAGTGCACGCTGGCCAGCCGCCTCGTGCACGTCTGCGACGTGTACGACGCGCTCAGCACCAAGCGGCCCTACCGGGACGCGTGGCCGAGCGAAAAGACGTTGGCCTATCTCGAGGAGCGCGCCGGCACGGAGTTCGATCCGGACCTGGTCGCGGCCTTCATTCGCACCCTGCGGCAGGGCGAAGCGCAGGTCCGCCTGCTCAGCGAGGAAACGCCGCCCACATAGTTGCGGCGTTTCCTAATTCACAATTCACAATTCACAATTCACAAACTTCAGTTCCGGCCCGATTTGTGACTTGTGAATTGTGCATTGTGCATTCCGGTTGCTGAGGCCTTCCGGCAACCGGCCTAGGAGCACGCCGGCGCGAGCTTGCGAGCGAACTCGACGCGGAGGACTGGCAGCTTGGGTTCTGCCTTGGCGGCCTCGGCGGACGGCGTTTCGACCTGACCGGAGATCTCGACGCGGGTGCCGGCAAACGGCGAAATCGTGCCTTCGATCCCCGACAGGCGAAACCGGTCGCCGGTGACAGCGGCGGCGGCCGGCGACGTGCCGGTGCCGGGCGGGACCCGCTTCTCGCGCTTCGCGCCTGTCAGGAGATACCGCGTATCGCTTGGCGTGTTCGCGTCGAAGGTGGCCGCGGCGCCTTCGGCGCGCACCACGCAGCCGGTGAAAGTGACTCGGTCGGCGGCGTTCGGTGGCTCCGGCTGGGGCGTGCCCGGGGTCGGATTCCCCCGCAGCAGCGGCGGTGGGGCCTGTGCGGCCGAAAACGCGGTGGCACACATCGTCAGGCTCACGCACAGCAGCACACGCGTCATACGCCCTCCAGGCGCTCGAAATCGGCCTGTTTCCGTTGACTCCGACGGGACCTAGCGGTAGCTTAACAGGGATCCGCCGGCCGCTGGTCTCTGCGCGGCCGCGCGATCTTTCAGAATCGAGGACGGCCTATGTGGCGATACAGCTCGGCGGCGCTCGTGTTCGCGGGTGCGATGTTCACGGCCTCCACGCATCAGACCCTCAACGCGCAGGACGCGGCGGCCCCGACCTACTACCGGGACGTGCTTCCAATCCTGCAGAAGAACTGCCAGTCCTGCCATCGGCCCGGACAGATCGGCCCGTTCTCGATGATGACTTTCGAGACCACGCGGCCGTGGGTGCGCGCGATCAAGACCCGCGTCGTCAACCGGCAGATGCCGCCCTGGTTCGCCGATCCGCACGCCGGTCAGTTCGCCAACGACACGTCGCTGAAGCAGGCCGACATCGACACGATCTCGAAGTGGGTCGATGCGGGCGCACCTCAAGGCGACCCGGCGCACGCGCCGAAGGCGAAGGAGTGGCCGTCCGACGGCTGGCAGATCAAGCCGGACGTGATCGTCCGGGGGCCCGAGTTCCGCGTGCCGGCCCGGCCGCCGAAGAACGTGATCGAGTGGGCCGATATCGTCGTGCCGAGTGGACTCACCGAGGACACGTGGATCACGTCCCTCGAAATCAAGCCGAGCGACCTCACGGTCACCCATCACATCTGCATCTCGTTCGTCCCCCATCGCGAGAACGTCAAGTACTACGAGTGGTCATGGCGTGAGTCGCCGCGCGATGAAGAAGGAGTGGCGACCGACCGGGGCGCGAGTGCCGCCGGGGCCGTGTCCGGGCGTGCGAACCCGCGCTCGAGGGTGCCCGTGGGTGGCGCCAACGCCGCGAACGGAGGGTTCTCGTGCTACGTGCCGGGCGTGCAGGCCGACGACTACCGTCCGTTCGGCGCGGCGAAGAAGATTCCGGCGAACACCGACGTCGTCTTCCAGGTGCACTACACGCCATCTGGCAAGGAAGTGGTGGACCGGCCGCTGATCGGCTTTACCGTCACCGACGCTCCCGCCGAGAAGCGCTGGGTGTCGATGGCGATTTCCGGCGCGAGCCCGGCCTTCGCCATCCCGCCCAACGAGGGCAACTACCCGAGTCCTCCCGCCGAGGGCGAGTTCATGGCCGACTCGTGGCTGGTGCAGATGATGCCGCACATGCACCTGCGCGGGAAGGACATGAAGTACACGCTGACGTATCCCGACGGGCGACAGCAGGTGGTGCTCAGCGTGCCGAAGTACGACTTCAACTGGCAGATGGTGTATCAGCCGGCCGCGCCGATCTTCATGCCGAAGGGCACGAAGATCCGGATCGACGCGCACTTCGACAACTCGACGGGCAACAAGTTCAACCCGAACCCGAACAGCACCGTGTATCCCGGCCGCATGACGTGGGAAGAGATGATGACGCCGTTCTTCTCCGTCATCGTGGACTCGCAGGTCGATCCCACGAAGGTGTTCGAGCTGCGAGGGACGACGGTCGTCGGCGACGGCGCGTAGCGGAAAGGCAGTTCCGGGCTTCTCGGCCTTGCCGGAGCCTGGAGCCTGGAGCCTGGAGCCGGAGCCTGAGGCCTAGCAACTAGGCGCGACTGTCTTCAGTGTCTTGACCTCGAGCGCCGGCGCCCTCGGTGGCTCGTCTGCCGCGGCGGCGGGCTTCTCCTGCCAGTCCGAGCGGCCGTTCACCTGAACCTTCTCGCCGACGCGAGGCCCAAGGTTGCCGCCCCCCTGCAGGGTCCATTTCTGGGCAGTGAGCGGCGTCTTGAAGCCAGCCGGCACGGGTTTGCCGTCGATGGTGTCGATGGTCACGCCTTCCATCTGGTAGCCGGCGTAGCCCGCGCGCAGCAGGCAGCCGGTCAGCGTGAACTCGCGCTTGCCGTCGTTTTCAGCCGCCTGGCGGGGCGGGGGCGATTCCAGCGCCAGCGCGGTGGTGACCGCAAGAACGGTCACGTTCGTCGTCAGCAGCAGGATTCGGAACATACGCGCTCTCTAAGATGCGGCCTGCGCGGGCGTGGCGCCTCCCCTGAAGTCGCGGACCCGCTTGACGGCGCGGCCCACCTGCAGCGACGCGGTGAAGATGCGGCCCACGGGGATGAAGCCCTGGACCTTGTGGCGGCCGATGGCTTCGAGGCCCGCCGACGCGACGCAGCCGCAGTTCTGGCAGTCCGGGTTGCCGCCGAGCTGACACGGCATGATGCGCCGCTCCAGGTCCGACGACAGGCACTCGGTGGTCTGGGCGAAGATGCAGTCGTCGGGCGATTCCGGCGGCGTGGCGAACACGTTCAACATGCCCTCGAGCAGCTGCAGCTTCGAGAACCTCGTACGCAGCCGGCGCAGCTCGGCCACCACCGTGGTCCGGTCGGCCGGCGACAGCCGCTCCATGGACAGCTCGCCGATCTGGGGGGTATAGAGGCTGACCCAGATCATCCGGGTGTTGGGGTTGGCCTGCCACGTCTGGAGGAACTCCTCGATGTAGCCCTCCCGGCGCACCTGCTGCCGAGTGACCGTGCAGTGCACCGTGATCTGATGCCCCTCGATGTGCTTGACGATGCGGTCGTAGGTGGCGGGCTTGCGCCGTTCGTCGTGCTCGGGCTGCAGCCCGTCGATGGAAACCACCACCTGCACCCGCCGCAGAGCGGCCCACTCAGGCGGAATCTGCCGCACGGCGCTCGTCACGACCTGGGTATGGATGCCGCGCGCCGACAGGCGCGGCAGGATCTCGTTCAGCTCGCGGTACCGGACCAGCGGCTCGCCGCCGACAATCGACACGTGCAGCGGGTGGTGCTCGTCGATCACGCCCATGAAGCGCTTGACCAGCTCGTCGCCCTTGTAGTCGGCCAGGCCACGCAGCGTCACGCCGCCGCCGCCCAGGTGCTCGTCGCCGTACGCGTAGCAGCCCGGACACCGGAGCGGACACTCTTTCGTGATCTCGATCGAGAGATTGGGGCGATAGCCCCCGAGGATCCGGCCCCACGCCTGAACGATCTCCTTGACGCCGACGGCTGTTCCGTTCATGAGGTCCTATTATGCTTTGTTATCCTGTTCGAACGCATGCCCAGCACAGTCACCGCGCCTCGCGTCGTTCGCCGCCGCTCCAAGCTCCACGGATGGGGTGTTTACACCAAGGACCCGATCAACAAGAACACGCGCATCGTCACCTACGACGGTGAGCTGATCGACCAGAAGGAGAGCTTCAAGCGGGAGACGCGGTACCTGAAGCGCGGCGAGATCTGGTGCTTCACGATCAACCGCCGCTGGGTGCGCGACGGCAACGTGGACGGCAGCATCGCGCGGTTCATCAACCACGCGTGCAAGCCCAACTGCTACAGCCAGATCGTCGGCAAGGACATCTGGATTCGGGCGGGCCGGAACATCGAGCCGGGCGAAGAGTTGACCTACGACTACTATACGGACGGTGAGAAGGTGATTCAGTGCCATTGCCGCCCCGGCTGCACGCGCAAACTGTGATGCCGATTCGCACGGCCGCCGCCACGCTGGTGCTCCTCGCGGTGGTGTCGCTGGGGGAATTGGCCCGTGGCCGCCCCGGCGCCGCGCCAGGATCCGTCCACGGACGTGGGGCTGGAGACGGCCAGCAACGGGCGGACGGTGCGCGATCGGCGCCCTGTCGGGAGACGGCGCCGCGGCGGTGGTGCCCCTGGAGGCCTACATCGCCCGCGTGCTGGTGGGGGAGGCCGAGCCTACGGCGGGCGACGCCAGCCTGCAGGCCCTGGCCATCGCCGCCCGAACCTTCACCGTGGTCAACATGGGCCGCCACGGCCGCGAGGGCTTCGACCTCTGCGACACGACCCACTGCCAGGTGTGGCGGTCCGCGGCGAGCGTGGCCTCGCGCCGGGCCGTGCTGGCCACGGCGGGCCAGGTGCTCACCTACAACGGCGCGCCCGCCGAGGTGTTCTACTCGGCCTCCTGCGGCGGCCACACCGAGCGCGCGGGCGACGTCTGGGCGCGTGGCGCGCTGTTCCCGTATCTGCAGGGCGTTCCGGACGACGTGCACCAGAACGACCCGCCGTGGCGCCTGGAGCGCTCGCTCGACGAGGTCCGGGAGGCCGTGGGTCGAGCCGGCGCCCACGGCGCGCGTCTGGAGGACGTGATCGTGGACGCCCGGTCGGCCACGGGCCGCGTGATCCGGGTCGGCCTGCCGGGACTGACGCCGGACTCGCTGACCGGCGATCAATTCCGCGGCGCGCTGGGATTCAGCGAGCTGCGCAGCACCGCGTTCTCGATGGAGCGCGTGGGCGACCGGCTGCGCTTCGAGGGACGCGGCTACGGCCACGGCGTGGGGATGTGCGTGGTGGGCGCGGGACGCCGCGCCCAGCGAGGCGAGAGCGCCGAGGCCATCCTGGCGCACTACTTCCCGGCGCTGAAGATCGAGTGGCTCGACGACGTGCCGGCGGCGAACCGGGCGCTCCGGTACGCTGACGAGCGATTCGCGTCAGCGCGGCGCCGGCGGCGGGGCCGTGTCGTTGGACGCCACGCGGCGCTTGAAGCGCCACCGCCCGTTCTCGCGCACCAGCGTGTCGTCGTACCGGCCCGCTTGCGAGATCGCGGCGCCCTGCTGGCCCGGGACCACGAAGGCCCACCGCGACCACGCCGTTGCCGTGTCGCCCTGCACCGCGATCACGAAGTTCGACAACAGGTGGTAGTTCTTGGCCGTGTTCTGGCCCGGCATGGCCTTCTCCATGAACGTCTTGATGTTGGCCGGTCCGGCCACCGTGCCGAAGCCGCCGGCCCACTCGCCGTCTCTGGCGAAGAGCGCCGCGTAGGCGCCGAAGTCGCGCGCGTCGAGGTGGCGCCCATAGTCGAGCAGCAGGCGCTCGATTTCCGCCTTGTCCTCGAATTGCTTCAGCCGCTGCTCGAGCGACGAGGCAGCCTGCGCGTAGGCGCCAGCGGGTCCGGTGAGAAGGCACGCGACGGCCAGCGGGATGAGACGTCGAATCATGGCTGCATTCTAACCACGAACTACGAACCACGAACCACGAACCACGAACCACGAACTAGATGCGGATGCTGCCGGTAATGCTGCCGCAACAAGTCCTTGCCGTAGTCGTTGCCGTTCGGAGTTCGCACCACGGTGTGAATGTGCTGCGTGGTCGCGGCGTTCGGATCGAGCAGGTGCCGCAAGCCGATCGGCCGCTGATGATCGAACTCGATGAGCACTACGGGGCTGTGAATACGGTAGTAGAAGACGCTGCCCGGCTCGGTCTTGCCGACCCACGCAAACCATGTCCGGTCCAGGTGCGCGCGCACTTCGTCCATCTTCACGCGGGCGTGTCCGTCGTCCATGGTGCCGACGTAGAGCGCCATCAGGTCCATGAGCTGCGCGCGCTGCGGCCCCGTCATGTCCGAGACCTTGAGCCCGGCATAGTCCAGCACGACGTTGTCTCTCCACGCCTCGCTCAGGTTGAGATCCTGCGTCTTGGCGGACTGCAGGATGGCCTTGCCGCGCTGTGCCGCGGTGAGCGAGTTGACGAACGCCAGCCCCTTGTTCTGTTCCTCCTGGAGCACGATCGTGCCCTTGTACTTGCCGGAAGTCGCCGACACCGGCTCGGACCCGGCGAAGACCGGCGACATCACCACCTGATCACCGAGCACGAAGTAGTTGATCACGGCATGGTGCCCGTCGAACTGCCAGCCCCACGGCTCGGTGGCCGACGGAGTGCCCATCACGGTGATGAAGTACCTGCCATTCGCCAAGCTCGTCGAAGTTGTTGTCGTTGAGCTCGGCCAGCGTCTCGTTCAGGCGCATGATGTCGCGCGTCTGTTTCAAGCCGCGGGCGCTCAACCCGGCCCGCATCAAGGCGAACGCCGCCTCGCGCTGCGCCGCGGTCATCTCCAGGAAGCCGGCGCCGTCGCGGATGTAGAAGCTCTGGTTCATCCACTTCCGCCACTCGGGGTCGTCCACGGCCTTCAGCGTCTTTGCCCGCTGCGCCGGGGACAGGGCCGCCAGGAACAGGTCGGCCGCCGCGCGTACCGGCGCTGTGGAAACGCCGGTCGAGCGAATCGAGAAGAGCCCGGGTTCGAGGCGTCCGTTGGTGGTGATGCCGCGGAAGGGGTCGGCCAGGCCCGGCACCTCCGCCTCGATGGACATCTTCCGCAGTTGTTCCAGCGGGCGCCGGGGCGGGGCAGGCCGCGATTGCGACTCGGCCGCATCTTGCCAGACGGCCCCAAGCAGTGCCGCGCACAGTCCGGACAGCAAGATCAGGCGCTTCATTGGTTTCTCCTCCTGCACTTGGAGCCCGGCGCCTGGAGCCTGGAGCCCGTCAACTCAGCGTTCCTGTCGCAGCGCATAAACGAACAGGCTGCTGCCCGCGGCGATCGCCACGTATTGCCGTCCGTTCATCGCATAGGTGATTGGTGAGTTCGATGCCTGCCCGCCGACGTTGGCGCGCCAGAGCAGCGCGCCGGTCTTTGCGTCGAGCGCGAACACGTAGCCCTCACGGTTACCCGAGAACACCAGGTCCGATGCCGTGGTCAGCACGCCCGCGTCGATGACGTCGGTCATCGTGAACTCCCAGGCCTTGGTCCCGGTCCTGGGGTCGATCGCCTGGATCGCGCCGTGACCGTCTTCGGGACGGCGCCGATTGACGACCGGGCTCGGGATCAGCAGCCGGATGGGCATCCCCGGCAGGGCGCCGGTGAAGCGCTGTCCCTCGCGGTACTCGACTGGACGCTTGATGAAGGTCGAAAAGGTGTCGGCCCACACCGGCACGTAGAAGAGGCCGGTCCGCGGGCTGAAGGACGGTGAATACCAGTTCGTGGCGCCCTGCACGCCCGGGTAGATCTGGGAGCCGGCCTCCGACAGCGGCACCATGTTCTGCGGCCGCCCCTTGGCATCGAGGCCGGTGGTCCACGTGGCCTTCGCGAACGGCCGGCCCAGCAGGAACTCCCCCGTGGCCCGGTCCAGCACGTAGAAGAAGCCGTTGCGGTTGGCGAAGAGCATCACCTTCCTGGCGCGGCCTTGCCAGTCGATGTCCGCCAGCACCGGCACCTGCACCGAGTCGTAGTCGTACACGTCGTGCGGCGTGAACTGGAAGTGCCACTTCAGCCGCCCGGTGTCGGCATCGAGCGCCACCACCGAATCGCTGTACAGGTTGTCGCCGAGCCGCTGGTCGCCGTTCCAATCGGGGCCCGGGTTGCCGATGCCCCAGTACGTCAGGTTCAGCTCGCGATCGTAGGAGCCCGTGACCCACACCGATCCGCCGCCGGTCTTCCAGGACTCCCCGGACCAGGACTCGTTGCCGGGCTCGCCGGGACCGGGCACGGTGTTGAACCGCCACGCTTCGCGGCCGGTCTTCGCGTCGAAGGCCGCCAGGAATCCGCGCACGCCGTATTCGCCGCCGGCCGTGCCGATGATGACCTTGTCTTTCACGATCAGCGGGGCGACCGTGAACGAATACCCGGCTTCGGCGCGCGCGCCGCCGACGGCCACGTTCCAGAGGGCCGCGCCGTTCTTGGCGTCGAGGGCGATCAGCCGGCCGTCGATGGTCGCCATGAAGAGCGTCTGGTCCAGCATCGCCAGGCCGCGGTTCACGCGCCCGCAGCACAACCGCGCCAGCGGCGACGGCGTGTGCGTATAGACCCAGTAGACACGGCCGGTCACGGCATCCAGCGCCACCACGTCGTTGGGGGCCTGCACGGTGTAGAGCACGCCGCCCACGACGAGCGGCGAGGCCTCGAATTTTTCGAGCGAGCGCGCCTGGAACACCCACTGCAGCTCCAGGTTCTTGACGTTGGCGGGTGTGATCTGGGTCAGCGCGCTGTGGCGCTGCGCCGATAGAGTGCCGTTGTAGGTGAGCCATTCCTCCGGTGTGCGGTCGGCCCCCAGGATGCGATCGAACGAGACCTGCCCCGCGAGCGGCGTCATCCAGGCCACCAGCGCGAGGGCCGTGTATCCGATGACGCGCGTCATCGCCGGATCCTCAAGCCGGCCAGATATCCAACCACGTCGGCCAGCTCCGACGGGGTGAGACGTTCCTTGTACGACGGCATTGGCGATTCCTTCAGGATCGTGAACTCACGCAAGCCGGCGCGATCCAGCAGCACCAGCCGTTCCTTCATGTCCAGCAGCTGCACGGTGAACGTGTCCTGGTTCATCAGCCGGCCGCTGGTGACGGTGCCGTCCGTCGACACGGCGCGGGCGAACCGGTTGTCGGTGCGGATTTCCGCGCTCGGCTCCAGGAGCGAGCGCTGCAGTTCCACGGCCCGCCGCATCGAGCCGATTTCGGTGAGCGCTGGCGCGACGCGACTTCCCACGCCCGCGACGCTGTGGCACGACAGGCACTGGCCCTTGCCCTCGACGATCACCTTGCCCCTGGCGCGGTCTCCAAGGGTCACCGAGCCGCCGGGCGGCGCTTCGGAGAGCGAACGCAGGTAGGCCACGATGAACATGGCCTGCGCCTCCGAGAACGCGCTCGGTGGCATCGCGGTGCCGGGCACGCCGGCTTGGATGATGCGCGCCACTTCCTCGTCGGACGACGCCCGCCGGAACTTGCCGCTGCCCAGATTCACGCCGGCCACGCCGTCGCCCTCCGGGCCGTGGCAGCCGGTGCAATTGGCCTGATAGAGCAGGCCGCCGCTTTCGATGTCCTGGGGTGTGAAGCCGTGACCGATCTGGGCCCGTGCCGTGCCCGCGTCGAGGAGCGCCGCGACGCACAGAGCGTACGCCAGCGCGCTGGTGAGTCGTCGCATGGTCACGATTCTATCCCTCAGCAGGGTGCTGGAAAACGACCTGCCGACCGTAGCCATCTCGCTCTTTAAACGTTGAACCGGAAGTTGATGACATCGCCGTCCTCGACCACATAGTCCTTGCCTTCGAGGCGGAGCTTGCCGGCTTCGCGCATCTTCGCTTCGGTCTTCAGCGCCAGGAGATCCTCCACGCGCATCACCTCGGCACGAATGAAGCCGCGCTCGATGTCGGAGTGGATCTTTCCG
This sequence comes from uncultured Acidobacteriota bacterium, assembly GCA_963807235.1. Taxonomy (GTDB): domain Bacteria; phylum Acidobacteriota; class Vicinamibacteria; order Vicinamibacterales; family UBA2999; genus CAWEBF01. Next base: position 134,303 of record CAWEBF010000029.1, read on the forward strand.
GCCGCCTTGTGGGCCGTGAGCCCCTTGCGGATCGGCCAGGCACGGCATTCGTCCTCGCCCGCGGTGAGGAAGCTGATGAGCGACAGCAGCGAGAATGCCCCGCGTACAAACCGATCGCGCGCCGATTCGGCGAGGCCGAGCGCGGCGACGAAGTCCTTCTGATCGGCGGGCGGCATCTGGGCGATGTCCTGTTCGACCTTGGCCGACAGGACGACCAGGCCGAGACCGCGCTTCGCCGCATGATCGGCAATGGCCGCCGGCGGCGGTTCCGACACGCCGGCCTCTTCCACGTTCAGGACGATGAGCAGCGGCTTCTGCGTCAGGAACCGGTAGCCGGAGAGAAGCGCCTTGTCCTCCTCCGAGAGCGGCAGGTCGCGAATCGGATTCCCGGCCTCCAGATGGGCGTTCAACTGCGCCAGGAGATCGGCCTCGCGCGGAGAGCCCTTCTCCTTCTTGAGTCGCTCGAGCCGCTTCTCGACGAGCTCGAGGTCCGAGAGGATCATCTCGGCTTCGAGGTCGACCACCTCACGCAGCGGCTCACCCGGAGAGCCGGCGGACGGATCGACATAGGCCCGCGCCACCTGGCACAGCGATTCCATCTCGCGCATGGCCGTGAGCACCGTGCGATCGACCCCGCTGGCCGAGCCGCCGCCGGCTTCTGCGGCGACGTCGCTGAAGGTGATCTCCGCGAGCGTCTTCTTCCGGGGCTGAAACAGGTCGGCCAGGGCTTCCACGCGCGCGTCCGGCACCTTGACCACGCCGAGGTTGGTCTTGCCTCGCGCGGCGCCGTACCCGGTCTCGGCCGCGAGTCCGGTCAGTGCGTTGAATACCGTGGTCTTTCCTGCTCCTGGGAAGCCGACGAGTCCAATCTTCATCGAAAGACCTTATCAAGCTTCGGTCGAATCCGCTGCCTGCGGTGACTTCCGCTGGTACCAACGGGCCAGACGAGACGGAGAGACGCCGGCGAAATACAAGGACACCAGGCACAGGTTTCTGGTACTGCGACGAAGCCATCCGTCGGCGTGCCACCGCCGCGCCGACGTGACGAGCGGCAGCGGCAACTCGATCACGCGTCCGGCGCGAACCAGGCGGCGCACGAACGCCACGTCCTCCATCAGTGGGATGTCGTCGAAACCCCCGAGTGCGTGAAACCGGTCGCGCGTCACGAAATACCCCTGGTCGCCGTACGGCAGCCGGAGCAGCCGCACACGCCAGGCCACGGCGCGCTCGATCCAGCGAGCCTGCCACGCGGGGTCGTCGAGCGCGAACCGAAACCATCCACCCACGACGGGCGCGCCCACGGCGGAAAAGGCGCTCAGCCACTGCGGCGGGAGGACCGAGTCGGCGTGCAGGAAGAGCAGCCATTGGCCCGAGGCGGCGGCGGCGCCCGCGTTCATCTGGCGCCCCCGGCCGGGCTGGCTCCGTAGCAGCCGGATGTCCGGCCGTCGACTTGTTAAGTCGTCCAGCCGAGCGTCCCGTCCGCCGTCCACAATCAGCAGTTCGACCCGCGGATCGGGCGGGAGATGTTGCAGGAGCCGGGTCACGGCCGGTGCATCGTCGAGTACGGGCACGACCAGCGAGACCAGGGGCGCCATCGACCAAGGAAGCCTATAATCGTTCCATGCTGATCAAGAAGACTCCCGACATCCGTTCTTCGGAGATCACCCCCAGGGACATCTACCTCCGTCGGCGGGAATTCATCCAGGGGTCGGCGGCGGCGCTGGTCGGCGCCGGCCTGAGCGGGTGGCCCGGCGAGGCCGAGGCACAGATTCCGCGCACCAAGCTGGCGAACGTCAAGAAAAGCCCGCTCAGCACCACCGAGCCGCCGAGCGAGTACGAGTACGTGACCAGCTACAACAACTTCTACGAGTTTGCCCCAGGGGCCGGCGACGGCCCGAAGAACAACTCGAAGCAGTTCAAGAACCGGCCCTGGAGTCTCGAAATCGAGGGGCACGTGGCCAAGCCTGCCAAGTACCGATCTCGACGATTTCTTGAAACCCTACGCGCTCGAGGAGCGGATCTACCGCATGCGGTGCGTGGAGGCGTGGTCGTTCGTCATTCCGTGGGTCGGCATCCCGCTGGCCGACGTGATCAAGCGCGTCGAACCGACCTCGCGCGCGAAGTTCATCGAGTTCCGGACGCTCCACGACGTCGCCCGCTTCCCGGCCCAGCGCGGCAACTCTCTGGAGTGGCCGTACATCGAGGGGCTGCGGCTGGACGAGGCGATGCACCCGCTGACGCTCCTCGCCGTGGGCATCTACGGCGAGGTGCTGCCGGCGCAGAACGGCGCTCCGATCCGGCTGGTCGTGCCGTGGAAGTACCGGCTTCAAGGGGATCAAGTCGATCGTCAAGATGCGCTTCGTGGAAAACCAGCCCCTCAACACGTGGCAGCAGATGGCGCGCAACGAGTACGGCTTCTACGCCAACGTGAACCCGATGGTCGACCACCCGCGGTGGACCCAGTCCCGCGAGCGGCGCCTGCCCAGCTTCGTGCCCAATCGGCGCACCGAGATGTTCAACGGGTACGCCGATCAGGTTCAAAGTCTCTATGCCGGGATGGACCTCCGCCGAAACTTCTGACCGTCCGCAATCCGCCACGGCCCGGCCCGCCCGCCGGGCCGTGAAGACCATCACGCTCGTCAAGGCCGGCTTGTGGGTGGCGGCGCTCACGCCGGCGGCGCTGCTCGTTCGCGGATTCTTCCGCAACGATCTCACGGCCAATCCCGGCGACTATCTCACCGACCAGACCGGCACGTGGATGCTGGCGTGCCTCATGGCGTCGCTGTCGGTGACGCCGATCCGCCGGCTCACGGGCTGGAACGAGATCGTCAAGGTCCGACGCCTGCTGGGGCTCTTCGCCTTCTTCTACGGCGTGCAGCACCTGCTGACGTGGATTGTCTTCGTGCACTACTTCGACGTCGGCTTCATGGTGGAGGACGTGGTGAAGCGTCCGTTCATCACCGTGGGCATGGGCACCTTTCTGATTCTCCTGGCGCTCACGCTGACGTCGTCGCGCTGGGCGCAACGCAAGCTGGGCCGGCGCTGGCAGACGCTGCACCGGCTGGCCTACGTGGCCGGCATCGGCGGCGTGGTCCACTTCTGGCAGCTGGTCAAGGCCGACACCACGGAGCCGCTTCGATGGGCCGCCGGCCTCTCGGTGCTGCTAGGATTGCGCGTGTGGTGGGCGTGGGGGAAACGACGACCGTCGCGGTCCTAGCGCGGGCGCCCTCGACGGGCGGCAAGCACAGGCTCTTCGCCGCGCTGGGCGTGCCCGCGGATCCCGCGCTGCTGAGTGCGCTCCTGCTCGACACACTCGATGGCGTGCTGGCCACCGGGTTTCATGTCATCGTGGGCGTCGCGCCTGTGTCGGCCGCAGACGAGATGCGGGCCCTGGTGCCGCGCCACGTGGACGTAGTGCCGCAGGTCTCGGGCGACTTGGGGGACCGGATGCCCGCCCTGATGGGTACTGCGTTGGCGCGCGGCGCCACGTCTGTCCTGCTGGTGGGTTCGGACCTGCCAGACCTGTCATCGGAGCCCCTGCGTGAGGCCGCACGCGTCCTCCGCGACGAACCACGCGCGGTGGTGCTGGGTCCCGCCGAAGACGGCGGCTACTACCTGGTGGGCGCGACACGCGTGCCCGACATCTTCACGGGCATCGACTGGGGCACTTCGGAAGTCCTCGAGCAAACCGAGACGGCCATGGCCCGAGCGGGCCTCGTAGGCCACCGCGTCGCCACGCAGCGCGACGTGGATCTGCCGGGGGATCTGGGATTGGTGCGGGGCGCCCGCACGCGCGCGTGGGTGGAGCAGTCGCGGGCGTCGGGACTCAGGATCTATAGCGCTCTTCGGACAGAAGCCGCTTTAGCGACTGCCCCTCGGGCGCTGGCGCCAGGTCCAGCCGTCCTTCGGGCGTTCGATGCCCTTGAGGTGCATCTTGTATTCGTCTTCGATGCGCCCCGGGCTGCCCGTGACGCGAACGACGTCGCCCGGCCGGATGGTGTCCTTGGTGATGTTGTCGCGGCTGAGCCGGGCCGGGTTGGCCCACTCAGCGGCGTAGGTGCGCATGCGGCCCGACGGATCGGGCGCATTCACGTGGAGCCAGGCATGCGGCGCCCGGTACTCGAACTCCACCACGTCGCCCTCGATGGTCATCGACTGCTGCTCGTGGTAGTACGCCGCAAACGAGTGATGTGCAAAAAGGCCGGCCCCCGCCACGACCGCGCCCACCAGCGCCAACAGAACAGTACGCATCGCACTCTCCCCGCAGTGAAAGTACGACTCAATGGCAATCCAGTCAATAATTTCGCCCACGAGGCCCGGAGCCTGGAGCCCGGAGCCCGGAGCCTGAGAGGTTCTCGATGCGTAGCGCCTTCATCGTCGCCCTTGTGCTGGCCTGCCCGGTGGCATCGCAGGCACAAACTGGCCCCCGAACTCCTTGGGGCGACCCCGACCTGCAAGGCAACTACACCAATACCTTCGAGCAGGGCACGCCATTCGAACGGCCGGAGCAATTCGCCGGCCGGAAGCTCGAAGAGGTCACTGGCGCCGAGCTGGCGAAAATCCGGCAGGACATCCAGCGCCGGACGATCTCCGCGTTCGAAGGGCCCATCCACGCGCCGGACCACTGGTGGCAGGACAACCTGTTTCTGGAGCGGGGCAGCCAGGCGTGGTTCGTCGTAGACCCGCCCGACGGCCGCATCCCACCGTTGACGCCGGACGCGCAGCAGCGCATCGCCGCCCGCGCCGCGGCGCGTAAGGCCAGCGGCCGGGGTGAGGCCGACTCGTGGACCGACCGCAGTCTGTACGACCGCTGCCTCACGCGCGGCGTCCCCGGGTCGATGATGCCCGCGATCTACGGCAACGCGTCCGAGATCGTCCAGGCACCCGGCTACGTGGTGATCCGCAACGAGATGATCCACGAAGCCCGCATCATTCCGCTCGACGGGCGTGCGCACGTCGCGCCGTCGATCACCCAGGACATGGGCGACTCCCGCGGCCGCTGGGAGGGCGACACCCTGGTGGTCGAGACCACCAATTTCAAGGAGCGCAGCGTCTATCGCAACGCCAATCCCGCCAGGTTGAAGCTGACCGAACGTTTCCTGCGCATCGCGCCCAACAAGGTGCGGTGGTCCGTCACGGTAGACGACCCCACCACCTGGACGCGACCCTGGACGTTTTCGATGCCGCTCACGGCCGACGATCAGCCGTTCCCGCTATACGAGTGCCACGAGGGAAACTACGGCCTCCGCAACATCCTCAGCGCGGCGCGCGCCGAGGAGCGGGAGGCCGCACGGGTCAGTGGACGTTGAGCGTTTTCTCGCCCCAAGTTGCCTTGGCGCGGCGCCAGTCGCTCGGCAGGATCGACCACAGGTACTGATCGTACCGGTGGACGCCCTTTGAGAACGATTGCCGGAGCGTGGCCTCCTGCACGGCTCCGAGCTTCTGAAGGGCACCATTGCCCCGGCCGTTGACGCTGACGGCTCTTGCCTCCATTCGCTGCACCCCCACGCCTTCGAACGCGAAATCGAGTACCAGGCGCGCCGCGCCCATGAAGAGCCCCGTGCCCCAATAGGGCGAGCCAAGGGCGAAGCCCCACTCCGCGGCGCCGAAGCCGCTGTCGAGCGCGTGGAACTGGATGAGCCCCACGGCCGTGTCGCGCCCGTCCGGCACCACGGCAAAGCAGACATGCTTGCCTTCGGCGCGCCGCCGGTGGGTCCAGTCGATGAACTTCTCGAAGCCCTCGACGGTCGTCGGCGGTGGGCTGATGAACCGCGCGACCTCCTCGGTGGTCAGCAGCGCGAAGAGCGATGCCGCGTCCGAGGTCCGAAGCTCGCGCAGGTGGAATCCGTTTCCGGTCAAGACCGGCAGGGCCTTTCTCCAGTCCGAGGAGATCCGCCTGCCTCGCGGGTTGGTCGCCGGCCGGCGCGTACTGCAGCGCCGCCAGGTCTACGTCGTGTCCCGCGCGTTCCGCCATCATTTGAATAGCCATGATGATGTCCTTTCGCGCGTTACGGAGTTCCGGCTCGACCACGAGGTCGGACGGAAGTGGTTCGTTCAGAATCAGGACGTCATCGGGGGTCGCCGCGTCGTCGCTGGCATTGACGTCGGTCTCGCCCCACACGATGTTGTCGCCCCACACGATGTTGTCGCCCCAGACGATGTTGTCGCCCCAGACGATGTTGTCGCTCCAGACGATGTTGTCGCTCCAGACGATGTTGTCGCCCCAGACGATGTTCAACGCCGTGATGAAGGGGCTCAGGCTGTCGCCCCACACGATGTTGTCGCCCCAGACGATGTTGTCGCCCCACACGATGTTGTCGCCCCAGACGATGTTCTGGCTCCAGGCCACGCGGTTCGTGTCGAGCGCGTCGCCCCACACGATGTTGTCGCCCCACACGATGTTGTCGCCCCACACGATGTTCTGGCCGTCGATGGTCGTCGAGTGGTCGACGCTGCGGGTCAGCCAGTACTCGCCGAGCGGGGCGGCCGGGGTGATCGCCTCAGCCAGGGTAATCGCGCCGCTGGTGTTGAGCGCACCGGCACCCTGCGTCAGCGTGTTGTAGGGCACGCCGTTGGCATCGGTCATCGGGAATGCGCTGCGCTGCAGCATCGCCTTGACCGCGTTTGCCGCCGGCGCCGCGCCGAACGTGACCCGCGACGCCTCGATCATCAGCGCCACGCTGCCGCTGACCACGCCGGCGGCCATGCTGGTCCCGCTCAGCGCCAGGTACCGCTCTTCGGTCGACTGGCCCAGCAGCTGTTTGAGCGGCAGCGCGTTGAACAGGTACATGTTGCCCTTGGATATGCCGTACAGGTTGTGCCCTGGCGCCACCACGTCCGGCTTGACGAACGAGTCGTACCACGTCGGTCCGCGCGAGCTGTAGTCCGCGATGACGTCGTCGGTGACGCGCGTCGTGTCGAACGTCTTCGTCGCGCCCACGGTGAGCGCCGACCGGGCGTTGCCGGGCGAGGTGATGCCCGCGTACCCGACCACGTGGGTCACGGGATTGGTGCCGACGTTGCCCGCCGAGACCACCACCACCAGACCGGAGCTGACCGCTGCCTCGACCGCCTGGACCAGCGGGTCCGTGGCTGCCGGTTCGTAGATGGGATGGCCCAACGACATGTTGACGACGTCGATGCCATACGCCTGGCGGTTGAGAACCGCCCACTCCAGAGCCTTGATCACGTCGCTCGTGTAGCCGGCGCCGCTGTCGTCCAGCACCCGCAGGCTGACGAACTGGACGTCTGGCGCCACGCCGCGGGCGTAGGCCTTGTTGCTGCCGATGAGGCTGGCCACGTGCGTGCCATGCCCGTAACCGTCGTGGTCGGCGCTATCAGGGGGATTGGCGTTGCCGGTCGTGAAATCGCGACTGGTCTTGACGCGATCCGGCCCCGCTGGCAGCTCGACGCCCGAGTCCACCACCGCCACCGTCACGCCGGCGCCCGTATAGGACTCCGTGGCGACCGGCGGCGATGTACGTGACCGTCAGGCGTGGGCGATAGCTCACCGAGGAGTATTCCGACGAGCTCACCGTCCAGTTGTTGCTGCTGCTCTGCGTGAGGGCCCAGCCGTGATTGGGAGCGCCATTGGCCCAGGCCTGCAGCGAGGCCTTGAGTCCGGTCGTCGTCATCGTGCGGGTACCAGTTCCCCCCAACCCGCTGAGCGTCGCGTCGGCCGTCGCCCGGGCTTCCACATCGTCGCGCTGCAGGGCAGGTCCGGATGTCGACAGCGTGAGCGCGGTCGCGTTCGCCTCCCAGCGCACCAGCATGCGATGCAGGCTCGCCGTGGCGTTGCTGGCGCCGCCGGAGTGCTGCCCGATACGCAGCGAGGCCGACGTGATCTTGGACCCGAACGGAATCTGATTCGGACCGTTGCCGAACAGGTTGTCGAACCTGAGGAGCATGGCATTCGAGCCGCTCAGGTAGCCGTTGACCACGCTGATCGACGTCGCCGAACCGTAGCTCGAAAGCGGCGACAGGCTGCGGACGCCGCCGTCAACCGCGCTGGTGTAGCCGTTCACGCCCTGCTGGAGGGTCAAGGTGCCGGGCGTGTCGCCCGACTCCTCCAGCCCCAGGGTCGCGCGCAGCGAATATCCGTCGAGGTCAGGCGTTCCCGTGACGGCCGTCGCGATGCCGTCCGATTCGACCGGCGCGTCGTACGGACACGGACAGCACGTCCTTGTCGTTGGCCAGAATGCGGACCAGTCGCTTCGGGACGTTCGCCGAGAACCCCTCGACGATGGTGTACTCCTGACCGATCCGGACGGTGCCGCCGTAGGCCTGCAGCTTGCGCAGCAACCCTCGCCGCGCGCCGGCTTTGACCTGGACGATGACGCGGACACGCGCCTCCTCGCCCGTCGAGGCGTCCACCAGTTCCTGGACCTTCTTGTCGAACTTGGCTTCGCGCTTCGCGGCCTGCGTGCTGGAATCGGATCCCAGAGCAGTCAGCGCAAGCGCGACCATGGGGGTGACCCACCAGGTCAATCGTTTGCGCCGCCACTTTCCCATCGTCACGGTTGGTCTCACAATCGTCTCCAATGGCCACGGACACTCGCGGCCGCTCCCCAAGGCAGCAAGGCCGGAGCCAGCCCAACAGGTTTCGCGTAACACACGACAGAACAGTCAGTTAGCGGAAAGTGCCCGATCAGGATCGTGATCGCCGAGTACCGGGTCGGCACATGTGCAGCCGCCGACCCTGATGCGCGCTTTCGTGTGCGCGTGTCCGACAATCGCGCCAAAACTCAGGCGAAACGGGCGATGTCCCGCCTCGACACAGGGGTGTGCTGTTGGGGAACAGAATCGGGGGCGCGGGGACGCGTACAATGCCGTCGGGTCCTGGAGGAGGGGTGCGATGGTGCGAGCGTTGATGTGTGGCATGGCCGTACTGGCCGGTGGATCGGCGGCGTGGGCGCACCACGGCGCGGGCACCTTCGAGTTGAGCAAATCCGTGACGTTCAGCGGCATGTTGACCCGGATCGAGTTCATCAACCCGCACTCGTGGCTCTACTTCGAGGTGAAGGAAGCCGGACGGCAAGGTGTCCAAGCACCGCTGCGAGATGCGGTCGGCCCACACGCTGCGCCGTTCGGGATGGACGAAGGAGCTTTTTCCTGTTGGCCAGCAGATCACCGTGGAGGCCGCTCCCGATCGCGCGGATCCGGCCTCGTGCTACCTGAACACCATCCGCTTCGTCAACGGCAGCCGCATGGATCGCTACGGGCAGTACGTGCGCGCGCCCGAGGGGGGCGTCCGTGAGATCCGCGGCAAGCTGCCCACGGCGGCCAAGCCGCGCGAGCCGCGGCGGCCGTCGGGCGAGCCCAACATCAGCGGCGACTGGGCGCCCGAGCAGGTGGTGATGGTGGATCCACGCGGCGCGGGCGGCGGCCTCGTGCGGCTCAGCACGCTGGCGGAGGCCAAACCGGGCGAGCGCGGCGGCGGCGCGCGCCGGGGCGGCGGGCCACCGGCGGGACCGCGGCTCTACGGCGGCACCGAACTGACGCCGCTGGGGGAGAAGGCGGCCGCGGAATTCAAGCGCGAGGACAATCCGCGCTTCAGCTGCCAGACGACGAGCATCACCTTCGACTGGACGTTCGACGGCCCCGTGAACCGCATCACGCAGAACAAGGACACGATCGTCGTGCAGTACGGCCAGCTGGGACTCAAGCGGACGATCTACATGAACCAGAAGGACCACCCCGCGAGCGTGCGCCCGAGCCGTGCCGGCCATTCGATTGGCCGCTGGGAAGGGGACGTGCTGGTGGTGGACACGGCCCGGTTCCTGCCCGGCGTCCTGAACGCGCCCGTGCGTCACGGCGACAAGCTGCAGGTGGTCGAGCGGTTCTCGCTGGACCCGAAGACGATGCAGCTGACGCGCACCTACACGGCCACGGACCCGGACTACATGAAGGGTCAGTACACGGGCACGGACATGGTGGAGATCGCCGACCAGCCCTACGCCCCGGACAATTGCAAGGAGCAGGGGTTCATCGATTACTCGAAGCAGGTGCAGCGCTAACCCCATGCAGAAATCGTCGATTCAGGACTTCGTCCGCAACTACACGATCGAGACCACGGTTCCCCAGGCCCAGCGCGTCGAACGGTTCGCCGATTTGGTGCCGCTGGGCACCTGCCTCTACATCGCGCACATCCCCGGCACCGACTTCAAGGACACGGCGGCGCTGGCGGCTCGTTTGCGCCAGGAGGGCATGGAACCGGTGCCGCACGTCGTCGGGCGCCGGATCGAGAGCCGCGCCGTGCTCGATGACTTTCTCAAACGTCTGAGCGGGGACGCCGGCGTCAAGCAGGTGCTGGTCGTTGCCGGCGACAACTCGGATCCAGCGGGGGAGTATACGAGCGGCCTGCAGCTGCTTGAATCGGGACTCCTCGAGCAATACGGCATCCGCAAGATCGGCGTGGCCGGCCACCCCGAGGGACACCGGGAGGTGACCGATCCGGTACTGCGCGACGCGCTGCGGCGGAAGAACGCCTACAAGGAGAAGACCGGCGCGGACGTCTACATCGTCACGCAGTTCGCCTTTTCGGCGGATCCCGTGCTGGCGTGGGAAGGGTCGAACCGCGAGGACATCGGGAAGCTGCCAGTCACCGTGGGGCTGCCCGGCCTGGCCACGGCGAAGACGCTGCTCAAATACGCCATGGATTGCGGCGTGGGCGCGTCGCTGCAGGCGTTCTCCAAGCGCTACGCCAGCCTCACGAAGCTCCTGACGGTGTCGGCGCCCGACGACGCCGTGGTGGCGCTGGCCGCGCACCGGGACCGCGCGCCGTCATCGCCGCTCTCGGGCGTGCACTTTTTCCCGTTCGGCGGCCTGAAGAAGACCGCCGATTGGGCCAACAAAGTGGTGGCGGGGGAGTTCGATCTCAACGACGAGGGCGGACTCACCGTCCGCTGACTCACTCCTCGCGCAGCGCAAAGTCCTAGGAGATGCCATGAAATCGGTCTCGACTGTGCTTGCTCTGCTGGCTCTGCTCGTCGCCGCGCGGGGTGCCGCGGCGCAGAACCTGGTCATCGTCAACGCGCGGATCGTCGACGGCAAGGGCGGCGTGATCGAGCGCGGATCGGTGGTGGTGCGCGACGGCAAGATCGCCTCGGTAGCCGCCGGCACGGCCGCGCCGGTGGCGGGCGCCCAGCGGATCGACGCGCAGGGGCGGACGGTGATGCCCGGCTTCATCGACGCCCACCGGCACATCATCCAGGGCAACGGCGCGGAATGGCTGAAGACCCAAGCGGCCGCGCAGCTCCAGGGGTTCCTCGACGCCGGCTTTACCACCGTTCTCTGCGCCATCTGCCCGGTCGAAGGCGTCGAGGCGCGCCAGCGCGTCGATGCGGGCACGCTGCAGGGTCCGCGGCTGCTGATGGCCATGATCATTCCGCTGGCAAGGGCGGCGGCCCCTGGCGGCGGCGGCCGTGGAGGGGATCCGGCGCGGTTCGACACGTCGCGCGGCCCGCTGCGCCCGACGCAGCCCGCCGGCGAGATTCCGCCGGCAGACACGATCAAGGCCGTGGAGGCCATCGCCGGCCAGCGCTACGACTTCATCAAGACCGTCATCACCACGACACCGGGCGGGCCGGAAACCAAGACGCTGAAGCTCATCGTCGATGAGGGCCGGAAGCGCAACCTGCCCACCATCACGCATGCGGTTTCAGTGGCCGATACGCTGGCGGCCGTCGAGGCGCGTCCGGCCGTGCTGGTGCACACGCCGCACATCGGGCAACTGCAGGAAAGCGACGTCAAGACCATCGTCGGCGCCGGCATCCCCATGACCTCGACGCTGGCCGTCTTCGTGCCCCACTTCGCCCCCGACAACACGCCGCTCTTCCGGGACGCCCAGCCGTTTCCGTGGGAGACGCTTTCGAGCGCAGGGCAGGGCCCGGTCAATGCCCGTCTCCTGTCGCAGGCGGGCCTTTCGTACGGGTACGGCACCGACACCAGCTGGCCACCGCGCGAGTCGCTGGCAGACGAGCTGCGCGCGTTGCGGCTGACGTTCTCGCCGCTCGACATCACCAGGATCATGGGGCAGGGCGCAGCCCGAGCGGCGTTGCGGGAGGCTCAAATCGGCACGCTCGAGCCCGGCAAGATGGCCGACATGGTGCTGATCGACGGCAACCCGGCGGCCGACTCGGACGATCTGCTGAAGGTCGTGACGACGATCAAAGGCGGGCGGATCGTCTCCGACAAGCGCAACGCACGAAAATAGGCCGGAGCGTCAGCTCCGGCGTCTTCTTTTTGCCTTTCGCCTTTAGCCTTTTGCCTTCCGGAGCCTCGACCCCTACCTGGCTCCGGTCCGCCAGCCCTTCGGCGTACGTTTCGCGCGCCACCTTCGAGTACGGCACCGGGCTGACCACTGCCCGGATCTCCGCCTGGCGGTGACGCTCCACCGTCGTCTTGCGCGAGCCGCCGTTTTCCTCGCCCCACACGAGCGTCAGCTCCGTGCCGATCTCGACGTCGGGATCCACCACACCCAGCGACAGCATCGAGCGCTCGTTGTAGCTGAAACCCGAGAACATCGAGAGACCCACGGTCTTGCCGCCTTTGCCTACCACCTTGTCGTAGGAGGCCGAGGTGTAGTTCGAGAGCGGCAGCTCGATGTACTTGTAGGGGTTGCCCTCGTCGAAGAGGGACGTCGTCACCTTGATCACGTCCTCGCGGTTCCACGCGAAGGTGACCTTCTTTCGCTGGGGCTCCTTGGACTGCTTCTGCAGCGCGTCGCGGCCGATGTAATCGTGGTCGAACCGCACGAACGACCCGTAGCCGAGCGCGAAGGGCGTCATGTAGTAGTCCTCGATGTTCGAGGAGTAGAAGCTGCCGCCAATCGACCCGGTGGCCTCGTAGCCCGTGTCGGGCAGCCACTCGCGGTACGACTTCATCTTGTCGCCGGTGTAGACCGCGGGCAGCGGCGAGGGGATCCAGCCCGATTCCAGCGTGTTGGTGGCATAGGCGCGATTGCCCACCTGCACCAGACCGAAGTCCTTGCCGGCCTCGATGATGGCCGCGCGAATCTCTTCACGCTCCTCGTAGGGGCCCCAGATCTCGAGCCCCGGCGCGCCGGCCATGCCGTGGCGCAGCGCCCGGACCTTGCGGCCCTTGATGGTGATGACGCCCATGTTGAAGAACTTGATCTCAGGGATGGGACCGCCGTTCAGCTTGTCCAGAATCTGGTTCGCGTTCGGTCCCTGGATCTGGAAGCGATAGGCGCTCCGGATCACGGCCCTGCCGCCCGGGTTGCCGGGGGAGCGCTCGTCCCGTGTGGACTTGACGTCGTACCCGCCGGTCGTTGCGTGAAACTCGAGCCAGTTGGCCGCCGGCGCGCGGCCCACATAGACCAGCTCGTTGGGGGCCAGATGGAACAGGATCCCGTCGCCAATCACGTAGCCGTCGTAGTTGCACGGCGAGAAGTGCTTCGCGCGATCCACCGGGAACTTCGAGAACGGGTTGAACGCGAGATTCGAGCAGAGCTTGAGAGCGTCCGGCCCCTCGACGTACAGGTTGACCATGTGATGCGACTGGTCGAACAGCACGGCGGAGTCACGCCACGCCCGCTGCTCGTCGCGCCAGTTCGAATACTCCGAGGGCACCACCGGATATACGTACGCGCCAATCTGCGAGTTGCGCAGCATGTCGGCGACGTTGCCCGATTGTTGAATCACACTCTCCAGGTTCTGTTTGCTCATAAGCTCGCTAACCTATCACAGACAAAAGGGCTCCGGGCTCCAGGCGCCGGGCCCCAGGCCTCGTCAACGACCCACGACCACGACTAACGACGAACGACGAACGACGAACCTACGAACGACCACCGACAGTCCGTCAGTACGGATACCGTAAGGTACAACGTGTAACGCATCGGGCCGCCGCTGAACAGGACGACGTGAATCTCGCAGGATTGTCCCGCGTTGATTCGCGGCAGGATCTCGTCGTGGTCGCTGCCGCGCTGCCCGCGCGCTTCCACCAGGTTGCCGTTGCACCAGTACTCGAAGTCGAAGTCGGCCGTCGCGCTGGCCGTGTTGGTCCAGGCCGCGAAGGCCCGCACGTCGCCGCTGTGATGCGAGGCGAAGCTGTAGGAATTGCACGGCTTTGTGGTGCCGCTGCAGGATGAGTTTCCCTCTCGGAGCTCCGCGGTGAATTCGCGCTCGACCCACCGGAAGACCGGCGGCATGTTCACCACGATCGCGCCCACGTTTGCACCCGACACCGTTACCTGTCGGGTGTGCGTTTCGTAGCCCGCCTTGGCGACGCGCAACGTATAGGAGCCGCTCGTGACGTTGGGAATCGTGAAGGTGCCGTCGCCGGACGTGCCCGTGGCCACGCCTCCCGAGAGCTGGACTTCCGCGTCCGGAACGCGCGTCGAGGCCGTGGGCGCCGTTTCGAAAATCGTGCCGCTGACCGTGAAGGTCGGCGAGGGCGTAGGCGTGGGTGTCGGCGTCGGCGTCGGCGTGGGCGCGGGTGTGGGTGCGGAGACGGTTTCGTTCTTCTCACACCCCGCCACGGCGAGCGCGCACGCCAGGATGACAGCGGCCGATAGTCTGTTTGGAATCATGAATTGCTCACAGCACTTCAGTATTGCCCAAGGGCGCGGCTCAAGTCACCCGACCCCCGCCCCGCCGGAGGCGGGGCAAAACAGACACTGCCCGGGCGAGGCGGAGCCTCCACGCTCGTTGGTCCGAGGCGGAGCCTCGCCCTGTTGCTAGCACCAGTTGTCCTGCTGCTGCTAGGGGTGGTCGTGTGGAAATTGTGGGCACCCGCGATGGCGTGGGTGTCGGCCTTCGCGACGCTACTGGATCGCCCCGTCCAGAAGACTGGCGTGCTGCCGTTCATCGCTGGTCTCGAAACCGCGGGCGGCCACTTTTCCGGCCGCCCGGGTACTACTCGCCTTGCATCACAAGCGTGGGCGCAACAGCCTCGGCTACCTGGTGATTGCCATGCAGCCAGGACAAGTATTGATCCACGAGAACGGCGGGCTGGGCGGGCTGAACGAGCCGGAGGCACGCACGGCGTTGGACCAGCTTGAAGCAGCCGAGGGTCTGCATCTCTCGCTCGACGGCGGCTGGCTGAAGGCGCGCTGGCAGCCCGTTGGCTTCATGATCTTCCCCGGTCGCTTCGACTCCGAACGCTGGCACCGCGTGCTGCGCGCAATGGCCGTCGTGGCGTCGTCGCTCGAGACCCAGCGCGGCTAGAATCGGCGCGGCGGTGTCGTTCGGTGCAGGTGGTCCGCGGCGTCGAGCAGCGCCTGCGCGCGGTCCGCGTCATCGAGCCCGTGCAGTGGCGCCGCCATCGGATCGGGCGCCGCGATTGACCCCGTTAGAGTCCTGGCCCCAAGCGCCAGGAGCACCATTGCGACGGTGGCCCACGACAGCATCCACGCGCTGTTGCTGCCCACGTCACGATGCCGCGTCAGCAGCGCGCGCGCGCGCGCCTGTTCCTGGCCGGCGGGATCGGGCGTGTCGCGAATCACCTGCTCGAGGGCCGGGGCCAGGCGTTCGGTGGTGACGACGCCGATCCAACTGGCCGCCACGAGCCCGAACAGGAGAATAGCGGCGATGGTGGTCAGGCGCGGCGCCTGGGCGCTTCGAACCGCGATGAGCAGGATCAGCAGCACGCAGGACAGTGCGACCAGGATCGCGGCCGCTGCTTCGAGAATCGGTACCAGCAGCACGCCCATGGCCGGGAAGAAAACGAGCGCGCTCGGGCCGTTGAAGGACTCCCACACCTGGTACTCCGCGGCCAGACGCATCACGTCGCGCCAGTACTCGGTCAGCGGGCCGAGCGTTACTGCCAGAGCCAGCGGAATCACGGCCGCGGCGAGCATCAGCCCGATCAGCGCGCCTGGCGAGGAGGCTGTCAGGCGGTCAGTGGAGTAGCCGCTGAGGCGTGCCCAGACCACGGACACACCGCCTGGCACGGCCAGCGCGACGCCGAGCGCCATCAACCCGCCGGTGACAACGGCCATCCCGTCGATGCCGAGGTCGTTTTGGCGCAGCGTCACGCCCAGGCCGGCAAGGCCAGCCCCCCGAGCGCCATCGCCAGGGCCACGGGAAACAGGAGG
Organism: uncultured Acidobacteriota bacterium; assembly: GCA_963807235.1. Taxonomy (GTDB): domain Bacteria; phylum Acidobacteriota; class Vicinamibacteria; order Vicinamibacterales; family UBA2999; genus CAWEBF01. The sequence continues at coordinate 150,360 of CAWEBF010000029.1, forward strand.
CCGGCGGCTACGCGTTGTGTGAAGGTGCGTGCAAAAGCCACGGTACGCTGGTCCTGCTGCGAGTATCGGCGTCGGGCGGGACCCGGGGCAGGGGTGGGCGGTTCAGGTCAGCGAACCGGTAGTCAGCTCATCAGCGAGCGCCACGAGTCGATCGAGGTCTTCCGTCGTCGTCGGCAGCCCAATAGAGGCGCGCAGCGCGCCGACCGGCTGCCCTTGCATGCACGAACGGAAGGCGGCGACCGAGAATTCGCCGGCCAGGCACGTCCGCGCCTTGTCCGGGCAAAAGGCCAAGGCGTGCTCGGCCGCGCGATGATGACCATCGATGGCAGCTGGCCGAGCAGCGCGCCGGTGAACGTGCCGGATTCAAGAGGGTAGAAGGGACGCAGTGACACCGTGACCGTGGCGGCCACGAGTGCGTGCATCGCGATGAGGGCCAGTCCCGCCAGGAGCCACAGCACGACGTCCAGTCGCGTGGCCCGCTGGCCGCCCAGCCGCTCGCCCGTCTTCAGGACGAGCGGTGCGAGAAGCGCCCAGAAGCCCCAGTTGCCCGGCTGCCAGCCGAACATGCGGGCAAATGAGTGGCCGTGGTGGAGCATCGACAGGTACACCGCGGCCGACACGGCCAGGGCGAGCACCGTGGCGACACCAGCCGCGAGCAGCATGGCCCGGCCGATCGGCAAGGTGTCGGCGTGCGTGGAGGCGGCCGTCGTGCCCATCGCGTCAACGTTACAAGGGTGCCGGCCGGTGCATCAACTGGCCCGCAGCCAACGGGGCCAGGCTGCAGCCAGCGGTCGCTGAATGCGGCCGATGGGTAGGTGAGCGTTCTAGCTAGAGCCCAGAGCCTAGAGCCTGGAGCCCTCCACCCCCTAAATCGGATACTTCATCACCAACTTGTACGCGGCCGGGTCGCCACCGCCGAAGACGTTCAACTCGCAGCTCTGGTCGTGCGGCACTTGAGCCGTCAACTCCTCGGATGTGCCGCCCTTCTGGTTGGCTTCCGCCACGACGTTGCCGTTACAACGCAACTCGAGGTCCAGCTCGGCGAGGTCGTTACCCCATTGCAGCGTGGCTTCGAAACGGCCGGTGTGATGTGTGCTGAAGGTGAAGACGTCGCACGGCCTCGTGGTGCCGTGACACGCGGGGTCTTCCGGTGCTATCGATGCCAGGTGTTCTTCGGTGACGATGCGGAACGTCGGTGGCATGTTGATCTGCAACCCGCTGACGCTGGAGCTGCCGACAATCACCTGGAGGGTTCGCGTGTCGTAATCCGTCTTGCTGGCGGTCAGCGTGTAGGTGCCCGCGGTGACTCCGCTGATCGTGAACGTGCCGTCGCTGGCGGTCGTCGACGATGGCCCGTTCGACAGCGCCACCTGGACGTTGTCGATCCGGCGCGACGCGGTCGGGGCCGTCTCGAAGACGGTGCCGCTGACGGTAAAGGTCGGGGCGGGCGTGGGGAGCGGGCGCCGGTGCCGGCGTGGGTGCCGGGGTCTGGGTCGGCGTAGTCGGGCCGTCGTCGCACGCCGCAAGACCGAGGGCACAGAAGAGGACGATCCCAAGACCTGCACGGCCACGCAGTCGATTCATTGAGCCTCCAGAGCGCCCGGCGCGCCAGCGCAAGGCGCCTCAGTATGCCTCAGCCCCTGCCTTAGCCGGAGGTCACCAACGTGCCGCGCCCAGCGGGACTGTGAAGCCACGTCCTAATCCCGCAGAGCTCTACCGCCGAAGCTATGCAGAGGGCTTCCGCCCCAAAACAGACCCTCGGAAACCGCTCAGGTCGCAGGTGGGAATGAAATCGAGTTCTTCCGGCGTTCTCGGCCACGGCGATGGACTCTGGGACTGGAATCTGGTCTCCGATCGGATCCACTTTTCCCCCGGGTGGCGCAGCCTGGTTGGGTGCGAGGAGCACCAGCTCGGCAATACTGCCGAGGCGTGGTTCCAGAGGATCGATCCCGAGGATCTCGGTGCCGTCAAGCGCGTCCTCGAAGGCGCGGTGACCGCCGGGCCCGACGAATTCGAACTTCGCCACCGAATACTCCACGAGGACGGCTCGTACCGCTGGGTATCCTGCCGCGGAGTCATTCAATGGAACGCCGAGGGAGAAGCGGTCCGCATCAGCGGCTGTCACGCCGATGTGACCGCGGAAGCGGGGTCGGACCCGCAGACAGGCCTCCCGAACCGGTTGCTGCTGATAGATCGTCTGGGGCGCTCGATCGAGCGCGCTGTTCGATACCCAGGGTTCCATTTCGCGGTCGTCAGCATCGAACTGGCTCGACAAGGCGGTCGCGAGGCGTCGGTGACGGGCGCAGATCCGCTATTGAACGCCGTCGCACGCCGGCTGGAGACGTGCCTTCGGGCTCGGGAAGCGCACCCCACGCTGCGCAACAACGATCTCGTGGCTCGAGTGGATGGCGACCAGTTCGTCATCTTGCTGGACGGACTGAAGGAACTCGGCCACGCCACGGTTGCCGCTGACCGCATCCTCGCGGAAGTCCTGGCCCCCTACCGGATCGGCACCCGCGAAATGCGGGTCTCGGCGAGCCTTGGCATCGCGCTGAGCGCGACGGCGTACGAGCGGGCCGACGACGCGCTGCGCGACGCGGATACGGCGCTCCATCGCGCAAAGCTCCTGGGCGGCAACCGCTGCGAGGTCTTCGATACCGAAGCCCTCCGCTCCGTCCAGGCGGAGCTCCAATTGGAGTCCGACCTCCTCGTCGCGATCGAACGTGGCGAGTTCCTGCTCTTCTACCAGCCGATCGTCTCCTTGTCGTCGAATCAGATCCTCGGATTCGAGGCCCTCGTGCGGTGGCAACATCCGGTCCTGGGATTGCTCCCCCCAGTGGAGTTCGTTCCAATCGCGGAGAAGATTGGATTCATCGTGCCCCTGGGGAACTGGGTGGTGCGTGAGGCGTGCCGTCAGCTCAAGGTCTGGCAGAACGAACTGCCGAACCCCCGGGATCTCTGGGTAGCCGTGAACCTCTCCAGCGCGCAGCTCAGTCATCCGGGGCTGGTTGACGACGTCGACAAGGCGTTGCGCGACGCGGAGCTGGAACCGCGGTGCCTGACTCTGGAGCTGACCGAAAGCCTGGCGATGGAGAACCCCGCCGCCGTTCAGACGCTGTTGATGCAGCTGAGGGCAAAAGGCGTTCGTGTCAGCGTGGACGATTTCGGCACCGGGCACTCGGCGCTGGCCTACCTCCGGCAGCTTCCGCTGGACGTGCTCAAGGTTGACCGCTCCTTCGTTCGTGGCATCGAAACGAACAAGGACATGAAGAGCATCCTGGCCGCCGTGACGGCGATGACACGAGAACTCGGACTGCAACTGGTAGCCGAGGGCGTGGAAAAGAACGAGCAACTGGAATTGCTCCGCTCTCTGAACTGCGATTCCGGTCAGGGCTACCTGTTCTCCAAGCCGGTAGACGGGCAGACGGCGGTCACACTGCTCACCGCCGATCGGCCAGAGCCGACGAGCCAGCCTGCGCCGGTTACGAATCGGGCACTGCAGAGCCGGCAGCCCCGGACGATCAGCAAACTGTTGGCAACCGCCGCTGCGTTGGCCGTGGTGGCATCGGTGGGTCTCCCTCGATTCTTTGGCGATCAGGCTGTCCCGCAACTCCCGACCGCCCCGCAACCGGTGCAGCCCCCCGACGTCGCGCCGGCGATCCCGCAGCCGCCGCCCACAAACGAAATCAACGCGAGTCCCGCACTCCCCATAGACGCTCCCGCGCCCGCCAGGGTCCCGTCGGTGGTATCGCCGCCGCCTGCGGCTGCAGCCGTCCGGGGAAACGCCGGACGAACGTCGAGCCCTCCGACGATCTACCGCATCGACCGTGCCAGACCGAGCTGGTTCCTGTCGGTCCCGGCCGTACCGGCTACGGCTGGCAGGGGCCGTGCCGCGGTACGCCGAGCGCAACACCAGTCATGTCCGTTCACGTCGTGCACCAACATCGCCTCGGCAGTTGCCGGGGACAGCTTGTCGTCTCGCCCGTGGGCGTCTCCTACGTTCCTGGCGACCCAGGCGAAGCCAAGGACGCCTTCAATCTCGGGCACAATCAGTTCCTGCACGAACTGGATGGCGACAGTCTCACGATCAGGTCCACCGAAAAGGCCTATCGCTTCAAAGTCGCGGAAGCCACAGGCCAGGGCGATCACCTGGCCCGACTGGTGGAGAGCATCACGCGCTTCCGAAAGTAACGCCGCCGCCAAGCTCGCGCGTGATGGCGGCCGCCGGCCGCTCCTGACAACCACTCGTGTTCTGGCCCGCCCACAGCGGTGAAAAGTCGCTGCTGCCCAGGCTTTCGGCCTTCGCCCGCAGGGGCGCGATAGCGGAGGCGGCCAGCGGGAACTCGGGTGCGAGGTCGTGATCGGGCCCATCTCGCGCACCAGCCGGTTGACGATGCTTCGCGCCGGCCTGCCTGTGAAGACGTTGGTCAGCGCCGTGACTCGCGCGTTCTCGCTCTTGAGCGCGGCACGATGGAATGGGCTCGTCGAGACCTCGGGGCACAACAGGTACGCCGTGCCGACTTGCACCCCGGCCGCGCCAAGCGCCATCGCGGCGGCGACACCTCTGGCATCCACGATTCCGCCGGCGGCGATGACGGGCACACGCACCGCCTGCACGACCTGCGGCACCAGGGCGAAGGTGCCCATCTGTGTGCTGGAGATCGGCCGACAGGAACAGACCGCGATGGCCCCCGGCTTCGACGCCTTGGGCGATGACGGCGTCCACGCCGCGTGCCTCGAGCCAGCGTGCCTCGTCGACCGTGGTTGCGGAGGAGAGGATTCGGGCTCCGCATCGCCGCACCCGGTCGAGCAGGTCGTCTGGTGGGAGCCCGAAGTGGAAGCTGACCACGGGTGGTCTGAACTCCTCGATCACGTCGGCCAGTTCGGCGCTGAAGGGGAGCCGACTGGGCCCGGCCGCGATTGCGCTGGCGTCTATCCCGTGCTCCGCGAAGTTCGGCGACAGTGCCTGGTGCCAGACGCGCTCACGCGCGGCGTCCGGTTCCGGCTGCCGATGACAGAAGAAGTTGAGGTTGAACGGCCGTGTGGTGCCGTCGCGGATTCTGGCCAGCTCCGCGCGGATGGCGTCCACATCGAGCATGGCGCAGGGCAGGGAGCCGAGCCCGCCTGCATTCGACACGGCGATGGCCAACGCACTGCCTTGCACTCCCGCCATCGGGGCCTGCACAATCGGGAGTTCGATCCCGAAGAGCCGCTGCAGCGTTGCAGGATCGGTCGCCATCCAGGCAGGGTACACAGGGCCTTCCGCGCTCGCAACGGGCGAGGCGCGGTAAACTACGCCGTTTGATTCAAGGAGAAGGTTCCGTCCTCATGAGCAGCAGGAGTCTCGAGGACGTCATCCAGGCAGCGGGCGACCCGGTCACGCTGCTGCGCAATCTGCAGACCGGGCCCAACGTCTATCCCGGCGTGCCGCCCGAATTCACCAACTGGCGGGACGAGACGCGGGCGTGGCAGAAGACCTGCGTGCTTTTCAACCAGTCCTACCACATGGCCGACCTGGCGGTGGAAGGCCCAGACGCCCTGAAACTGCTCACGCACCTGGGAGTCAACAGCTTCGCCGGCTTCGCCGTGGACAAGGCCAAGCAGTTCGTTCCCTGCAGCCACGACGGCTATGTGATCGGCGACGTGATCCTGTTCTATCTGGGCCCGAATCAGTTCAATCTCGTGGGACGCGTCCCGGTGCTCAACTGGATCCGCTTTCACGCAGCCACCGGCGGCTACGACGTCAAGGTGGAGCTCGACGAGCGCTCGGCCGCGCGCAAGGACCCGTTCAATCGCAAGTCCTACCGTTTCCAGCTTCAGGGCCCGAACGCCATGAAGGTGATGGAGAAGGTGCTGGGCGCGCGCCCGCCCGAGCTGAAGTTCTTCACCATGGGTCGCGTCACCATCGCCGGCAAGTCGGTGCGCACGCTTGCGGCACGGCATGGCCGGGCAGCCCGGGTTCGAGATGTTCGGGCCGTACGCCGAGGGCGAAGCCGTGCGCGAGGCGATCGTCAAGGCCGGCGAGGAGTTCGGGCTCCGGCAGGTGGGCGGCCGCGCCTACTCGGCCAACACGCTGGAATCGGGCTGGATTCCGTCGCCGCTGCCGGCCGTCTATACCGGCGAGAAGATGAAGGCCTATCGCCAGTGGCTCCCGGCCGATTGTTACGAGGCGAAGGCGTCGATCGGCGGCAGCTTCAACTCGCCGAACATCGAAGACTACTACCTGACGCCGTGGGACCTCGGCTACGGGACGCACGTCAAGTTCGATCACGACTTCATCGGCCGCGAGGCCCTCGAGAAGCGCGCCAAGGGTCCTCACCGCAAGAAGGTCACGCTCGCGCTCAACACCGACGACGTGATGCGGGCCATCGGCAGCCAGTTCCAGAAGGACCATCGCGCCAAGTTCATCGAGTTTCCGTCGGCCGTGTACTCCATGCACCCCTACGACAAGGTCACCAAGAACGGCAAGACGATCGGCGTCTCGACCTGGGTGGGCTACAGCGCGAACGAAGGGCAAGATGTTGACGCTGGCGATTCTCGATGCCGAGCACGCGGTCAGTCGGCAGCGAAGTGACCTTCGTCTGGGGCGAGGAAGAGCGGCGGCACGTCCAAGCCGACGGTCGAGCGCCACGACCAGATGGAGATGCGCGCGATCGTCAGCCCGGTCCTTACAGCGAGGTGGCGCGCGACCGAATACGCCGAGGGCGGCTGGCGCACCGTCACCGAGTAGCTACCGGCGCCCGCAGCAAGTCGGGCCTGACGCCTTGACCTTCGACATGTAGCGTGTGGTTACATGTCGAAGCGCGAGGTGTCTATGGTTTCTCCAAAGTCCGACATTCCGCAGGGCACGCTGGACCTCCTGATACTCAAGGTCGTGACCCTCGGGCCGCTGCACGGCTACGCGATCGCCCAGCGCCTGCAGCAGATCTCCCGCGATGTCCTTCAAGTGCAGCAGGGCACGCTGTACCCCGCCCTTCACCGCCTCGAAAACCGCGACCTGCTCGTGGCGGAATGGAAGCTGTCGGACACCGGCCGTGAGGCCAAGTTCTACCGGCTGACGCGAAAAGGGCGGGCGCAGCTCGAGCGCGACACCGCCAGCTGGGAGCGGCTCGCGGAAGCGATCGGGCTGGTGCTCCGCACGGCCGAAGGAGACCAGCCATGACGCGATGGTTGCGGCGGCTCCTTCGAGGACGTGAACTGGACCGGCAACTGGACGCCGAGCTGCGGGATCACGTCGAACGCCTGGTGGCCGACTACGCGCGGCGTGGAATGAGCGAGACGGATGCCCGCCGGAAGGCGCTGATCGCCGTCGGCGGCGTTGAACAAATGAAGGAACTGTCCCGCGACGTCCGCGGCACTCTCTGGGTGGAAGAAATCGGCCGCGACATCGCCTACACAATCCGGCAGCTGCGCCGCCAGCCGGCGTTCTGGTCGACTGTCGTCATCACGCTCGTCGTGGGGATTGCCACGAGCACGAGCATGTTCGCCATCGTCAACGGCGTGCTGCTGCGGCCGTTGCCGTATCGTGAGCCCGAGCGTCTCGTGAGCATCACCGATGTCGGCTTTCGCGGGGTCTACGTCGAACTGCGGCAACACAGCAAGACCATGGCTATCGGCGCGTTCATGCCACGGGCGCCGATGTCGCTCACCGGCCGCGGCGAGCCGATCCGCCTCGAGGCGTCGCTGGCGGATTCGAACCTGTTCGACGTGCTCGGCGTCGAAGCGCAGATCGGCCGGAGGTTCGTGGCGGCGGACGTGCGGCCTGGCGCGCCGCCAGTGGTCATCCTCGGATATGGGCTCTGGCAGCAACGCTTCGGAGGCGACTCGACCATCGTGGGCCAGCCCCTGACGCTCGATGGAGTGTCGCATACGGTCACCGGCGTGATGTCGGCCGACTTCCGGGTCCCTTCCGGCGTGGACATCTGGCTTCCGCTCGTGATCGACCCCGCGAGTCAGGATCGCGCGAATCAGGTTGACCTGTGGGCCAACGGCGCGAACATGGTCGCGAGACTACGCACCGGCTTCTCACTGGCGCAGGCGCAACAGGAGGTGCGCGCTCTCGTTCCCCCGCTTCGCGACCGCTTTCCCTGGAGCATGCCCGCCGACTTCGGACAAAGCGCCACGGCCGTACCCCTTCTCGAGCAGATCGTCGGCTCCGTCAGGCCGATGCTGCTGGTCCTGTTCGCATCCGTGATCGCGGTTCTGCTCATTCTCTGCGTGAACGTCGCGAACCTGCTGCTCACGCGCGGACTGGGACGGGAGCGGGAGCTGGCGATTCGTTCCGCGGTTGGCGGGACGCGCGCACGGCTGGTCCGGCAGTTGATCATGGAGAGCCTGACTGTCGCGGTGTTGGCTGGCATGCTTGGCATTGCCGCGTCATTCGCGCTGCTGGAGCTCACGGTTACGCTGATTCCGGCAGACGTGCCGCGCGCCGAGAGCATCGTGATGGACGCCTGGGTGGTCGCTTTCGCGCTGGGCGTGTCGGCCGTCACTGGCCTGTTGTTCGGGATCGTGCCCGCGATTCGCGCCACGAAATCGGGCCTGAGGTCGCCGCTGGGCGTCGGTGGTTCGACGCAGCTGCAGGTGTCGGAGCGACGGACCTCTCGGCTGCTCGCCGCCGCCGAGTTCGCCCTTGCAGTGATGCTTGTGGTGTCGGCGTCGCTGCTCGTCAAGAGCTTGTGGAATCTTCTCTCAGTCGATCCCGGGTTTCGCGTAGAGCAGCTCGTCACAGCCAACGTGGCCCCGCCTCGACAGCGGTACAGCAAGCCCGACGTGCATCTGCGCTTCGTGGAGGACGTGCTCACGCGTCTTCGCGGCATGCCCGGCGTGCGGTCGGCCGCGGCGGGCTACGCAGCTCCATTTGCCGGACGCCAATTCGGCAGTGTGTTTTCCATCGAAGGCCGACCGGACCCAACCACCAAGAGCGGCGACTGGGCCATGGCGGACGTTCGCACGTCGGTGACGGCGGACTATCTCCGTGTGCTCGGTGTGCCAATCCTGGAGGGGCGCCCCTTCGACGAGAGTGATCGCCCGGACACGCCACGTGTGGCAATCGTCAGCCGGAGTCTTGCCCGAGCCTACTGGGGCGACACAGCCCGGTCGGCGTTCGGATCCGGTTTGCGGGCGGCCCCAACACACCATGGATCACAATCGTGGGCGTTGCGGCCGACATCAAGTGGAACAACCTGGGTGAAGAGCAGAACTTTGCCACCGGTGCCCCGGCGGCCGGCTTTCTGGGCACGGTGTACGCGCCCTTTGCGCAGACACCATTTGTAGGCCTCGATGGCGTCCGCCTGCTGCTGCGCACGGATACCGAACCCGAGCGAATCGCCGCCAATCTGCGCGCCGTCGTCCATGCCCTCGATAGCGACACGCCAGTCACTGACATCAAGTCGGGCGACGCCGCGATCGCGCAGTCAGTGGCGCGTCCGCGGTTCACGGCGTTTCTCCTCGCGCTCTTTGCCGGCGTGGCGCTGTTTCTGGGCGCGATCGGGGTCTACGGTGTGCTGGCCTACGCGGTTGGCCGGCGGACGCAGGAATTCGGCGTGCGTCTCGCGCTTGGCGCCTCGGGTCGAGACCTGCTCGGCGGGGTCCTCACTGAAGGCGCCCGGTTGACGCTCGCAGGGGTCGCCCTGGGACTTGCCGGCGCATTCGTGGTGACCCGCGCACTGTCGGGCCTGCTGTTCGGCGTCGCGCCGGTCGATCCCGGCGTGTTTGGTGGCGTGGCGCTGCTGTTCGTCGTCGTGGGACTGCTCGCGTCCTATCTGCCGGCTCGCCGCGCCATGCGCGTCGATCCCGTCGCGGCGCTGCAAACGGAGTAGACGGCGCTACTCCGTCCGAAGCGCGACCGTCGGCGAGATGCGGGTCGCGCGCCGGACTGGTGCATACGTGGCGGCAAGGCTGCAGCCCGCCAGGAGCAGCGCAACACTTCGTACGTCAGCGGGTCCAAGGGGCTCAGGCCGAACAGCCTGGACCGCAGACCTATCGACGCGGCCACAGCGCCGACGAGTCCGGCGGCGATGCCGATGAACACTGCACGCGAGTGGCCGGCAACAACCAGCCACACGACAGCCGCAGGCGGCGCACCGAGAGCCATGCGGACTCCGATCCCACGTGTGCGTTGCTGCACGGCGTACGCGAACACTCCGAACATGCCCACGCTGGCCAACGCCAGCGCGAAGGCGCCCAGCGCGGCTGCGAGAATCGGTCCCCACTTCATAGACGTGCGCACGTTGTTCAGCTCATCAGCCAGAGGGTGTCAACGTCACTTGGACCCGGCTATCGACCCTCGCCGCAGATCGCCGCAACCTGGGCGGCAGCGGTGCTTGGACCCTTTACGAGCAGCACCGGCGCCTGGCTGGCGCGTGGGTCCTGGCTGATGAAGTCGAGAACCTGGGTGCCAGGGGCGACCGCCCGGTAGAACATCGGGCGCACCTTTCCGGTGGCATTGACGGACACGTTGCGAGCCACACCAATGACCTGCTGCGGGACCATCTCGCCCGCTGGTCCTCGCCGGCGCATCACGAAACTCTGTCCCACCGGATCCCGGCCGGGCCAGAATGCCTGCGCCATCGCTTCATTGACGATGACCGCCGGCTGACCCGTATCGCCTTCGACGAACCCACGGCCAACGCGGAGCGGAATTTCCAGCAGCGAGAGATAGTTTACCGAAACATCGAGAAAGAGAACCTCGTGCAGCTGATCGTTCGCCTGGCCCGGCATCCGAATGAGCGTGCCCTCCCGGTAGAGTGAAAACGGATTACGTGATCCGAAGGCGTATCGCGTATCCGGCCGGCGCGGCAACGCCCCGAGCGATATCTTCGAAAAACGACGTGGCGCGCGGCCGGTCATAGGTCCGCTCGGGAACCGTGAAGCTCACGGCGATCACGTCGTCCACTCGAAATCCTGGATCGAACGAGGCGGCACCGCGCTGCGCCCCGCGTGCCAGCAGCCCGGCGCTCGCGAGCAGGATCACGCTCACGGCCACCTGTACGCCGAGGAGCACGCTGCGCAGACGGAGACGATACGACCACGTTTCGAAGCCCCGCGATGTCGCCCTCTTCGTGACAACGCCTGTCACGATCAGTGCCGGTGCCAGTGAGAAGACCAGTGCAGATACCAAACCGATGGCGACGACGCCCGCCAGCACCGACGTATCCGGCGCAACGGGAAATGGAAACTGCACTCGTGTCGAGGCACCCGCGACGAAACGGAACAACACGGGCGGGAGCTGTGCAGCTATTGCGATACCCACGGTGGCGGCAAGGATTCCGAGCACCGCCCCTTCGGTGAGCAGGAGCCTTATGAGGCGACCGCGGCTCGCGCCGAGCGCCGCGCGCGTGCCAATCTCACGCAGCCGCGCGAGGGTGCGCGCCAACATCAGGTTGCCTACGTTTGCGCACGCGATAAGCCAGACCAGGACCAGGCCGCCCACCAGCATCGCTACCGTAAGCAGCGCCTGAGCGGAATCGGAACGTCCCGGCTGCGACATGAAGGTTGTGTCGATCACAATCGCGCCCCTGGCCGGCAGCCCGGAAACCGCCGTCCATCCGCGTGCAAGCGCGCCGAGTTCAAGGGCTGCTTGTGCTCGCGTAGCGTCAAGACGAAGGCGGGCGACCACGTCGGCGCAGCAAGCGCGAGGATCGGACAGCATTCGCTGGCTCTCGACGTCGCCGGGCTTGATCAGCGTAACGGCGCCGGCCGGCAGATAGATGTCGATGTCGTATGCGGGTTCCGCGCTCTCGAATTCGGCCGAGACCACGCCGACTACGGTGAAGGGAACCCCGTTGATCCGCAGCAGTGATCCAATGATTCCCGGATCGCCACCAAAGCGGCGCTGCCAGGTCGTGTGCGCAAGCATCGCCACGGGCACCGGACGTCCAGGGCGGTCGTCGTCGGAGATGATTCGCCGCCCAAGCGCAGGCGCGACCCCAAGGAGATCGAGCAGGTTGCCAGTGATCATCAACGCACGCAGCGGCCCGGTCCCCTCAAGCTCCACCACGTCGCCGCGCATGGCGGCCACGCCCTGCAGCGACGTCGTCTGCCCGGCCAGCGTTCTCGCATCGGCCATTGACAGACCAGTGACTTGAGCCGACGGATCCTGCGCGTAGATGCGAACGAGCTTGTCCGGATCGGCCACGCCGCTCCATGGGCGCCAGACGATGCCGCCAATGACTGTGAACAGCGTTGCGTTGAGGCCGATGGCGGCGCCGAGCACGACCAACACAGTTGCCGCCACGCCGGGTGCGCGTCGCAGGCCGCGGAGGCCGGCGACGATATCAGCGCGAAGAGCGTCGAGCCAAAGAGTCATTGGCGCTCGGCTAAGCAAGCAGGCTGCCAACCTGGACTGCGCGCGGGCATCAACCGCGACGAGCGCCGGCTGGTTCCTGCGTCCGATTTCGAACAGTCTGATCCCAGTGTCGCGACTCGTGCAAGGGGCCGCCTTCGCACCGGTCACGCCGCCGCCGGTCGCGCGCTCGCAACGAGGTCGCGAATCCCGGACGCGAAGACGCCGGCCGCCAGCACGAGCAGTATCCATGCGGGGAACCCGTGATAGCTGGGGCCGAACCCGGTCGCGAGCCTCGACCAGCCGATCATCTGCGGGATCAGGAAGGCCAGAAACGCTCCGTACACAATGCCCATGACGGCGTGCATCGCCCGCTCGCCCGCGGGCAGCCGGCGGATCTTGTCTTCCTCGATGAAATCCCAGAGGGTGATGCAGACCTCGCCGAGGAGGAGCCCCAGCAGGACCCAGGCGAAGGCGCCGTGCCAGGTCACGAATCCCAGGCTTCCGATGATGATCGCGTACGCGAAATCGCGCGAGGCGTGCAGACGCAGCTCCACGCGGGTGTGCACACCGTGCGCCAGCTTCAGCCTGTACTCATGGTAGTACAGCGTGTCGAAGGCGCCGAGCGAGGCTTGCAGCACCAGCAGCCAGATCGCGGTTGTCATGACGGGCGGAGAGCCCCGGCATAGCGGCAGACGATCCGCCCGCGCCATGTGACCGTCACCGCGACACGCCATCCTTCCGCTGTAGCGGAGACCACGGCCCCCACGCGGGGACTCAGCGGCGCTGGCACGGACAGGCCGGCGACCTGGATCGATGACTGCCGATACAGAAGCGCGCCCTGCTCGACCGCGAGATCGAACGAGATGCGCCCAAGGCCCAGACGCTCTACGAGCCGCGAGCCGCTCGCGCGTTGACGCGTCTGGAGAATCGACTCACCGATGCGGCGCGTCCACACGAGTTCCGAGCCGTCCTCGGCGACATCGAGCCGCACCGGTTGACGGGGCCCTGCGGCGGGAAGCTTCATCAACCAGATCAGCTGGCGGGCCAGCCATCCGTGCCATGTTCGACATCGATCGTGCCTTCCGCGCGCAGGGGCGGCAGATGGGCGCGGCGGACGTGCGCATGCAGCGAAGCGAACGCGTCTCCGAGAACGGCTTCATACGGAGAGCAGTTCCTCGCTGCAGGAGGCGCGAACCCCACGGCGCACAGCTTATCGTTCTGGAGACAGGTGGGGAAGCAGCGCGGGCTCGACACCGTTCCGCCCCGGTTCGACACCTGCTAGGATCAGGCAGTTACCTAACCTCGGAGGCTTGATAGTGGACGATCCGTCTGGCCGGAAGCGCACGAACGAAGAAGAGTATTTTCAGAAGAGGGACCGCGAGCTCATCGAGCAGATGCGACAGCGGGCGAAGGCCCAGCAGGAGCTGCGCGAGCTCGGCGAGCAGGTAGGAGTCACCGATCCGGAGTTGAGCCGCGAGCTCGCCGAGATGGGATTCACGCCGGAAACCGTGAAGCTGTTGCCGCTCATCCCCGTCCTGGAAATGGCGTGGGCGGAGGGCGAGGTGACAGCCGGCCGAACGGAAGATGGTGGTCGATGCCGCACGCGGGCGCGGGATCGAGGCCGGAGGCGCGGCGGACCGTCAGCTCGCGGATTGGCTCGATCGGCGACCCGAGGACAGCGTGTTCCGCCGCGCGGGGAGTCTGATCAACGCCTTGTTCGAGTCGGGCGGCCGCTTCGACATCACGCCGGACGACATCATCAAGTACTGCGAGGCGATCGCCGACGCGTCGGGCGGTCTCTTCGGGATTCGGCGCGTCTCGGCCGAGGAGCGTGCGACGCTCAGTCGCATCGCGAACGAGATCAAGAGCCGGCAGAAGTAGCTCGCGTCGAGCGCGGGCGGCGCTCACAGTCGGCGCAAAGCGCGCTCGAGCACCTCCTCCATCCGGCCCGTCATTCCCTCGACATCGAGCGGCGCGCGGCCGTCGATCTGGATCGGAAGGAACTGTTTCCACGAAGGCCCATACGACAGGAGCGCGTGAACATCCCACCACGCGTCGACCCTCTGCCCCGATTCGGCTTCGTAGATCGCCAGAAAACGGTCGGCCATCCTCGCCGAGAAGAGGACAGTGAGGTTGAGGCGACAATGGCCCACGTCGGCCTCTGGAGGCCCGATGCACGCTTCGATCCAGTCCACCACGCCGGTCAGCCGCTCGCGCGACCAGAGCATGTTGAAGTGCTGGTAGTCGCGATGCAGGAAGCAGACGCGCGTAGGCGCGCGATCCTCGGCGACGAGCGCAATAGCTTCGTTCCAAACGTCGGTGCGTGACGCGTCAGGCGGAGGCGACAGTTGGCCGCGGTCGAGCCACGATTCGAACTGTGTGCCGTCGAGGGCGAGAGCATGGATGCGCACGAGCATCTGTGCCATCTGCCGCAGCCAGCGTTCTCGATCGCGGGGCATCAAGTGCACCTTCCCAGGCAAACGCGTCATGAGGACGGCGGGACCGCCGAGTGCTGCGTCGGTGGTCGAGCCGATCACGCGCGGGGCAGGGATGCCGCTGGCTTCGAGCTTCGTGAGGACGGCTGTCTCCAGGGGCACCGCGCGAGCAATCCACTGCTGCCACTCGCTGTCGGGCGCCCACCAGCGCAGCACATACTCCTCGCGACGGCCGTTCTGCTCGACCGTCAACCGGTGGACGATCGATGTGAGACCGCCGGTGAGCCGCTTCGATCCCACTACTCGGGCAGTGCTGCCAAGGGTCTGTTCGACCCATGCGACTAACTGGGCGGGCGGTCGGGCGTCGGGCCGGGGCATCTGCCGAGTCTAGTGCGCGCGCTCGTCACGAGCCGAGAACCGTCGGCCGTCGAGCCAGGTAGGCGATCGTTGTGCGGCATATAATCTGCCATCCTTCGAACATGCCACTCGAGCTGGGCTCGCAGATCGGGCCGTATGAAATCGTCTCGCTGATCGGCACCGGCGGCATGGGTGAGGTCTATCGTGCGCGCGACACGCGTCTTGATCGTGACGTGGCGATCAAGATCCTCCCCGAGGCGTTTGCCGGCGACCCCGATCGCGTCCGGCGCTTCGAGCAGGAGGCCCGAGCAATTGCGGCGCTGAATCATCCGCACATCTGCCAGATCCATGATGTCGGCCCCGGCTATCTGGTGCTCGAATACGTGGAGGGCACCCCTCTGTACGGTCCGCTCGGCGTCGAGGAAGTGGTACGCCTGGCGATGCAGATCGTGGCGGCACTCGAAGAGGCACATCGGCACGGGATCCTGCACCGAGACCTCAAGCCCGGAAACATCCTGATCACTCGAAACCAGGGGGCGTCGTATTCAGCGATCGCCAAACTGCTCGACTTCGGTCTGGCCAAGTCACTGGTGTCGGGTGCAGATGCCACGCGCACCGCCGAGGGCACGATCGCGGGTACGGCGGCGTACATGTCGCCGGAGCAGGCACAGGGAAAGGCGGTCGATGCGCGCTCGGACGTCTTCAGCCTTGGTGCGGTGCTCTACGAGCTGATTTCTGGCCAGCGAGCGTTTCGAGGAGACACGATTGCCGAAGTAATGAGCGCCGTGCTGCGTGACAGACCACGCTCGCTCGGCGCCTCTCAGCTCGCGCGTGTCGTCGACCGGTGTCTGGAAAAGGACCCCCCTCGACGGTATCAGACGATGGCGGAGGTGCGAGCCGCGCTGGAAGATGTGGCGAGGGCGAGTCCAGACCGCGAGCCGTCGATTGCCGTGTTGCCATTCGCAAATCTCAGCGCCGACAAGGAGAACGAGTATTTCAGCGATGGCCTCGCAGAGGAGATCATCAACGCGCTCACGCAGATTCAGGGGCTCAAAGTGACAGCCCGTACGTCCGCCTTCGCTTTTCGCGGCAAGGAGCAGGACATCCGGAAGATTGCCGAGGCGTTGGACGTGCGCACCGTTCTCGAGGGCAGTGTTCGTCGGGCCGGCGCCCGCATTCGCGTGACCGCGCAGCTCATCAACGCCGCCGATGGGTATCACCTGTGGTCGGAGCGCTACGACCGGGAACTGGCAGACGTCTTCGCCGTGCAGGACGAAATCGCCACAGCCATTGCCAAAGCTCTCCAGGTGAAACTGGCCGGAGAATCTGTCGGACGCAGGCGGTACACGCCGAGCATTCCGTGCTACGAGGCGTATCTCAGGGCGCTGCACGAGTCGCAAAGGTTGACGCTCGACGCGATGACACGCAGCAAGGAATGGTACGAACGGGCCATTGCCCTCGACCCGGGCTTCGCGCTCGCGCACAGCATGTTCGGCTTCCACTTCGCCCAGCTTGCAAACTACGGTCTGCTGCCGGCTCACGAGGCCATGCCGCTCGTGCGCAGTGAAGCCCGCAAGGCGCTCGCCATCGATCCCTCGCTTCCAGAGGGACACGCCACGCTGGGCCTCGTCGCCGGGCTCTACGATTACGACTGGCTGGAAGCGGCCCGACGATTCGAGCTCGCGATGGCCGGCGATCCGGTGCCGTCCCAGGTCCGGCGGTACTACGCTTTGTATTACCTGCTACCGGTTGGCCGCGCCGAGGAGGCCGTCGAGGAATGCACACTCGCGCTCCAGGAAGACCCGCTCGACCTGAGCAGCCGGCTGCGCCTTGCGCAGTGCCTTCAGGCGGCCGGGCGTCGCGACCAGGCATCCAGCGAATTGCGACGGGTGCTCGAGCTCGACGAAACCCTGTGGTTCACCCACTTCATCTGGGCCCTCGAACAGCTGCGTGAAGGCCGAGTCGCAGACGCGATTACGCATGCCGACACGGCGAGTACGCTCGCGCCGTGGAACCCGTCGGCCAAAGGGCTTCTCGCCGCGGCGTTCAGGGCCAACGGCGACATCCCACGATCGGAAGCGCTGCTCGACAAGCTCAGGCCAGGACGGGCGTACGGCACTCCGCTCGGGCTCGCGACATTCCATTTGGCGTGTTCAGAAATCGAGGCGTGCGCGGATTGGACCGAACGGGCGATCGCTGAGCGCCACCCCGCGATCTTCTTCTTCCTGCGCGCACACGCGACCGCGCTCCAGAAGAGCCCGCGTTGGCCAGCCTTGGCGAGACAGCTGAATTTGACGACGTTCTAGTCAACAACGCGGGCAACCTCTTCGCCACTGCGCGGATGTGCCGCGTGAGGAAAGGAAGTGGTATGGCTAAGCTCGTGTTCGGAATGAACCAATCCCTGGACGGCTACGTCGACCATATGGCGTTTGCGCCTAGCCCCACGCTCTTCCGCCACTTCATCGAGGAGGCTCAGGGGCAGGCGGGCAGTGTCTACGGTCGCCACATGTATGAGGTCATGCGTTACTGGGACGACGATCATCCCGAATGGGATGCAGATGAACACGCCTTCGCGGCGGCGTGGCGGAACCAGCCGAAATGGGTCGTCTCGCGCTCGTTGAAGTCGGTCGGCCCCAACGCCAGGCTTGTTGAGGATGATCTTGAGGCCGCGATCCGCGAGCTGAAGGCCGAGCGCGACGGGGAGATCGAAGTTGCTGGCCCGGGCCTGGCGCAAAGCCTCACCGAACTTGGCCTGATCGATGAGTATCGAATCTACCTGCACCCCGTCGTGCTTGGTCACGGCAAACCATATTTCGCCGGACCCCGGCCGCCGCTCCGCCTTATGACTAATGACCGGATTGGCGAGGATGTGATCAGGTTGACCTACGTTCCTGCTTAATCTCGCGACTCGCCGGATAGAAATCGCCGAGTCTAGTGCGCGCGCTCGTGGGCGTAAGTCAGGCTGGATCTCAACCTATCTAAAGAGGTCATTCGCTGGAGCTGCCGGCACCATCGGGGACAGCGGAATCTCCCCTTTCCACGCATCTCTCATCGCCGGGATGACCCGGTCGATGGCCTCCTGTGAAACCTGCGTCTTGTGGCACTCGAACGAGCGGCGCCCGGCGTTCAGATCAGCGTCGGTAAATGGCACCCGCACCGTGAACGAGTTCGCTTGAGGAATCACAAACGGTGGCACCCCTCGCGTCGGATTCATCGCGCGAATCCCTTCAGCGGGGAGAGAGGCGTAAAAGACTCGTTGCGGGACGCCAGGGGCACCGGCCCGCACGAGTTGAGTCACGATGCTGCTGACGATGCGGTGGTCGGGGTGGCCATAACCACCGTCTGGTCCCCATGTAATCAGGACGTCTGGTCGCAACCGCTGTAGTTCCTCGTGCACACGTTGCGTTACCCGAAACAGGAGTGCGGGGTCCGCGTTGTAGTGGCCAAGCGCACCGTCGGGAAACCCGAGCAAGATCGGGGGATGGATACCGAGCGCTTGTGCAGAACAGCGTGCTTCCTCCACACGCAGCTTGGCAATCTCAGGACCTCGTGGGACCGACGTGTTGGCGGCACCCTGCGCGCCATCCGTCGCGATGATCATGTGGACCTGGACGCCCTCACGTGCATACCGGGCGAGGATCGGCGCGACGGGCCCTTCATCGTCGGCGTGTGCCCAGACTGCGACGAGCGTGCGAGTGTTGCCTTGACCACGCGCGATCGACCCCGAGATAAGAACCGATGCCGCAATAGCAGTGCAAACCATGAAACGCATGCGTTCTCCCTCTCACAAGGTTGCAGCATACGCTGCTGCCTGTCGACACGAATTCCCGTTTCCGCGACTGGCCAGTCGATGCGTTAGATGCGTCATCGACGATCACCGCCGCTCCTGCTCACGAGTGGGAGCTGGCGCGGGCGTGGCTGGCGGTCGAGCTCAGGAAGTCAAGTCAAGCCTGACTCTTACCTGAACCGTTCGGCGTGGGATGAGTTTGCCGTTGTGGGGCGAGTCCCAACTCTTGGTTCTTGCGGTCGCTCGTGGTCCGGATGAGGATCATGCCATGACCAAGAAGAACGTTTGGCTCATCACCGGCGCTGGTCGCGGCCTGGGCGTCGATATCGCCAAGGCAGCCTTGAGCGCCGGCCACGCCGTCGTCGCCACCGGCCGCGATGCTGCGAAGGTCGCGGCTGCGGTGGGCGATCACGAGAGCCTGCTGGCGATAAGACTCGACGTCACCCGTCCACAGGATGCGCAGGCGGCGGTCGATGCCGCTGTCGCGAAGTTTGGCCGAATTGATGTTCTGGTCAATAACGCGGGCAATTTCTTCGCGGGCTTCTTCGAGGAGTTGAGCCCCGAACAGGTCCGCAATCAACTCGACACGCTGCTGTTCGGCCCGATGAACGTTACTCGGGCTGCGCTCCCAGTCATGCGTAAGCAACACTCCGGCCTGCTGATCACCATCTCCTCGACCGCAGGGATCACCGGCCAAATGTTTTGCACGGCGTATGCTGCCGCAAAGTTCGGCATCGAGGGGTGGATGGAGTCGCTGACTCCGGAGGTCGCCCTATTTGGAATTCGCACGATGCTGGTCGAGCCCGGTTTCTTCCGCACCGAGCTGCTCACCAACGACTCGACCACCTACGCCCAGCCGACCATTGACGACTACGCCGACCGAACCAAGGAGATCGTCGCTGCCTGGAAGAGCATGGATGGGAAGCAAGGTGGGGACCCCGCCAAGCTCGCCGAAGCCCTTGTGACGCTCGCTGCGCTCAAGGAGCCACCGACCCGCTTCGCTGCCGGCGCTGACGCCGTGCAGACGTTCGAGGCCAAAGCCAACGCGCTGCTCGCACAAGCCCAAGCCCACCGCGAGCTGTCCACCGCCCTCGCGCACGATAACGCCTGACTACAGTGATGCGGCAGCGTGCCGAAAAAACATCGTTCAAGTCCCGCCCGCGCAACCAACATTATCTGCTGCTTTGGCGACTTGCAGCGTGAAGAATCGCCCCACCCGAGCGCGAGACGAGATCGGGCCCAGCGACGTCGGTGTCATGAGACTTGGCGTATGACCCGCGCGAGGCTGTCCGTTGCGAGGCGCCCCAGCAGTCGGCCGGCGGCCGCGGCCAAGTCGCCGGGCAGGTCGGCCGCGATCGGTTCCTCCGCGCGGATGATCTCCGAATGGACCGCCCGGTCGGTGGTCGTCACCTGGACCTCGACAGCTCCGACCAGCCGCGGGCTCGGCGCCGCCTCGATCTGCCATACCACCAGCGTGACGGCCAGCAACGGCGCGCTGCCGACGTCGACGAGGCGGATGTCGGGACGCGACCCGATCGCATATCGCACCGCAGAATCCAGGTAGCGATCGGGGGTGGATGCCCAGAGCCAGACCGGATCCTCGGTCACTTCACCACCGGGTTGCTGGTGCAGCACGCGACGGCCGATGTGTCCCCGGCTCTGCGTCTCGAGCAGACGGACGCTTGTGGCGTTCGGGGCATCGGCGGCCACTCCTTCTGGTTCGATCAGTCGTGGCTCGATCATGCGGATGCGAACCGTATCCGGGCGTTCGATCCGAACGCGGCAGCCCCCGCCCAGGCAGGCCACTGCCAACACGAAGAGCATTCCGTATCTCGAGCGCCGAATCACTTCGGCTTCGCTCCTGCCTGCTTGATGCCGTGGACCACTGACTCCGGCTGTTCCTGCAGCTGGCGCGAAAGCTCGCGCAGCTGCCCGAGCGACTCGCGTATCGCAGGCAGCGAGCGCCGCAGGTCCTCGGCCGCCAGGCTGGCCAGGTCCATGGCCTCGCGCGTGGCGCGGCCGGAGGCCGGCAGGTCGGCCGCGTCGATGGCGGCGCGTGCCTCGTCGGCGAACTTCGACAGCGTGCCTTCGTCGCCGACCAGTCCGTCCAGGTTCGAGGCGATTGCATCGAACTGCGCGCTTGTCGTCGAGAAGAACTTCCGCGAGTCGGCGCTGAGGGCCGGTAACTCGCTCTCCTGGATGATGCGTTCAACGTTAGTGAAGAACCGGTCGGCCCTGTCGAGGCTGTCGGGCATCCGGGCGACAATCTCCCGAAGGACCTGAAGCGTCGACTCGACGCGCTCCAGCACTTCGGGCAACCGGTCCCGCAGCTCCGAGATCGGCGTCGGCATCGACGGGATGTACGCCCGGCTTGGCGTGAAGCCGAGCGTCATCGGCGGAGGCGGGTTCTCCGGCAAGTCGAGAAAGAGGTACGCCTCGCCGGTCACGGGGTTGCCCACGACTTGAGCGCGCATTCGCTCGAAAAATACGCGCGACCTGGCCGAGTCCCGGAGATTGGTGACATTGGCGCCGACGGTGGCGAGGCGATCGGTGAAGAGCTCGAAGTCGATTTCAATCGTGCGGCCTCCCGGTTCCACCTGCAGGTTCGACACCCGTCCCACGGGTACGCCGCGGTAACGCACCGCGCTCGAAATGTCGAGACCGGCGACGTTCTCCTGCGTATAGGTGACGAGCTCGATGACCTCGCGGCTCCGCATCCGCTGGATGAAGAGCAGCCCCGTCGCGAGGATCACGACGATTGCGATGACGAGGAACAACCCGAGGCGCGCATAGCTCTTCTCAACCGCCATGATTCATCTCTCCCGGGCCGCGGACGCGCTCGGCGAGGACCGCGTGAAGAAGTTGTGCACGAACGGGATCGCCGATTCGTCCCGCAGCCGCCGGGGATCGCCGCGGGCCACGATGCCCTTGGCCTCCTTGTCGAGCACGATGCAGTTGTCGGCGACCAGGAAGATGCTCGGCAGCTCGTGGGTCACGATGACGACGGTAATCCCGAGGCTGCGACTGAGCGTGACGATCAGGTGATCGAGCTCGACCGCGCTGATCGGGTCGAGCCCGGCGGAGGGCTCGTCGAAGAACAGCAGGTCGGGCTCGATCATCATCGCGCGCGCGATGCCCGCGCGCTTCTTCATGCCGCCCGAAATCTCACCCGGAAGGTGTCCCGCGAACGCGCCGAGGCCGACCAGATCAAGCTTCGCCTGCACGAAATCCTGTACGAGGGGGCCGCGGACGTTCGTCCAGGTCGTCAGCGGGAGCGCGAGGTTCTCGGCCAGCGTCAGAGAGCTGAAGAGCGCGCCGGATTGGAAGAGGACGCCGAACGGCGGCACACCGGTGTAGACGTGCGGCTCGCCGACGCCGTCGATATCGATGCGGCCGGCCATCGGCTGCTCCAGTCCGATCAGGTACCGGAGCAGCGTGCTCTTGCCGCTCCCCGATCCGCCGAGAATGGCCAGCGTCGTTCCGCGCTCGACCTCGAAGTTGACGTGCTCCATCAGCACGCGGGAGCCCCACCCGATCCGGAGGTCCTCGACGACGATGTGGGGCCGGGACGTGAGCATGTTCAGATTCCCATCAGCGTGAAGAACAGCGTGAAGAGCGCGCTGGTCACGATCACGCCGAACATGGCCATCACGACGGCGCTGGTGGTGCGCGCCCCGACGGCCGCTGCTCCTCCGCGCGCGGCGAGACCCTGCTTGCAGGCGATGAGCCCGATGATCAGCCCCAGAAAGGGCGTCTTGATCATCCCGTTGAGGAAGTTCGCGACGGTGATGTGGGGCTCGGCACCGAGCAGGTAGGCGCGTGGCGTCATGTCGGTGCTGACGATCGTGGCGAGGAGCCCGCCACTGAGCGCAAACACGTCGCCAATCCACGTCAGCAGCGGCACAGTGGCCAAGAGCGCAAGACAGCGCGGTACGACCAGCCAGCTCACCGCGTTGAAGCCCATCGACCGCAGCGCGTCGATTTCTTCCGACACCTGCATCGTGGCCAGCTCCGACGCCAGGCCCGCGCCCGAGCGGCCCGCCACGACGAGGGCGGTGACCAGTGGCCCGAGCTCGCGAAATTGTGCGATGACGACCAGCTCGGGAACGTACACCTCCGCGCCGAACCGTCCGAGCTGCGAGACGCCGAGGAATCCGATGATGAGCCCGATGAGCAGGTTCGCGGCGCACGTGACCGGCAATGCGTCCGCGCAGATCGCCTGCATCAGCCGTGGCAACGATGACCAATCGACCGAGCGAGGGGACACGAAGGCCTGCGGAACCGCTGCGGCGGCCTGACCGAGGAAGTCCAGCGCGCCGGTCACCTTGCCTGGCATCGCAGCGGCCACGAACCCGAGCTGAGCGAGCAGGCTCATCATCCGGGTCGGCTGCGGCTGGGCCTCTGCCCGTCGCTCGCGATAGAGCGTGATCAGGCGGAAGGCGTGGTGGTTCTGATCCTCGATGAGACGCGTGCGGAGCCCGCGTGCCTCGAGCCGGTTCATCAGCCGCGCCAGCAGCACGGCGCCCGACCCATCGATGCGCTCGAGCGCCGACAGGTGGAGGTCGACGTCACCGCTGGCGATCAGGTCCCGCTCGGCCTGCTCCACGGCACGCACTACCGCCCCCGCATGCGCCAGGTCGAAGGTGCCAGCGGGGACCAAACGAGTGCGCTCGCCATCGGCTTCAGCCCTGATGGCCACGCTCATCCCTTAGGAATATAACCCCGACGCGCGGTAGGACACAAAGTTTCAGCCAGAATCGATCAGCTTCGGATCGGCCGTGATGGTGTCGGCCTACAATGACAGCTCGAACGGGCGAACGAGGAGATCGAACGCACGAACAAGACGATTCGCCTTGTTTGGAAGCTGCCCGCGCCAATCAGTGACGTTGTGCGATTTGCCTACCTATCCAGGTGGAGACGCGGCGAGATTGTTTCGCTTCGATGGAATGCGATCGACCGCGTGGCTGGAGAAGCGCGTCTACGGACGTCGAAGAATGGTCATGGCCGTGTCCTGCCGCTCTAGGGCGATCTCAAGAAGCTGATCGAACGTCGATGGAAAGCGCGCAAAGTCGAATTGAGCGGCAGGAGCAGCGGCGAAATGAATTCGGACAATCGGCGCCAAAAAGAAAAGGGCTGGCCATCGCGACCAGCCCTTTTCTTATGTAGGGTCTTACCCCTCCGGAGCCAGCTCTCGTTTTGGCTATGAGCCGC
>CAWEBF010000030.1:0-40059 GCA_963807235.1 uncultured Acidobacteriota bacterium
CTCCGAACGACCCACGACTAACGAACAACGACTAACGAAGCACAAGATACGGATCGATCGCGGTCCCGCGCCACCACTGCTTCTCGTCGGTCATCTTGAAGATCGCGAAGTGGAGGTGAGGCGTGTCACGCGGCGCGTTTCCTGTCGTGCCCACGTAGCCGATCGGCTGCCCGCGGTTGACGGAGTCCTTTTCCTTCAGTCCGTTGGCGTATCCCTCGAGGTGCGCGTAGTAGTAGACGTAGGTCTCGGTGGGGTCGAACTGGTAGATCGTGATGCCGCCGGCGTCGCTGAGAAACAGCCGGGCGATTCTCCCATCCTCGACGGCCAGCACGGGCGTGTTGCGAGGAGCCAGGACGTCGATGGCTTCATGCCGCCGGCTGCCGCCCCGCATCTCGTTGAAGTTGTCGCGAATGTCCTCAGGTGAAATGCTCCGGACCGGAAGCGTGAGCCGTCGGCTTCGGAGGTCCGTAATAGGGTCGGCCGAGATCGCCGGCGGTGCGGTCGTACTCGGAGGCGACGGAGGCGCGACGGCCGGGGGAGTCTCCTTCGCACTCGGCCGCACTTCGACGACGGCCGGTGTAGGAGCGCGCTCGACGACATGCACGGCAGGGCGGATGGCCGCCGTCACGACCACGCCGGCCAGGAAACCAGCGCCCGCCGCGTACGCCAGCCACGAGGGTCGCTGGCCACCCCTCCGTCTCATTCGACGAACTCCACCTTCGTACCCTTCCCAACCATCGCCGCGAGGCGCAGCGCATCCCAGTTCGTGAGACGCACGCAGCCGTGCGAGCTGGTATGGCCCACAGTGCCGGGCTCGGGCGTGCCGTGGATGCCGTAGTGCGGCTTGGTGATGTCAATCCACACGACGCCCACCGGCCCGTTCGGTCCAGGTGGAATCCTGGCCTTGGCGTGCGCCGGCTCGGCGTCCCAGAAGAGATCCGGGTTGTAGTTGAAGGGCGGATTGCGAGCCACTGCCGTGACGGTCCACGAACCAACCGGCAGCGGATCGTGCTCGCTGCCGCTCGTCACCGGCGCGTGCATCAGCACCTTTCCGGCGGCATCGGTGACGGTCAACACCGAGGGCTGTTTGGAGACCCGTACCACGATTCCAGGAACCGGAGCGGCTTCGGCACGCGATACCACCACGACGTTCGGCACCTGGATCTGCTCGCCCGCGACGAACCTCGAGCCGGGGTTGAGACGCGTCAGCAGATTGGGCGAGGCGTGGAACCGCTCCGCCAGCATCTCCAGGATCGACGTGTAGTCGAGCCGCTTCAGCTTCGCCTTCTCCATCATGTCTTCAGGAATCACCGGCGTGAGCGGCGCCGCCGCATCTTCGGTGCTGATGGCATAGGTGACGGTCGCAGGCTCCGTGGCGGCCGCAAGCGCGTCGGTAACTGTGGTGCGAGTTTCGCGTTCGAACGCGCTGATAGCGGCCTGTGTGTTCCGCCCGCCGCGCCCGTCGATTTCACCCGACGAGAATCCGGCCCGGTCGAGCAGCACTTGCGTGGCCAGAAGGTCTGGCGCGGCCCGTTTCTGCGCCAGGCTGGTCACCGCTCCAAGCGTGACCGCAATTACTGCGGCGAGGGCGGCACGGATGAGTTTCGAGCGGACAAACAGGGGCATGTCTAGGAGGGAGCAAGCGACATGCCGTCTGGCCCGAAAACCCTGGTGGTCTACCGGGGCCCCGCTGTTTCCCAACGCGTTGGGGTGGTTCTAGATGAGATGGGTAATGTTGGGCTCCACGCCGAGCAGCGCCTTCCCGTACACCTCGAGGTTTACCTGCCACTCCGTGATTGCGTGGTGGCTGGCCACGTGAATATCACGCCATAGCCGCTGCAGCCGGTTCCAGTCGCCGAAGCTGGACGTGCCGTGCGCGGCTACCAGCAGTTCCACGGCGTCGCGGCAGTACTTGGCCGCCAGGGCGGTGTCCATCCGCACGCGCGCCCGTGCCACCAGATCCAGCTGCTCTGACGCTCCGGCCGCGCGGTCGATGTCGTCCGCAGCCCGCCGCACGTGCATGAACGCCGAGTCCAGTTTCATCGACGCTTCGGCCACCTGCATCTGGAAGCCTGCCGAGTCGCGCTGCATGGGAAACGTGGTGTGCGTGATTCCCCGCTTTCCCGCGTGCGCGGTCACGTGATCGAGAGCCGCCCGCGTGGCGCCCAGCTGGGCGCCGGCCAGAATCAACACCGTCACCGGAACGAGCGCGGATCGATAAACGGATTCGTCGAGATGTTCCGTCCGGTAGACACCCGCGAAGGCCTGGGGGTAGGGCAGGAAGCGGTGTTCGGGCACGAACGCGCCGTTGGCCACGATGGTGTTGCTGCCCGTCCCTTTCATGCCGGCGACGAACCACGTGTCCTCGATGCTCACATCGCTCATCGGCATCAGCGACA
This sequence comes from uncultured Acidobacteriota bacterium, assembly GCA_963807235.1. Lineage (GTDB taxonomy): Bacteria > Acidobacteriota > Vicinamibacteria > Vicinamibacterales > UBA2999 > CAWEBF01. The sequence goes on from CAWEBF010000030.1 coordinate 2,400, forward strand.
GGCCCAGGTTGGCGAACCCGCCAGAGGCATCCTTTATGTGGAAGCCGCACGCGGCCCACTGCGCGTGCAGGCAGCCCGACGCCCACGGCCACCGGCCCGTCACGCGCCAGCCGCCGTCAACGGGCGTGGCCTCGCCGAGCGGGGCCAGCGAACCGGCCACCCACGCGTCGCGATCCGCGCCCCACACGTCCCGCTGCGCCTGCTCCGGGAAAAGGGCGGCCAGCCACGCGCACACGTTGATGAGGCTGGCGACCCAGGCTGTGGACGCGCACCCGCGCCCAAGCTCGGCCATCACTTCGATGTAGGTACGGATGCTGGTCTCGTGGCCGCCGAAGCGGCGGGGCACCATCAGCCGGCAGAGCCCGGTGTCGCGCAGCGCACGCACGTTACCCTCGGCCAGGCGGCGTCCCGCGTCGGTCTCGCTGGCATTGGCTTCGAGAGTCGGGCGGATAGCGGCCGCGCTGGCCATCAAGGAGGCGGGGTCAGGTGCTTCAGGCATCGGGCGCATAGTGTTTCCCAACCCTGCCGCCTTCTGCAATTCAGTGCAGCACTGGACCCTGTCCAGTCCCTCCTACGCCCCGCGTCCGTCAGCGCTTTTTCGCTGCTTCTTCCGCCGAACGCAGCTCGGCCTTCATCCGTTCGAACTCGGCGTTCAACGAGCGGATCTGGTTCTCGACCGCCTTCTGCTGCTCCATCAGCTGCTCTTTCTGACGGTTCAAATTCGCCATCTGCAGACTCAGCTGCATCGCGCGCTGCTGGGTGTTCTGGCCACTCCGAGCCTGGGCGGTGACCAGCCGCACCAGTTCTTCAAGGCTCCGGCGCGTCTGCGCCAGATCGCTTCGGTCCTGTTCGGTGAGCCGGGCCGACGCGGCGGCTACTTGCTCGTCGATTTGCACGAGCTGCGTTTCCAGCACGCGCAGCGCGTTGTCGATGGCCTCGCTTTCGGTTGACGGGCTCTTCAAGCGAAGCACGACCTCGTCTGACCTCGGCCGGGCAGGAGGCTGTGGGGGCTGCGGCGCTTGTGGCTGCGGAGACGCCGTGGTGCTTGAGGTGGTTGTGGTGCCTGTGGTGGCGGAGGCGCAACCGGGATGGCCCCTGGGGCGGCCGGTGCGGCCTGCGCTGGCGGTGCCGGCGGCGCGGGAGGCGCTGGGTGTCGTGGTGCTGCCGGCGGCAGTGCCGCCGCTCGGGCAGTGGGCGGAGTTGGCGGCAGCGGTACCGCCGAAGGTACCGCGGGGGCCGCCGGCCGTGCGGGTGCGGCCGGCAGCGCCGGCAGGTCCTGCGACGGCCCCGCCACGATTCGCACGGGTGCAAGCGCCACCACCGCCGCGGCGGCCACGCACGCCGTCAACAGCCGGGAAGTGGTTCTCGATGGGATGTGTTGCAGCATGTCCAATCTCCTTCTGAGGCACGACGCCGAGGACGGGGCCGAGGAGGCCACGAACACGGACCTGGATCGACCCACGCCAATCCGCACCAGCAGGCGGCCGTAGTCGCCGGCCTGGACTTCCAGCGCCTGCACAACGGCCGCATCGCACGCGGCCTCTCGGGCTGTGACGTATTCACGAGCCGCCATCCGGACCAGCGGGTGGAAGAAATAGAGCCGCTCAGCAAGGGCTGGTACGCATCCCAGCAACACGTCCCGGCGGCGCACGTGCATCAGCTCGTGCGCAAGGGCCATCCTCCACTCGTCGGACGTGAAGCGAGAGGTAGCGTCTGTCGGCACCAGCACCACGGGGTTTCGCCAGCCGACGACCTGAGGCACGCTGACGTCCCTGGAGGCGCGCACCCGCGGAACGCGTTTCAAGCCGAGCGAGACCGCCAAAGCCGACACCGGCGCGAGGTCCTCGCTCGAAAGCGGCCAGGCGCTCCGCACGAGACGGTGCAGGCGCACCGCCGCGTGCAGCAGCATGGCGCCGTGCATGGCGACTCCAACCAGCCACGCGATGATCACAATGGCTACCCAGTTTGTCGGCTTCCGGCTGCCGGCTTCCGGCTTGCCGGCTGGTTTCCGCAAGACGGACATCAGCAAACCCCGAACTCGCACCGACGTTGTCGGGCGCTGCGACGGCGGCCGTCGCACCGGCGTTGTCGGACGCTGCGACGGCTGCCTCAGGAATCGCACCAGCTTCGGCAGCCGGCAGCAGGGGTAGCGGGAGGGCTGGCACAGGCACCAACGTCAGGGTCAGCTTCAGCGCCACGAGCCACCACACCCAGACTTGCAGCGACGCGGGCACGCGCGGAATCCAGCGGCACGCGGCCCACACGAGCGCGATGACGAGGGCGCCCTGCAGCGAGCCCGTGATCAACCGCTCGCCAACCCATGACGTCGCGTCGATCAGTGGAATCCACATGTTCAATCCTTCGCGGGTCGCCGTCGCCGCAAGCGGGCGAGCACGATCTCCAGCTCGGCCAGCTCCACGTCCGATAGCTGCTCTCGGTCGGCGAGATAGGCGACAAACGGCGAGATAGACCCGCCGAGCGCCCGGTTCACGAACGATTCCACCGCCCGGCCCACTGCCGCCTTGGGCGATGACCGTGGCGTGTATCTATAGACGCCGTCCACCAGCCGGCGGCCGAGGTAACCCTTTTTTCGCAGCCGCTCCATCATGGTCAGCACGGTGGAACGTGCCAGCTGCCGCGGCTGCCCGAAGCCGGCCGCAGCTTCGCCCACCGTGGCGTCGTTGTGCTCGCTCACGTAGCGCAGCAGGGCGAGTTCCTGGTCGCCGACGGTCTTGGGACCACGTTGACTACTCATGTCGTCACCAGGAGCCTAGCAGGTGATTACACCTGTAGTCAACACCAGGCGTTCAACCGTTCTTCAGTCGCTCGCTCTTTCTGATGACCAGCTTCAGCCCGGACCACACGTCTGTGACCGCGCACACCTTCACGTCCACGAATCCCATGGGCAGGGCCACCTCGCGGATGACGTCCTCGGTGATGTCGGTCGCCACCTTGGACGCCTTCTTCGGCCATGACACCCACACGAAGCCCGCCGGCTCCAGCCGTGTGCGCAGCGCCGCCAGGCGCCGCGCCATTGCGTCGCGCCTGGTGTCGAACAGGTGGACCGCGGACAGTGGTCCCGTGCCGCGAAGGCCATCGGCGAGCCGCACTCCGTTGGGGAGATCGCCGAGCCATCGACGGTAGTCGCCGGGCGCGTTGATCGTGACAATCGTGAGTGGCCGGGTGAGGCCCAGCTTCCTGGCCAACGGCGTCTCCGAATAACCAGCCATGTCCTAATCCGCCCCGATTCTCATCATTTATCCATGTCTTGCATCGAATCTGACGAGAAATTCACGGACTTGTCAGATCGAGCCGCTGGCTCGGGCAGCTAGCATCGAACGTATGAGCGTTCGTGCGCGCGTCATCCCTTTCGGCCAGATGGTCCTCGTGGTGGCGGGAATCTGCTCCGCGGCGCTGCTGGCACAGTGCACATCTCAGCCAGCGGCCGCTCCGCAGCCGCCAGCCAACGCGTGGTCGGCCGACATGAAGCCGTCGCTCACCATCCGCGAGCTGATGACGCACTTCATCGACCCGACAGCCGACCTGGTGTTCGACGCGGTGGTGTTCGACTCGAGCACGACCGGCACCAGCCACACCACGCCCGTGAGCGACGAGGATTGGACCAAGGTGGAGCGAGGGGCGTGGCAGCTCGCCGAAAGCGCCAACCTGCTGATGATCCCGCGACCAGCGGAGCCCGCGGATGTGCCCAAGCTGGAGCTGCGTCCGGGCGAGCGGCACCCGGAGCTGGCCGGTCCGGAGATCGACGCGAAGATCGCCGCGGACCGCGGCAAGTGGAATCGACACGCCGATGCGCTGCGCGTGGCGTCGCTCAACGCGCTGAAGATCGTGAAAGCGCGCAACGCCGACGGCATCCTGGACGCCGGCTCCGAGATCGACAAGGCATGCGAGAGCTGCCACCTCGAGTACCTGGTATCCGGGAGACCTCCCGGCCGTCATCGCCGATCAGGGCAAGAAAGTCACTTTCGACCCGCCGAAGGAGTCGAAGAAGTAGGGCGCTCCACGCACAGCGCGCCGGCGTAGCCTTCCAGCGGCACGAAGGAAGCCAGCGCCCATCGCTCCGTCTCCGAGGCCCTGCCCGCGACACGCGTCAGCCGCGGCCCTTCGGATGCGAGCGACACGTCGAAATCACCGAGCAGCGACAGCCTGTCGCCTCTCGCCTTGATGTAGGCCTCTTTCCTCGTCCACCCCGCGAAGAAGGCGTCTTCGCGCCCCGAGGGAGCCACGCCCCGCAGCTCCTCGAGTTCGTTCGCCGAGAAGGCCGTTTGCGCGAGCCTCAGCACGTCGGCCAGCGGGCGCCGCTTCTCGATGTCCACCCCCACGGCGCCGATGCGCGTCACGGCCACGAGCGCCCACTGGTCCGAGTGCGAGAGGTTGAAGTGGACGTCCGGCTCGCCGCGCGGGAGCGAGGGTTTGCCAGCGGGGCTGTACTCGAAGGCCAGCGTTTCTGGCTCGCGTCCGACCTCGGCACCGAGGATCCGGCGCAAGGCGGCCCGGCCCGCGACGAACCGCCGCCGGTGGTGGTCGAAGACAAACCGCGCCGCGCGCGCTGTTTCATCGCTCGACAACAATGCCGAGTTGGCGTCCGTCTCCGGCGCGTCGAGATCGATCAGCCACATCCGCACGCCTGGATGCACCTCGGGAAAGGCCGTCGCCATCCGGCATCTTAGGCTGATCATAGAATGTCGGGTCTTGCCGCGTGCGCATCCCGTCTTCGGTGCGGTCCTGATGGTGTCCTTCGGCGGGCCCGGCGGCCTCGACGAGATCCGTCCCTTTCTGGCCAACGTGCTGCGGGGCCGGCGCGTCGCGCCCGAGCGCGTGGAGGCCGTGGCGCGTCACTACGAGCTCTTTGGCGGGGTGTCGCCCATCACGGAGATCACCAGGCGCCAGGCGCGTGGCCTCGAGCAGCGCCTGGCTCGCGCAGGGCATCCGCTGCCGGTCTACGTCGGCATGCGCAACTGGCATCCGTTGCTGCCCGACACACTTGCGCGACATGCACCGGGCCGGCGTTCGGCGCGCGGTCGGGTTCATCGCCGCCGCGCAGCACTCCTACTCGAGCTGCCAGCAGTACCGGGAGAACGTCATGGCCGCCAGGGCGGAGCTGCGCGCGCAGGCAAACGCCGACGTCGAGGTGACCTTCGTGGACAGCTGGTTCGCGCACCCCGGGTTCGTGGCGGCCAACGCCGCGCACGTCCAGAAGGCGCGCGCCCGGCTGCCTGCCGCCGTGGCGAGCCAGGCGCGGCTGGTCTTCACCGCGCACAGCATTCCAACCGCGATGGCCGAGCGGTCGCGCTATCGCGAGCAGCTGGCCGAGTCGGCGAGGCTCGTGGCGGACGCCGCGGGGTTTCCGGACTACGCCCTCGTGTACCAGAGCCGGAGCGGGAGACCCGAGGACCCGTGGCTCGGGCCCGACGTGTGCGACTACCTTCGGGACGCCCGCGCGGCGGGACTGCAGGCGGCCGTCCTGTGCCCCATCGGCTTCGTGTGCGACCACATCGAGGTGCTCTACGACCTCGACCACGAGGCCGCGGCCGTCTGCCGCGAGATCGGCCTGGCCATGGCGCGCGCCGAGACCGTCAACGACGACCCGGTGTTCCTGGACATGATGGCCGACGTGGTCCTGCGCACGTTGCGCAGGCACGAGCGCGGCCGCCCGCTGCCGCTGTGGAGGATCGACACATGACGAAAGCGAGCTGCGTGGGCCTGGTGCTCTGTCTGACGGTGCTGCCGGCGTGCCAGTCGCCGGCGCCAGCCGATCGGCCGCCGAGCGCGCCCGCGACCGTCGCGGCGGCGCGGCACCCGCTCGATCCCCTGACGCCAGACGAGATCCGCGCGCTTGCCGAAGTGGCGAAAGGCGACGCTCGCCTGGCCCAGGCCGCCTTCCACTCCGTGACCTTGCACGAACCCTCCAAGTCCGAGGTGCTGGCGTGGCAGCCGCCGGCGGTCCTGGCGCGCCAGGCGCGCGTCCAGGCGATGACGCCCACCACGACCTATGAAGTGGTGGTGGACCTGGCCCAACGGCGGCTCGTCTCGGTGACCGAGCGAGCCCGGGGCCGAGCCGCCGATCACGAGCTCGGAGATCGGGGGCACGCAGGCGGTGCTCGAGAACGCGCAGTTCAAGGCCGCGCTCGAGCGCCGGGGCGTGACCGATCTCACAAAGGTCTTCTGCGCGCCATTCACCGCGGGCTACTACGGCCTCCCCGAACACGAGGGCAAGCGGCTCGTGAAGGTGGGCTGCTTCGACACGCGCCGTTCGACCACCAACGTGTGGAATGTTCCGATCGAGCGCCTGTACGCGCTGGTGGATCTGCGCCGGCGCGAGGTGCTGAGCGTCACGGACGACGGCGTCGTGCCGCCGGCCGAAGGCAACGGCAACTACGAACAGGCGGCCATCGGTGCGGTGCGGGAAGCCCGCAAGCCGACGCTGCTGGCACAACCCGAGGGCTCCAACGTCCGCATCACCGGCCACGAGATCGCGTGGGGACAGTGGCGCTTCCACGCACGCGTCGATCCCCGCGTTGGGACGATCGTGTCATTGGTACGCTGGCTGGACGGCGGGGTCGAACGGCCCGTGCTTTATCAGGGCTACCTGTCGGAGATGTTCGTGCCGTACATGGACCCCGACTACGGCTGGCAAACCCGCACCTACTTCGACACCGGCGAATACGGCGCGGGGTCGTCGGCCACCGCCCTGGCGCCTGGGGTCGATTGTCCGGCGACGGCGACGTTCCTGCCGGCCGTGTTCAGCACCGACAAGGGCGAGCCACTCACGGTGGCCAACGCGCTGTGCGTCTTCGAACGCAGCGGAGGCGAACCGGCGTGGCGGCACTACGAAGGTGTGAACCAGACCTACGAAGGGCGCGCCGGCGTAGAGCTGGTGGTCAGGATGGCCGCCGCGATTGGGAACTACGACTACTTGTTCGATTGGGTCTTCAACGACGCCGCCGAGATCGAGGTGCGCGTGGGCGCCACGGGGATCGCCGCCCTGAAGGGCGTGCCGTCACGGCGCATGAGCGATCCGACGGCGGCCGACGACACGCGTCACGGCACGCTGGTGGCGCCCAACCTGGTGGCCGTGCACCACGACCACCACTTCAACTTCCGGCTCGATCTGGACGTGGACGGGCAGACCAACAGCTTCAACCACGACGTCTATCGCCCCTCACAGCTGCCGCCCGGCTCGCTGCGGCGGAGCATCTACGTGGTGGAGCCTCGCATCGCCGACACGGAAGCGGCGGCGCAAATCGACTCCCACGCAGGGCCCGCCAAGATGCGGGTGGTCAACGAGGGCCGGACCAACGTGGTGGGGAATCCCGTGTCGTACGAAGTGCTGGCCGCCAACCACGCGCGGCTGCTGATGGATCCGCAGGACTGGCCGGCGCGGCGAGCACGCTATCTCCAGCACGATCTGTGGGTCACGCCGTATCAGCCGAGCGAGCGCTATGCAGCAGGCGAGTACGTCGTGGGCAGCCGCGGCGACGACGGGCTTGCCGTGTGGGCGGCCCGTAACCGCGCCATCAGGAACCAGGACATCGTGGTCTGGGTGAACGTCGGCATGCACCATCTGACGCGGATCGAGGATCTGCCGGTGATGCCGACACTCTGGCACTCGTTCCGGCTGCGGCCCTTCAATTTCTTCGACCGCAACCCGGCGATCGATCTCAGGAAGACTGGTCCTTAGTTAGTGCTTGGTGCTTTGGTGTACGTAGCCGCCGGTCTTCAGACCGGCCCCAGCGTCAGCGTTTCCAATCGGGCGTCCACTGTCCCCCGTATTCCTCGAGCTCTGCCAGCGTGAAGCGTAACGAACCCGACCACCGATAGTCCCGCGCCGTCTTCACCAGTCCAGCCCTGACAGGGTTCCGCAGCACGTAGGCCACGACCGCGCGAGCGTCGTCGCCGTCGCGCATCACGCGATCGTGAAACCCCGGTTGCCATAGACGCGACCCGGTGCGCTGCTTCCAGTCGTAGCCCGTCCACTGTTTCCAGGCGCGCACAGCCTCGCGTAGGTCGGCGTCTTCTGACGTCCCTTCCAGCAGCAGGTGCAGGTGGTCGGGCATGACACAGTACGCAAGCACTTCGAAGTGTCGGGCGGCGAAGAATGGAGGAATCTCCGATGAAAGGGTTCTCGCGTGCTCGGCAATCGAAAAATGCCGCGCCCTGAAACAGGTCGTCATCGTAATGAGATAGCGACGGCATCCGCGATAGGGGAACGCCTTGATGCGTGGGGGATTGCTTGGCCACATGCCGTGGATGGAGCAATCGACGGGCCGCTGGGGCCGGTCTGAGGCCAGCGGCGACAACTCACACTGAGGCCGGTCTAAAGACCGGCGGCTACGGAATCACAAGACTGAGGCCGGTCTAAAGACCGGCGGCTACCGCTCAGAGATCCAAGCGGCCCGTGCTGTCGCCGATCGCGTCCACCTTCGCGCCCATCATGTCCAGCATGCTGAGGAGCAGGTTGGACATGGGCGTGTGCGGGGCGTAGCGGACGTGGCGTCCGCCTTTCAGGCGGCCCGAGGCTCCGCCGGCGAGCAGCACCGGCAGCGGATCGTAGTCGTGCTCGTTGCCGTCGCTGAGGCTGCTGCCGTAGAGCACCATCGAGTGGTCCAGCAGGTTGCCGTCGCCGTCGGGCGTGGCGCGCAGCTTCTCCAGGAAATAGGTCAGCGTCTTGATGTGGTACTGGTTGAGCACCGCGAACTGGTCCATGTTGCGCCGCTCGTTGGAGTGGTGCGACGCGTTGTGGAATCCCTCGCGCACGCCGCTTCCGGGGTACACGGCGTTGCTGTTCTCGCGGGCCAGCATCAGCGTGGAGATCCGCGTGACGTCGGCCTTGTAGGCCAGCACCTGCAGGTCGAACATCAGCTTCAGGTGGTCCTCGAAGTTCACCGGAATCCCTGAGGGCACTTCGGGCAGGTCGAGATTGGCCGACAGCTTGGCGTCCACCTGCTGGACGCGCCGCTCGATCTCCCGCACCTCTTCCAGGTAGTCGCGCAGGCGCCGGCGGTCGCCGGCCGGGAGGTCCTTCTCGAGCGATGGCACCTGGTCGCGGATCGAATCCAGCAGGCTCTTTGCCTGCTGGCGGCGCTCCTGCCGCTGCGCGTCCGTGCTGCCGTCGCCGAACAGCCGCTCGAAGACGATCTGCGGGTTGTTCTCCATCGGCAAGGGCAGCGTGGCCGACTTCCACGACAGCGTGTTGCGATAGGCGCAGGTGAAGCCGGCGTCGCCGCACGTCAGGTTCAGCGGCTCCATCGACAGCTCGATCGACGGCAGGGGCGTGTCCTGCCCGACGTGCGCGGCCGCCACCTGATCGACGGTCACACCGACGAACGCTTCGTTCTTCTTCACGGGATGGGCGCCACTGAGGAACACCGCGGCGGCACGCACGTGGTTCTCCGCGCCCCCGGTGTCTTCACCGGTCCACGGCGCCACGCCCTTGTGCGCGAGGTTGCTGACCACGGTGACGCGGTCCCGGAACGGTTCCAGCGGCCTCAGGATCTCGGAGAACTCGAAGCCCGTGCCCTCCGCAGCCGGCGTCCACTTGTCCATGGTGGCGCCGTGCGGAATGTAGATGCAGCCGAGCCGCGTCTTGGGCGTCGCAGCCGTCTGAGCCAGGGCCGTGCGCGCGGGCACCATCGACTCCAGCAGCGGCAGCGCCAGCGAGACGCCGGTGCCCTTGAGAAACGTCCGCCGCGAGAGATGCCTCTTCGTGATGAACGTCACGGCTGTGTCCCTCCCACCTTCTTCTTCATCTGGAACGGCGTGCTCCGCACGATTCCAGCCACGAGCGCCGAGAACCGGTAGTCCTCGCGCGCCGCATCCCGCACCACCGCGCGCACGGCCGGCATGTCGAAGGGCTCGACCTTCCGGCCCAGCGCGTAGGTCAGGAGCCGTTCGGTGGCCGTCGCCACGAAGGCCTCCCGTCGATCCAGCAGCGCCTGCCGAAGCCCGGCCGGCCCGTCGATGGCCGTCCCATCGGCCAGTCTACCCGAGGCGGTCACGGGCACGCCGCCGTCGGCCTCACGCCATTTCCCGGTCAGGTCGAAGTTCTCCAGGGAGAAACCAATGGGATCCATTACCGCGTGACACGACGCGCAGGCCGGGTTGGCCCGGTGACGTTCCATGCGCTGACGCATGGAGGTCGGCGCCTCGCCCGGCTTCGCGGGGTCGAGAGCGACCTCGACACCGGGCGGCGGCGACGGCACGGGCGCGCCCAGCAGGTTCTCGAGAATCCACTTGCCGCGCTTCACGGGAGATGTGCGGTTGCCCACCGACGTCGCCGTCAGCACGCTGCCGTGACCCAGGAGCCCGCGGCGGGCAGGGTCGGTCACCGTCACGCGGCGGAACCGGCTGCCGCGGACGTTGGGCACGCCGTAGTGCAGCGCGAGCCGTTCGTCCAGGAACGTGTAGTCCGCCTGCAGCAGATCCAGGATGCTGCGATCCTCGCGCAGAATCGACTCGAACAGCAGTTCCGTTTCGCGGCGGAAGGAGTAGCGCAGGTTGCCGTCGAACTCCCTCGACGCGGGCGACACGTTCGCGACGTCGCGCACGAGCAGCCACTGTCCGCCCACGTTGTCGACGATGGCGCGCGACCGGGGGTCGGCCAGCATGCGGCGCGTCTGCTGCTCCAGCACCGCGCGGTCGCGCAGGCGCCCCGCGGCCGCCACGTTCAGCAGCTCATCGTCGGGCAGGCTGCTCCACAGGAAGAAGGAGAGCCGCGAGGCCAGCTCGAGATCGCTGACCCGGTACACGGCCCCCACCGGCAGGGTCGCCGGCTCGTGCTCGAAGCGGAACACGAACTGCGGATCGACGAGCAGCCGCGCCAGCGCGTACTGGACACCCGCCTCGAAGCCGCGAAGGTCGTGGCCTGATCGGTAGAAGCCAAGCAGCGTGTCGATGGTCGGGTCCGTTTCAGGCACCGGCCGCCGCAGGGCGCGCGTGGAGAGGCGCGCAAGGATCCGCCGCGCGCACGGCAGCTCGTCGGCGCTCCCCGACGGCCGGCAGACGAAGATGCGCCGCCGGCTCGGCGTATCTCCGGGCCCCGTCGGCGCGAAGGGCCCCGTGATGGACACGTTCGAGACGCCGACGCTCATGGCGTATTCCTCGAACAGGTCGTCCACGCCGCGGGCGTTGGCCTTGCGCATCACCGCCACGCCGACGCTGTGCGGCCCCGCGGGAATCTTGATGCGGACCTCGCGCGCGTCGCGGCCCAGCACCCGCAGCCGCTCGCCGTCCAACGTGATCTCCACCTGCTCGTCGCCGCCGACCGCGGTCAGGCCGAATCCGGACCCGGTGCGGCCTACGCGAAAGCCGTACTCGGCATCGAGCGGGAACACGTGCTGCACCACGATGCCGCCGCGCGTGCCGAACGGCTGGCCCTCGCGGTGGTCGGCCTGAGAGAGCCCGGCCGGGGCGGCGTAGGTGGCGATCCCGGGACTCGTCGTCGGGTCGCCAACGGCCAGCCGGCTGATCTTCGCGGCGGCCGAGACGTAGGCCTGCATCAAGGCCGGCGACACGCTGAGGACGCTGGCGATGTTGTCGAAGCCTTCCGCCGAGTCGTCGCCGGGCAGGAGCGACGCGGCGTCGATCGGGAGATCGAGCAGATCGCGGATGGCGTTCGCATACTCGGCGCGATTCAGGCGATGCAGCACGCGCGTGCCCGGATCGGGCGCCGACTGCGGCACGCTTGTCCAGAACGGACTCCAGGTGCGCGGCCAGGCGATCGAGCGTCGCGCGGTCCGGCCGTGGTGCTCCCGCCGGCGGCATCATGCCCGTGCGAAGCTTCCGCACCGCCTTTTCCCAGGTGACGGCGGCCGTGCCCGGCTGCTCGATATCAAGCCCGGCCAGTGTCAAGCCGCCCGCCTTCGCTCGATCGCTGTGGCAGGTGACGCAGTACCTGCTCGACGACTCTTTGCGACGGCAACGGCGGCTGAGACTGTACCCGCGGTTGCGGCGGGCGCTGTGCGCCGGCGTGCCCTTGGACGGCGACGATCACCGCCGCGACCGCGACGGCGAAGCCCGCCATCCTCATCGCGGCGCTCCCAGCTTCTCGAGCAGTGCGATCGTGGCCGGCTTGCGCTCCGCTCCGACCGCGGCCAGGAACACGCCCTCGGCCCAGCGCATCGCGGTTCGCCCTTCCTTGTCCTTGACGTCGAGCCTGGCGCCGCGCCTGGCCAGCAGCTCGATGATGTCGGTCGAGCCTCGATTCACGGCGCCCAGAAGTGCCGTCAGCCCCATCGAGTTGGTCGCATTCACATCGGCGCCCAGCTCCAGGCACAACTCCACGGCTTTGAGCCGCGCCTCGGGCGACTCCGTGTAGGTCTGCGCCACCACCCAGTTCACGCCGGCTGCCGCCATGAGCGGCGTCGTGCCCGCAGGGGTCGCGAGGTTCGGGTCGGCACCGTACTGGAGCAGCAGCCGCATCGTGGCCGTGTCGGCCGAGAGCGCCGCGCGCAGAAACGGCGTCTGGCCGGTGAAGTCCACCCACGACACGTCGTTGAGCGAGTACAGCCATCGCCGGCTGGGCGGCACCTCGCGCGTGCGGACGTTCGGCTTGGCGCCTTTGTCGAGGAGCACCTTGATGAAGTCCAGGACGGGCGCACGGTCCACGCCGTTGTCGGTCGGGCTGTCCTGGTCCTTGTTGTTCATGTCGAGATTGCGGTACTCGACGGCCGCCCACAGCGGCGAACGGCCCCAGAAGTCGTCGGCGTTGACGTCGGCTCGTTGATCGACCAGCAAGCGCGCGACGTCCAGGCGGTTGTTGAGCGCCGCGGTGAGTAGTGGGCGGATGCCGTTGGCGTCCGGCATCTCCACGTCGGCGCCGGCCGCCACGAGCAGGCGCGCCACCTCCAGATGGCCGTCGCGTGAGGCGTAGAGCAGCGCCGTCATGCCGCCCTTGGCCTCCAGGCGCCGGCCTCGATCGGGCAGGCCGCCCCTGTTGATGCCGACACCTTCCGACCCGCAACCCGTGCCCTTGCACGGCGGAACGAAGGGCGGCACGGGGCCCTTGCGCGTCTGCGCGTTGGGGTCGGCCTTGTGCTCGAGCAGCAGCTTCACGGCGCCCGCGTGGCCTTCGCGGGCGGCGATCATCAACGCCGTCTGCTGGAACTCCGGATCGCGCGCGTCCACGCGGGCGCCGCGGTCGAGCAGGACGCGCATGGCGGCGGGAACACCCGTGCGCGCCGCCGTCATCAGCGCGGTCTCGCCCGTCGGATCAGCCGTGTTCGGATCGACGCCCGCTTCCAGCAGCCGCGCGACGATGTCGGCGTTGCCGTTGAGACATGCCAGGTAGAGGGGCGTCACGCCGTATCGATCCGCGGCCGCGGCCATGGCGCCCGCCGCCAGCAGCGCCTGCACCATGTCGAGCCGGTCGGCATGCACGGCGGCGTGGAGCGCGGTGGTGCCGTCCACGCGGCGTGCATTCGCGTCCACCCCCTGCGCGATCAACGCACGCACGCGCGGCAGGTCTCCTCGTTCGACCGCGGTCGCAAGAGGCACGTCGGCGGCGCCGGCGATCGAGGCAGCCAGCAGAACACCCAGTGCGAGCGTCCCTGTGCGTAAGAATCGGACCATCGAGACCGTAGTATAAGCAGACTTCATATGCGCGCTGCGTGCCTCTTGGCTCTGGCGGTGGGACTCCTGGCAAGCCCGGCCTCGGCGGAATTGCTCGAGAAGACCGGCCGCTACGGCGGCCTGTCGCTGACCTACAAGGTGCTGCTGCCGCCGGCCTATGACGCGGCCAAAACCTACCCCGCGGTGCTGGTCTTCACGGGCGGACCCCAGCAGTTGCGCGGCGCGGAGAACACCGTCAACACCGACTGGCGCGGCGAGGCCGAGAAGCGCGGCTACATCGTCATCAGCCCTGGGACCCCCAACGGCAGTTTGTTCTTCGAGGATGCCGATCGGGTGTTTCCCGAGTTCCTGGACGCCATCCTGCGGGACTACAAGGTGCGCGGCGGCAAGCTGCACGTCGCGGGCCACTCCAACGGCGGCTTGAGCGCGTTTCACGTGGCCGCGAAGTACCCGCAGTACTTCCTCACGGTGACGGGCTATCCGGGTCTCTTTCAAAGCGACTCGGATCCCGGCACGGGTCAACGTGCTGAAGCCGATGTGTCTCTTCATGCACGTCGGCGACCAGGATCCGTCCTGGGCATCGGCCATGCAGGCACAGGCCGAGCGCCTGCGGACGCAGGGCTTCCGTATCCGGTACGCGGTGGAGAAGAACCAGGTGCACCGCCTGCGTGCGCCTGAAATCGGCCTCTCGAAGCGGCTCTTCGATCAGATCGAGGGCTGTCAGTGACCGCGCCGTGTCGCGGCACACGCGCGGCCGTGGCCGCGGCATGCTGGCTCTTTGTCGCCACCGCGGCGCTGGCGCAGGCCCCCGTTTCCTATACGCTCAGTTTCCCTCAGCGGGCGCACCGTCTGATGAACGTCGAGGTGACGTTCCCGGAGTTGTCACCCGGGACGCTGCAGCTGCGCATGAGCCGCTCGTCGCCGGGCCGCTACGCGACGCACGAGTTCGCGAAAAACGTGTTCGACGTAGTGATCACCGACGGCGCGGGGCAGCGGCTGGCCTACACGAGGCCCAACCCACACCAGTGGGACGTGCAGCAGCCGGGGGGCTCGGTGCGCGTGGCCTATCGGGTGTTCGGCGACCTGGTGGACGGCACCTACCTGGCCATCGACGCCACGCACGCGCACATCAACATGCCGGCGGCGTTGATGTGGGCGCGGGGTCTCGGCGAGCGCCCCGCGCAGGTGCGATTCGAGCCGCCGCCCGGGACCAGCTGGCGCGTGGCCACGCAGCTCTTTCCCGGCGCCGATCCCTACACCTTCACCGCACCCAACCTGCAGTACCCTGATGGACAGCCCGTCGGAGTTCGGCGCCTTCGACCTGCGCACCTTCGTGGTCCCCGACGGCGCGCGAAAGCCGGAGTTCCGGGTGGCGGTGCACCACCGCGGCGACGGCTCGGAGCTCGATGGCTTCGTGCGCGACGTGGAGAAGATGGTGCGCGAGGCGCGCAACGTCTTCGGCGAGTTCGCGCCCTTCGACGGCAACACCTATACGTTCATCGCCGACTATCTGCCGTGGGCGGACGGCGACGCGATGGAACACCGCAACAGCACGATCGTGACGTCCGGGTCGTCCATTCGCGCGAGCCGGATCGATCTGCTGGACACGATGGCGCACGAATTCTTCCACTCCTGGAACGTGGAGCGCATCCGGCCGGCGTCGCTCGAGCCCTTCAACTTCGAGGATGCCAACGTCTCCGGCGAACTCTGGTTCGCCGAGGGCTTCACGAACTATTACGGCCCGCTCATCACCACGCGTGCGGGACTGACCAACGTGCGCGAGTTCGCGCAGGAGATGGGCCGTGCGGTCAACGACGTGCTGACGGGTCCCGGCCGGCAGGTGCGTACGGCCGAGCAGGTGAGCCAGCACGCGCCATTCACCGACGCGGCCGCGGCGATCGACCGCACCAACTTCGAGAACACCTTCATCTCGTACTACACCTGGGGCGAAGCGATCGGACTGGGGCTGGATCTTGCGCTGCGCGACCGCTCGAACGGACGCGTCACGCTGGATACCCTGCATGCGCGCGCTGTGGCAGGTGCACGGAAAGCCTGGCGGGAAAGCGCCTGGCTACGTGGACAAGCCCTACACGATGGACGATCTGAAGCGCGCGCTCACGGAGGTGTCGGGCGATGCCGCCTTCGCCAACAATTTCTTTTCGCGCTACATCCAGGGCCACGAAGTCGTGGACTACCAGACGCTCTTCGTCGCGCGCCGGCTTGGTGCTGCGGCCGTTGCCCGGAAGCGGCGCCTTCATCGGCGGCCTGCGCCTGGCGGATGCATCCGACGGCGTGCGGATTGGCGCCGTGGTACCCGCCGGATCGCCCGCCTTCGACGCCGGCCTCGAGCGCGACGACGTAATCGTGGCGCTGGGTGGAGCGGCGGTCGCGTCCGAGGCCGAGCTTCGCAAACGCATCGCGCAGGGCAAGCCCGGTGAGGAGCTGTCGATCTCGTTCGAACGCCGCGGCGAGCGGGTCTCGTCCACGATTCGCCTGGCCGAGGATCCGCGCCGCGAGGTGGTGCCGATCGAAGACACGGGACAGGCGCTGACGGCCGCGCACAAACGCTTTCGCGACGCGTGGCTCGGCCCCGCGGGCCGTTGAGCCCTGCCCGCGCGAAGCGGAGCCTCGCCAGCTATAGAATGCGGACATGGCAACACGGCACATGGCTTTCAGCGTGCTCCTGGCCGCGACGCTGCTCATGACCGACGCTCCCGCTTTCGCGCAGACCGCCGAGCCGATCCGCTACACGCTCAGCTTTCCCGCGCCGCACACCCACTACGTGGAGGTGACGGCCGCGGTGCCCACCGGCCGGCAGCCGTCAGTCGAATTGATGATGGCGGTGTGGACGCCGGGCTCCTACCTGGTGCGCGAGTACTCGCGCAACGTCGAGCGCGTGACGGCCGCCGGCCGCGACGGCCGCGCGCTGGCCGTCGAGAAGTCCGACAAGAACCGCTGGCGCGTCGACGACCGGCGGCGCGCCGACCGTCACCGTCAACTATCGCGTCTACGCCCGCGAGATGTCGGTGCGCACCAACTGGGTCGAGGCGGGCTTCGCGCTGATCAACGGCGCGCCGACGTTCATGACGCTGGCCGATCGCTCGCCGCGCCCGCACGAGGTCGTGCTCGAGCCGCCCGCCGGCTGGCGCGCAGTCGATGACCGGCCTGCCCGAGATGCCGGCGGCGCGCATCGCTACCGCGCGCCCGACTTCGACACGCTGGTCGACTCGCCGATCCTGCGTCGGCAATCCCGCCGGTCTACGAGTTCACCGTCGACGGCAAGCCGCACTACCTCGTGAACGAGGGCGAGGGCGGCGTGTTCGACGGCGCCCGCGCGGCGAAGGACCTCGAGGCGATCGTGCGCGAGCACCGGCGGATCTGGGGCAGCCTGCCGTACGACAAGTACCTGTTCCTGAACGTGCTCACCGAGAGCCGGCGGCGGTCTCGAGCACAAGAACTCGACCGTGCTGATGGCGCAGCCGCTGGGCCGACGCGCACGCGGCGGCCGTACATGGCCTGGCTCGAGCTGGCCAGCCACGAGTTCTTCCACGCCTGGAACGTCAAGCGCCTGCGGCCGGTGGAGCTCGGGCCGTTCGACTACGAGAACGAGGTCCACACCCGGAGCCTGTGGATTGCCGAGGGCGTCACCGACTACTACGGCGACCTGCTCGTGCACCGCGCCGGGCTGTCACGCGCGACGAGTTCCTGGACTCGCTGTCGGCCGAAGATCGAGGAGCTGCAGACGACGCCCGGCCGCGCTGGTGCAGTCGGTGGAGCTGGCCTCGTTCGACGCGTGGATCAAGTACTACCGGCCCGACGAGAACTCGCCGAACACGTCGATCAGCTACTACACCAAGGGCGCGGTGGTCGGCGTTCCTGCTCGACGCGCGGATCCGCAAGGTGACCAACGGCGCGCAGAGCCTGGACGACGTGATGCGCGCGGCCTACGAGCGGTATTCCGGCTCCGCGGGTTATACCGCCGAGGAGTTCCGCGAGGTCGCGGAGCAGGTTGCCGGCACCAGCCTCAAGACGCTTCTGGGACACCGTGGTGTCCGGCACGCAGGAACTGGATTACGCCGAGGCGCTCGGACGTGTTCGGCCTGCGCTTCCGGTCCGTACGGGCCCGTCGGCGGCGGCGGGCATGGCTGGGCGTGACCACGCGCAACGACGCGGGCCGGCTGGTGGTGACGCAGGTGCGCCGCGACACGCCCGGCGCCGACGCCGGGCTGAACGTGGACGACGAAATCCTGGCGATCGGCGACTACCGCGTGCGCGCCGATCGGCTGGACAACCGCCTGGAGCAGTACCGCCCCGGCGACCGCGTAACGCTGCTGGTGGCGCGGCGCGAGCAGCTGGTCAGGCTGGATCTGACCTTCGGCGCCGAGCCGCCGCGCGCCTGGCGGCTGGAAGTCCACCCGTCGGCGCAGGAGGGCCAGCAGAGCACCCGGCAGAAGTGGCTGTCGGCCGGCAAGGCATGAGCCAGCCGCCCGCGCCGACGGCGCGGTGCGCAGCTACGGGCGCGTGATGCTGGTGTGGGTGCTCGTGCTCGTCGGACTGTACATGTTCCAGGAATACTTCAACTGATTCACGGATGCTTTTCGGTCGCGCCCTCCTCATCATCCTGCTCATCGTCGTCGTCTTCTGGATCGTCGGCGGACTGCTGCGCGACGCGCGCAGCCGCGGTCGCCGGCGTCGTCAACGACCCCCGCGGTGATTAGAACCTTGCGTGGTAAGTCACGGTCTCGCCGGGCGCGATGTTGACCTCGAACTCGAGTGGCGGAGCGTTTTCGTCGATCACGATCTCGATCCGGTGCGGACCAGGCTCAAGGTTGAGCCGCTGGAAGATGCCGTCGTATTCGTCCACCTCGCCCGCGTAGTAGCCGTCCACGAACACCTGGGCGTGGCGTGGCGCGTCCACGATCCGCAGTGAGCCATACGCGAAGCCGGGGTCGATCGCGTAGTAGCCGTAGTTGTAGCCGGGGCTGGCGTAGACGTGGCTTCCGTAGGGGCGGCCGAAGTACAGGTTGAAGTTCCAGCCGGCCCCGTAGCCGTACGGCCGATACCCGTAGGGCACCACGTAGTAGCGCCCAGCGTACGGGCGGTAGCCATACGACCGGTAGTACGGCGCGCGCGTCCGGCTTCCGTAGCGGTAGTCACGATTCTGGTAGTACGGCGTCCGCCGCGGCACGGCGGTGCGGCCGGTGTCCCTGTAGCGGGCATCGTCACGACCGTCCCAACCGGCCCGGTCGCTCGACTGCGAACGACTGCCTCGCTGCTGGACCCCGCTGCGCGGCTGGCGTTGCTGGATCTCGGCGCGTTGCTGGGTGTCGGCGCGCGGTTGGATGTCATTGCGCGGCTGGCTGTCGGCGCGCTGCCGGCCTTCGGCCCTGGATTGGGCCTGCACGCGCGGCTGGACGTCCGCGCGAGGCTGCCGGGCGATGGCCGGTGGCTGGCGCTCGGTGCGCCTCCCCTCGGCCTGGACACGCGCCGATCGCCGGCCCCCATCTCCCCGCTGCTCGACGCGCCCGCCGCCTCGCGGCTGGGCGCTGCGCCCTGAATCCTGGCGTCCCTCCCCCCCTCGGTCGCGGCGGCCCTGAGCAAGGGCCGAGTGAGCGGTCAGTGCCAGCCCAACGAGCAACAGGGTGGCGGTACGCGCGAGATGCATGGGCATGAGAGGATTCTCCGACCTCATCCGTGGCAAACACAGTGCCACCGAGGATCCCGCAATTACTCCACCTTTGGGCGGTTGCGTGGCACACAACGCTGGATAGTGACCTGCGGGGAGCACACGCCCGAGGACACCCGTCCTCCTGGACGGCACCGTCCTCCTGGACGGCACCGTCCTCCTGACGGGTCAGCCGGCTATCGTGCCGCCACAGCTCGAGCCCGCGCCGGCCGTGCAGCCGAAGCAGTGGCGGCCCGATGGCGATCGAGCGGCCCGCGAGACGCTGCACGGTGGCGTCGAAGATGGTCTGCGGGGCGCCGCGCTTCCACACCCAGGTCGATCATCTGATTGAAGTCGCAGTCGTACAGCCGCCCGTCCCAACCCACCGACAGCGTGGAGCGGCACATCAGGCCGTCGACGGTGGCCGGGTTGAACGCGTTGACCAGCTTCTCCATGTAGGCCTGCAGGTTCCCGGAGTCGACCAGGAACTCCAGGTAGCGGCTGATCGGCATGTTGGTGATGGTGTAGAGCCGGTTGAACGACGATGCCGTAGCCGGCGAGACAGCTCGCGCTTCCAGTCGCGCTCGAGCGCCGCCTGGGCCGCGGGAAGGAACGCACCCACGGGGTTGGTCACCAGGTTCAGCAGCAGGCCCGAGCCCTCGACGCCGTACCCCAGCTCGTTGAAGCGCCGCAGCGCCGCGATCGACTCCTCGAACACGCCCTCGCCGCGCTGCGCATCGGTCTGCCGCGCCGCGAACGAGCGGGAGCGACGCCACCACCTCGACCTGGTGCTCGGCGAGGAACTCCGGCAGATCGGCGTAGTTGGGCAGCTGCGTGATGGTCAGGTTGCAGCGGTCCATCACGTGGCGGCCGGCGGCGCGGGCGCGCGGGACGATCTCGCGAAAGCGGGGGTGCAGCTCCGGCGCGCCGCCCGTGATGTCCAGCGGTGGCGATGTCCGCTCGCTCGAGGAACGCCAGGCACGCGTCCACGACCGTCGTCGGGCATCACCTCCGTGCGATCCGGGCCCGCATCCACGTGGCAGTGGTGGCATGCCTGGTTGCAGCGCTTGCCGACGTTGATCTGCAGGACGTCGACGCCCGGCGTCCGCAGCGGCGCGTGACCCGCCGACGCCAGCGGCTCGCGCGAACGGCGCGTCGAGCGGCAGCGCGTCGAGCATCGACCGCTGCGTGGCCGAGTCAGCGAGCGGGTTCTGCGAGTTGAGCAGGGTGAGCAATGCCACGACTACCAACCACGAGCCACGAACTACGAACTACATCGACAGTTGTCGACGTGGTTCCGCATCTGCACGCCGTGCACCAGCGAGCGCCGCCCCGGATGGCGGCGGCGACGTGCACGGCCTCGGTCATCTGCTCGGGCGTGGAGCCCTTCTCGAGGCAGCTCGTCGAGTAGGCGTCGATGCAGTAGGGACACTGCACGGTGTGCGCGACGGCCAGCGCGATGAGCGCCTTCTCGCGCTCGGTGAGCGCGCCCTCCTTGAAGACGGCCGTATACCACTCCAGGAACTTCTGCCACAGCTCCGGCGCCTCCTTTCCCATGTCGGGAAAGTGACCCAGGTCTTTCGGGTGGTAATAGGTGTCCATCAGGCGATTCCTGGAAAGAAGAGGATGTCGTGTTCGCCGGGCGGCTCCACCGCGTTGAGACGCGCGGCCGAGGCCACCTGCGCCCAGTGGCGCATTTCGTGAAGGATGATGTGTGTAGCCAGCTTGCGGCGGCTCATCGTGAAAGAGCCCATCGGAATCGTGAAGGAAAACGTCGTGGCGGCATCGGCGTCGGTCAGGCCGGTGACGAACTGGCGCAGGTCGGCCCTCACGAAGTCGGCGTACTCGAAGAGCCCCGCCAAGTCGCCAGCCGCGACCCCCGTGCTGTCGGGCGGCGTGCCTCCTTCCAGGCGTGCCAGGTGGCGCCGCTCCACCAGGAAGACGTGCTCCAGCAGGCTCCACAGGGTCGGAAAGCGCGCGCCTGCCTGAAACGGCAGGTTCACCCGCGCGGGATCGGCCTGGAACCACGTTTTCCACTTGGCGCGCTCGTAGTCCGAGTAGTCGAGCAACTCGGTCAGCGTCACGGCGACGCTCATGGCAGCACCTCGTCCACCGACAGGGCGCGAAGCGGCGCCAGGTTCAGCCCGCGGATGCCAGGCTCGATGGTCTTCTGGTCGCCCACCACCACCACCGCGAACTTGCCCGGCTGGATGTAGGTGGCGGCGGCCTTCTGCACGTCGGCGGCGGTGACGGCCTGGATCCTCGTTACGTAGTCGGCGTAGTAGCTGTCGGGCAGCTTGTAGACCACCATCTCCTCGAGCCGGCCGGACAAGTCGCCGATAGTCTCGAAGTCGCTCGGGAACCCCAGCGCCAGGTAGTTCTTCGCCTTGGCCAGCTCCTCGGCGCTGATGGGCGCGCCAATGGCGTTCAGCTCCTTGAAGAACTCCTTCAGCGATTCCGTGGTCTTGTCGGTCTGCACGCCGGCTCCCGCCAGGAACGGCCCGGCGGAGAGCCGCGTCTCGAAGCGCGAGCTCGCGCCGTATGAGTAGCCGTGCTCCTCGCGCAGGTTCTGGTTCAGGCGCGACGTGAACGAGCCGCCGAGCACCGTGTTCAGCACCTGCAGGGCGAAGTAGTCGGGCGTGGAGCGCGGCACACCCACCCAGCCGATGCGAATCTGGGACTGCTCGGCGGAGGGCATGTCCACGATCACCACCTGCCCGGCCGTCAACTGTGGCGCCGCCGGAACGGGGGTCCGCGCGCCGCCGGTGGCGCTCATCCAGGATCCAAAAGCCTGCTCGAGCAGCGGCATCACGCCGGCGGCGGTCACGTCGCCCACGACGATCAACGTGGCGTTGCCGGGCCGGAAGTGCGCGGCATGAAACCGTTTCAGTTCCTCCGGCGTGAACGCCTTCAGCGTCGCGGTGGTGCCGTTGGCGCCGGTGCCGTAGCGATGGGCCTTGCCGAAGACCACTTGTGAGAAGGCGGGGCCGACGACGGCCGAGGCATCGTCGCGCGCCTGCAGGATGGCCGTCAGCCGTTCCTGCCGCAGGCGGTCCAGCTCCGCGATCGGGAACGTGGGTCGCAGCGCCACGTCGGCCATGAGCGGCAGCGCCTCGGCGAGCCGCCGGGCGGGCACGTTGAGCCGTACCGCGGAGGCGTCGAACGAACTGGACGTCGTCAGATTCGCGCCCAGGAACTCGGCGGCGTCCGCGATGTCGAGCGCGCCGCGGGAGCCTGCCCCTTCGTCCAGCATCGCCGCCGTGAGGCTTGCCGCGCCGAACTGTCCGGCAGGGTCGTCGCCGCTGCCCGCGAACACCACCAGGCTCACCTGCACGAGCGGTACTTCATGCGCCTCCACTACCCACACGGGCAGGCCATTGGCGAGCGCGCGCTTCTCGATTGGAGGCAGGGTCAGGCGGGCAATCGGCCCCAGGGCCGGCGCCTTCGATCGATCCGGGCGGGTTTGAGTGAACCCCGTCACTGATCCGATCAGAACGACGACGAGCACAGCGAGGCTCGTTGCCCATCTGGCCTGGAGCCTGGAGCCTGGAGCCTGGAGCCTTCTGGTCATCACTTCTTCACCTCCGGCTCTACGACGAGCTCAACCCGTCGATCGGCCGGCAGCCATTCGAGCGCGGCCGCCTGGATGTCGGATGCGGTCAGCGTGGTATAGCGCGCCAGGTCTTCGGCGAAGAAGTCCGGGCCGCCGCCGGCCGCGAAGTAGGCGTTCAACTGGTCGGCTTTGCCGTAGAACCCGCCCACCCGCTCCATCCGGCGGTAGAAGCTGGCCTCGATCTGGTTGATCGCGCGCTGCACCTCGCGCGCGTCGGGCGGCTGCCGTTTCAGCCGCTCGATCTCTTCGTCGATGGCCTTCTGCATCTCGGCGACGGTGTGGCCGGGGCGCGCGGTCGCGATGATCTGGAACGAGCTGCCCAGCGCACCGGACCCCTGGTAGGCGGTCACTTCCTGCGCCATCTGCGTGTCGTAGATCAGCCGCTTGTAGAGGCGCGAGTTCTTGCCGCCGGTGAGGACCGACGACAGCACGTCGAGGGCCGCGTCGCCCGGCGCGAAGAGCCGAGGCGTGAGCCACGCCAGATACAACCGCGGCAGCCTGACCTGGTCGGTCAGCGTCTGACGCTTGACGCTGCGTGAGCCGCGCGGCCGGGGGCGCCACCGGCGACACGTCGGCGCCGCGGGGAATCTCGCTGAACCACTTCTCGACCAGCGCCTTCGTGCGGTCGAAGTCGATGTCGCCGCCCACGACCAGGCTGGCGTTGTTCGGGGCGTAGTAGGTCTTGAAGAACTGCACCACGTCGTCGTGGCTGGCGGCCGTCAGGTCCTCCATGTGGCCGATCGTGGGCCAGCTGTAGGGATGGCTGGCCGGCCACAGCATCTTGTCGATCTCCAGCGACGCCATGCCGTAGGGACGGTTCTCATAACTCTGGCGCCGTTCGTTCTTCACCACGTCGCGCTGGCCGTCCACGCGCGCGGGCGACATCGTGTCCAGCAGGTATGCCATCCGATCGGACTCGAGGAAGAGCGCCAGCTCCAGCGCGTTCGACGGGACGTCGATCACGTAGTTGGTCCGGTCGTTGGTGGTGGATCCGTTGTTGTTGCCGCCGGCGGCCTCGAGGAACGTGTCGAACTCTCCCTCCTTCACGTTCTTCGATCCCTCGAACATCAGATGCTCGAAGAGGTGCGCGAAGCCGGTGCGTCCCTGCCGTTCGTTGGCCGAGCCCACGTGATACCAGACGTTCACCGTGGCGATCGGGACGCTGGCGTCGCGGTGCAGGATCACGTTCAGCCCGTTGGGCAGCTGGAACTGCCGGAAGGGGACTTCGAGCGTGGCGGGCTGCGGTGCGGCCGCACGCGACTGGGCCACGAGTCGAGCGGCCGGTTGGATGAGCACGAGGGCGAGCAGCGGAAGGAGCACGAGGCGCATGTGCGGGTCTCCTGATGGGAACAGGTCCATTCTCCCTCGATCTCGGCGATAAAATCGTGGCTCCGTGCCGTCTGGAGTCGACACCAGCCCGCGCCGCTCGTCGCGGTGATCATGGGCTCCACGTCCGACTGGGACACCATGCAGCACACCGTGGAGGTGCTGGAGAAGTTTGGCGTGCCCCACGAGCGGCACGTCGTCTCCGCGCACCGCACGCCGGCCTGGATGGCTGAGTTCGCCACGAGCGCCGAAGGGCGTGGCGTGGAGGTGATCGTGGCGGGTGCCGGCGGCGCCGCCCACCTGCCGGGCATGGTGGCTGCCCACACGGTGGTGCCGGTGCTGGGCGTGCCCGTTCAGAGCGCCGCGCTGCAGGGCCTCGACTCGCTGCTCTCGATCGTCCAGATGCCCGGCGGCGTCCCCGTGGCCACTCTCGCGATCGGCAAGGCCGGCGCCACCAACGCGGGCCTGCTGGCCGTGTCGATTCTCTCGAACTCCCGCCCGGACTTGCGCGCGAAGTTGCGGGCGTTTCGGGACGAACAGACGCGGAAGGTGCGAGAGGAAGAACTGCCCGGGTCCCGATGATCGCACCGGGTGCCGTGCTCGGCGTGCTGGGCAGCGGCCAGCTGGGGCGCATGTTCACCATCGCCGCCCGGCGCATGGGCTACCGCGTCCACACCTACTCGCCCGATTCCGACACCCCCACCGGGCAGGTTGCCGACGTGGAGGTGTGCGCCTCCTACGATGATGCCGACGCGCTGCGCGCGTTCGCGGCGAAGGTCGCCGTGGTGACGTTCGAGTTCGAGAACGTGCCCAGCGCGGCCACCGAAGTGCTGGCCGCGATGGTGCCGGTGCGTCCGTCGCCGCTCGCGCTTCACGTCTCGCAGCAGCGCGCACGGGAGAAGCGATTTCTCGCGTCGCACGGTATCCCCACAGTGCCCTTCGAGGTTGCGACCACGGCCGCGGAGCTGACCACGGCGCTCGAACGCATCGGTCCCCCGGCCATCGTGAAGACGGCGGCATTCGGCTACGACGGGAAGGGTCAGCAGACTGCCGGCGCCTCGAGTGACGCACCGCGCATCTGGACCGCGCTTGGCGGCGGCGAGCTGGTGGTCGAGAAGCGAATCAGCTTGCAGGCGGAGCTGTCGGTCATCGCCGCCCGCGGGGTTGGCGGGCAGGTGGCGCAGTATCCGCTCTTCGAGAACCGTCACCAGAACCACATCCTGGACCTCACGACTTCGCCGGCGCTGGTGGCGCCCGCAGTGGCCGCTCAGGCGACCGAGATCGGCCGAGCGGTGCTGGAGGCGCTGAACTACGTGGGGCTGCTGTGCATCGAGTTCTTTCTCAGCACCGACGGCGAGCTGATGGTGAACGAGCTGGCGCCGCGTCCCCACAACTCGGGCCACCTGACGTTCGACGCCGCGGTGACCAGCCAGTTCGAGCAGCAGGTGCGCGCGGTGTGCGGGTTGCCGCTCGGGTCCACGGAGCTGATGCGGCCCGCGGCCATGGCCAACCTGCTCGGCGATCTGTGGGCCGGGGGCGAGCCCGACTGGGCCGCCGCCTGCGCGCACCCCGACGTGAAGCTGCACCTGTACGGCAAGGTGACGCCGAAGCCCGGCCGGAAGATGGGACACCTGACAGCCACAGGCCGCACCGTCCACGAGGCGCAGGACCGTGTCGTGGCCGCACGGGACGCCCTGCTGCGCTAGGCCCCTCATGCCCGGGCCCATCTACGAATTCGGACCATTTCAGCTCGATGCGGACGCCAGGCGCCTGACCCGCGACGGCGCGCAGCAGGCGGTCTCGGCACGTCACGCGGACGTTCTTGTGGCGCTGGTGGCGCGGGCGGGCACCGTCGTGTCCAAGGACACGCTCGTGGACATCGCCTGGCGCGAGATCGCCGTCACCGACAACAGCCTCGAGCAGGCGGTGTCGGCGCTGCGCCGGACGCTCGGTGCCGCGCCCGGCGGCGAGCCGTACATCCAGACGGTGCCCAGGCAGGGCTATCGGTTCGTGGGCGACGTGCGCACGCAGTCGCCTCGCGCCAGCGACGCGGAGCTCGACGCGCTCATCGCGCCACACCGCGCGTGGGTGGAAGGCCGGGGGGCGCTGGAGTCGCTGGCCGCCGACCGCATCGCCGGGGCTCGAGCCGCCTTCGAGCGCGTCCTCGCGGCCAATCCCGACGACGCGATCGCGCACATCGGCATCGCGAATGCGTACGCGATGCAGTTCGAGACCACCCGTGCCAGCAACGACCCCGATGTGGTCTCCTTGGTCGCGGCCGCGAGCCACGCTCGCGAAGCGTGCCGGCGTGATCCGAGAAGCGGCGAAGCATGGGCCACCAACGGCTTCATCCTCGACCGCACCGGACACGGGGCGGAGGCCGTGGCCGCGCTGGGGCGGGCCGTGTCGCTCGAGCCCGACAACTGGCGTCACCACTTTCGGCTGTCGCTGGTGAGCTGGGGGGAGGCGCGCCTCCGCGCCGCGCGCCGCGCGCTGGCGCTCCTGCCGGGCCTGCCGCTCGCGCACTGGCTGGCGGCCACGGTGTACGTGGCTCGACAAAATCTCGACGATGCCGAGAAGGAGCTGCGGACCGGCATCGAGTCAATGGAGGCCACGCCACACGGCGACGCCGTCAAGTTCCCTGGTGTGGCGCTCGAATGGCTGCTCGGCCTGATCGAGCTGTCGCGTGGAGCCGAAGAAGCGGCCCTCACGCGATTCAAGCGCGAGCTGGCGCTCGAGGGCCAGAATCACCTCTACGGGCGGGAGTGCTGCGCAAACGCATGGTACGCCGTGGGCGCCGTGCACCTGCGCCGCGGGAGGCGTGAGAACGCGGCAGCCGCGTTTCAACAGGCGCTCGACCGTGTGCCGCGCCATCCGGCCGCCGTCGCGCTGGCAGCTTCGGAGCTTGCACGACCCGTTGCGGAGACGTCCGCGCGGCCGGCACCGTCGGGCAACGTGGTGGACCTGGCCCTTGCCGAGGCCATTGGTCTGGCGGTTGCCGGGACCCACGCCAGCGCCGCGGCCACGATGGCCGGCGCCCTGTCGCGCGCCGAGCCGGGGAGCCATGGCTGGTGGCTCCCTGTTGAACCCATGCTCGCCGTGACGGACCACCCGGGAGAATGGGCCGCCGTGCTCGCCCAGCTTCGCAGCCGCGCTTCGTAGCGACTCTATTCAGGATTTTTCAGGGCCCTGGTCAGGACATCGGGACGTCGCGCGCCGCACCATCGACGGCATGGAGGTGCGTATGCGTTTCATCGTGTTCTCGGTGCTGTCGGTTGTGTGTGGCGTGGCGTCTTCCGCTTATGCCCAGCAGTCGGTGATCGACCCGCCGCCGTTCAACAAGACGGTCAACCTGTCGGGCCCGCGGTTCGGCATGACCGCGCTCAGTCCCGGCGTCGTCGCGGAGCTGGAGAGGCGGTCGATCAACGTGGGGTCGAACATCACCCAGTTCGGCTGGCAGTTCGAGAAGGCGTTCTACGCCAAGGGAAGCGGGTTGGCCGCGGTCAACGAGTGGGTGATGCTCCTGGGCGGACTCGAACAGGGACACGTCCTGCCCAGCCTCAGTTGGCTCGTGGGCATGCGCACACGCGAGGGCGCGGAGTTCGGCGTCGGTCCCAACGTCACGCCCGCAGGTGTCGCCCTGGTCGTGGCGGCCGGCGTCACCGTGCGAACCAGTTCCTTCAACGTGCCGCTGAACGTGGCGGTGGTGCCGTCGAAGGCCGGCATGCGCGTGAGCGTGCTGAGCGGGTTCAATATGAGGAGACGATAGGCTCCAGGCTTCAGGCTCCAGGCTCCAGGCCAGCAGTGCGGAACTGCTGAAATGCTGTGCGGAAACTGAAGGCCCGGAGCCCGTTGCCCGGAGCCCGGAGCCTACGGAACGAGCGTTAGCGTGTGTTCAGTCGGACCGGGGAGAAAAGCCGTCGGTTCGCCTCTTGTCCACGCGCCATGCGAGTTCGAGTAGAACGGCGACAGCGGATGCCCGCTCTGGCCAGTGGGCATGTGCATGATGCCCTCCTGTTCCCGGCCGGGGGACACGACCATGCGCTCCGACGCGCCCGACGCACCCCAATGCATGCGCGGCGTGTAGAAGTCGCCGGGCATGTCGGCAGCCGGCATGTCGAGGAACCGGCCGAAGAGCGGCACCGCCCCTGACAAGGGGTGACGGAAGGCGAGCCGGTTGTAGTCGGCCCACGTACTGGCCGACAGGTCGCCGCCGTCTTCGCGGTTGGCTTGGTCGATGATCGCTTCAATCGACGCGGTGAAGAGATCCGACCAGGACCCGTAGCGGGGGTTGAGCAGGTGCGTGGGCCGCACCAGCGCCAGCTTCCAGATCGCGCTCTCGCGCCGGCGCACGGTGGTGTAGTCGAACGTGGCGTCGGCTTCATAGCATTCGGCGAGAACGAACGAGGTCACGCGGTCCATCACCTGGTCGCGGAACATGCGCGTCAGCCGGTAGCCCGCCGAGTCCGGGGATGCCTGACCGGTCCAGTTCTTGTCCACGACGTCGCGGAACCGCTGCCGCGCGGGGTCGCCGGCCACGACGTCCTTCGACAGATGTTCCATGATGAGATCTCGCCACCGGGCCAGGAACACTGCCCGCGTGTCGAGCTGGATCTCAAGCATGTCGCGGGCGGTGAACGACTCGCGCTCGCGCAGGCGGTCGCGGATCATCGTGGCGCGGGCGCCCAGCTCGTAGCTGCCGTCGCCAAGCCGGTCCAGCATGGGGCCATCGACCACGCGGGCGTTCGCGGTCCAGATGCGTTCGCCCGGCGGATCGATCAACCGAGGGTAGTCCACGGCGTCGAGCCATCCGTTCCACCCGCGCCAGCCGTCCGCCCACGACGTGGGCAGGCGTCCGTCGAACCCCACGCGGTTCGGGATGGCGCCGAAGATGGTCCAGCCGATGCGGCCCGATCGCTCGGCAAGAACCAGGTTCTGCCCAGGCACGCCGGCGCCGTTTGCCGCGTCGAAGGCCTCTTCCAGCGTGCGGACGCGTTCGAGCGGCGTGAGGGACGCTCCCAGCCGGTCCGGCGGCGTGTCCCACCCAGCGCGACGCGCGCAGGCGGCCCATGAAGTCAGGCCCGACAACCGGTCCCCAGATCGTCCAGCGCACGGTGAGGCGCTCGCTGTCCTGACCGGCCACGGCGATCTCTTCCTGGTACTGCGTGAAACGCTGCCAGCCATCGGGCGTCTGATAGCGGTTCGTATCGGCTGGGTCCAGGTCCAGAAGGACCAGGTCCGTCCAGTCAGCGTAGGTGTTGGTGAAGCCCCAGGCCAGATGGGTGTTGCTGCCCGTGACGAGCGAGGGGACGCCCGGCAGCGTGGTGCCGACCAGCGTGTGCATTTCCCCCGTTATCGCGTCTGGCCACTGGAGGCGTGCCCGGTACCACGTGTTGGGTACGCGGATCGCCAGGTGCATGTCGTTCGCGACCATCGCCGCCCCGTCGCGCGTCAACCGGCCGCCCACGGCCCAGTTGTTGCTGCCGAGCGCGACGTCGTCTTCCTCGACGCTCCACGGCGTCTGGTCCTGGAGCCGGGCGACATCCGAGCGCGAGGGCAGCTCGATCTCCGGTTTGCCCGTTCGCGTCCGACGCAGGTTGTAGACCTCCGCACCCGGTACTGGGGGTGTCTCGAACGGCAGTCCAACGACGGGGGCATCCCACTCGGTCCCGGCCGGCGCCATCAAGGCGAACATCTCGGGCGGCAGCACTTCATGCATCGTCGCCAGGCTGGACTCGTAGTTGCCGTCCTCGTCTTGCAGCGTGAGGAACATCGACAGCACCACGAGCATGCTGTCCTCGGGGCGCCAGGGGGCGGGGGTCTGGCGCAGCAGCGTGTACTCGAAAGGCGGAGCCGCCAGCGCCTTCAGGCCGGCATTCACGCCGAGGACATACGCGTCCAGCACCCCCTGGTCCTCGTTCGACAAGAGCGCCACGGCGGTGCGCGCCTCCGGACGCAGGCGATGAAGGCGCGCCCGCCGATCCGCGGGAAGCGCCTGCGGACCCACGAGGGCCGCCAGCTCTCCGGCGGCGCGCCGGCGCGCCAGATCCATTTGAAAAAAGCGGTCCTGTGCGTGCAGGAAGCCCGTGGCGCGCGCCACATCCTGCCGCGAGCGGCCCCGAATTGTCGGAATGCCCAACCCGTCCCGCTCGACGATGACGGGCGCCGCCAGCCCAGACAGGGTCAGTTGGCCGTCCAGCGTGGGCAGGCTCCGCGACAGACGCCCGTACGCCCACCAGCCGGTGCCAGCCAGTCCGAGCACCAGAAGTGCGCCCGCCCCCGCCGCGATGCGCAGAGTCCGCCGCATTGTGACGAAGCATCTTAGCAAGGGAGAATGCAGAAGATGCCCACTCGATACGGTCAGTCGCCGTGGATGGCCACCCATCGCGCGCTTTCTCCTTCACCACGCCTGCGGGGCGAGCACGACGCGGACGTGGTGATCGTCGGCGGCGGCCTGACGGGCACCGCCACCGCGCTGGCGTGCGCCACGGCGGGCTTGAAGCCGATCGTCCTCGAAGCCGGCGGCGTGGGGCAGGGCTGGTCGGGCCATTCGTGCGGTCTCCTGCTGCCGGACCCCGGCCCGCTCTTCCGGGACGTGGCGCGCGCGCACGGGCTTCGGACGGCGAAGCTCGTGTTCTCGGCCTGGCGCCGCGGCGCCCTGGACGCCGCGGCGCAGCTGCGGCGGCTCGGTGTGCGCTGCGGCCTGGAGCCTCGCGACAGCCTGCTGGTGGCGCAGCCCGGCGAGGAGAAGGAATTGCTGCGCGAGTACGACGCGCGCGAGGAGGCGGGTGTTTCCGTGGCCTGGCTGACGCGCCGGCAGGTGACCGCCGTCACGCCGCTCGATGTGCCGGCGGCCATGCGCGCACGCGATGCCTTCGTCTTCGATCCGTATCGGGCCTGCCTCGGGCTGGCCAAGGCGGCCTCGGCCCGGGGCGCGCGCATCTTCGAACGCACGGCCGTGAAGAAGGTCCGCGTCGCGCGCAAGCACGTGGAGGTCATTTCTGCCGACGCCGTCGTGAAGGCGCGCACCGTCGTCGTCGCCACGGGGCGGGCCACTGCCGAGTTCCGGCCGCTGCAGCGTCACTTCAAGGTCCGCGAGATTTACGCCGCGCTCTCCTCCCCGTTGCCGGCGTCCATGCGCAAACAGGTGGGGGACCGTTCCGTGACGGCGCGAGACCTGACGGGCGCCGGCCGCCGCGTCATCTGGACCACGGACGGCCGCATGCTGGTCGCCGGGGCCGATCGCGACGAGCCGCCGGCGCGACAACGCGACGCGATTCTGCGCCAGCGTGCCGGCCAGCTGATGTACGAGGCGCTGACGATGTACCCCGCCATATCGGGCCTCGCCGTGGACTATGGGTGGAGCACGACGTACGGGGAAACCGCCGACGGCTTGATGTACGTCGGCGCGCATCGCAACTACCCGCGTCATCTCTTCGCACTCGGCGGGCCCGGCGATTCCGCCACCGGTGCGTTCCTCGCGGCGCGAATCCTCGTCCGCGCGCTCCAGGACGCCCCCGAGAAATCGGACGCCGTCTTCGGGTGGACTCGGTGACACTCGCGCCAGACCCGGTGGATCTGCTGGTATTCGGGCCGCACCCCGACGACATCGAGATCGGCATGGCGGGCACGGTGGTGAAGCACGTCGCCCGTGGCCGCACCGTCGGCTTGTGCGATTTGACGGCCGGCGAGATGGGGAGCAACGGCACCGTCGACGAGCGTATCGCCGAGGCTGAAGCCGCTCGGGGCGTGCTGGGCGCGCAATGGCGCGTAAACCTGCGGTTGCCCGATCGCGCGCTCGGCACCAGCCCCGCGCATGCGCTCGCCATCGCCAGTCTGGTCCGAT
Source organism: uncultured Acidobacteriota bacterium (assembly GCA_963807235.1). GTDB lineage: Bacteria > Acidobacteriota > Vicinamibacteria > Vicinamibacterales > UBA2999 > CAWEBF01. The sequence continues at coordinate 34,437 of CAWEBF010000030.1, forward strand.
CGGCGAGGCCGGTGACCGTGGCCGCTCCGTACTGGTCGGACCGCCACCCCGACCATGTCCGCGCCAGTGAGCTGGTGGCCGACGCGGTGTTCAGCGCCGGCCTGCGGCGTTTCGACGCCGAGGGCGAGGCGTGGAAGCCGTCGTGGGTGTGCTACTACTTCATCAACGACCACGCGGCGCCGTCCTTCGTGGTGAACGTGACCGATCACTACGAAACGAAACGCCGCGCCCTGGCCTGCCATGCGTCACAGTTCGCCCCTCGCGGCTCCGATGCCGTGGCCACGCGGCTCACGTCGAACCGGTTCAACCAGCTCATCGAGAGCCGCGACGCGCTGTTCGGCGCCCAGATCGGCGTCGCCTTCGCGGAAGGGTTCGTGGTACGGCAGCCCGTGGAGCGCCCGGATCTGATACCCGGTTAGGACACCCCCCTCGTATGAACATCGGGATCATTTGTTACGCCTCCGTGGGAGGCAGCGGCATCGTGGCCACCGAGCTCGGCAAGGCGTTGGCGTCGCGCGGACACCGCGTCCACGTGATCAGCACGGAGACGCCGTTCCGGTTCGGCGACTACCAGGCCGGCCTGACCTTTCACCAGGTGGCGGCGCCGTCCTACCCGCTCTTTCGCGAACCTCAGTACCTGCTGTCGATCGCGAACAAGGTCGTGGAGGTTGCGCGCGCGTTCCACCTGGACGTGGTCCACGCGCACTACGCCGTGCCTCACGCCACGGCCGCCTTCCTGGCCAAGCAGGTGCTGGCGGCGGCCGGTCCGGAGCGGGCGCCCAGTGTGGTGACGACACTCCACGGCACGGACATCACCCTGGTCGGCAACGACCCGTCGTACTCGGAGATCGTGGCCTTCTCGATCGAACAGTCCGACCTTGTCACCGCGGTGTCGAAGAGCCTGCGCGACTCGACCTACGCCGAGCTGGCCGTCAGCCGGGAGATCGAGGTCATCCCCAACTTTCTCGACTGCGCGGTCCATTGTCGCCAGGAGCTGCCCGACCTCAGGAAGCGCCTCACCGATGGCGACCCGAACGCGAAGATCCTCGTGCACGTCTCGAACTTCAGGCCGGTCAAGCGCATCGACTACGTGATGGCGATCTTCGACCGCGTCAGGCGCCAGCTGCCCGCGCGGCTCCTCCTGGTCGGCGATGGGCCCGACCTCCCGCTTGCGCTGCGCACGGCCCGGGAACTGGGCATCTCGAATCTGCTCCACGCCGTCGGCGCGCAGGAGGAGGTGCAGCCGCTCCTGTCGGTGAGCGACGTTTTCCTGCTGCCGTCCAAGGAAGAAAGCTTCGGCCTTGCGGCGCTCGAGGCCATGGCCTGCGGCGTGCCTGTCGTGGGAGCCCGGGTGGGCGGTGTGCCCGAGGTCATCGAGCACGGCGTGAGCGGCTTCCTGCACGACGCCGATGCCGTGGACGAGATGGCCGCCAGCGTGATGCGGCTGCTGACAACGCCTGGGCTGCATCGCACGATGGCCGACGCGGCAACCCGCCGCGTGCGCGATCACTTCGGCGCCGACCGCGTGGTGCCGATGTATGAGGCCGCTTACGAGCGGCTGCTGACCGCGACCGCTCGTTAGCGGCTCGGATTCAGAGTTCAGAGTTCAGAATTCACAAGTCACAAAGCGGTCCGGAACTGCAGTTCTGCTGAATTCTGAATTCTGAATTCTGAATTGAGAGGTTCCTACTCGGATCTGCGAAGGGAACTAGCTTCTTGAAAGTCGCCACGACCCAGCGATAGCCGTCCGGGTCGGTGACGACGGCCGCGCGGTCGCCCCACGGCGTGTCCTCAGCGGCCCCGCAGCCGGCGCCTGCGTCGCGGGCACGCGCGAGGGCGCCCTCCACGTCGGTCACGTAGGTGTAGAGCGCCGCCGCGCCGCCGCCGGGAGCCGTTTCATCGCCTTTGCGGACCAGCATGACGACCACTTCGCCTTTCCGCATTTCGGCGTACCGGGGCTGACCACCGGTGTCCTTCAGAACGATCGCCGGCACGAATCCGAGGGTCTGTTCGAGAAAACGCATCGAGGCGTGCACGTTGGCGACGGCCAGATACGGGCTCACGGCCTGCATGCCCGGCGCGACGCCGCTGCCGGCCTCGACCTTCGGCCGCCGTGTCCGTTCGGGCTCCGTGGCACGCGGGCGGGCGGCCCGGCGCGCGGGCTTCCTCGTTGTCTTGCGCGCGCGGGCCGTCTGGCGCGCCGGCCTCTTGCTGGCCTTTCGCGCGGCTGTCATGCGGGGGGCGCCATGCGCGGCTCGTTCATGGCTGGACAGGATATCAAGCTAGCGAGGCTCCGCCCTCCGAGGGTTTAGGCTCCGCCTCGCTAGCGCAGTGTTTTTTGGCCCCAGCTTCGCGGGGCGTGGCAACGGAGAGGGCGATGGGCCCGTCCAAGTAGTGCGCTGCGGCGAGGCGCTTGCATCCTGTTTCCGTCGCGCGCCCGGGGGGCTCCGGATAGGGCGTAGAATGTTCGCCCCTGACACGCGCGGGCTGCGAGACCCGACCCCAGATTACGAATCCGTAATGCGGGATCGAGGCCGGTTTTCTGGAGCGAGCGAGATGGCACGAACCCAATTGCACCTCGAGCACCTGTTCCGCCGGGGAGGGTTTGGGGCAAGTCCGGGCGAGCTGGCGGCGCTGGGCAACATGTCGATGTCGCAGGGCATCTCGTACCTCTTGAACTACGAGGAACAGCCCGACGACGTGGACTCGAAGATCGGCCAGCCCAGCTACATCAACTTCGTGTCCCGCGGCGCCTCCGGGGCGAACATCATCATCGAGGACGCGCGGCAGCGCTGGCTGTTCCGCATGATCCATTCACAGCGCCCGCTCCAGGAGAAGATGGCGCTCTTCTGGCACAACCATTTCGCCACCGCCTACAGCAAGATTGCCGGCACCTTCGGCGCCGTGCTGGCCACCAAGATGCTGGCGCTCAAGGAAGGCGACCTGCCGGGCCCTCGCGGTCAGCTCGAGACCTTCCGCGCCCACGCGCTCGGCAGCTTCCGCGATCTGCTGATCGAGATGGCCAAGGATCCGGCCATGCTGGTCTGGCTGGACGGCCGCCTGAACACGCGGCAGCGTCCGCAGGAGAACTTCGGCCGCGAGATCATGGAGCTCTTCACGTTCGGGATCGGCAACTACACCGAGGAAGACGTGTATGCCGCGGCCCGCGTGTTCACCGGCTGGAACCTGCGGCTCGTGAATCGTGGCGCCGACGCTGCCCAGAACTACTACGAGTTCGTCTACCTCCCCAACAACCACGACACCACCGAGAAGAACTTTACGTTTGCGATCTATCCCAATGGGTCGCGGACGATTCCGTCGCGTTCGGCGGCTGAAGGGATGCAGGACGGCGTGGACTTCATCACGGCGCTGGCCACGCATCCGGCGACGGCCGCGCGGCTGGCGCGCAAACTGTGGCACTACTTCGTCACCGACGCCTTCGATCCCGATCCCGACTTCGTGCGCGGCGCGTCCAACGTCTACCTGTCGAACGAGACGCGGATGGAGCCGGTGATCCGTTACGTGATGCAGTCCCGCTGGTTCCAGAACCCGGGCAACTGGTTCTCCCGCTACTCGTGGCCGGTGGAGTTCGCCGTCCGCGCGGTGAAGGAAGTGGGCTACGGCGGTTTCAGAGTGGACGACATGCGGGCGCCGCTTGCCGCGATGGGGCAGGTGCTCTTCGAGCCGCCCGACGTGAACGGCTGGGAGCTGGGCCAGGGGTGGTTCTCCACGGGCGCGATGCTGGCCCGCATGAACTTCGCGTCGCAGATCTCGGCAAACCAGAGGGGCCCGCTCGCCACAGCCGCGACGAGCGCCAGAGAGTCACCCGAGAAGATGGTCGAGTTCTTCCTGGATCGGCTGTCGCCGTCGCCCTACGACGACGCTCCGCTCGGGGAGCTGCATGCCTACCTGCGCGCCGGCGGCGCCTGGACCGGGTCTGCCGCGCAGCTGAACACGAAGGTGGCCGGACTGTCGCGTCTGATCGTCGGGTCGGCCGAGTACCAGTTGGTCTAGAGGGACGGAGATCTCGATGGCTATCTCACGACGCCAGTTCATCAGCGGCGGCGTTTCCGCCTTCACCATCAGCTTCGCGGCGCCGGCCTTCCTGTCCGATATCGCGCGTGCGCAGGGCGCGCGGGCTCGCAACCTGGTGGTGGTCTATCTGAGCGGCGGCAACGACTCGCTGAGCACTGTGGTGCCGTACCAGGACCCCTTCTACTACAGCCGCCGTCCATCGATCGCCGTGCCCGCGGGCCAGGTGCTGCAGATCGGGACCGATTCGAGCGGCAAGGCACTGGGCCTGCACCCGCGACTCGGTGGGCTGCGCGCCGTCTTCGATGCCGGACGCCTCGCCGTCATTCAGCGCACCGGCTATCCCAATTCCAGCCGGTCGCACTTCCAGGGGCTCGACATCTGGGGCACGGCCAGTCCCGCCTCGCCCGTCGGCGAAGGCTGGCTGGGGCGCTATCTCGAAACGGTGCCGGCCGATCCGCTGGCGGGGTGGAGCGCTACGCAGGAGTTGCCACGAGCACTGCAGTCGCGGGAGGCGAGCGTGCCCGCGATCCCCAACGCCGCCACCTATGCGTTCAACAGCCCCAACACGGGTGCGGAAGCCGCCAACGAACGCGCCTCCGCCACGCGCATCGCTTCGCATCTGCCTGGCGAGCGGCCCAACCTGGCCTTCGTGAACACGAGCGCGCAGGCAGCGTTCGCCACGCTGGACCGCGTGGGTTCGGTGATCAGCTACACGGGCACCGTGGCGTATCCGAACAACGGGTTCGCGGCGGCGATGCGAACGGTGGCGGGCGCCATCGTTCGCAACGTGGGCACGCGCGTCTTCTGGGTGCAGACGGGCGGCTTCGACACGCACGCCCAGCAGGGCGCCGGCGGCGCCGGCGGCTACGGCAACCTGATGGGCAACTACGGCGACGGCGTGGCGGCCTTCTACAACGACCTGCGTAACCAGGGCGCGCTCAACGACACGCTGATCCTGCAGTTCTCCGAGTTCGGCCGCCGGATCTCCGAGAACGGCAGCCAGGGCACCGATCACGGCGCCGGCGCGATCATGATGGCGCTGGGCGGCACCGTGCGCGGCGGCATCTACGGCACGGCCGCGTCGTTGGATCCGAACCCCGCGAATCCGACGCTCGAGAACAACGGCGGCGACGTGCGCCACGAGATCGACTTCCGCTCGGTGTACGCGCGCGTGCTGGACGGCTGGCTCGGCGCGAACTCCACGGCGATCCTCGGCGGGGATTTCCGAGCCGGGGCGCCAGCGATCGTGTAGCGCGCCCGTCAATTCAGAGTTCAGAATTCAGAATTCAGAATTCAGAAACTCCACTGTGGCAGAAGGTTCTCGCGAACTTTCTGCCGTTTCAGTCGTTGCGAAACGCCACCACCGGATCGACGCGTGCCGCGCGCCACGCCGGCACGGCCGCAGCCAGAGTAGCCGTCACGGCCAGGACCAGCACCACGCCTCCGAACGTCACCGGGTCGATCGGCTGCACGCGAAGAGGAACGCCGAGATCGTTTTCGACACGGCGAGCGCCAGCACCAGTCCGACGAGCGTCCCGGCCGCGATCATCGTTGCCGCGCCGCGCAGCACCAGCCCGAGGACGCTCGA
>CAWEBF010000031.1:0-58868 GCA_963807235.1 uncultured Acidobacteriota bacterium
AATCAAACTTCGTGATTGCCCGTTCTCCTCGAAATGCCTTTCGGGGCAGCCTCGGGAGGTCGGCGCTGGTGGTAGAGAACTGAATGGACTAGGGGCCTTACCAGGTTACTCAATCCAATCAAACTGCGAATGCCGGCGACTCGTATCCCGGGAGTGAGACGGTGGGGGCTAAGCTTCATCGTCGAAAGGAAAACAGTCCAATTACCGGCTAAGGTCCCAAAGTGTGTGCTAAGTTGGTAAAGGATATGGAGACGCCAAAACAACCAGGAGGTTGGCTTAGAAGCAGCCATCCTTTAAAGAAAGCGTAATAGCTCACTGGTCAAGCGGCTCTGGGCCGACAATACAACGGGGCTCAAGCACACCACCGAAGCCGTAGAATGCATCGCCCTGCGGGGTGATGTTTTGGTAGAGGAGCGTTCTCTCAGCCGTGAAGCCAGATCGAAAGAACTGGTGGAGTGGAGAGAAGTGACCCTGCCGGCATAAGTAGCGATAAGGGAAGTGAGAATCTTCCCCGCCGTAAGCCTAAGGTTTCCTGAGGTAGGTTCGTCCGCTCAGGGTTAGTCGGGAGCTAACGCGAGGCCGAAAGGCGTAGCGGATGCACATCCGGTTAATATTCCGGAACTACCTATTCCACGTTATTACGAAGGGGGGACGCAGGAGGCTAGCCAGGCCCACGATTGGACGTGTGGGTTGAGAGTCGTAGGGAGATCCGCCAGGCAAATCCGGTGGGTCGTTAATCCTGAGGGCTCGAAGCGAGAGTCGCAAGACTCATAAAGCTGGTGACGCCACGCTGCCGAGAAAAGCCTCTAAGGAGTGGGATGGGTACCCGTACCGCAAACCGACACAGGTAGGCGAGGAGAAAATCCTCAGGCGCAAGTGAGAACCCTCGTTTAGGAACTCGGCAAATTGGCCCCGTAACTTCGGAAGAAGGGGTGCTCCGTTAGTGTGATCCGGCTTGCCCGGTGAGCATGAGGGAGTTGCAATAAAGAGGCTCAGGCGACTGTTTACTAAAAACACAGGGCTCTGCTAAGTCGAACACGACGTATAGGGTCTGACGCCTGCCCGGTGCCGGAAGGTTAAAGAGAGGGGTTAGCCGCAAGGCGAAGCTCTGAACTGAAGCCCCGGTAAACGGCGGCCGTAACTATAACGGTCCTAAGGTAGCGAAATTCCTTGTCGGGTAAGTTCCGACCTGCACGAATGGCGTAACGATCTGAGCGCTGTCTCAACGAGGGGCACTGCGAATTTGTGGTACCGGTGAAGACGCCGGTTGCCCGTCACAAGACGAAAAGACCCCGTGCACCTTTACTACATCCTAGTAGTGAACGCTGGCGCAGTATGCGCAGGATAGGTGGGAGGCTTTGAACTCGGGATTTCGGTCTCGGGGGAGCCAACGGTGAGATACCACCCTTACTGCTCCGGTGTTCTAACCTCGTTCTGTTATCCAGATCAGGGACACTGCTAGGTGGGTAGTTTGACTGGGGCGGTCGCCTCCTAAAGAGTAACGGAGGCGCTCGAAGGTTCGCTCAGGCTGTTTGGAAATCAGCCTTAGAGTGCAAAGGCATAAGCGAGCTTGACTGCGAGACCTACAAGTCGAGCAGGTGGGAAACCAGGACTTAGTGATCCGGTGGTTCCGCATGGAAGGGCCATCGCTCAACGGATAAAAGGTACGCCGGGGATAACAGGCTGATCCTAGCCAAGAGTTCACATCGACGCTAGGGTTTGGCACCTCGATGTCGGCTCATCGCATCCTGGAGCTGTAGCAGGTTCCAAGGGTCCGGCTGTTCGCCGGTTAAAGCGGTACGTGAGCTGGGTTTAGAACGTCGCGAGACAGTTCGGTCTCTATCTGTGATGGGCGCAGGAGATTTGAGTGGGGCTGACCTTAGTACCAGAGGACCGGGTTGGACGGACCTCTAGTGTATCGGTTGTCGCGCCAGCGGCAGTGCCGAGTAGCTACGTCCGGAAGGGAGAAACGCTGAATGCATCTAAGCGTGAAACCCTCCACGAGATGAGATCTCCCAGGTCGCAAGACCTCTAAAGGCTCCTGGTAGACGACCAGGTTGATAGGCCAGATGTGGAAGCACAGTGATGTGTGGAGCTTACTGGTACTAATAAGCCGTGCGGCTTGACCATATTCTTCTTCTTTGCAATTGCGAGTGCGTGGAAGATTAGGGCTACCGTTTGCAGGATATTCAGTTGACGCGCCGTCGAGGCGCGCGCTCTTTGACATTGTTCGGGACGACCCACCTTCGCGCCTTCGGCGCTACGGTGGGCAAGCCGCATAAAGAGGCTTGCCCGCCGAAGCTCGCGATAGCGAGCGAAGGCGGGACCCCGGACAGACAAGTTTCCCGGTGGTTATAGGGGCAGGGTTCCACCCGTTCCCATTCCGAACACGGAAGTTAAGCCTGCCACCGCCGATGGTACTGCGTGCGCAGGTGCGTGGGAGAGTAGGTCACTGCCGGGATTTTTTCAGGACAAAACCCGCTGCCGTCTCGAGACGGAGCGGGTTTTGTGCTGTACGCCTCAGCTCCAATACAACACGCGCTCTCGATTCGTGTCGAGGGCGAGGAACCCGCCGAGTGTGATGCGCGCCCGGGCGCCGGCCACTGGCGCCACGCGGTGCAGCAGGCGCGCCGAGGGAAAGAAGAACAGGTCACCGGCGCCGGTATCGATCTTCACCGACCCGTACCGTGCCTCGACACCGGCCAGGTCCCACATGAAGCCGTTCGGCATCTTGGGCGGATTGGGCGTGTCGGGCGGGCAGTCGTACACGCACAACTCGCCCCCCGCGTCCGGGCCTTGCAGCGTGAAGACATAGCTGATCAGCGTCTTCCGGTCGAGCGCCGGCGCCACGTCCTCGAACATCCCCAGCGACATGTGCAGGTCGTGATGGAGGCCGATCCCCTTCCCCTCCCCCAGACGCCGGACGGTGAACGGCGAGAACCGGCGTCCCCCCGGGGCATGCAGCACGTCCACCGGCCGGCCGCCCGAGTGGCGCGCCAGGGCCGAGGCGACTGCCGCCGTGGGGTCGAAGTCACGCCCGAAGACCGGCGTGCGGTCGTACCAGTCGGCGTCCGCCAGGTAAGCATCGAGCGTCGGGCCACGGGGCGTGGAATAGGTGGGAGTGGCGGCCGTGCCCAGCACCTGGATGTCCTCCGGCGGCATGGCGGCATTGGGCCGGTTCCACTCGGCGGCGGCGTCGCCGCGGTCCAGCGAGCCGGCCACGGCCGAGAAGCCTGAGGGTTCCCAGGCGTGACGGACAACCACCACGTCCCGCGAATCTTCGTACATGTCCTCGATGGCGTTCGAGAGCGACTGCGTGTCCTGAGCTGGCGCGTCGGCCAGGCGTGGCCTGTCTGTTGTCATCGTCCGATCCTCGAGATGCAGGCCGTCAATCCTAGCGGATTCTGCGCGGCCGCACGTAGAGGATGACCGGATTTCCTGCTCCGAAAATGCTGCCGCCGTGTGCATCCAGGCGATTAAAGTACACGGACAAGAAGACTACATCTCGCCCAACGCCGGAGATGTCTGGAATATCAGCAGGTCTGTTCGTTTTCTGGGTGGACTGGGACTTGCTAGAAAGCCGATGGACCAGCAGGCCTGATGAGATGGTGCTGGGTGGCAGGCTGACAACACTCTTAGGTGTGAAAAAGCTATGACGAGACTTCGACTTGGCCTATCGGCCCTCTTGCTGGCTCTGGGGACGACCGTCGCTTCGGCGGAAACGCTCCTCATGCCCGATCGCGCGTTCGGGAGCGGACAGAACGAGGTGGTGTGGGGCATCAGCACGCTGCCCAATGGCACGGCGTTTACCATCGACTACGGCGATGGCAGCACCAGCACCGGGGCGGATTGCGGCGCGGACACCGGTCGTGGACCGTTCGTACATCGCCTGCCTGCACAACTACGCGCTGGCCGGTACATACACGGTCACGCTGACCGTGGGTGCCGAGAGCGATACCGCCGTGGTCCAGGTCTACAACCGCCGTCCCTGACGGACGAAAACCGCCGCAACGTCAACATCAACCGCGCCATTCAGGATGGGCTGCGCTGGTTCTGGTTTTCATCGGCGCAGCCGGACGGTGCTACAACACCAACGTGACGACCAACTGGGACAGCAGCCCGTCGAGCACCGCGTTGATCGTGCTGGCCTTCATGAACCACGGCTACACGATTCCCAACAACGCCAGCGATCCGATGGGCATCTACCCGAAATACATGGTGCGTCGTGGCCTGAACTACATCTTCCAGCAACTGGAATCGTTCGCCGCATCCGGGAACAACCTGCAGGGCGGCGTCCAGTGCGACGGCCTGCCGGATGAGACGGCTGGCGCGCCGCACAACTGCACCCTGTACCGCGAGACGGAGAACTTCGGCTACTCGACGTCGATCGTCATCGCACCGCTGGCGGGCAGCAACGCCCTGAACCGCGTCGTCACCGAAGGTCTCGCGGGAAATGGGACGAACGGACGCACGATCGGCGACATCCTCAAGCGCCTCGTCAACGGGCTGGGCGTCGGCCAGGCCGACGGTCCCGGTGTCGGTCGGGGCGGCTGGCAGTACGGCTTCAATGCGAACACGTCCGACGGCTCGACGATCGGCTGGAACATGCTGGCGCTGCTGGATGCTGAAGCCTCCGGCGTCGATGTGCCGAACTACATCGCCGCGGAGTTCGTAGGGTTTGCGTACGAACACCACAAGAACACCGACGGATCGTTCGACTACACGGCGAACAACGATCCCGCGACCAACGGTGGCGTTGGTGGGAACCTGGCGCGCGCGGCTGTCGGCCTGCAGGCCGCCTTTTTGGCGGGAGATTTCCGGGCGATCCCTATGTCACGGCCGCGACCAACTACATCAACACGCGCTGGGACGGCGTGCCGGAGGCGGGGACTACACCGCCACATGCGGCGCCGGGCCAGAACATGGGGTGCGGCTACGCGATGTTCAACGTGTTCAAGGGCTTCCGGCTCCAGGGCATCGCCACGATACCCGCCTCGACTCGTCCGGCTGGCCCGGGAGCCATTCCCGCAGGTGATTGGTACGCCGAGTACGTGGACTATCTGGTGAACAACCAGCACAACCCGCAGACCACCGGTGGCGGCGCGTGGCAAAATGCGAACACCGCGGGAGCCAATCGCTTTGGAGGCACCGCCGGGCGCATGCTGTCTGGTCGGAATGCTGCGGACACACAGTTCCACGCGCCAGCGCCTTGGCCGAGTTGATTCTGGCGCCCGTGGCGCTCGTGAACCCCGACCCGGACCGCTTCTCCACCGTCGGCCTGTCGCCGGCCGTGTCCACCGGTCTCAACGGAACCCAGCACACGGTCACGGCTGAGGCCCTGAGCCAGGGCGGCACGCCCGTGGTCGGCGCGACGGTCAACTTCCAGATCCTGACGGGCCCCAACGCTGGGCTGACCGGGTCGGGGTCGGACGTCACCGATGCCCAGGGTCGTGCGACGCTTCACCTACACCGACACGGTGGGCAACGGACAGGACAGGATCCAGGCGTTCATCGGCTCGCTGGGCTCGAATGTGGTGACCCGCAATTGGGTTCCGGCGGTGACGCGCTGCGACGTGAACGACGACGACGTCGTCAACGCAGCAGACCTGACCCTCATCCGGGCCCGGCTCGGTCAGGCGGCGTCCGGCGCCACCGACCCGGCCGACGGCAACGGCGACGGGGTGATCAACGTCGCGGACATGCGCTACTGCCAGCTCCGCTTCGGGCCGGTGAACTAGCAGAACTGACCATGGGAATGGGCCCTCGCCACCGGCGGGGGCCCGTTCGCAAGGTAGCGGCCGGCCCGCGAGAAGTGGAACCAAGTCGGCGGCAGGGCGGACTTCCCTGAAGGGCGCCGAGGAAGCTCGACAGGGAAGTTATTCAGAGTCAGTAGTTTAGAGAGTGGCATCGTGGGGTCGTTCGGTCGGCAGGGGTTTTGATTACGGATGGGCCGTCGGCCCAATGGCGACGAACCGAAAGACCCGGACGGCGTTCTCGAGAGACAGGGAGTTTGAGATGAGGATTGCGACTATGAAACGCGTGCTCGCGCTGATGCTGGTGACGGGTGCCGTGTTCGCCGGCCGCGCCGAGGCTGCGGCGATCACGATCATTCCCAATACCGTGATCGCAAACGTCGGCGACACGATCGATTTCGACATCTTCGTCTCCCTGGGGCCCCTCGAGGCGGTTGGCGGAGTTGATCTGCGAATTACGGCAACGGACGCCATAATTCTCGATGCCGTCGCCGGCAGCGTCGTGGTCGACCCTGACAACGCGATGGGCGCCGAGTTGGACTTCGGTTCCGGTTTCGGAATTAACTTCGTCGAGTTCGTGTACCTCGCCGAGGACTACTTTCCGTTGGATCAGTTTACGGAGCTGAAGGCCGACCAGGGCCTCGGTTTCAGAATCGGCCGGTTCTCTCTCTTGGCGGTGGCTGAAGGTGTCAGTGAGCTGAACTTCAGCACCTTGGGCGGGTACCTGTCCGACGAGAACGGCGACGAGCTGCTGGGGACCACGGTTGACAACGGCCTCGTGTGCATCGGAACGGCGTTCGCGGCGCGTTGCCAGCAGGTGCCTGAGCCCGGGCTGCTGTCCCTGTTTGCCGCTGGCCTCGTGACCGCCGCTGTGCGGCGGCGCCAGAGCAAGCGCTAGGACTGCGCCGGGCTCCTCCCGGCGCACAGTGCAAGGAGAAACCCGCGGGTCGCTACGTGCTCCCGCGGGTTTCGTGTGGTACGGCTCATGCGGCCGCGCCCGGTAGACGATACTAGGGCCGGCCAGGAACAAATGGCTAAGAGAACCGCCACGATCGCCCACCCAGGCACAATGGCCGCCTCGACACCCGGCCGGGTGTGGCTGGCGTTCCCGCTCGCACTGGCCGCCGTCCTGGCCGCTTTCCGTTTCCTGCCCACCGCCCAGGCGAACCCCCGGCTCGGGCTCTCCATTCTCGGCGCTTCGCTCTCCCTGGCGGCGCTGTGCGGTGTGGTGTGGTACATGGCACGTGGCCGGGCGCTGAAGGTCGAAGTGCAGCTCCGGGCGCAGCACTATCTCCAGGCGTGCGCGCAGGGGACCGTGCTGGTGTACTGGGGATGGTACTGGCCGCCGGTCTACGACGCCGCGCCGCTCATCGCCGCGCAGCTCGTGTTCGCCTACGCCTTCGACATGCTGCTGGCGTGGTCGCGGCGCGACACCTACACCCTGGGCTTCGCGCCCGTTCCCGGTGATCTTCAGCATCAACCTGTTCCTGTGGTTCAAGCCCGACTGGTTCTACCTGCAGTTCCTGATGATCGCGGTCGGGTTTGCCGCCAAGGAGCTGATTCGCTGGGAGCAGGGACGGACGGCGCGTGCACATCTTCAATCCCTCGTCGTTTCCGCTGGCGGTGTTCTCGCTCGGCCTGATCCTGACCGGCACGACCGTCGATCACCTGGGGCGAGGAGATCGCGATCACGCAGTTCAATCCGCCGTACATCTACGTGGTTCTGTTCCTCATCGGGCTGCCGGGCCAGCTCCTCTTCGGCGTGACCACGATGACGATGTCGGCGGTGGTGACGACGTATCTGTTCGGCCTCGCCTACTTCGCGGCCACCGGCACTTACTACTTCATCGATTCGTACATCCCGATCGCCGTCTTCCTGGGCATGCACCTGCTGTTCACCGATCCGTCCACGTCGCCGCGCACCGAGCTGGGCCGGATCATCTTCGGCGTGACTTACGGGCTGGGCAACGTCGCGTTCTACGCGGCTGTTCGGCGCCTGGGCGTGCCCGAAGTTCTACGACAAGCTGCTGCCCGTGCCGATCATGAACCTCTCGGTGCGGTTGATCGATCGCGTGGCGCCCCGGGTGCTGCACGCGGTGGACCCGTCACGCGTGCTCACATGGCTCAAGGGCCGTCGCCGCCACCTGGCCTACATGACGGTGTGGGCGATCGTGTTCGCGTCGATGAGCGCAGCCGAAGGGGTTGGCGACAATCACCCGGGTCACCGCGTGCCCTTCTGGCTCACCGCCTGCGAGGCGAACAAGCCCGGGGCGTGTGAGACGCTGGGCGATATCCTGTCGACGTACTGCGATGACGGCTCGGCGTGGGCGTGCAACGAGCGCGGCGCGCTTCGCGCGGCTCGACGGATCGCATCCTCCGGGCAGGCGGAGTCCGACATTTCGCTCGCGCGTGCACCATGGGGTTCCAGCCGGGCTGCGAGAACCTTGGAGCCGCGCGCGCCGCCGGCCGCCTTCCTCGTGGCGCCACGCCACGCCTCGCGGACTATCCGATCATCTTGCGCACCGGCAAGGGCGATCTGCCGGATAAGACACCGCGGGAGCTCTATACCAGAGCCTGCGATCAAGGGTGGCTGACCGGGTGCCACGATCTCGCGGGCACATATCTCCTGGGGACCGGCGGCGAACGCGATCCGGCGCGCGCGAAGGCACTGCTCGAGGACGTGTGCGCCCGCAAGCTGGCTCGTGCGTGCTCGGACCTCGGCTACATGCACTTCTCCGGCGACGGTATGCCGGCGGACCGCGACAAGGGCCTGGCCTATCTGAAACAATCGTGCGATCTCGGCTACGGGCAGGCGTGCGCATGGCTTCGGGAGCAGAAAGGTTCCGCGCCGGCGGAGTCACAGTGAAGGAGATGAGCATGGGTCGATGGCTCAGGCGAGCCGCCGGCGTCGCCGTCGTGTGGTCGGCTTCCTTCGGTGCGCCCGACGCCACGCCCAGGAGCCGGCGCCCGCTCCGCCGACCGTTCAGAAGCTCGGTCCGAATCGGCTTCGCATCGGGGAGATCCAGATCGACACGGCCAGGCGCGAGGTGTCCGTTCCTGGCAAAGTGAACGACGTGAAGATGCTGGAGTGGATCGCCAACACCCGCGGCGGGATGAAGGCCTATGAGAGCCTCGTGACGGTCGAGTCCGATGCGATCACGTTCAATGCCGCGCCCATCTCTCATCGGGTTTGACAAGGCGAGATCCAGGGTCCCCGACCATGCACTTCGATCCGGTGCCGCCCGCCGGCGATCCCGCCGAAATCACGCTGGAGTGGACGTCCGGAGGGCAGCGAAAGCGAATACCGATCGAGCAGGTGCTCTGGGACCGCGAGAAAAACGAGGTGCCCCCCTCGAGCGGCTGGGTGTACACGGGATCGAGATTCTGGACGGCGGCGGGTTCTGGCCGACGCGGACGGCGTCCTGATCGGGTTCGTCCACAGCCCGGCCCCCGTGATCGAGCAGATCGGCGGCGTCGGCGTCGGCAGGTTCGGCCTCATCGTCCCGAATCCCAACATCGGCCTGCCACCCGAGACGCCGGTGACGCTGATCATCAGGAACCTGACGCCGCCCGAAGCGATGAGCGCGGCCCGGCCGCGGTGGCGGTCGCTGCTGCTGCTGGCGCGCGTCTCCAATCTACCCACGGTGTGGTCGAACGTGCTGGCCGGAACGGTCGCCGGTGGGCCGGTGCCGCGCGGCGGCGCGCTCGACTGGACCATCCTTGGTGCCGGTGTCGCGCTGTCCGCGTCGCCCTTCTACACCGGCGGCATGTTCCTCAACGACGCGTTCGATGCAGCCTTCGACGCGGCGGCGCGGCCGGAGCGGCCCATTCCCCGCCGGCGACGTGTCGCGCCGCGAGGCGTTCGCCATCGGCGGCGGGCTGCTCGTCGCTGGCGGAGCTGCTCCTGCTCGCACCGGACCGGCGCGCGCGTGCTGCTGGGCGTCGCTGCTGGCCGCGGCCATCGTCTTCTACGACCACCGGCACAAGGGGCAACCCCTGGCGCCCGCTGGTGATGGGCGCGTGCCGGGGGCTCGTCTACTGCGTCGCGCGCCGCGGTGGCGGTGGCCTCACGCGGCGCCGTCGCTACGCGGCGCGCTGGCTGATGACCGTCTACGTGGCGGGGCTGACCGTGGTGGCCAAGCGCGCCGGCGCCAGCGCGCGATGGCTGGTGCCGGTGCTCATCGCCGGCATCTCGATCGTCGATGCGGTGTTCATCGCTGATCGTGCGCGCCGCTTGGCCTGGCTCGCGCTGGTCGCGGCCGCTGGGCTTCCCGCTGACGCTCGTTGCTGCAGCGATTCGTGCCGGGCGACTGAGCGTTCAGAGTGCAGTCAGAGTCGGATCGGACTACTGATCGTCGAACAGGTGGGACAGGATCAGGTCGCGCACCGCGGTGGCCTCCAGCGGATCCTCCGACGGCCACCGGGTTCCGACGAGATCAGCACGCGGGCCATCGTCGAGCGAGTCCGGCAATGCGGCCGTGCGAGCCGCGGACGAGCGTGGCGTCGAGCGGGATCACGTTCATCAGGTAGCGGAAGCCGAGCGCCTTCCGCGCCAGCGTGGCGGCGACGCTGCAGCTTGGGCAGCGACAGCGCCGGATCGAGGAACAGCTCGGCCGGGTCGTAGCCGGGCTTGCGGTGGATGTCGACCGTGCGCGCGTAGTCGGGCGCCCGGCGTCGTCGAGCCAGTAGTAGTAGGTGAACCAGGCGATCGGGCGGCGATCGCGACCAGCTCGCCGCTGCGCTCGTGATCGAGCCCGAGCCGCGCCTGCTCGCGGCGATCGAGCACCAGGTCGACGCCGGGCATGCGCTCGCAGCAGCGCCTGCACGTCGGCGATGCGCGCGCGGATTCGCGCACGTAGACGTGCGCGACCTGGTGATCGGCGACGGCGAACGCCTCGCTGGCGCCGGCGTCGAGCGCGTCGGTGCCGAGCTCGTCGCGGACGGCGAGCAGCCCCGCTTCGCGCAGCACGCGATTGATGTGCACCGGGCCGGTCGACGTCCGACGAGCCCGTATTCCGACAGCACGATCACGCGCCGGCCGCGCTCGCGGCAAGTGCGCGATCAGCTCGCCGCAGACGCGTCGATGGCCCGCACGTTCGTCGCGGATGCGCGGATCGTCGGCGCCGAACCGCTGCAGGTCGTAGTCGAGGTGCGGCAGGTAGACCAGCAGCAGCGTCGGCGAGTGCCAGCGGTCGACCGACGATCGACGCGTCGGCGATCCACTCGCTCGAGCGGATGCCGGCGTTCGGTCCCCAGAAATCGAAGAACGGAAAGGCGCCGAGCTCGGCGACGAGGCGGTCGCGCAGGTCGGCCGGGTGACGTGTAGATGTCCGGGACCTTGCGGCCGTCGGCGCGGATAGATCGGGCGCGGCGTGACCGACCAGTCCGCGCTGCTGTACATGTTGAACCACCAGAACATCTTGGCGCACGGTGAACGACGGGTCGCGGCGCCGCGCCGTCTCCCAGACCTTCTCGCCGTGCGACCAGCTGGTTCGCCTGCCGCCAGAACATCACCTGCGCGAGGTCGCGGAAGTACCAGCCGTTGCCGACGATGCCGTGGTCGCGCGGCAGCAGTCCGGTCAGGATAGGTGGCCTGCGCGGTGCACGTGACGGCGGGCGTGACGGCGCGCACGGCGCGCAGCGACGCCGTCGGCGCGCGAGCGCGTTCAGATGCGGCGTGTCGGTCGCCGAGCAGCGCCTCGGTCAGCCCGACGACGTTGAGGACCGCGGTCGGGATGCATCGACCGTGTCAGCGCCGCCTGCGCATCGGCTCGCCGCGCAGCACCGAGTTCGTTTCGAACTTCTGCGTGCGATCGATCGCGGGCGGCTGCGTCGAGGTCCGCGACGTCGAAGCGGCCGCTCTGCGCGAAGAACGCGACCGGGTTGTCCCAGACGATCTGTCTGGATGGCGTCGTCGGGGATGCCCTGCTTCGCGCATCACCGTCGATCGTCTTCGGCACCTTCAGCGGATCGCTGATGCCCCAGTCGGCGGCGCTGTTGACGATGATGCGGTCGGTGCCGTACTTCTTGACCAGCGCCGCCATGCGCTGCTCGTCCATCTTGGTGTTCGGATAGATCGTGTGGCCGGCCCAGCATCCGGTGTCGAGCACGATCGGCAGCGTCTCTTCGTTGTTGTGATCGATCAGCACGCGCTCTTCGGGAAAGCTGCAGCGACCGGATCAGCTCGATCGTGCGGATGGTGCCCGCTTCTTGTCGCGATGCGGCGTGTGCACCAGCACCGGCAGCTTGAACTCGCGCGCCAGCTCGATCTGCCGCGCGAAGCACGTCTCTTCGGCGTCGGTCTGATCGTCGAAGCCGATCTCGCCGACGGCGACCACGCCGTCCTTGGTCAGGAAGCGCGGCAGCGATCGCCAGCACTTCGTCCGGCGAGCTTCGGGTTGTTGGCTTCCTTCGGGTTGAGCCCGATCGTGCAGAAGTGGCGGATGCCGAACTGCGAGGCGCGGAAGCGCTCCCAGCCGAGCAGGCTGTTGAAGTAGTCGACGAAGCTGCCGACGTGCGTGCGCGGCTGGCCGAGCCAGAACGCCGGCTCGACGATCGCGACGATGCCGGCCGCGCGCCATGGCCTCGTAGTCGTCGGTCGTGCGCGACGTCATGTGGACGTGCGGATCGAAAATCTTCATGCGGTCGTTCCTCGATGCGTCGGCGCCGGCCATGCGCGAGGCCGATGTCGGCCGGGACGGAGCGGCCGGCGGCGCGTGCGTTCGGCGGCGTAGTCGCGCGCCATGCGCGCCAGCTCGGCGTTGAGCCGGCCGCGCCAGGCCCGACGATGCGCGCGAGCGCGATCGCCGTTGAACAGCGCCTTCAGCACCAGCTGGTTGAAGTTGCGCTCCGGGAAAGTAGCGCGCCGGATACGGGTTCTCGCACGCCACCGCTTCGAAGACCGGCAGGATGTTGGTGCGGCAGGCGTCGATCGACGACGGCAGGAACGCGCTGCGGCTTCGGGCAGCAGCGCAACCGCGCGCAGCCAGCTTTGTTGCTCGCCGCGCGTCGCCCTGCTCGTAGCAGGCGAGCGCGTCGTCCACGAAGGCGTCGGCGTGGACGCCTCGGCTGCGCGCGAGCAGCAGCACCGCCCGCGCCGCATCCTCGCGCGTCCAGCTGCGCGAACGCCGTCGACGGCGACTCGCGGCGCGCAGCGCATCGAGGCGATCCGACGCGACGCCTCGGTGTAGAGCTGCAGCAGCGCAGCTCGCCGGGCAGCGTGCCGCGCGTGGCCAGCGGGCGAGCAGCCATCGGCGACGCCGGCTGGTGGTGCGCAGTTGACGCACCACGCCGAAGGACGTCCAGTGCGGTCATGCGGAGCCAGCGCTCACTGTACCAGAAAGCAGTTCGCCGTTACGCATCGGCACGCGTCGACTGACAGTCCAGCTGAGCAGGCCGTTCAGATCGCTGACACACTGCCCCAGCACGTGAAGGCGATCGATCCGGCCGGCCCGCCGGCCAGCTTCCCAGCCCTGCCATCATGCAGCGCTCGCGCTCGCCTATCGTTCGTCGATGGTGCTGTTCGCGGCGACCGAGCTCGACGTCTTCACGCACATCGGCAACGGCGCACGTGACCGCCGCGGACGCTCGCCTCGGCGCTGCGGCGCCGCAGCCCGAGCCGCTGCGGATGCTGCTCGAGACCTGCGTGGCCGAAGGGCTGCTGAGCGCGACGGCGATCGCTTCTCGCAACACGCCGGCGACCGACGCGTTTCTCGTCGCGGGCCGCCCGCGTACCTCGGCGACATCGGCCTGAAGTACGCGCGAGGACCTGTATCCGGCGTGGGGCGGCCTGACGCCAGCTCGTGAAGACCGGACGGCCGACGATCGCGCCCGGAGACGATCCTCGGCGACGACAAGGAGAAGACGCGCGCGTTCGTGCTGGCGATGCACGAGCGCGCCGAGGGCATCGGCTCGGTGCTGCCGCACGGCGCCGACTTCAGCGGCCGCAGGCGGCTGCTCGACGTCGGCGGCGGACCGGGCACCTATTCGATCGCGCTCGTGCAGCAGACACCCGGGCCTGACGTCGACGGTGCTCGATCTGCCCGGCGTGCTCGAGGTCACGCGCGAGATCGTCGAGCAGCCACGGGTGCGCCGACCGCGTCACGCTGCTGCCCGGCGACTACCTGACGACGCCGTTCGGCACCGGCTTCGACGCGGTGCTGCTGTCGGGCATGATGCATCGCGAGACGCCGAGGACGGCTGCAGCCTGCTGCTGCGAAAGAGCTTCGACGCGCTCGAGCCCGGCGGGCTGGTCATGGTCAGCGACGTGTTCTTCGACGACGACGCAAGAACACGCCGCCGTTCGCGATGTCGTTCGCGCTCAACATGATGCTGACGAGCGACCACGGCTCCGCGCACGCCAAGACCGAGATGGCGCGCTGGCTCGACGACACCGGCTTCGTGCAGATCGCGCGTGAGACCTGCCGCCGCCCAATCCGCACACGCTCGTCATCGGCTTCAAGCCGTGAACTCAGCGTTCGGCGGAGCTGGCCGCCGCGGCCGCCGGCGCCGTTGGTCCGCCCTCCGGGCTGGCTGATCGCCGCCACGGCGCTGCTCGCGCTTGGCGTGCTGGCGATGGCGGTGGCCGAGACGAACCTCTGGATGCACTACCTGATCGACGCCGGCGAGCCGATCAGCCTCGTGGGCCTGGCTGTTCATCGCGGTCGCGGGGGTGTATCCTGTTCACGCGACGGCCAGCTGCTGGCGTCGTTGCCGCTGATGCGCTCCCGTGGCTGCTGTTTCCGGTGATCACGCAGGGCGATCAGATCATCGACAACCTGTCGATCAACTGGATGCGGCTGCGTCGTCGCACGTGCTGCTGGGCCTCATCTTCGGCATTCCCGTATCTCGTCGTCGTAGCCGGCGTGCGTGCCGTCGTGACGTCCGACCGCGTGCGCGCCCGGGCGCAACGGGCGCGGTGGCTCGGCATGCGTGCCCGGCGCGCCGCATGATGCTGGCCGGCCGCGTTCGAGAAGGCAGGAGCCGTGCTCGCCGTGGTGCTCCTGGTCCTGCTGAGCATGTGGGTGGCCGTGCGGTTTCTCGGCCTGCTGATGGTCGTCACGCTGATCGTGATGATCCTGGGCGTGCGCTGTTTGGCTTCTTCTCGCCCGTCGCCGCTGCACCGAGGCCGACGACGGATGCGCCGCCGGCAGCGAGCGCGTGCGCGGCGGCGCTCCTGGCCGCCGGCGTCGTCGCTGTCGCTCGGCCTGTATCGTGGGCTTCAAGAACCGCCCCGGCGCGTATCAGGGCAGCCCGAGCTACTACATGGATCCGTCGCAGCGCGACGCCGGCTTCCGCATCGACCAGCGTGGCGGTGCCGTCGGGCCCCGTGTCGCCGTGCCACACGATCCTGCCGCCGTCGCGCGGCGCGCTCACCGGCTACGCGCGCGCATTCGAGCCGCCTGCTCGCCGGGTACTACGTCCTCGACCGCAACTACAACTACGACTTCCACAACCGGCTCTTCCTGCGCGCTACGCCGCTCGCTGGCCGACTACCGGCGCGTCGGCTGGACCAAGTGAAGAGGCCGAGCGCTGCTTCGAGAATCGGCTGACGCTCGCGCGGCGGCGGTACGCGCCGCGCATGCCCGAAGACGATCCGCTGGCCGCGCTGCTGGACGACGTCCGGGCGTACGCCGCCTTCACGTTCGACCGCGCGCCCGTGCTCGAGCGCATGAGCGCGGAGTTCGAGCGGACCGAGGCGGGGCTGCAGCACGCCACCCATCTCTACGAGGGCGAAGGCAAGGTGCTCGGCGTCCGGCTCGCCGAGATGCTCGCCAAGCACGACCGCGTGCTGACGGCGCCAGAAACGCCGCCGTGACCGGGGAGTTCACGTCGATCAGCCGGTCGGTGCACGACCGCTACGCCAACCGCATCGTCGGCTTCTGAGAGCCGACCCGGCTGGCGGCTGCGGCTGCAGCACCGCATCGTCCTGCCGTTGATCGCTCGCGGCGCTCGTCGCGACCGGCGTGGCCACGTGGATCAGCGTGCGCATGACCGCTACCGCCCTGCAGTCGCGGCTCGAGGCGCAGCTCCTGAGTTCGGCCTCCGCGCGTGACGTGGCGCGACTTTGCCCTGAGCGCCTCCGTCCTGCAGAAACCTGCGACGCCATGATCGGCGCCGACATCGTGACGGTCGACGCCGCCGGCCAGGTGGTCGCGACCTCGCTCGACGACCGCACGTCGAATCGTCGAGGCCGTGCGTCGAGCCGTGCGCGGTGCACCAGCGCCTGTCGGCTCCGTCCCGCGCGTGGTGAGCGAGAGACTGCGGCTACCCGTGCCTGGTTGCGTTTCGCGCGGTGGACGGCACGCCGGGGACGACCGTGGCGCTCGTGGCGGACACGTCGCCCGTCGTGACGGCCACCCGCGCCGTGGCCCGTACCATTCTGTGGTCCGCGGCAGTGAGCTCGTGGTCCTGGTGCTGGTGGGCCAGCTCGTGGCGCGGCGGGTCACGGCGCCGCTCGATCGCCTGCTGGCCTTCGTCAGGACGTCGGCGCCCGACTCTGCCGTCCCGGGCGGACGTCGGCCATGACGAGGTCGGCGCGCTGGCGGCGGCGTTCAACGGCATGCTCGACCGGCTGGAGCAGTCGCGGGAGGCCCTGGTCCGGTCCGAGAAGCTGGGCCTGGCCGGGTTGTTCGCCGCGCGCGTGGCCCACGACATCCGCAACCCGCTCTCGTCGATCCGGATGCAGACCCAGCTGCTGCAGGCGAAAGCCGGCTCTGGAACCGACGAACGCGACGATCCTGTCGGACGTGCTGCAGAGACGTCGATCAGGTGGAGTCGGTGGTGCGCGATCTGATGGAGCTGGCCAACCCCGGCGAGCTGCGCATGGAGCCCTCGGTGTGAACGACGTGGTGCGCGTCGGCGCTCGAGCAGGTGGGCCACCAGCTGACGCACCGCAAGATCGTGGTCGACCGCCAGCTGGCCGATGGGCTTCCGCCGGTGGCCCTGGATCGCGGCAGGTTCAAGCAGGCGCTCCTCAACGTGCTGGTCAACGCGTCCGAGGCGATGCACAACGGCGGCACCATGACCGTGTCCACCGGACGGAGAGACGCGACGCTCTGGGTGCGAATTTGCGACGATGGTGTCGGAGTCGATCCGGCGATGCTCGACCGCGTCTTCGATCCGTTCGTGTCCACCAAGCCCGAGGGCGTCGGCCTGGGCCTGGTCAACGTCAAGGCCGTCGTCGAGGGCCACGGCGGCCGCATTGCCCTGGAGCGGCGCGCCCCGCGGGGCACGTGCGCGCTCATCGAGCTTCCGGTGGACGCCCGTGGCTGACATCCTCGTCGTCGACGACGATCAATCGGTCGCCGCCGCGTTCGAGCGGTTCCTGCGGCACGAGGGACACCGGTCCTTCCTGGCCAGCGACGCCGCGGATGCGTTCCGGCAGGTGGGCGAGAACGAGCCCGATCTGGTGTTCATGGACATCCGCATGCCGGGCGTCGACGGCCTGCAGGCGCTCAGGCGCTGCGGGAGCAGCATCCCGACGTCTACGTGGTCATCATGACGGCGCACGGCACCAGCCAGACGTCGATCGACGCGATCCGCGCGGGCGCGTTCGAGTACGTGACCAAGCCGCTGGACCTCGACGCGCTGCGCGCGATCATCGGCCACGCCTTGTCGGCCCGTCGCGGCCGCGACGGCGCGCAGGCCGAGGCGGCCCAGGCGACGCCGACCGTGACCCTGGTCGGCGAATTCGCCGGCCATGCAGGAGGTCTACAAGATGATCGGCCGCCTGGCGGTCAACGACGTGCCGGCGCTCGTCGTCGGCGAGCGCGGAACCGGCAAGGAACTGGTGGTCGCGACCATCCACGAGAACAGCGCACGCCGGGACCAGCCCTTCGTCACGATCGACTGCGCGACGGTGTCTCCCGAGACACTCGAGGCCGACACGGCGGCCGTGCAGGGCGGCACGCTGCACCTGGCGTCGGTACACGCGCTGCCGCGCGCCCAGCAGGTGCTGGTGAGCCGGATCCTCCGCGACGAACAGCATCGAACCGGCGCCAGGTCCTCACCCGTGCCCCGGGTGATTGCCTCCACCGATCACGACCTGATTGCCGCTGTGGAAGACGGC
Source organism: uncultured Acidobacteriota bacterium (assembly GCA_963807235.1). GTDB lineage: Bacteria > Acidobacteriota > Vicinamibacteria > Vicinamibacterales > UBA2999 > CAWEBF01. Next base: position 17,824 of record CAWEBF010000031.1, read on the forward strand.
GCGTTCAGCCGCGAGCTCTTCGAGATGCTGAGCATCATCACGCTCAGCCTGCAGCCGCTGCGCGAGCGCCGTGAAGACATACCCGCGCTGGTGGCGCATTTCGTCCAGCGGTTCAACGAGCAGCTGAGCCGCGGCATGCGCGGGGTGGACGACGCGGCGATGCGCCGGCTGGTCGAATACAGCTGGCCGGGGAACGCCGCGGAGCTGGAGAGCGCCCTGAAGCGCGCGTGCATCGTGACGCGTGGGGAGGTCATTACCGGCGCGGATCTCGGCGAAAGCCTCACACAAGGCCGGCTGATGGGCCGCCAGGGCGCGGAGTCGGCGCTGGCGCGGGCGTCGCGGAACGCCCTGCAGGAGCGCCTGGTTGACGCGCCGATCGACGCCAATTCCTCGCTGTATCACGACATCGTCGGCATCGTGGAGGCCGCGCTCGTGGGCGAAGCGCTCACCATCACCAACGGCAACCAGGTGAAGGCGTCCGAATTGCTCGGGGTGAATCGGGCGACGCTGCGAAAGAAGGCTAGCGAGGCTCCGCCCCCGATCGTTCAGGCTCCGCCCCGCTAGCGCAGCGTCTTTTTGCCCCGCTTTCGCGGGGCGAGAAAACTTGACTTGCCAGTATCGGATCGGCGGTCAAGTTTTCTAGCGAGGCTCCGCCCCCGATCGTTCAGGCTCCGCCCCGCTAGACCCGCGCCTGGTGCGGTACCAGAGCCACCCCGCACCCATCACCGTGGCCAGCATCACGAGCGCCGGCACCAGGCTGCCGAGCTCCCGCGAGACGGCTCCGGCATAGGCGTAGACGACGACGATGGGCGCGGTGCCCGCGAGCGATGCGCCGAGGAATCTCGCACGCGACATCCCCGACAGGCCGGCGATGATGCTGATCGTTTCCATCACGATCGGCAGCGGGCGCGTCATGATGACGGCCGAGGTCCCGTAGCGGTCGAAGAACCCCGTCAGGTTGTCGATCTCGTCCTCGCCCACCAGCCGCGCGGCGAGCCCGCGCCCGTGGCGACGTACCAGCTCGAACCCCAGCCACTCGCCGGCGATCGATCCGACCAGCGCCAGCGCGGCTCCCGCCACGACGCCGAATGCCGCGCCGCTGAACACCATGACGAAGCTGGACGGCACCGGCAGCAGGATGTCGGCGACCAGCAGCCCCACGATGATGGCCGCGCTGCCAGGGCCCGCCTCGGCGAGCCACCGCTCCGCGAAAGGCTCGAGACCCATGCCGAGAACGTTCTCCAACAGCAGCTTCGACGCGACCACCACCGCCGCGACGCCGAGCACCAGCGTGATCCAGCGCTTCATGCCGCCTGGGCCTCGGGCTCGCCGAGCCGGCGCACGGCGCCCGCCGCGGCAAGAGCCAGACCCGCCAGCACCAGGTCGGCGAAGAGGAGCAGCAGCGCGGCGCTGTTGAACCACGGACGCCCGTCGCGGAACCCGGCCCGGCGTTCGTCGATCGCGATGCGCTCAGGAGCGTGGACACGACCGCCGGTGGCCGCAGCGATGCCACGCAGCAGGGTCAGATCCGGCCCGGCGTGATCGAGCTCTTGCGGCGCGGCGAAGAACACTCCACGCACCAATGTGCCCTGCATCGCACCGTCCGAACTGACAGCCGCGACGCTGGCGATGTACGGACCCGCCTGGCCGGCTGGCGACGTCGCGACGTAGCGTCCAGGGGCCAGCACGGTGAACGCCAACTCCGACTCGCTGCCCGACGGCGCGCGTAGAGACCCGCGAATGTCGAGCGGCGCCGGCAGGAGTCCCGAGTCGTAGGCGGCCTCCACGTCGATCTCGATACCCGCAGCGGTGCTGCGCATCGACGCGTGCAGGGCCGGGTGATCCACGGCGCGCGATACCCACCGCATGGTGCGAGCCACCAGCTCGGAGAACGAGGTCCATCGCAGCAAGCCGGCCGACCACGGGGAATGGAGGTCGCCCGTGTACACGGCGACGCGTCCCAACCCTCGACGCCCGATCGCGAGGAGGGGATCGTCGAGGTGCGATCGCATCACGATGTCGGCGTCCGGCCGCGCGGCGGTGACCACGTAGCCGCCGAGCCGCGGTCCGCCGTTTAATCCGCGCGCGAGCGGATGGGGTCCCAGCAGGGCGTCGAACGCGATGGTGACCGTTCGCCCACCCGCGACACGGCTTGTCTCGCGCGCGACGGTCTTTGGTAGATCGCTGACATCGTCCGCGAAATAGGCACGTCCCCCGCTGCCCTCCGCGAGGGCGTTCAACGCCTCGCGATCGGGGCCCGCCCCCACGGCCACGACCGACAGCACGAAACCCCCGGCCTGAACGGCCTGGCGCGCGTTGGACAGGTCACCAGCGTAGGTCTGGCCGTCCGAGATCAGCAGCACGTGCTTCCGGTCGAAGCCGCTGGCCGAGGGTGCTCGCAGCCACTCGCCTGCCCGCACGAGGGCCGGTGCGATGGCCGTGGCGCCAGCCGGTCGAACCTCTCGTAACGCGGCATCGAGGCTGGCTGCGTCCCGGGACGCGCCGAGCGCGGACACGGTCACCGGCGCGCTGTCGAACGCGATGACGCCAACGGCGTCGCCAGGGGGCAGCGCCGCCACGAGGTTCCTCACGGCCTCGCGGGCGAACTCGATCTTCGGCGTTCCGGCCACGCGCTCTTCCATGCTGCCGGACTTGTCGAAGGCGACGACGAGCGCCAGAGCCGAACCGCGCTGGCCGCCGCGGGGCCGCGGATCCACGGGCAGGAGCGCATCGAAGCCGGCATCCCCCGAGGAGCCCGCCGGCAGGCTCGCCTCGGTGCCGAGGACGAGCAGCCCTCCGCCGAGGTCCACATACTGCACGAGCGCCGCCTGTTGATCGCGCCGAAGGGCCAGCGGGTCCACGTCGTCGAGCACCACGGCGTCGAACGCGGTCAGCGCGGATGCGAGGGGCAACGCCGAGGCCGTCACCTGCTCCACCTGGAAGCCGGCGGCGCCCAGGGCTTGACCGACGACCCCCGGCTGGCGGCCCGCGTACAGCACGCGCGGCGTCCCTGCGACGGACACCACCACGCCCGTTTGGTCACCCTCGGCCGCGCCCTCGAAGATGTTGTCGGGGACGTCTGCCGTGAAGGAGGCGCGATAGGTTCGCAGCCCGGCGGTGTCGGAACGTTCGGTGAAGCTCACGCGCTGCACGCCGGCCGCCGGCAGTGTCACGCGTTGGCTTCGCGGCGCTCCGGCGCCTCGGAGCTGCAGCGTTCCCGTTACACCCTCCGCGCCTTCCACCATCACGGCCACGTCGAACGGCTCACCAAGCCGGACCGTGGCAGGCGCCGACGCGCGCGTGGCCCGGGCTGTCGGACGCCTCGCCGGCGCGGGCACGACGTCGATGCGCACGCCGTCGGCCGCAGCGCGAATCGCCTCCAGCGCGGCATCGCCCGAGGTTTGGCGGCCGTCCGTGAAGAGGAGGATTCTCCTGTCACCCTCCGCGGGCAGCGATGCCCGCGCCGCCTGGAGGGCTCGCTCGATGTTCGTGCCTGAAGGCGCCACCGCGCTCTCCAGCAGGCCGGCCGGCAGCGGACCTTCCTGGACGCGCCGCTCGACCACGGCCGTGTCGCCAAAGACCGTGAGCCCGGCCCGATCGGCGGGTTTCAGGGCCGCGGCCGTTTCGCGCGCCGTGTTCAGCCACGACGGAAAGGCCGCAACGGTGCTGTCCGAGCGATCGATGACGAAGGCCACCGCCATGGGCGCCGACCCCGTCCACAGCCGAACGCCGCCCAGCGCGGCAAGGAGCAGCGCCATCGCGAGCACTCTCGTAGCCACTCGGGGCCACGCCAGCGTTCGACGCACGCCGCGAGCCATCCTGGCTCGTGCCCGCCACTCGAGAGCCACGAGGATCAGCGCCAGGACGAGGAGCGCGGGTGTCAGAATCCATCCCGTCGCTGGGATCCCGCGAGAGTGTCACGGAGTCGGAGCCTCCCGGCGGAACAGAAGACGGCGCCGTGGACAGGTCGGATTCATCGCCCACCGCCGGGTTCGCGACGAAGGCGACGCGCTCACCACCGAGGTCGAGCGTGTAGACGCCGGCCGTTGACGTGGCGCCCACGACGACGGCGCCGCCCTCGGTGCTGACCTCGAGGGATCGTCCCGCGGGATCTTGCCCGTCAGTGAGACCGGCTCGACTGCGCCGCTTTTCTGCCAGCGAAAGGGATCGCCCGCGCGAAGCGATGTCGGAGGACGGAACCCATCGGCCAGCCATTCCACGACGTTGGCGAGGAGCAACGGGAACGACGGCTCCAGCGCGAGTCCCGGATCGGTTGTGTCGAACCGCAGCTCGACGACGCGCCGCCTGCCGTCGTCATCAACGAGGATGACGGGCTGGCTGCCGGCTCGCGCGAGGATCGTCGCCTCGCGCCCTGGCACGTCGGCTGCCGGCATCACCTGTAGTCCATCGAGGTTCACCCCCTTGACGACCGGGTGATCCGGGCGCGTGACGACCACCGATGTCCGAGCGGTACCGGGCGAAGCGACAAGCCTCAGCAGACCCGCGGCCTCGGCGGGCGCTACGGAAGTCACGCCGGCGTGCGACGCGAGCGCCGCCTCTACGAAACGGCTCTGTCCCTCCACCGCGATCAGAGCACGCGCGGCCGGCGGCACGACGGCGTAGCGGACGTTGTCGGCCGCCAGCGCGTCACTGGTTTCGAGCCGTGCCGTCACGACACCGGTGTCCGGAGCGTCGTCCAACCCGATACCGACGCTGCCCGTGCGCTTGGGCGCAGCCTCGATGACGTGACGCGATGGCGTCTGGTCACCGATAGCCACGGTGAGGTTTGCGCGTGCGTATCGCTCGCCGAAATTGCGCACCTCAACCGTCAGGCGCAGGCGATCGGGGTTGTCGGGCTCGCGAGCCGCCACGAGCGCCGTCACGGCCAGGTTGTCGGCCGTGTCACCTACCGGCACCCAGTTCACGCGTGGCGCCCGCACCGGTTCCAGGCGGTCGGAGACGACGTGGATCCGATCCAGCTGGGGACGGTCCTGCACAGCGCGCGCGACGGCGGCTTCGAGGTCGGCCACGCCGTCTGTCGGCGTCACCGAGGCCAGGAGCGCCTCGAGCCCGGCACCAGGGCTCGCTTCACCGACAAGCGCCGGCGTTGCTCCCGCGGTCCACAGGCGCACGCGCGTTCCCCAGCCCATGTCGCCCAGCACCGCGACCGCGCGCCCGCGGGCGGCGTCCAGACGCGTTCCCTCCCGGTCGCGGGCGGCCATGCTCATCGACACGTCGAGGACGAGAGCCACGGTGGCGGGAGCCACGTCGATCCGCGGCCCGGCGAGCGCGAGGATCAGCGCGCCCAGAAGTGCGGTTTGCAGCCAGAGGAGCGCGTGCCGCGACGGCTTCGGGCCGAGCGCCGAGTCCCGGCGTGGCCGCGGCTTCCACAAGAACCGGCCCGCCACGGCCATGCGCTGGCGCGGCGGCTCGTGCCGCACGAGCCACAAGAGCGGCAGAAGCGCCAGCAACGCCAATGCCCAGGGCACAACGAACCACATGACGTCAGCCGTGGACGCTCAGGAGCCCGACGCGTTCCAGCTCCCTCACGATCGTGTCGTAGGTGGCCGACGCGTCCATGAGGACGACCGGGATCTGGCGTTCCGCGCAGAACGCGCGCAAGGCACCCTGATGGGCTGCGAGGCCTTCTTTGTAGTCCGCGATGGTGGACCGATCGACCACGAGTGCCGCGCCAGAGGGGTCCTCGACGTCCACGAGCTCCGCGTCCTCGAAGGAGGGCTCCAGCTCCTCGCTGGCCAGCACCTGGACGATGACCGGCGACAGGCCCCGGTAGAGCAGGTACTCCAGTCCCGTGAACCCGGGGTCCGGAGCCAGAAAATCGGAGATCACGACGGCGAGCCCCGGTCCCCGCGCCACGGCGCCGTAGCGCATCAGCGCGGCACCGATGTCGGACGCGCCCGACGCCCGCTGGTCCGACAGCGTGGCGAGCGCACGGTGCAGTTGGCCCCTGCCCGATGCCGGCGGCATCAGTGCCCGCACGTCGCTGTCGAATGTCGCGATGCCGGCGGCGTCGCGCCGCTCGAGAGCCACGAAACAGAGGACGGTGGCGATGCGGCTGGCGCACGACAGCTTGTCGGGCGTCCCGATGGCCATCGACGCGCTGGTGTCGACGAGCGTGTGCACCGTCAGGTGCCCATCGGCTCGCGCGACGCGCACGACCAGCTGCCGCAGGCGGGCTTCAACGGTCCAGTCGATCGATCGCGGGTCGTCTCCGGGCTCGTAGTGCCTGTACTCCTGGAACTCCAGACCGGACCCCCGCGTGCGGGCACGCCGCAGCGCCGCTGACAACGCACGGGTGGTGGCGGCGCCGCCTCCGATCGACAGCCCCGCCAGCAACCGCACGTCCTCGCGGGTCAGCATGCAGCCAGGACGGCGTCCACGATGGCCCCCGGCGTGATGCGCTCCATCTCGCCGTGGAAGTTGCGAATGATGCGGTGATTGAGCGCGGGCAGCGCCATTGCGCGCACGTCCTCGGCCGCCGCGTGGAACCGGCCCGCCAGCAGCGCCGTCGCCTTCGAGGCCAGGATCATCGCTTGCGCCGCGCGAACGCTGGCGCCGTGCTTGACGTACTTCCGGACGAACTCCGGCGCTTCGGCCGCATCCGGATGCGTGGCGCGCACGAGCCGCAACACGAGCGCCAGGGCAGCCTCCGAGACCTCGACCTGGCGAATCAGCGCGTACATCGCCTGCACGGTCTCCGCGCCGTAGCGTGCCGTCACCTGGGGCGATTGGGTGCCCGTCGTCCTGGCGAGAATCTCCGCCAGATCGTCCGCGCCGGGCATTGCGACCGTCAGCTTGAAGAAGAAGCGGTCGAGCTGCGCCTCCGGGAGCGGATACGTGCCCTCCATCTCCAGCGGGTTCTGCGTGGCGAAGACGGCAAACGGCTCCGCGATCGGGTGGGTGACCCCGAACACCGTGACGTGCCGCTCCTGGAGGGCCTCCAGGAACGCCGCCTGCGTGCGGGGCGTGGCGCGATTGATCTCGTCGGCCAGCACGACGTTCGCGAAGATCGGTCCGGGCCGGAACGAGAATTCGCGCGCCCCGGCCGACGTTTCGGCGAGCAGGTTGGTGCCCGTGACGTCGGCGGGCATCAGATCCGGAGTGCACTGGATACGCGAGAACGCCAGGTCGAGGCCTTCACCGAGCGTGCGCACCAGCAGCGTCTTGCCGAGCCCCGGGGGACCTTCGATGAGCGCGTGTCCCTGGCAGAAGAAGCAGACGAGCACCTGATCCACCAGCGTGCGCTGGCCGACGAACACTCGACCGATCTCGGTCCTCAGGTGGTCGAAGCAGTCGCGGAACATCGCGGCCCGTGTTTCGAGGTCTGCAAGCGTCGTGGTCATGGCTCGTTCAGTCTACTGACGGCGCGGTAGTACTCGCGCACGTACGCGCGATGGCGGGGCGGCACCTCGTCGTGCGCGATCGCGGCTTCCGCGACGTCGCGCGCCCGGGCCAGCGCAGCGGGGGAGATCGCCCGTGTCGAGGTCCCGGGTGTCAGGGATGCCGGGTCGGGTGAACCGCTGTTGCCCGAGAGTGCCCCGCCGCGCACCCCGCCCGCGCCTTCACGGACCGGCCCGGCGCCCGCAGTTGCCCCGCCAGGCGCCGGAGCGGGTGCAGTTCCCGGCGCACCCTGCTGCGTGCCACGCCCGCCCGCGGCTGAAGCCGGCCCCGGCCGGGCCGCTCGTGCGCCGGCCGCCGCATTGGCCTCGCTGCCAGGCTGGCCGGCGGCGCCGCGCTCATCGCGACTGCCGCTCTCGGCCGCTCCGCGGCCGTCCGCTGCATCGGGACGCTCGCTGTCGTTCGTCACGGCCTCGAGTCGCGTCCGTCGCGGAACCGGCCGGCGCCTGCGCTCCTGGTTCTGGCAACCGGCCGTCGCCGCGACCATCTTGCGCGGGAGCTCCGGGCGATGTGTTGCGCGCGGGCGATTGGCTACCGGCCGCGGCGCGCCCCGCGCCGCCCCCCGAGGTCTGCCCATCGGCGTCCGGGCTCCAGGGGGGACTCACCGGCGCCGCCCACAGCGCGAGGCACACGACCGAGACGGCCACCGCCGCCGTCGTTCGGGAATGCAGCTCGAACGGCAGGGCGCTGGAAACGGCGTCTGGCGTCAGCGAGGCCGAGGCGTCCCGGACGATGAATCGCGCAACCGGGTCGGCCCGCGGCATCATCCGGACCGCGGTGCTGACGCGATCGGCCAGCCGGAGACGCTTGTCGAGCAGTTCCGCGACGCCTGGCACCGAAGGCGTGCGAACGGCCGTGACCACGGCCGCGACGGCCACCGCTATCGCGGCGGCTGCAAAAAGCGCCGCCACGTCGGCCACGCGTGCCCATCCAAGCAGCGCCAGCGCGGCGATGGCAAGCGGCGCCGAGATGGACACGCTGCGCGTCATCCGCGTCAGGCGGAGCCGTGCGCGTGCGCCGCGCAGGAGCGCCGTCACGTGCGCGTCGGCGGCTCGCATCCCGGCGGAGGGCTCGAACGGTGCCTCAGTCATCACGCCCGGCGCTCCGCCAGGTGCTGCCACGTCCGCTGCGCTTGTTGCGCCAGGGCGGCGGCCGTGCACGCGGCGACGGCGCCCATCATCAGGGCGCCTGCGAGGCCCGCCGGAGCCACGCGCGTCACGAGCGCCGCCAACACCGTGGCGAGCAGCCACCCGGCGACGCGGTTGCCGCTGAAGAGCACGGCCGCCAGTGTCAGTGTGCCCGCGCATGCGCTGAGGGCCAGGATTCGCAGTTGCGCGGCGGCAAGGTCCTGCGGCGCGAGCACCGAGATCTGTTGCGAAACAACCGCGAGGGGAAGCCCCGTGGCCGCCACGACAGCGGTCACGCCGGCGAGTCCGACGCACGCGCCCAGGACCACCGTCGAGGGGTGGCGCGCCGTCAGCACGGCCAGCCTGGACACGGTATCGCGGTGCGCGGTGGCGAGGCAGCGAGCGGCCACCCACGGGAGCACCAGCAGCAGGAGGACGGTCTGCGCGGTTGCGAACTGCTCGAACGGCGGCCGCGCTCCGACCAGGGGAATCCCGTCTCCCCAGACGACGATGTACAGGGTGAGCACGGCCACCTGGACCGCCGTCGCGATCCACACGGCCGGCAACCGCACGGCTGCCACCACCTGCCGCCAGGCCAGCGCCAGCATCACGGGACTCCGGACTCGTCTCGCGCCGAAAGCCGTGCGAGATACGCAGCCACAATCGTCGTGCCGCGCATCATGACGGGCCGGCCGGCCACGGTCAACGGCGCCGCGGCCTCGCGGGTCGTGCACAGCACCAGGGGCCCCAGCAGCCCGTTCGCGGGTTCGTCTCCCGCGAGTCGCATGGCCTCGATGACACCACCGGGTGGCAGCGTCTCGACCGTGGACGGTAGAAGGCCGTCCGCGAGCTTGCACGACTCCATCGTGTGCGGCGACACATTCGTGATCCGCACCGACCCGCCGCGGGAATCCACTGTCAGCAGGTCTGCTCGCACCACGGCCTCCGCGCCGAACGCGCGCCGGGCGCCCAGGCCGAACGTGCCATCCAACGTCGGGAACCCGTCGGCGTCCATGCGCTCGTCGGCGCGGCCACGAGGTACCGATGCCTCGATGACGCCGTCCAGGGCAGGCAGGCGCAGGGACGTCGTCCCCCGCGATGGGAACTCCGCCACGGCCCGCATCGAAAGCAGCGCTGCGCCGGTGCCCGGGATCTGTTGCAGCACCGAGCGATGGTGGACCGTCACCGTGCGGCTCTCCCCGACGCGGCCCAATGCCAGCATCGCGAAGCTGCCCAGCCCAATCGCGGCGGCCACGCCCGCGGCGGTCCAGGCCACACGAACCGGCCGCCGGACGCACACCAACCCCAGGACGAGCAGGCCGGCCATGTAGGAGATCACCGTCAGGACCAGTCCGCGGCCAGTCGCCGCCGGCAGCCCTCGTGCGACGGAGGGCCTCGCCGCTTGAGGCGTCAGCGACAGGTCGCCCCCGGCGTCGAGCCGCTTCAGCGTCTCCCACTGTGTCAACGCCGCCGCCTGCTCCGTTCCCAGCGGTGATCGACCCACGGGCCACACCACCGAATCGGCGGCTTCGTACCCGCGCGGCGAGACCGGCAGGGCGGCGGGCCGCACGACGACGGTGCACGACGGATCGGCCGAATCCGCGACCGGATCGTCGGCCACGCACAAACGGAAGTGTTCGTCGTCGCGCACGATGCGGATGGGCAGCGCGATCGACGGCACGGCACCGCTGCCGCTCTCGAAGCGCACCTGCATCTGCGCCTCGACGTCGGAGGTGCGGATCTGAAGATCGATCGTCTTGGTGCCGGGGGAATCGAACACGAGCCGGCGGCGCACCGTGGCATCGCCCCACGAGACCACGAGATCGCCGGCGAGTCGCGGCTCGGTATTGGTGACCGTAATCTGGACGGGCGCCCACCGGCCCGATCGGGCCAGGCCTCCCAGGCCGGCGGTGGCGGTGAGCGTGGCGCCAGCGGCGGTAGTCGCCATCAAGGCCACCACGCCGAGCACCGCACTCACCGTCCGCATCGTCTTCTGTTCTACGCCCGCCCGGCAGGGCGGGCAATCAAATACTGTTCTAGCGAGGCGGAGCCTGCATGCTCGTCGGTCCAGGCGCAGCCTCGCTAGACTTACTGCAGGATCGCCTGGATGGCCGCCATCGTGAAGGCGGTGACCAGCACCTTGTTGTCCTGCATCTCCGCGCGATCAGTGTTCACCCAGTAGCCTTCCGGGTGCTGCAGCGACAGGAGCTTCCGCCCGAGTTCCTCGCGCCAGTTGTGCGCGCGGCCGCGGGAGTCGGTGATCGTGGCGTCGCCCATCGCCTGCAGCGCCTTCGCGAACACCAGGTAGTAGTAGTAGACCGTCTTCTGGCCCATGCCGGGGTTCTCGTCCAGCGTGTAGTTGTCGCGAATCCACTTCGACACGCCCTTCACTCGGGTGTCGTCTTTCTTCACGTTCGCGTACATGTAGCTCATCAAGCCGGCATAGCTGACGCTGCCGTAGGATCTCGTGCCGCCGTCCGTGTGATACGTGAAGCCCGGGAAGTAGACGAAGCCGCCGTCGTTGGCCGCCCACTTCTGGTCGTTCGTCTCGCTGTTGTTCTGGGTTCGCTGCAGGAAGATCAGCGCCTTCTGCCAGGCTTCGTCGTTCTCGGGCAGCTCGGCGTCGCGCATCGCCTGAAGGGCGTACCCAGGCTGATCATGTCGGCGCGGCGGCCGTCGGCGCGGGTGGTGCCACCGTAGCCCATGCCGCCGTACCAGAACTCGTTCTTGTTCACGCCCTCGCCTTCGTCGAGCATGTTCTCCGCCAGATACCGCCCCGCCCGCAGCATGACGGAGCGGTCCTGTGGACGGCCGCCGGCCGCCAGCGCCGAGGCCGATACCGCGGTGATGTAGTGGGGGATGGCGCTGTCGTAGATGCCGCCGTTCGGCTTCGCCAGGCTCACCAGGTAGTCGAGCGACTTGCTGACGGCGGGCATCTGCGCGGCCTTCGACTTGCCGGGCTGCTTGAGGATGGCCGTCGCGGCCAGCGCGGTGATGCCGGGATGCTTCTCCCACGTGCCGTCGGGTGCCTGCTGCGCTTTGAGGTACGCCTCGGCCTTGTTCAGGCTTTCCATCAACTGTTTCTGCGTGGCCGCGGTCAGACCGGGACGCGACTGCGCCGACGTGTGGACGGCAGCGGCCGTCACGGCGGCGAGCACCATGGCGACGAGAGCAAACCTGCGAGTCATGCGATGTCCTTTCAGTGCTGGTGTACCGACGGTTCCGATGCGATGCGAGAGTAGACGCCGCCGAGCGCCGCCGCGCAGGCCGCCGCAACGGCCACATACAGCGCCGCCGCCGCTGGCCATCCGGGCACCGGCACCTGGACGTGCGCGAGCGGCGAGATCTGATACAGCGTGTCGGTGCGCATCACGTCGATATGCGCGGCCGACGATACCGCGAGCAGGGGGTTGGCCGCCACCGCCCACTCGACCACTGCGCCCGGCAGGCGGTCCACCAGCGCGCCGGCGACGAGGATGCCCAGGGAGCCTGCCAGGGCAAGAACGAGGCTGAGCGCGCCCGCGTCCAGCGGTTCCTCGAACCAGCCGGCCGCCAGCGCACCCGTGAGCGCCAGCGCCAGCGCCGCCGCCCCCTGAACGATGTGGGCCGCGAACAAAGGCGTGGAAACCGTCTCTCCCGCCGCCACGGCGAGCATGGCGGTCAGGCCCGCGGCCGCGGCGGTCCAAGACACCGCGGCGACGAGCAGCGTGCCACAGGTTCGGCGAGTGGCGGCCCAGGCGCCGTCGAGAAGAGCCAGGCCGCGCGCACGTGCCGCGACTGTCACGCCGGCCAGCGGCGCCGCAATCAGCAGCGCGGCGGTCGAAAACAGGATTGCCACGGGCGCCAGGCCGCGCCAGTCGGCGGGAGACAGCCACGCACGAGGCTCGAGAATCGTCACGATTGAGGCAAGTGTGGCGACAAGGGGCAGCAACGCCCCTCCCACGACGTACGAGCTGTATCGGCCCCGCGAAGCGGGGCCAGGAGACACTGCCCTCGCGGGGCGAAGCCAAGGTGCTGCCAGGGCGAAGCCTCGCTAGAACCGGTAGGTAACTCGCGCATGGACGCTCCGCCCGGGGGCATCCAGTCCCGACCCGTAAATCCTGTAGTTCTTGTCGCCCAGGTTCTCGCCGAGCAGGGTGAGATCGACCCCGCCGCCCAGGTTGACGCCGCCACGGAGGCTCACGACCGCGTAGCCCGGCTCGGACGTGTAGAGCGGCGCCGATGCGGCCGTGCCCAGCACCCGGTTCTGCACCGCGGCCAGGTTCTCGCCCGTCTCGACCAGGATCCCGTTGCGGACAAGGCCCAGGTCGGTGGCGGTGCCGTTGAAGAACGTGCCAATCGAAGCGCGCGTGCGCAGCGCGCCGATGCGCGCGTCGCTCAGGTCACCACTGTCGAGCCGCGTTTGCTCGAGCCCCAGGTTCAGCACACCCTCCGCCCACACGCGTTCGTTCTGCCACCGGACCTTGGCGTGTCCCATCGCTGGTGGCATGCGGCGCACGTAGGCGCCGGTCGAGAGCACCTTTCCCTGGGTCATCGAGAAGAAGCCCGACGCCGACCAGCTGCGATTGAAGCGCACGTCGGTCACGGCATCGAAGCCGGTGAAGCGCCCGCGATCGACGTTCACACGCGACGCGATGGGCCGCACGTCCTGGGCGATGTAGGCGAGGCCCGACGCGTCCTGACGCACCACCTGGAAACCGGAGATCGTGGTGCCCACAATGCCCGGCTCGAACACCAGCGCGCGTCGCTGAATGAAGTTGTACAGCTCCATGTCGAAGACGTTCAGGGCCGCGCTGACCTTGCCGGCCTGGGCCTTCACGCCGAAGTCGTATTGGTAAACCACTTCCGGCTGGAGCCCCTCGAGCGATTCTCCGGTGGAACGCGCGTCGGCGGCCCCGGTCGATCCGACCACTGCACCCAGCTCCGCGGCGCGGCTGGGGGTGATCTCGAAACCGCCTCCGCCGGTCAGACCGATGCTGCCCAGGTCTCCAGCGTTCGGCGCGCGGAACGCACGCGTCACGTTGGCCGTGAAGTTGACGTTGTCCACGATGCGGACGACGGCGGATCCCTGGAAGGTCACGTCGTCGGACGACACGTTCTCTTCGACCACGCCGAGAACGGGGTCGGTCGCCGTCGAAAAGCGGAACGCGTTCGCTCGCAGGCCGCCGCTCACCGTCAGCCGATTGGGCAGGACGTCTGCCGTGTATTGACCAAATGCCCCGAAGCTCGAGTACGACGTCCCGTCTGGAATGTCAGGACGCGCCGCGGTGGTGACGGTCGGGTCCACGAGCTGCCGTTCGGCACTGATTTGTTCGTCGTAAAACTCGGTGCCCGCGATGAACCGCTGACGCAAGCCGAGGTCCTTGTGGACCTGCCCCTGATAGCCGAGGGCGGTGGTGGCGCTGGACTGCCGGTCCAGCCGCACGCCCGGCCGCGCCTGCTCGAACCGCCCGTCGGCCTGCCGATTGACCGAGAAGGCCACGGACACGCCGTCGAGTGCACCCACGTCGGGCACCTCGTAGCGCAGCACGCCGAAGTCGAGCGTCTGCGGATCGAAGCCGCTGCGGTGGAGCCCTTCGCCGCCGAGGATACGGTCGTACCGGCTCGCCCCCGTCTGGTTCTCGTGCATGTAGCTGCCGCGGATCGTGGCGTTCCGGCCGGGATTGGCCGAAGCCACCAGGTAGCCGCCGCCCTGCTCGAATCCCGTGTTCCGCAGCCTGTCGCCCACTACGGTGGAGGGCAGGCCCAGGAACCTCGTGACTGCGGCGTGCGAGTCGATGCCTTCACCCGTCCGCACGTCGCCCACGTCCATGCGGCTGCCGCCGAAGCGAACGGAGGCGCGGCCCGCCTGGATACCCAGATCGGCGCGTCCGATCAGCGCCTCGTTGGCCGTGGCGCCGCTGAAGGACACCGTGCCGCCCACCGGCGCGGCGCGGCGGCTCGCAATCACCGAACCGCTGAGGAACTGCACCGTGCCTCCCAGCGCGTCGCTGCCGGTACTGGACCGACCCGCCCCCGCGCACGACCTCGATGGCCTCGATGGGACCCTCGTTGATGAAGGCCGTGTACTGACTCGGCCCGGGCCGCCACGTGGACACGTTGAAGCGGACGCCATCGAGCAAGTAGACGTTGCTCTGCCCGGTGAAGCCGCGGATCGTCGGCGAGGTCTGGGCGCTCGTGGTCTGCTGCACGAGGACCCCCGGTTCCTCCTGCAGCACCTGCGCCAGCAGCTGATGCGGCCGCGACTGGATGTCGCGCTTCGACGTCACCGAGACGGCTTCGGGCACGGTGGTCGCCAGCTCGGAGGTCACGCGGTTCGGCGTCACCACCACTTCCTGGGAGTAGGGACGGATGCGCAGCACCATGGTGACCGCGCGGCCATTGGTTCCTGTCTCGATGCTCTCCGGCTCGAACGCGCCGGAACTGGCCGTGACGAGGCAGCGCCCGTCGGGCAGGCCGCTCTTCGAGAACTCGCCCGTGGCCGACGTCACCACCGTGTCGCGCGCGGCGCCGCAGGCAATCTGTACCTGCGCGTTGGCGACGACCGCACCCAGCTGATCTTTCACGACGCCCCGGACGTTGCCCGTGGCTTGCGCCGAAACCACTGTGGCCGCACCGGCGACCATCACCGCAGCAGTCCACGCGCAGTACGTCATTTTGTGAGCCAAGACGAACTCCCTCCGGATTGGCAGGGAGGTTCGCAATCGAAGTGCCAGTCAGCAGAGCTGTCGCGGTCAGGCCACTCCTTGAACAGCTCGCCTATGGCTGCGCAACAGACGGCGCCGTAGGCGGGTTGACGTGCGTTCCGACTGAGCGGAGTCGCGCCTCGCCGCCTGCACACGAACTAGCCACATGTGACCGTTGCCCCGCCACGCCTGGATCGGGAGCAGAGGGCCCGGCAGGATCTCCAGGGACTGGCGGCCATTAGTCTGCCTGGCGAAGTAGACCCGGCCGGCCGGCCGGAAGATGCTCCGAAAATGCCGCCCCGAGCAGGGCGAAGAGAGCACGAGCTACTGCGCGCAGCCACCCCAGCCGACAAGATTTGCGATCACCGTGTAAGAACTGAGCAATTCAGATGGGACGGACGGCTAATAGTCATTGGTGGATCGGTGTGAATAAGGTCAATAAATTCAATGATTTACCTCAAGCTGCGCCGTATGGCACGGTCGATGCCTAGGCTCCGGCGACCTTTCCCTCTGGGCATGCATGCATTGGTGATTCGAACACTCGTCCCCATCCTTCTCGTGGCGGCTGCCTCCTGGACGACCCTCCGGGCAGCCAGCTCAGAACCAGTCGTCTGGACCGGGTCGTCGATCGGCGCCGCCTACGCGCAGATCCAGTCGCCGTCGTGTTCCGCGGTGCCCACGTCCTGCCCGATTTTTTCCGTCATGAGCGCCGGCGGCCTGTCGGCCAATGACGACGTTTATGGATTCATGAATCGCCCGCTTCGGGGCGACGGCTACCTGGTGGCGCGCGTCGGCGAGATCGGAGGCGTCGCGTCGGGCCTGGCGGGTCTGATGATCCGCGCGTCCCTGACGCAGGGTGCCGCCCAACTGTCCGTGCTGCGATCGACCGCCGGCGGCCTGGTGATTCGCCAGCGTGCTCAGACAAACGGCACAGTCACCCAGAGCAGCGCCCCCGGCCTCTCCACGTCAACCTGGCTGCGGCTCGAACGAAGAGGGCAGACGATCACGCTTTCACGGTCTGCCGACGGCACGCAGTGGTCGTTGATTCAGAGCGCGACCATCGCTCTCCAGGAAACCGCCTCCGTCGGGTTGGCCGTCACCAGCCAGCGGCCCGACGCGATGGCCACCGCCTCGATGTCGAACGTGCAGCTGGTCTCGCACTCAGACCTTCCTGGCGGCTGGTCGAAGGTGGACCTTGGGGGAGTGGCCAGCCAGGTCCAGGTCAGCGAGTCCTTTTGGAGCATTTCCCAGTGGTCGTCAGGCGGGACGTCGTCCGACGGCCTGTCGTTCGTCTACCAGCGCGTGACGGGTGATGCGGAGGTTTCCGTCCGCGTCGCCAGCATCGCCCCGGCGGCCGGGGTGGCCGGGTTGATGGTGCGGGGCACGCTGGATCCTGCGAGCCCCCATCTGTGGTTGCGCACGTCTCCAAGCGGCCAACGGAGCGTTCGACGACAGCTGGCCGCGGGCCTCGCGGCCACGACCACCACAATTGGTTCCGGAGGCATGCCCGCCTGGCTGAAGCTCGTTCGCCAGGGAGTTCTCGTGAGCCTCTATCAGTCCACGAACGGAACAACCTGGACCCTCCTGGCGACCGAAGCCGTGGATCTGCCCGCGTCGATCTATATAGGCTGGGCGGTGGCGCGCAGCACGGCCTCTTCGCTGCTCGCCGTGCTGGACAACGTGCGCCTCTCCGCGGCCAGCGCCAACGAGGTCCCCACCATTTCGTTGACGGCTCCGTCGTCGGCCACAACGGTGTTCGAAGGAGATCCCTTCACGATCTCGGCGATCGCATCCGACCGCGACGACCGCGTGGAGGCCGTGGAGTTCTTCGTGGACAGCACCCGCGTCGGAGTGGACACGACGGCTCCCTACGTCGCCAGTTGGACCGCGACAGGCGTGGGCCTCCACATGGTGTCGGCGCTGGCCCGCGACTCCGATGGTGCTGTGGTCCGCACCCCCGCAGTCGCCGTCGCGGTGCTCGCGCGTTCGGGCTACGACGAAGGCAGTCCCAGCGGCGGTACGACCGGGACAGGCCCCGGCGGTACGACCGGGACAGGCTCAGGCGGTACAACCGGGCCAGGCTCCGGCGGTACAACCGGGCCAAGCTCCGGCGGTACAACCGGGACAGGCACCGGTGGTACGACCGGGACAGGCACCGGTGGTACGGCCGGGACAGGTACCGGCGGTACGGTCGGGCCAGTCGACACCACATCAACGTGGCGTCTGCTGTTCAGGCCGTCCCCGGATCACGATCGCACGGTCGACCGTTACACGGCTGAAATCTACCTGCTGAACGGATTTGTGCTCGTGGCGACCCGCGATCTCGGAAGGCCAGCTGTCGTTGGCAGCGAAATCACGGTCGACCTGACAACTTTGATCAGGCCCCTGCCCCTCGGCCTGTATCGAATCGCCGTGCAGGCCGTGGACGACTCAACCCACCTCCGCAGCTCGCCTGCCGGCTTCGACTTCACGCGCTGACGGGCGGCGCCGATGGCTGTTACTCTTCGCATTCGCGTCCAGCCCGCGTATGCCCGAGCTGCCGGACATCCTCCTGTACATCAACGCGCTGAGGCCGCGTGTGATCGATCGCCGGATCGAACGCATTCGCCTGGTGGCGCCGTTTCTCCTCCGCTCGGTTGACACGCCGATCTCGAGCGCCGAAGGCCGGTTGGTCGTGGGCCTGGAGCGGATGGGGAAGCGCGTGGTGTTCGCGCTGGAGGGCGAGGTCTACCTCGTAATCCATCTGATGATCGCGGGGAGATTCCGCTGGAAGAGCGCGAGTGGCGCCGCCCCGGGCCGCGGACTGATGGCCCTCGACTTCGAGCACGGAACCCTGATCCTGACCGAGGCCGGCTCCACGCGACGCGCCTCCCTGCACGTGGTGGCCGGACGAAACGCGCTGCAGGCTCTGGATCCCGGCGGACTCGAGGTGCTGGACGCCGACAGGGAAGCGTTCTCGGCCGCGCTGCGGCGCGAGAACCACACGCTCAAGCGGGCCATGACGGATCCGCACGTGCTGAGCGGCATCGGCAACGCCTACTCCGACGAGATCCTGCACGCGGCGCGCTTGTCTCCCTTCAAGCAGACGCAGTCGCTGACCGACGAGGAGCTGACGCGCCTGTTCGACGCCACGCGCGCCACGCTGCTCGAGTGGACTCGCCGGCTCCAGGACGAAGCCGGCGATGGGTTTCCTGAGAAGGTCACCGCCTTCCGGCCCGGAATGGCCGTTCACGGCCGTTACCGCGAGCCCTGCCCGGTGTGCGGCGCGCCCGTGCAACGCATTGTCTATGCCGCCAACGAGGCCAACTACTGCGCCACTTGCCAGACCGGCGGCCGGCTGCTCGCCGACCGGTCGCTCTCGAGGCTCCTCAAGGAAGATTGGCCGCGCACGTTGGACGAATTGGAGCAGCGCCGGACGCGTTTGTCCCCTCGCTAGGACCCCGCCTAGGTCGGCCGCGTATCATCTGCTGCTGTGTCCTCCAGAAATGACACTCACGCCCGACCCCAACACGTTCCTCATTACGTTTTTGGGGTGGCGGTCGCGCTGGCCGTTGCGAGCGGGTTGGCGATCGGCGCGCAAGAGGCGGAACTGCGGTTCGGGGGGGACGCGGAGGGCGGTGCGCCCTTCATGGAGGCGGATCCGAAAGATCCCTCGCGGGTCGTGGGCTTCGAGGTGGATATCGCCACGCTCCTCGCCCGCGCCTTGGGCCGCACGCCGCGATTCGTGCAGTCGTCGTTCATCACCCTCGATGCATCGGCAGCCCGTGGCGACTTCGACATCGGCCTGAGCGGTCTGGAAGACACGGCCGCCAGGCGCCGGCGGCTCGCCGTCACGGTTCCGTACTACGAGTTCCGCGAAATCCTGACCGTGCGCGAAGCCGACGCGCCCCGCTTTCGCTCGTTGGCGGACCTGGCCGGCCGCCGCGTCGGGACGCTGGGCTCCACGCTGGCGTTCGACATCCTGCAGAGGGAAGCACAGGCGCTCGGCCTCGTGGTGGTGCCGTACGAGAACGACGTGCATCCCTACAGCGACCTCGCGCTCGGGCGCCTGGACGGCGTGGTGCTCGACGCGGTGCTGGCCGACCGGGGCGTCAAGCAGAATCCCGGCTTGATCAACGCCGCGAGCGTCGTTGGCGTGGGGCGCTATGTCGGCGTCCTCGCGCCGGACGCTGCGGCGTTGCGCGATCAGATCGACGGGATCCTGAAGGACGCGATGCGCGACGGGCGCCTCGAAGCGATCTTCCGCAGGTGGGGCCTCTGGAACGACGATCAGCCGCGCCTCTATGCTCGCGTGCTCGAAGGCGCGCCACCAGACCCCGACACCACGGCGACGTCGGCCGCGGCGGATTCGGAGCAGGAGTCGGTGTGGGTCACCACGCGGCGCTACTTCCCGTCGCTCGTGGCCGCCGCGATCACCACCTTGCTCCTGTCGTGCGTCTCGATGGCCCTGGCGGTGGCGATGGGCGTACTGCTCGCGACGGGCCGCGTGTATGGATCCCGGGCGTTGAGAATCGCCCTGACGGGGTGGGTTGAGCTCATCCGCGGCACACCGCTCCTGTTGCAGCTCTTCGTCCTGTACTTCGGCCTCGCCGTGGTCGTGCAGCTGCCGGCCGTGGTGGCGGCCGTTCTGGCTCTCGGCTTGAATTACGCGGCCTACGAAAGCGAGATCTATCGCGGCGCGCTCAACGCGATTCCGGCGGGACAGCTCGACGCCGCGCGCGCGCTGGGCTTGAGCGACTGGCAGTCGCTGCGCTTCGTCCGCGGCCCCCAGGCGTTTCGCCTTGCGCTGGCCCCCATGACCAACGACTTCGTGGCGCTGTTGAAGGACAGTTCCCTGGTGTCGGTGATCACGGTCGTCGAGCTGACCAAGCAGACGTCGATCTTTGCCGTCAACGTGGGCAGCTGGCTGCTGCCCGGCGCGCTGTGCGCGGCGATGTACCTGGCGCTCTCGTTGCCGCTGGCACGGCTGGCCCGCCGCCTGGAGCGACGATGGCAGACGTCGTAGGCGCCGTCCAGGCCCGATCCGTGTCGATGGCACGGGCGTCGCGGACGATTCTTCGCGACGTCTCGTTCGACGCAGCCTCCGGGGAGCTGCTGGCGCTCGTCGGTGCGTCGGGATCGGGCAAGACGACGCTGCTTCGCGCCATCGCCGGCCTGGATCCGATCGCCGGCGGCAGGATCGACGTCGCGGGAACGACGCTCGTCCCTGGCCCGCTGCCGGCCGGAGCGGTGCGCCGTGCGTTGCACCGCCGCGTCGGCGTGGTTTTCCAGTTCCACCATCTGTTCGCGCACCTGACCGCGCTCGAGAACGTGGTGCTGGCGCCCGTCCAGGTGCTGCGCCGCCCGAGGTCCGTCGCCGAGCGCCAGGCCATGGAGCTTTTGGAGTCGCTGGGCGTCGGCCATCGCACTGCAGCGAGGCCACATGAGTTGTCGGGTGGCGAGGCCCAGCGCGTCGCCATCGCCCGGGCCCTGGCCGTCGAGCCCCAGGTGTTGCTGATGGACGAGCCCACCGCGTCGCTCGACGCCGGCCGCCGGGCCGATCTCGCGCACGTCCTCAGGGGATTGGCGGCCGGTGGCCGCACGATCATCTTCGCGACCCACGACGAGGAGTTCGTCCGCGCCGCCGCCGATCGCCGCATCGCGCTCAGCAATGGCTCCGTGGCGGAGTCCGGTAAGGTCCAGGAGACTGGGTTATCCTGAGCGGCGACCTGTCGCGTCGCCTTCCTTCACCGCATGTCCAAGACCGTTGAAACCACCGCGCTCTATGTCGAGCGCGACACCGAGCGGCGGATTCGCCACCGGAACAAGCTGTACTACCGCCTCAACCACTGGCCGATCTGGATCTTCGTGTTCCTGATCGCGCCGGGTCCGCTGACCTTCGACATGTTCGAACGCGGCTTCGACGCGCGCTCGCTCGTCTGGCTGTCACTCGTGCTCCTCGGCACCGGGATCGCCGGGCTGCGTGGACGGCTGCCAGGGTGCGAGCCGGCCCCCTACATCATCCGCTTCACGGAGGACAGGCCCAACCCCCTGTATCGTCGCATCTGCTACACGACCGCGTGGGGCGAGGCCGTCGCGTTCGCCGTGCTGAACGTCGCCGGCTTGACCTGGGCCGTCGTGACAGGCGAGTGGCGTCTGAAGCAGCTGTACGAGGTGGGCTACTTCCCGATCGCCGGAGCGGTCTGGCTCCTTGGCGCGTTGGGCCAACTGCCGCGCGTGCGCGCGTCAACCGCGAACGAAGGCCACGAGCGCCGCTATTTCTACGGCTCGGTGTGGGCCGTGGCACTCGCCCAGCCGGTGCTGGGCATCCTGTGGAAGGTGTTGCCGGCCACCAGGGGCGCCGACGCGGTGAAGCTGGCGGTCTTTGTCGGCATTCTCGTCTGCGTGGGCTACGCGGCGCGGCTGGGTCTGCTGCCGCGCACGCGGCCCATCCTGCCCGGCGAGTGGGCCATCGATTGACGCCTCTATGAGCGACACCGTGGACGCGCTGATCTCGCCGACGCTCAAGAACCTGCGCGAGCACTGGTGGGACGACGGCTTCACGGAGTTCCTCGCGGAGACGCTGCGCCCACGGCCCGGCAACCGGATCCTGGATGTGGGGTGTGGAGAGGGCCTGGCCGAAGTGGCGATCGGCCGCTTGCAGGTGTCGCAGGTGCGGCTCTTCGGCGTGGATCTGGTGCCAGCCAAGGCCGCGGCCGCCAAACGCGTCACCGAGGCCCACAACCAGCGCGTGAGCTTCACCTCCGGCGACGCCATGCGACTGCCGTTCAAGGATGGCAGCTTCGACTCCACGTTCTGCGTGGCCGTGCTGCAGCACGTGCCGCAGGTGGCGGACGCCATCGTGGAGATCTCGCGCGTGACGGTCCCAGGCGGACGCGTCGTGATCGTGGAGCCCGACAACGAGGCCCGGTACACGTACAGCTCGCTGCCCGCTGGAATGGTTGCCTTCAGCGAGGCCGCCAAGTTCTTCGCGGCCCAGGCCGCCTCGCGAGGCGAGGCTACGGATGCGTCCATCGGACCCAAGATCGCGATGATGTGCGCGGCCGCGGGCATCGAGCCGCTGGCCGTGCGCCTCTTTCCCGTATCGAAGGTGCAACTCGGCTGCCCCCGCGACGATGTGTGGACCGCGCGACGAAAGCCGGTCGAGCAGGCACTGGCGGCGAGTCCTGCCGCGGACGTGCGCACCAGCGGCGAGGCGTACCTTCGCGCGCTGGATGCGTATCGGGACGAATCGCGCGCGGCCGCCGAGCGGTGCGTCGAGATTCAGCACACGACGCTCTTTGCCACCGTTGGCCAAAAGGAAGAGTAACGGGGGCTCCCGGCTCCCGGCTGGCGGTGTCCGGAAGTCCTTTGCTCCGCGCCCCGAGGGCCACGACGGCTGGGACGACTACGCGCCCTTCTACGATTGGGAAAACGCGCGGACACTGGGACGCCGCGACTTGCCGTTCTGGCGTACAGGTGGCCCGGCAGGCCGGCGGCCCGGTGCTCGAACTCGGGTGCGGCACCGGCCGCCTGTCGATTCCGCTGGCGCGCGCCGGCGTGCCGGTTGTCGGGATCGATCGCTCGGAGCCGATGCTGGACCGCGCCCGCCGCCGCGCCGCGCGCACCCGCCTGACGGCGCGGCTTCGGCTGATTCGCGGCGACATCCGCTTCCTGCCTTTCGCCGACGCCACGCGCCGGGCGGCGCCCTTTTCGATGGTGCTCGCGCCGTACGGGATGCTGCAATCGCTGTTACGCGAGCGCGATCTGACGGCCACGCTCGCGGCCGCGTACCGCGTGCTGGAGCCTGGCGGCACGTTGGGCATCGAGCTCGTGGCCGACCTGCCGGCCTGGGCGGAGTACCAGGAAACGCGTGAGCCTGTCGGGCTGGCGCGGCCGCGCGGGTGGCGCGCGCGTCTCGCTTGTCGAGAGCGTGCGCCAGGACAGGGCGCGGCGGCTGACGATCTTCGATCAGGAGTTCACCGAGCGCCGCGGGCGCTCCAAGGCCGTGCGAAAGTTCTCGCTGGCGTTCCGCACGCTGTCGGTTCCCCAGATGGTCCGACGGCTGGAGAAGGCCGGCTTCGAGGTGTCGGCGCTCCTGGGCGACTACAAAGGGCGCGCGTGGGATCCGCGCGCCGAGGTCTGGGTGATTCTCGCAAAGAAACCGGTTTAGGCCCCAGGCTCCAGGCCCCAGGCCTTTAGCCGCCGGAAGCCGGGAGCCGGGAGCCGGGAGCCGGAAGCCTCAGAATCTGAATCCAATCCCGGCTCTCACCTCGTGCGTCTTCAGCTGCTGACCCAATCCGAGCACGGTCCCGAGCGCGCCGGTGTCGAGCAGGTGCTTGTAACGATACCCAACGTCGAACACGATCGGCCCCGCCTGTGCGAGCACGCCGGCCCCCGCACCCACCGTCGGGCTGGTGCGATCGAGAAACGCCGTACCGACGTCCAGCAGCGCGTTGCTGACGCCGTTCAGCCGCGAGGACGAGATGTCCAGCCGCGCAACGCCGAAGGTGGCTTCGCCGTATGGCCTGAAGGCGCTGTTGGCATTCCCCGCAAGAGCGCGGATGCCGCCTTCACCATAGAACGCCGAGGCCTTCACGCCCGGCACCGAGAACACCGAGCTCGAGAGCGGCGGCAGCACGTTGCCGAGACGGCCGGCTTCGCCGATCACGTGCACGTTCGGCGTGACCGCGAACGTGATCGTGCCGCCGAGACTCGGCGCCGGATTCGCCAGCGCCCCGACGGAGTAGCCGCCGAAACCCTGCGCGGTGCCCGCGCCTTGCGCGTGTGCGGCGCTCGCGAAGACGAGCGAGAGCGCAACGGTGAGAGCAGAGCGAGAGAGACGGCGCATTGCTGATGCCTCCTTGATTCGTGGTGACGAATCTGGTGAGGAATAGAGCAAGGTGGATACCAACCCGGGAACTCGCGAAAGGCCTCGATAAATCGCGCGATCTCGAGGAATGCGCGGGGCCGTGGCGCTCGCGGCCGCGCTGGCAGTGTCTTCAGAAGCGGACGGCGTCCGTGGCAGAATCAGGCCGCACAGTGCCTGATGCCCGCACTCCGTGCGGGGGCGACCACACCGGAGGCGCAATGTCACCGACCCGGCGCGACTTCCTCAAGACCACGGCGGCAGCCACGGCTTCGCTCGCGCTGCCACAAACCGCTGGTGCGCAGACGCTGGCCGCGCCCAGCGCCGATCCGCTGGCGCTCGACCTGGCCAACGCCGCGCTGGACGCGGCGCGATCGGCGGGCGCGTCCTACGCCGACGTGCGCGTGGGCCGCTATCGCCGCCAGAACGTCTCGACGCGCGAGCGCAACGTCACCGGCGTCAGCGACACCGAGTCCTACGGCCTCGGCGTGCGCGTGCTCGTGGACGGCAGCTGGGGCTTCGCAGCTACCAGTCAGATGCGGCGCTCGGGCGCGCAGCAGGCGGCGCTCTCGGCCGTGGTCCTCGCCAAGGCCGCCCGCGCGGTGAGGCGTCATCGCGTCGAGCTGGCCCCGGTGACGCCCGTCCGCGGCACGTGGATCACGCCCGTCCGCAAGGATCCGATCGACGTCCCGGTGGAAGAGAAGATCGCGCTCCTCCTGCAGGCGAACGAGGCCGCCCTGAAAGTGAAGGGCGTGGGCTTCGTCACCTCCTCGGTGCAGGCGCTGCGCGAGATCAAGACGCTCGTGACCTCCGAGGGCACCAACGTCACGCAGACGTTCATCCGCGTCGGCCCCTCGTTTGTCGCCACGGCCGTCGGCCAGGGTGACTTCCAGACCTTCGAGGAAGAGCTGGCGCCGCGCGGCGAGGGTTGGGACTACGTGGAATCGCTCAACATGCCGGGCAACGCCGAGCGGTGGGCGTCGATGGCCGTCGAGAAGCTGGCGGCCAGGAGCGTGGAGGCCGGCGTCTACGACCTGATCCTCGAGCCCACGAACCTGTGGCTGACGATTCACGAATCCATCGGGCACCCCACGGAGCTGGATCGCGCCATCGGCGAGGAGGCCAACTACGCGGGCACGAGCTTCGTGGCGCCGCCCGAGAAAGTGATCGGCAAGCTGACCTACGGTCCGGCGCAGATGAACGTGCAGGCCGATCGCACCCAGGAGGGGTCGTTGTCGCGAGTCGCGTGGGACGACGAAGGCGTACCGGCCGACCGCTGGCTGCTGATCGAAAAGGGCGTCTTCAAGGACTACCAGACCACGCGCGAGCAGGCCGCGAAGATCCAGAAGCTGACCGGCGTGTCGCGCTCGCACGGCTGCTCGTACGCCGAGTCCTGGGATTCCGTGCAGTTCCAGCGCATGCCGAACGTGTCGCTGCTGCCGGGCGACAAGGACATCTCGTTGAACGACATCATCGCCGCCACCGACCGCGGCATCGTGATCAGAAACCGCGGGTCCTGGTCGATCGACCATCAGCGCTACAACTTCCAGTTCTCCGGTCAGGCCTACTACGAGGTCCGCAACGGCAAGGTGGTGGGCATGCTCCGTGACGTGGCCTACCAGAGCAACACGCCGGTGTTCTGGAACGCGATGGACATGATCGGTGGCAAATCCTCCTACTGGGTGGGCGGCGCCTTCAACGACGGCAAGGGCGAGCCGTCGCAGATCAACGCCGTGAGCCACGGCTGCGTGCCAGCGCGCTTCCGCAATGTGCGCATCCTGAACACGGCGAGGAATTCATGAGAGGGCTCCAGGCTCCAGGCTCCGGGCTCCAGGCTCCAGTAAGAGCACGACAAGGCGATGTCGGCGACGGCGGCGGCACGACGCTGATGACGCGCCAGGAGGCGCAAGCGCTCACGTCGCGGGTCCTCAAGATGAGCGCGGCGGATGCCACCCGGGTCACGGTCGTCAGTTCGCGCGGCGGCAACACGAGGTTCGCCGACGCCAGCATCACGACGTCCGGCGGCATCGACGACACGTCGGTGACCATCACGGCCACGGTAGGCCGCCGGCGCGCCTCAGCGACGACCAACGTGCTCGACGACGCGTCGTTGCAGCGGACGGTGGAGATGGCGGCGCGCCTGGCCCGTCTGTCGCCGGAAGATCCGGAGCTGATGCCGGAGCTCGGTCCCCAGACCTACGCCAGCGTGTCCGCGTTCGTGGGCCGTACGGCCGATCTCGATCCCGAGACGCGCGCAGCGGCGGTGCGCCGGTCTGTCGAGGCCGCCAATGCCGCCGGCAAGCCAGCGGGACAAATCTTCAGTGCCGGTTTCCTTGACGCCAACGCCCGGGTGTTCGCGGTGGCGACGAGCGCGGGCCTGTTCGCGTATCACCGGAGCACGGCCGCCGATTTCTCCGTGACGGCGCGGACGCCCGACGGCACCGGCAGCGG
This sequence comes from uncultured Acidobacteriota bacterium, assembly GCA_963807235.1. Taxonomy (GTDB): domain Bacteria; phylum Acidobacteriota; class Vicinamibacteria; order Vicinamibacterales; family UBA2999; genus CAWEBF01. The sequence goes on from CAWEBF010000031.1 coordinate 44,355, forward strand.
CTGGGCGCGGGCGGGCGCGCGCGACTGGGCCGCGGTGGACCCGGGCGCGATCGGGCGCGTCGCCGCACAGAAGGCGGTCGCCAGCCGCAACCCCCAGGCCATCGAGCCCGGCTTCTACACCGCCGTGCTCGAGCCCCAGGCGGTGAACGATCTGGTCGAGCTGCTGGCGCCGGCCTTCAACGCGCGCAACGCCGACGAGGGGCGCAGCCCGTTCTCGAAGCCGGGAGGCGGCACGCGCCTGGGCGAGAAGGTGATGGACGAGCGCGTCACGCTCTACTCCGATCCCGCCGATTCGGCGCTCCTTGGGCAGCCGTTCGACAACGAGGGCCTGCCGATCGGCCGGGTGGTGTGGGTGGAGAAGGGCGTGCTGCGGAACCTGGCCTACTCGCGCTTCTGGGCGCAGAAGGCCAACCGGCAGCCCACCGGGAACCCCTTCCAGGCCGGCTTCGCGCTGACCGGAGGCACCAGGTCCACCGAGGAGATCATCGCCGGCACCGAACGGGGGATCCTGGTCACGCACTTCTTCTATATCCGCTCGCTGGAGCCGCGCACGGTCCTGCAAACGGGTCTGACTCGCGACGGGACCTTTCTCATCGAGAAGGGCAAGATCACGAGGTCGCTCAAGAACTTCCGTTGGAACGAAAGCCCCCTGCTGATGCTGAACCGGCTGGAGGACATCGGGCGGTCCGAGCCGACGACCGCCGGTCGCCTGATGCCCACGCTGCGCATCAGCCGTTTCGACTTCAGCTCGCTCTCCGACGCCGTTTAGCGATATCATCAACGGTCGCTTACCCGTTGTATTCATTGGAGTTCCCGCATGTCAGGCCATTCCAAGTGGCACACGATCAAGCACAAGAAAGGTGCCGCTGACGCCAAGCGTGGAAAGATCTTCACGCGCGTCATCAAAGAACTGACGGTTGCCGCCCGCAACGGCGGCGGCGACCCGAACATGAATCCCCGGCTGCGGACGATCATCGCCGAGGCGAAGGCCGCCAACATGCCGCGCGAGAACATCGAGCGCGCCATCCGGCGGGGCACCGGCGAAGAACCCGGCGTCTCGTACGAGGAGATCACCTACGAGGGCTACGGCCCCGGCGGCGTGGCGATCCTGATCCAGGTTCTCACCGACAACAAGAACCGATCGGTCGGCGAGATTCGCCACCTTCTCGGAAAATACAACGGCAACCTGGCGGCGGAGAACAGCGTGGCGTGGATGTTCACGCGCAAGGGCCAGGTCTACGTCGAGAAGGACAAGGCCGACGAAGAGAAGCTGCTCAGCGCGGCGCTCGAGGCCGGGGCCGACGACGTGTCCGACGACGGCGGCGCGTGGGAAGTGGTCAGCGCACCGGAAAGCTTCGAGGCCGTGCGCGACGCGGTGAAGGCGCTGGGCGTCGAGCCGATCAGCGCCGAGGTGGCGATGGTGCCGCAGAACTACGTGAAGCTGCAGGGCACCGACGCGCGCACCATGCTGAAGCTGATGGAGATGCTCGACGATCACGACGACGTGCAGCACGTCTGGGCCAACTTCGACATCGAGGAACAGGAAATCGAGGCCTCACTGGCGTGAAAGTGTTCGGCATCGACCCCGGTTCCGAGCGCACCGGCTACGGCTGCGTGGAGACCGACGGTCGGCGCCATCGCCTCGTGCTCTACGGGACCATCTCGGCGCGGGCCGGCGATTCCTTTCCCGTCCGCCTCGCGCGGATTCACCGCGAGCTGGCGTTGCTCCTGGCGACGTGCCGGCCCGATTGCGTGGCAGTCGAGAACGTGTTTCACGCCACCAACGTCCGCAGCGCCTTGAAGCTCGGCCACGCGAGAGGCGTCGCCATACTGGCGGCCGTCGAGGCCGATTGCGAGGTGGCGGAGTACACGCCAGCCGAGGTGAAGCGGTCAGTGGTGGGCTACGGCCGGGCCGAGAAGCACCAGGTCCAGCAGATGGTGAAGGTGCTCCTGGGGTTGGACCGCGTGCCGAGCCCGCACGACGCCAGCGACGCGCTGGCAGTGGCGATCTGCCACGCGCACTCCGCGCCGCTCGTCGGCCTGGGCCGGGCCGTGCCGGTTGCCGAGAGCCGGGCATCGCTGGCGGCGGGCGCCAAACCGGTCGCGCGGCTGCCCCGCTCGTGGCGGCAGTACCGTCCGCCCGCGGTCGGATGATCGGGTTCCTTCGCGGACAGATCCTCGAAAAGCAGCCGAACCGCGTGGTGGTGGACGTGCACGGCGTCGGCTACGACGTGCACGTGCCCCTGTCCACGTACTACCAGCTCGGGGACGACGGATCCGAGGTCGGGCTCCGCATCTACACGCACGTGCGGGAGGAGGCGATCCAGCTTTACGGGTTCCTGACCGATCTCGAGCGGCAGCTCTTCGAGCGCTTGATCGGCATCAGCGGCATCGGCCCCAAGCTGGCGGTGGCGCTCCTGTCGGGCATGGAGCCGCGTGACGTGCTGGGCGCCGTGCAGCGCGGCGATGTCGCGCGGCTGACCGGCGTGCCCGGGATCGGCAAGAAGACCGCCGAACGCATCGTCCTGGAGCTGAAGGATCGCGTCGCCGGGCTGGGTCTTGCGCCGGCAGCCGAGACGCCCGCGGCCAGCCCGCAGGATCAGCTGAAAAGCGATGTGCTCTCCGCTCTTCAGAACCTCGGCTATCATCGGCCCTTGGCCGAGAAAGCCGTGGAAGCGGCCGTCGACGCCGCACCCGACGTCACTGCCGCCTCCTTCGAGCGCGTGTTCAAGAGCGCCCTCAAGGCGCTGATGCGCCCGTGACGGGCGTGCCACCACCAGTGCCTGACAGAGTGATTGCCGGCGGGCGTGCCGACGAGGACGCGGGATACGAGGTCGGGCTTCGTCCGCGCTCCCTGGACGAGTACATCGGACAGGACCGGATTCGCGACAACCTGCAGGTGTCGGTCGCCGCGGCCCGCGGCCGTCGTGAAGCGCTGGATCACGTGCTGCTGTACGGCCCCCCGGGCCTGGGCAAGACGACGCTGGCCCACGTGATCGGCGCGGAGATGGGCGTGACCGTGCGCGCCACGGCCGGACCGGTGATCGAGAAGCCGGGCGATCTGGCCGGCATCCTGACGACGCTCCAGGCCAACGAGGTGCTGTTCATCGACGAAATCCACCGCATGGCGCCCGCGATCGAGGAGATCCTGTATCCGGCGATGGAGGATTTCGAGCTCGACATCGTGATTGGTGAGGGGCCGAGCGCGCGATCGGTGAAGGTGGAGCTTCAGAAGTTCACGCTCGTGGGCGCAACCACGCGCGCGGGGCTGCTGACCTCGCCGCTGCGCTCCCGCTTCGGCATCGTCCACCGGCTGGACTTCTACAACGACACGGACATCATCGAGATCGTGAAGCGCTCGGCGAGGATCCTCGGCGTGCCGATCGAGGACGACGCCGCGCGCGAGGTGGGCCGCCGGTCGCGCGGCACGCCGCGCATCGCCAACCGCCTGCTGCGGCGCGTGCGCGACTACGCGCAGGTCCGCGCCGCGGGTGCCATCACCACCGACGTGGCGCGCGCCGCCCTGTCCCTGCTCGAGGTGGACGAGCACGGGTTCGACGAAGTGGATCGCAAACTGCTGCGGACCATCATCGACAAGTTCGGCGGGGGCCCTGTGGGCGTCAACAGCATCGCGGCGGCCGTCCACGAAGAGCGGGACTCCATCGAAGACATCTACGAGCCGTTCCTCATCCAGGCCGGCTTCCTCGATCGCACGCCGCGCGGCCGCGTGGCCACGGTGCGCGCGTACGAGTATTTCGGGCTCACGCCCCCTCGAAGGGACCCTCGCCTGTGGTGACATCTGCTCCCCGTACGGTCGCGCGCGCGCGCATCTCCAGCCTGGCGATTTACGTCCCGCCCCGTCTCCTCACCAACGCCGACCTGGAGAAGATGGTCGAGACCAGCGACGAGTGGATCCAGCAGCGCACGGGCATCAAGCAGCGCCATATCGTCGATCCCGGTGTGGCGACGTCGGATCTCGCCACCGAGGCTGCGCGCAAGGCGATTGTCTGCGCCGGGCTGACGCCGGCCGACATCGACTTCATCGTCGTCGGGACCACCACGCCCGACATGGCGTTTCCCAGCACCGCATGCCTGGTGCAGCACAACATCGGCGCCACCCACGCCTGGGGCTACGACTTGTCGGCTGCCTGCTCCGGCTTCACCTACGCCCTGACCACCGCCGCCAACATGATCGGCACCGGCGCCAGCAAGCACGCGCTGGTGATCGGCGCGGACGTGATGTCGAGCATCATCGACTACACCGACCGGGCCACGTGCGTCATCTTCGGCGACGGCGCGGGCGCCGCGGTGGTCGAGGCATCGACCGACGAGGGCATCGGCATCATCGACTTCGAGAACTACGTGGACGGCAGCGGCGGTCAGGCGCTGAAGATGCCCGCGGGAGGCAGCCGCCACCCCGCGTCGCACGAGACGATCGACCAGCGTCTGCACTACGTGAAGCAGGACGGCCAGACCGTGTTCCGGTTCGCCGTGCGCAACACCGAGGAAGCGTGCAAGCGGCTGCTCGAGCGCAACAAGGTGTCGCCTAACGACATCGACCTGTTCGTGTCGCACCAGGCCAACCGCCGCATCATCTTCGCGGCCGCCGAGAAGCTGGGCGTGCCGGAGCACAAGGTCGTCATCAACATCGAGCAGTACGGGAACACCACGGCCGCGACGATCCCGCTGGCGTTGAACACGGCAGTCGAGGACAAGCGACTCAAGAAAGGCGACCTGGTGCTGATGGTGTCGGTGGGCGCGGGCTTCACCGTCGGCGCCATGCTGCTCCGCTGGGGGCTGAAGGAATAGGCGCTACCTCGCCAACGCGGCGATGCGGTTGTGCACGACCGTCAGCGTGCCAACGCCGCTCCGCTCGGGCAGGAGGGCCAGGAAACGCGCGCGATCGGGCGCGGCGTCCATCCACAGGATGTTCGCCGGCAGCGACCCCAGCCGGGCCGGCACGCCGACGTCCATCGTCGGACCTGGCTCCACGTTCACGGCCCACAACTCGCGTTGATCGCCGTTCACGAATATGAGGCGGCGTCCGTCGGCGCTCCACCACGACCACAAGGCCCCGTTCCGGGATACCTGGATCGCGCGCCCCGGTGTGGGGAACGGCTGCACGAACAGTTCCAGGCGGCCGTCGGGTTCCGACAGGTATGCGAGCCACTTGTTGTCGGGAGATGGCCAGGCGAACAGGTCCCGGAGCGGCCGCCGAACGACCTGCGAGGGAGCGCCCTGGCCGGAAGCCGGAATCATCCAGATGTTCTGCTGCGCGTCGGCGTCGAGCTGACGGAACAGGATCCATTGGCCGTCGGACGACCAGCCGTCGGGACTCTTGAACAGCACGTCCGACGAATAGAAGGTCCGCTCGGGCGCGGCCCCCGCCATCTCCTTGAGGAACAGGTTCTGCGGGCCGTCGCGGTCGCTCGCAAACACGACGCGCGAGCCGTCCGGCGACCAGACGGGCGAATCGTTGAGGCCGGGGCCCGACGACAACGGTGTCGTGACCCCGCGATCCAGATCCAGCAGCCAAAGACTGGACTCGGTCGGCGAGGTCGATCGCACCACGACGGCTTCGCGGCCGCTTGGCGAGATCCTGAGGCCTGAGTAGTAGCCTGGCGGCATCGTCACGCCCCCGGTTTCCCTGCCCGTCGCGTCCAGCCAGGCCGCGCGCGTTCTGCCGGACGGCGCCGAGTAATACGCCACCGACCCGTCCGCGGCTACTGAAGCCGAGTGGCTGGCGGTGTAGGAGATGGCGGGGTCCCTGAGGGTCGAGGGCTCGTCGTCGAGCGGCACCGCTTCGCCGGTCAGCGACAGAGTGTCAGAATCGAATGGCTGGGCCGCGAGCACTCCCTGGCGAGCGTGCAGCAGCCATCCCGGCCCCACATAGACCGGCGCGCTCTCCATCGGGCCGAGGGCCTTGCGCGAACCGTCTCGCAGCGAGCCCACGAAGACATCGAACCTGCCAGCTTTGCCGGGCAGGACCGCATAGAGGAAGTGATCGCCGTCGGGCAGGAACCACGGAAAGCGATGCGACGATTCTTTTCGGCCCGCATCGAGCCTGGTCGCCTCCCGAGCTTCACCGCCATTGCCCGACACGCGCATCAACGGCCCGCCGGCACCCGGAGCGAACACGATCTCGTTGCCCGCATTCCACGTCCCGCCTCGCCCGCCCGGCGCGTCGTCAATCACGTCGATGCGTCCAGTGGACAGAGTCACGGCCTTCAACTTGTCTGGCGTGAAGAAACCCACCCGGCGGCTGTCCGGGGACCAGAAGGGCAGGAAGGCGTACTCGCCGCCATCCACACGCCGGGATTCCATGGTGTCGAGCGACCGAATCCACAGGTCGCTTTCGGTGCGTGCCACGCTCCCCACGACAAACGCCACCATGCGCCCGTCTGGGGAAATGGCGAGGTTCGCCGAATCGGGATAGATAGCCTGGCCGGGCGGGGGCAGGATCGAGAGGCGCGATACCGCCGTTGGCGCGGCCTGTCTCGCCGGCCAATCGCGGCCGCGGCTAGTGCCGCGAGCGCCGCACCCGCCAGTGCCGGCACCAGAAACGTCATCCACGACCGCTGCGCCGCCGCAAGCGGGCCCGCCACGACAGCGTGGGCTGCGGAGCCGTGGGGAGCGTCCAATTCCGCGGCAAGATCGCCGGCGTCTCGCAGGCGCTGCTTCACGTTCTTCGTGAGGCAGCGCCGGAGGAGCCGGCGCAGGCCTTCCGGAACGGCCGCCGGCAGCAGTGTCCAATCGGGCTCGTGTTCGAGCACGCCGACGAGCGTGTCGGACAACGTGGCGCCGCCGAGCGCGCTGCGGCCCGACAGCATCTCGAACAGGACGCACCCGAACGCCCAGATGTCCGTGCGCTTGTCCACCGGCAGCCCGCGCGCCTGTTCCGGGCTCATGTAGGCGGGCGTGCCCACGATGACGCCGTAACGCGTCTGGTCGAGACTGATGGTCGGGCCGTCGGGCGCGTCGCGTTCCCCGCGGCGGCCTTGGCCAGGCCGAAGTCCAGGACCTTCACCGTGCCGTCGGGCGTGATCTTGATATTGGCAGGCTTGAGGTCGCGATGCACCACGCCGCGTTCGTGCGCGGCGTCAAGCGCGTCGGCGATTTGACGTGCGATCGGCAACGCGTCCGGGACCGGAATCGGACCCCTGGCGATTCGCTCGGCCAGTGTCTCGCCGTCGACGAACTCGAGCACCAGCGCCCTGACCGGAGGACCTGAACCCGCCGCCGCGTCCCGCTCCTCGAATCCGTAGATGGCCCCGATGTGCGCGTGGTTCAGCGATGCGAGCAGACGCGCCTCGCGCTCGAAGCGCGCCAGCCGGTCCGGGTCCGCGGTCAGTTCCGATGGCAGCAGCTTGAGCGCGACGTCGCGGCCCAGCCTGGTGTCGCGCGCGCGATAGACCTCGCCCATCCCGCCCCGAGCGATGAAACTCAGCACCTCGTAGACCCCGACGCGCGTGCCGGAGGTGAGCGAGGGGCCCGGGGTGGACGTCATGCTGGGGCGGATAGTATCGATCAGAACCCCGTGCGATGATGCCCGCTGGATGGGCCGCAGCCGACCGACGATCCCCACCGATCGGGACAACGTGATCGTGAGGGTGGGCGGCCAGGAAGTCCGGCTGACCAACCTGCGCAAGCCGTTCTGGCCGGCGCTGGGCATCACCAAGGGCGGCCTGCTCCAGTTCTATCTCGACGTCGCGCCATTTCTCCTCCCGCACATCAAGGCCCGCGCGATGGTGATGCGCCGCTATCCCGACGGCGCCGACGGTCCATCCTTCTTCATGAAGGAAGCGCCGACGCCGCGGCCGTCCTGGATCCGCATCTGCCCGATCGAACACGGCGAGGGCAAGGTCGTGAATTTCCCGGTGATCGACGACGAGCCGTCGCTCCTCTGGTGCGTGAACCTGGGGTGCATCGACCTGAACCAGTGGTATTCGCGGTGCGACGACGTCGATCGGCCCGACTACCTGCACTTCGACCTCGATCCGTCCGAGGGCGCCGACTTCGCGCTGGTTCGAAAGGCGGGGCTCATCGTGCGCGACGCCCTGACCACGCTGGGCATGAAGCCGTACGTCAAGACCAGCGGCTCGCGGGGCCTGCACGTCTACGTGCCGATCGTGCGCGGGCCGCTGCAGGAGGACGTGCTCAACTTCACCAAGGCGCTGGCCACGGAGTTGGCGGGCCGGAACAAAAAGGTGCTGACCGTCGAGTACCGCAAGTCGATTCGGCCGCGCGGGCGCGTGCTGGTGGACTATCGCCAGAACGCGTGGGGCCAGACGCTGGCCAGCATCTACTCGGTGCGGCCGCGCCCGAAGGCCACGGTGTCGGTGCCGCTGACATGGGATGAAGTGGAGGCGGGCGCCGACATCGACGACTTCCGCGTGGACAACGTGCGTGAGCGCCTGGACGAGATCGGCGACTTGTGGAAGCCGATCCTGGCGGCGAAGGGCCGCACCAACCTCGGCAAGTTCTTCGACGCGTGAACGTTTCTGATTTCGACTTCGATCTGCCGACAGGGCAGATCGCCCAGGAACCCGCGCCGCGCGGGGCCAGCCGGCTGCTGGTGCTCGAACGGGAGGGCGGGATCACGCACTCGACGTTCGCCTGCATCGGAGACTTCCTGCGCGCGGGCGACCTGCTGGTTGTCAATGACAGCCGCGTCTTTCCCGCGCGGCTCATCGGCCGGCGCGTGCCGAGCGGAGGGGCGGTGGAGTGCCTGCTGATGGGCACTGGACGCGAGGTCGAGGGCGTGCCCGGCGCCGAGGACTGGGACGCGCTGGTGCATCCCGGGCAGAAGCTGAAGCCGGGCTCGCGCGTGCGCTTCGAGGGCGAAGGGACCGCGCTCGAGGGCGAGATCCTGGAGCGACGCTTCCACGGCCGCCGGCGGGTGCGGCTTCGGGAGGCATCCGGAAAGAGCGTGGCGCAGGCCGTCGAAGCGATCGGCCACGTGCCTCTTCCCCCGTATATCGATCGAGAGGATCGGCCCGAAGACCGGGAGCGATACCAGACGGTGTATGCCAGGGAGCGCGGCTCCATCGCCGCGCCGACGGCTGGATTGCACTTCACAGACACACTCCTGTCGGAGCTGGCGGCCAAAGGCATCGAGCGCGCGCAGGTGACGCTGCACGTGGGCTACGGCACGTTCAAGCCGGTGCGAACCGAGATCGTCGAGGAGCACACCGTCGATCCGGAGACGTTCGAGGTCACCGCCGAGGCCGCCGAAGCTATCTCGCGCGCGCGTCGCGAGCAGCGCCGCGTGATCGCCGTCGGCACCACGACGGCACGCGTGCTGGAATCGCTGCCGCTGTCGGACGCCGGCGAGGTCGCGCCGGCCAGCGGCGAGACCGGCGTGTTCATCTACCCGGGTTACCGCTTTCGTGTCGTGGATGGCCTGGTGACCAACTTCCACCTGCCGCGATCGTCGCTCCTGATGCTGGTGTCGGCGTTTGGCGGGCGCGACGCCGTCCTGCGCGCCTACCGCGAGGCCGTCGACCACGGCTACCGCTTCTACAGCTACGGCGACGCGATGCTCGTGTTGTAGAGGTCTACGGTCTACAGTCTACGGTCTGCAGTCCTGGTATTGCGGAAGTGCAGTTCCGCTTTGGGCTGGGCTACAGGGGAACAACTACGGGACTGTAGACCGTAGACCGTAGACCGTAGACTGATAAACTCCGCTCCGCCTGATGCCCTTTCCCTACGAAGAGTTCGACCTCTCGCACGTGCGCACCTACCCGCTGGCGGAGCGATCCAGCAAGGCCCGCGCGGTCGACTTCGCCCGGCCTTCGGCGCCGGGCGCGAGCTTCGCCAGCTGGTTCGACTCGCTGCCCGCGATCCTCGGCGCCGCCGACGTGCGACGCGTGGTGGAGGCGCTCGTGGCCGCCAGGCGCGACGGGCGCGGCATCGTGTGGGGCATCGGCGCCCACGTCATCAAGACGGGCGTCTCGCCCGTGCTGATCGACCTGATGCAGCGCGGCTACGTGTCGGCGCTGGCGATGAACGGTGCGGGGATCATCCACGACTTCGAGGTGGCGCTCGCGGGTGCGACGTCCGAGGACGTGGACGAATCGCTGGGGCCGGGCCGCTTCGGGATGGCCGAGGAGACCGGGACGCTGCTCAACCAGATTGCGGTGGCCGCCTCAGGCGACGGTCGAGGGCTGGGTCAGGCCGTCGGGCAGTTCCTCAGCCGAGCGGCGCCCACCGCACGCGGACAAGAGCCTTGCCGTCGCCGCGCATCGACACGGCGTGCCGCTGACCGTGCACGTGGCGGTGGGGACCGACATCACCCACATGCACCCGCTGGCCTCAGGCGCGGCGATCGGCGACACGAGCCTCAGGGATTTCCGGTACTTCACGTCGTCGGTGGCGCGGCTGGATCAGGGCGTGTACCTGAATTGCGGATCCGCGGTGGTGCTGCCGGAGATCTTCCTCAAGGCGGTGGCGCTGGCGCGCAATCGCGGCATCGCGCTGGAGGGCATGACGACCGTCAACATCGACTTTCAGCGGCTGTATCGCCCTACGACGAACGTCGTCATGCGCCCGGTGGCCGGCACGACCGGCACCGGCATCTCGCTTGTCGGCCACCACGAGATCCTGATCCCGCTCATCGCCGCCGCCGTCCTTGAGCGGGAACGGGGGGAAATTCAGAATTCAGAATTCAGAATTCAGAAACTGCCAGCCCAGAGCCCAGAGCCCAGAGCCCAAAGCCTTAGATCGTCATCAGCGCGCGGACGCGGTCGCGCCCGGCCTGAGCTTGCACGTACTGCGCCTCCACGAGGTCGCGGACCGTCGGCGGCAGCATGCCGCCCAGCGCGTCTTCGAAGGTCTTGACCGTCTGCTGTTCGGCCCGCGCAGCTTCCGACAGCATCGACCCGTCGGAGTGCCCCATCACCGAGTCCTTCATCGACGACCCACCGGCGGTGCATGGCGCCCTGCCACGTTCCCTCGCTGACCTCCGCGCTGCCGCCTCCCAATCGGCGCGCATGCGGCAAGAGGTCGTTGGCCGCCTGCGCGCGTTGATCGGCCAGCTCGGCGAGAAGGGCGCGCACTTTTGCGTCCGCCACGTGTGATGCGGCGAAGCGCAGCGTCTGCTCCTCGTCTCGACACAGAGCAATCAAATGATCCAGCACCCAGCGTTCGTCGTGGTCGCTCATGTGCCCTCCCCCCGCCAAAACGAAACGCCCGCCGGGCGGCGCGCGTATGGTGCTGCCGCGGCCGCCCGATCGGGCGTTTCAGTGCGCTGTCGCGCGTCCCGGCCAAAGTCGGGACTGAATCCCTGCACTGCGGGTTCCTTAGACCCTGCAGGGTCTGTCAATTGGGGAAGTGCGCGCCTCGGGGCCGGTCGTTCTTGCCTCGCGACGCGCCTCCTAGTGAGCTGCCCAACGCGTATGTTTCTCGATGCGTTGGGGCCCTCTAGATCGGCGGCGTGTCCATGGCCACCTCCTGAAGAAATGAGGCTGACGGCTCATGTCTACGCCTCTCGTGCGGCAGTGTCAAGCTCTGGCGAGGCGACCTTCACGTTTCCTGCGGTAGAATCGGAAATTCGTGCCGGAGTAGCTCAGCCGGTTAGAGCACGCGTCTCATAAGCGCGGGGTCGGCGGTTCGAGTCCGCCCTCCGGCACCAGATTCGATCTCGCCGGGCCTGCTAGGCTTTAGGCTCTAGGCTCTCGAGGCCCTGGGGCTCAGTAAGTGCACTCCGCGCTCCACCAACAGGTTCGCCGCTCGCTGAGCCGCCACGACCTCTGCCCGCCGGGCGGTCGCGTCCTGGTGGGTCTGTCCGGTGGCTCCGATTCGGTTGGATTGCTGCTGCTGCTGCGCGACACGTCTGCGTACGGGGTGCTCCAAGTGGCAGGTGCGGCGCACTTCAACCACGGCGCGCGTCCGACCTCCGACCGGGACCAGGCGTTCTGCCGCGACCTGACCGCCAAGCTGGACCTGCCGTTCGTCACAGAGAGCGCGGACGTCCGGAGCGTGGCGGCCGCGGAAGGGTCGTCTTTCGAGGACTGTGCGCGCCGTTTGCGCTATGCGTTTCTCCACCGCGCGGCCAGAGAGCTGGGCGCCGAGCGGATTGCCGTCGGCCACACCCGCGACGACCAGGCCGAGACGTTCCTGCTGAAGCTGGCGCGCGGCGCCGGCGCGACCGGCCTCGGCGCTGTCTATCCCCGCCGGGGCGAGGTGATTCGTCCCCTGTTGGACGTTCCGCGGGACGACATCCGGCGCTGGCTGCTCGAGCAGGGCCAGCCGTGGATGGAGGACGAGACCAACGCTGATCTGCGCAATCCACGGAACCGCGTCCGCCACCGCGTGCTGCCTGAGTTGGACGCAAGCCTATGGCGGTCCGACCCGTGCCCAGCTGGCCCGGGCGGCGGAGCTGATAAGGGAAGACGGTCAGTGGCTGGACGCGCAAGCCGAAGCGAGAATGGAGGTGCTAGCCCGTAAAGGCCCGGACTGCCTGGGGTTCGACGCCGCGGCTGCTCCTGGTCGAGCCGGCTCCCCTTCGCCGACGTCTACTCTTGCAGGCGATGCGGGCGTTGGCCGATGGGCGCGAGATTGGTCTCGAACACGTGGAATCCGCGCTCGAGGTCCTACGGGGCGAACGTCGTGGAGCCGATGTTCCGGGAAGCCGGTGGGAACTTCGGCGTCAGGAATTGGTCTTATACAGACAGGGACCTTCGCCTGAAGGTGATACTCTAAGAACGAGACGGTAACCCCAGCCAGCCCTGGCGAAATCGGCCAGAACAGGCGGCAAAGAGCACGGGGTTGGGAGGAAGTGAACGGTGAATTCTACGCTCAAGAGCCTGGCATTCTGGATGGTCCTGGTTGTGCTCGGGGGCTTGGCGTGGAGCTTTTCCTCCAAGTACCAGACGGCTGCCAAGCCATTGAGCTTCAGCGAGTTCATGGCATCGGTAGACGCCGGCCAGGTGGAGCGCGTCACCATCACCGGTAACGACATCACCGGCGTCAACAAGGGCAACGAGAACTTCCGGACTTACGCCCCGCCCCAGTACGAAGGGCTGGCGAACAAGCTGATCGAACGCAACGTCACCGTGACGGCCCGTCAGCCCACCGACAGCCCGTGGGCGGCCCTGTTGTACACGTGGGCGCCCATCCTGCTGATGATCGGGTTCTGGCTGTTCTTCATGCGCCAGATGCAGAGCGGCGGGAACAAGGCGCTGTCCTTCGGCAAGAGCAAGGCGAAGCTGTCCTCGAGCACGCAGAAGAAGGTCACGTTCAAGGACGTGGCCGGCGTGGACGAAGCCAAGGACGAACTCCAGGAGATCATCGACTTCCTGCGCGAGCCGCAGAAGTTCCAGAAGCTGGGCGGCCGCATCCCCAAGGGCGTGCTGCTCATGGGCCCCCCGGGAACGGGCAAGACGCTGCTGGCGCGCGCCGTGGCCGGCGAAGCCAACGTGCCGTTCTTCTCGATCAGCGGCTCGGACTTCGTGGAGATGTTCGTCGGCGTGGGTGCGTCGCGGGTCCGTGACCTGTTCGAGCAGGGCAAGAAGAACGCGCCCTGCATCGTGTTCATCGACGAGATCGACGCCGTGGGCCGCCATCGTGGCGCCGGCCTCGGCGGCGGCCACGACGAGCGCGAGCAGACGCTGAACCAGCTGCTCGTGGAGATGGACGGCTTCGAGTCCAACGAGGGCGTGATCCTCGTGGCGGCGACCAACCGGCCGGACGTGCTGGACCCGGCGCTCCTGCGGCCGGGCCGCTTCGACCGCCGCATCGTGGTGAACCGGCCCGACGTCAAGGGACGCGAAGGCATCCTGGCGGTGCACACCAAGAAGATCCCGCTCGCGGACGACGTGGACATCTAGGTGCTGGCGCGCGCCTCGGCGGGCTTCTCCGGCGCGGACCTGGCGAACCTGGTGAACGAAGCCGCGCTCAACGCCGCGCGCTACAACCAGAAGGTCGTGCGCATGCACGACTTCGAGTACGCCAAGGACAAGGTGCTGATGGGCGCCGAGCGCCGCTCGATGATCATCAGCGAGGAAGAAAAGCGCGTGACGGCGATCCACGAGGCCGGACACGCCCTGCTGGCGGTGAAGCTGCCGCACGCCGACCCGATCCACAAGGTCACGATCATCCCGCGCGGCATGGCGCTGGGCCTCACGCAGCAGCTGCCCTCGACGAGAGGCACAACTACTCGCGGGAGTATCTGGAGGATCAGATCGCGATCTGCTGGGCGGCCGCATCGCCGAGGAGATCACGATCGGCAGCATCACGACGGGCGCCGGCAACGACCTGGAGCGGGCCACGGAGCTGGCCCGCCGCATGGTGTGCGAGTGGGGCATGAGCGACACCATGGGCCCGCTGACCTTCGGCAAGAAGGAGGAGCAGATCTTCCTGGGCCGCGAGATCGCCCAGCACCAGGACTACAGCGAGGACACGGCGCACCGCATCGACCAGGAAGTGAAGCGGTTCGTGACCGACAACTACGCGCGCGCCAACACCATCCTGATGGAGCACAAGCAGGCGCTCTTCGACATGGCCGACGCGCTG
>CAWEBF010000032.1:0-69187 GCA_963807235.1 uncultured Acidobacteriota bacterium
CATCCCCACCGCGATGCCGCCCAGCACGCTGTTCCGCCACAGGAGAAAGGCGGCGGACGCGAGGGCCGCGGGCCAGCGCGGGTTGCCGAGGGACAGGTCGAGGGACGCCAGCGGGGCCCAGCACCTCCGGCAACACCAACGCGGTCAGCGCGCAGGCCGGTGCGAATCGCAACGCGGCTTCTACGTGGCGCGAAGGGCGAAGCCGGTCGCCTACGAGCAGCATGCCTGCCCGGGTAATGAACGTCGCGAGCACCAGGCTGACAATCGCGAGCAGCACGTCGGACGTGGCCACGTTGTTCACGGGCGTGCCTCCGCGCCCACGCTGTTCGTGAAGCTGTCCACCACCGTCGCAACGGTGATACCCAACGACCACGCCCGCCAGGATACTCGACTTGCAGGGCCACGCGTTGGCGGCCATCGACACGCTGCCGGCGGCAAGTGCGCCCGCGGCGCCCGCCCACGACCGCACCGACGGCATCACGAGCGGCAGGAGCGCCAGCGTGCCCGCAAACTGCAACCCCCAGTTCGTCGGGAATGAACGCACCACCCACGATGCCGGCAATCGACGCCACCTGCCAAACCAGCCAGTTGGCAAAGACGCAGACGCCAAACAGCCACGCGTCGCGGTGCGCGAATGCGCCCTCCTTCTCCAGGCGGTTCATGAACAGGACGAACGAGAAGTCCCCGCTGATGTACCCGAGGAACGACCGCCGCCGCGCGCTGGACCGCGTCAGCCAGCGTCGTGTCGCCGCGCCGTAGATGACGAACCGCATGTTGGTGGCCAGCGCCGTCACCGCGATGATCCACGCAGGGGCGGGACGCGGCAATCAGGGGCAGGGCCGCCAGCTGAGCGGACCCCGCGTAGACGATGAGCGACATCAGCAAGGCCAGCGGTACGCTGAGCCCGCTCTTCACCATTGCCACGCCGGTTACAAGCCCCCAGGCCAGGATGCCGGGCGCGACGGGCAGCAATTCGCGCGCGCCGCTGTGGAACTCGGCGCGCCAGGCCGGGTCTTTCCACGAGCGGCGCATCCCCTGACCTTACCTAAAAACCCTTCGACTTCTTGAAACCCTGCAATAAGTTCATAGTTTTCCTAAGCGCCCGCCCGAGGGTGGTAAATCAAACACTGGCCCTTAGCTGAGGGCGGAGCCTCGGATGGTTTGTGGGCGGAGCCTGTGCTAGCTATAAATCCTGCGCGCCATGGCGTTCGACCTGATCGTCAACGGGCGCGGCATCCCGTCGACGCCGACCCGCAGACGCCGCTGCTGTGGGTGATTCGCGATCACGTCGGGCTGACCGGCACGAAGTTCAGCTGCGGCATCGGGCAGTGCGGCGCCTGCACGCTGCACGTGGACGGGCGCGCCGTCCGCTCCTGCAGCGTCCCCGCGGCGTCCGCCGTCGGCAAGCCGGTCCTGACGATCGAAGGGCTCTCGCCCGACGGCAGCCACCCGATACAGATCGCGTGGAAGGAGTTCGACACGCCGCAGTGCGGCTACTGCCAGTCCGGGCATGATCATGAGCGCGCTCGCGCTGCTGCGCGAGCGCCCCGACCCCACCGACGCCGACATCGACGCCGGGGTGACCAACGCCTGCCGCTGCGGCACCTATCACCGCGTCCGCCAGGCCATCCACCTGGCCGCCGACCTGATGAGGCGGGCATGAGCGCGATGAGCGCCGACGTCACTCGTCGCGAGTTTCTGGCCACGGTCGCCGCGGCGCAGGGCGCGTTCGTGCTCGGCTTCTGGATGCCGTCGCAGGCGAGCGCGCAGACGCCGGCACGACGCCGGCGCCGCCTGGTATCAAGACGCCGGCGACGCCCGAGATCAACGCCTGGATCGTCGATCGCGCCCGGACGACACCGTCACGATCCGCATCGCGCAGACCGAGCTCGGCCAGGGCGTCTGGACCTCCAACGCGATGATGGTGTGCGAGGAGCTGCAGTGCGACTGGAGCAAGGTGCGCCCGCAGTACGCCTCGGCGAACCGCGACGCGCGGGAGAAGGCGCCCGCGTGGACGCTGAAGGTCCCGGGCAACGGCGCCACCGATCCGAAGGGCGGCGGCGAGCCGACGTTCGGCAATCGCGACCGCACCGGCGTGGCGGGCATTCCCGACAGCCTCTACCGGCGCATGCGGACCAACGCCGCGTCGTCGGTGAAGGACGGCCGCTACTACCTGCAGCTGGCCGGCGCCGAAGCGCGCGAGCGGCTGCTGCTGGCGGCCGCGGCCCTGTGGAACGTGCCGGTGGCCGAGCTGACGGCGAAGGACAGCGTCATCACGCACGCGCCGAGCGGCCGCACGACGACCTACGGCCGCATCGCGCGCTCGCGCCGCGCAGACGCCGCATCCGCACCCGGAGACGATCACCATCAAGCCGCCCGACCAGTGGACGCTGATGGGCACCGAGCAGAAGAACCTCGACGTGCCGCGCAAGGTGACCGGGCAGACCGTCTACGGCATCGACGTCCGGCTGCCGGGCATGAAGTGGGCGGCCGTGAAGGCGTGCCCGGTCTACGGCGGCGACGTCAAGCGCTACGACTTCGACGCCGATCCGCCGCATGCCGGGCGTGCGGTCCGCGGTGCAGTTCCCGATTCCCGATCCGGCGCTGCACCCGCGGCCGCATCTTCAGCGGCGGCGTCGCCGTCATCGCCGACACCTGGTATCAGGCCAAGACGGCGCTCGACCGGATGCCGATCGAGTGGGACGATTCCGCCGGAGCACGCCGCGTTCAACAGCGCGAACATGCGCGACGCGCTGCTCGCGCGCGCTCGACCGGCCCGGCACGCGTGCGCGTCGATCAGGGCGACGTGGACGCCGGCTTCGCGCGGCGCCGCGAAGATCGTCGAGGCCACCTACTCGACGCCGTACCTGCCGCGCGCGCGCATGGAGCCCGGCAACGCCACGGTGCTCGTCGACCGACGACCGCGTGGACATCTGGATCGGCGATCAGAGCCCGCAGGAGACGCGCTTCAGCGCCGTCGAAGATCACCGGCATCCCGGAGACAGAACGTCCACCTGCACCTGTGCCACCTCGGCGGCGGCTTCGGCCGCAACGGCAACGGGCCCGCAGGCCGAGCACGCGATCATGATCGCCAACGCGCACCGCGGCACGCCGATCCACATGCTGTGGACGCGCGAGGAGGACTTCATCGGCACGACGTATCGCGCGATGGGCGTGGCGCGGCTCAAGGCCGGCCTCGACGCCGACGGCTGGCCGATCGCGCTCGAGGTCCGCACCGCCATGCAGGAGGGCGGCTTCGGCCCGGACGCGTCGTTCGACGTGACCTCGCGCTACCACGTGCCGAACTACCGCTACTCGAACCACACGACGAAGTTCCACGTGCCGGTCGGCACGCGCCGCGGCGTCGGCCAGGCCGCGCACGAGTTCTATCGCGAGAGCTTCATCGACGAACTCGCGCGCGCCGCCGGCAAGGATCCGTATCGCTATCGCCGCGAGCTGCATCGCCCGCACGCAACCTGCCGTACAAGGCCGACATGATCAAGGCGCTCGACATGGCCGCCGAGATGTCGGGCTGGGGCACGCCGCTGCCGCGCGGGCACGGCGCGGGCGATCGCGCTCGAGGAGCGCGGCGCCGAAGGCAACGGCATGGCGACGATCAGCGCCATGGTCCACACCGTGTCGCGTGAGCCGCGAGGGCAAGGTGCGGCTGGAGCGCGTGGACGTCGCGCACGAGACCGGCTTCGGCCTGGTCAACCCGCTGTCGGTGAAGAAGCAGATCGAAGGGCAGATCACCTGGTTCTACAACGACGCCATGCACCAGGCCAGCACGATCCGGACGGGCGCATCGTCGAGAACAACTTCCACACGTTCCCGCTGTCGCGGATCGACGAGGACCCGCCCGAGATCAACATCCGCTTCTTCCCGACCGGGCACTGGCTGATCGGCATGGGCCACGACCGCGCCACGTCGGTCCAGTCGGCGATCGGCGACGCCATCTTCCAGATCACGGGGAAGCGCTTCCGCGATCTGCCGTTCGGCAAGCACGACTTGCGCTGGGGATAGTCGGGCTCTCGGCTCCGGCTCTAGGCTCTTGTCAGCGACCTTGCGGAGCGCCTCGTAGACGGTATCGGCCACGTCGATCGCGTCTTCGGCGAGGCGCCGCCGGCGCTCTTCGCGCGAGCGATCGAACGGCATGCGGACCGGCAAGCCGTCTGGAACGGGCCTCGCGCCGCGCACCGCGTCGGCGTAGGCGGCAACGTCCGTTTTCCACTGGTCGGCCGCCGTAAGCGACGCAGGATCGATCGCCAGGATCAAGAACCCGAACCGCTCGAGCTGCGGCGGGATCACGGGCGAGCCCGCGAGCATCCCGAGCAGGTGCACGACGATTGCGAGGCCGGAGCCTTTGTGCCCGCCCCACGGCGCGAACGCGCCAGCGAGAGCCGCCGCGGGATCGCGCGTCGGGTTGCCGGAGGCGTCGAAGGCGACGCCCTCTGGGAGCGGCGTGCCGAGCCGGCGGTGCAGCGTCACCTCGGCGTGGATGATCGCCGAGGTGCCGATGTCCCAGATCACGGGCTCGCCGGCGCTCGGGAACCCGAAGCAGATCGGGTTGGTGCCGAAGCGGCCTTCGGTCGCGCCGTGCGGCGCCACCCAGGGTGACGCGTTCGAGGCGATCATCGACACGAGACCTTCGGCCGCCGCCATCTCGGCGTAGTACGACAGCATGCCCGTGTACCAGGTGTTGTGTGCCGCGACCGCCGCGAGGCCGCTGGCCTTGGCTTTGTCGATCGCCATTCGCGTCGCGCGGTGCGCGACCACGTAACCGATCTGATCACCGCCGTCGATCCGCGCAACGATAGGCGTGTCGCGCTCGACGACCATCGGGGCGCGCTTGTCCGTGGTGGTGAGGCGCTCGACGATGCTCAGGGCGCGGGACAGGCCGCCATAGTGGATGCCCCGCAGCTCGCAGTCGATCAGGTGATCGGCGATGAGCGCGGCGCTCCCGGCGTCGTGGCCGACGGCGGTCATGGCGTCTTCGACGAGCGAACGAGCGGTGGCAACGGTCAGCCTCATCTGGTGCTCATCTTATCTCGGGCCGTGACTAACCCTTCATTACGTTCCTCCCGCTCTGCCGTGAGGCGGCAATCACTGCTGAGTGCCGTTCTGGCCGCGTGGTTGCAAAGGCATCACGGCAGACCCTTCGAGGAGGAGAACACATGACGCGATTCATTACGTCGTTCACGATCGCTCTTGGTTGCGCGGCCATCGCGGTCAGCGCCCAGGAGACGAAGACGAGGACGGAGACGCGGAGCTCAGGCGGTGAGGCGCAGGTGGTGACCTACACAGGATGTGTACAGGCGGGCACCGAGGCCAAGACTTACACGCTCGACAAGGTGGTGCCCGTGACAAAAACAACCACAACCGAAACGCCAACCTCGAGCACGACCACGTCGAGCACGAGCTTCGTTCTGGTTCCAGGCGAGACGGTTCAGGTGCAGGAGACCGTCGGCAAGAAGGTCGAGGTCACGGGCACGCTGATCCCGGCCGGCAACATCCGGACCGAAACGAGGACGCGGACCGAGCGCGAAGACGCACCGGACACGAAGACGCGCGAGCGCGTCGAGACCAGGAACTCGCCAGCGCAGTTCCGTGTGACGTCGATCAAGACCATCGGGAGCTGCTAGACCGCGGCGTTGTCGTTCGCGCCGTAACGAACGA
The DNA here is from genome assembly GCA_963807235.1 of uncultured Acidobacteriota bacterium. GTDB lineage: Bacteria > Acidobacteriota > Vicinamibacteria > Vicinamibacterales > UBA2999 > CAWEBF01. The sequence goes on from CAWEBF010000032.1 coordinate 5,677, forward strand.
GAATGGCGCATGCCGAGTGCGCCATTCTTCCGAATCCTGGCCGGCGCGGCGGCGGCACTCACCATGGTGCTGCTGCCGTCGCAGGCTCTCGCGCAGCCATGCCCCGCCGGACGCTTCACGCTGCTCACCAACGGGAAGATCCACACCATGGACGCGAAGCGCACCGTGGTGTCCAAAGTGCGCATCGCGAACGGCAGGTTCGTGGAGGTGGGCGACGCGGCGAGCGCGGCGGGCGGATGCACCGACACCATCGACCTGAGGGGCCGCACGGTCATCCCCGGGATGATCGACAACCATTTCCACGTGCAGCTGGTGGGCAGCCGTCCCGGCTACGAGACGCGCACGATCGAGACGGCGTTCTCCATCGCTGAAGCGCAGAACGTAATCCGTGAGCGCGCGAAGGGCGTGCCGGAAGGCGCGTTCATCACGGCGATCGGCGGCCTGATGCCGCGGCAGTTCGCCGAGAACCGGCTGCCGACGCTCGCCGAGCTGGACGCGGCGGCTCCCCGGCACCCGGTCTACATCCACACCACCTTCAACGGCCCGGCGACCACGAACACCCTCGGCAAGAGGTTCTTCGAGAGCAAGGGCATCAAGGTCGTCGGACACGGGCCTGATCGAGATCAACGGTCCGTCGTGGGACGCGCTCGACGCCCTGCGCGCCAACTGGACGCTGGCCGACACCAAGCGGACGATGCAGCAGGTGTTCGGCTACTTCAACAGCGTCGGCGCTGACGACCGTGCACTCGGTGCTCGGGTCGCAGGACCGCGGGCCGGCGCAGTATTTCGGCTGGGCGGAGCACCGGCCGATGCAGGAGCTGAAGAAGGAAGGCAAGCTGACGCTGCGGCTGCGCCTCTACTTCAACACCGGCCCGCGTGTGGACGGCAAGCCGGGCAACCCCCAGCTGAAGGACGTGCTCGACAACCAGCTTGTGGACCTCGGCGACGACCTGGTGAAGACCGCCGGCATCGGCGAGCACATCGTGGACTGGCCGCTCGAGGGCGCGGTGCCGCTCGGCGAGGAGTACTACCAGTCAGTGCGGCTGGTGGCCCAGCGCGGCTGGCAGCTGATGGAGCACAGCTTCAACGAGGCCAATCACGCCGCCCGCGCCGACGTATGGGAGCGCGTGAACCGAGAGTTCCCCATCACCGGACCTGCGCTGGAGCATCGACCACGTCAACACCATCGAGCCGAAGACCATCGAGCGGATGAAGGCGCTTGGCGTCGGCGTGCGGGCACATGGCTACCGCGTGCTCGGCGGCACGGCAGGCCAGGCGGGACCGCCCTATCGGATGCTCCTCGACAGCGGCATCCGCATCGGCACCGGCATGGACGGCGCGCAGGCCTCGCCCATCAACCCGTGGCTGCACGTCTACTACATGGTCACCGGCCGGAACGTCCGCGGCGAGGTGATCAACACCGGCCAGCAGATCACGCGCCAGGAGGCGGTGTGGCTGTACACCGGCGGCAACGGCTGGTTCTCGCGCGAAGAGAACACGCTCGGCACGATCGAGGCCGGCCGGCTGGCCGACCTCGTGGTGCTCAACGCCGATGTCTTCGATCCGAAGGCCGTGCCCGACGAAGCCATCCGCCGCGTCCACTCCGTGCTGACCATCCTCGGCGGGCCGCGTGGTGCACGGAGGGCTCGCGGGGCTCGCTCGTTAGCCGTGAGGAACGGCGGCGCTTCGCAAGAATCATCAAGAACTCGGGCGTCTCTTCCTCTATCATTCCGCTCTCGATGCCGCCCGAGCGAGATCTCCTGCACCTGCTGCGGCACATCCGCCATCATCTGGATGACGACGTGTCGCTCGAGGCCTTGTCGGCTCGGGCAGGGTGGTCCCGGTTCCATCTTCACCGCGCCTTCCGTCGCGTCGTTGGCGAGACGCCGAAGCAATACACCTTGCGGCTTCGCCTCGAGGGGGCGGCGGCCAGGCTCGTGGCCAGCGATGATTCGGTGTTCGAGGTTGCGCTCGCTGCCGGGTTCACCAGTCATGAGGTCTTCACGCGCGCGTTCCGGCGACACTTCGGCCAGACGCCCGCCAGCTATCGCTCGGCCGCGCTGCGCGGCGCGGCCGCTGAGGTGCGCGAGCGGCACCAGGAACTGATTCGTTCAACCGGGCCGTGCGTCGGCCTGTTTCATACCCCCATCCACGAGCCGACACGGAGACTCACGATGCCCACGTTGTCTATCGAGCGCCGAGAACTGGCGGCGCAACCGATCCTCTTCGTTCGTGCGCGCGCGGCGCGTCACGAATTGTCGGCTGCCATCGGCGAAGCGGTTGGCAAGGCGTACCCCTATGCGCAGAAAAGTGGGTTCGCGATTACCGGCCATCCCATCACTCGGTATCTGTCTACAGGTCCGGGCCTGTACGACATCCAGGTCTGCATTCCGCTCGCGTCGCCGGCGATCGGTCTCGGTGAGGTCGTCGCCGGTGCGCTCCCGGCGGGTCCGGCGGCCGTGGCGACCCACGCCGGGCCGTATGATCAGCTCACCGAGACGTACGCGGCGCTCGAACGGTGATCGAAGCGAACGGGCTCGAGACAGCGGGTGCGCCCTGGGAGTCTACCTCACCGACCCGGGCGAGCACCCGGATCCTGCCGACTGGCGGACCGAAGTCTTCTGGCCTGTCGCCAATCAGCGCGAATAAGGAGCCGCGATGATCAGAAGCGCGCTAGCGGTCTTGGCAGGACTCGTCGTCTTCGTCATCGCGCTGTCGGCGATGCAAGCCCTCGTCGGCGCCGTCGTGTCCTCGTCGTCCTCGGAGACGACGGGGTCGGTCATCGACTCGGGCGGCGTCGTGAGCGTCTTCTGGCTGGTGTGGGAAGGACTGAGCATGGTGGCGGGCGGTTACCTGACAGCGCGGATCGCGTCGCGTCACCACGTACGGCACGCAGTGGCTCTTGGCGCGTTTCAGGCCTTGATGACCTTGTGGGCGATGTTTGGCGTTCGCGACCCGGGGTCGCCTTCATGGTTCTGGGTCACGGGCATCCTCCTCATGGTGCCGGCAGCCTGGCTCGGTGCGAGGCTGCGCGTCACCCCATCGAAAGAGACTCGAGCGCTCGCCACTCAGTGTTGACCCTCCTGGGTAGGAGGGCCGTCGTGTACGGAGAGCTCGCGAGGCTGGCTTGTCGCGTCAGACACAACGACAACTGCAGCGTCAGAAGTCTATCTGCGCTCCGATCTTCACGAAGCGCGGCGTCAGCACCGACAGCGGCGCCAGCCACGCCTGCGAGCCGGTGAGAGCCGCCGGGTTGTAGTTCTGGTTGTAGGTCAGGACCGTGTCGGCATTGATCGCGTTGAAGACGTCGACCCCGACCGTATAGCGCACGCGGCCGAACCGCAGGATCTTCGCGAACCGAAGGTCGAGTGCGTTGACGCGGTCGCCCCACACGTCCCCCGGCGCGACAAGGTTGATGGTCTTGTTCGGGGCGCTGCCGGCGAGCGGCCGTCCCAGGATCGGCTGTCAGCAAGGCGGCCGGGGCGGTCCAGTTGGCCGCAAGCGGCGCACCCTGGTCGCTGCGGAACGTGCCGCTGATCAGCACGTCGATCTTCGGCACCGTGTAGGAGCCGAGCGCGGTCAGCTTGGTGATGAAGCCCGGGTCGCTGTGGCAGTACGGGTTGCCCGGGGCTCACCGCGGGGCTCACGCCGGCCGCGTTGATCGTCAACTCCGGCACCTGGTCACGCGCACCGCGCAGTTGTCCTGCACCGTCTTGCCGCTGTTGACGCCGAACTGGAAGGTCAAGCCGTCGCCGAGCCTGGCGCTGACGTTGACCAGCACGCCGTTGTAGCAGCTGATACTGGTCGCCGAAGTCCGACGGCCAGCGTGATGTTGTTGCTCACCTGGCCGAAGCTGGTTCGGACCAGGTCGTAGAGACCGTTGACGGCGTACCCGCCGCCACCGGGCAGCCGCGGATCGGACGGCGCCGTGATGCTGAATTCGGTGAAATCGGCCGGCCCGACGAGCCTGGTTGTCGGTCACCGTGAAGTTGTTCAGCCAGCGGTGGAAATAGCCGGCCTCCACCGATACCCGCGGGAGGATCTGGTGCTGGACCGACGCGCCAATCTGCCAGTCGTTGGACCGCACGCTCCACCCGGTCGAGGATCTTCGGGTCGATGGTCGCAGTCGTCTGCGCCGCCGTCCCGAACGTGCTGGCGCTCATCGCCGCGCACTCGCCGTTGGCCAGCGGGCTCCGCAGGTCGCAGTCCGGCATGAAGTTGGTGTTCGCGTCCGTCCAGGTGCGCGTCGTCGTTCGTGGCGATGCGTGGTAATCGGGTTGGACAGGATGTAGTTGTTGTTGTTGCTGGTCGGTTCCAGGTACTTGCCGACGTTCACCTTCACGGCCGTCTTGCCGTTGCCGAAGACGTCGTAGGCGATGCCGCCCCTCGGCGAGATGTCCTTGTAGGCGTTGACGCCTGGAGTCTCCGGGAAACACCAGCGCCGACGGGAAGGAATGCCGACGCCGGAATGGACTGCTCGGGCGAGAAGCTCCAGTTGCGGTCGAAGCGCAGCGCGCCCTGCAGCGTCATCCGGCCGCGCGTCCACTGATCCTGCACGTAGAAGGAGGCGTTCCGCGTCCGGTAACTGGTGGTGTAAGGCAGCAGCGTCTGGGTCAGCTGATTCGGCACGCCGTTGTTGAGGCGATACTGGAGGTTGAGATCGTTGGTGTTGTTCAGCAGATCCGACACCAGGGCCACGCCCCCGTATCCGATCTTCAGGTTGTGGGCGCCGGTGACATAAGACGCCGAGGCCCGCCAGGTGTGACCGGGCGTCCCAACTGTGTCCCCAGTTCGCCGACCGATACGTCAGGTTCGGAATGCCGCCATTCGCCGAGCAGCCGGCGGCACACTGCTCGACGACGCGCGCGAGCCCGCGGGTGTTGTTGCCGGGGCTCTCCCTGGGCCCGAAGGGCGACTGGTACGCGCCGAAACCGGCTTCGAACAGCAGGCGATTGGTCGCCGTGGACTGCCAGGTCAGCAGTCGCACGCGAGGGGTGGTATCCAGATAGCCGCCGATCTCGGGCGAGGTCGTCGAGGTCAGGCCGCCCAGTCCAAGGGGACCGAACACCGCCTCGGACTCCGGCTGCTGCCGGCAGCCATCGCCACTACTCGTGAAGGTGGCGCCGTTGCAGGCTTGCTGTTCGTCCCAGTGCAGGTTGATCTTGTCGCGGGCCGTCGCCTGATACGTGATGCGCGCGCTGTAGAGCCGCCAGCTCTCGGCGCCACGGACCTCGCGCGTCCGATCCGGCCACGTAGAGGAACTTGGTGGGATCGCTGGCGTTCAGGTTCGGGAAGATGCCTGGAATCGACCGGTGCTGTCCCTCGTCGCGGGCCGTCACGTAGTACCACAGGCGGTCCTTCATGATTGGCCCGCCGATGCCGAACGTGAAGTCCCACTGCTTGAGAAGCTTCCCGGGCGTGGTCAGGCCGGCGATACGCAGCGCATCGGAGTAGTTGCTTCCCATCATGCCCCCGCCCACGCCGGACAGGTAGGCCGCACCCCTGATCGTGTTGCCGCCGCTCCTCGGAATGATGCTGAGCGAAGGGCCGCCGACTTCGACTTCACCCAACCCGCCGGAGGTCGTGGTCACGACTTCCTGCGCATTCGAGATGTCGGCCACGTAGGTCGAGACGCCGCTGCCGCCGAGGCCCGCGCCCGCGTTCAGCCCGTCCACCTGCATGCGGCCTTCGTTGTTGCGTCCGCCCTGCCCGCCGAACACCGTCATCTGAGGCGTGACCTGGATGTCGGTGGGCCCGCCGCCGGTGGTCATGATTCCGGGGATGAGGAGCGCCGTTGCCGCCCACGAGCGCGCCGTCGGGATCGCGGTCAGCACTTCGTTGGTGATGGTCGTCTGACGCCTGATGCTCTGCACGTCGACGATCGGCGAGGCCCCTGACACGGTGATCGTCTCGGTCACGCCGCCTACCGACAGGCTGGCGTCGATCTGGGCGACGAATGCCCCCGTCAGCTCAACGCCGTCCCGCTTGAACTGTTGAAACCCGGGCAGCGCGAACGTCACCGAATAGGTTCCAGGTGGCAGGCCGACGACTGCGAAAGAGTCCGCGCTCGTCGGTCACGGTCGTCCGCACTTTTTCGATCAGTGCAGGGCTGGACACCTCGACCGTGACGCCAGGCAGTGCGGCGCCGGAGGTATCCCTGGCCGAACCGGCCATCGACGCCTGGGCGAATACGGTAATGGGAACAAGCAGTAACAGCGCGGCGAACGTGGCTCTGGCGATAAGGTTGTTCACAGTGGCGCAATCCTATACCAGCGGCACCAGAGTTCGGCTCAGCTCTTGCGCGCCGTGTAGGTGCGGGTGAAGCCGTTTCTGCCGTTCGTCACCGTGAACTGGCCATTCGGCTGCACGGACGCTTTGATCCAGTGTCCCTTGCAGTCGGCCGTCTCTTCGGTGTTGGCGATCATGTCGGCGGCCGTGTTGTGGGCGGGTTCCTTGTCGAGCAGCGACAAGTGGCCCTGCCACACGCCCTCGATCCCGGGAATCTGCATCAGCCGCGCGTAGCCGTTGCGCTCGTACGGCGTCGACCTTCCGCCCCGCCGGCGTCGCGACTTTCGCGTTGGCGTCGGTCTGGCCCAGACCCTTCCGCGGGCCGTTGTTGATCACGACCACCTGCGGCTTGATGGCGTTGAGGAGCGCCGGTGCGCCCGCGCCGTCGAACGACCCGTGCCGGCCGGACTGGTAGAGCGTGATCGCGCCCAACCGGTTCACAGGGCACGCCAACTCCATCTCCTTCTGCCAGTCCAGATCGATCAGCGCCAGGAAGGTGAACGTCCCGAACCGCAGGTGCGTGCCCACCATGCGCTGGTTCTCGAATCCGGCCGGCGCCTTCTCCTCCGCCGTGGCGCAGAGCGGGTTCGGGCCGCCGCCGCGAAGAGGCTGCGCGATGAGCGCCTCGTCCGACGCCACGATCTGCACCTCGACGCCCGACAGCGGCACCTTGTCGCCAGGCTTCACGATGGTCCGCCGGTCGCCGGCCGTGGCGCGGACCACGTCGAGCCACTTCTGGTTCGCGGGCTCGATCTTGTCGCCGGGGCTGTAGATGCGGCCCAGCGGGATCAGCTTCGCCAGCGCCGCGAGGCCGCCCACGTGGTCGGTGTGGTAGTGGCTGATGATCACGTGATCGATCCGGCGCAGCCCGGCAGTCTTGGCCGCGGCGGCGATGCGCTGGGCGTCACGATCGCCGACGTCGAAGCCGGTGTCGATCAGCATCGACTCGCCCGACGGCGCCACGAACAACGTGGCCGCGCCGCCCTCGACGTCCACCCAGTAGATGTCGAGCGTCCGGGACTGCGCCTGCGGCCGAGCGGCCAGGACGACGATGAGCAGAACCATGAGCCGAAGCATGGGCGTCACCCGCAGCCCGAGACACGCGGTGGGCTGCGACTTCCTCGGCGACGACTATACGACAGCTACTTCTTGCGGGCGCTCTTCTTGCGCGTTGTGGCCCTCGGCGTCACCCGCTCAGGCAACAGCTTCCCGCCGCCCGCCCGAAGGGCGGGCAATCAGACACTGCCCAGGCGAGGCGGAGCGTCGTCCGACGGAATCGAGTCTTGGCCTTCGGCCTCACCCGCTCGGGCAACACCTTCCTGCCGGTCTCGCGGTTCCACTCCTCATACGTCTGATCCGAGATTTTCCCCTCGACCAGCAGCTGCGCGAACTTCCGCCGCTGCGCCTTGCTCTTGAACGGCATCGTCCTGCACCTCCGGGCTGTGCCGCGCGTCCGTCGCGGTCAGCAGGTCTGCCACCACCGGAAAATGATCCGAGGCACGGACCGCGTCGGGATGCCGCACCACATCACATGCCGCAACACGATCGGCGAACGGCCGCGGGACGAACACGTAGTCCAGCCGGATGTGGGGGTTGGTGGTCGGCAGCGTGGGGCCGGGCTCGCTGCCGTGCATGAGGCGAAACGCGTCCACGTAGCCGGCGTCGAGCACCGTCTGCACCGTGCGCCAGCGAATGCGTCCGCCGCTCAACCAGACCAGGGGCCGCAGGCGCAGCGGAAGCCGCATGGTGTCCAGCGGATCGTCGGGCGCCACGGTGTTGAAGTCGCCGCACAGCACGTGGAAGCCGTGCTGGTGCTGGGCCACGCTGCGTAGCAGCGCGCGTAGTTCCATCACGCGCCGGGCCTCGGTCCACGCCGCGTGCACCGCGCTCAAGTGGACGCCGAACAGGCGGACCTCTTCGCCCGCTGGCACGACCTCGATGAACGCGTGACGCGAGATGCGCGGCCGCGTCCACTTCGAGAACGCCACCGGCGTACGGCTCAGGAAGCCCAGGGACTGTTGCGGGTAGGAATGCCAGTCGGCCATGCCGGTCGCCTCGGCGATCCGCTCGAGGGTTGCGGGATCGGTGGCCTCCTGCAGCAGCACCAGGTCCGGCGCACAGTCGTTGATCACGTTCGCGATGGCCTGGCTGCGGCCTCGCCCACCGCGCAGGATGTTGTAGGTCAGGAGACGGAACATCAGTCTGGCGCCGGTCCGCCAAAAAGGCCGCGTGGTTTTTCGAAGAGCGTCAGGTACGGCTGGTCCAGCAGATCGCCGCGCACCTGGATCACGATCTCCCGCGACGCCTGGATGTTGACGGGCCGCTTGACCATCTCCATCAGGTTCTTTCGCAGGGGCACCAGGTCTGGCGCGATGTCGGGATCGTCTTCGCTCAGCGGCCGCGAGTGGACGCCGGGGACGAAATAGCCGCTCTGTTTGAAGAACGCCAGTGGACCGTCGCCGACGAGCGTGAGATCCAGGTCGCTCGTGCCGGGGCCGTTCGCATCGAACGGCGCGTCGTCCTTCCACCGCTTGCCGGTGACGGCGCTGCCCCGCAGGACGACGGTGGTCCCAGGGGGCACCACCTCTTCGATCGCATGGCAAAAGTCGGCGAGCAGCGTCTCCCGCCCATTGAACGCCAGGCGCACGACGTTCTCGCGCTTCTCCTGGTCCGTCAGTCCTCCTTGAACGGGGTCGTCCGGTTCGCTCATGGATGATGTGGTTTCAAAGATCGAGCCGTCGCCGCGGCCGAGCTGGAACGACGGCCCGAGGCGCGGAGCCTCGAGCGATCGGCGCGTTGTTTGCACTATCCGAAATCATGACGCGAACTACATCCGCCGTCGCTCTGACGCTCCTTTGTGGCCTGCTCATCAATGGCTCGCTGGAAGGCCGGCAGGCGCCGCAGGCGGCTGCGGACAACTCGGGTCAGCCGCACGAACTCTGGGTGAATCCCGTAGATCTCGAGAGCCGCGATCTCTTCCGTGGACCAGCCGCGGGACCGCCACCACCAATGGAAAATGGTTCCTTCGCCTTCGTGCAGAAGGACACGTCCGGCCGAAGCCCCGGCTACGACGTCCGCGACGCCGCCGGCGTGGTCTGGAGCGTCAAGCTCGGCCACGAGGCGCAGTCCGAGGTGGTCAGCTCACGCCTACTATGGGCGATCGGCTTTCACCAGCCGCCCACCTATTACATCAGCTCGTGGACGCTCACCGGCACGGAGGCCGGAGCGCAAAGCGGCGGGCGATTCCGTCCGGAGATCGACGAGTGGAAGTCGGCCGGCGAGTGGAAGTGGGAGGAACATCCCCACGCCGTCACCGCCGCCAACGCCGGGCTGCTCGTGGCCCAGATGATGATCAACAACTGGGACCTGAAGAACTCGAACAACAAGATGATCGAGCGACCGCAAGGGTCCCCGCCCCGGCTCTACCTCGTCCGCGACCTCGGCGCGTCACTGGGCTCGAACGAGCAGGCCAAGTGGGTGCGCTGGACCCAGCTGCGCTTTCAACAGGGCACGAAGAACGACGTCGAAGGCTTCGAAGAGTCAGGATTCATCGAGGGTGTGGAGGAGGGCTTCGTGAAGTTCTCCTACAGCGGCCCGAACAAGTCGCTCGTCAGCCGCATCACGCCGGCGCACGTCCGCTGGACGTCGCAGCTGATGTCGCGTCTCTCCGACAAGCAGTGGGAGGATGCGTTCCGCGCGGGCGGCTACCCGCCGGAAGACGCCAAGAGGTTCATCGCCAAGTTCAAGGCGAAGATCGCGCAGGGCCTGGCGCTTGCCGCCGCTCCCGCGACGCGGTAGCTAGAACGTCGCCAGCGCGTTGAACGGCGAGGCGGTGCCGCCCTGAACCTGGTAGATCGACCAGGTCAGCATGAATTCCCAGCGCTTCAGCCGCGCGGCCTCCACGGCAGCATCCTCTGTGTAGGCGTCGTCCACGAGCGGGAGGCCGATGTTCACCTGCGTGATCTGGTGAATCGGACGGTTGATGCCCTGCACCCCGGACGGCTGCACGTCGTTCACGGCGTCGCTGGCGAGGAGCGAGATCTCGCGAGCCCTGAGCCAGGGCAGCACCGACGCGTGCAGTCCTGCCCCACCTTGTCCGTACGCCCACGGTCCATCCGCCGCGCGCTTCGCCCAGCGGCCGGTGCGGATGATGAGCGCGTCACCGGCGCCGATCCGAACGCCGGCGAACTTCTCCCATGCCTCGAGGTCCTCGACGTAGATCGGCGTGCTCGGCTCGAGCCACTTCACACCCTTGAGGAGCGGCATGTCGACCAGGACGCCGCGCGTGATGTAGCCCGGACCCATGCGATCGGCTGCCGACTCGACGCAGCCGGCCGCCGTCAGCCTGAAAGGAAATCCGTTGTAGCTCACGGCCGGCTCACCCGGCTTGCGGCCGATCGGACCCTGGTAGTGGCACAGCGCGTCCATGTGCGAGCTCAGGCCGTCATGGATGGAGAGCGTGATCACGTCGAGCGCGCCCTGGACTTCGCCGGTCACGGGGTGAATCCGCGCCATGCGGTGCAGGTTCTCGCCGAAGCCGCCGGTATCCATGCCGGTCTTCTTGATCGGGTTGATCTGCAGCGTGACCGTCTTCGCTTCCTTCACCAGCGCCAGAGCGGCCTTTGTCTTCTCCGGCGTGATGAGGTTCAGCATCCCGCGCTGGTCGTCCTTTCCCCAGCGGCCCCAATTGGAGAGCTCCTTCTCCCACTTCTTGAGCATGTCGAGCGTGACCAGCCTCGACGGCTCCTGCGTGGATGGATGCACCTTGAACGTCGAACTGCCCTGTCCACTGACCGCGCTCGCAGCGGCGACCAGGACTCCTGCGAAGACGAGGAACGTTCTCCTCATCGCGTCGGCCCCGCTTTGCGCACCGCCTTCCGCGCCTCGCCGCCGTCTCGCACGATGAGGTGTGTGACCCGGCCTTGGCCGTCGCTCACGAACTCGAAGCCGGTCGGAGTGGCCGTCGACATGAAGACGGTGTTCGACTGCACGAGCAGCGGCACTTTGGGTTCGTTCATTCCCTGCACGAACAACAGATCGCCCTGCGCCCTGATCACGACCTCGCGTCCCCCCAGGTCGTACGCGCCGGCATAGCGCGCCGCGATCTCCGGTGTCAGGTGCAGGCCGCCACCCGACATCTGGCGCTGGTCACGCTCGTTCTCGCACACATCCTCGAGCAGATCGGTATCGGCCGCCAGCACTCTCTGGGCCTTGACGGTGAACGGCTTCGTGAAGACTTTCGGATCATCGATTGTGATCTCCCAGTCCATGCGCCCGACGTCGACACGGCGCAACCGCTCGGTGATGCGAAGCGACTCGGTCTGCGGGTGGCCGGAACTATCAAGCCACCCGCGGTCGTTGAAGCCGGCGGTGGTGATGACCAACGTGTCACCTTCCCAACGGCCAATCGAGTATCCCAGCCAGGCGGGATTCGGATCCTTCGGCAGTTCCCGGCCATCGGTGTAGACGGTGCGGTACGGGCTGTTGGGCGATTCGTAGAGCAGCACCGTCAGCGCCGGCGTCTGCACCACCCGCATCAGGTTGAAGAAGTTGTGGAACGGCACGCTGACCGGGAAGCACTTCGCGAGCGGGCTGTCCTTGCGCGCATCGCGCACGCGCTGCAGGAACAGCGCCTCGGCCCACGGCTGGACGTCGTTGGGACCGAGGTCCTGGGCAATGTTGAACCGGTACAGCGGCCCGGCGCCCCGCCACACCCCCGAGAGGTCGGGCTTGCCATCGGGGGTGCGCGGCGCGGGTGCCGACAGGTTCGGCTTCCCGTCGGGCAGCCGAGGGATGGCCGGCGTCGGGTAGTTGAACCACTGCGCGAGCCCCGGGCTGGACAGAAGAGGGCCACGTTCAAGACCACCGCAAAGAGCACATGGCGCGATCTCATGGGGCCTCCTTCTCCGCGCTGTCGGACGCCAGCATCGCCAGCACATCCACGGCGGAACGCAAACGAACCTCGTCGGTGACGATACCGGTGAAGCTGGTCGACACGCCGTCGGGGCCTATTTCGAGCCGGTGCACCCGTGCGGCGGCCATCAGATTACTCGGAGGACGGCGGGGCGTCGAGCCGCGATGCAGCCACCGCCAGTTCGGTCCTTGGTTCTTGGGCCTTAGTTCTTGGTCCGTCCCTAGTCCCAGGTTCGTCCCGGGTAATTGGTTCGCGGCAGTCCGTCCTTCGTCAGGGGTCCACGTTGTCCCGGAGCTGACCATAGCGATCTCGAGCGGCCGTCCACCGAGAACGCCAGCACGACGTTGCCCGCGATGCCGCCATCCACCGTGTAGCCCGAGTTCACGAACAGCATGCCGTCGCCGATCACCGGGCCGGGGCCGTCGAGCGAACCCCCGCGACCGGACACGCCGTTCACGGTGTCGTAGGACCGGACCGTGTCGAAGTCCCAGACGACGCGACCGGTGGCCGCGTCGTAGCCTCGAATGTGGCCGTCGAGCGACCCCGCGAAGGCCACGCCGGGCATGGCGCTCACGGCACCCGACTGCGCGGGGCTGCAGCGCGGGCGGCTGTCGCACGGCACCGGCGGCGTGTGCCAGACGCGCGCGCCGTCACGCAGTCGCAGCGCGAACATACCGCCACCACGTTGCCGGTCGGCGTCGGTGAACTGCGTGTAGGTCAGCATCACGCGGCCCAGGTCCGATAGCGCCACGTACACGTGTTCGCCGTCGGCCGCCGAACCCCACTGCACCCCGCCCATGGAACCGCCCAGACCGATGCGCGACTCCCACAGACGCCCGCCCTCGCGATCCGGATCGACCGCGTAGACGTTGCCGGACTTGTGGCCGGCCACGAGCGCGCGGCGGCCGCTGCCGAGCGTGACAAGGATCGGGGAGGCGGCAAAATCGAAGTCCGGGCCGTTGGCTTCGGGACAATTGGTCTTGTCGGTCAGGCGGCAGGCGCTGACGTACCCGTCGCGTGGCGTTACCTGATGCGTCCAGCGGATGCGCCCGGTCGCCAGATCCATCGCCAGGAATGCGTCGCTGGTCCTGGTGGTGGGGTCGCTGTAATTGTTGCCGGTGGTCACATATAACGCGCCGCGCGCCGTGTCGATGACGGGGCTGGACCATACGGCCGCGCCAGACGGCCCCCACAGCTGCGTCCCACGAGCGTTCTTGCGCACGGGCACCGGCTCTTCGGGGATGGTGTAGCTCTTCCAGATCTGTCGCCCTGTCGCGGCGTCGAGCGCCACGACGCTGCCGCGAAAACTGCAGCACTGATAGTCCGGCAGCGAGCCCACGCCTTCCTCGCTCGACGACACTGGAACGTACAAGCGGCCGTCGTGCAGGACGGCGGAGCCCGTGAGCCGCGCGGAGGGATGCGATTCCACGCTGACCTTCCAGAGCGGCTGCCCGGTGCGCGCGTCCACGGCGTGCATGTTGCCGCGCGCGTCGCCGAAGAACGCCGCGTCTCGTGCGCTGGCGCCCGCGCCGACCCTGCCCACGTTGACGGCCGTCCGCACGATGGTGCCGGCGTCGTGGGCCCAGTGCACGCAGCCGGTCTTGGCGTCGAGCGAATAGACGTTGCCGGCAATGCTGCCGACATACAGGCGCCCGTCCTGGAGCGTGATGGCCGCCCACGACTGCACGTCGCCGGGAAGACCGAACGCCCATTTCAGCTTCAGACGCGGGACGTCGGCGGCCGGAATTCCCGCGGCGGCCGCAGGCTGGAATCGCGTGTTCGACGCGTTCTGCCCGAAGCCGCTCCACCGTGCGCCGCCACTCGCACTCGGCGCCGAAGGACGGCACATTGCGGACGCGGGCGGCACGATCGAGAAGGCGGCACCCAAGGACTTGCCGCTCGCAAACTCAGCCAGGGCGCGCCGCTCCGCGGTGGTGCGGCCGTGCGTCATGGACACCATGGAGCCGAACTCCAGCGCCTCCAGGATCCGTTGCGGTGTCATCGCGCGCAGCACGTCCAACGCGGGTGCGCGATCGGTCGCTGGGCTGTGGCAGCTCGCGCAGTGCTCCTTGTACAGCGCCGCGCCGTCCTGCGCACGGGCCGGAACCGCGAGAAAGCCGAGAAAACAGAGCGGAAGGATCAGGTCGGCGTACCGGGTCGGCATGGCGTCGTGAGTATATGATTCGATGTTGACAAGGAAAAGGAGCGCGTCATGCGTGTGAAGGTTTTCGCCGCTCTCGTGCTCCTGACCGGCACGCTCTCGGGCCAGGCGCCCTCCGACGAGCGAATCTACCAGGCCATCCGCATCAACGATCTCGCCGCCCTCCGCGCGCTGGTTGCGGCCGAAGGCGCCAACGTCAAGGACGCGCTGGGCCAGACGCCGCTGATGCTCGCGTCGGCGTTCGGCAGCACGGAGGCCGTGCGCCAACTGCTCTCCGCCGGCGCCGACGCGCGGCTGGCGGCCAGCTCCGGCGCCACTGCCCTGCACTGGGCAGTGACCAACCTCGAAAAGACCCGCGCGCTGATCGATGCCGGCGCCGACGTCAACGCCGCCTCACAGCTCGGACGCACGCCCCTCCTCGTGGCCTCGTCGGCGCATGACACGGCTGCGGTGGTGCAGCTCCTGCTGTCGAAGGGCGCCGGCGCCAACGCGTCTGATGCCGTCGGCGTCACGCCGCTCATCGCGGCCCTGGCGGTGGACAACCGCGAAGCGGCGCGGCTGCTTCTCGCCGCCGGCGCGGATGCAAACGCTCTGGCCCGCATCGGCCAATCGGCCACGCCGCTCATCGCCGCCGCCAACCACGGCAACGTCGACGCGATCAAGACGCTGCTCGCTCGCAAGGTGGACGTGAGGGCTGTTTCAGCCGACCGCGCTGGTACCGTCAAGAACGGTGTGGTTCTGTTCGGCAACGTGACCGCCCTGCACATGGCGGTCTCGAACGGCGAGCTGGAGCCAGTTCGACTGCTGCTGGACGCGGGCTCGGAGCTGGACGCGCAGGACGTCCGCGGCATGACGCCGCTCGTGTGGGCGGTCTCGACCGATCGGCCCAACGTCGAGATCGTGAGGCTGCTGCTGGCCAGGCACGCCAGCCCCGCGATCAAGACCAAGGACGGCGAGGATGCGATCGACTGGGCACGGAAGTTCAACAACCCGCCGGTGCTGGCGGCGCTTGGCTTGAAGCAGATGCCGGTCCCCGATGGCGGGGCCAGCCGGGCTGCCGGATCGTCGCCGCGGGAGGCGGTCGCGCGCAGCCTGCCGCTGCTGCAACTCGCCAGCGGCAAGATGATGACAGGCGGTGGTTGCGCGGCGTGCCACGCACAGCCGCTGTCGGCCATGTCGATCGACCTGGCCCGCGCTCGAGGGTGGACCGACGCCAGCGCGGACCGTGACCTGCAGCAGGTGATGGCGTTTTTCGGGGCCAACACGCAGCCTATGCTGCAGCTGAGGGAAGGCGGCGGGCAGCCGGATACGCAGGGCTACCTGACGTTGGCGATGGCCGCGCACAAGATTCCGGCCAGCCGGGCCACGGACGCGCTCGCCCACTACCTGGCCGCGAAGCAACGCTCCGACGGCAGCTGGCGTGGTATCGGCGCCACTCGTGCGCCGATCCAGGACGGAGACTTCAGCCGCACCGCCTTGAGCCTGCGGGCCATGAGCGTTTATCCCATTCCCTCGCGCACGGCCGAGTTTCGTGAGCGAGTCGCCCGCGCGGCATCGTGGCTGGCCACCGAGCCTCCCCTGAGCACGGAGGATCGTGTGATGCAGCTGCTGGGGCTGCACCGGGCGCAGTCACACGCCAGCGTCCTCGAATCGCGCAGCCGCGAGCTGAAGACGCTGCAGCGTTCCGATGGCGGCTGGGGCCAGACACCGTTCCTGCCCAGCGACGCCTATGCGACTGGACAGGTCCTCTACACACTGCGGGAGCTGGGCGTGCCGGCCGCCGATGCGTCGCTGCAGCGTGGCGTGGCGTTCCTGACGCGCACGCAGCAGGCCGACGGCTCGTGGTATGTCAAGAGCCGGGCGATGAAGATTCAGCCGTACTTCGAGAGCGGATTTCCCCATGGGCACGATCAGTGGATCTCGCAGGCCGGCACGTCGTGGGCCGCGATGGGGCTCGCGCTCGCGGCAACGGATCGGCCCACGACCACGGCCAGACGCTGATCGCTGAGGAGTTGGACGATGAAACACATGAACGTTCTCGCCGTGGCGCTCGTGGCCGCGGTGGTACTGGCGTCACCGGCGCGCGCGCATCACTCGTTCGCCGCGGAGTTCGACGCGAAGAACTGCCGCGACTTCACGGGCGTGCTGACCAAGGTGGATTGGCAGAACCCGCACGCCTACTTCTACATGGACGTCAAGAATGAGAGCGGCGTCATGGAATCGTGGTCGTTCCAGACCTACGCGCTCATTACGCTGCGCCGCGCCGGCACCGACCGGCAGCTCTTCATGGATCACGTCGGCAAGGAGGTGTTCGTGCGCGGTTGCCTGGCGAGGAACGGCCGCCAGAACTACGCCGCGGCCGGCACGATGAAATTCTCCGACGGCCAGCTGCGGCAGGTCGGACAGCTCCAGGATTGAGGAGAGGCCTGCCGATGACCCCGATGCTACGCGCGAGCCTCGCGTGCGGTGCCCTGCTGACGCTCGCCTCCGTTGTCCCCTTGACCACCGCGGCACAGAACGCGCCGAGCCAGCCGTACACGATCACGGTGATGCCGCCCGGCGGCCCCGTGCCGCGCTTGCCCGACGGCAAGCCCGACCTGTCGGGGCACTGGCTGCCGAACAGCGCCGGTCAGGGCGTCAGCGGGCGGTACGGCGTGGACCCCGCGGCCACGCGGCAGTTCGACCCGAAGGTCACACCGGAGGAGCGGCCGTCGTTCCAGCCGTGGGCGCTCGAGAAGATCAAGGCGATGACGCCGACGGAGCTGGAGCTGTCGAAGTCGTCGGTGAACTGCATGCCGCGCGGCGTGCCGGCCATCTGGCTGCAGAACCCCTATTCCACGATGCTCGTCCACAAGCCGAACATGCTGGTGCAGCTGTACGAGGTCCTGAACAACTTCCGCGTGATCCACACCGACGGGCGCCCGCTGCCGAAGTATCCCGAGCCGCTCTTCCACGGCAACAGCGCCGCGCGGTGGGAGGGCGACACGCTGGTCGTCGAATCGACGGGCTTCGACGAGCGCACCTACGTCATGCCGAACGGGTGGTTTCACAGCGACGCGCTGCGCGTGGTGGAACGCTACACGCGGCCGTCGATGAACTACCTGATCGTCGAGGTCACCGTGGAAGACCCCAAGGTGCTGACCAAGCCGTGGAAGTCGGCGCCCCGCCGGTGGACGCTCGGCAACGGGGAGATCTACGAGTTCTACTGCACCAACAACAAGGAACTGGAGGAGCTGGAGAAGCTTCGCGAGCTGGAACTCCAGAAGGAGAAGAAGTAGTCGTGCGGCGCCTGCTCGTTGCGATCGCGATTCTGGCCGCTCCGCTCGCGCACGATGCTGCGGCGCAGAACGTGCCGCCTACGCCGCCGAGCTGTCGCTCGGCTGGGTGGGATTCCCCGACGACGGCATCGTGAGCGAGACCATGGTCGGAGGGACCGTCAGGTTTTACCTGACGCCGCAGGTGAGCGTCGGGCCGGAGGTGGTCTACATGGACGGCAGCGGCCACAGCCACCTGATGGTCACAGGCAACCTTACGTGGGACGTGCTGCCGTCCAGCGGTTCCCGGCTTGTAACGCCGTACCTCGTGGCCGGTGGCGGGGTGTTCCAGACGCGCGATCAGTTCCCGGGTGGGACGTTCAAGTCCAACGAAGGCGCGTTCACCGCGGGCGGGGGCCTCCGGTTCAAGGCTGAGGGTCCACTGATCGTCGGCGTCGAAGCCCGCGTTGGCTGGGAGCTGCACCTGCGGGTCAACGGTTTCATCGGCGTCCAGTTCTGACAGGACTGTGTCTTCTCGGCGCGCTTCGCGCGCATGGGCACCCGGCGATCTCCTGACTCACCGCTTCAACCCCGAACTGGGCATCGGCCGCGTCACCGCGCTCGACGGCCGCGTGGTGGTGGCGGAGTTCCCGCATTCGGGGACGACCCTGCGCTTCGGGGCCGACACGGCAGCGCTGACACCCGTGGATCTCAGCCTGGGCCGCCCCGTGCGGGTCACGGCTACGCGCGAGGAAACCACGGTTGCGGCGCGGCTGCCCGACGGCACCATACGCCTGGCGAATGGGCAGACCGTGCCAACCCACGCGCTGTGGCCGATCGCGCTCGAGAGCGCCCTGCTCGAGCGCCTGTTGCTGGGAGACGTGGACGAGCTCGGCGATTTTCTGACGCGGCTCGACATCCTGCACCTGCTCACGCTTCGCGAAGCCGACGGCCTGGGCCCGTTCCTGGGCGGACGCGTACGGCTGTTCCCCCACCAGTTGCACGTCGCCGAACGCGCCAGCGCCACCGAACCTGTGCGGTGGCTGCTGGCCGACGAGGTGGGCCTCGGGAAAACCGTCGAAGCGGCGCTGATTCTCAACCGGCTGGTGCACACCGGCCGCGTGGAGCGCTGCCTGGTGGTGGCGCCCGATTCGCTGACCGTGCAGTGGCTGGGCGAACTGTGGCGCAAGTACCACCAGGTGTTCACGCTGCTCGACGCGCCGCGGCTGGCCGACGTGAAGCGCGACTTCGGCGAAGGCTTCAACCCCTTCGACGTGCACCGGCGCGGGGTGATTGCGCTGGAGATGCTGATCGAGCGCCCGGAGCTGACCGACCAGGCGGTGCGCGCGGGCATCGATCTGCTGGTCGTAGACGAGGCGCAACGGCTGCGCCGGCCGCCGGGCCACCCGGGGGAGCCGGCGTGGCGAGCCGTCGCTCCGATTGCGGCGCTGGGCCGCCACGTCCTGTTGCTCAGCGCAACGCCGCTCGAACGCGATGCGCACGGCTTCTTCCGGCTGTTGCAGCTGCTGCGTCCACAGGACTATCCCGAGGGGGTGGACTTCGAGGCGCGGCTGGCACAGGGAACGCCGCTGGCTCCGTGCACCAGCTCCACGCGCCGTGCCGACATCGGCGGCCTGCCGCCGCGAGTGGGCGTATCCGTGGCGCTCGACAGCGCGAAGGGATCGTCGGCGCGCGAAGCTGCGCCCAAACAGACACTGCAACAGGCAGTGGAGACCGCCGTGCGAAGCGCGCCGGCGCCGAACCCTGTGGCGCGCCGCCAGAAGATCGATCGCATCCGCCGGGCCCTGGCGTCGGGGGCCGCGCTGAGCGCCGTGTTGGGGCGTTCGGACGACGCGCTGCGTCAGCAGGCCGAGGCCATGGACGCCGCCGACCCGCGCATCGAGTGGCTGCTGTCGCAGGCGCCGCGATGGCGCGACGCGAGAGAGAAGACACTGATCTTCGCGGCACATCGCGAAACGCTGGAGATGCTGCGGACGGCGTTCAGCCATGGCGCGCAATTGGCTACCGGCGTGTTCCACGAGGACCTGCCGTCGGCGCGCCGCGATCTGGAGGTCGCGCGCTTCCGCGAGCACGGCGGTCCAAGCCTGCTCATCTCCACCGAATGCGGCGGCGAGGGGCGCAACTTCGAGTTCTGCCGGCGCCTGGTGCTCTTCGACCTGCCGTGGAACCCGGCGACGGTGGAACAGCGCATCGGCCGGCTGGACCGCATCGGGCGGCGTATTCCGGTGGAGATCGTCTACTTCCGCCCGCCCGATGGCGTCGGTCTGGACGTCGTGCGCCTGCACGAGGCCATTGGCGTCTTTCGCGAACCGACCGCAGGCCTCGATCCGCAACTGGCCCACCTGGAGACGGCCGTCGAGGACATGGCTCTCGATCCGGCCGCTTCACTTTCCGCCGACGGCGTCGAGACGCTGCTGGCCCCGGCTCAGGCGGCGCGCACGCGCATCCAGGACGCGGCGTATCAGCAGCTGCACCACGATCCCTACCGTCCCGAGATGGCCACCAGCCTGCTGGCGCGCGTGCCTGCGGAACTGGACGAACTGAACCAGCAGGTGGTGGTGACGGCCTGCGCGCGACTGGGCTTCTCCGTCGAACGCACGCGTGGCGAGGGCGGCTTCGCCATCGAGTTCGGCCCCGGCGCGCTCGTGGACAGCCTGCCCGGCGTGTCGGCCGGCTCGACGTGGGTTGGCACCTTCGATCGCGAGGAGGCCGTGGAGGACGAGGGGCTCGACTTCTTCGCGTCGGGTCATCCCCTGGTGGAGGGCGTGTTCGCGTATTTCGAGGACAGCCCGCTCGGCCGGGTGGCACGGTTCACCGTCGAGATCGATGCCCAGACCGGCCAGGGGCTGGTAGCGATCTACAAGGACGGGCCGCGATTCGACGTGGTGGTATTGGACGCCGACGGCACCGCCCGGCCGGACTGGGAAGCGGCACTGCGACGGCGCCCGCTGCATGCGCGCCCCGTCTCGGGCCCAGCGGAGGAGGACCCGGCGTGGCAAACCGCGATACGGCGGCTCAGCGCTCGACTGGACCGCGCGCGCCGCCCGTACGCCGTGGCGGCCATCGACGTGCGGCCCGCGCGCGATGCCAGACGCGGCCGCGAGAAACCGTGACTCTTGAATCCATGCAAGGGGCCAAGTTTTCTCGTGGCACAATTCCCCGGTGCGTTCGCTGAGCATCCTCGCTGCGGCGGCTCTGGCGCTGACCGGGCAGCTCTGGCCGCCCAGGCGCAGGGCGGGGCGGCTCAGCCGCGCACGCCCTGGGGTGATCCCGATCTCCAGGGGCACTACACGAACAAATACGAATACGGCACGCCGTTCGAGCGTCCCGCCGGTTTCGAGGGACGCCGCCCGACCGACTTGACCAAAGCAGAGCTGGCCCAGTTGACGGCCAGGCGCCAGAAGGAGGCGCTCGACCGCGCGCCGTTTCTCGGCGGTGACCCCAGCGGGCAGATCGGCAACTCCGCCGAGTTCCGCGACATCTACGAGGTGACCCGCGGCAGCCGGGCATGGTTCGTCGTCGATCCGCCCGACGGCAGGATTCCGGCGCTCGTGCCGGCTCGGCCAAGGCGCGGCGTCGGCGGCCGGCGCCGCGCGGCAGCTTCGGCAACGGCCCCTTCAACGGACCCCAGGACTTCAGCCTGTGGGAGCGCTGCATCACGCGCGGACTGCCAGGCTCGATGGTGCCCGGCGTCTACGGCAACTCCTACCAGATCGTGCAGTCGCCCGGGTTCGTGGCCATCCGCTACGAGATGGTGCACGACACGCGGATCATTCCGCTCGACCGTCGCGCGCACTTGCCGGCCGCCATGCGCTCCGACTTCGGCGACGCGCGCGGGCACTGGGAGGGCGACACGCTGGTGGTGGAGACCACGAACTTCCTGCAGCGCAGCGCGTTTCGCAACGCCGACGCCGCTCGCTGCGGCTCGTGGAGCGGTTCACGCGAACGGGCCCGAACACGGTCGAATGGTCGGTGACCGTGGACGATCCGAACACGTGGACGCGGCCGTGGACGTTCGCGATGCCCTTGACGCGGAACGACGAAGAGGCGATCGAGGCCTACGATTGCCACGAAGGCAACCAGGCCATCTCCAACATCCTGAGCGCGGCACGGGCCGCCGAGCGCGAACGCGAGCGGGCGCCGCGCCCGCCGCGCTAGAATCCCCACGTCCGAGTTCCCTAGTTACCTCCTATTACCATGGTGCGCCTATGAAGAAGGTGCTTCTCGTCGTGATTGGCGTGGCCGCGTTTGCGGCCACCGTGGCGGCCCAGTGGCCGAAGATGCAGGACCCGACGGCCCCTCCCGTACCCCGCGACGCGCAGGGCCGGCTGCAGATACGGCCCCCGCGCCCCGCATGGCCGATGGGCAGCCCGACTTCTCTGGCATGTGGATGCGCGCCAACAGCGGACCGCCACGTGGCGGCGGCCGCGGCGCGCGTGCAGGCGGCGGCGGAGCGCCGGGCGGCGCACCGGCGGCGGGCGCGCCGCGGCGGGCGCGGCGCTGCGGCGCACGGCACGGCGGAGCTGCTCCTGCTGCGGGTGAGGGCCAGCCTGGTTTCCCGGTGCGGACGAGGCGGGGTCCAGCTGGAGCCGCCCACCGAGAGCTTCCCGTTCGATCCCAAAGGGCCCGCCGGTGGCGACGTTCTTCGAGGCGGGCGGCAACATCGAAGGCGGCCTGCCGTACACGCCCTGGGCGGCGGAGCTCAGAAAGCAGCGCTTCGCGTTGAACGCGCGCGACAACCCGGACGCGATGTGCTTCCCGATGGGCTTCCTGCAGTTCCACCAGCAGCCGCAGCCCCGCAAGATCATCCACCTGCCCAAGTATCTGCAGATCGAGTACGAGGCCAACTACGGCATGCGGAAGATCTACCTCGACGGCCGAAAGCTGCCGCCGCAGGGCGAGCCGCAGCCGTGGTGGTACGGCTACTCGGTCGGCCGATGGGAAGGCGACACGCTCGTGGTCGAAACCAACAACCTTCGCGGCGCCGAGGACAGCCCGTACGACGGTTGGATGGACGTGAACGGCAGCCCGTACAGCCGGGAGGCGAAGTTCACCGAGCGCATCCGGCGTCCCGCCTTCGGCCACCTGCAGATCGACCTGACGATCGAGGATCCGAAGTCGTACACGCGGCCGTGGACGGTGCGCGTCGATCAGCGGTACCTGCCGGACGAAGAGCTGATCGAGTTCGTCTGCAACGAGAACCAGCAGTTCCGCAAGAAGATCAAGATCGATTAGCGCAACCCGTCCAACTCGTCCCAACGGGCGTAGGCCGACAACAGCTCGTCCGGCAGCGACGCCAGCCGCGCCATCACGGCTTCGATCTGGCCCCAGGCCTCTTGTAGAAGTCCGGGCCGGCCACTTCCGTGGTCAATCGGCGCTGCTCCTCTTCGAGCGCCTCGATGCGTGCGGGCAGTTCCTCGAGTTCACGCCGCTCCTTGTTCGTGGCCTTGCGTGCTTGTCCGGATAGTGGCTGTGCCGTGACGTCAGGGCGGACAGCGGCCCCCTCCGCCGTGCGGGGCGGCGTCGGTGTGGGCGCTTCATCGGCTGGCGCGGGCCGCTGGCGAAGCCAATCCTCGTAGCCGCCGACATATTCCGCAACCCGGCCGTCGCCTTCGAAGGCGATGGTGCTCGTGACCACGTGTTCCAGGAATCGCCGATCGTGGCTGACCACGATCAGCGTGCCGGGCCAGTCCACGAGCTGGGACTCCAACAGCTCCAGCGTCTCGAGGTCCAGATCGTTGGTCGGTTCGTCCAGCACCAGCACGTTCGCGGGCCTGGTCAGCAGCCGTGCCAGCAGCAGCCGGTTGCGTTCGCCTCCAGACAGCGCCTTCACCGGCGAGCGGGCGCGCTCGGGCGGAAACAGGAAGTCCTCCAGGTAGCCGTGCACATGGCGCGTGCGGCCCGCCACGGTCACCTGGTCGTTGCCGTCCGCCGACCGTGTCCACGACCGTGCGCTCGGGATCCAGCTGCTCACGCTGTTGATCGAAGTAGGCCACCTGCACGTTCGCGCCCGTGCGCACCGAGCCCGCGTCTGGCGGCAACTCGCCGAGGAGGATCCGGAGCAGCGTGGTCTTGCCGGCCCCGTTGGGCCCGATGAGGCCGATGCGATCGCCGCGCAGCACGCGCGCGGAAAAGTCCCGGATCACGACGCGGTCGCCAAACGCCTTCTGGACTCCCTCGGCCTCGAACACCATCTTGCCGGGCCCGTCGGCCGACTCGATGGACAGCCGAACCGCGCCCGCACGCGATCCGCCGTGCCGCGCGTTCGGCGCGCATCTCCATGAGGCGCTTCACGCGGCCTTCGTCGCGTGTGCGCCGCGCCTTGATGCCGCGCCGCAACCAGACTTCTTCGACGGCAAGCGTCTTGTCGAACTTCTCGTTGGCAAGGGCCTCGTTCGTCGAGCCACTCGTCCTTCTTCCGCACGAAGGTGCGTAGTCCCGGGCCACGACGTCAGGCGGCCGCGGTCCAGCTCCACGACTCGCGTCGCCAGCCGATCCAGGAACGCGCGATCGTGTGTGACGAACAGCACCGCGCCCCGCGTAGTCGGCCAGGAACGCTTCCAGCCACTCGATGGCGTCGATGTCGAGGTGGTTGGTCGGCTCGTCGAGCAGGAGCACGTCCGGCGAGGCCACCAGCGCGCGCGCCAGCAGCACCCGGCGGCGCCAGCCGCCCGAAAGGCTCTGCAACGGGCGCGTCGGCCGGCAACTGCAAGCGCGACATGACCATCTCGACGCTCTGTTCCAGCCGCCAACCGTCCAGTTCCTCGAGCTCGTGCTGCAGGCGGCCCATCTCGTGGAGCGCGCCGGGCTGCCCCTGCGCAACCTGGACCGTCGCGTGATGGTAGGCGGCCACGAGGGCGCTCACGTTCCCGAGCCCTTCGGCCACCACCTCGAAGACGCTGGTCCCGGCGGCGAGCGGCACATCCTGATCCAGGCGCGCGCTGCGCACGCCGGGCGCTCTCCACACCGTGCCCTGATCGGGCTCGAGCTCTCCTGCCACGATGCGCAGAAGCGTGGACTTGCCGCTGCCGTTCCTGCCGATCGGCGCAACTCGTCAGCCGGGTTCGAGTTGCAGCGAGACGTCGTCGAGCAGTGGCACGTGGCCGTAGGCGTGGCCCACATGGTCCAGGCTGAGAAGGGGCATGAAGCTCTAGGGTACTGGGTGGGCCCCGGCTCAAGGCTCCACGGCCGGAAACGCGGGCTTAACAGCCACGTCACAAGAGCGAGATAACGGCTAGCTACGATGGCTCTACAAAGACATGCAGTCGCACAGCCTGTCCCGCAACAGAGTCGTAGTGGTCGAAGACGAGCCGGACGTGGGCCGGCTGATCGAGTTGACCTTGAAGCGCGCCGGCGATTTCGAGGTGGAGACCGTCGTCACCGGCGCTGCGGCCCTGACCGTGCGTCAGCGATTCAGTGCCGGAATCTCGTGGATCCTCAATCTGAACCTGCCGGTTGCTGGACCGGCATGGAGGTGTTTCGCATCCTGCGGTCGCGCAACCCGACCTCCAAGGAGTTCCGATCATCATGCTGACCGCCCGCGCCGACCGAGACCGACCGGGTGCGCGGGGCTCGAAGTTGGCGCCGACGACTATGTGACCAAGCCGTTCAGCCCGCGCGAGCTCGTGGCGCGCGCGTCCGCACCGTGCTGCGGCGCGGCGCGGCGCAAGCGCCGGCCGCCGCGGCGCGTACCGGGCGCGCACCTCTTTGCGGATTTCGAAGCCGTGTCCATCCAGGTGGACGGGCGAGCCCGTGCACCTCACGCGCCGCGAGTTCGAGCTGCTGCGACACTCGTGGCACAACAAGAACCGCGTCATCACGCGCGACCGGCTGCTGGAGCAGGTGTGGGGCTTCAACTCCTCCAGTTCGAGACGCGGTCGGTGGACGTGCACATCGGCCGGCTGCGCGCCAAGCTGCGGGCGGCCGGGATGCCAGATCGAGACCGTAGTCGGCTCGGGTCAAGTTCGCTGAGTAGCGGGTTCCCTTCGGTCTCCAGTCTCCGGTCTACGGTCTCCAGTCCTGCGGCTACACTGCATCCATGGGCTTTCGGAAGACCGGACCTGCATTCCTACCATTACTCCTCTGCATCACCGCCTGCTGGACCGGCGCCTGCGCCGGCACCTGCGCCGCTCCCGCCCCTGAGCCAAGCCTACGGCGTTTCCCGCGGGCACGCTGGTGGACCTGTCGCACACGTACGACGCACGACGGTCTTCTGGCCCACGGCCGAATCGTTCCGGCTCGAGAAGGTGGCCGACGGCGTCACGCCGGGCGGCTATTACTACGCCGCGAACAACTTCTTCACCTCGGAGCACGGCGGCACGCATCTGGACGCGCCGGTGCACTTCGCCCAGGGGCGCAGACGGTGGACCAGGTGCCGCTGGAGCGGCTCGTCGGGCGCGGCCTACGTGGTGGACGTCACGGCGACAGGCCGACGCCAACGCCGACTATCAGGTGACGGCCGCCGACATCTAGCGGGCCGAGAGCGGCACAGGGCCCGATTCCCGACGGACGCGATGTCCTGCTGCGCACCGGATTTTCGCGCCGCTGGCCGGATGCCGCCCGCTACCTCGGCACGGCCGAGCGCGGCGCCGGCGCCGTCAAGCAGCTGCACTTTCCCGGCCTGCACCCCGATGCCGCCCGCTGGCTCGTGGCCAACCGGCCGGTCAAGGCGATCGGCATCGACACCGCCAGCATCGACTACGGACAGTCCACGCTGTTCGAGTCGCACCGCAGCTGCTACGAGCGCAACATGCCGGCGTTCGAGAACCTGACGGAGCTCGACCGGCTGCCCGCACGCGGCGCCTACATCGTGGCGCTGCCGATGAAGATCGGTGGCGGCAGCGGCGCGCCGCTGCGCGCGATCGCGATCGTGAGGTGAGCGACCCGCTTCAGGCTCTGGGCTCTAGGCTTTCGGCAGAACTACCAACTACCGACTCGTACGGAAGGCCGACGTAATTCTCCGCGAGCGATTTTTGAGCGGCCTGGGAGCCGACGAGATACTCCAGCTCGGCGCGCTGCACGCGCTCGCCGAACGGCCCGGCGTCGGGCAGCTGTGCGCGGCGTGCATCATCCACCACGAAAAGCGCTCGGCCTGCCACACGCGGGCAAGCGCGCGCGACGAGTACGACGCAATCCCGGCGCCGCTGCCGGACTGATAGAACTCCACGAGCGCCGACGACAGATAGTGCACGTCGCTTGCCGCCAGGTCCGGCCCTTGGCGCCCGTGGCGGCGCGAGTGCGCGGCGTCGCCGGCCAGGAACAGCCGGCCGAACCGCATCGGCTCCGCGACGAAGCTCCGAAGCGGCGCGATGCTCTTGTCAATCGACGGCCCCGTGACCAGGCCACGCGGCGGTGTCGCGGCAAGCCGCGACTGCAGCTCGGGCCAGAACCTGCTCGTCCCGGCCACTCGTCCACCGGTCTCAGACAGCGAGCGCTGCACGTAGTAGCGGCTGCGCGAGCGGCGAGTCCTTGCCGCCGCGCGAATCCACGGTCGTGGTTCACGTCGATCAGCTCGGCGCGAAACCGGCGGCGTCTCCGACAGCACGCCCGCCCGGCCGAACGGATACGCGCGCTGGAACTGGCGGATGGCCGCCGCGGGCACGCTCCGGCGGCAGACGCCGTGAAAGCCGTCCGCACCCTGCGATGAAATCGCACGACACGTGGTGCTCGTGCCCGTCGCTGCGATACCGGAAGATCGGATGGTACATGTAGAAGTCGTGGATGCTGACGTCGGCGGCCTCGTACCGGTGTCCGCGCCGGCCGCGGCGCGCGCGTCCATCGAATCCCTGGTCACCTCCGTCTGGCCGTAGACCACGGCGTGGCGCCCCGGTCAGCGCGGCGAATCCACGCGGTGACGGCCGCCATTGAACAGATGTCGAAGCCGTCGTGGACCAGACCCTCGCGGGCCAGCCAATCCCAACACCGGCGCGGCCCAGCAGGTCCACCATTCCTTGTTCCAGGACGCCCGCGCGCACGCGGGCCAGCACGTAGTCGGCGCTGAGGCGTTCGACGACAATAGCGTGGACGCCGGCGCGGTGGAGAGCTGGCCGAGCAGGAGGCCGGATGGGCCGGCCACCAGGGTCGCCCCCTGGACGCGCAGGCCTTCAGCGGCGGCCCAATTCCTTGTATGCGATCTGCAGGTTTGCCTTCGGACCGGCGAACGCCGGGTTGACGCTGGCTACGAAACCCTTGTATCGGGCGTCACCTTGTACTCCGGCCGGCCGGCTCCACGCTCTTGCCGGCCTTGATCGAGCTCTCGGCGAAGGTCACGAAGTCTTCGTGAAGTCGCGCAAGTCCAGCAGGTCGTGCCACGTCCCGACAGGAATATGCCCGTTGATGATGGTGTCGACGTTCTTCACGCCGTCGACGACCCTGGCAGCGTCTGCGGCTGCTCGACGACGCTGCCGCCGTTGTCGGCGTCGATGAAGGGCAGCGCCTTCCACGCGAACATGTCGCCAGTGTGCATCGTGCGGGCGGCGGTGAACACGACGAAGGTGTCGCCGTTGGTGTGGCCGCGGCCGAAGTGGTAGAGGTCGATCTGGTCCTTGCCGGACCCGAGCGGTCAGCTTGTCCTTGTAGGTCTCGCTTCGGCAGGAACTTGGCCTTCGCGCCCTTGAACTCGTCCATCTTCGCCATGTTGGTCCTGGTGTTCTCGTGCACGATGCTCTCGACGGTGGCGCCGAAGACCTCGTTGCTGCCGGTGTGATCGCCGTGCGTATGAGTATTGATGATGCGCGTGATCGGTTTATCGGTGACCGACTTGACGCGCTCGATAATCGTCGGACCCCACCCGGGCAGCTTCGTGTCCACCAGCGTGACGCCCGCATCGGTGATGAACACGGCGGTGTTGCCGCCGCTGAAGGCCCGATGTCCTCGGCGCCCGAACCGGTGATGACGTAGAGGTTGTCCTTCACCTTCTCGATCTTGGTGACCGCCACCGCCTTGGGTGGATCCCGAGGGCGGCGCCTGCCCCGACACGACCAGCGACAACGCCCCGACACAGCCCAAGGTCCCCAGCACAAGCACTCTCGTCATGCAACTCTCCTCCCGTTTTCGCCGCGCGGAAGAAATACCTTATCACCCGCCCGAACACCAGACCAGCACCGCAGTGGTACCATCCGCCGGCTTCCGTGACGCATCTCCGCTCGCCGACACCGGCGCTGCTCCTCGGGCTCGTCGTCATCCTGGTGGCCGTGGTCGCCTATTCGTGGTACATCTCCGGGCAGATCGCCGGCCTGCGCCGGCTGCAGACCGACCTGACCGATCGCAACCGCCGGGACTCGCTGCAGCTGCTGCGCATCCAGAACGATCTGAACCAGCTCGGGCTGGCGATGCGCGACATGCTGGACACCGAGCGAGCCGTATCCGCTGACGGCGTGGTCGGCGCAGTTCGAGCGCATCCGCCTCGATCTCGACGACGCGCTGGCGCAGCCAGGGCGCGGTGGCGGTGGCCGGCGGACGCCCGAGCAGCGCCAGTACCTGGCGCAGCTCGGTGGCGCAGTTCTGGGACGCGGCCGATCGGATCTTCGCGCTGGCGCGCGCGGGCCAGGAGGCCGAGGCGCGCGCGCAGATCCGGCTGTCGCTGCAGGCGCGGCAGGCCGCGCTCAGCACCGCCGTGGCGCGGCTGCTGGTGCAGAACAACGAAAGCGAGGAGGAGACCGCGCGGCAGGTGCAGGAGATCTACGACCGAGGTCCAGCGGCAGGTCTACTGGTTCCTGGCGGCGACGCTCGTGGCCATCGCCGCGACCAGCCTGTATCCTGATTCGCTCGAACCGGCGGCTGTTCGCCGAGCTCGCCGCGCTGTCGGACGAGCGGCGCGAGCTGGCGCAGCAGCTGATCGCCACGCGCGAGTCGACGCTGCGCGAGATCTCGCGCGAGCTGCACGACGAGTTCGGCCAGATGCTGACGGCGATGGGATCGATGCTGGGCGCGGGCGGCGAAGCAGGCGCCCGACGGATTCGCCGCTGCGCGCGGACCTGCGCGAGATCGGCGAGATCGCGCAGACGGCGCTCGACAACGTGCGCGGCCTGTCGCAGACGCTGCACCCGTCGATCCTCGAGGAGCTCGGGCTCGAGAGCACGATCGAGTGGTACCTGTCGACCGTCGAGAGGCAGCTCGGCGTCGCAGGTGCGCTACGAGCGCACCGGCGCGCCGCGTGCCGGTGGACGCCACCGACGGCATCCACGTCTATCGCGTGCTGCAGGAGGCGCTGAGCAACGTGGCGCGGCATTCCGGGCGCACGCAGGCGTGGGTGCGGCTGCGCATCGAGGCCGATCGCGCTGGAGCTCGAGGTCGAGGACCACGGGCGAGGGCTTCGACGCGCCGACGCCGCGGCGCGCGGCCTCGGGCTGGTCGCGATGCGCGAGCGCGCCGCGCTGGTCGGCGGCACGCTCGAGCGTCCTGCGGCCGCGCCGACGGCGGCACGCTGCGTGCGGCTCAGTGTTCCGATCGCACCGCCTGCGGAGCACGGCATGAGCGACAGCGATCACCGTCCTGCTCGTCGACGATCACGCTCTGGTGCGGCGCGGCTTCCGCCGCCTGCTCGAGGACGACCCGGCGATTGCGCGTCGTCGGCGAGGCGAGCAACGGCGACGAAGCGATCCGGCTGGCCGCGGAGCTGACGCCGCAGCGTCGTCGTGATGGACGCGCGATGCCGGGCACGAGCGGGCTGGCGGCGACGCGCGCGATTCTCGCGCGCGCGCCCGACGCGGCGATCCTGATGCTCAGCATGCATTCGGAGGAGACGCTGGTCCGGCAGGCGATGGACGCCGGCGCGCGCGGCTACATCCTGAAGAACGCGCTCGATCTCGATCTCGCCGCCGCGGTCAAGCGCGTCGCGGCCGGGGAGACGCGTGCTCGACCCGGCGCTCGTGCCGGCCGCGCCGCGCCGGCGAACGCGACCGCGGCTCACGCCGCGCGAGCTCGAGGTGCTGCAGCTGATTTGCGACGGCCTGTCGAACCGCGACGATCGCCGCGAAGCTGGAGCTGAGCGTCAACACCGTGGCCGTGCATCGCGCCAACATCATGAACACGCTGGGCGTGCACAAGACCGCGGAGCTCGTCGTCTACGCGCATCCAGCACGGGCTGGTGAACCCGCTGTGAACCGGCGCGACTTCCTGGCGCGCTGCGGCGCAGGTCGGCCGTCGCCGGCGTCCGCGATCTGCGGCGCGACTCGCAGTCGCGCAGCCGGCCGCCGCCCGGCTTCCAGCTCGTCGACGTCACCGCGGCCGCCGGCCTCGACGTTCCGCCACAACAGCGGCGCCTACGGCGGCAAGCTGCTGCCGGAGACGCTCGGCTCCGGCTGCGCGTTCCTCGACTACGACGCCGACGGCTGGCAGGACATCCTGCTGGTCAACGGCATGGACTGGCCCGGCCACAAGCGCCAGCGCTCGACGCTGCGGCTGTATCGCAACAACCGCAACGGCACGTTCACCGACGTCACGCGCGCCGCCGGCCTCGACGTCGAGCTGTACGGGATGGGCGTCGCCGTCGGCGACTTCAACAACGACGGCTTTCCCGACATCTTCATCACCTGCGTCGGCCAGAACCGGCTGTTCCGCAACACCGGCAAGGGCACGTTCGTCGACGTCACGCGCGCCAGCGGCCTCGACGGGCGCGACGGCGTTCAGCACGTCGGCGATGTGGCTCGACTTCGATCGCGACGGCCTCCTCGATCTGTTCGTCTGCAACTACGTCAGGTGGTCGGCGGAGCACGACGTCTTCTGCAGCCTCGACGGCAAGCAGAAGTCGTACTGCACGCCCGAGGCGTACCGCGGCGAGACCTGCTGGCTGTTCCGCAACCGCGGCAACGGCACCTTCGAGGACGTCACCGCCACGTGCGGCATCTTCGACTCGAGCTCGAAGTCGCTCGGCGTCGCGCTGATCGATCACGATCAGGACGGCTGGCCCGACATCTTCGTCGCCAACGACACGCAGCCGAACAAGCTGTATCGCAACCAGCGCAACGGCACGTTCAAGGACGTGGCGCTCGAGGCCGGCGTCGCGCTCAGCGAGGACGGCAAGGCGCGCGCCGGGCATGGGCGTCGACGCCGCGCGACTTCGACAACTCCGGGCAGCGCCCGGCCTCGCGATCACCAACTTCGAAGGCGAGATGATCGGGCTGTATCGCGGGCGCAGGAGGCCGGCACTCTACCAGGACGTCGCGACGGCGGCCGGCGTCGGCCGTCCGTCGCGCAACCAGGCTCGGGTTCGGCTGCGTCTTCGCCGACCTCGATCTCGACGGCCGGCTCGATCTCGTCGTCGCCAACGGCCACA
This sequence comes from uncultured Acidobacteriota bacterium, assembly GCA_963807235.1. GTDB lineage: Bacteria > Acidobacteriota > Vicinamibacteria > Vicinamibacterales > UBA2999 > CAWEBF01. The sequence continues at coordinate 37,590 of CAWEBF010000032.1, forward strand.
TCGACGACACCGTCCGCAACATCCGCGGCAACGTCGGCTACGCGCAGCCGCCGCAGCTGTTCCTGAACCAGGGCAACGGCGCGTTCCGCGACGTCGCGCGGCCGTGGCCGGCGCCGGGTTCGCGCAGCCGCGGGTCGGCCGCGGCCTGGCGTGCGGCGACTTCGATCGCGACGGCGACGTCGACCTGCTGATGACGACCAACAACGGCCCGGCCGTGCTGCTCCGCAACGACCAGACCGGCGGGCAACCGCAGCCTGCGGTTCCGGCTGATCGGCACGACGTCCAACCGCGACGCCATCGGCGCGACCGTCCGGATCTTCCACGGCGGCGACGTCGCAGACGCGGATGGTCAAGAGCGGATCGAGCTACCTGTCGCAGTCGGAGCTGCCGGTGACGTTCGGCGTCGGCCGCCGCGATCGCGTCGATCGCGTGGTCATCACCTGGCCGAGCGGGCGGACCGAGGAGTTCAAGAACCTCGCTACCGGCCGCGCCTACGATGCGTCGAGGGCAAGGGGCTCGCACCTGCTCCATAGTGCCGCCCAGGTCACAATTCAGAGTTCAGAATTCAGAAACTTCCCTGCAGTTCTATCGATGGAAGCAACTTCGGCACTCGGCGATGACGTGGTTGTCTGCTCGAAGGCGTAGGCAAGCCGGATCAGGGTCGCTTCCGACCAGGCGCGCCGATGAACGACATGCCGACGGGCAGCCCCATCACCTGTCCCGCGGGCACCGTGATGTGCGGATAGCCTGCGACGGCTGCGGCGTCGAGCTGGCGCCGAGGAAGTGATCGCCGTTGAGCAGATCGGTCGGCCACGCCGGGCTGCCGGTCGGCGCGACCAGCGCATCGAGCCGGTGCCTGTTCATCACGGCATCGATCCCGTCGGTCCGCGCCCACCTGCCGGCAGTTCGCCAGACGCGTTGCGATAGCCGTCGATGTCAGCGGGCCTTTCTTCTCCGCCATTCGAACAGCTCCTGGCCGAAGAACGGCATCTCCCGCGCCTTCTCGCGCGCGTTGAACGCGATGACGTCCTCCAGCGACTGGACCGGCGCTGACGCGTTTCGTCCGGCGAGGTACGCGTTCAGATCGGCCTTGAACTCGTAGCAGCAGCACCTCGAGCTCGCTGTCGTCGAGCTCGCTCGGCGGTCGGAATGTCCGCCGGATCGACGATCACCGCGCCCTGCTCCTTCATCGCCGCAATCGCGGCCTCGATCAGCGCGTCGGCGGCGTGGCTGTAGCCGAAGTACATCTTCCGGGCGACGCCGATGCGCGCGCCCTCGCAATCCGTCCGGCGTCGAGCGCCGCCGTGTAGTCATGCCGGCGCGTCCGCCGGCCGCGGCGGTGGCCGGATCGCGCGGATCGACGCCGGCCATCGCGCCGAGCAGATCGCCGCGTCAGTCACCGTGCGCGCCATCGGTCCGGCGGTGTCCTGGCGTGTGCGAGATCGGGATGATGCCCGCCCGGCTGACGAGCCCGACGTCGGCTTGATCCCGACGATGCCGTTGACGCCGGACGGGCACACGATCGAGCCGTCGGTCTCGGTGCCGACGCCACCGCCGCGAGGTTCGCCGCGATCGCGGCGCCGGTGCCCGAGCTCGACCCGCACGGGTTGCGGTCGAGCGCATACGGATTCCTCGCCTGCCCGCCGCGTGCGCTCCAGCCGCTCGACGATCGCGTCGAGCGGAAGTTCGCCCACTCGCTCATATTCGTCTTGCCGAGGATCACCGCGCCGGCCGTCGCGCAGCCGCTCGACGACGAACGCATCGCGCGTCGGCGATCGACCCCTGCGAGCGCCAGCGACCCGGCCGTCGTCATCATCCGGTCGGCGGTGTCGATGTTGTCCTTGATCAGGACCGGGATGCCGTGCAGCGGCCCTCGGGCGCCTCCCTGGCGACGCTCGGCGTCGAGTTCGTCGGCGATACGCAGCGCGTCGGGATTGATCTTCGATGCACCGACCGCAGCGTCGGCCCTCCGTGGTCAATACTTCAATGCGCTTGAGATAGAGCTCCACGAGCTGCCGCGACGTGTACCGGCCAGACGCCATCGCGTCCTGCAGTTCCGGAAGCGTCATCTCTTCGAGTTCGAACGCGGCAGTGACGGCTGGGCCACAATCGTCCCTGGCACAGTCCGACGAAAGAACCGCAAGGCCGAGGAGGGCGGCCAAACAGACGATGGGGTACTCCCGAAGCACATCGGACAGTCTCGAGGTACAAAGATCCGTTAACGGCGCATAATAGTGCAATAGTGGCTGACGCCTCACCCTTCGAATGGGAACGCTGGTACAGGCCGCCGGCGGACGCACCATCGCAATCGACGAAGTGGACGAGATCCTGCGGCGGATTCGCGAAGAGCAGGAGCCGCGATTCGACGGGCCCATCGCGTCCGAGCGCGTGGTGTTCGAATCGCCGGAGGACGCGGCGCGGCAGCTGAAGGCCAGTGCGCTGGCCTTCGGCGCCGACATCGTCGGCATCTGCGCCATTGAACCAAGCGACGTCTACCGCGGCCGCTCGGTCACCGAGCGGTTTGCCATCGCCGTCGGACAGCGCATGCGGTGGCGCGAATTCCAGGTGGTGCCGTCGCAAGCGTCGGCCATCGAATGCCTGCGGGTCTACTACTCCCTGGGCGAAGCGGTCATCCGGCTCGCCGACTACGTGCGGTCCCTCGGTTACAGCTGCGAGGTCGAGCATCCGATCGGCGACAGCAACCTGATGCACATCCCGATCGGCCTCAAGGCCGGCTTCGGTGAGCTGGGCCGCCACGGATCGATCATCCACCCGCGGCTCGGCCCGCTGTTCCGCATGGGCAGCGTGGCCACGTCGATCGAGCTGGCGGTGGACCATCCCATCGATGCCGGCATCGCGAAGTTCTGCGACACCTGCCGCGCGTGCCGCAATACTGCCCGCCGCAGGCGATTCCCGACGAGCGAAGCCCCGAGGCCGGAAAGGATCATCTCGGCTACGACCGCTATGTCGTGGATACCGGGCGCTGCTTTCCCGTACTTCGCGAAGCACTGGTACTGCTCGATCTGCCTGCCGGTGTGTGTCTACAACCACAAGGAATGGGCGCGTGACTTCGAGGGGCACGAAACCAGGCTCTTTCCAACGGTGCTGGTGCCCCGGCGCCGCCGGCGGTCGAACCGCCTGGCGTTCCGTTGCACTTCTACCCGCGGCTTCGCCGTTAGATCGTCCGCCGGGATTCGAAATCCCCTTTCGGGCCGCGAAAAAAGAGAGCCAGGCGGCGATTCGTGTTTCCACCAGACACTGGTTGGATAGAATGTCCGCGTTGCGAAGCGCGCGGTTCATGCAGCAGCGGGGGCGCCTCTGCAGGACTTGCAAACCAAGGAGTGTAGACACCCCATGAAGACCACACTGAAGTTCGTTGCCGTTACGGCCGCAGCAGTTCTGCTGACGGCCGCCAGCGCCTCTGCGCAGGTCATGAAGATGGGCGCGGTGCTGTCGCCTGGCGAGGAAACCCCCGCTCTCTTGTCCGGCGCGGTCGGCACGGCGGAAGTGGGCGTCGATACCACCAACCGCGAGCTGTCGGTCACGCTGCGCGTCTTCGATCTCCCGACAGCCAGCACCGCTGGCCACATCCACGTTGGCCCGCGAGGCGTGGCCGGCCCGATCATCCTCGACTTCCCGAACATCCCGGGCCGGATCGGGGACTTCACCCTGACGTTTCGCCTCAGCCAGACAGCGTTACGTCAGAGCGCGGCCAACGGCATCACTACGATGGAGGATGCGATCCAGTCCATCACCGGCGGCAACGCCTACGTGAACATCCACTCCACGACCAACCCCGGCGGCGAGATCCGGGGGCAGCTGGTAGTCGTCCCGTAGCAGAGATCAGGGCTCGGGCCCGGAAGGGCCCGAGCCCCTACACCGACTGCAGCTTGAGGTAGTTCGAGGGCCCGGCGCTCACGCCCGGCGTCATGCTCACCAGCACGATCACGCTGACCCCGCAGGACCACGCCGCGCTCGACCAGCACGGCTCCGAACCGCTCGGCGAGCTCGTTGAGGTTGCCCTCGAGAGTGGTCACGAGCGGCAGCACCCCCCACGACAACGCCAGCCGGCGCGCCACGGCCGGTTGATCCGTGGCCGCGACGATCGGCGTGCCCGGGCGCAGCGCCGACAGGAGACCCGCGGTCTTCCCGCCTCGGGTCACCGCCACGATCGCCGACGCGTGCCCGCGGTCGGCCAGCGTCATCGCCGCCTCGCACATCGCCTGGCCGTGCGGCGCGCGCACGTGCGCTTCCTCGAGCGGGACGGGCGGCGCCACGATCCGCTCGGCGTCGCGCAGCACGAGATCCAGCGTCTGCACCGCCTTCAGGGGATACGCGCCGGCGGCCGTTTCGCCGGCCAGCATGATGGCGTCCACGCCGTCGCCGACGGCGTTGGCCGCGTCGCTGACCTCGGCGCGCGTGGGCCGTGGCTCCTTCATCATGGACTCGAAGACCTGGGTCGCCACGATGACCGGCACACCCAGGGCGCGCGCCCGCCGTGTGATCTCCTTCTGCACGCGCGGCACCGTCTCGAGCGGCAGCTCCAGGCCCAGGTCGCCCCGCGCCACCATCACGGCGTCGCAGGCGTGCAGGATCTCGTCCAGGTGTTCCACCGCCTCTGGCCGCTCCAGCTTCGCCACGAGCGGCAAGATCGGGCGCGCCGGCTTCGGCCAGCGCCGCGCGCGCCTGCCGGAGGTCGTCGGCGTTCTGCACGAAGCTCATCGCCATGAAGTCCACGCCCGACGCCACGCCGAACCGCAGATCCTCGAGGTCCTTGGGCGTGAGGCCCGAGGCAGGCAGGGCCACGCCGGGCGCGTTGATGCCCTTGCGCTCGCCCAGCAGCCCACCGTCCACGACGGTCGTCCGAATCTCGTCGGCGGTCGTTGACTCCACGCGCAGCTGCAGCCGGCCGTCGTCGAGGAGCAGCGTGTCCCCGGGGCGCACGCGCGATGGCAACTCGCCATAGCTGGTGGAGACCCGGCCCGGGACGCCCTCGAAGCTGCCAGCCGCGATGACCAGGCTGGCGCCCGGCTCGAGCAGGAACGGTTGGTGGTCCTTCAAGAGCCCGGTTCGAATCTTCGGGCCCGAGAGATCCTGCAGGATGCGCGACGGTGCCGGCCCGCCTCGGCCGCGGCCGCGCGGATCCTGGCGATCGCTTCCCCATGGCCCGCGTGCGTGCCGTGCGAGAAGTTCAGGCGGAACACGTCCACGCCGGCGGCCACCAGATCCCGGATGGCCGGCTCGGCGTTTGACGCCGGACCGATGGTGGCGACAATCTTGGTGCGTCTCATCTAGTCAGGGGCCAGCGTCTCGCGATAATGTCACCATGCTTGCTCCATCATCTACGCGGATGAGGCTCGGATCGGAAGCGCTGGTGGCGTCGTCGCGCCTGCGCGGCGCCACGGTTGGCCTGGTGTGCAATCACGCCTCGGTGGGACGCGGGCTGACACACGTCGTGGACCAGCTGGCGGCGGCCGACGGCGTCAAGCTGGGCGCCATCTTCGGGCCGCAGCACGGCTTCCGGTCGGACGTCCAGGACAACATGGTCGAGACGCCGCACGCCGACGACCCGCGGATGCGCGTGCCCATTTACTCACTGTACAGCGACACCCGGGAACCCACCGCGGACATGCTGCGAGGGCTGGATGCGCTGGTCGTGGATCTGCAGGACATCGGGGCGCGCATCTACACCTACATCTACACGATGGCCAATTGCCTGCGTGCGTGCGCGAGGCACGGCGTGCCGGTGATCGTGTGCGACCGCCCCAATCCGATCAACGGCGTGGACGTCGAGGGCGCCGCGCTGGTGAAGGGCTACGAATCGTTCGTGGGCCAGTTTCCGATTCCCATGCGCCACGGCATGACGATCGGCGAACTGGCGCGTTTCTTCAACCAGGAGTTCGGCATCGGGGCCGCATTGGACGTGGTGCCGATGGACGGGTGGCGGCGCCAGATGTTCGCCGACGAGACGGACGTCCCGTGGGTGATGCCCTCACCGAACATGCCGACGCTGGACACGGCCGTCGTGTATCCGGGCACGGTGCTGGTCGAGGGGACGCTGCTGTCCGAAGGCCGCGGCACCACGCGGCCCTTCGAGCTCTTGGGCGCGCCGGGCATCAACGCGGAGTCCTTCGCGCGCGAGATGAACGCGCTGGGCCTGCCCGGGGTGCTGTTCCGGCCGGCGGTGTTCGAGCCGACGTTCCAGAAGCACGCGCGCACGGCCTGCGGCGGGTGTCAGGCGCACGTGACCGACCGGGCGGCGTTCCGGCCGGTGCTGACCGGCGTGGCGCTGATCGCGATGTTCCGGCGGTTCGATCCCGGTCGCGAGCTGTGGCGGCAGCCGCCCTACGAGTACGAGACCACGAAGCTCCCCTTCGACATCCTGAGCGGGTCGAGCACGCTGCGGGAACAGATCGACGGCGGGATGCCTGCAACGGCCATCGCGGCGACGTGGCGCGCCGACGAGGAGGCGTTCGTGAGGCGGAGGGAGAAGTATCTGTTGTACTGCAGCGGTCCGGCCCTAGAAAACGACCGCGACGCCGACGCCTCTGGTGTGGGGGGTGACAGATCGGAGTCACTGAGACCGTGGGATGCCCTTGAGTCCTCGAGTACACGAGTCGAGGGCGACGAATCAGGGCGTCGGTGAGAGCGCCAATCCCGAAACCAATCGGGCCTGTGATGACCGTGCCGATCGCCAGGCCAAGTCCTTCCCAACACCCGGGGCTGCGCCGGCAGTCGATCTCCATCACCGCAAGTGGCACAAAGCCTGCCGCGTATCCGATCGCGGCACCGTTCCAGATTCGATCCCGTGGACGCTCCACCCTCTCGATGATGTCCAGTGGAAAGGTGTAGGGAACTCGATCGACCACGATCAGCCGGTCCCCCGCAAAGTCGCTTTACCCCCAACGGTGCACGTGGCGGGACGCTCGGCGGGCGGTGTCTCTGGCGGGAGCGACAGCGCGTCCCTGCATGTCACGCGTCCCGTCACGATGACGCGTTCGCCATCCCTCAAACCCAGCTCGAGGTCGCGTGCGGTCGCATCAGGTGTCTGCGCGCTCGCGGTCGCTGAAAAGACGAGCGAGACCGTGAGGGCGACGCCAGGTATCAGCGTGCGCTTTCCGTCGTCGTATCTATTGCCGATTCTGCACATGGCCTGTCTGAAAGGAGCAGGATTGATGCCATGAAAATTCTGGTGAATCAGGCTATCGGCCAGCGCTTGACCGTTGTCGAAGCTAGCGAAACGAATTGCTTGCGATTCGGTGCTCAGTTGACGCTGTTTATGGTCAAGGCAATAAGATCATCCAGAGGCGGAGGAGGCTGAAGAGCTCGGAAAGAGAGACTGCGCGAAAGGAAACATCGCTGAGAGAGTGCTGGCGATGAAGATCGCCACCGCGGAGAGCAGTCTGCGCGGCGATTAGTCTACACTATCCCCCGCGCCTCAACATCGCGCAGTTGATAAAAGCATTCCGACATAGCCCACTATATCAGAGCGTTGGCGAAGACGATGGCCGTGGCACCGACATCTCCGATCGCCAGCAGCGCGGGTCTGGCTGTCGGATCTGGGGCGTACAAGCGGAAGGTACAAGAAGCGTGAACTCGATTCGTCCTGCGGGACGGTGAAGACCGAAGCCAAGACAGGAAGAGCTAGCCCAGCAAAACGATGGCGCTGGTTTGAGCATGTAGTAAAACGAGCGCTGCTGAGCGTGAGCGTGGGCACGATCGCTGCCAGAACGCGAGCCAGAGCGGGAGCAGCCAGATCGACGCAAAGCGTCGCAACGTTGCGGCGTCCCCGAAATCCACGAAGATCGGATAGCCGATGCTGGACCCGAAAGCAGGCAGACCCAGAGCGGAGCCCACCCGAGAACAACAGGCATGCACCACAGATCTTCGAGGCAGAACTGGAGCCCGGGGCCTGGAGCCTGGAGCCCGGCGCACAAGTGCTTTTTCAAGAACTGTCCTGTATACGACGCCTTACACAGCGCCACTTTCTCCGGCGTGCCCGTGACCACCACGTGTCCGCCCGCGTGCCGCCGCCCGGTCCCAGGTCGATCACGTGGTCGGCGGTCTTGATGACGTCGAGGTGATGCTCGATCAGCAGCACCGTGTGGCCGCGTCCACCAGCTGGTTCAGCGACTCCAGCAGCCGCTCGATGTCGGCCAGGTGCAGGCCCGTCGTCGGCTCGTCCAGGATGTACAGCGTGTGCCTGGCCCGTTGGAGCATCGACAGCTCGGTGCCGATCTTGATGCGCTGTGCCTCGCCGCCTGACAGGGTCGTGGCCGACTGGCCCAGCGTCAGGTAGCCGAGCCCCAGGTTGTTCAGCACCTCCAGCTTCCGCCGGATCGACGTCTCGCTGGTGAAGAACGACACGCCTTCCTCGATCGACATGTTCAGCACGTCCTCGATGGTCTTGCCGCGCAGCGTCACCTCCAGCGTCTCGGCGTTGAAGCGGGCGCCCTTGCAGGTGCCGCAGGTCACCTCGACGTCGGGCATGAAGTAGAGCTGTGTCGTGATCGAGCCCTCGCCCTGGCACTCCTCGCAGCGTCCGCCCTTGACGTTGAAGCTGAAGCGCCCGGATTTGTAGCCGCGCTCGAGCGACAACGGGGCCTGCGTGAACAGATCGCGGATGGTGTCGTAGAAGCCGACGTAGGTCGCGGGATTCGATCGGCTGTTCCGGCCGATGGGCGACTGGTCGATGCTGACCACCTTGTGGACGTGCTCCATGCCGTCCACGCCGTCGTGATCGCCGGGCAGCGTGCGGGTGTCCACCAGCCGCTTCCACAGCGCCTTGTACAGGATCTCGTTGACGAGCGTGCTCTTGCCCGAGCCGGACGCGCCGGTCACCGCGACCAGCTTTCCGAGCGGGATCGTCACGTCCACATTCTTCAGGTTGTTCTCCCGCGCACCGCGGATCACAGGCCTTGCCCGAGTCGGCGCGCCGCCGCGCGGGGTCTCGATCGACGCGCTTGCCGGACAGGTACTGCCCCGTGGGCGACGCCGGGCAGCGCAGCAGGTCCTTGATGGTGCCCTGCACCACCACCTCTCCGCCGTGCACGCCGGGGCCTGGGCCCATCTCCACCAGGTGATCCGCGGCGCGAATCGTGTCCTCGTCGTGCTCCACCACGACCACCGTGTTGCCGATGTCGCGCAGGCTCTTCAGCGTGGCGATCATCTTCACGTTGTCCTTGGGGTGCAGGCCGATGCTGGGCTCGTCGAGGACGTACAGCATGCCCATCAGGCCGGACCCGATCTGCGACGACAGCCGGATCCGCTGCGACTCCCCGCCCGACAGCGTCCCCGACCGGCGGTTGAAGCTGAGATAGTCCAGGCCGATGCCCAGCAGCAGCTCCAGGCGCCGCCGGATCTCGCCCAGCACCTGGCGGCCCGCGCCGGCGCCGCGCCCCGACGGCTTCACGCTGCCCAGGAACGCGTACAGCTCGTCGAAGTGCAGCTGGCCGACGTCGTGGACCGACTTGCCGTCGATCGTGAACAGCAGGCGCGTGGCCCGCACGCGCGCGCCGTGGCAGTCGGGACACGTGTGCTCCACCATCACCTTGTCGAGCCACGCCTCCATCCTCGAGTTGGCCTCGCCGCGCTGGCGGTAGCGGCGGTACCAGCCGCTCGATGCGGCGGGCGATGCCGCGTGAAGGCGACCTCCTTGCCCTCCCACTTGTCGTGCTCGCCCTTGGCCCCCGGCGGCGTGGCCATCGCCACCTTCTTGGGCTCGATGCCGTAGAGAATCGCGTTGCGCGCGCGGTCCGTCAGCATGTTCCAGGGCTTGTCCAGCGAGAACCCCTGCGCCTTCGACAGGCTGTACATCAGGCGCCCGTCCCAGGTGTCCGGGTTGTAGCGGAACGCCTCCTTCACGAAGCAGCCCCCGGTGATGCTGCGCTTCGGGTCCGGAATCAGCAGATCCGGGTGCGTGAGCTTGTCCACGCCAAGCCCGCCGCACGTGCGGCACGCGCTTTCCGGGTTGTTGAACATGAAGTAGTCGGCGCCGATGTCGCCGTAGAGAAGTGGTGCGTGGCGCTGCAGTGCGTGCGGTAGAACGCCTCGGCGGCCGCTTTGCCCACGCCCTTGCCCAGGTGAATCTGCATCAGCCCGTCGCCCACGAGGAGCGTGGCCGCCACCGCCGCGCGAATCGCCTTCTCGTGTTTGGCGCTCGCGATCAGCCGGTCCACCACCGCGTCCATGTGCTGCACGTCGGACAGCTCGGTGGGCGCCTCGTTGGAGATGTCCACGCGCTTGCCGTCGATGATCAGCTCGCGGCACCCCTTCTTCCGCACCTCCGCGAACACGAAGTCGAGATCCTCGCCGTACACCTTGAAGATCGGCGCACGCAGCTCCACTTCCGTCCCTTCGGGCAGCGACAGGATGGCCTCGACGATCTGGCTGGACGTGCGGTTGGGCATCGGTTCGCCCGAACGGGGACAGCGGGCCTGTCCGATCGTGGCGAAGAGCAGGTTCAGGTAGCTCGACACGTCGGTCATCGTGCCGACCGTCGATCGCGGGTTGTTGACGGTGGTCTTCTGCTCGATGGAAATCACCGGCGACAGGCCGAACACGAAGTCCACGTCCGGCTTGGCCACGTGGGTCATGAACCGTTTGGCGAAACTCGAGAGCGATTCCATGTACCGCCGCTGGCCCTCGGCGTAGATCGTGTCGAACGCCAGGCTGGACTTGCCCGACCCCGAGAGCCCGGTGACGACCACCAGCTTGTCGCGGGGGATCTCCACGGTGATGTTCTTCAGGTTGTGGACGCGCGCGCCCTGCACCGCCACCGTCGTCCTGAAGCCGGAAGCCGGAAGCCGGGAGCCGGAAGCCGGGCGAGCCTTACGGCATCGGCTCGCCCACATAGAAGAACGCCAGCTCCTGCAGCGACACCGTGCTCTTCTTGGTGGCCCGCACCGGCGTCGACACCTTGCCCAGGTGACCCTCGTCGGCCAGGTACTCGCACGCCAGTCATCACGCCCTCCACGTTGAACGTCCGCTTGAAGTGGTGCTCGATCTCGCTGGCCGCACGGGTGTCGCCCGCCTCCTTCAGGTAGTCGAGCACCGGGCGAAAGAGCACCTTGGCGCGGTCGGCCATGTAGCGATCGGCGGCGTCGAGCGCGGCCTCCACCTTCTTGCGCGTCTTCGGCGTGTTCAGGAGGTCGGTGTAGACCGTTCGGAAGAAGGCGGGGTTGAGCTTCAGCGCGTTCAGGATCACCTCGCGGTCCACGAGCTGCCGCGCGCTGATCACCTCCACCTGGGCGAGCGGCGTGGCGGCGTACAGCAGCCACAGGGCCGTGTAGTCCAGGTCGCCGCGCGTTACGAACCATTTCCTGGCCTTATACAGGGGCGGCAGCACGCACGTGCCGGCTTCCAGCAGCTGCATCTCGGTGTCGCGCTCGCCAATCGACGCCAGCCGGGCCACCAGGTCGGTGATGGTGGGGTCGTGGGTGTAGAGCAGCCGGCCCTTCGAGAGGAAGGAGTGCATGAACGAGTTGCGAAGCGCGCCTTCGGCGGTCTTGCGGAACTCGGCGCGTGGCATCAGCAGCGCGTGCACGTTCACGCCGTCGGCGTTCAGCGCCACGCTGGACGCGGCCCACGCGCGAGTCGTCGATGGTGACCAGCACGAGGTCGATGTCGGACCGCGCCCACACCGTGTCGTGCGACAGGCTGCCGACGAGGATCACGGCGAGAACCGAGCGATCGTGCTTCAGCTGCGCGACAAGCGCGTCGAGGGCACGAGAATGCGGGATCGTCGAGCAAGGCAAGGAACTGGAGCCTGGGCCTGGCGGCGGCGGACGCCGTCGATCCAGCCGTAACAGAGCGCTTCGTCCAGCGCTTCGGGATACGTCATGCCCGTGTCGGCGACGTGAGTCTTGACCAGCCGCAGCGTAATTTCGGTAGCGGTCCTGTGGTTGGCGCGCAGCCACGCCCGGAACGCGGCGGCGTTGCGAAAGAACGTCGGCGTCACCGCAGGTGGCGGTAGAGGCGCTCCTCGAAGCCGTCCAGGACGCGCATGGCGGCTTCGTCGTAGAACGGCAGCACCTGCATCAGCACCATCGCCCCGACGCCGCTCGCCGGATCGATGAAGAAGTGGGTGTTGTTGATGCCGCCCCACGTCAGGCTGCCGGGCTTGCGCCGCGGCGTCCCGGAGGCGGCTGGCGCCGCGATCTGGAAGCCGAAGCCCCAGGTGTCCTGCCCCACGCCCGTCGGAAAGGGCCGCGATCGCGGCGGCTCCGCGGTCGGCTGCAGCCGGACGCGAACGGCGCCCATCTGGTTGCGCGTCATCGCATCCACGGTCTCGCCGGACAGCAGACGACGGCCGCCGGCCTGGCCGCGGTTCAGGAACAGCTGGAGGAAACGCGCGTAGTCGGTGGCGGTGCTGTACAGCCCGCCGTCGCCCCGGACGACGACCGCCAGTGACGCGGGATTGGGCACCTCCACGAACCGGCCGTTCGTTCGTTGATGCACGGTCACGACGCGTCGGTGGTTGGCCGCCGGGACGTCGAAGGCCGTGTCCACCATGCCCAGCGGGTCCGCCAATCGCGCCTGCAGGAAGGCGTCGATGCGCTGGCCGGTCACAATCTGCACGATGTCGCCGAGCACGCGCGTGCTGGCGCCGTAGTTCCAGCGCTCGCCCGGTTCGCTCACGAGTGGCAGCTCACTGTCGTTGCTCGCCTTGGTGACGCGCTGCGCCACGGCCAGTCCCGGATCGGACCAGCTGTAGCCGATGCCCGAGGTGTGCGTGAGCAGGTGGCGGATGGTCATCGTCTTGGTGGCGGGCCGCGTCTCGAACGTTCCGCGGGCGTCGTCGACAGTCGTCAGCACCTTCGACAGGCCGAACCGCGGCAGGTACTTCGAGACAGGGTCGTCGACTCCGATCTTCCCCTCCTCGACCAGCATCATGACGGCCGTCGAGGTCATGGGCTTGGTCATCGAGGCGATGCGGAAGATGGCGTCCCGGCTCATCTCGACGTTACGCGCCACATCCAGCTTGCCAAACGCCTCGTGGTAGAGGATGCGGTCGCGGCCGACCACCATGGCCACGACGCCTGGCACTTCACCACGCGCGACGGCGTCGCGCAGGAACGTGGACAGCGCGGTCTGGCCTTCCGCGGGCACCGATGGATCGGCTGCCCGGATCACGCTGAAGCCGGACGCCACGAGCACAGAGGCGAGACAGAGTCGGCGAACCATGACGCTCCTTGAAAACCGTGGCGCATCTTACTTCGAGTGCCGGGCCGCTGGCTGGCTCATCCATGCCGACACGACGTCGGCAAACCGCTCCGGCTCCTCGAAGAACGGCTGGTGCCCGCTGCGCTCGAACAGGGCGAAGGACGCCGTGGGCAGCCGCGGCAGCACGTCGGCCCACATGGTGTGGGGCACCACGTAGTCGTGCTGCCCGTGAGCGACGAGCAGAGGAACGCGGAGCGGCGGCCCCTCCAGCACGTTCCACGACGAGGTCAGCGGTCCCATCAGGTGCGCGAAGAAGTCCGGCTTGAACTCGGCGACCATCAAAAGCGGCATCACGTTGAACCTGGGATCGAAGAACCGCAGCGGCGTCTGGGCCGGAAGAGCCATGCGCGGGTCGGTGCCGGGCGGCAGCGCGGCCATGTTGTCGGCGAAGATCTGCTTCCGCTCCGCCGAGGCCGCGGCCGCCACATACGCCGTGCCCTCCTGCACCATGCGAGCCATGTCGCCGCTCGGGGGCGTGCCCGCCACGACCGCGTGCGAGACGGTGTCGGGGCAGCGCCGGGCGTACTCGACCGCCATCGAGCCCATGATGGAGTAGCCAAGCACCCACCATCGCTCGGCCCCGACGGCGGCGCGAACGGCCTCGAAATCACGGGCCAGGACGTCGAAAGTCAGATCAGCCGCGTTGCCCGTCGAACGGCCGGCCCCTCGCGGGTCCACGCAGACGATCGTGAAACGATCGGCCAGCCCCGCCGTCAGAAGCTCGAAGTGAGGCGTGCCGATTGAGCACGGCACGAGGCACATCGGCCCCCGGCCGCGCACGGTGTAGTGAAGGTCGGCTCCGTCTGCGCGCACGCTGCTCACTGCTGGTTCTCGCTCATTTCACACCTCCACCGCACGCGCAGGCCCCGAGCGGCGCCGTTCGTCGTGCAGTGCCAGCGCCAGCCCCGCGCGTTCGCTGAGCCCGTGTGGCGGATATCCCAGCGCCCGGGCGGCCGCATCGCCGAAGAGACAGGCGACGAGCGTCGCGCGATCGCTCGCATCGAGGTGCGGGGCAATCGCGACGCGAGTGTAGGCCAGATCCTCGCCGTCCAAGATCGGCTCCGTGCACCCGGCCCTGGCCATCGCCCACCCCTCCTGCGCCAACATGTCCCTCAAGGTTCGGCTGTAGCCATGCTCCGAGATCCAGGCTGCCCGATAAACCGACACCAGCGCCTCGAGGACGGCAACGTCCGCCACCGCCGGCTCGCTGGTCCACACCAGGCCCACGACCCAGCCGCGCTTCATCATGGCGCGCGACTCGAAACGGTGGGAGAACTCGGTGGTGTAGCGGTTCGTCCAGCCGCCCCTGGCGTCGTCGGCGATGACCAGACACACCCTGAACGTCCCGGGGAACTGCGCCAGGTCCGGCTCGCGGGCCCCGACAGCGCGGCTGGCCCACTCGTCCGTGTCGGCCGCGATGTACTGGTCGAGCAGGGCCGGCACGTGCTCCCTGCCCATCGGGTTCATCGCCGAGAGCGGAAGGGCCATGTCTCCGCTCCCGGAGCCGGTCAGGGTGTCGATATACGCGTCGAAGCGCGCGCGATCGCGCGGCATCGCGTACAGGTCGCGTTGCACCTGCAGCAGGGGCGATGTACTCGAGCGTCATCGGCGCGCGCCTACGGCAGCCCGAGAAGGCGAGCGGGGTTCTCCCTGGCCATCGTGGCCAACTCGCTTTCGGTAAACCCCTTCGCCCGCAGCGCGACCAGGAACTCGCCGAAGCCATCCGGCGGCAGCGGGTTGCCGGCCTGGCCCAGATCGGACGACAGGATGCAGTTGGCGGTGCCGACGGCGCGGATCGCCTCGGCGAAGCGCGTCACCCGGGCATCGGCGCCGGCCTCGCGCATCGTGCTGCCCACGAACTCGATCCGGGCACCCAGGGCCGCCGCCTGCTTCATCTGCGGCACGTCCATCGCGATGGGAGCGTTCATCGCATGGGTGACCACCATCCGGCGCACGCCTTGCCGCCTGGCTTCCTGCAGCAGGAGCAGCCCTTCGGCCGCCGAGGAGTGTCCCGTCGCCAGGACGAGGTTGTGCCTGGCAATGACGGCGATCACCTGCTTGACCTCGGGCAGGAGCTCGCCTGCCGCGCGACACGCTGACAAACGGGCGATCCTCCTTCGACGTGCGCACCTGGTTCTCGGCATCGAAAGTCGGCATCCACACCACGCGGCCGAAGCCCCCGGTGACCTTCACCATGTGCTCCACGGCGGCGGGATTGATCCCGCCGACCGTGCGATTCAGATCGATGCCCCCGAACACTTCGATGCCGGGTACGAGCTTGCGCACCAGGAACGCGATGCCGGCCGTGGACTCGTAGTGGTTCTTGAGCACCAGCCCGCGCATGCCGCGCGTGCGCGCGAGGATCGCCACGTCTATGGCGTCGATCGACCGCGGCCTGTCGTCGGGCAGGTTGTGGACGTGAATGTCGATGGCGCCCGTCAACGCGCGCGCCACGTCGGTGGAACACTGGCGGGAGCCGGCGCGCCTGAGGAACGCTCGCGGGAACAGGGCGCCTTGAGGAACAGGCGCTTGCGGAGCGGTGACCGCTCCGAAGCGAGGCCACGAACGCGACGACCATCGCGACGTTCGCGGCGACCGACAGGGGTCCCACCAACAGCCGCGCATGAGCGCCTCCAGAATCTGGATCCTAGCACCGCCCACGGCTGTTACACTTCGCGGCCGTGCGACGCAATCGCATCCTGTGGGGCCTGCTGATCGCCGGACTGGCGGCCGGCGCCGGCCTCGACAAAGAACCGGCACGGCCGGCGCCGGTGGACCGCTTCGTCACCGTGAACGGGCTGCGCCTTCACGTCGTGGACTGGGGCAACTCCGGCCGGCAGCCGATGGTGCTCATCCATGGGCTGGACCGCGTGGCGCGGACGTTCGACTCCGTGGCGGCGCACTTCTCCTCGACGCACCACGTGATTGCCTACGACATGCGCGGCCACGGCGACTCCTCGTGGGACCCCCAGGGCCGCTATCTCGTGGAGGATCACGTCACCGACCTGGCGGGGCTCGTGGCCCAACTCGGGTTGCGCGACATCGTGGTGTGGGGCAACTCGACGGGCGGCCGCGTGGCCCAGGTGTTTGCGGGGATGCGTCCGGATCTGGTGGCGCGGCTCATCGCCGAAGACGTTGGCCCCGAGCGCCCGCGGCAGATCGCCGACGCCTATGCTCGCCGCGTGCAGCAGGAGGCGTCGGGCTGGGCGTCGGAAGCCGAGCTCGCCGCCGTCGTGCGCAAGGCGAACCCCGGTATGTCGCAGGCGGTTCTCGATGCGTATGTGCGGCACGGCGCCCGCCGCCGGGAGGACGGCCGCGTGGTGTGGAAGCGCGACCCGAATCTGGTGAAGGGCTTCGTGGAAACCGATCTCTGGCGGTATCGTGCGCGAGGTGACGGCTCCCACGCTCTATCTCCTGGGAGGACGCAGCACGATCGTGGCCCCGGCGACGCAGGAGCAACTGCGCAAGACGCTGCCACGCGTCTCAATCGTCACGCTGGACGGCCTGGGCCACTATCCCAGCGACGAGAAGCCCGCCGAAGTCCTGTCAGTCGTCGAGGGGTTTCTCCGGACGCCGTGACTCCGCCCATCGTCGCCGCATGGTCGTCCTGGACCGATTCCGAGCGTCCCCAGCGGTTGGGCCGCTTAGCCGACGCGCTAGGGGCGGTGTCGGAGGAACGCGGGGTGACCGTCTCGGTCAGGACCTCGTAGCTGCGGCGGACGACGGCGCGGCCGCCCGCGACGATCACGCAGCCCCCCGAGCCGGACGACACCTTGCCCAGATGGGTCCCGCCCTCGAAAAAAGCCCGGCAGATGTACTGGGGGCTTCCGTCTCGCTCGCGGCCGTGCGCCACGGCGCCGGCCGGCACGGCCCCGTGCACGGCTGGGATCCAACGTGGGTCGTGAATCAACAGTTCTGTGACTGGGGGCTCGGGGTCCACTGGCGGCGCGGGCGGCGACTGGGCGCTGGCCGTAGCGCGCAGGCACAGACACGCCATGAGAAGAACGGACGACCTCGCAATGGTGCTCATCCGGCGTGCTCCTGACTCTCGTACCGAGGTTCGCGTACGGTGGGAGCAGGAGGCGTGCCAGTTTGGTCCTTCGGTTCTTCTGCTACCGACGCGTCTTGGCGAGCTGGGGTGCCTTACCGCGCGTGGTCTCGGGCTCCGGCGCCTCCAGGTGATGCGTCGTCAGGTGTGCCCGCAGCAGCTCGAAGGCCCCCTGGGGCGTGTCGGCGCGCTGCACGAGATCAGTATCGCCGGGGTTGATCGCGCCCCATTCCAGCATCGGATCGAACTTGAGGATCGGATCCCAGTAATCCGAGCCGTACAGGATGATCTGAATCTGCTTCTCGAGCTTCTCGGTCTGCGCCAGCGTCAGCAGCTCGAACATCTCGTCCAACGTGCCGAACCCGCCCGGAAAGACCACCAGCGCCTTGGCCATGTAGGCGAACCAGAACTTGCGCATGAAGAAGTAGTGGAACTCGAAGTGCAGGCCCTCGGTGATGTACGGGTTGGCGCCCTGCTCGAACGGCAGACGGATGTTCAGCCCGATGGTCTTGCCGCCGGCTTCCTGCGCGCCCCGGTTGGCGGCTTCCATGATGCCGGGACCGCCGCCCGAGGTGACGACGAAGCGGTGCTTCGGCGACTGCAGCGACATCGACCACTCGGTGATCAGCCGCGCCAGCGTGCGGGCGTCTTCGTAGTAACGGGACCACTCCACGGCCTTGCGCTTCTGCGCCAGCACGTCGCCGGTCCGACCTTGGGCCGACCGGTCTCGAGCTCCTGCAGCTCGGAGATCGCCTGCTCGCGGCTGTGCACACGCGCCGAGCCGAACAGCACGACGGTGTCCTGGATGCCTTGTGCCTTGAAGCGGCGCAGCGGCTCGAGATACTCGGCCATGATCCGAAGCGGGCCGGCCTTCGTCGCTCTCGAGGAATTCCGGATCCAGGTACGCCAGCGGCTGGGGGTGCATAGCCTGATTATCGGCGGAAGGACGTATGGCATGATTCGGGGATGCCTACCATCGAGGCATGGCTTCAGGGGGCCGTGGCCGACGCCACGCGATCGTCGCGCGAGGGCGTGCGGCCCGTGCTCGAGGCGCTGGCTCAGGCATGCACGGCGCTTCGGCGGGCGGACCCCGTGGAACGCCGACGCCGTCGGGCGACGGGGATCGATCCGCCGAGACGCCGTCGCGGCCCCGCGTCGTGTCTGACCCTCGCCACCATCGAAGAGCTGACGGCTGCGCTGGCGGCGCGGACGCACGTCGTCGGAGGCCGTCACACGGACCTGCCTCGACCGCATCGATCTGCTCGGCCGCTCGACGAACGCGTTCATCACCGTGATGCGCGACCAGGCGCTCGCGGCCGCGCGCGCGGCCGACGAGGCGATTGCCCGGGGCCGGCCGCTCGGCCCGCTGCACGGCGTGCCCGTCTCGGTCAAGGACCTGATCGACGTGGGGGGCGTGCCGACAACGGCCGCGTCGGCTGTCCGGCGCGGACACGTGGCCGGCGCCGATGCAACGGTGGTCGCAACGCCTGCGTGCCGCCGGCGCCGTCATCGTCGGCAAGACGAACCTCCACGAGTTCGCGCTCGGGCCCGACCAACGACGACTCGGCCTACGGGCCCGTGCTGCATCCACGAGACGCAACGCTGTCCTCGGGTGGGTCGTCCGGCGGGTCTGCGGTGTCGGTGGCCACGGGGATGGCGTGGGCATCGATAGGCACCGACACCGGTGGCTCCATCCGGATTCCGGCGGCCGCGTGCGGCATCGTCGGATTGAAGCCCTCGATCGGCGAGGTGCCGACCGGCGGCGTGGTGCCGCTGAGCCCCACCTTCGATCACGTGGGCCCGCTGTGCCGGAGCGTGGCCGACGCGCGGCTGCTGCTGGACGTCCTGAGCGGCGCGGCGCCGTCGGCCGGCTCGACGCCAGCCGTCCGCGGGCTTCGCATCGGTATTCCGCGCGCCTACTTCCTCGATCACCTGGACCCGGGCGTGGCCGCGTCGTTCGAGCGCGCGTGCGGGCGGCTGTCGCAGTCGGGCGTCAGGCTGGAAACGGTGACGATTCCGCATGCGGCCGACACGCCCCCGATCTACGTGACGCTGGCGCTCGCCGAGGCCGCCGAGTACCACGCGCAGCACGGTGGAGGCGAGGCCCGGCGACTACCTGCCGTCCATCCGCGTGCGTCTGGAAGCCGCACGCTACATCCTGGCCGAGGACTACCTGCGCGCCCGGCGCGGCCGGCCGCGTGCTGATCGGCGAGGTGGACCGTGCCGTTGGAGGGCGTGGACGCGCTGCTGCTGCCCACGGTGCCCGTCCCGGCGCAGCCGGTCGGCGCCGCCACCGTCCGCATCGGCGACTGGGAAGACATCGGTCCGCAACACGCTGCTGCGCCTCACGCAGACGTTCAACGTGACCGGCCATCCGGCGATCACGCGTGCCGTGCGAACCCACGCCGGCCGGACTGCCGGTTGGACTCCAGCTGGTCGGGGCGCGCGGCGCGACGCACCGTCTGCTGGACGTGGCCGCCGCGCTCGAACCCACGGCCGCGGCGTGCTGACGCGCCTTTTCCACGGCTGGGAGCACCGCCTGGCGTCGGTGTCGAAGGACCGCATCGAGCGGCCCTTCGAATGGGGTCTCGACTGGCTGCCCGATGAGCCGGCCGCCGCCGGCGAGTCGCCCGCACGAGCGGGTGCCGCGGTGGGTGCGCGGCGTGATGGCCGACACGCAGTCGTTCTTCACGCCCGCGGGCACGCCGAGCTTCGAGTTCGACGACTCGCCGGGCCACAACGCAGACACCCGGCCAGGCCGGCACGCTGCGGTTCCAGAGCGCGTTGACCACGCCACACGAGACGAACAACACGGTGGTGGCCCGCTGGTTCCCGTCGAAGGCCGCGCGAGCGTCGAAGGCCCGGGGACGTCGCGGGCCCGCCGTGATCGTGATGCCGCAATGGAACGCCGACGCCGGCGGACACATCGGGCTGTCGCAGCTGCTGGCCCGCTACGGGATCTCGGCGCTGCGGCTGAGCCTGCCGTACCACGACGCCAGGATGCCGCCGGAACTGACGCGCGCGGACTACATCGTCAGCGCGAACGTCGTGCGGACGCTGCAGGTGTGCCGCCAGGCCGTGCTGGATGCCCGGCGCGCGATCGACTGGCTGGACAGCGAAGGCTTCGATCGCATCGGCATGCTGGGCACGAGCCTCGGGTCCTGCCTGTCGATGCTGACGACGGCCCACGAGCCGCGCGTGCGTGCGGCCGCGCTCAACCACGTCTCGCCGTGGTTTGCCGACGTCGTGTGGCGGGCCTGTCCACGCGCCACGTGCGAGCCGGCCTGGAGGGGCACATCACGCTGGACGAGCTGCGGCAGCTCTGGCTGCCCATCAGCCCGCACGCGTATCTGGAGCGATCGTGGCCGGCCCACTCGCTGCTGGTCTACGCGCGCTACGACTTGACGTTCCCCGTGGACCTGTCGCGAATCCTGGTCGAGGCGTATGGGCGACGCGGCATCGCACACGACGTGGCCGTGCTGCCGTGCGGCCACTACAGCAGCGGGATGGCCCCGTTCAAGTTTCTCGACGCCTATCTGCTGATTCGGTATTTGCGGAGGAAACTACTTTAAGGCTCCGGGCTCCGGGCTCCGCCTGCCTGAGGCCTGGAACCTTGCTCAAATCCACACGTCGTTCCGCGCGGTCAAGGAACCAGTGTGATCACCGTGTTCACGACACCGCGAGGCTCCACGACGAGCACGTGGCATTCACGCGCGGCGCGGGTGATGTGCTCGACGCCTTTGGGAACGACATACATCTCTCCTGCGGAGAGCTTGACTACTCCGTCACGAAAGCCGATTTCCATATCACCGTCGAGAACGATGAACGCCTCGTCCGTATCGTGATGCGTGTGCCACACGAATTCGCCGAGCAGTTTCACCACCTTGAATTGGTAGTCGTTCAGCTCAGCGACAACACGAGGTGACCAAGGCTCTGTAAACTGCGAGAGCTTTTCAGCGAGATTGATCGGCAGCATCATCGCTATCCCCCGTGTCACTCGGATTGCTACCAGACCTTAGCCTTGATTTCCTCAGCGAGGATCGCGCGGCGAACGTCGTCGATTGTCGCCAGGCCCCCCGGCGCGGCGCCGCCCCCCTCGAACCTCGTCGCGGCAGGGGTCCAGTGAAACAGCGCGACATGCCAGGTGTGGTCGATGCCGCCGCGCTCGTAATAGACGAGGCAGTGAAAATCGTTCGAGCACCCCGCCGCGACCAGTCGACGAATCGGCAGTTTCGAATCGACGACCACATTGGTCACTTGAAACTCGGCTCCAGGCTCGGCGATGTCGAGTGCCCCGCTGCCGAACAACTTCTGCAGCGCATCGCGGACGCCGAGAGGCAGTCCTCTGATCGACGTGACAATTTGGAACTGCTCGTCCCGCACGTGGGCCCGCAACGCCCCAGACAGCGCGCCGGTGGTCGTCGCCTGGCTCCCTGCAGCCACGGCCGACCAGAGGCTCACGACGATCGCGCAAACAGCGTGAATCCGACTCATCGGGGTTTCCCCTGCGGGCCCGGAGCCCGGGGCCTGGAGCCTGGAGCCCTCTCTACTGCACCGGCTCGATCCTTAGCACCGTGCCGTCCGTTGCGGCGCCGGCGATGGCCTGCTCCGTGGCCACGTACAGGTTGCCGTCTGGCCCCAGCTGCACGTCGCGGATGCGCGTGCTCAGCGGACCGAGCAGTATCTCGCGGCGCTCGGCCTGGGACGGCTGGTTGAAGGACACGCGGATAAGCGCGCGCTGGCTCAGCGAGCCCACGAACATGCTGCCCTTCCAGCCTTTGAACCGGTCGCCGTTGTAGAACAGCAGGCTCGACGGGCTGATCGACGGCACCCAGAACATCCGCGGGTTGTCCATGCCCGGACGCGCCCACGGCTGGTCCGACACCGGCGTGCCGGTGTAGTTGCGCCCCATCGACACCAGCGGCCATCCGTAGTTGTGACCGGGCTCGAGGATGTTCACCTCGTCGCCCCCGAGCGGCCCGATTTCAGCCTGCCACACCGACTTGGTGTCGGGGTTATAGGACAGGCCGTAGCCGTTGCGGTGGCCGTAGGTGTAGATCTCGGGCTTCGCGCCGGCGCGCCCCACGAAGGGGTTGTCGGGAGGCACCGTCCCGTCATCACGAATCCGCAGCGTCTTGCCGACGTGATTCGAGAGGTCTTGCGCCTTGATCCGCAGGCTGGGGTCGTCCTTGCCGATGCAGCACAAGCGGTCGCGGTCGCCCACCGTCACGTACAGCGTGCCGTCGGGCGCAAAGTAAATGCGTCCAGCCAGGTTGCCGCTGGTCTCCCATGCATCGGCCACGAAGATCTCGCGCACGTTGGACAGCGTGGTGCCGTCGAATTCTCCCCGCGAGACGGCCAGCGTGTTGCCCTTCTCGCCGTATTTCGGGTGGGACAGGTAGACCCACTTGTTCTGCGCGAAGTTGGGATGGAGCGCAATGAAGTGCAAGCCGTCGGCGTCGTTGCCGGGAGGCGGCGGAGCCTGCCACGCCGGCTGCGGCAGCAGCGCGCCATCGCGGATGACGCGCAGCCGGCCGGGACGCTCGGTCACGAGGATGGTCCGGGCATCCGCAAACGCGAGGCTCCACGGATGGCCCAGTCCGCCGGCGATCCCGACCACGCGAATCCGCTGCCCGCCGCCAGTGTCGAACACCCGTTCCGTGCCGGGCGCCAGCGACTGCGCAAGCGCGGCGGCAGACACGAAGACCAGGACGAACGCGACGGCACAGCGCGCGAATGTCGTTGTCGTCATCTCGACCTCATGGAAGGTGGCTTGCCCTCCGAAGCCGTGTCGGAGACGCGGCGTAGGTGGGAGGGTATCACGCACGCAGCACGTCGATGACGGGCCAGCGCGGTTTCGCCATCGACGGGACGACGACGTGCTCGTCCCCGACGATCAGGATGGTCTGGGCATCAGGATCGAGATGGGCCTGTGCGGCACGGGTCACGTCGGCAGCCGTCACAGAGTGGATGGTGGGCCCGAAATTCGTGAAGTAGTCGTCGGGCAGACCGTAGAGCGCCAGCTGGCCAATGGCGCGGGCCACCTGCGGCACGGTCTGAAAGCTTTGTGGATACCCGCGGGTCAACGACGCCTTGGCCAGCTCCAACTCCTCGGCGGTGACCGGGCGTTCACCGCGGAGCGCCTCGAACTCGTGGAGCGCATCGCTCACCGCCTCGGCGGTCGCCGCCGTGTGGACACTGGCGTGAAGCACGAACGGGGCGAGACCCTTGCGCCAGTCGAACCCGGTACGGGCGCCGTAGGTGTAGCCCTTTTCCTCCCGCAGCTTCAGGTTGATGCGGCTCACGAACTGCCCGCCCACCACGGCGTTCATCACGACAAGCGCCGGGTAGTCGGGGGTATCCCGGCGCGCCGCCAGGCGCCCGATGCGCAGTTCCGACTGCGCGGCGCCGTCGCGGGGCACGAGCGCCAGACGTGTCGCGTGCGCCGCTGGCTGAAACTGGGCCGCTTCGGTCGCCGGGGTGGCCGGCCCCTGCCCCTGCCAGGGCCCAAACGCCTCTTCGGCCGATCGCAACAGCGCGTCCACCGGCAGGCCACCCGTCACGATCAACGTGGCGTTCTCCGGCCGAAAGAACGCGCGATGGGCCTCCACCACGGTGTCGAGCGACAACGCCGCCAGCGACGGTTCGTCGCCAATCGCCAGGTGGCCATACGGATGCTGGCCGTAGACCAGCCGCAGGAACGCCCGCTCGGCCACCGCTGACGGCACGTCCTTGAGCTGACGGAGACGATCGCTCCGCAGCTGGCGCACACGCTCGAAATCGGCGCCACGGAGGCTGGGTTGCGTGGTCATCCGCGCGAAAAGGCCTGCGCCCTCGTCTATGAAGCGCGCCAGCGTGGTCAACATGAAGACCACCGCGTCGGCGCCGACTTCCAGGTCGTAGTCGCCCCCGATCCTCGCCAGGGCTTCCGACACCTCGATGGCGTCGAGCTCGCCGGTTCCCTCGTCCACCATGTCGGCCACGACGCCCATCAAGCCGTCTCGTCCGGCGGGATCCGAGCCAGAGCCGCCGCGGACGACGAGCGCGAAGCTGACGATGGGCATCGTGCCGTGCCGCATGACGCGCACTTCGAGGCCGTTCGCCAGATGGTGACGATCGAATCGCGGGAACAGGAATGCCGGGTCGGGCCCGACCCCCGGCAGCGCGGAGCGGTCTACGGCATCAGGAGACCGCGATGGGCTTCTGAGCCCGGCAGGGCGGCGGCGGCCTGACCGCGCGGCACGATGCTCAGCATCACGCGGCCCTCCGGCATCAGGTAGCGTCCCGTGGCCATGCGCACCGACTCGCGCGTCGCCGACTCGTAGCGCGCCAGGTCGTGGGCGAAGTACCCGGGGTCGCCCCGCAGCACGTTGTAGGCGTTGAGCTGATCGGACTTGCCGCCGAAGCCGCCGACGGTCTGCAGCCGGTACAGGAACGTGGACTCGACCTGGGCGCGGCTGCGCGCCATTTCGGCCTCGGTCGGGCCGTTACCCGCCAGCTCGGTCAGCGCCACGTCCACGCGCGCGGCGACCTCCGCCAGCGACTTGCCCGGCGCGGCCGTTGCGGCCAGCACGAACACGCTGCTCAACTCGCGGGACTGCTGCGCGGCGGATACGTCCAGGGCCACGCGGCTCTCGTAGACGAGCGTCCGATACAGCCGCGCGGCCTTGCCGTTGGCCACCAGATCGGCCGCCAGATCCAGCTCCGCGTCGTCCTTCGGCGAACATGGCCGGGGAATGCCAGGCCATGTAGAGCCGCGGCAGCTCCACCCGGTCCTCCAGGACGAGGCGCCGCTCCTGCGCCAGCGAGGCGGCCGCGCGAACGGGCGCCGGGCGCGCCCCAGGGGGCAGGTCGCCGAAATAGCGTTCGGCCAGATCGAAGGCTTCCGCGGTGTCCACGTCGCCAGCCAACACCAGCGAGGCGTTGCTGGGCCCGTAATAGGTGCGGAAGAAGTCGCGCACGTCGTCGAACTGCATGGCGTGCAGGTCGGCCACGTCGCCGATGGTCGGCCACCGGTATGGGTGCTCGAATGGAAACAGCCCGGCCATCAGCGCCATCAGCGCCAAGCCATACGGCCGATTCTCGTAGCTCTGTCGCCGTTCGTTCAGCACCACCTTGCGCTGGGTCTCGAACCGCTCCGGGGTCAGCGCCGGCAGCAGATACCCCATGCGGTCCGACTCCATCCACAACGCCCGGTCGATGGCGCTCGTGGGCACCACCTCCCAATAGTTCGTGCGATCGGTGTTGGTGGAGCCGTTCAGCTGCGCGCCGGCCTGCTGCAGCGGCGGGAAGTACCCGCGGTCGTGGTGCTGCGACCCTTCGAACATCAGGTGTTCGAAGAGATGGGCGAACCCGGTCCGCCCTGGCTGCTCGTTCTTCGACCCGACGTGGTACCAGACGTTGACGGCCACGATCGGCACGCGGTGATCCTCGTGCACGATCACGTCGAGACCGTTGCCGAGTCGCCGCCGGGTAAACGGCAGGTCCAACGAGGCTCCGCCGCGGCTAGACAAGAGCAGGCTCCGCCTCGTCCGGACAGTATCTAATTGCCCGCACTCCGTGCGGGCGGTTGCGCGGGCTCATCGCACCTGGATCAGAGGGATGCGCCCCTTGTTCGCCTCGGCCGCCTTGTGCGCCGAGATCGACACCTGCGCGGCCGTGCGCTGCGCCACGTGGATGAAGGCGCGGCCCGCCACCGACTCGGGCTCGCTGACCACGAGCGGCACGCCCGAGTCCCCTCCCTCGCGGATCGGCTGATACACCGGCAGCCGCCCGAGAAACGGCACCGTCTGTTCGGCGGCCAGGCTCTCGCCTCCTCCGTGCCCGAAGATGTCGGACTCGTGGTGGCAGTTGGGGCACGCGAAGAAGCTCATGTTCTCCACCACGCCGATCGTCGGGATGTTCAGCTTCTGGTACATCTTGATGGCGCGGCGGCTGTCGGCGAGCGACACCTTCTGGGGCGTGGTGACCACGATAGCGCCGACCACCGGCACGGTCTGGCTCAGGCTCAGCGCCACGTCGCCGGTTCCGGGCGGCATGTCCACGATCAGGTAGTCCAGGTCGCGCCACGCCACTTCGCGGAAGAACTGCTGGATGGCGCCGTGCAGCATGGGACCGCGCCAGATGATCGCGTCGTCCTCCTTGGTCAGGAAGCCGATGGACACCACCTGGACGCCGTACTTCTCCGCCGGGACGATCTGCTTGCCGTCGGTCGTGAGCTGGGTGTTGAGGCCGAACATGATCGGCACGTTCGGTCCGTAGATGTCGCCGTCGAGCACGCCGACCCGTGCGCCCATCCGCGCCAGCGCGAGCGCCAGGTTCACCGACACGGTGGTCTTCCCCACGCCGCCCTTGCCGGCGCCGACGGCGATCACGTTCTTCACGCCGGGGAGAGGCGGCTGGCCTTTTGCCGGCTGCGAGGCGGATCGGACCCGGGAGGTCATTTCCACGGAGACGTCCGCGACGCCAGGCAGCGCCCTCACGGCAGACACGGCCTGGTCGCGAATCTGGGTATGCGCGGGACAGGCGGGGGTGGTCAGCTCGATGGTGGCCGAAACGCGGCCGCCGCTGATGGTCACGTCCTTGACGAAGCCCAGCGAGACGATGTCACGCTCCAGATCGGGGTCGACAACGGCCTTGAGAGCGTTCAGAACGGCTTCACGCGTGGGGGTCTCTGACATCTATTTCGATCTTATCCGGTCGTCGCGGACCCAGGACATTGGACTACCAAGAACTACGAACCACGAACCACGAACCAGCCCTAGACCATCTGTCGGCCTTCGCGGAAGTCCGCCCAGATGTCGCGTTCGAACAGGCGGCGGCCGGCGGGCGACATCAGGACCCAGATGGCGTAGGCGCCCAGAGCCGTGCCAAACGGCAGGAGGACCAGGTTGCAGATGCCCAGGACCACCATCAGCAGGCGGCCGCGGGGCCGCCGCCGGTCCATGAGCGCCACGGCCCAGAGATGGGCAGCGCCCCACGCCATGGCGCACAACGCCAGCAGCAGGAACGTGATACCCGCGAAGCCCGCTGCGATCGCCACGCTGGACGCACTCGGATCCCGCAGCTCGGCCAGGGCGCCAGCGGCCAGAAAGAGCATCGACACACCCACGAGTACCGACAGCGCCCCCCACAGCCGGGTCAGCAGCCCGAGCAACGTGACGTGACTGTCCACGATCAGCGAATGCGGATGCGCAGCTCGACGCGGGTCGTTGGGTGATGGCGCGGGGTCAGGGAAAAGCGGAACGTGGTGCCCTCAGTGACCCCCGGCGGCACTCGCACGCGGAAGCGATCCACGGAGAACTGCACCCCTGACCCCTCGCAATGCGCGCACGGCTCCTGCCACGACTCGCCGCGCCCACCGCAGCGCCGGCACGTATATCGAAGCGGGACATCGAGCGGCACGGTCACGCCGGTGCGTGCGTCGGCGGCGGACAGACTGAGCGAGGCCTGCAGCGGCTGCCGGCGCTCGTGCGAGAGGAACGAGGCTCGTATGCGCTCGACGGCGGAAGCCGCCGACGGAAAGTCCACGGCCGCGTCGTCCCCGTACCAGCGGCGATCGTAGCGAACCTCGTCGCCCGAGTTGACGGCCACGGCGCTCTTCCCCGGTGGGCGCACGCTCATGCTCGACATTGGGAGCTGGTACCATAGGGGCCGGTCCAGGAGAAGTCAATTGCCCAGCAAGGACTGCCCGATGTGCGGCGAGCCCATGAGGCTCGCAGAACGTGAAAGCACCGACCGCCTACCCGGAACGCCACAGTCCACGGTCACGAAGCTTGCAGAGTGGACCTGCCCCGAATGCGATTACTTCGAGGAAGCCGACGGCGACGAGGAGTAAGAGACTAGCGAGGCTTCGCCCCTTACTAGGAACCGCTTCGCCTCGCTAGTGCAGTGTCTTTTGGCCCCGCTCCGCGGGGCGGGGGGAGTTGCGTCCGTCAGGCTAGCGGGCGCCGAGCGTCAGCAGCAGTTCCTTCCGAACGGCCTCGTCCACTTCGTCGAAATTGAGCGCCGTTTCGCATTCGTCGCACAGCACTTCGATGACGCCGGGCCGGCCTTCTTCGGATACGTCCACGCGGGAGTCTTCCAGGTGGACGAGGTGCATCTGTAGCGTCTTCACCAGAAAGTTCTGGTCGTTCCCGCAGCTGGGACAGGTCAACGCCACGCGCGTCTCCTCTTTCGTGGTCAACGGCGATACTCCTACTCTGGACCCCGCTTCTTGGCCCGCAGATCACGATTGTAGGGGATGCGACCCGCCGGGGCAACGCTGAAATCAGCTTTTCGCTGCAAATTTTCACCAGAAATCCTCACAAACACTCAACTTTGGCTAATTTGGGCGGAGACCCAAGCGGAAGGGCCTGAACCTACGTCCCCTGGCCCTCTCCGATGTACAGCAGCTCGGCGCGAACCTGATGGTCCGGGAACAGCCGTTCGACCGCCTGCCGGTAGAGTTGCACCTGGTTCTGGTGCCAGGGATGGCGCCGGCCGGTCTTGAACTCGAGGACGGTGACCTGGCTGGGACCCGTCCGGGCGACGCAGTCAATCGTGCCGCGCACGACGCGGGCGCCGTCGGTCGTCGAGAACGGGACCTCGTGCCAGACGTCGGCCGCGCGAAGGATCTCCGCGATCTGCGGATGCTGGCGCGCCCGCGCATACAGATCGGCGGCCAGGGCCACAACGGCTGGCAGATCCTGGTGCGCCACGTTGTCGCCGACTCGAATGGCGCGCCGCGCGGCCTCCTCGATGGTGGTCCGGTCCGCGCCGGACGACACGCCGAGGTGCTGGATCAGCCGGTGCACCAGAGTGCCGAGCAGGGCATCGGACCCGCCGCCCCAACGCCGGTCGTGGTCTACGGGCGCCGAGCCCGCCGCCACGGAGGCGCTCCACCGGTCCACCGGGGCCTCCAGCGGGGCCAGATCGTCGGTCACCGCCTCGGCTGGCGGAGCGCCGGACTCGATCCGGCTCTCGCCGCCCACGACGGACAACGGGTCCGGCGGGATCGCTGGTAAACACGCCATGAACGCATGCGCCGACCCGCTCGAGGCACGCCACGCGACGTCGCGCTGGCTGGCCGCGGCCGAGAAGCACTCCAGCAGGCCCGGGGGCAGCACCTCCGCGAGGCTGCCGGCCAATCGCGGGACGGCTCCGTCCTTGAGCAGCGAGCTCAAGTACACCCGGTCGCGGGCGCGTGTCAGCGCCACGTACAGGAGACGCTTCGTCTCTTCGCGCTCCTTCGCTTGCCGATCGTCGTCGGCCTCGGATTGGAAGTCACCCACCGACACTGATGCCTCCACGCCGCCCGTTTCGAGCGCCACCCGCATCGGCGGCCGGCGGTTGCCGGTGCCCCGCGACATGTTCACCAGGAACACGACCGGAAACTCGAGGCCCTTGGCCGCGTGGATGGTCATGAGGTTCACGGCGCCCGCGGCGTCGATGGCCGCGTTGGACTCGTCGCCCACCGCAAGCCAATCCAGGTGGGCGACCAGACGCGACAATGTCTGGTAGCCTCGATTCTGAATCCGGCGCATCAGCGCCCGCAGCTTCTTCAGGTTCTCGCGCGCCTGATCGAGCCGGGGCCCGCGCAGCTCGTAGGCGTATGCCGACTCGCGCAACACGATGTCGAAGAGCTCGGCCGGCGGCACGCGATCGACCAGGGCGACCCACCGCGCCGAGGCCTCGCGCGCAGCCAGGAGTCGCCGTTGGTCCGTCTCGGACAGGGCGCCCGCGCGCGGGTCGTCGTGGTCCAGGGCCCGCGCCAGGTCAGGTCCGAGAATCCGAAGACCTTCGTCCGACAGCCGGACGAACCGCGAGCGAAGCCAGGCCGCCGCCCGCAGGTTCGACGCCGGCTCAGCCAGATACCACAAGGTGGCCAGCGCGTCCTTGATCTCGTCCGCGTCGAAGAACCCCAGCCCCTTGTAGACGTAGGACCGCAGGCCCCGCGCCTCGAGTGCGGCTTCGAACTCCCGGTGGGTTTCGCGCGTCCGGAACAGGATGGCGACGTCGTTGGGTCTGATGGCCCGCGCAAGACCGCTGGCCCTGTCCCGGACCACGGCCTGAGTGGCCACGAGCCGGTCGATCTCGGCCGCCGTAGCGGCGGCGCATGATTCGGCGTCTTCACCCACGATGAGGCCCAGGCGGGGGTCTCCCGTGCCGGCCTGCGGGGTGTCCTCGAGGGGAAACTGGTCGTCGCCCCCGTAAACGAACGCGTCGGCGCGCTCGGGCGCCTTCTCGATGTCGGCGCTGAGATCGTTGACGAAGGCCAGGAGCGGCGTCACCGCGCGGAAGCTCCTGGTAATCGAGCGACGGACGTCGGCCCCCTGGCGCAGCCGGCCCAGATACCTCCCGGCATCGGAGAGCACGGACACGTCCGCGTCGCGGAAGCCATAGATCGACTGCTTCCGGTCGCCCACGATGAACACCGAAGGCTCCAGGGGGCCGTGGTGCGCAAGCCCCAGCCCCTCACCCCATGACTGGATGAGCAGGGCCACCAGATCCCATTGGGGCCGGCTGGTGTCCTGGAACTCGTCGAGCAGCACGTGCTGGTAGCGCGATTCCAGCCGATACCGGCTCTGCGAAAACTCCTCCATCTGGCCCAGGAGCCGCAGCGTGTAGTGCAGCAGGTCGGCAAAGTCCAGCAGGGCGTGCGCGTCGAGGGTGGCCCGGTACTCGCGCTCGGCCACCTGATACATGCGCCACACGCCCCGGGACACGAGCAGGTTGAGATCGCGGCGGTACCCCGTGTAGGCGCGCACCACCCCGGCCGCGTGGTCGGTCACAAGCGCCTTGTGATGCTCCCAGTGCTCCTTGCACGCGAACTCGGCTTTCGTGTTGCGAAGCCGCAGGCGCGGCTTGCCGTCCTGCGTCAGGAAATAACGCTTCGCCTGGAGATAGGCGTCGTGGACGGCGGCGGGATCGGCGTCCGAAGCCGCAGACAGAATCCCTTCCAACCGGAGGCGCAGCAGCTCGAACGCGCGGTCTCGCGGCCCTGTGACCTTGAAAGTCTCGAAACCGCCGGGCAGCGAGGTCATCAGGTCAGCGAGCGACGCGGCGCCCCGATCGGCCACGCGTTGCACGGTCCAGTCCGGCGACGCCCGCGACACGGTGCGGCCCAGCGCGGCGGGCGCGACGAGCCGCCGTTCAAGCAAGCTGCTCAGGCCCAGCCGGACACGACGGTCCCCCAACTGCGCGAACACGAGACCCACGTCCTCGTCGTCGCGCGCCAGCGCCCGGCAGGTGCGCAGCGCGCGATCGAGCGACTCCCCGATGAGCCGCGGCAGCTCAGCGTCGTCCGCGACGGAGAATCCCGGATCGAGGTCCGCCTCGAGCGGGT
>CAWEBF010000033.1:0-234546 GCA_963807235.1 uncultured Acidobacteriota bacterium
GACGCCGGCGATTTGCTTCGCGCGAATGCTCAGCCGCATGGCGCTTCGCCCCGTGGCTAGCTGGACACCGCCTCTTCGCGATCGCCTTGGTGCCGGGCACACGCCCGCGGAGCTTGTTCAGCTTGTTGTGCAGCGTCTTGAGGCTGATACCCAGGATCTCGGCGGCCCGCGTCTTGTTGTCGCGCGTGTGCTCGAGCGTCATGAGAATCAGCCGGTTCTCGGCCTCTTCCACCGTGGTCCCCGGCGTCAGGGCCATCGAAGGCCGCGCGGCCGCGGGCGATTCGGTCATCAACGGCGGCAGGTGCTTGGGCTCGATGAACTGGCCCGAACACAGAATCACGGCCCGCTCGATGACGTTGCGCAGCTCCCGCACGTTGCCGGGCCAGTTGTACTGCTCCAGCTGCCGCATGGCGGCCGGGTCGAGCGCGGACACCGACTTGCGGTTGCGCGCGTTGAACTCGGCCAGGAACGCCTGGATCAGCAGCGGCAGGTCTTCCTTGCGCTTCCGCAGCGGGGGCAGCTCGATGGCGAAGACGTTGAGGCGATAGAACAGGTCCTCCCGCAGCTTGCCCGACTTCGCGGCTTCGTGCGGGATGGCGTTGGTGGCCGCAATCACCCGCACGTCGACCGACTGCTCGTGCCTGCCCGCCAGGCGGCGGAACTTCCGCTCCTGCAGCACGCGCAGCAGCTTGACCTGCGTGGCCGGCGTCATTTCCGCAATCTCGTCGAGGAACAGCGTGCCGCGGTCGGCCAGCTCGAAGCAGCCTTCGCGGCGATCGTCGGCGCCCGTGAACGCGCCCTTCTCGTGACCGAAGATCTCGCTCTCGAGCAGCGTCTCGGGAATGGCCGCGCAGTTGATCGGCACGAATGGCTGGTGCGCCCGCGGGCTCAACTGATGGATGGTCTGCGCCACCAGCTCCTTGCCGGTGCCCGATTCGCCCCAGATGAGGACCGACGCCGAGGTGGGCGCGGCCTGCTCGATGATCTGGTAGACCTTCCGCATCAAGGGGCCGCTGCCGATCATCTGGCCGAACGCGCCGTGGTCGCGCAGCTGCTTGCGCAGCACCTTCACCTCGCGCAGCGTGTCGTGCCGTTCGACGATCTTGTCGAGAAGGATCTTGAGGCGCTGCGGCTCGATCGGTTTGGTCAGGTAGTCGTAGGCGCCGTCCTTGATGGCCTCCACCGCCGACTCCACGGTGCCCTGGGCCGTCAATATCAGCACCGTGTAGTCGCCGCCGTCGTCGGCAAGCGCGCGCAGGAGTTCCAGCCCGCCCATGCGCGGCATCACCAGATCGGAGATGATGATCGATGGGCGAAACGCGGTGATCCGGGACAGGGCTTCTTCGCCGTCGCTGGCGGCGTCGGTGGTGAAACCCCAGGTGCGAATCAGCTCCGTCAAGTCCGAGCCGGGTTGCGGGCTCGTCCTCGACGACGAGGACCCGCTCGCTTGTCGCCATTCGACACGGCCATAACCGAATCCTAGCCTGTCGTTTTTACACGGTCCAGCAGATCCGACTAGCCCATCCGTTGACCGAACGCGCCATGCCCGGGCCTCCAGACGCCGCTGAACCCCTGGCGGATCCCGGAGACAACGCCGTCCCGCTGCCGCCGCAGCCGGCGCGAAGGCCGCTCGCGGCCGTCGGCGAGATGGTGGTTTGTTCCGGATTTCCGACCCAGATCCTGCTGGCCATCCTCGTCCGCGCCGCGGGCGTGCCGGACGCCACGAGCGACGGCCAGATTTCGTTGCCGTTCGTTGCCGTGGTGTCGCTGGCAGACACCGCGCTCCTCATCTGGCTCATGCTCTGGTTCCTGCAAGCACGCGGCCAGTCGGGAGCCGCGCTGTGGCTCGGAAGCCGGCCGATCCTCCCGGAAATCGTCCGCGGCGTGCTGCTGACGCCGCTGATCCTGGCAGGCGTCGGCCTGCTGCTCCTGGCGATTCAGCAATGGGCGCCGCAACTGCGCACGGTGCCGGTCAATCCGCTCGAGGCGCTCGCGCGACGCGGCGCCGATGGATGCCGCGCTGCTCGCGGTGGTGGCCGTGATTGCGGGCGCCGTCCGCGAGGAGCTGCAGCGAGCCTTCCTGGTGGAGCGCTTCGAGCAGTCACGTGGGCCCGGCATGGGTCGGCGTGATCGTGCTCAGCGCGGTGTTCGGCCTCGGGCACGTGCTCCAGGGGTGGGATGCGGCGATTGCCACCGGCGTCCTGGGCGCGTGCTGGGCCGTGATCTATCTGCGCCGCCGCAGCATCGTGCTGCCGCTGGTCAGCCACGCGCTGTTCAATTCGCTGGAGATCGTGCGGATGCTCGTGAAGAGTCTAGGTGTGCTCGTGGCTCTGGGCTCTGACTCGGGCTCAGACTCTGACCGGCCGAAAGCCGGAAGCCGGGAGCCGAGAGCCAATCAGGGCGCTCGCGGAAACACGACGTCCGCGCGCGCCTCGAGCTCTTTCATCCACTGCTCGACCGCGTCCTTCTGCCGCGCCGCGCCGAACCGCTGCGCAAGGTAAGCCTCAATCCGCAGCGAGTCGCGCGCCAGGCTCTCGACCTGCTGGTCGCTCAGTCCCTGCTCACGCTGGAACGCGGCCGCGTCGCCGCACGCGCGCCTTCATACGCGTCAGCTCGGCGGCGATATCGGCCGCGGCGGGCTCGGGCGGCGGGAACCGGCCCACCTCGGCGAGCAGCACCTGGCGCCGCACCATCTGTCGCGTCTGGTCGCTTTCCGGGCCGGCCTCAATCAGCCCGAACGCCGCGGCAGCGCGTACGTCGGAGAGAAGCACCGGCGACCCGTTCACGCGCACGACCACGCGGTCCAGGAGCTGCTGCGCGCCAAGAGGCGACAGCGCAAGAGCGCCGAGACCAAGCAGCCACGTCAGGAGGCGGCAGCGGATGGCCATCCTCGTCACGTCCGCCCTCAGAACGCTTGTCCCATGGAGATATGCCAGACGCTGCGGCGCTCCAGCCGTCCCGGCGCCAGCTCCCGGCGATCGAGCTTGAAGCCCAGGTCGAGGCGGATCGGCCCCACGGGCGAGCGATAGCGGATGCCGAAGCCCGCCGTGGTCCGCAGGTCGCTCAGCCGCAGGTCGGACGCCCGCGCGACCACGTTGCCCGCGTCCATGAACCCCACGGCCTGCAGCGGCCCGACCACGCCGACCCGCATCTCGCCGTTGAGGATCACGACGCCGTTGCCGCCCGTGGGAAATCCCTGCGGGCTGATCGTGCTCTCGTCCCCCAGCCTGTCCAGCGAGAAGCCGCGCACCGTGGTGTCGCCGCCGGCGAAGAAGCGCTTGCTCACGGGGATGTCGTCCACGAGGGTCACCACCGGTGCGCCGCTGTCGTCCTCGCTCGTCACCACACGGGGGAAACCGTTGGCCAGGCCCAGCCGCGCGCCGAGCGCCAGCACCGCCCGTCGCGTCGTCGGCAGCTGCCGGAACGAAAAGGCCTCGAAGTAGGTCTTCACGAAGCCCACCTCCGATCCGATGGCGCGCATCGCCAGATCGGCCGTCGTCGTGATGAGCGTGCCGCGCGACGCGTCCACCAGATCGTCGCGCGTGTCACGAAGGAACGAGCTCGACAGGATGGAAAGCCGCACCTGCGGAAACACCCGATCGATGAGGCCCTGGTCTTCGTCCGTCGTGAACCGCTCGTCGAAGAGCTCCGTCCGCTCGAAGGAGTAACGGCCCGACAGGCTGTAGACGGGTGTGAGCCGGAGGCCGGCCTCGGCGCGCAGCTCGCGGCGGGCGAAGTTGAAGCTGGAGCGGATCGCCTGCTCCAGGATGCCGGTCACCAGCACGTCGGTGCGTGACCCGAACACGCGCGGCTCCCGGAACGTGGCGACGACGCGGTACTCGTTGAAGCCGTAGCCGCTCGCGGTGCTTTCGGGCGCGGGCGTACCGTCCTCGTTCAGGCCCACGTCCCGGTTGCGGAAGCTGACGCGGGTGAAGAGGTTCACCGCGCGGTTCTTGCCCCACAGGTTGCGGCGTCCGACCTCGAAGAAGCCGCGCGGCACGACCTCGAAGCGCTCCTCCGCCAGCACCGTTCTCGTCGGTGAGCAGGCGGGACGAGCCCTCCACGCCGACGCCGCCGCCGATCGTGGTGGGATCGGCTTCCTCCACGCGCACCAGCACGTCGCGCCGCGGCTCGGCGCCGTGCGCGATCTCCTCGATTGTCACCCGGCGAAAGAGGCCCAGCGCGGCCAGCCGCGCGCGGCTTTCCACCGAGTCGGCATACCCGAGCGGCTGGCCGGGGCGCAGCAGCAGCTCACGCCGGATGGTCTCGGGGTTGGTGCGCACCGCGCCGACGATCAGCACGCGGTCCACGATCACCTGCTGTCCTTCCCCGACGGTGAATCGGATGTCGGCCGCCGTATCGTTCTCGGCCAGGGCGACGCTGGACTGCACGAGGATCTGGTCGTAGCCGCGGTTGCGGTACTCCAGCTCGATCCGGTCGCGCGCCGCGATGATGTCCACCTCGGAGAAGGGGCGGCCGGCCGGCAGCGCGACCAGATCCCGCAGCGCGCTCGGCGGTCATCACCGTGTGACCCTCGAAGGCCACCGCCCGCACCACGGTCCGGGGACCCTCGACGATCTCGAGCGCCAGTTCGATCCGCCGTTCGTTGTCGGTCGCGCGTTCAGGCACGATGACGTTCTGACGCGCCACGACGCCGACACTGGCAAACCCGCGGAGCCGGTAGGTCCCGCGCACGTTCGCCACGCCCACGCCGAGCGTCTCCTCGGAGAACGCGTCGCCGTCCGAGACGCGCACCAGGCCGCGAATCTCGGCCGTGGGCACCGAGGTGTTCCCGACGACGCGGACCGCGGCGATCTCGTAGCGCGGGCCCCGGTCGATCGTGAACGTAATCACGACGTCGGTCTCGCCCTGCACGCGGTCGAAGTCCACGCGGGCGTCGCGATAGCCCTCGGTCTTCAAGAAGGCCTCGATGGCGCGCGACGAATCCTCGAGCAGGTCCTCGTCGGCGGAGGCCTCGTCCCGGATCGGCACCAGGCGCTCGCGATCGTCCTCATCGAGGGCGTCGCCGGCAAACGCGACGCGGACGAGCTGGACCCTGCGTCAGCGTGACGCTGACGACGGCATCGGGCGCGAACAGCACGCCGTGACTGGCGCGGGCCTCGTAGTAGCCGCGGGCGTGCAGCCGATCGGCCCACCGCTGTCAGCTCCCGGTCCACGCCGGCGCGGTCGTACGGCACGCCGCGCTGCGAGATTGGGCCTCTCGACCAGCGGAGCGCCGTCGCCGCCGTCGGCGTGCGTGATGCGCAGGTCCTCGATCACGGCGCGCGCGGCCCGCGTTCACGGCGAAGACCAACGTCGCCCGATCGGGATTGTGGGTCTCCTGCACGCGCGCCACCACCTCGGCCTGCGGATACCCGCGGTCGCGGTAACGCGCGCTTGAGCGCCTCGGTGGCGCCGCCGGCCTGCGCGGCCCGCGGCGTCGGCCCCAGCTCGTCGACCACGAGCCGCCGCAGGTCGCCCTCGTCCACGGCCAGCGCGCCCTCGAACGCCACGCGGTCGATCGGGTGCGCCGGCACCAGCACGTAGCGAATCAGCACGCCACCGGACGGCGCCTTCTCCTGCAGGACGCGCACGTCCTCGAAGGCGTCGAGACCGATGAGGTGCGCGATCGTTTCGCGCACGTCGCGCATCGAGAGCGGCTCGCCGGGAGTCGTCTCCACAGGCTCAGGATGAACGGGTCGGTGACGACGCGGCCTTCGCGCTCGACGACGACCTGGCTGATGGTGGGGGCCGGGGCGTCCTGCGCGCGCGACATCTGCGGCGCGCCAACAGGCACCGACCGACGCCAGCACGGCCGACGCCACGCCGCGGTGCCGCGGGCGCCGCGGCGCACGCGGCTGCACATCAGAA
The DNA here is from genome assembly GCA_963807235.1 of uncultured Acidobacteriota bacterium. GTDB lineage: Bacteria > Acidobacteriota > Vicinamibacteria > Vicinamibacterales > UBA2999 > CAWEBF01. Next base: position 5,872 of record CAWEBF010000033.1, read on the forward strand.
TGTGGTTCTCACACGCACGTCGAGCGCGTAGGTCCGATCCTCGTTGCGCGACAGGATCCACGAGAAGCGGTCGGTCTGATCGTATTCGAGCAGGATGATCTGATTGTGCGTCGACGAGGACAGGCTGCGCGAGTAGGTCAGGTAGACCCGGTCCGAGATGCGTTTGCCGATCGTGACGCGCGCCGCCGGATCCAGCCGCGACGACTGCTGGTTGGGGTCGGCGAGCGACGGGGTCAGCTGGAAGGTATCCACGCCGAAGGTCTGCGACACGACCCGGTCCACCTCCGACGAGATGGCGCTCGTGAGCGCGCGCGCGGCGCGCTCGCGGAGCAGCTGCTGCTGCGGCGTGATGTCGGTGCTGTACTGGCGGAACTCGATGTTGCGCCCGGGGGCGACGTCGCTGAACAGCAGCGCCAGGATCTCGACCTGCGGCAGCCAGCGGGTCGGAGCTGAACTCCAGGTTCAGCCGGTCGATGGTGCCCGAGGCCTGCAGCGTGACGCGGTAGGTGTCACCGGGCACGCGCACGCGCGTTTCGGTCTCGAGATCGAAGAACGGCTCGATGCGCGTGGGATTGCTGAGGTCGATCGACCCGCGTGTCACCAGGTAGCGGCGGCCCTCGAACGTCACCTCGCCGCGCTCCACGTCGGCGCGTCCCGACGAGCAGCGGGCGGTCGTAGCGTGCCCCGCAGCTGCAGATCGGCGCGCGCCGTCAGGCGGATGCTGTTGTTGCGCACCTGGAGCGTGGAGGGCGCGTCGATGCTGGATGTCGTAGCGCAGCGGCAGTGTCGTGGCCGGATCGCCGCCGGCCGCCGCGGCCGCCGTGGCCGTGCCCGCGAAGTCCAGGATGCCGCTGCCGGCGTTGAAGGGCGCCGTGTAGACGGCGTCGCGCACGTCCACCTGGCCGCTGAGCGTCGCGCCGGCCGTCGTGCCGCGCAGCGTCAAGGACGCATCGACCAGCGACCGCATGCCCTCGGGGAACCGCAGGCGCATCTGCTCGCCCTTCATGGCGACGTCGATCTGCCCCATCCGGTAGCCCTCGATGCCGATCGTGCCGCTGAACTGCACCGGTCCGCCACCGAGGCGCGCGCTCAGATCGTCCAGCCGGATGGCGCGGGAATCGAAATGGATCGGGCCGAGGATGTTCTCGAGCGCGTGCGGCAGCCCGAAGTGGCGGATGCGGCCGCCCTGGGCCGTCATCGTGCCGATGAGCGCCGGCTCCCGCATGCTGCCCTCGAGCGTCGCCTCCAGCGAGGCGCGCCCGGAGGAGCGGATGTTCGCGATGAAGCCCTGGAGGATGCCGAGGTTCGCGTCCCCCTTCATCCGCACCGCCATCTGCTCGTCGCGCAAGTTGGCGGACCCCGAGAGCTCGAGCGCCGTGTCTTCGCCCGCCAGCCGGACGTCCACGAGCCGGAGCGTGTTGCCACCCAGCGCGAAGCGGAGCGGCGCCGCGTTTCGCAGGCGATAGTCGAACAGCCGCATGTCCAGCGCCTCGACGGTGGTGTCGACGACCAGCCGATCCATGTCTCGCAGCGGACCCACGACGCGAATCGTGCCGCTGGCGACGGCGGTCGTGAACGGCGACAGCCGCGGCTCGAGCGCGCGCACGTAGGGATCCAGCGAGGTGTCGGTGACGCGGAACGTGATGTCGGCGTTCCGGCCCGGCGTCAGCTCGATGCGTCCGGCGCCGGACACGGCAAGTCGCGACGACGCGGCCTCGAGCTTCAGCGTCACCACGTTCGTCGATGATGCCGATCTCGCCGACCACCTGGCCGATGCCCTCGTCGCCGGCGAACAGATCCCGCACGGTGCCCTTGAGCACGTAGCGGGGGTCGTCGAAGGTGCCGCTGCCGCCGGCCGAGAAATCCAGCAGGCCCGACAGCGGGACCCAGCGTGTTTCGGGCGAGGCTCAGGCTTTCGATCGGGATGTCGCGCGCGTCGAGGTTGAAGGAATAGCTGCCCGACGTCCAGCCGATGAACGCGGCGCCCGTGCCGCGGCCGCCGCTCTTGGTCAGCTGCATGTTGTCGAGGCGCACGCCCTCGCCCTCGAACCGCACGCGCCGCCAGCGCCGTATCGAAGGCCTCCCCGTAGGCCACGCCGTCGGTCAGCGAAACGTTGCCGAACCCCTGGGGCGGCCGGTACGGGCCGTAGAGGTGGAACTCGCCGGAGAGCGAGCCGTCCACGTCGTAATCGTCGATGCCGAACGCGTGCCGCAGATCGGAGACGGGCCGGTTGATCGACGCGGATGCGCGCGTTGATCTCTTCGCCGCCGTCGCGGCGCGGGAAGCCGGCGGAGAAGCGGCCGTCCACGTAGAGCGCGGAGTCGTCGCGCGTGATCAGCACGTTCTTCACGTCCACGTAGCTGTTCTCGATGACGGCGCGTGCCCTTCGCCGAGCCCCACTCCACGTCCCACGCGCGCATCAGCTCGCCGGCGAACGTCGCCCTCGATGCGCGGGCGCCGGAACTCGTTCAGCATCACGCCGTCGAACGTGCCGAAGCCGCCGATCGGAATCGCGCCCGTGCGCGCGCCGAACGCCGTCATGATCCCGGCCAGCAGCCGATCGCTTTCCTGCCAGTCGGCGCTGCGGACGTTGAACTGGATCCGCGAGGCGTCGCCGTAGGCCGTGCGCCCCTCGAACGTCCACATAGGTGTCGGGCGTGGCCACGCGGCTCGGACCGAGATTCAGCCACGACGGCTCGATCGTGTAGGTGATCTCGCCGGCGATCGGCACCGGCTCGCGCGGCGTGTGGTTGCTGAACGGCTCTCCGGCGGCTGGCTGGGGCGGCCCGCGGCGCGCGGCCGCCAGCGGCACCGTTCGCGCGTCATGACACGACGCCGCCGGGCGCGGTGACGCGCAGCTCGCCCTCGCCGATGCGATCGGCGAATCGCCCGCGCGGCCAGTCCAGCACGGTCTGCCCCGACGCGCGGCCCGCCAGGCGCAGCCCCTGGGTCTCGAGGTAATTCGTGAACGTCAGCAGGTCGACGTCCTCGTAGTCGGCGACGAGCGTGCACGTCGGCCCGCACACCCGGCAGGCCGAACGGGCCCATGGGTAGCCGAGCTGCATCGTGCCGCCATAGAACGCCATCGTGGCGTCGGTGACCTCGCACCGACTCCGGCACCCACTTCACCGCGCCCCTCAGATCGCCGAAGCGTAGTCGTTCACGCCCGCCACCGGGCTCGTGAACGTGCCCTTCAGCTCGCGGCCCATCCGGGTGCGGCCGTCGGGCATGCGTTCCTTGAACAGGTGGAACGTGCCGATGAAGTTCCCTGTGCCCGACAGCTCGAACGACTCGTTGGCGAAGAAGATCTTCCGCATCCCGGAAAGTCGACCGTCGACTGCATCCGGTACATCTGCTCGGGCCAGTGCGACAGGCTGGCGTCGCCGACGAGCCTCGACGTCGCGCCGTCGGTGCCAGATCGATGCGGTCGAACAGCAGCCGCCGCCGTCGATGTTGAAGCGTCGACGCCATGTCGACGCGGAACGGCACGTAGTACTGGATGGCCACCGTGCCGCCGTTGAAGAACGCGCCGGCCCGACTACTCGTTGTCGGTGCGGGCGACGGTGACGTCGAGGTTCCGGGTGACGATGCTCCACGGCGTGCCGTGGTCCTCGTAGGTGAACTCGCCGCGCGTGCGCGCGCACGTACTGCAGGGTCGTCGTCCACGCGCTCCGGCCGCGCGGACCGCTGCGGCAGCTTGAGGAAAGCTGTGCGTGCCGTCGGGCAACATCTCGACACATTTCCAGTCGGTCATCTCGATCGCGTCGAAGACGATCCGGCGGTTGAAGAGCGTGCTCCACGGCATGCCCAGGCGCGATGCGCTTCGCCGTCAGGAACGGGCGCGACTGCGGGGTGAGACCCTCGATGACGAGGTCGTCGAGACTGGAACTGGCCGCCCCAGAGGCGCACGCCGAGCCGGCCGATGTGCATGCGGGCGCTGCATGAACCTCGTGCCCTGCCGTTCGGCCTGGCCGCGCAGCGCGGGCCCAAGATCCACCGTCACGGTGGTGACGAACGCCGCGGCCAGGATCACGGCGCACGTCGCCACGACCGCGCGGGTGAACGCCGCGTCCCCTGCGTGACGGGATGGCCCAGCGAGCGACGACAGCTATCTTACGAATCAAGCATCCACGACAGACATTTGACGCCGGCGTCTCACCGAGGCGCCCGCCGTCGACGTGCACCGCACTTCGGTGACGGTCCCGGCGACGCGGCGCGCGCAACTCGTTTTCCATCTTCATCGCCTCGACCACGACGAGGCCCTGGCGCGCCGGCCACGGCCTGCCCCTGCGCACCAGCAGCCTGACAACCCGGCCGGCCATCGGCGCCCGAACGTGCGCCGTCGGCACGCGCCGATGGTCGGCCGCCCCGCGACGGGACGCCGCGCCGCAGCACCTGCGACACGGCGACCGCAATCGGCACGCCGTCCACGACCACGTCCGCCGCGATTGGCCCCGGCCAGCCCAATCGCACGTCGAAGCTGCGGGCCCCACGTGCTCCCGCGGCGCCAGGGTCGGCCGCGAGCAGCAGCGACCAGCCGCGGCCGCTCGGACGCATCTGCGCCGGCCAGCGGCGGCCGCCCAGGGTCACGATCCAGCCGCTGCCGGACCGTTCGACGTCGACGGCGTGCACGCGCGCCGTCGACCTCGAAGCGGAACCTCACTCGCGCAGGCCCTCGCGCGCGGCCGCAGGCTGTGCGCCAGGCTCGACACGGGCCGGCCGTCGGTGGCGCCGCGCATCGCGACGCGTCGAGCGGCCGCGGCCACCATGACGGCGACCTCTGCGAAGGACGAATCGCGCTCGCGCAAAGCGGCTCGCCCTGCGGTGCTGCAAGAGCTCGTCCAGAAGCCGGTGTGAAAGTCGCCTGTCGAAGACCCGGTTGGCGCAGCACCACGGAAAAACGGGACGGTCGTCCGGATGCCCGAGCACCTTGTATTCCCGGAGCGCCCGGCGCATGCGCGCGATCGCCTGCGGCGCGGTCGGCGCCCCAGGCCACGAGCTTGGAGATCAGCGGGTCGTAGTAGATCGGCACCTCGCTGCCCGCCTCGACGCCGCTGTCGTCGCGAATGCCCGGGCCGTCCGGGACTCGAAGCGCGGTGATGCGGCCCGGCGACGGCATGAAGCCGGCGTCCGGGTCCTCGGCGTAGATGCGGCACTCGATGGCGTGCCCGCGCGGCGTCAGCAGCCGTCCGGCGTCGAGCGTCAGCCGCTCGCCGCGCGCGATGCCGGATCTGCCACTGCACGAGATCGACGCCCGTCACCATCTCGGTGACCGGGTGCTCGACCTGCAGCCGCGTGTTCATCTCGAGGAAGTAGAAGCGCCGTCCTCATCGAGCAGGAACTCGACGGTGCCCGCGTTCGTGTAGCCGACCGACGGCGCCACGGCGCGCGGCCGCGCTCGTCATGCTGCGCGCGGAGCGTCCGGCGTGACCACCGGCGACGGCGTCTCCTCGACGACCTTCTGATGACGCCGCTGGATCGAGCACTCGCGCTCGACGAAGGGGAGCACGGTGCCGTGCTGGTCGGCCAGGACCTGCACCTCGACGTGGCGCGGGCGCGGCGAGCGAGCCGCTCGAGGTAGACGCGCGCCGTCGCCGAACGCCGCGCCCGCCTCCGAGCGCGCCGCGCGAACGGCGCCGCGGCAGCTCGCTCGGCGTCGTGCACGACGCGCATGCCCTTGCCGCCGCCGCCCGCGACCGCCTTGACCATCACCGGATAGCCGATCGCTGCGGCGAGCCGCGCGATCGTCGTCGTCGGACGTGTCGCGCCGAGCGGCTCATCGTGCCGGGCACGACCGGCACGCCCGGCGCGCCATGCGCCGCTCGGCGCGCCGCGGTCTTGCTGCCCATCAGCGCGATCGCCTCGGGCGTCGGCCCGATGAAGGTCAGGCCGGCGTCGCGCGCACGCCGCGGCGAACTCTGCGTTCTCGGCGAGGAAGCCGTAGCCCGGGATGCACCGCGTCGGCGCCGGTCGCGCGCGCGGCGTCGAGGATGCGGTCGATGCGCAGGTAGCTCTCGGCGGGAGGGTTGCGGCCCGATGGCGACGGCTTCGTCGGCCATCCGCACGTGAGCGCGCGCGCGGTCGCACTCGGAGTAGACCGCCACCGAGGCGAGCTCCATGTCGCGGCACGCGCGGATGATCCGCACGGCGATCTCGCCGCGGTTGGCGACCAGAATTTTGTGCAAGGCTAAGAGATTCTAGCACTTAAGGCTGCGGGCTCCGGCCCCGGCCTCCATCACCAGGCCCGAAGGCGCGGGGCAGGCATACCGCTCGGCGCCTCCCTTTCCGACAGCGTTTGTTTGGCCGGCGTGCGAACGCACGGCGGGCGGAAATTTCTCGTCCCTCCTGCCCTGCCGCTGCCACGCGCGACTAGGCCTTGTTCCATCGACAACCACGGTGGCATGCACCAGCCGGGTTATTCAATCGTTCCGCTCTTTAGAATCACGCGGAACGAAGTCGCGGTGATTCGTCGGGACGATTCGATTTCGTGGCTCTCGATGTCGGTGTGCTCCAGAGGGAGTCGCCAAGCGGTATGCGTGCCCCGCGCGCCGCGTCGCTTGTCTCGAGCTGTCAACGCGGGTCGAAAATCGGTCGTGGGTCAGTTGAAATTGAAATGCAAACGCTATTTCATCCTGACCAACTCGATAGTCTCCTTTTCGCAGAGGTCGCCCCCTTCGGTCGTGCCCGTCATCTTTTCCCCATCTAGCGTCAAATAGCACTTGTCGAACGCTACGGTTCGACCTGGCCGGGGATGAGTGGTCAAGACGATGCGATTCCCTTCCATGACTCCGTCTCAGGGGATGCTGGTTAGCTTCGTCGGCGCCGATCGACCCGGTTATGTTGTCACCGGATTGGTTCCGTAGTGCCAAGCCGGTGACCGCTTTACCGCCGACTGAGATCGTGACCTTCCATCGTCCGCCAACATCGGCAGCCAGAATGTTCGCGGCCACGCATGTAAGGATCATCAGGCACACGGCTAGTCGTGTTTTCATCGCTCTACCTCCGACAGCCCAACTGCGCCAGAACCTCACGATGCGCATGTCGATGCGTCGATTCACGCGCCTGACGAATGCGTTCTCACCGAATCGCACGGTCTATTCAGCAGCGATGCGAAGCACGGCCGTTTGCCCCGGGGAGAACACGACGACGCTCGGGTTCGTCTCTCTTTCCATGCGATTGAAGCTCTGGCCCGTCGAGCGGCGCTGGCTGGCGGTAGCCGCTAGCGGAGCCGCTCTGAACCTGGCGCAAAGCGAAACGCCGTGGTGGCCAGCCATGTGGGTCGCACTCGTGCCACTCCTCGTCGCAGTCCTGCATACAGACTCCCTGCGGGAAACAACAAAGCTTGCAACTGTGGCGAGCTGTCTGGGCCGTGTTGGCGCACTCTTACCGATCCTGCGAGAGCCAAGCCTCGAGCTGGTAGTCGCGATCTTATTGGCCGTTGTGCCATTCGCCGTGCCCCTCGTCGCCGCGACGGTTCTTTGGCGTTTCGTCGTGGCCGATGCGCGGGCCTGGTATTCGGCGCTGGCGTTCTCGCTCATGGCAGCGAGTGTGGACTTCCTCTTCGGGTTGATCTCGCCGCACGGGACGTGGTCAAGCTGGGCAAATAGTCAGATGAACGTCCTGCCAGTTCTACAATGTGCTGCCCTTGGCGGCACGCCGCTCGTCGTATTCGTCGTGACGTTGCCGGCTGCAACGACAGCCGTCGCCATCGCGCGCGGACGGGCGGTTCAATTGTCAGTGTTGGCCTATGGCCTGCCGATCTCGCTAGCGATTGCGGCAATCGCTTACGGCTTCGTCAGGCTCGCAAATGTTACGGCGTTGCCGCGCGTCCCGATCGGACTCGTGGCATCGGATGGTGCCGATATCTTTCCAACCGATCCGGGAGGAGCGTCGGACGCGACGTTGGCGCGGTACTCGAAGGGGCAACGACGCTGACGATGCGAGGGGCTGCGCTCGTGATGTTGCCCGAAAAGATCGAGATCTTTGAGGACGTCGCCACTGTTCGTGTGCGACAACGATTGTCCGCGTGGGCCCGCGATCGTAACACCCGACTGGTGGCGGGTTTTGGAGTCGCGAAGAGGGCACTACCGAGACAACATCGCGTGGCTTTTCGATCGGAATGGCGATCTGATGACGGAGTATGCGAAGCAGCATCTCGTGCCGCTCGTCGAAATGCGGTTTCGCGCCGGCGATCGCGACGCTATCGTCGAACTCGATGGCCATAGATTTGGAATAGCCATCTGCAAGGACATGGGATTTCCACGACTCGCGGCACGTTATGGCCGCGCGGGCGTTGAGGCGATGCTGTCGCCCGCGTGGGACTTCGTGAGCGACGGCGAGTACCATGCTCGCATGGCCGTTCTCCGAGGTATCGAACAGGGTTTCAGCGTGATCCGCACAGCCAACCAGGGCAGGCTTACGGTGAGCGACCCGTACGGTCAGATCGTCGCAGAGGTCCCAAGCAGCCAAGAAACCGTGACCACTCTGCTCGTTGCGGCGCCGGTTGGCGGCGTTCGGACCGTGTATCGGACCCTAGGTGACACCTTCGCGTGGGCGTGCGTGGTTCTTGTCACGCTTCTCGCCTTTCACCGCGCGTGGATCGCAAACTCGTGACGGACCATCGTCGTCGCCGTTGGTTCCTCTGGCCCACGACGTCGGAGTTCTCGGAGACCGAACGGCCTACACAACTCAAAACCTCCGGAGGGTGCCTTGAAACGAGCTCTTGTAATTAGCGCCATCCTTCTGTTCGGAATGACGAACGCCTGGCTTCGAGCGGTTCAGCAGCCTTTCCCGGATACGCCAATTGAGGTTCAGCGCATTGCTGACAACCTCTACGCGCTGCGCGGAGGGGGACCCCTCGTACGCACTGGCAACGTAACGATTCCAGCGTCCGGCACAAGCCTCGCTCTTGTCACCGGCACGGGCGTAATCCTCGTCGACTCGAAGCTACCCGGCTCTGGGGCGGCGCTGTTGCAGGCTGTGCGCACCATCAGCGACAAGCCGGTGACGATGATTATCAACACTCACACGCACGGAGATCATGTTGGGGGGAATCCTGACTTTCCTCCGACAGTGGATGTCATCGCGCAGGAGACCACTGCCGCTCTCATGCGCGAGTGGCGCCCCGTCAGCGGGGGTCGGCCGGAGCCGAACCTGTTCGCCGGCAAGAACGGACAGGGACTGCCGACGCGGTACCTTCCGGGAGCGGCTGACGATCGGGCAGGGGAACGACAGATTGACCTCGTCTTTTTTTGGCCCCGCCCACACCGGCGGCGATACGTGGGTCGTCTTCCCCTTACAGAGGGTCGTGCACGCGGGAGATGTGTTTGCACTCAAGACCTTCCCTATCATCGACACCAACAACGGCGGCAATGCGACGGAATACTCACGGACGATCTCGAAAGCCCTTTCGGTAATTTCGGAAATCGACACGGTCGTAACCGGGCACTCGCCAGTGCCTCTCTCAATGGTCGATCTGCGGCTCTATGGAGAGTTCGTCGACGAGTTCGTGCAATCGATGCGAGAGGCCAAGCGCGCGGGCAGGTCCGCTGAGGAATACGGCGTTAGTTGGCGCGTGCCCAGAAATACCTCGATGCCGGCTACGTAGACACGCGGCCTTTCGTCGGGCAGATCTGGCAAGACATCGAGCAGTAGCAGCTCGTCGTCGAGTGACCGTCGGTCGGACAACTGTCCGTTCGTATCGTGTAACGCCGCAGGGACGATCGTGGCTTCATTGCGCCGGGTTCACCAGGTCCGAGCAGGAGCGCGCGGGGCGGGACACGCTACAGTAGAGCTGCGTCCGTCAGCGTAGTTGGTTGAATTCCTCGAGCGATACGTTGAGTTGTCGAAGAATTTTGAAGAACAACGGCGGACCAATCTCACGGCCTCCATGGAGCGGGATCGTCACAGATCGTCCGTCGCCGTGGGCCCAACGCTCGTGGCTTCCGGTCTGGCGGCGCTTTTCGAAACCGAGGGCCAGCGCCACACGCTGAAACTCGCGCGCCGTGGCGCTAGGCATGAATGATTTCGGTCGTATCCTTCGGCAGCGCCTGGCCGCGTGCGTGATGCTCCTGGTCGATCAGGCCGAACACTTGCTCCAGTTCGGCCAAGGCCGCCTCGCGCGTGCCCATCAAGGCGTAGCAGCCTCCAATGGCTGGGATTTCAGCCACCCACGAGCCATCGTCTTGCCGGTAAAGCACGACCTTGTAGTCGTCAAAGCCCATGCCCGATTATAGGCTCGCTCACCGATCGTTCTTGGTTGGCGTGCTTGCGCGGCCCCGCGCTGTCCAGGTATCGTGTCGTTTCCCATGTCGTTATCGCGCCTGCGCCTCGTCGCCGTCGTCGTCCTTCTGAGGACGAGCGGGGACGTTCGCGTGTAGGCACACGACGACGAACCCCGGCTCGACGAGCCGCGGGTTCATGGTGAATCTGTCGGCTGTCCGGCCCTCGACACAAGGACACGGCCGATGGAACCCACCATCTACTTCGACGGCACATTTCGACCTGAACGGGAGGCCACCGTTTCGGTGCGGTCGCGCGCGCTGAACTACGGCCTCGGATGCTTCGCCGGCATTCGTGGCTACAAGACCGACGACGGCCAACAGGTCAACGTCTTCCGGCTCGACCGCCACGTGCGGCGGCTGGAACACTCGGCGCGCATCCTGCGGCTGCGCCTGGCGGGGTCTGTGTCGGAGGTCGCCGACACGATCGTGGAGCTACTCCGTCGCAACGAGATGCGGGGCGACGTCTACATTCGGCCCCTCGTTTTCGCGAATTCCAATGAGCTGTCGCCGCTGCTGGACGCGGACACCAGCGCCACGGCGATCTTCTGCATGCCGATCGGGCGGTACTTGTCGGCCGAACCCATCGACGTATGCGTTTCGAGCTGGTGGCGGGTTCGCGAGAACGCCATTCCCGCGCGCGCCAAGGCCACCGGTGGGTACCTGAACAGCGCGCTCGCCCGCCGGGAAGCTATGGATAACGGATACACGGAAGCGATTCTGCTGACCGAGGATGGTCACGTGTCGGAAGGCTCGGCCGAACACGTGTTCATCGTGCGGGACGGACAACTGATGTCCCCGCCCAGCACCGCCGACAACCTCGATGGCATCACCCGCCAGAGCCTGATCACGCTGGCGCGCGAGGATCTCGGCATCCCATTCGTGGAACGGCCGATCGGGCGCACCGAATTGTATGTGTCCGACGAGATGTTCCTGTGCGGGACAGGCGCGGAGGTCACGCCCGTTCGCTCCGTTGATCGCCGCGCGGTCGGCGACGGTCAGGTCGGGCCAGTGACCAGGCGCCTGTCCGATCACTTCGAGGCGGTGGTGCGGGGCCGCGTGCGAACGAGGCTCGACTGGTTGACGCCCGTTTGGTAGTCTCCCGGGTTTCAGCGCATCAGTTCTGCCACACTGCGAAACCCTGTACCCGTAACCCGGCGGCGAGTTTCGGCTCCATGCAGGCGGCAATTCGGTACGGCAGACGCGAGAACCCTTCCACGAGATCGAGCCTCAGCCTGAGGCCATGGGTGCGGACGAAGCGCCCGGACTGCGTTCCCGCGCGGTGTCGCTGGAAACGTGCTTCGGGCGTAAGTCCGGTCAGGCCAACGTACAAGCACCCGCCCGCCGCACCGCCAGGGTTGCGCTCGCGGAACGCGCGATTCTTCCAGACGGCCCGATCGAGTTCGACCGCATAGACGCTGTGGTGCCCCCGCGACCACGACCTCGGCGACAGATCCGCGCACAGCGAGAAGAATTGTGCCTCGAGTCCGCTTGCCCGGGCGATTTCGATCGGCTCTCCCGCGTCGATGCGCCGCTTCCCACCCCACTGAAAGAACACGTCGAACGACGTTTTCCGCGCGCGGATCACGTAGCCGCGCCCCCAGTGCGGATAGTCCCCGTGCCGAACGACATCGCCTGGGCCTGTCACACCGGATTCTTCAGGGCAACCGACATCACGGCGAGCCAGATCCAGCCGACCACAACAGCGATCCAGATTCCCGGGATGCCCGGCGGGAATACCATGCCGCTGAAGAATCCGAGTACGACGGTCAGACCACTGAACAGCGAGATCAGTGCAAGCCACGACGCGCCCCGGCGATGCATCGCCCGCGCGGCAGCGAAGCCACTCATCCCAACGCACACGAAACCGAGCGCCCCCGCGGCGAAATGCATCAGTCCTCTGGTGCTGATCGACGTCGGGAATCCTTGGGCGTGCCCGGCGGAAATCCGTCTACCGGATCAGCCGTGAATATGGCCGCTGCGATGATCGAGAGACCGTAGCCGGCGAGGAGCCACGTCGCCGTCCGCGATTTCGGTCCCAACGCGCGAGCGAATCCCGCGGCGGCCGCGAGGACCATCAGGCCGGTGAGCGCGAAGTTTGCCGTGGCCACGACTCCCCATCGGAGCAGCGACCACGCTTCTTGTCCTACCATCTCAGCGGCTCACTTGGTCACACGGGAAGACCCAGTTCGTGCGCCGCGTGTCGTTGCGAATCGTCCCTGGTCACGAATCGCTCGAGCGGCTCGGCCGCGTGGAACCAAAGTGCCGTCCGGAGGTGCGCCAAATCCAATGATCGAGGTGTCGCGACGGCCGGGAGGACTTCGACTCACAGAGGTCCAAAGTGAGATCGCGTAACGCCAGCTCGAGTCGGTCCAGTTCGAGACGGTCCAGGCAGGCCTTGTACCTCATTTCCAGTGATCAACAGGCCCTCTCGGGCCAGCCGGACCAGATTTCGCTTCGTCTCCAGCACCAGGAGGACGCTCGACAGCAGATCGGCTCCCGCCGTCTGCTCTGAGAGCCGCTCGGAACCCTCCTCGCCCAGAAGGATGCACAGGTACGCTGACGTGTCCAGATAGAGCCGTCGAAGTTTCGGCACGGGTGTCAGCGGTTGCCGCGGTCTTCGAGCAGAATCGCCAGATAGCGGCCCTTTGTGGCGGCCCGAATCGCGGGCCGCAGGCGCCCCTTCCTCGAACGGCTGGCGTGCAGGTTCGCAACCCGGGCGGGGCTCAGGGTCGCCACGGGTTCGTTATGACGGGTGATCACGATGGTCTTTCCCGCCTCGGCCTCGGCCACGGCCTTCGACAGGCCCGCCTTCAGGTCCTGAATTGAGATCCGATCCATGGTCCCTATTTTACAACAATCGGTCCAGACTTCTGACCTGATACTCGACGGGACGCCGCGTGTGAAATGTGACCGTGCACTACAGCGGAATGTTCCCGTGTTTCTTCGCGGGGTTCTTGTCCCTCTTGGTTTCGAGCGCCGCGAGGGCGGTGATCAGCTTCGCGCGCGTGTGCCGCGGCTGGATCACTTCGTCCACGAACCCACGCTCGGCGGCCACATACGGGTTCGCGAACTTCTGGCGGTACTCGCTGATCTTCTCGGCGCGCGCGGCCGCCACGTCGGCGGCGGCATCCAGCTCCCGCTTGTAGAGGATGTTCACGGCGCCCTCGGCGCCCATCACGGCGATCTCGGCCGTGGGCCATGCATAGTTCACGTCGGTTCGCAGGTGCTTGCTGGACATCACACAATAGGCGCCGCCGTACGCCTTGCGCGTGATCACGGTGACCTTGGGCACCGTGGCTTCCGCAAAGGCGTAGAGCAGCTTCGCGCCGTGGCGGATGATGCCGCCGTACTCCTGCACCGTGCCAGGCAGGAACCCCGGCACGTCCTCGAAAGTGACCAGCGGGATGTTGAACGCGTCGCAGAATCGGACGAAGCGCGCCCCCTTCACCGATGCGTCGATGTCCAGCGCGCCCGCGAGGTGCGCCGGCTGGTTGGCCACGACGCCCACCGGTACGGCCGCCGAGGCGCGCGAATCCGACCAGGATGTTCCTCGCGAAATGCCGCTGGACCTCCAGGAAGTAGCCGTCGTCGGCCACCGCGTGCACCACGTCCAGCATGTCGTAGGCCTGCGACGCCACCGCCGGCACCACGGTGTCCAGCATCTCGTCCGCGCGATCGGGCGGGTCGCTGGCCGGCGCGCGCGGCGCGTCGTCCACGTTGTTGCTGGGCAGCAGGGTCAGCAGTTCCCGGATCAGCCGCAGGCACTCGGCGTCGTCGTCCACGGCGAAGTGCGCGACGCCGCTACGCTCGTTGTGGGTGAGGGCGCCGCCCAGTTCGTCCTTGGTCACCTGCTCGTGCGTGACGGCCTTGATCACTTCGGGACCGGTCACGAACATGTAGCTCGTGTCCTTCACCATGATCGTGAAGTCGGTGATGGCCGGCGAGTAGACGGCGCCACCCGCGCACGGGCCCATGATGGCCGAGATCTGCGGGATGACGCCCGACGCGAGCGTGTTGCGCAGGAAGATGTCGGCGTAGGCGCCGAGCGACAGCACACCCTCCTGGATGCGCGCGCCGCCGGAATCGTTGAGGCCGACGAACGGCGCCCCCATCTTGAGCGCCAGGTCCATGATCTTCGCGATCTTCGCGCCGTTGGTCTCCGAGAGCGATCCGCCGAACACGGTGAAGTCCTGCGCGAAGGCGAAGACCAGCCGGCCGTTGACCCGGCCGTGGCCCGCCACCACGCCGTCGCCCGGCACCACCTGGTCGGCCATGCCGAAGTCGCGGCAGCGATGCGTGACGAACTTGTCGATCTCTTCGAAGGTGCCGGGGTCGAACAGCGTGTCGATGCGCTCGCGCGCCGTCAGGCGGCCCCCGTCGCGCTGGCGGCGCAGCCGGTCCTCGCCTCCGCCCGATTCCGCGCGGCGGTGCAGATCCTCGAGGCGCGTGCGCGCGTCCATGCAGTGGCGGCTGACTGGCGTGTCAGACCTTGGTGGCCGCTTGCGCTTTCTCCCAGTCCTGGAGGAACTTGGCCAGCCCGATGTCGGTCAGCGGGTGCTTGAAGCACTGCTCGATGACCGCCGCCGGCACCGTCACCACGTCGGCGCCCATCCGCGCCGCTTCGACGATGTGGATGGGATTGCGCACGCTGGCCACGAGCACCTCGGTGCCGAACTCGAAGTTGTCGAAGATGTCCACGATCTCGCGGACAAGGTTCATCCCCGTCGTGCCGATGTCGTCCAGCCTGCCGACGAACGGGCTCACGTAGGCGGCGCCGGCCTTGGCCGCCAGCCACGCCTGCGTAGCCGAAAACACCAGCGTCACGTTCACGCGTTTCCCTTCCGACGACAGCGCCTTGCAGGCCTTCACGCCTTCTTTGGTGAACGGCACCTTCACCACGATGTGCTGGTCGATGCCAGCCAGATCGCGGCCCTCGCGAATCATGCCGGGCGCGTCGGTCGCGACCACTTCGGCGCTCACGGGTCCCTTCACCGTCGTGCAGATCTGCTTGAGGATGGCGCGGTAGTCGCCGCTTTCCTTGGCCAGGAGCGACGGGTTGGTGGTCACGCCGTCCAGGATGCCCAGGTCGGCGAGGGCCTGGATTTCCTTCAGGTTGCCGGTGTCGGCGAAGAGCTTCATGTGTGCTCCATCTCGTCAGGCTCCGGGCTCCAGGCTCCGGGCTCCGGGTTTATCTCGCGGTCTCTTCCACTTGCGCCGAAGGCTCGCTGGCGTTCGCCAGCGGGATGCGGCTGTCCACGGCCACCACAGCGTAGACGTAGCGCATGCCGGCCGTCACGTCACGATCCACGAAACGCGTCTCGACGACCGGCGACGGCGTTACCGGGGCCAGTGTGGCATTCGCGCCGTCGCCGCGCAAGACGAGATAGCCGGCTACGTCGTCGCTCGTGCTGCCTTCCCAGATCAGACTGATCGTGCCTTCGGCGGCCACCGCCGACAGGCCCGCCGGCGGCGCCGGTGGATACATGTCCACCGGCTTCACGCACGCCATGGGTGACGGTGGACCCTCCAGCACGTCTGCGCCGGAACCCCGCACCGCGCGGACGACGTAGCACCGCTCGCGCTCGAACTGCAGGACGTCGGTCGTCCGCTGCGCATCGAGCGGCACCGGGTTGATGGGCCCCTGCGGGATGAGCTGCCACCGCGGGCGTTCCACCGTCGCGGACGGAAGCCGCATCGGATCGGGCGCCAGCCACTGATAGACGTTGTAGCGTGTGGGTCCCCGAGGTACGGACACGGGGGCCGCCGTAGCGGGACGACGGGCCAGCACGTCGTCATCCACCGGCAGCGCCTCGATCGGCAGCTGCTTGTCCACCAGGAATCCCAAGAGCCCGCCCGAGGGTTCCCAGGACACGGTGACCAGGTCGGACGTGAAGGAGACCTCCACAGCGGCGGGCGCTTCGGGCGGGGTCTCCAGCGACACGATGGCTGCAGGGCTGGGCGGTCCGGTGCGCCCGCGCATGCTGAATGGCACCACGACGTACGTCCGCTGCAGAAGGGGCGGCGGGGTCGGGATAGCCACCACGGCCACGGCCGGCTGCCGCACCGGTCGCGGCGGCAGCGCCACCGGCGAGAAGTCCTCGGGCTCGAGCCGATCCTGCACCGTCACGAAGTTCCCTTGGACCGGCATGGTCTGATCGGGCGGAGGCAGCACACCGGGCAGCGGCGCCGGAGGCAAGTCCTTCGTGCCGGGGGGCTCCGACGGGGTCACGCTGACCACCCCCACGAGCGAGGCCCCCTCGAGCAGGCGATTCGGCGGACGCGGTTGTGTTGTGGTGACGGCGTACACCTCGATCCGGGCGACGTCGGCCGGCTTGGACGCGTCGATGTTCTGCGCCGGCACGGCGAACGTGAGGAATACGTCGTCTCCGATGCGGCGTGTGTCCACCGACGCCGATGGCCTGGGGAACGCGCACGAAAGGCGTGAGCGGTGGGCCCTTCTTGCCGCAGCCGAGCGCCGCGGCCAGGAGCCCACTGAGGACGAACAGCCTCATCTAGCCGCTGAACCCGTCCGCGGAACCATCGGCCTCGGCGCGGGCCCTCCGGCGGCTGCCGTCGGACACGCGGAAGCGCCGCGCGTCGATGCCGTAGCCGCGCACTTTGTAGTTCAGGATGCGCTCGGTGGTGTCGAGCAGACGGGCCGCCTTGGCCCGATTGCCGCGCGTGGTCTTCAGTGCGTCCAGGATGAGGTCGCGTTCGTAGGCCACCACTGCGTCCTTCAGCGACACGCGCGTCACGGTATTCGACGAATCGGCGGTCTGCAGCGACGGCGGCAGATGGTGGCCGTGGACCACCGCCCCGTCGCAGACCAGCACGGCCCGCTCGAGCGCATTCTCCAGCTCGCGCACGTTGCCGGGCCAGTGGTAGGCCGTCAACATGTCGATCGCTGGAGTGGAGATCCGCTTGATGACCTTGTTGTGCTCGCGCGAGAACTTCTCCAGAAAGTGATCGGCCAGCAGCAGCAAGTCCGCCTTCCGCTCGCGAAGCGGCGGCACGAAGATCGTGAAGACGTTGAGCCGGTAATACAGGTCCTCGCGGAAAGTGGCGTCCGCGAGCGCCTTCTCCATGTCCTTGTTGGTGGCGGCGATCAGGCGCACGTTCACCTTCACCGTCTCGGTGCCGCCCACGCGCTCGAACTCGCGCTCCTGCAGCACGCGCAGCAGCTTGACCTGCGTGCCCAGGTTCACGTCGCCGATCTCGTCGAGGAAGAGGGTCCCGCCTTCCGCCATCTCGAAGCGGCCCTTCTTGCGGGCCACGGCGCCCGTGAACGCGCCCTTTTCGTAGCCGAAGAGCTCCGACTCGATCAGCGTGTCGGGCAGCGCCGCGCAGCTCACCTTCACGAAGGGCTTCTTGGCGCGCAGCGAGTTGTAGTGGATCGCGTGGGCGATCAGCTCCTTGCCCGTCCCCGACTCCCCGCGAATGAGCACGGTGGTGTTGGTCTGGGCCACCTGCGCCACCTGTTCGTACATCTGGCGCGTGGGGCCGCTCGTGCCGATGATGTTCGAGAAGTCGTAGCGCTCGCGCAGCTCCTGCCGCAGGTGCGTGTTCTCATCGAGCAGCCGCCGCCGCTCCTCCTCCACCATGCGCTGGACGTTCAGCGCCTGGGCGATCATCGAGCTGACGATCCCGAAGAATTTCACGCTGTTGTCGTAGTCGCGCTCGGGCTTGAACCGCAGGTCCACGCCCAGGGTGCCCACCGGGGTCCGGTTGACGGTGATGGGCACGCAGATGAAGCTCAGCTCCTGCTTCAGGTGGTCGCTGCGGCGGAGCCCCATGTTCAGGAAGCCCGGCTCGCGGCTGACCCGCGGAACCACGATGGGCTTGCCCGATTCGACCACCTGCCCCGTGATGCCCTCGCCGACCTTGATGCGAGCGGATCGGGCGCGGTCGTCGAAGCCCTCCACCGCTTCCACGTGCAGTTCGTTGTCGCGCAGCAGCGTCACCATGCCCCGGACCACGCTGTGATGGCGGATCAGCGTCCCGAGCACCCGCTGCATCGCCGCTTTCAGGTTGAGCGTACCCGACAGGGCCTGGCTGACTTCGAGGAGCGTGGACAGGCGGCGGGCGCTGGCGGCGCCGTCGGACGCGGGCTTCGCGGCTGGCATCCGAGAATCATACTGTTTTGTCGGTCGAGTGGATCGTTTAAACGTGACTGTAACAACGCCGGCTCCCGGCTTCCGGCTTCCGGCGCGGTAACCGTTCGGGCGCGTGGCGCTAATCATCCGGTATGAAGCGCCTGTTCAGAATCGTGCTCGCGACCGTGGTGCTGGCTGCGGATGCCGGCGCTCAGGACGTGGCGACGATCGACGGAGCGCTGCGATGAATCTTCGGTCTACGGTCTACAGTCTACGGTCTACAGTCTACGTCCACAGTCCAGTCAGTGCGGAAGTGCAGTTCCGCTTGGGCCAGGGTTGCAGGTCGACAACGCCAGGACCGGAGACCGTAGACCGGAGGCTGTAGACCTAGAGGATGTATCTCGAGAGGTCTTCGTTTTCGACGATATCCGCCAGCATCCGCTCCACATAGGCGTCGTCGATGACGACGGTGGAGTCGCGGCGTTCGGGCGCTTCGAACGACAGCTCGTCGAGCAGCCGCTCCATCACGGTGTGCAGGCGGCGCGCACCGATGTTCTCGGCGTGGTCGTTGACGCGCGCGGCGTAGTCGGCAATCCGCGCCACGGCCTCCGTCGTGAACGTCACGGTGACGTCTTCGGCGCCGAGCAGCGCCGTGTACTGCTTCACCAGCGATCCGCGGGGCTCGGTCAGGATCCGGACGAAGTCGTCGCGGGTCAACGCGTCCAGCTCGACGCGGATCGGAAAGCGCCCCTGCAGCTCAGGGATGAGGTCGGAGGGCTTCGACACGTGGAACGCCCCCGCGGCGATGAACAGGATGTGATCCGTGCGCACCATGCCGTACTTGGTATTCACGGTCGTCCCTTCGATGATCGGCAGGATGTCGCGTTGCACCCCCTCGCGGCTGACATCGGGGCCATGTCCGCCGTGGCCGCCGTCGCGGCTCGCGATCTTGTCGATCTCGTCGACGAAGATGATGCCGTTCTGTTCCACGCGCCGCACGGCCGTCTTCCCCACCGACTCCATGTCCACGAGCTTGGCTTGCTCTTCGGCCGCGAGCTGGATCAGGGCGTCGGGCACGCGCAGCTTGCGCGTCTTGGGCCCCCGCTGGAAGAACTGGCCCATCATGTCCTTCAAGCTCGACGAAATCTCCTCCGCCGAGGACCCGGCGATCACCTCGAACGATGGCATCGGGGCCTCGCGCGAGTCCAGCTCCACAATCCGCTCGTCCAGGCGGCCGGCGCGCAGTTCCTCCCGCATGCGCTCGCGGGTTCGCGCCGCCGACGCGTCGGGCGTTTCGGCGGGCGCGAATCCGCGTGTGGGGGGCAGCAGCAAATCGAGGATCCGTTCCTCGGCCGCCACCCGCGCCTTGTCTCCCACTTCGTCGGCGCGCTCACCGCGCACCATCTCGACCGCCAGTTCGACGAGGTCCCGCACCATCGATTCCACGTCGCGGCCCACGTAGCCGACCTCGGTGAACTTCGAGGCCTCGACCTTGATGAACGGCGACTGCGCCAGCTTCGCGAGCCGCCGCGCGATCTCCGTCTTGCCCACGCCGGTCGGGCCGATCATGAGGATGTTCTTCGGCGTCACCTCTTCGGCCATCTCGGGGGGCAGCTGCTGCCGGCGAAACCTGTTGCGCAGGGCGATGGCCACGGCGCGCTTGGCCTTGTGCTGGCCCACGACGAACTTGTCCAGCTCGGAGACGATCTGGCGCGGCGTCAGGGAACCCACAGCCGACTCCGTGCGCTCGGGAAGCGCGATGGCCATGACTTACAACTCCTCGAGGGTCAGGTTGGCGTTGGTGTAGATGCAGAGCTCGCCGGCGATGGCCATCGACTGTTCGGCGATCTCACGCGCGCCGAGCGCCGAGTGGCGGACAAGGGCTCGAGCGGCGGCCATGGCAAACGGCCCCCCGGACCCCACGGCCACGATGCCGTCGTCGGGCTCGATGAGGTCGCCGGTGCCCGACAGCACGAAGGTCGAACCCGCGTCGGCCACGATCAGCATCGCCTCCAGACGCCGCAGCGCGCGGTCGCTCCGCCAGTCGCGGGCGAGCTCCACGGCCGCGCGTTCCAGGTTGCCGCGGTACTGTTCGAGCTTGGCTTCGAAGCGCGAGAAGAGCGCGAAGGAATCGGCCGCGGAGCCGGCAAATCCCGCCAGGACGTTGCCCTGATGGAGGCGCCTGATCTTGCGGGCGCCGTGCTTCAGGATGTTGGCGCCCAGGGTCACCTGGCCATCGCCGGCCAGCACCGTGCGGCCGCCATGGCGAACGGCCAGGATGGTCGTGGCGTGGATCACAGCGCCAGTATGGCATTGTCCCTTGAGGGGGCCGGCCAACGAGGACATTCGAGGACGCCCGGCCGCTGGTTCCTGCCATTTGGCACAGTTTTCGGGCCGTTTCGGCACGCTACCTCTGGCAGAAAAGTTGCTGTAAGTTGAGGTGCCATGCGTACACATTCCATCGTCTCAGCAGTCGCGCTCTCGATGGGGTTGGCCTTTACGGCAGGACCCACGCTCCTTGCGCAGGAGTCGTCCGACGGAGGCCCAATCAGGCGCTCGCCGTCGGCATCCGACGGTGGAGCCGGTGGCTCCACGGCGCGGGTGGCCGTCGCCAGGAGCGCGGTCTCGGCTGAGGCTCCGCGCCCGGCGGAGCGGTCCACTGCGAACGTGGAGACCCCGCGCGTGTCAGGCGGCGAACGCATCGGCGTCGATTCTGGCCCTCTGGAACAGCGCCGCAGCCCCGGCGGCGGCGGCAGCGGGAGCGGCGGTGGTGGCGGCGCCAGCCGTGCGTAGTGGCGGAGGCGGCGGTGGAGGCGAAGGCCGCGTGGCCGTTCCCCGCGGTGCAGTTGGCGGAGGCGGTCCGGCGGGCGCCCAGGGTATCCGGGGCGCGCGGCGGTGGCGCGGCCCGGCGGCCGTTACTACGGCGGCGGCCATTACTACGGCGGCGGCTATTACCCGCGGTATTACTACCCCTACTACTACCCTTACTCGTTCTACTACGGCGTCGGGTACTTCGACACCTGGGGCTACTGGGGCGCCGGGTGGGGACCGGGCTGGGGATATCCGCCTACGGCGGATATCCGTACGGGTACGGATACGGCGGCTATGACACGGGCCGCCTGCGGCTCCAAATGCAGCCTCGAGACGCCGAGGTGTTCATCGACGGCTATTACGCCGGGCAGGTGGACGACTTCGACGGCCGGATGCAGGGCTTGACGCTCGAGACCGGCGGCTACAGCGTGGAGGTTCGCAAGCCGGGGTGGGAAACGCTGACCTTCGACGTGCGCGTCACGCCAGGCCGTACAACGAATTACAAGGCCGAGCTCGTTCCTCGCAAGCCGTAAGCGGACTGTCGGTGGAGGTTGGTGCGGACTGTCGATGGAGGTTGGTACGGACTGTCGATGGAGGTTGGTAGTCCGAGTAACGACTAACGACCCACGACTAACGATTCGTCGCCGCCGCCGTGCGGTGCAGCCCGAAAGCGAAATACACCACGGAGCCGCTGACGATCGTGATGATGGCGGCCAGCAGCTGCACAGGCTCGCGGCGGCCGGCGATCCCCGCCAGAATCAGCGTCGCCAGCACGTAGAACGCGGGCGTGAACGGGTAGCCCCACACGTTCACCGCGGCGCGACCCTCGCGCCGGGCAATCACGAACAGCGACGCCACGGTCAGCGCGGCGCTCACCGACAGCGTGAAACCGAGATACGACAGCAGCCCTCGCAGGTCCGACAAGGCGATGAGGGCAATGGCCAGCGCGGCCTGCGCCAGCGATGGCCGCTGTGGGTGCGCCGCCGCCGCCGAACCGGAACATGCGGGGGAATACGCCGTCGTCGGCCATGCGCGCGTAGACGCGTGGCCCGGCCATCACGAGCGAGAACACCGACGTGATCAGGGCCAGCACCGTCACGAAGCGGATGCGCCAGCGTGAGCGGCGCGCCGCCGATCGACTGTGCGGCCGCGGCAGCCACGTCCTCCCGCCCGGCCACGGCCTCGAACGGCGGCAGGTAGACGAAGGCGGCGTTCAGCGCGATGTACAACACCGTGACGATCAGCGTGCCCACCCACAACGCCCGCGGTGCGTTGCGCTGCGCGTCCTTGGCCTCGCCCGCCACGTACACCGCGGCGTTGAACCCGGAATAGCTCAGCGAGATCCACACCAGCGACCCGGCGAACGCGGCGAAGCGAGAACGGCATCGCCGGGGGCGGCGCGCGGCGCGATGCCCTGCGACATGGCCACGGAGGCCGCTATCGCGAGGAAGCGCGATGAGCAGCGCCACCTTCAGGAACACCACGATGTTCTGCGCCAGGGCGCCCACTTGCACCTTGACGCCGTGCAGGAGCGCCGCCACGAGCACCATGCCGGCGGCGGCCACGCCGTTCGGCAGCCAGTCGGGACGCGTGGGGAACGCATAGGTTTCGAACGCGCGGGCCGCGAACGCGATGGCGCCGGTGAAGCCGGCCAAGCAGCGACACCCAGCCCGTGATGAAGCCCGGCGAGCGGGTGGATGAGACGCGACAGGAAGAGGTACTCGCCTCCCGATTCGGTCATGTGTCTGACCAGGCCGGCGTAACTCAGCGCTCCGCACAAGGCGATGACGCCGCCGACGACCCATGCGGCCATGACCCGGTCGGCCGAACCCAGGTCCGACAGGGCGAAGCCCGACGTGGTGAACACGCCCGCGCCGATCATGTTGGCGATGATGAGAGCAGACGAGCGAAGTGAAGCCGAGCGTCTTCTCGGTCGTCCCCGCGCGCAGGTTGAGGCATGCGCGCGGATTATAGGCGGGAACGCCTGTCTACTTGGGCGCGCTGCGCGCGCCTATTGCGAAACCAGCGCGCGTTCGACCTGGAACTCGCCCATCTTCACCCAGGTGCTGCGAGCCGTGCTTGCCGAAGACGTCCACCTTGGCGTCCACGAACTCGCGGTTCTGCAGCATCTGCTGCCGCGACTGCGTGCCGGTGTAGCCCAGGGTCGAGCGGAAGACCAGCTTCGGCCCGAGCTTGCCCGGCGCGAGGCCGTCGGCGCCTATCGCGCGAACGAAGTGCTCCCCCCACGCCTGCTCCTCGCCCACGCGCCGGAAGATGGCGTTGATCTGCACGCGGGAGATGTCTTCGTTCGAGATGTTCTGCAGCTGGAGCGAGACGCTGGGGACGAGCTTGTTCTGGCCGTTCACGACACCCAGGTCGTACCAGCCCGTGGACACGTCCACGAGCTTCAGATCCTTCTCCACTTCACGCGTGCCGGAGCACCCCGACACACAGGCCAGGACGCAGGCCATCAGAAAGACGCTTCGCGAGTGTGCGCGCATGACCGAATTGTAGGCGACCATCGGAGTCCTGTCCTGACGATAGGACCCCGGCTCGGCCGATAGGTTCCCGACTCCCCCGGTCGGCTCCCTAGTGCTCTTGCACTTGGACGTGGCGGCGGGCTTCCTCCAGGGTCATCTTGCCGGCGCGATACGCCGCCAGGTCGGATCCCTTCACCCGGAAGATCAGCGTGTTCAACCCGGCCGTGTCACCGGGCATCAGCGGATCGCGCGGGGCGTTGTCGCGGGCCGCCACCGCCAGCCATTCGTCGGGGCCACCGGCATGGGACCGCTGTGCTCGATCATCGCGTCGATCAGCGCCTCGCGAACGGCCTTGGTGTAGGCGACGTCCGGTTCGATCACGACCGGGTCGGCCTGACGCGGCGTGGTGCGTGGCGTCACGGCGCGCGTTTCGAGGCGCTGGGCCAGTGTCTCGAACCGATCGCGCTCCCGGGCGGGCTGATCGGCGATCATCGTGCGCAGCTCGGCCAATGTGGCGGCCACGGCGGCGCGATTGTCCTCGATGAGGTACCGCAGTGGCCACGTGACCGGGAGCCGCAGCCCCGGCACCTCGACGTCGAAGAACACGCCGTAGCCGTCGAGGCGGAACCCGCGGACCTGAGGCACGCCGCTCAGCATCGGCGCATCGAGCATCACCGTGCGCACCTGACGGAGCAGGTTCTCGGCCCCGTTGGACACCGCCCGCTCGAGCACGCCCTCCATCGTCGAGATCCGCTGGCGCGCCTTCACCTGCTCTTCTTCCGTCGACGGCGCCGCCTGCGGCCACGCAGTCGCCGCGACGGCCAGACACGCGGACGCCAGGGCCGCCGTCCGAATCCACCGCGGTATCGTGCCGAACTTGATCGTGCTCACGGTCATTCCACCTCTTTGTTGCCTGTTGCCAAAACCGGGCGCGCCTACCTCCGCTGCGACACGTTGACCAGGTAGTTCAACATCTCGCGCTGGCGGCGCACTTCCTCGCTCGTGGAGCCCTGCATCTGCGTCAGCGTCTGCTGCATCTGCGCCTGGTCCACGCGCCGCTGGATCTCGGCATCGCGGGCCATCTGCGCCGCGCGGACGGCGAATGCCTCCCCCTGCCGGGACTCGCTCTCGCGAAGGAGCTCACGAACCTGACGCAGGATGGCTTCGTCGCTCGAGTCGGTCGACGCGCGACTCGGCGCCGGAGCAGGCGCCGCGGTCCGCATGGCGGCGATCTCCTGCTTCATCCGTGCTTCGAGCTGCGCCAGCGCGTCGGCGGACACCGCGGCCGGAGCGCTCTCGGTCGCGGGACGCACGGCAGGGTCCACACCGCGGCCGCCCGCGGCCATGCCCAACCCGAAGAGCGCCACCGCGGCAACGGCCTGTCCCCACACCGGCATCGGCTGACGCCACCACGCCATGCGCACCGGTACGACGGGCGCCGGCGGCTCCGCGGCGACGCGGAACCCCAAGGTGGCCTCCGGAGGAGCCCACATGGCCAGTTGCTCGCGCGCGGCACCAAGCGCGGCCACCTCGGCGGCGCAGGCCTCGCACGTCAGGACGTGCAGCTGCATGCGGGCGCGCTCGTCGGCGGCGCACTCGTTGTAGAGATAGTCGATCAGTCTTTCGGCGTCACCGCACAGTGTCTTCGCCCCGCTTCGCGGGGGAAGCAACGCGTCGTCTCTGTCGTTCTTCATGGTCATGCGCGACCTCCGGCCGCCCCGCGCTTCACGCCGACCGGCGTGGCGCCCAGGTCTCGACGCAGCACCGAGAGGCCCTGGTAGAGGCGCGTCTTGACGGTACTGAGCGGGCATCCCTGCAGGTCGGCGATTTCCTGGAACGTCATGCCGTGGTACTCCTTGAGGATGATGGCGGTGCGCTGCTCCTCGGGCAGCTTGGCCATGGCGGCCTCCACGACGGCACTCAACTCGCGGCGAGCGACGAGGTCTTCAACCGATTCCGACGGTCCGGTCGCGGCGGCGAGGTCCTCGAGCTCCATGTCTTCGGGGACCAGCGCCAGCGGCGTCCGGCGTCGCCGCCGGATCCAGTCGCGGCAGAGGTTGAGCGCAATCCGGTAGAGCCACGAGGAGAACTTCGCCTGCCCCTTGAACGCGCCAATGCCCCGGAAAGCCCGCAGGAACGTTTCCTGGGTGACGTCCCGGGCGTCTTCCTCCTGCCCGATGACCCGGTAGGCGAGAGCATAGATCGGCCGCTCCCATCGCGTGATGAGTTGGTTGAAGCTCTCGACGTCACCGCTCCTGGAGCGGGCGACGAGCTCCTCGTCGGTCCATGTCATCGGCGTCGCCGCGTGCACCGTTCACTCCATTAGACGGCGGCCGGCATCCCGCGGCCGGACACTGCCCTGGCGAGGCGAAGCCTCGCTAGCTAAGTGATTGTCGATCCAACGGTTAGGCCGCGCAATGTGCGGAGGAGCGAAGTAAAATCGAGGTTTGGCCCCGTGATTCAGCTTTCGGAAGTCACCAAATCCTTCGGCGTCCGGACCCTTCTGGACCGCGTGACCTGGCAAATCGGGGACGGGGACCGGGTGGGCCTGTGCGGCCCGAACGGCGCCGGAAAGACCACGCTGCTCAAGATGCTCGCCGGGCTCGAGGACCCCGACGGGGGCGTGATCGCCAAGCCAGCGGACCTGACGATTGGCTATCTGCCTCAGGACGGCCTGACCCACGCCGGCCGCACGGTCTTCCAGGAAGCGGCCAGCGCATTTCAGCCCCTGCTCGACATCAAGTCCGAGATGACCGGGATCGAGCACCGGCTGGCGGAACCGTCGGTGGCCGAGCCGGAGCACGACGCGCTGCTGTCGCGGTACGCCGACCTGCAGGACCGCTTTCGGCTGAGCGACGGCTACAGCATGGATCTGCGCATCGCCACGGTGCTGCGCGGACTGGGATTCACCCCCGAGGACGCCGATCGGCCCGCCGAGACGTTCTCCGGCGGCTGGCAGATGCGTATCGCCCTGGCGAAGCTGCTCCTCGGCCGGCCCAATCTGCTGCTCCTGGACGAGCCCACCAACCACCTGGACCTCGACGCACGCAACTGGCTCGAGGAATACCTGGCCGGCTACCCCTACGCCGTGATCCTGGTGTCCCACGACCGCTATTTCCTGGACGCGGTGGTGACGCGCATCACGGACCTGAACCTGCGGACGCTGACCGACTACGTGGGCAACTACACGAAGTACGTGGCCCAGCGCGACGCGATGCTGGACCGGCTGCGGCAGGCCAAACGCGAGCAGGACGAAGAAGTGGCGCGCGTGAAGATGTTCATCGACCGCTTCCGGTACCAGGCCACCAAGGCCGCCCAGGTGCAGAGCCGGATCAAGATGCTCGAGAAGGTCGTGCCCATCGAGGTGCCGCCGGAGCGCAAGCGCATCCACTTCACCTTTCCCACCTGTCAGAAGAGCGGGCGCACGGTGCTGGAGCTCTCGGGTGTGCACAAGTCCTATGGCTCGCTGGTGGTCTTCAACGGCGTGGGCCTGCACATCGAGCGGGGTGACCGCATCGCGCTCGTGGGTCCCAACGGCGCCGGCAAGTCTACGCTGATGCGGTTGCTCGTGGGCGAGGAAGCGCCCGATGCTGGCAGCCGGACAGTGGGCCACAACGTGGTCCCTGAATACTTCGCCCAGGACGAGGCGACGCGCCTCGATCCCGTGCTGACCGTTTACGAAACGCTGGAGGCGGGTTCGGCCACCGACATGGTGCCGGCCATCCGCAACATCCTGGGCGGCTTCCTGTTCTCGGGGGACGACATGTACAAGAAGGCCGCCGTCCTGTCGGGCGGCGAGCGCACGCGCCTGGCCGTGGCGCGCATGCTGCTGCGCCCCTCGAACACGCTCCTGCTCGACGAGCCCACCAACCACCTGGATCTCGACTCGAAGGACGTGTTGCTCGAGGCGCTCGAAGACTACGGCGGCACGCTGATACTCGTCTCGCACGACCGGTACTTCGTGGAGCGGCTGGCCACGAAGATCGTGGAGGTGGGCCACGGCGGTGCACAGGTTTACCCGGGCACTTATTCCGAGTTCCTGTGGAGCAAGGCGAACCGCGGCGGGGCGCCACCGGCACCTGCCAAGCCCGCAGCCGGTCGCGCCCCGTCGCCCGCGAGCAGTGTTTCCTTGAGGCCGGCGCCGGCACCAGCCCTTGCGCACCCGCCGCGGGCTGCGCAAGACCGTGAAGCGCGCAAAAAGGTTGAGACCGATCGCAAGAAGAAACAGCGGGCCGGCGAGGCGCTGCAGCGCCGCATCGCCGATCTGGAGAACAGGATCGCCGCGCACGAGGAAGAGGTGAAAACGCTGGAAGCCACGATGGCCTCCGCCGGCTTCTTCGACGATCCGGTGAGGTCGAAACCCGTGATCGATCGGCATCAGACGCTGATGTGGGAAGTGGGCGATTTGATGTCGCAGTGGGAAGCCTTGCAGGAACACGCCGCCGAGGAAGAACCGACAACGTAAGACCGCGCCCGCCTTTTGTCCGCAAAAACTGTAACCCGCGTACACATTCGTAACTGCCGGATCTCGATTCGCTGCCGATAAGGATGACGGCGGACGGGGTTTGCCTTCAATTCTCGAAGTCATTGGCGGGCACGACCCTTGCGCGCTTGCCGCCCTGATGCCGCTTGGTGTGTCCAAGGACAGCGTGAGCATTTCTTCAGAGCCCTTCGTCGCCCCGCCCGTGCTGCGCCTCGTGAGCGACGCAGGCGTCGCCGCGGTCCGACACACGCGCGTGGCGGGCGGGATCGACGGCGCGTTCTATCGCCACATGGTGGCAGGGATGCGCAACGGCGTGCTGGCCATCACGCGCGACGGCGCGCTGGCCCTGATCAACGACGAAGCCCTGCGCATTTTCGGATTGGCGCAGAACGACACGTGGCTGGGACAGCCCTTCGCCAAGGCGTTCGAACAGCACCCCGACGTCGTGCGGGTCCTCATGTCGTCCTTCTCGCTCGACCTGCTGCCCAACCGCGTGGAGATGCGCCTGAAGCCCACGGGCACGGTGATCGGCTACACGGTGGCACACGTGCGAGACGACCGCGGCCAGGTGATCGGTGCCGCGATGTACTTCAAGGATCTCACCCGCGTGGAGCAGCTGGTCGAACGCGAGCGGCTGCGCGACCGCCTGGTCGCTGTCGGAGAACTGGCCGCCGTGTTCGCCCACGAGGTAAAGAACCCCCTGGCGGGCATCGAGGTGGCGGCGGGCCTGCTGCGCCGCCGTGTCCCGTCCTCGCCTGAAGCTCAGCAGCTCCTGAGCGACATCATGGCCGACGCCAAGATGGCCAACGCCATCGTCCAGGAAGTGCTGGACTTCGTGCGGCCCATCCAGCTGCAGGTCGAGACCACGGCCCTCGTGGACGCCGTGGGTGCCGCCATCCAGCAGGCAGACACCTTGGACCGGCGGGGCCAGATTACGGTGGACGTGGACGTTCCGGCCACGTTGCCGCGTATTCAGGCCGACCGGCACCGCCTGACCCAGGTATTCACCAACCTCCTGGCAAACGCCTACGAGGCGATGCACGGGCAGGGCCACGTCACCATTCGGGCTGTCCCCATGCGCATCGACAACAGCGGCATCGGCCGCGACGGCGTGCTGATCGAGGTGGCCGACACGGGGCCCGGTATCCCACCCGACGTGAAGGACAAGGTCTTCGACCTCTTCTTCACCACCAAGGCGAAGGGCTCGGGACTGGGCCTGGCCGTGGTGCGCCGCATCGTCGATGCCCACGACGGCCGGCTGGACCTGCGCACCTCGCGCGAGGGCACGACCATTCGCATCACGCTGCCCGTGGCGGGCGGCGACGACGCACAGCGTTAGGACAGAGGTATTGATGGGACGGATCCTGATCGCAGACGACCACGAAACGCTTCGCCGCGGGCTGGCACAGGCCCTGACCGAGGCGGGCCACGAGATCGAAGAAGCGCCCAACGGCAACGCAGCCATCGAAAAGCTGCACGAGGGGTCGTTCGACGTCATCGTGAGCGATCTACGCATGGGCGGCAGCACCGGCATCGACGTGCTGAAGACCGCGAAAGCGCTGCATCCGTCGTCGTCCGTGATCCTGATGACGGCCTTCGGCTCCGTGTCCACGGCCGTCGAGGCCATGAAGGCCGGCGCGTTCGATTACGTCCAGAAGCCGTTCGAGATCGAGGAGATGGAGGTCAAGATCCAGAAGGCGCTGGACCTCCGCCGGATGCAGAACGAGATCGACTACCTCCGGCACACGCAGGGCGAGATCTACAACTTCGACAAGATCATCGGGTCCAGCGGCGCGCTGGCCAACGTGCTCAACGTCGTGAAGCGCGTGGCCAAGAGCAACACCACCGTGCTCGTGCGCGGCGAGACCGGCACGGGCAAGGAACTGATTGCCGGCGCCGTGCACCACAGCTCTCAGCGGTCGGCGCGCAGCTTCATCAAGGTCAACTGCGCCGCCCTGCAGGAGAACCTGCTCGAGTCGGAGCTGTTCGGGCACGAGAAGGGCGCGTTCACGGGCGCCGACAAGCAGCGCATCGGCCGCTTCGAACAGGCCGACGGCGGCACGTTGTTCCTGGACGAGATCGGCGACATGAGCCCCAACACGCAGGCCAAGATCCTGCGCGTGCTGCAGGAGCACGAGTTCGAGCGGCTGGGGGGAACGCGGACGCTGAAAGTGGACGTGCGGCTGATTGCCGCGACCAATCGCGACCTGCCGACGATGGTGGACGCGGGCGCGTTTCGCGAAGACCTGTTCTACCGCCTGAACGTCGTGACCATCGAGATGCCGCCGCTGCGCGAGCGCAAGGACGACGTGGCGGCACTGGCCAACTTCTTCATCCGGAGGTTCGCGGGTGAGCTGAAGAAGAAGATGGACGGCCTGTCGCCCGATGCGCTGAAACTCCTCATGCGCTACCACTGGCCCGGCAACATCCGCGAGCTGGAAAACGCCATCGAGCGGGCCATGCTGCTCGCCGACGGTTCGCAGATCGCCGCCAGCGACCTCCGGCTGGGTGAGACCAGCACGCTGGGCGCACCGCGCGACAGCCAGACCGTCGTCAAGATCCCGCCCACCGGCATCCCGCTCGAGGAAGTGGAGCGCCTGGCGCTGGTCGAGGCGCTGAAGATGTCGAACTGGGTGCAGAAGGATGCCGCGGAGCTGCTCGCGATCAGCCCGCGCGTGATGAACTACAAGATCAAGACCCTCGGCATCGACTTCCCGCGCGGCCGGCGGGCCACGCCGGTGATGTTCGACAGCGCTCCAGCCGCCTTTTAGACCAGGCGCGCGCGGGGATGCGCGCGGCGGTAGGTCTCCTGCAGCTGCGCCAGGTTCACGTGCGTATAACGCTGCGTGGTGGAAAGCTGCACGTGCCCCAGCAGCTCCTGGATCGCCCGAAGGTCCGCTCCGTATTGCAACAGGTGCGTGGCGAACGAATGCCTGAGGGCATGCGGGCTGATGCCGAAGCGCGTGCTGCAGCCCGACACGTAACGCGCCACGAGGCGCTGGACGCTTCGGCCGGTCAGCCGTGGCCCGCGCGCGTTCACGAACAGCGCGGCGCCTGTCGCACGCACGATCCCCGCGCGATCCTTGAGCCACGCCGCGATGGCGTCCCTGGTGGCCGTATTGAACGGCACCAGGCGCTCCTTGCGCCCCTTTCCCATCACCCGCACCATCCGCGCGCTCAGGTTCACGTCCTCCAGGTCGAGGCCCACCAGCTCGCTCAGCCGGAGCCCGGAGGCGTAGAACAGCTCCAGGATCGCGCGGTCGCGACGGCCGAGCGGCGTCGAGGTGTCGGGCATTTCGAGGAGCCGCATCATCTCGTCCACGCTCAGGTGCGCCGGCATCCGCTGCTCGCGCCTGGGGGCCGCGGCAAGCGCGGCGGGCTCGGAGTCAACCAGCTGCTCGCGGCGCAGGTAGCGTTCGAACGCGCGTAGCGACGACAGCTTCCGAGCCGCCGACGCGCGCGCCTGCCCTTGCTTGTGCAGCTCACCCAGGAACGCGCGCACACACGTCAGGTCGAGATCCGAGGGAACCAGCTTCTCGACGGGGCGTCCCCGGAGACGCGCCACGCAGTCAAGGTACTGGAGCACATCGCGGCGGTAGGCGGCGACGGTGTGGGCCGAGGCGTTGCGGTTGAGCGCCAGGAAGTCCACGAACGCGGCCACGTGACCGGTCACGCGGGTACGGCCTCGGCGTGGAGCCACCCGTCCAGCGCCGCCAGGGCGCGCGCGGCGGTCGCGGTCTTGCGCTCGGCCTTGCCCAGCCGCTTGCCGCCGGCGGCCGGATCGGGCGGCGGCATGATGCCGAAGGTGATGTTGGTCGGCTGGTAATGCCGTGGATCCGCGTGCGACACGTAGTGCGCCAGCGCACCGATCGCGGTTTCGCGCGGCGGCACCCGCGGCGCGGCGCCACGGGCCACGGCGGCGGCGTTCAAGCCGGCAATCAGCCCTGACGCCGCCGACTCCACATAGCCTTCGACCCCCGAGATCTGTCCGGCGAAGAAGAGATCGTCGCGCGACTTCACCTGCCAGGTCGGTCGCAGCACCGTCGGGCCGTTGATGTAGGTGTTGCGGTGCACGATGCCGAAGCGCACGAACTCGGCCTGTTCCAGCCCGGGAATCATGTGCAGCACGCGCGCCTGCTCGCCCCATTTGAGCTGGGTCTGGAAGCCGACCAGGCTGTAATGGTCGCCGGCGATGTTGTCCTGGCGCAGCTGCACAACCGCGTACGGCGTGCGCCCCGTTCGCGGATCGGCGAGGCCCACCGGCTTCATCGGGCCGAAGCGCAGCGTGTCGGTGCCGCGATGCGCCATGACCTCGATCGGGAGACACCCTTCGAAAAAGGTCTCCTTCTCGAAGTCGTGGACGGTGGCCGATTCGGCGGTCGTGAGCGCGGCATAGAACGCCTCGTACTCCCCGCGCGTCATCGGGCAGTTCAGATAGTCGCCTTCCCCGTCGTCGGCGCCGCACGCCGGACCGTCGGCGGCGGGGCTGCCCTCGGCGGAGCGCAGGCTGCGCCCCCAGCGCGAGGCGCGAAACACCTTGCCGTGATCGATTGTCTCGGCGAGGACGATGGGGCTCACCGCGTCGTAGAAGTACAGGTGATCGCCGCCGACCAGCGCGGCGATGTCGGCCGAGAGCGCGGCGCTCGTGAGCGGGCCGGTCGCGATCACAAGCGGAAACATCGACGGGTCGTCGGGGACACGCGCCACCTCTTCGCGGACGATCGTGATGCGTGGGTGGCGGGTGACGGCGTCGGTCACCGCCTGCGCGAACCGGTCGCGATCGACGGCCAGCGCCGCGCCGGCGGGCACGCGGTGCGCGTCGGCCGCGCTCACGATCAGCGAGCCGAGGCGCCGCATCTCTTCCTTCAGCAGGCCGACTGCGTTATCGAGCTTGTCGCCGCGGAAGGAGTTGGAGCAGACGAGCTCGGCGAGCCGATCGGTCTTGTGCACTTCGGTCGGCCGCACCGGCCGCATCTCGTGGAGCACCACGGGCACACCGGCGTTGGCCGCCTGCCAGGCAGCTTCGGAACCCGCCAACCCACCACCAACGATATGAACGCTCATTGGCCTGTCAATTCACAATGCACAATGCACAATTCACAAACTGCAATGCAACTGTGGAGTTTGTGACTTGTGAATTGTGACTTGTGACTTGTGAATTCAGGCGGTTTTCCTCTTCCGCGCGCCGCCGGATGTCTTCACCGCGCGACTCTTGCCGAATGCGCCGCGCTTTGGCGCGGGCGCCATGTCGCGCCGCGCCGACAGCAGCTCCGTGGCCTGCTCGAACGTGAGCGCGTCGGGATTGCTGGCCTTCGGCAACGAGGCGTTCACGGTGCCGTCGGTCACGTAAGGACCGTAGCGGCCCGACAGCAGCTTGATGGTGGACCCTTCGTGCGTCAGCTCGCGCAGGACTTTCTTCTGCGTGGACTGACGGCGGCGCGACTGCTTGGGCGCGCGCATGATCTCCACGGCGCGGTCGAGGTCCACCGCGAACACGTCCTCCTCGCTCTCGAGCGATCGGAACTCGTCGTTGTGCTTGAGATAGGGGCCGAAGCGGCCGAAGTTCGCCAGGATGGGCGCGCCATCGTCGGGGTGCGTGCCGACCGTGCGTGGCAGCGACAGCAGCTTCAGCGCCTCGTCCAGGGTCACGCTGGCCTCGGTCATCCCAGCCTGCAGCGAGGCGCGCTTCGGCTTCTCGGCCTTCTTACCCTCGGGCGTCTCGCCCAGCTGCACGTACGCGCCGTAGCGCCCATTCATCACGAACACCGGCATGTCGGTCGCGGGGTCGGTGCCGAGCGCGCGAGGGCCTTCTGCCTTGGCGCGCACCAACTCGAGCGCGCGCGCCACGCTGAGGTCGGCCGGCGCAACATCCTCGGGCAGCGATGCGGTGCGGCCGGGCCCGCCCTCCCCCACCTGCACGAAGGGTCCGAAGCGGCCCACGCGCACGCGGACCGGATCGCCGTTCTCTTCGTCGGTGCCCAGGTCGAGCACCGGGTAGTCGGCCTTCTCCGCCCCCTGCTCGGCGGCGGTCAGCAGGCCGCGGTGTTTCTTGTCGCCGAAGTAGAACTGCTTCAGGAACGCCGACGACTCGCGCTCGCCGCGCGAGATCTCGTCGAGGTCGTCCTCCATCTCGGCGGTGAAGTCGGTCTCGACGAAGTCGCCGAAGTGGTCGCGCAGCAGCTTCGTCACGGCGAACGCCGTGAAGCTCGGGATGAGCGCCTTCCCCTGCCGGAACACGTAGCCCCGGCGCACGATGGTGGCAATCGTGGGGGCATAGGTCGACGGCCGGCCGATGCCCAGCCGCTCGAGTTCCTTGATGAGCGACGCTTCAGTGAAGCGCGCGGGAGGCGTGGTCTCGTGTCGCTTCGACTCCGTGCCGACCAGTGTCACCGCCGTGCCGTCGCGGTCGATGCGATCGCCCACGCTGCACTGCGGCAGGATCGTTTCCTGCTCCTCGAGCTCGGCCGCCGGGTCGTCGCTGCCTTCCACGTAGGCGCGGCGGAAGCCGGCGAACTCGATGGCCTTGCCGCTGGCGGTGAAGACCGCCATGTCGTTGCCGGTTCCCTTCGCGGAGATTTCGATCGTGGTGCGCAGCACGCGGGCATCGACCATCTGCGAAGCCATGGTCCGCTTCCAGATCAGGTCGTAGACCTTGAAATCGTCGGCGTCGAGCACGCTCTCCACCTGGCTCGGCGTCAGGCGGAAATCCGACGGGCGGATGGCCTCGTGCGCTTCCTGCGCGTTCTTGACGCGGGTCTGATACCGGCGTGGCCCGTCGTAATACTCGCCGCCAAACATCTCGCTGATGGCCTTGGCAGACTCGTTCAGGGCCTTCTCCGAGAGGGTGGTCGAATCAGTTCGATGGTAGGTGATGAGGCCTTCCTGGCCCTTGCCCACGTCCACGCCCTGGAACAACCGCTGCGCCACCTGCATGGTGCGTTCGGTGGAAAACCCCAGCTTCCGGCTCGCCTCCTGAGTCAGCGTCGACGTGGTGAACGGCGGCGCCGGCCGTTCCGCGCCGGGCTTCTCCTCGACCGACGTCACCTGCCAGGGCACGCTGGCCTGCACCGCGTCGAGCAGCAGGCCGGCGGCCTGCTCGTTGAGCAACAAGGCCGCGGCGTTCTTGAGCGCGCCGTTCTGGGCGTCGAAGTCCTTGCCGGTCGCCACGCGACGGTCCCCCACGCGTGCAAGGGTCGCCACGAACTGGCGGCCATCGCCCTTGAGCGCCGCCTCGAGGTCCCAGGTACTCCGCCGAGCGGAAGGCACGCCGCTCTTCCTCGCGCTCCACGATGAGCCGCACCGCCACGCTTTGCACACGGCCGGCGCTGAGACCGGTCTGCACTTTCTTCCAGAGCACCGGCGAGAGCGTGTAGCCGTACAGACGATCGAGGATCCGGCGGCTCTCCTGGGCGCGCACCAGGTTGTCGTTCACGTCGCCAGGATTGGCCAGCGCTTCGTTCACCGCGTCTTCCGTGATCTCGTGAAAAACGATCCGGTGGACCGGCACCTTCGGCTTCAGCACCTGGGTCAGGTGCCAGCTGATGGATTCGCCTTCTCGGTCCGGGTCAGTTGCCAGCAGCAGCTCGGATGCGTCCTTGATGGCGGTCTTCAAGTGCGCCACCTGTTTCTTCTTCTCCGCCGGGACGACGTAGTAGGGCGTGAAGTCGCTGTCGACGTCGACGCCCAGACGGCCCCACTCCTTGTCCTTGATCTCCTTGGGAACCGACGCGGCCGATTCGGGAAGATCGCGGATGTGGCCAAAGCTGGCCTCGACGCGGTACTTGGATCCGAGGAAGCGGCCGAGCGTCTTGGCCTTGGCTGGCGATTCGACGATGACGAGCGGTTTGGGCATTACTTCCGGGACACTAGCACGTTCATCACACCCGAATGCAAATCCCGGCCGGCGTGCGACGCACCAGACCGGCCAGTTCCAGATCGGTCAACGCGCGAAGGACAGTGGGGCCGTCGAGCCCCGACGCCGCCACCATCGCGTCCACGTCGTACGCCTCGCCCGGCCGCAGCACATCGAGCAGCGCGCGACCTGAACCACCTGATACGTCGAGACTTGAACCAGCCAGCGGGGCTGCTCCCGCGATCCCGGCGCCGCGCAGTTCACCCACGATATCGTCCGCGGTCTCTACGATCTTTGCCCCGTCGCGGATGAGCGCGTGCCCGCCGCGGTTGCGGCCCGTGAGGACGCACCCCGGGACCGCCATCACCTCGCGTCCCTGGTCGAGCGCGCACGCCGCGGTGATGAGGGAGCCCGACTTCTCCGCGGCCTCCACGATCACCACCACACGCGCCAGGCCGCTGATGATGCGGTTGCGGAGCGGGAAGTGGTGCGGCAGAGCGGGCGTCCCCGGCGGGTATTCGCTGAGCACTACGCCCGCGGACGCGACGTCGCTCGCGAGCTCGGCGTGCTCCGCCGGGTACACGTCTCCCACGTCGCCGCCTAGCACCGCGGCGGTGCGGCCCGTCATGAGCGCGCCGCGATGCGCCGCCGAATCCACGCCACGCGCGAGCCCGCTGATCACGGTGACGCCACGCGCGGCCACGTCCGCACCGAGTCGCCGGGCCGCTTCGAGCGCAGCGGTCGATGCGGCCCGCGCGCCGACAATCGCCACGCCGGGAGCGGCCACGCAGTCCAGCGTGCCGCGGTACCAGAGCGCGGGCGGCATGTCGCCCAGCGTG
Organism: uncultured Acidobacteriota bacterium; assembly: GCA_963807235.1. Taxonomy (GTDB): domain Bacteria; phylum Acidobacteriota; class Vicinamibacteria; order Vicinamibacterales; family UBA2999; genus CAWEBF01. Next base: position 42,714 of record CAWEBF010000033.1, read on the forward strand.
CGGAGGTGCGCGGGAAACGCGGGATCGTTCCAGGCCACGGTGTGGATACCTCGCGCAGCAGCATTCGCGCGGGCGTCTCGCGCCTGGGACAGCAGGGGCGCAGCCAGCTCGACGAGAGTGGGATCGTGGGTCAGCAGTCGCTCGGACAATCCCGTGCGGGGCAGGCTGGGGAGGAGCGAGAGTGCGATGGCGTGGTCGTGGGTCATCGGGTGTCTCCTGGCGGGCGCCGTTGCGCCGCGCCGTGAAAGGCACCAGACCCGCCCAGCAGTGTAGCAGCGCCGCGTCCCGGGGTCGCGAGCGCGGCGCACGTCCGCCCGGAACAGATCGCGGCCCGCGGTGAGGGAGTGACACCTTTCGAAAACACTTACTGTCCACCGGCTCTTCCAAAGCCCGAGATCGTGTGGTTTGCCAACGATTTGCCGTGGCACCTTCCTTGCTGAATTAGCGCTGTCTGACCCGTGCAAGTCGGCCCGAAACGGCCGAGACCCGGTGATATAGTGAGAGCGAGTTCCCGTATGTGGATGAAAGCGTTGGCCTTCGCGGCGGTTCTCGGCGGCCTGCCGTGGCCCGCTCAAGCGGACGCTCGAGGGGACGCGAAGGAGCAGGTGAAGTTCGGGATCGAGGTTGCCCAGCGCGGACTCTGGCGCGAGGCCATCTACCGATGGGAGCGCGCGGCGCAACTGGACCCCAGCTACGCGGCGGCGCACAACAACCTGGCGATTGCGTACGAGCACGAGGGCGAACTGACCAAGGCCCGTGGCGCTTACGAAAAGGCCATGGAGCTCGAGCCGGGCAACGCCCTTATCAAACAGAACTACGAGCTCTTCAGGGAAATCAATGACCGCACGACTCGCAAGGACTCTCAGTAGCGCGGCGGTGGCGGCATTGACCGCCGCGTGCGCGTCGTATTCCGAGATCCCGATCGAGACGCCGATCCGGCCCACGATGGACGTCTCGGCGTTTCAGCGCGTGCTGGTGGCCGGATTCATCTCGGGCGGCACGGAGGATGTGGACGGCAACCTCGAGACAACGCGCCTGCTGCGCAGCCAGCTGCGCACGAAGTCCGGGCTGCGCGTCATCGACTCCGACTCGCTGCCGCTGATGGACGTGGCCAGCGAAGGGCGCTCGAGCGGCGGCAACGGCGAATCGGCTCCGGCGGCCGCGGCGCCGAAGGACGAGAAGGAAATGGACCTCTACTCCAACGTCTTCGCCAACGTGGAGTACTGGAAGAAGATCGGCGAGGAATACCAGCAGCCCCTGATCGTGACGGGCACCGTGCTCTTCACGCCGCACCAGCGCAACAGCATCGTGCAGCGCGAAGAAGAAGTGTACGACTCGTTCGGGCGGCGGCGCGTGGTGCCGGTGCGCACCTACATGGAACGCAAGGGGTTCGTGCTGAGCCCCAAATTCATCTTCATCGACGGCCGGACGGGCACGGTCATGCACTCACAGACGGCGCGTGAGGAGATTCTCTACAACGCCAACCAGGCCACCCCGGCGCTGTCCTCCTACTTCGAGCTGATGGACCGCGTGCTTCCAAGCTTTCTGAGCGCCTTGAGCAGCCAGAAAGTGAAGGGCACGAGGATCCTTTTGCAGTAGTGCGGCCCCCTCTGCTAAGCTAAGAACTTTGTGCGGGCGGCCAGGGGGCCGGCCTGTGCACGTCGCTCTCTCAATTTCGAGGTACCCCACGTGTACACGATTGTTCAGGCTCGCGGCCGTCAGCTGAAGGTCACGCCCGGCGCCGTCGTCGAAGTGGACGGCGTGCCGGCGGAAACCGGCTCGGCTTTCACCTTCGACCAGGTGCTGCTCGTGGAGCGGGCGGCCGGCGACATCGTGGCGGGCTCACCATTCGTGGCCAACGCGAAGGTGGTGGGGGTGGTGGACGGTGAGGCGCGTGGCCCGAAACTTCGCGTGTTCAAGAAGAAGCGCCGCAAGGGCTTCCGGAAGACGCGTGGCCACCGGAGCGTCTTCACCCGCGTGCGCGTAACCGGCATCGAGCTCTAGGACGCACTCATGGCACATAAAAAGGGCCAAGGCAGTTCCCGCAACGGGCGCGACAGCAACTCGCAGCGGCTGGGCGTCAAGCGCCACGACGGCAACATCGTGACCGGCGGGTCCATCCTGGTGCGGCAGCGCGGCCGCCGGTTCGAGCCCGGGCTGAACGTGGGGCTGGGCAAGGACGACACGCTGTACGCCAAGGTCCCCGGCAAAGTACGGTTCGAGGATCACGGCCAGCACGGTCGCAAGATCTCGATCATCCCGGTCGAATAGAGCGCGGCGCCATTTCGGCGCTGCCAGGCGGCTCCCACCATGTTCGTCGACGACGTCGAAATTCGCGTGTCGGCCGGAGAGGGTGGCCGAGGGTGCCTGAGCTTCCGCCGCGAGAAGTTCGTGCCCCGCGGCGGCCCCGACGGCGGCGACGGCGGGCACGGCGGATCGGTCTACATCGTCGCCGCGGCCACCAAGAACACGCTGGTCGATTTCCGCTTCCATCCCGAGTTCAAAGCGCAGCGCGGCCAGCACGGCCAGGGCTCGAACCGCACCGGCTCGTCGGGCACCGACCTCGAGATCGCGGTGCCGATTGGTACGCAGGTGTTCGAGCGATTGCCCGACGGAGCGAAGGTGCTCGCAGCCGACATGGTGGAGGCTGGCGAGCGGGTCCTCATCGCCCAGGGCGGACGTGGCGGGCGCGGCAACGCACAGTTCGTCTCGTCCACCAATCGCGCCCCGCGGCGGATCGAGCCCGGCCAGCCGGGCGAGGAAAAGACTCTTCACCTCCAGCTCAAGCTGGTGGCCGACGTCGGTTTGATCGGCTTCCCCAACGCCGGCAAGTCCACGCTGATTTCCCGCATCTCCGCGGCGAAACCGAAGATTGCCGATTACCCGTTCACGACGCTCATCCCGAACCTCGGCATGGTGCGCCTGAGCGACGACCGCAGCTTCGTGGTGGCGGACGTGCCGGGCTTGATCGAGGGCGCCAGCCAGGGACACGGGCTGGGCCACCAGTTCCTGCGGCACATCGAGCGGACCAAGGTTCTTGTGCACCTGGTGGACGTCTCGAGCGTCTCGGGCCGCGATCCGGTGGAGGACTTCGACACGATTCGCCAGGAGCTGCGGCTCTTCGACGAAGCGGTGTTCGGCAAGCCGCAGGTGACGGTCGCCAGCAAGATCGACGCGCTCGACGAGCCCGATCGACTCGAGCGGCTCGAGGCCCACGTCGCGTCACTCGGGCTTCCCTTCATGCGGATCTCGGCTGTCACTGGTGAAGGGCTGCCGGCGCTGCTCGAGGCCATGTGGCGGGTCATCGAGGCGACTCGCGACTCGGACACGACGCCCGACCATGCCACCAGCGCCGACGATCCCGGCGAGGGGCCGGACCTGCTGCGTCCGGCGATGCGCGCGCGTCCATGAGTCGTCCGCGAAGCCTGGGGATTCTTGGCGGCACGCTGGATCCCGTACACTTCGGCCACCTGGACGCGGCCGAAGCGGCTCGGCGGGCGCTGGATCTCGATGAAGTGTGGTTCGTGCCGTCACACGATCCGCCACACCGGCCCGTGGATCCGATGGCCTCGCCGTTCCATCGCTTCGCGATGGCGTCGCTGGCTACGTCGGATCACGAGGCGTATCGAGTGTCCGACCTCGAGCTGCGCCGCGCCGGTTCGTCCTACACCATCGACACGCTGCGGGAACTGCACGCGCACGGCTGGGCGCCGTCGCAACTTTTCTTCATCATCGGGGTCGATGCCTTCGCCGAAGTTGCCTCGTGGCGCGCCTATCCAGACGTCCTCGACGCGGCGAACTTCGCGGTGATCTCACGCGCGGGCCTGCCCGCACCCCAGCTGGCGGCTCACTTCCCTGGGCTGTCGGCTCGCACCGCCACGGTTGGGATCATCCGCCCAACCGCGACCGGGACGATGATCTTCCCGGTCGAGGCGCGCACGCGGGACGTGTCGTCGTCGCTGGTGAGGCAACGGTTGCGTGACGGCGAACGGGTCGGCGATCTCGTGCCGGCACAGGTGGAACGGCATATCATGGCTCACGGACTGTACGGGAGCGGAAGCGGTAAGCAGCTTGCATGAAGAACAGCAGGACAGGTAAATCGACCACCAGCGCAGCAGTGAAGACACCAGCTCGGCGAAGCCGATTCCCGAAGTCCGTCTCGACCGCCATCGAAGCCGCTCGCGACAAGAAGGCCTTCGACATCGTGGTGCTGGATCTGCGCAAGGCGGGCGGGTTCACCGACTTCTTCGTGATCTGCACGGGAGGCAACCCCAGGCAGGTCGTCGCCATAGCCGATGCCGTTCGCGAGGCGCTCAAGCAGGATGGCGAACGGCCGGCGGGAACCGAAGGCACCGCTTCCGCATGGATACTGCTGGACTACTTCAACTTCGTCGTGCACGTCTTCAGCCGCGAGTGCCGCGCGTTCTATGACCTCGAGCGGCTGTGGGGCGACGCTGGCCGGCACGAGATCCCTCCCGCCGGCGCCACGCTCGCGTCCTAGGATCGTTCTCGCGTCGCACCGCGCCGGCCTCCAGGTCATCGACGCGCTGCTGGCCGTCACCATCGCGCCCGCGTGCGCGTCGTGCGGCGAGGTTCTCGAATCGCCGCTCGATGGGCCCGTGTGCACGGCGTGCTGGCACGCCGTGCGCCCGCTGCCGCCGGCGGCGCAGGGTGGAGCGAACCCGGATCTCGTGGCCGCCGACTACAGCGGACCCCTGCGGTCCATCATCCACGCGTTCAAATACGAGGGCCGCCGGTCGCTGGCGCGGCCGCTCGCGCGCCTGATGGCCGACACGGGCCGCGATCAGCTGCACGACGCCGCCTGCGTGGTGCCGGTTCCCTTGCATCCGTGGAAACGCATCGTGCGCGGGTTCAATCAGGCCGCCGACCTCGCCAGCCATCTCGGTCCGCCTGTCGTTCACGCGCTCTGGCGCGTGCGCCCCACGCGGGCCCAGGTGGGCCTTCCCGCCGCGGCGCGGCGACGGAACGTGCGCGGTGCCTTCGTGGCATCGCCGCTGCTCGGAAAGCGGCGGCGTGCCGCGTGCATCAGCGGCCGGGTGGTGGCGCTGGTGGACGACGTGCGGACGACGGGCGCGACGCTGCACGAGTGCGCGGAAGTGTTGCGCGCGATGGGCGCGAGTGAGGTGCGGATTCTCACGCTCGCGCAGGCGCCGTCACCGGAGGTCGTTGGGGAACGACTAACTAAGGACTAAGCAACAGCGACACGGCTCTCAGCACGTCGCTGCTAACAACCAGGCGGTCGCGAGTGGCGTCGATCGTCGCCCACTCGTCCGCGCCGGCCTGGCGTATGTAGCTCGCCCGCACGCGGCTGAGCAGCGGCAGGTCGCGCTCGTACTTGTCGCGCCCCGCCTGCTTGCGCGCCAGGGAGACATCGGGCGATATGTCGAGCAGCAGCGTCAGGTCGGGCCGTGGCAGCGGCACTTGAATCTCCGCCAGCCAGTCGGGTCCAGTCCCTGCGCCTCGCCATACGCGATGCTGGACGCCAGGTATCGGTCGCATACCAGCACGGCACCGGCGGCCAGTTCGCGTTCGATCTCAGGCTTCCATTCGAAGCGGTTGGCGACATACAGCAGCTGCATCACGTCCGAGCCGTAGTCGCGTTCGCCGTGCAGGGCACGCCCGATCTCGGCACCGATGGGCGTCTCGTATGTCGGAAACGACAGCAGGCGTACCACGCGACCCTGCGTCGGTCAGCCAGTCGCGCAATGCCTCGGCCTGCGTCTGCTTGCCGCTCTGGTCCAGGCCCTCGAACACGATCAGCAGGCCGCGCGCCATCAGGTTTCGAGCGACAGCAGATCGTCGATGGTCTGACGGCGGCGGACCAGCGTCCAGCCGCCGTCGTCCACGAGCACTTCGGGCGCCAGCGGGCGCCGGTTGTAGTTGGAGGCCATCACGGCGCCGTACGCGCCGGTATCGAGGAGCGCCAGCAGATCGTCCACTTCCAGATCGGGGAGCTGGCGATCTCGAGCGAATGCGTCGCTGGTCTCGCAAATCGGGCCCACGACGTCCCACGCCGACTCCGCCGAGCCGCGGGCGGCCACCGGCACGATGCGGTGGTGAGCGCCGTAGAGCGCCGGACGCATCAACTCGCTCATCCCGGCGTCCAGCACGGCGAAGCGGCGGCCGTCCGGGTACTGCTTCGTGTCGACGACGCGCGCCACGAGCGCCCCCGAATGGGCCACCATCGCGCGCCCCGGTTCGAGCACCACCGGGAGCCCGCAGCGACGAAGGGCCGGCAACACCGCCGCCGCGTAGTCCTCCGCCGTGATGGTGGGCCGCCCGTCGTAGGCCACGCCGAGGCCGCCCCCAGATCCACGTGCTCCAGGGCCACCCCGTCGTCCATGCAGCGTCCGCGCCAGGCCCGTAATCGCTTCCGCGGCCCGTGCCAGCGGCTCGGCCGTGGTGATCTGTGACCCGATGTGGATGTGGACGCCCACGAACCGCAGGCTCTTCACCCCGCGGCGCGCCTTGTAGATCGCCGGCGCCTCGGACAGCGCCACGCCGAACTTGTTCGTCTTCAATCCCGTCGAGATGTTCGGATGGCTGCGCGCATCGATGTCGGGGTTCACTCGCACCGCGACCCGTACCTCGGTTCCCCGGTCGCGCCGCGATGGCGGCCACACGATCGAGCTCGCCGGGCGACTCGACGTTGATTGTGTTGACGCCCGTGGCAACGGCGAACGCCAGCTCGTCGCGCGTCTTGCCGACGCCCGTGAACACGATGTCGCGCGGATCGAAGCCCGCGCGCATCGCCACCTGGATATCGCCGATCGAGTTCGCATCGACGCGGCTGCCGAGGTCGCGCAGGATCCGCAGGAGCGCGAGGGTTGAGTTCGCTTTCAGCGCGTAGTGGATCGCGTGGGGGTGACTGGCGAACGCGGCGTCGAGCGTCCGATACGCCTCGCGGACGGCGCGCGCGCTGTACACGTAGACTGGTGTGCCGACCTCCCGGACGATGGCTTCGAGGCTCACGCCATCGCAGTGCAGTCGTTGATCTTGGAGGGCGTAACGGTGGGTACACGCGGTTCGGGCATGTTATCATGCGCGACATTCCAACCTCCGACGTCTCGCGCGCGATCACTGCCGCATTGCCGCATGCCCGCTGACCCTTCATCGGCGCACGCGATGGATGACGTCATCGCCCGGTGCCTGGACGGTGATCAGGCAGCCTGGGACCTCATCGTCCGCCAGCATTGGCGGCGCGTGTTCAACATCGCGTACAAGTTCGTCGGCCGCCACGACCAGGCCGAGGATCTGACGCAGGACGTCTTCCTGAAGCTGTATCGATCGCTCGACACCTTCGATCGCCGCGCCAACTTCCAGACGTGGCTCGTCAGCGTCAGCCGGAACCTGTGCATCGATCACTACCGCAGCGCGCGCAAGGAGCGGGAGGCCATCAATCGCGACGTGGATCCGAACGAGCTGACGCCCGTCGCGCCAGGGCTGAGCGCCCACGCGCAGCTCGAGCACCGGGATCGCGTGGCGATGCTGCGCGAGGCCCTCGACGCGCTGCCGCCCACGCTGCGATCCGCAGTGATGCTGCGCGACATCCAGGAACGCACGTACCACGAGATCGCCGCCGAGCTACGGCTGCCCGAAGGCACTGTCAAGTCGCGCATCAACCGCGGACGCACCGAACTGGCGCGTCACATCCGCCGGCTGCGCGAGCAGCAGGACGCGGCGCGCAAGAGTGGAGCTACGCCATGAATGTGACCACCGAGAAGAACCAGGACGTCGCCATCGTGCGCGTCAACGAAGCGCGCCTGATGTACCCGCTCCTGCCGGAATTCACCGGCGCCGTCACGCCGCTCATCGGCGCCGGCAGCAAGCTGGTGCTGGACCTCACCAGCGTGACCTACGTGGACAGCGCGACGATCGGGTGCCTGATGGACCTGTATCGCCAGGTCACGGCCGCGGGCGGGGTGCTGAAGCTGGCCGGCGTGCAGAAACGCGTGGAGACCATGCTGTCGATGACGGGCGCCCACAACTTCCTCGAAATCCACGCCGACGAAGCGGCTGCCGTTCGCAGCTTTGGGGGCTAGCCATGCGGACCATCAAGACGACCACCGGCGCCGAGATTGCGCTCGACGGGGATCTGCTGGCCGTGATGGAGACGCTCTATCGTGAGGTCACGGTGCGGCGCGGGCTGGAGCGCTCCTTCGAGGACATGTCTCGGGAAATCACCCATCTCATCGACCAGATGAGCGACGAGGAGCGACGGGCCTACCTGCTCGAAAGCCTGTTTCTGAACACCGTGAAATACGAGAACGACAAGCTGGAAGCCTACATGCGCCGGATCGCGAAATAGAGCGTTGGCCGGCGGCGGCTACTGCGCGTCGGCGGAGACCGGCGCCAGCGCGCGGACGGCCTGCGGGACGGGCGCGTCCTCGACGAGCGTCCAGGCATCGGTCTCGGCCATCACCTTTGCGGCGAATGCGGTATGCAGGCTATGCCCCCCGCGATGCGCCACCAGGTGACCCACGACCGGGTGTCCCAGGAGCGCCAGATCGCCGATGGCATCCAGGATCTTGTGCCGTACGAACTCGTCGGCGAACCGCAGGGCGTTGTTCAGGATGCCGGTTTCGCCGATCACCACCGCGTTCTCGAGCGAGCCCCCGAGCGCGAGCCCATGCTGGCGCAGCTGCTCGACTTCCTTGAGGAACGTGAAGGTCCGTGCCGGCGCAATCTCATCCACGAACACCGACTCCGACAACCGCATCGTGCGCGACTGCTCGCGCAACAGCGGGTGGTCGTAGGCGATGCTGTAGGTGACCTTGAAATGATCGGACGGATAGAGCGCGATGCGCTTGTCGCCGCGCGACAGCGAGATCGGCCGCTGGACCTTGATGTAGCGCCGGGGCGCGGTCAGCGTCTTCACGCCGGCTTCCTGAATCAGGTAGATGAACGGTGCGGCGCTGCCGTCCATGATCGGCACTTCCGGCGAGTTCAGCTCGACGATCGCGTTGTCGATGCCGAGGCTCACCAGGGCGGCGAGCAGGTGCTCCACCGTGTCGATGCGCACCGCGTCCCGGGCGAGCCCGGTGGCGTAGTTGATGCCGCCGATGTGGCCGACGGTGGCCGGCACCTCGAACCCGTTCAGGTCGGAGCGGCGGAAACGAATGCCGAAGTTCGCTGGAGCGGGCTTCAGGGACAAGGTCACCTTGCTGCCCGAGTGGAGACCGATCCCCGCGCAGGACGTCGATCGGCGGATGGTTCGCTGTTGGGTCATGTAGGCTCGACAGTCCTGGCTGCCCGAGTCAAAGCAACAAGCATACCGGCGCGAAGAAAGAGCGATCTTCAGTCGTATCGGCCATTAAATCAATATGGTTACAAATGACGAGCTGCCTCAGGCTGGTCTCAACATGTTGTTGAACGTGGTGTGACGACCACACCGAGCAACCCTTACACTGTGGTCATCTGGCCTCAGGCGGCGCTGCCGAGGAGCGGGCGAAGGAACTCGCCGGTCGCCGAGGACTGCCGACGCGGCGACTTGTTCGGGCGTGCCTTCGGCCACAACTCGCCCGCCACCGTGTCCACCCTCGGGTCCAAGGTCGATCAGGTAGTCGGCGCAGCGGATCACGTCGAGGTTGTGCTCGATGACCACCACCGTGTTGCCCTGTTCGACCAGCTTGCTCAAGACGTCGAGCAGCTTGCGGGTGTCCTCGAAGTGGAGGCCCGTCGTCGGTTCGTCGAGGATGTAGAGCGTGCGTCCGGTGCCACGGCGGGACAGCTCACGCGCCAGCTTGACGCGCTGGGCTTCCCCCCGCTCAGCGTCGTGGCCGACTGGCCCAGCTTGATGTACCCCAGTCCGACGTCCTGGAGCGTCCGGAGCTTGTTGGCGATCGGCGGGAAATTCTCGAGCAGCGGCAGCGCCTGATCGACCGTCAGGTCGAGCATCTCCGCAATCGAACGGCCGCGGTAGTGCACGTCGAGCGTTTCGCGGTTGTAGCGGCGGCCCTTGCACTGCTCGCAGGTGACGTAGACGTCGGGGAGGAAGTGCATCTCGATGGCAATGACGCCGTCGCCCTGGCACGCCTCGCACCGGCCGCCCTTCACGTTGAACGAGAACCGCCCCGCGCGGAAGCCGCGCGCCTTGGACTCCGGCATCATCGCGAACAGCTCGCGCAGGTAGGTGAACATCCCCGTGTAGGTGGCGGGGTTGGATCGCGGCGTGCGCCCGATGGGTGACTGGTCGATCTCGATCACCTTGTCGATAAGCTCCGTGCCGTCGATGCCGTCGTGCGGACCGGGCTCGGCGGCGGCGCGGTAGATGTTCTTCGCGAGCGCGCGATACAGGATGTCGTTGACCAGCGTGGACTTGCCCGAGCCGCTGACGCCGGTGACCGCTGTCAGCGCGCCGATGGGGATCTTCACGTTGATGTTCTTCAGGTTGTTGGCGCGCGCACCTCGAATGCAGATGGCCCCGCGCGCCGGCTGCCGCCGGACGCTCGGCGTCGCGATGGCTCTCTCGCCGCGCAAGTAGGCGCCGGTCAGCGAATCGGGCGCCCCCGACAGGAGTGCCTGCGGCAGGCCCTGGAAGATCACCGTCCCTCCGTGCTCTCCCGCCCCCGGGCCCAAATCCACCACGTAGTCGGCGGTCCGGATGGTTTCCTCGTCGTGTTCGACCACCACCACGGTGTTGCCCAGGTCACGCAGCCGGCACAGCGTGGACAAGAGCTTCCGGTTGTCGCGCTGGTGCAGCCCGATGGAGGGTTCGTCCAGCACGTACAGCACGCCGCTCAGGTGTGCGCCGATCTGCGTGGCCAGCCTGATGCGCTGCCCTTCGCCGCCCGAGAGCGTGGCCGCGCTGCGGTTGAGCGTCAGGTAGCCCACGCCCACGTCGTACAGGAACCGCACGCGGTCGCGGATCTCGCGCAGCACGCGGTTGGCGATCAGCCCCTCGCGTTCCGTCAGCTCGAACGCGTCGAACACGCCCACCGCTTCGCTGATCGGAAGGCTGACGTATTCCGCGATGCCGCGCCCCTTCACTTTCACCGACAGGCTCTGCGGCTTCAGCCGGTGCCCGTGGCAGCCGGGGCACTCGCGCAGCATGCGGAAGACCTCGAGGTCCTCCTGGACCGTCCACGATCCTTCCTCGTAGCGCCGCCGCAGGTTCGGAATCACGCCCTCGAAGGTCTTGCCGAACAGCGTGTCGCCGCCGGACGGCCGCCGCGCTTTGGGCATCTCGAACTCGGCCTCGCCGTCGTCCTCGACTTCGTCCGGAGGCTCGTCGTCGGCCGTGCCGGCCACCGCGCCCCGTCTGGCCGTACCGAGGCCGTACAGCACGAGATCGCGATGTTTCTTCGACAGCTTGGCGAATGGTGCCTGGGGATCGAGCCCGTGGGCCTTGGCCAACCCCAGCACGGCTTCGCGCACCAGCTTCCGGTCGCCCTTCGCCCATGGAGCGATGGCGCCGTCGAGCAGCGACTTCGATTCGTCGGGCACGATCAGGCGCGGATCGAAGTCGTAGGTCGCGCCCAGCCCCTGGCAGCCGGTGCAGGCGCCGTGGGGCGAGTTGAAGGAAAACGCGCGCGGCGTCAGCTCGGGCATCGAGATGCCGCAGGTCACGCAGGCCAGCTTGCGCGAGAACAGCTCGTCGCCGCCTTCGAAGGTGTTGACGATCACGATCTCGTCGGCCAGCCCGAGGGCCACTTCCAGCGACTCGGCCAGCCGTCGCTCGATGCCGCTCTTGATGATCAGCCGGTCCACGACCACGTCGATGTTGTGGTTGCGCCGGCGGTCGAGCTTCAGGTCCTCTTCTAGCGAGCGGAACTGGCCGTCGATCCGCGCCTTGCTGAAGCCGCGCTGGCGGAGCGCCTGCAGCTCCTTCTTGAACTCGCCCTTCCGGCCCCGCACCACCGGCGCCAGCACGTTGATGCGGGCGTCCTGCGGATATGACATCACCAGGTCGAGAATGCGCTCCAGCGTCTGGGCCGAGATCTCGCGGCCGCAGTTCGAGCAGTGCGGCACGCCGATGTTGGCGAAGAGCAGGCGCAGGTAGTCGTAGATCTCGGTCACGGTGCCGACCGTGGAACGCGGGTTGGAGCCGGTGGTCTTCTGCTCGATCGAAATGGCCGGCGACAGCCCCTCAATCAGGTCCACGTCCGGCTTTTCCATCTGCTCGAGGAACTGCCGGGCATACGCGGAGAGCGACTCGACGTACCGCCGCTGGCCCTCGGCGTAGATGGTGTCGAAGGCGAGCGACGACTTGCCCGAGCCCGACAGACCGGTGATGACCACCAGGCGGTCGCGCGGCAGGTCCACGTCGACGTTCTTCAGGTTGTGTACGCGCGCGCCGCGTACGGCAATCCAGTCGTGCGCCATAAGGTGAGGAAGGCCGGGCCTTCCCGAAACCTCTATCTTACGGCACCCGAAGGCGGCTGTGGCGATACCCGTAGGCGGCGTAACACACGACGCCGAGGACCAGCCAGAGCCCAAAGCGCTCCCACGCCTGGCGCGGCAGGCCGGCCATCACGAACAGGCAGGCGGCGATTCCCAGCGGCGCAGCCACCCACACGGCCGGCACGCGAAACGGCCGCGGGCGATCCGGCTCCACGACACGCAGCACCAGCACGCCCGCGCACACGAGGGCGAACGCGAACAGCGTCCCGATGTTGGTCAAGTCGTAGGTTTCGGCGGCGTCGCCGACAAGCGACGCCAGCGCGACCAGCACGCCCGTGATGATCGTCGTGGCCCAGGGGACGCGTGTCTTCGGATGCACGCGCGCGGCCCACGCGGGCAGCAATCCGTCTCGCGCCATGGCGTAGAAGATGCGCGGCTGCCCGTACCTGGAACACCAGCAGCACCGCTGTCATCGACGCCGCCGCGCCGAGCGCCACCAGCCAGCTGACGCCGCTGAAGCCGGCCAGCTCGAGCGCTCGGGACAGCGGGTCGGCGACGGCCAGCTGGCCGTAGGGCACCATGCCGGTCAGCACGGCCCCCACCACCACATAGATCACGGTGCACACCGCCAGCCCGCCCAGGATGCCAATCGGCAGGTTGCGCTGCGGGTTGCGGGTTTCCTCGGCGGCGGTCGAGATGGCATCGAACCCGATGTAGGCGAAGAACACGATGGCCGCCCCCTGGTGCACACCGGTGAAGCCATTGGGCGCGAAGGGCGTGTAGTTGGCGGTGTCCAGCGCCATCAGCCCCACGCCGACGAAGAGGGCCAGCGCCACCAGCTTCACGACCACCATCACGTTGTTCGCGGTGGAGCTTTCGCGGGCGCCGCGCAGCAGCACCCAGGTGATCGCCATCACAATCGCGAAGGCCGGGATGTTGATCAGGATGGGCACCCCGAGCAGCTGGGGGGCCGTACTCAGCAGGCCGTTCACGTCGGGGTTCGAGCTGAGAAGTGCTGTGCGGTAGCCGGTAGTCAGCCAGGCTGGCAGGTCGATGCCCACCCCCCGAAGCAGTGTGTTGAAGTAGTCGCCCCAGGAGATCGCCACGGCCACGTTGCCGACCGCGTACTCGAGGATCAAATCCCACCCGATGATCCAGGCCACCAGTTCTCCCAGCGTGGCGTAGGCGTAGGCGTACGCACTGCCTGCCTGCGGGATCATGGCCGCCAGCTCCGCGTAGCACAGCGCCGCGAGCGCGCACACGCCGCCCAGGAGCAGGAACGACAGCACCAGCGCCGGGCCGGCCCCATACCGCACCACCACGCCGTCGGGTCCCACCTGGCCCGCGGCCGCCGTGCCGATGGCGCCGAAGATGCCGGCTCCGATCACGGCGCCGATCGCCAGCATCACCAGATCGCCGGCCCCCAGAACCCGCTTCAGCGAGTGGCTGGACTCGGCCTGTTCGATGTCGGCGATGGGTTTTCTGCTGAAGAGTCCAGGCATCGTGTGTCTTGTCAGGCGTCCATTGGCATCACTGGACGGCGTCGAAGCGATAGGCGGTGTTGTTGGACGCTACCACGCAGGCGCCGTCGGCGCCGAAGGCCACGCCGATCAAGCCGCTGCCGCCCACCACCAGTTCCGGCTCCGAGCGCAGGTCGGCAAATCGATACACGCCGCCCCCGCTCGCCAGCGCATCGGCGACATACAGCGAACCGTCCGGCGCGAACGCCAGGCCTTGCGGGCGGCCGAAGGCCGGCGGCAGGGCTTCCACGTTTCCGTGTCGATCCACCTTGTAGACGTGGTCGTACGAGCCCAGTGTGGGGGCAGTGACGAACAGCTCGCTCGTCGGGCTCATGGCCAGGTGAAAGGCGGCCACACTGGGCGGCAGCGTCACAAACGGCACCACCGTGCTATCGCGCACGCGAAACACGGTGCCGCTGCGGTCGCCCACATACAGCCACCCTTCGTCATCGAACGCCAGCCCGCATGCCACACCCAGGTCGGACGCGACTTGCACCGGCGTACCGGAGGCGTCGATCCGGTAGACGGCGCCGTCGAAACGGCTCGACACGTAAAGCGAGCCATCGGGGCTGTACGCCAGCGACGTCGCGTTCACGATGCCCGACACGAATGGCTGGCGCGCACCCGAGGGGGTGACGCGAAAGACAGATACGGGCGCTTCCTGTCCCCGCGGTCCGCTGTACGTCACAAGGAGATTGCCGTCCGGATCGAACACGGGACTGTCCACTTGATGGAGGCCCGTGGCCCAGATGGCGCCGACAATCAGTGGGGCGACCCAACCGGTGCTGCCTCGAACCTCCATCGCGCCGCCGGTCAAACCCGACGGGACGACGAGGACAAGGCGGCGCGGTGACACGAAAACCAGATGGATGGGCGAGCCATCGATGCTGACGTCGCCGGGCGCCACGGCTTCGAGACCGGAGCCCGACAGCGTGACGCGGGCCCCTTCAACAGCCCGCCCGGGGCTCGCCGCGATCATCAGGCCGCCTTACTTCTCGTCCGATTCGTCGTCGAGCTCGACGTTCCAGTACAGGTAGTCGCGCCAGCTCTCGGGCGCGTTGCGCATGCCGATGCCGATGGTGAGGCGAATGGCAGGGGCGGAATCCGGGCGCCGGGGCGAGCGCATCAGCCGCATGCCGGCTTCCGCGGGCGTGCGTCCGCCCTTGCGCCGGTTGCAGTTGATGCAGCACGTGACGATGTTCTCCCAGTCCTTGCGACCACCGTGCGCCACGGGCACGACATGGTCGAACGTCAGGTCCATAGTCTGAAACGCCTGGCGGCAATACTGGCAAGTGTGGCTGTCGCGCGCGTAGATATTTGCGCGGGAGAAGGGGACGTAGTCGAAGCGACGGCGAATCCTCACGAACCGGAGCAGCCGAATCACCGAAGGCAGCTTGAAGCTGACGGACACCGCCCTAATCTCGCGGTCGTGGACCGCGATCACCTCCACCTTTCCCTGGCACCAGAGCGTAATCGCCTTCTGCCAGTTGACGACCTTCAGAGGCTCGTAGGACGCGTTGAGGAGGAGCGTTTGCTCCATAGCCGGATGATGCGGTGCGCGGCTCCACCGTGTCAAGCCGACCTGTTACCATAACGTCTAACGAACGCAGTGGGTTACGCCGATAGGTGAGACCGCGATGCGCACTCTGACTCTTCTGGTGGTGTCCTGCCTGGCCATCGCGGTCGCTGGATGCGCCTCCTCCGGTGCGGTGCCGCGCCCGTTTCCGGGCGCGCAACCTGCTGCCGTGCGCCCGGCGCCAACCGAGCCGCCCGCGCCGGCTGCGGCAGCGCCGCCGGGATCACCCACGGCCGCCGAGCCCCCCGCCGTCGCGACCGCACCGGCCCCGGCCGCGCTACTCGAGACGCCCGGAACCTTGGCTCTGGCGACGGCGCTGGATCTGCGGGGTGTGCCCTACAAGATCGGTGGCAGCGATCCGTCGGGTTTCGACTGCAGCGGGCTGGTGCAGTACGTGTTCGCGCGTCAGGGGATCGCGCTGCCCCGCGACGTGCGGCGGCAATACCAGGTCGGCTACGAAATCGACGCCGGCAATCTGCGCCCCGGGGACCTGCTGTTCTTCAACACCGAATCGGACGGTGCCTCGCACGTGGCCATCGCGTTGGACGGAGAATCGTTCGTGCACGCCCCCAACTCCAGGGGCGTCGTGCGGGTCGAGCGACTGTCGTCGAGCTACTGGTCGCGCCGGCTGCTTGGCGCGCGCCGCATCGAATAGCCCGCCGAACCTACTGAGCCCGCCGCCGTCTGGCGCGCCACGCCACCAGCGTCAAACCCAAGCCGGTGAGAACCAGAGCCGCTGGCTCCGGAAGGATCATCACCGGCTGTTCGGCCGCGGGCCCGAACTCCGGCGACCCAAGAATCGGTAAAGCGAAAGCGGCGGGGGGAAACGCGAGGACAAAACACACGAGCCACACTGACTTGCACATGGGTAATCCAATCGAGGGCTGCATCAGGATCCCCTCCGTGGGCGACTGATCGCCGACGACTGCGTTCCAAAGGTGTGACTGAAATGCAATTCGTGTTCCGAGCAGCATGTCAGCGGGACACGGGCAAACCGTCGGGTGGCGGCAGCCGCTCGCCGCAGACAGAACTCGAGTAGGAATCCCACTACCGAGCGCCGTTCACGACGCCCCGAAGATGGGTAGACCGACGCAACCCGGTTCAGGGCTGAGGCGATTCAGAAGGCGTAGGACTTACACCCTGGTCCGGGACCGGGTCGGCAGCGGGCTCCTGGCCCGCGTCGGCAGGCGGAGCGTCCTCGAGTTCTGGCGGCAGCGGTTCTTCCGTAATGGGTATGGGCGTGGGCGGCGGCACCGGTGGCTCCACGCTGCCCATGCGGGCCAGGATGATCTGCTGCCGGCGCAGCAGCCGCGTGGGGGGACGCCCTGGGCTGTAGCGAATCGGGTTGATCAAGGCGCCGGCCAGGAGCGCCGCCTGCGCGGGGGTCAGCGATGCCGCCGAGACGCCGAAGTACTGGCGCGCAGCCGCTTCGGCGCCCCAGATGCCATCGCCCCACTCCACGACGTTCAGGTAGATCTCCAGGATGCGCGCCTTGGGCAGCGCGGCTTCGAGCCGGCGCGTGATGATGAGCTCCTTCACCTTGCGGAGCGGATCGCGCGACGGCGACAGATAGAGGTTCTTCGCCAGCTGCTGTGTAATCGTGCTGGCGCCGCGGGGCACGTCGCCGCGCTCGATGGCCTTTTCGATCGAGACCTTGATCTGCTCGATGTCGATGCCTTCGTGATCCCAGAACGCGCTGTCCTCGGCCACCAGCACCGCGCGCTTCAGGTGCGGCGAAATGCGTCGGTACGGCACCCACTGATAGATGCGACGGACCTTCCGCCCTTCGGCTTCCGCCTCGGCGGCGCGCAGCTCCATGAACGCCGTCGTGGGGGGATTGGATGTGGCCAGCAGGCGCACGTCAGGCAGCATCAGGTACACCACCACCACGGCGGTGAACGCCAACGCCCCGACCACGGCGGCGCCCTTGCCCCACCACCCCTTCGCGCGCGATCGCCGTCCCCCGCTGTAGCCCATCTCAGCCCGCCACCACGATCTTGAGCCGCACGCCGGCGCGAGGCGCCGCGCCGACATCGGTGTGGTTCATCGCGGCCAGCGTCAGAGGCGTAATGGCGCCACCTGATCGCTCGGCCAGCGCCGCCCAGGTATCCCCGTCCCGCGCGGTGTAGAGCTCGATGCGGGCCGGCTTGATCGCCGCCGCCTCGGCCGCCGACAGCGAGCGGAAGCTGCGAAACGTCGTGTCGAAGATGCCGCTGTACTGGTCGAAGGCCTCTGGGGGCGTCAGCCCGGCAATCACGAACACATTGTCGGCGTAGCGGATGTGCGCGGCGCGGCTGGCCACCTGACCCAGCCCTTCGATGGCGCCCTGGTAGGTCCCCACGTAGGCCTCGAAACCGCCGATCGACGTCCGCTCTCCTCGCACGTGAGGCAGTCCGGCCTGTTGCATGCTGGCTACGGCCACGTCCTGAATCGAACTCCCTTGCGGCTTTTGGACCAATTGCAGCAGCAGGAACGCGTCGCCCTTCGGCGCCTGCGCCATGACCTGCCGGGCGCTGTTGGCCCCTACCCACTGGTTCGGAAAGTCGAGACGGAATCGCAGCGGTGGATGGAGAAACGTCGAGCCTCTAAAGATCCCCTGCTCCGGGTTGTCGCCGTAAATGACGCCCGCCATCCGTCCGGTCAGCGCCTCGCGAGCCGTGACGAACGACCCGCCGCCGGCCTTCAACTTGGCGACCGTCGAGGCAATCTCCATCACCCGCGCCAGCGGTTCAGGATGTGTGGACAAGAAGTTGGGAACACCCTTGCGCTCACCCGACGCCTCGGCCAACCGGCCGAGCGTCGTCAGCATGCCGGGCACGCCGGCCGGGTCCCACCCGCCCGCGGCTGCATAGCCGGCGCCAAGTTCGTCGGACTGCAGCTCGTCGTCGCGGCCGAACTTGAGAAACAACAAGCCCATGGCCTGCTGCGAGGCCTCCCCGAACGGTCGCGCGGCCGGCACGAACACGCCGAGCGCCGCGAGGCCGAGTTGTCCGCCCACGGCGCGCGTGTATTGCTGCGCGGAATGCCGCGCTGTCACGTGTCCGATCTCGTGCCCGAGCACCCCGGCAAGCTCCGCCTCGTCTTCGAGGAACGGCAGGATGCCCCGGGTCAGGTAGATGAAGCCTCCGGGCAACGCGAACGCATTGATGGCGGGTTGATCCACCACGGTGAACTGCCAGGGGAGGCCGGGCCGCTGCGAGAGCTTGGCCATCCGAAGACCGATGTCGCTCACGTAACGCTGGAGCGGCGGGTCGTCGTAGACGCCCATCTCCTGGCGAATCTGCGCGTCGCTGTCCTTGCCGAGGGCAATCTCCTGCGCCTCGCTCATCAGCGACAGCTGACTGCGCCCGGTGACCGGGTTGGTGGCACAGGCAGGCACGAGCGTCGCAAGAAGCACGACGCCGACAATCGCCACGCGCACCCTGACCGCGATCATCTTCATTAGCGCGATCATCTTCCTTAGATCGTAGCGCTATCCTCGGAGCGCCATTTGTGCCGCGGCGACTCCCGCGCCCGGCGGCGCATGGTGCCCGTTGGCGGCGAGCGCCGACTCCAGCGCGGCCAGAAACTGCAGCAGGGTTTGCGGTGTCGAGCTGGCGCCCATCAGCCCCACGCGCCAGATCTTGCCCGCCAACGGCCCCAGGCCCGCGCCCACTTCGGTGTTGAACACGGTGAGGAGCGTCTTCCGCACGGCCGCTTCGTCCACGCCCGGCGGTACGCGGACGGTATTCAGCGTCCACAACCGCTCCCCGGGCGGCGGCAAGAGCGAGAGGTTCATCGCCTCGATGCCAGCTGCGAACGCGCGGTGGTGCCTGCAGTGCCGCTTGTGGCGGGCCGGCAGGCCTTCTTCCTCGATCATCAGCAACGCCTCGCGCAGCGCGTAGATCATCGTGGATGAGAGCGTGTGGTGGTATTTGCGGCTGCCCCAGTAGTCATCCAGCAGCTTGAGGTCCAGGTAGAAGCTGCGGCACTTGACCATGCGCGCACGTGCCGGGCCCGATATGGCGATTGGCGACATGCCGGACGGCGCACCGATGCACTTCTGGCTGCAGGAGTAGGCGACGTCGATGCCCCACCCGGCGAGGTCCAGCTCGTGACCGCCGAGCGAGGTCACGGCGTCCACTATGGTCAGTGCGCCGTGGTCGCGCGCGACCGCCGCCAACTCCCTGACCGGGTTCAGCACGCCGGTGGACGTTTCCGCCTGCACCAGGCCAACGACGTCCGCGCCCTCGCGCTTCAACTCGCTGGCGAGCTGCGCCGGATCGACGGCCCTGCCCCACTCCACGTCGATGCGGCGGACGTCGGCGCCGTAGCGCTCCATGATCTGCGCCAGCCGATCGCCGAAATAGCCGGTGACGACCACCACGCGCCTTCGTGCCCTCGCCGACGATGTTGGCGACCGCGGCCTCCATGGCCGACGTGCCCGTGCCGGACGTGGCGATGGTCAGCGCCTGGTCGTCCGCGCGCATGACACGCCGCAGCAGCTCTCGCGTCTCGTCGAGGAGCGGCACGAAATCCGGATCGAGATGGCCGAGCACGGGCGCGGCCATGGCGCGCATCACGCGCGGGGAGATGAGGCTCGGGCCGGGGCCCAGCAGGATTCGTTCAGTGGATGGGAGCGGCAACGGCATGGGTGCGACGGTGAACCTCAGTGTCTGAAGGAATCGGTGGATGCAGCGTGTGACAACGCGCCAAGCGCCTCGAGCTGCGTGCGAATGACGTCCACGACGTCGGGCGATGCCGGACGCAGCGGCGGGCGCGGCGAACCGCCGTGAAAGCCGATGAGATCGAGGGCGGCCTTCAAACCGGCCACGCCGTAGGTGCCGCCGATCGAACGCGCGATCGGCGTCAGCCGGCGCTGCAGGTCTCGGGCCTCGTCCAGATTCCCCGGCAAGGACGCTGTCCCGCATGCGGACCAGATCGTCCGGGAAAAGAGACGCCAGGGCCAGCACGCCGCCGTCGCAGCCAGCGCAGAGCGCATGGAAGAACGTGGTGGCCGAGCCGGCCAGCATCGTGAAGTCCGCCGGGCGTGCGCGTCACACAATCCGCGATGTAGCCGATGTCGCTGCCCGACTCCTTCATCCCCACGATGTTCGGATGTTCGGAGAGGCGCGCCACACTGTCGACGGGCAGCGTGACGCCCGTGAACATCGCCACGTTGTAGAGCAGCACCGGCACGGGGGAGGCGTCGGCGACGTCCCGATAGTGACGCTCCAGCACCTCGGCGGTCATCTGTGCCTTGAAGAACGACGGGGTGCGCACGAGCACCGCATCGGCGCCACCCTCGGCGGCGCGCTTGCCGGCCTGGATCGTGGCGCGCGTGGACTCTCGGCCAGTGCCGACGATGAACGTTCGATCGCGCGGCACACCTTCGCGGGCGATCGTCACGACATCGTCGGCCTCGAAGTCGTCCAGCTGGGGGGCCTCCCCGTTTGACCCCAGCACCACCAGGCCCGTCAGCGGTGTCTGCATCCACCGCGCGATGTTGCGCCGCAACGCCATCTCGTCAACCGTTCCGTCTTCCTGAAACGGCGTGGCAATCGGGGTGTGGATGCCCGCGAACGGACGTCGCGGGTTCTGAAGCGGCGAAGACACGTGACTACTCATTGTACAGGGACGCGGCCGCGGCCCTGGAGCAGCAGGTTCACCCCTACGACGACGATGAAAATCGCGGCGGCTGGCGCGAGCGTCCAGGGTGCGTCGCCGAGCAGCGCGACGTTTGCGGCATCCTGCAGCAACGTGCCCCAGGTGGGCGTGGTGTCGGGAAAGCCGAGACCCAGGTACGACAGCGTGGCTTCCGCCAGGATGAAGGACGGCATCAGCAGCGTGGCCTGCGAGGCCACATGGCCGAGGGCAGCCGGCAGAACGTGCACGGTGAGGATGCGCGCCGGGCCGGCCCCCATCGCGCGCGCGGCCTGCACGTAGCTCCCTGCTGGCCCTCGGACAGCACAATGGCGCGCACGCCGCGCGCCACGATCGGCCACCCGAACAGCGTGAAAATGCCGGCCAGCGCGACAAACGTGGTGGCCGGCGGCACGATCAAGGGCAGGGCCGCACGCAGCGCCAGCACCACGTAGATCGCGGGGAGCACCAGGATCAGCTCCGAGCTCCGCATGAGCAGCGCGTCCATGCGTCCGCCGGCGTAGCCGGCCAGCCCGCCGAGCAGCGTGCCCAGGAGCGTGGCGCCGAGCGTGGACACGATAGCCAGCGCCAGCGTGATGCGCGCCGCGTGCAGCAGGCGCGAGAACAGATCCCGGCCGAAGCCGTCTGCTCCCAGCACCAGCAAGGGTGCGCCGCCATCGGGATCGGCCGTCACGAGGGTCCGCGATGTCAGCCATCGCAGCGGCACCACGGCGCCAGGCGTCTCGTCGAACCGCCGCTCGAGCCGGCTGACCACCCGCAAGGGGCGCACGAAGGGCGCGCGCAATCCGTCGTCGAAGAGGTGAACGACGGTGGGGGGTGCATACAGCAGCGCATCGAACCGCCGGTCCGGCGGGTTGGGCGCCAGCCACGGCGCGCCCAGCGTGACCAGGGTGACACCGGTGAGGAGGACGGCCCCCAGGCGCCTCACACGCCCGCCTCGGCCACGCGCGGGTCCACGCCGGCGAGCAGCAGATCGCCGACCAGCGAGCCGACCGCGAGGAAGAGCGACCCCGTGGCCGCGCACCCCGCCACCAGGTAGATATCACGCGCTTTCAGCGCCTCGTACATCAGCTGACCCAGCCCGGGCCACGACGTCACGTGCTCCACGATGAAGGAGCCCGACAGCAATGCACCCACGGCCACGCCGAACACCGCGCACATCGGCCGCAGGGACACGGGCCAGGCGTGCCGCCATAACACGTCGGACTCGGAGACGCCCCGCGCCGACGCCGCCGTGAGGAAGGGCTGCCCTGCCACTTCACCCAGGGCCTGCGACTGCAGCCGCTCGAACACCGCGGCCACCGGCAGCGCCAGGGCCAGCGTCGGCAGCAGCATGTGCCACGCGAGATCGATCAGCCACCCGCCCCAGGTCATGCTGGCCGCGGCCGTGGACGACATGCCGCCCACGGGAAACCATCCCGTGCGGGCGGCGATCATCACGAGCAGGAGCGATGTGACGAGCGGCGGCACGGACACGAACAGGAGGGACATCGCGCGAATCGCCTCGCGCCAGCGCGCGCTGAGGCCGGCGGTTCCCACGCGCCCCGTCGCCACTCCAAAGCCGACGCCCAACAGTGTGGCCACCAGGAGAGCCGAAACGGCCAGCACCGCCGTGTTCAGCGCGGCGCGCGCCACCAGCCCACGCACCGGCTGGTTGTAGAGGTACGACCGCCCGAAGTCGGCCCGCACCGCGCGCGACACCCAAAGCGCCCACTGGGCGCCGATGGAGCGATCCAGATCGAGCTGCGCGCGTACGGCACGCAGGTCGGCGGCGCTGGCCCGAGGACCCAGTTCCGCGGTGACGTCCCCCGGTGCAAGGCGGGTCAGCACGAGCGCCGAGGAGGACGAGACGACGACGAGTAGGACGGCGAAGGCTGCGCGGCGAAGAAAGAACCGCAGCATTCGCCTAGCGTTGCGCGGGGACCAGCGACACCGACGTGCCGCCGTCGGCCACGCTCAGCGAATCGGCGTTCCACAAGACGGGTGGGCGCATCACCGACGGCACCACGCCGCGCACGCGCGCCGTGTGCGCCGAGTACATGCGCGGCGCCGCGAACGTGAGCACCGGCAGCTGCTCCGCCATGATCAGCTGCACGCTGTTGAACAGCGCGCGTCTCTGCTCCTGGTCCATCGGGGAGGCCTGCTGCGCCATCAGCTCGTCGATCTGCGCCTCCCACGGCGTGGCCGGCGTTTTCTGCTCGCGGTTCCAGACGTGCGCCGAGCCGGAGCTGAGCCAGAAGTCGAGATTCGCCCCCGGCTCAGGGTCCGTCAGCAAGCGCATGTAGATGGCATCGAAGTCGCACGCCAGCATCCGCTGGATCATCGCACCGTTCTCGAGCGGCGCCACGTCGAACACCACGCCGATCTGCTTCGTGGCTTCGCCGATCACGGCGAGCCCGCGCTCGTACCAGCCCAGGCCGCGCTGTGTGATCACGGTGAAGCGCGCCTCGGTGCCGCGTTCGTCCTCCACGACACCGTTTTTGTTGCGGTCCATCAGGCCGATGCTGGCCAGGAGCGCCTTGGCCTTGGCCGGGTCGTGGGGATAGCGAGTCAGGTTCGGATTGAACCAGGTGGCGTTGCCCGGCGTGGTCGTGCCCCACACCGGCACGGCTTCGCCAAGGAACACGGTTTGCGCAAAGGCCTCGCGGTCCACGGCGTGCGACAGCGCCTGACGGAATTCCTTGCGGCTCACGAAGGCGAATCGCGGGTCCTTCTGCTTTGCCGCCGGCTTCAGGCAGAACCACAAGGCATCCGCGTCCAGGGAGACGCCCAGCTCCACCATCTTCAGCGCGCCTTGTTCCTCCGAACGGCGCACCGGCAGGTAGTCTTCCGAGCGGATCGCGTCCTGGGGCAGGTCGCTTTGCCCCGACTGCAGCCGCAGCAGCTCGGCGTTCTGATCCGGCACCACTTCCAGCACGATGCGGTCCAGATACGGCAGCGGCTTGCCGTCGGCCGCCATGCGCCAGTAGTGGGGATTGCGGTCCAGCACCACCCGCTGTCCCGGCTGGTACGCGCTGAACACGAACGGCCCCGCGCCGACCACGTCGGCCGGCGGCGTCTGCATCGACCAGGCCTCGGCGAAGGTGCCGGACGTATAGGCGGATTCCAGCTTGTGGCGCGGCAGGATGGGCAATACGTCCAGCATTCGCAGCCCCTGACCGGACGGCCCGGCAAAGGTCACGCGCACGGTGCGCGGGTCCACCGCCGTGGCCGTGATGGGTTTGCCCCCGGCCATCAGCGATGGGGCCAGCGCGCTGATCTTCTCGTCGGTGCCTGCCCGGAACGAGAAGACCACATCCTCCGCCGTCAGCGGTGTGCCGTCGGACCACTTGAGGCCGTCGCGCAAGTAGAGCGTGTGGGTCAGGCCATCGGGGCTCGAGTCCCAGCGCTCGGCCAACCACGGCTCCAGTTCGAACGTGGACCGGTTCACCCGCGCCAGGCGTGCCTGCGTCAGCACGCTCAACAGCTCCGCCGACTGCGTGCGAACCGTGATGCGGTTGAAGGAGCGCGGCTCGGCCCGGACGGTCGTGACGAGCTGTCCACCGCGGCGCGGAGCCTCGACTACCGTCCCTGACGGCGCGTCTGGGGCGACGGGGCGGAAGTACCAGATGCCGCCCAGCACCAGCGCTCCAGTGATAAAGGCGCCCACGAAGCGCTTAAACCGGCCCATTTGACGCTACCCCGGCTCATTTCTTGGCCGGTCCTGGACCGGTCAAAAAAAATGTGAAAGACGTCATTCTCCGTGCATTTTGCGACCAGTCCACCATCGGGTCCTGTCGTGCTAACGCGCGGGGCCAGAACCCTGGCTTGAAGCCTTATCGGCGTCTCGCCGAGGCCGGCGCACGAATCATCCGCAACAGACTGATGCCAAACAACTTATCAACCTAACACATCCGGCTAACTGGGCCGGTACGGACCCTGCCATTACGGGAAGCATGGAGCAAACGGAAACCCCCCAACTCAATGACCCGAAGAGACCCTCCATTGCGCTGCCGGAAACGCTTGGCCGCAGCGTGTCCCTGGAGCAAGCGGCCCGACTGCTGCGTGTGTCGCGCCGGACCATCTACAACCACATTCGCGATGGGCACCTGATCACCATCCGGACTTACGGGTCCCAGCGCGTTCTCGTGGAATCGCTGCAGTCCTATACCAGCCAATTCTCGTAGACGTTAGAACGGAGCAAGCCTTATGTCGCTTCTTTCGCGCCGGGGACTCCTAGCCACTGCAAGCCGCCTTCTGGCGGTCGCGTCGTGCATGGCCATTGTGGCCGCCAACGACGCCGCCGCTCAGGGCCGGCGCGCGCGGCTGTCGGAAGACCTGGAGCAGAAGATTCAGGCGGGCGATGCGCGGCCGACGTCGGTGATTCTGACGGGCAGCCAGGCCAAGGTCGACGAGCTGGCAGCGCGGCACGGGCTGCGCGTGGCGCGCCGGTTGGACGGCGGAGCGGTGACTGGACGTCCCGGCAGGCGCCCTGGCGGCCTTGTCGCAGGATGGCGAGGTTGATCAGCTGTCCGGCAATTCGATCGTGCGGTCCATGATGGCCGTGACGAACGAGGCGATCGGCGCGGCGCTGTTGCAGGGCTCGGGCCTTGGCCCGCGCGCCCTGGTCGGTCGCGGCATCGGCGTTGCCGTGATCGATTCCGGCGTGGCCAACCTACCCGAACTGCGCCCCCGAGTGGTGGCCAGCGTGGACTTCACAGGTACCAACACGCTCGACGAGTTCGGCCACGGGACGCACGTGGCGGGCATCATCGCCGCGCGTGACAACGACTCGCACGGCGTCGCACCTGGTGCGCACATCGTCAGCCTGAAGGTGATCGACGGCAGCGGCTCGGGCCTTGTCGGCAACGTGATTGCGGCACTGGATTGGGTTGTCGCCAACAAGGACCGCTTCAACATTCGCGTCGTGAACATGTCGCTGGGCGCGCCGGTGCTGCAGTCGTGGCGCGACGACCCCCTGTGCCAGGCCGTGGAGCGCGCGTATCGCGCCGGCGTCACGGTGGTGGCTTCCTCCGGCAACCGGGGCAAGATGCCGGAGCCGGACGGCCGCACCATCTATGGCGGCGTCACCACCCCCGGCAACTCCCCCTATGCGATCACGGTGGGCGCGCTGAACACCAAGGGCACGGCCGCGCGGTCCGACGACGTGATGGCGACCTACAGCAGCAAGGGCCCCACGCGGTTCGATCACCTGATCAAGCCGGACCTGTCGGCGCCCGGCAACAAGATCGTGAGCCTGGCCGCGCCTGGCTCCCGCCTGGTCACGGAGCACCCTGAGCTGGTGACGCGTGATGGCGGCCGGCTGCGGCTGCAGCTCTCAGGGACCAGCATGGCCGCCGCCGTGGTGTCGGGCGCCGCCGCGCAGGTGCTGCAGGCGTTGCCGACCGCCACGCCGCTGAACCTCCGCGCCCGCCTGCAGTTCGGCTCTGAACCGATGCCCGGCGTGGGACTGGTAGTGGGCGGCGCGGGAAGCTTGAACGTGATCGGGGCGTTGGCCGCGCCGCGAACGGGCACCGTGAACATCGCCGGTGAGCCTGTGAGATTTGGTGCGACCGTTATCGCACACACGTTGGTCTACGGCGATACATTGGTCTACGGCGACACGCTGGTCTAGGGGACACCATGGTCTGGGCGGACACCATCGTCTAGGGCGACACGATGGTCTGGGCGGACACGATCGTCTGGGCGGACACATCTGGTCTCGGCGGACACCCTCGTCTAGGGCGGACACGATCGTCTAGGGCGACACCCTGGTCTACGGGCGACACCCTGGTCTACGGCGGACACCATGGTCTACGGGCCGACACCATGGTCTACGGGCGACACCATGGTCTACGGGGACACGATCGTCTACGGGCGACACGCTGGTCTGGGCCGACACCCTGGTCTACGGGGACACCCTGGTTTACGGCGGACACCCTGGTCTACGGGCGACACCCTGGTCTACGGCGACACGCTCGTCTACGGGGACACGCTGGTCTATGGCGACTAGAGGCCTCTTCGAGCCACGAAGGTGAAATGAGCTACAGCGAAAACCGAGACGTAAGTGCCAGTTGCGCTAACGCTTACGCTTGGAGCAGTCGATAGACCGTCTCTGAGACGGCCTTGACTGCCTTTCGCAATATCGCACGCCAGGCTTATCCGATCGCCGCAATCTGCGTCGGCGGCTCAGTCCTGGACTCCGATTCGGCGCTCAGAACCGGCGAGCCCCGCCAGGAGTGGCATGGCTGGTTCTCGTTGGACTAACGATCTCTGGCGGGTTCGTTCACCGTAACCCTTCCTGCTCTGCCCGGTAAGTTGTCCGCTATCTGAAACATTCATCCTCACCGCGGCGCTCCTGTTTGGCCCCTCAGCGGCAGCAATAACAGTTTCGTTGATTCCTGGCGATTGCCTTCTGGTCCCACGACCGCCAGAAGCACACCCGCCCGGTTCCTATTCAATGTTGTCGCTCCTGCGACAGCGATTAGGCTCGCAGCCGAGGTGTTTTTCTGGACCACGGGCCTCCGCGCTGGCGAGATTGGAAGGGTCAACACAGGTGGCTTGTCTTGGCGATTCTGGGACTCGCATTCCTGTACTTTGCCTCCAACACCTTTTAGTCGCTGGAGCAATGGTCGCGGATCGAGGTAGCGCGGCCCTCAAGATGTGGCGACGCAATCTGCCGGTCGTAAGTGTCAACTACTCGTCGGCGCGTTCATCGCTATGTTCCTCGTTGGATACATTGACGAAGTTAACGTTGCTGTCCTCGGGATCGTCATTCCGGTGCTCATCGTTTCTTACGTGACGTTCAAGACCTCGATCGGACAGGTTAGATGATGCTAACCGTCACGTCAGCCAGATTAGTGACCTCTATCTCTCTACCATCGAGGCCTTGGCCATGGCTGTCGACGCCAAGGATCAAATTACGCATGGCCACATCCGCCGAGTCCAAGTCTTTGCGACCCAACTTGCGCAAAGGACTTGGCGTTCACGACGATGCGCAGCTAAAAGCAATCGAAACAGCCGCATTACTTCATGACATGGGAAAGCTCGCCATTCCCGAATTCATCCTCAACAAGCCGGGGAAACTAACGGTTGCCGAGTTCGAGAAGATGAAACGCCATGCAGACATCGGCGCAGACCTGCTTTCGTCCATTAGCTTTCCCTATCCCGTGATTCCGATCGTCCGCCACCACCACGAGAACTGGAACGGCACAGGCTATCCTTCAAAACTAGCCAGCCACGATATTCCTCTAGGGGCGCGCATCTTATCTGTCGTCGATTGTTTTGACGCGCTAACATCCGATCGTCCGTACCGCCCGAGAATGTCAGATGACGAGTCGTTCCGCATTCTGCGTGAGCGCAGTGGTTCAATGTACGATCCACTCATCGTCGACACATTCATTCAGGTCTTCCCTGAAATAGCGCCGGCCGCGATCCGTGCGGGACAGCAGGCACGCAGCTTGGTTCCAACCTTCTCACCAAACAAGCGTCCTGCCGCGCTGGAACAGATCCGGTCGAACGCCGCACAGTCGTCAGTGCTTGGCGAACTCGGGCCAGCCGTGCTCCACACGAGTTCGTTGCAGGAGGCGATGGAGGTAACTGGCCAGTACCTCGGCATGCTGACGCCAGCCACGGTCTGCGCTCTGTTCGTTCTTGAACCAGACACGAACACGCTAATCTGTACTCATTGCGTTGGCGACAACGCAGACCTTCTCAAGGGACTGGCAGTGCCTCACGGCGAGCGCACGACAGGCTGGGCCGCGGCCCATGAGACCGTGATGGCGAACTCTCCCGCGACTCTTGGACCTCGAAGAACGAGCTGGCCGCTTTAGTCCCCCACTCCAGTCGGCCTTCGTCGCTCCCCTTCGATCGCGAAGGCAAGGTTGTGGGGGCGCTTGAGCGTCTATTCCGCTTCGCCAAGCCCGTTCTACTGACGACCATCAGTACGTGATTGAGCGAGTCGCCTCGACGTTTGAGGAGTGCCTCGAACTTCACCGAAGTCCGGGTGGCACGAAATCAGAAGTCGGTATCGGAGTCGGCGTGTCGAAGGCATCGGTTAGATTGCAGACGGGATAGGATCGGCGATCAATCTGGCCGGGCACTTTCCTGGCCAGTTCGGAGCGCCATGATCCTGAGTTATGACGCCGCTTTAAAGCTATATCGCTCTGGCGAATTCGGCGCCCTGAGCAAGTCTTTCGGGGCTGCAAACCCGAACGACAGCCGACTGGAGCCTCAGCTTCGTGTTCTCGTTGCCCATGGCTTGGTTCGCGTAGGCAACCCCGATCGGGCGCGCGAACTCCTGTCTCCTGAACTAGTCGCCAATGCGCCAATCGCCCTGCGAGCGAGGGCCCAGATTGTTCTGGGGCTCGCGAGCCGAGCGGCCGGCGAGTTCAACGATGCGCTAGCACAACTCCAACTCGCTGTAAGGCTTAGTCAGTCACAGCCCGACCTTGAAGAGGCGGCGTGGGCGCAGCTGCATCTGCTTCGCCACATGTTGGATGCAAGCAACATAGAAATTCCGCAGGCAATGCTTCCAACCGTGCGGGCAGCTGTTCGAAAAGCTGGGTCACCTCAGACGACAGCGTACCTGCACGTTGTGATCGCTTTTCTCGAGGGGCGAAGAGGTCGCTTGGATGAGGGCTCGAGACACTGTGCCATCGCTGATGGTGTTCTCAAACTGGCTCCGCATGCATGGTTGCAGTGTGGCGTTCTGAGGAACCAGGCATCAATCGCTCTCGCTGGCTGTCGCCTGCACGATGCGCGCTCTGCGATCTCCGCGGTGAACAAGATCGCACGAGACCACCTGCTGACTCGCGAGCTCGTCGAGAACGACGCCAACCTTGGCTATGTTCAGCTGCTTACGGGCGACTACAGACGCAGCGCGCAGACATTGACCCATGTCCTTGAGTCGCCGAATACGTCGATGCGAGCGCGACTCGCCGCCCTTGAAACGCTTGCTCGCGTTTATCTCGCATCGGGAGACTTGGACAGCTGTGAGAAGTGTCTGGATAGGATCGCATCCGAGGCGGCACGCCAATCCACCCAACTACACTCCTACACCACACGATGGGCAGCAGTCGCGAGAGCGAGACTTCTTCTAAAGCGTGGAGACTTTGAGTCTTCACTCGAACACTTGACGAATGCGGAAGCTAGGGGAGACGGCGGAGCCGATTTCCAGTCGGTCGGCAACCCGCAGCCTGGTCAAGAGTCAGGCTCTCGCGAGATTGAGTAGACATGCCGAGGCTGCACTGCGTTTGCTAGATGCTGAACGCGACGGCGCCACGGGTCATGGCGATCTTCAAGGACAGTATTACTGTGCGGCCGGTTGCGCCGTAGGAGCTTCGAACACGCTACTGGCACATCAGCTGCGTGTCGCGTGCACAAAGGCTTTGGGCCCATCAAGGCATTGCGTCGCTCGAGCGGGAGATGGAAGACATTTCGCCGCGTGTCGCCCGACGCACCAAACAACAGGGTCCGGCCACGGCGATCAATGCGCTCGGAAGCGCGATCGATCTCGCGCACAGTCCGCGGCTCCTGGCAGAAGAGATCGTGCAGGTTCTCGACGAAGTCAACGTCAAGAGCGCCGTCGTCGCCGGCGCGTCTGCCGAGAGCTCCGGGGAGGGCATTTCCCTATCCGTGGGCTCCGATGGCGGCAAGCAGATCACGGTTACGTGCGAGATGCCTCAGACGCCAGAACAGGCGGTCCTGATGCAGGACATCCTTCGTGTGGGCCGGGCTGCGGTGGAACTCGAACGCTATCGAGAAGACGAGCGGCGGCGGACGGCATTGTGGCCGGAAGATCCCATCGAAGAACAGCTCGGCGCGCTCTTCATCTCGGAGGAGATGCGCGAGCTCTTGGCCACCGTTCGGCGCATCGCCGCCACCACCGTCCCGATTCTGATCACGGGCGAAACGGGCACAGGCAAGGAAGTGGTCTCACGCCTGGTCCATGCCTATTCCCAGCGCGCAAGAGCGCCGTTCCTGGCCTTCAACTGCACATCGACGCCGCGAGACATGCTGGATTCGCAGCTCTTCGGACACCGCCGGGGAGCTTTCACCGGAGCCGTGGAACACTTTCCCGGCATCGTCCGCACGGCCGACCGGGGCACGTTGCTTCTGGACGAGATCGGCGACATGCCGCTCGACGTGCAGCCCAAACTGCTCCGATTCCTCGAATCAGGCGAGGTGCACCCGATTGGCGAATCGCGCCCTGCGAAGGTGGACGTTCGAGTACTGGCCGCGACCAACACGCGCTTGGAAACGCTTGTCTCACAAGGGCAGTTCCGCGAGGACCTCTACTACCGCTTGAACATCGTGGAACTGGTGATTCCCCCACTGCGTGAACGACGCGTGGACATACCTTCTCTCGCCAATCACTATCTGAAGAAGCACGCCCACGAATACTCCAAGGGAGAATTACGGCTGGCGGAAGACACGATGGAGTACCTGCTGCTCTACAAGTGGCCGGGCAACGTTCGTCAGCTGGCTAACGAGATGCGCCGCATGGCCGCGGTGGCTGAAACCGGGGCCGTGCTCATGCCCGAGCACCTGTCACGCGATATCGCAGCTTCTCGCCGGACTGTGCCGGTCGCCGAACGCCCCGCGGATCCTCGAGAGCTCGTGGTGCGCGTGGATCAGCCGCTCGCCGCGGCAGTCGAGCACGTGGAGCGAGCGATGATTCAGCACGCCCTCGAGAAGTGCGGCGGGCGCGTGGAGGAGACGGCTGCGCTGCTGGGACTCTCGCGCAAGGGCCTTTACCTGAAGCGGCAGCGCTATCAGCTGGACCAGCCTGGCCCGGCGGTGCGCCTTCAGGCCTGAGGCCAGCTCAGGAGGCTGGATCCTTCTGGCGCGTCTTGACGATGCCGCCCATCAAACCGATGCCGATGATGACCAACGCTCCGGCGACGATCCATACCTGACTCACGCCCAGCCGGTTCGCACCATAGGCAAGCCCTGCCACAACAAGGAGCGTACCGACCAGGTAGATGACCATGTTAGTCATACGTTTTCACTCCAGCTGTCAAAGAGTGCAAAACAGTCGCCAACATATCGCTGAGCTGCGGGCGGCGAGGTTAGCGGAGGCTCGAAACGTCGTGCAGTTCGCGCAACCCTCAGAAAAGCGAGACAGTGCAGGTTTGACGATCGTCCCGATCTGATTGGGCATCGAGAACGAGACTTTGTTCGCCGCCACCGACGCGCCTTCCACGCCGTCGCGCCAAAACACTCCGAAAAACCACTGGCACTGAAGCTGCCCTGTTAGAAGGTGGAGCGCAACAACGCGCCGGAGCACACGATGCGTCAAACAGTGAAGGTAATTTCGATCGTCACGATCGCGGTCACAGTGCTAGTCGGACTCACGACGGCCGCCAGCGCGGCGCCCGTCCTGATCGTCAACGCCGGCTTCGAAGCACCGAGCCTCGTCGACAGCCAGGCCATCTTCATCGCGGCCGGGTGGGTAAGCGCCGGGGATTCGGGAACGTTCGATCCGCACGCGGCCGCCCTTTCGGCCGGCGCGCCTGAAGGGGAGAACGTGGCCTTTGCGAGCTTCGGCGGTCCCACCATCTCGCAGGTGCTGACCACCGCGGCGCAAGCCAACACCCTGTACACGCTCACGATGCTGGTCGGCGCGCGAAACTCGCATGGACGCAGAGCAGGAGACGGCTTTCGGCGGCTACCAGGCCGAGCTATGGGCCGGCGGCGCCATGCTGGCGCAAGACAACGATTCGCTGTTCCCGGACGAAGGCCAATTCCTGATGTCCACGGTCCAATACTTCGTGGCCTCTGGTGATCCGGTGGTTGGCTCACTCCTGGAGATTCGTTTCCGGTCGCTCGGCTACCAGACCCTGTTCGACGATGTGCGACTGGACGCCATCGAACGCGTGCCGGAACCGGCACTGCTCGCTCTGCTCGGCCTCGGCTGTGCGGCGGCCGCCCGCCGGAAGCGCCGCTAGACAGCACCACAAATCATCCGCGCCGGAATGTGCGCGGATGATGCGCGCGAAGGTCGCCCATACGGGCGAAGGGTGGGTCATTGAGGGCCCACCCCGCGCGCACCTTCCGCCCGAACGATCAACGCACTGATGCGCGCGATGTAAGATCCGCACGACTGTGCGGACAACCGTAGCTGCGCTCGCAGCGCTTCTCACCTTGGCGACCGGCCCCAGCCTGGTGGGACAGGACCGGGCTGCCTGGTCGCCGCGCAACGCCAGCTACGACATCGACGTACGGCTGGATCACGCCGCGCGCACGCTGGCCGGCCGCGCCACTATCCGCTGGCGCAACATCTCCAACCGCCCGGCCACCGAGCTGCAGTTTCACCTGTACTGGAACGCGTGGCGGAACAACGACTCCACCTGGCTGCGCGAACGCAAGCTGACCGGCGCGCGCGATCCGCGGCCCGAGTCCTTCGGCTCGATCGACATCTCGGCGCTCCGTGTGCGCACGCCCAACGGCGCGTGGGTCGACGCGAAGTCGCGCGTGCAGTTCATCGCGCCCGACGACGGGAACAAGGACGACCGCACCGTGCTGCGCGTGCCGCTGGATCAGCCCGTGCCGCCGGGAGGCAGCGCCGAAGTGAACGTGGAGTGGGCGGCCAAGGTGCCGCAGCCCTTCGCCCGCACCGGCTACGTCGGCGACTACTACTTCATCGCCCAGTGGTTTCCCAAGCTGGGTGTGCTGGAGGACGAGGGCTGGAACACCCACCAGTTCCACTCGGCCACCGAGTTCTTCGCCGACTACGGCATATACAACGTGGCCATCACCGTGCCCACGCGGGTTCGTGGTGGGCGCCACGGGCTGCTCCACCGATCCCGTGCCGCCGTCCACGCCGCCCTGCGCCACTCGCCGGGAAAGGACAACGGGGACGGCACGACCACGCACCGGTTTCGCGCGGAGGACGTCCACGACTTCGCCTGGACGGCCAGTCCCGACACCATCGACCTGACACGGCACGTTCCAGCATCCCACCCTGCCGTCGGTGCAGGTGCGCCTGCTGCTGCGGCCCGAGCGGCGCGATCAGGCGGAGCGCTACTTCGCCATCGTGGACGCCACGCTGCGGCTCTACGGCGAGTGGTTCGGCGCCTATCCCTACGGCTACGCCACAGTGGTCGATCCGGCGTTCCAGAGCGAGAGCGACGGGATGGATACCCACCTTCTTCACCGGCCGCGGGCGATGGCTGGCGCCCGCCACCGTGCAGACGCCGGAGATGACCACGGCGCATGAAGCCGGGCACCAGTGGTGGTACGGCATGGTGGGCAGCAACGAGTTCGAGCACGCCTGGATGGACGAAGGGCTGAACACCTACGCCACGGCACGCGTGCTGGACGAGGTCTTCTCGCCCAACTACGTGGAGCAGCGCTTCTTCGGCACGTTCATTCCCGTGGCCCATCAGGGGCGTGACCTTCGGGCGGCTGGACAACGACCGCCTGACCGGCTATCGCGACAACGCAGAGGCCGACGTCCAGTCCACGCCCACCTGGCGCTACTGGCCGTCCACGGCCACGTTCATCTCCTACAACAAGACGGCGCTGTGGCTGCACACGCTGGAGCGCCATCTGGGCTGGCCCACCGTGCAGAAGATCCTCGCCACCTACTTCGAGCGATGGAGAGTTCCGGCATCCGAAGCCCGAGGACTTCTTCGCCGTCGTGAACGAGGTGAGCGGCAAGGACCTGACGTGGTTCTTCGACCAGGTGCACCGCAGCTCCAACACGTTCGACTACGCCGTCCAGGATCTGCGCAGCGACAGGCTGCCGTCGGGCGGGTATCGCACCAGCGTGATCGTGCGGCGGCTGGGGGAGGCGACGTTCCCCGTGGAGGTGGTCACCACCTTCGAAGGCGGCGCGCAGGCCACCGAGCGATGGGACGGGCTGGATCGCCGCGTGATCTTCCAGTACGACCGTCCGGAACGGGCCTCGTCCGCGGCCGTGGACCCGAAGCGCGTGCTGCTGCTGGACGCCCACTACACCAACAACAGCAAGACGCTGTCGCCGCGGTCCGGGGAGGCCGAGCCTGAAATGGGCGCTCACCTGGATGGTGTGGCTGCAGCAGCTGATGCTGTCCTACGGCTTCTTCGCCTGAGATGGGTGGCGTGTACCACGGCGTGGCTGGACGGCTGGCGGCGCGTGCGGCACGCGCCGGCAATCCTGCTCGGCGTGTTCGCGCTCACGTTCGCGGCGGCCGTGCCCTTCGCCGTCGTGATGCGCAACGCGTTGGCGTCGCATCTGGGCGGCAGCCTCGAGGCCGCCACCGCGGCTGAGGGCGCGAACTGGAACTGGTGGCAGGAGTTCATCTCGCAGGCGTCGGGGCTCGGCGCCACGTTCACGCCACGCATCGTGGGGTTCGCGGCCACGCTGGATTCCGTGAGCGCCATCCTCGATGCACGCCGCGAAACCACGGCCCTGTTGGGCCTGCTGGCTGGCTATCTGGCGCTCTGGATGTGGCTGCAAGGAGGCATCATCGACCGCTACGCCCGGCAGCGCCCCACGCGGGCGCATGGCTTTGCCTCGGCCAGCGGCGTGTTCTTCTTCCGGTTTCTCCGTCTGGGCGTGATGGCGGTCGTCGTGTACTGGTGGCTCTTCGCCTACGTGCACCCGTGGCTGTTTGACGGGCGCTACACCGACCTGACGCGCGGACTCGACAGCGAACGCGTGGCCTTTGCCTGGCGCGCCGCCTTCTACGCGCTGTTCGGGCTGTTGGTCGTGGCCGTCAACGTCTCGTTCGACTACGCGCGCATCCGCATGGTGGTGGAAGACCGCCGCAGCGCCATCGCCACGCTGGCCGCCGCCGTGCGATTCATCCTGCGGCGGCCGGGCGCCGTGGCCGGCTTGTGGGTGGCCAACGCGCTGGTGTTCGTGGTGCTGGCGGCGGTGTGGGCACTCGTCGCGCCGGGCGTCGTGTCGTCCGGTCCAATCATGTGGCTGGCCTTCCTGGCCGCGCAGCTCTTCGTGCTGGCTCGCCTGGCATTGAAGCTCCAATTCCTGGCG
Organism: uncultured Acidobacteriota bacterium; assembly: GCA_963807235.1. Classification (GTDB taxonomy): domain Bacteria; phylum Acidobacteriota; class Vicinamibacteria; order Vicinamibacterales; family UBA2999; genus CAWEBF01. The sequence continues at coordinate 78,778 of CAWEBF010000033.1, forward strand.
TCGCAGACATCACTCTTTCAGGCCAGTCTGGCGCACGCGCGGTACGTCGCCTCGCCGGTGCCGCGCTGGCCGGAATCACCGGCGGTGGAGTCCGTGACGTATTCTGGAGTTCAGTGACCCTCGACAGCTATCCGGCGGCCCGCCTGGCCGCGCCCAAGGTCCACGCGTACTTCGCCCAGCACCTGGCGACCTCGCCCCCGGCAGCAACGCTGGCGGCCGTCCCCGACGAAGGCGTGATCCGCGAAGTGATCGACGCGGCGTTCTGGGCAAGCCTCAGGCGCGAGGAGGGGTACGAGCCGAAGATCTCCCTGGCCTACCTGCCACCCGAGCAGGACGAACAACCGCTCGTCTTCGAACGTCCGTTGCCGCTGCGCGCCGCCACGCTCGCCAAGCTGGCGCCGATCGTCGAGCGCGCGGGCATTCACCTCGGCGTCTGGCACGTGGACGGCGAGCTGCGGGTGTGGGGCACGACGCAGAACATTCCCGTGCTGTGCTTCGTGCTGGAGGTCGTGGAGCCTGGACTGCTGGTCGTGAAGCACCACCGGGGCGCGCAGGCCGCCAAATACGTGAACGTGGCGGTGCTGGAGGGAGACCACGTCAAGCTCGTGGACGAGTCCGCGACCAGGCTGCCCGATTGCCCCGAGCTGCTCACGTCGCTGCTGGGGTTTCACACCACCAAATCCTGGGTCGGCCCCGTAAACGTGCTCGTGCAGCTGGCCGTTGCGATGCGCGCGCACGGCCGTGGCGGGTCGCTCCTCATCGTGCCCGCGGAAAGCGGCGAGTGGCGCGACTCGATCGTGCACCCCATCACCTACGCCGTGTCCCCGCCGTTCGTGGCACTCTCGAAGATCATCGCAGGAGGCGTCGGGCAGCGAACAGACGACGCATCTGGCGCGACTCGTTCAAGGAGGCCATCGACACGGTGGCGGGCCTGACGGCGGTGGATGGCGCAGCGGTGATGGCCGACAACCACGACCTGCTGGCCTTCGGCGCCAAGATCACGCGGCGCCGCGGCTCGCCGCTGGTCGAGCACGTGACGCTGACCGAGCCGATCGAGGGCGGCTCCCCGCTCATTGTCACGCCCGCGGATCTCGGTGGCACACGGCACCTGTCCGCCGCTCAGTTCATCCACGATCAGCGTGGAGCGGTGGCGCTCGTGGCTTCGCAAGACCGGCGCTTCACTGTCTTCGCCTGGTCACCCCACGAAGCGAGGGTGCACGCCCATCGCGTCGAGTCGTTGTTGCTCTAGAGGGCCCTATCGAGGAGCGCCGGGTGACCGCTGGATGACGATCTGGCGAAGCCGCTCGGAATCGGTGCCCAGCGCGTCGAATCCAGAGGGAAACCCGTTGGACTTCAGCAGGTGGGCGGCCAGGTCCACGTACTGAGCCCGCGTGAGCGATCCCGGCGCCGAGGGCGGCATGGATCGCTGCATGTGAGCCACCAGCTCGTCCAGGCTCCTGGTGCTCCATCGCTGCATGAACGGGTCTCCCGCCAGGGCCGGTATCTCCGAGACCGCATCGCCGTCCAACCCGGAACCGTGGCACTCGACGCACTGGCGGCCATAGATTTCCTCACCGCGGCCTGCTTGGGCCTCGGTGAACACCCGGTCCCACACCGATCGCCTTGTTGGCGGATCGGCTTGCTGCGGAGCCGTGGCCACAGCCACGGCCGCCGTCGCCGCGACCACCTGCGCCAGCGCGCATAACACCAGCCCGACCGTACCCAACCCTACGTCCGTTCACGCTCCACCTCTGACTCAATCCACCGACAACGCGCGGCCGGTCACGCGACTAGCGTGCAAAGGCCGCCTGCCGACGCAGATACAATCAACAGACATGGCGACATCTAGCCATCCCCCGATGGCGCCAGAACTGGAAGCCTTTCGCAAAGAGTTCGATGCGGTTGCCCGTGACGCCGACGCGCTGCTGGCCTCGCTGTCCGACACCCAATTCTACTGGTCTCCCAATCCCGCCACGTGGTCGGTGGCGCAATGCATCGAACATCTGAACGTCACGGCCAGAAGCTACCTGCCGATGCTCGACGACAGCATCGCATCGGCCAAGCGCTGGGGAGTCTACGGCACGGGACCCTTCCGGTATCGGTGGTTCAGCCGGTTCTTCGTGAAGCAGATGGAGCCGCCCGTACGCCGGCGTTTCAAGGCGGCGGCCGTCTTCGCGCCGGCGCCGCAGTCGGCGCCGCAGCGCAAGCGCACAGAAATCGAAGCCGGCTTTCGCGGCTACCAGGTCCAGTTCGTGGACCGGCTACGGCAAGCCAACGGCGTGGACCTGGCGAAGGCTCGCGTGCAGTCGCCGGCCAACCGCTGGGTGCGGCTGGATCTCGGCGCCGGTTTCGCGCTGATGGTCGCGCACGAGCGGCGGCATTTGTGGCAGGCCCAACAGTTGACCGTGCGGCCCGACTTCCCGAAGGCGTGACCCACCCGTGACCACTCTCCGCTACGTCTACGTGCTGGCCCTCGTGGTGTGGTTGGGCGGGATGGTGGCGATCGGTGCCGTGGTCGCCCCCACAATCTTCCAGACGCTCCAGGTCGTGGCGCCACAAGAAGGCCGTGCGTTTGCCGGCGAAGCGTTCAAGGCCATCCTGATCAGGTTTCACTACGTCGCGTACGCATGCGGCGCCCTGCTGCTGTTGTCGCTCGTCGGCATGGGTCTGCTTGGCCCGCGCCCCAAGGGATATGCCATCCGGGCCGCGCTCGTCGCGCTGATGCTGGCCATCGCGCTCTACTCCGGTCTCGTGGTCCTGGCCGAGATCGACGGGATCCAGGCGGCCGTGGGCACGCTGCCGTCGCGGCTAGCCGTCGGGGATCCGAGGCGCGTGCGCTTCGACGAGTTGCACGTTCTTGCCACGCGGCTGATGCAGGCAAACATCGTCGCGGCGCTGGCGCTGCTGTGGTGGGAAGCCCGAGACTAGGGGCAACTGAGCCTGCAAGTTGGCCAGAGGCCCGGTGGTATAGTCGGTGAGTTCTTGATGCTGCTCGATGAGATCACGAAGGCGGTGCTCTCCAGGGAAGAAGTCTCCAAATACCTGGAAGACAGCCGGCACGAAAGTGGGGGCGCCGCACGCGCGCGCATCGAGTCCTATCTCGAGGAGCTGCGCACCACCCAGCGCTACTCGATCTACAAGGCACTGAAGCACCCGCTCTATCCCATTCTTCGCAAGATCGACCGCATCGGAGAGCACGTCGAGCACGTGAAGACCGCGGCGCGCGGCGGCCGCATCGTGTACGCGTCCAACCACCGCAGCCATATCGACTATCTGGTCGGGCCGCTGGTGCTCGACGACAACGGCATCCGGCCGCCGATCATCGCCGCCGGCATCAACCTGTTCGGCGGCCCGTTGGGCCTGCTGCACCGCCATGTGACCGGTGCGCTGCCGATCCGGCGCAACACCAAGGATCCCGTCTACCTCATCACGCTCAAGGCCTACGTGGCCGAGATGATGCGGTCGCACGACTTCTTCTTCTACCCGGAGGGTGGCCGCAGCTACAGCGGGGAGATGAAGCCGCCCAAGACCGGCCTGATGCACGCGGCACTCCACGCTGAGCATGCGCACGTGTCGATCATCCCGACGGCAGTGGCCTACGACCTCGTGTTGGAGGATCACGTGCTGGCCCGACAACGTGTCAAGCGCGTGCAGCGAGCCTTCAGCCGCGAGCTGGCCGAGATGGTGCGCTATGCGGTGGGCTACAAGTCGCGCGCCTACGTGACATTCGGGAAGCCGATGTCGGTCAAAGGCATCGACCCCGAGTCGCGCCGCGCGGTGTTGGACCTGACCCATGAGGTAATGGAGCAGGTGGGGCGCCAGTACAAGGTGCTGCCCACGGCAGTCGTGTCGGCGTCCATGCGCCCGTCCATCACCTTGCAGGATCTGACCGACCGGTCGGAGCGGCTGATCGAGTCCTTGCGTGCCGCGGGCGCCAACATGGGTGTAGCCACCGGCGCCGAAGCTGTCGCCTCGGCCGTGGAAACACTGGAAGCGCGCGGTGTGCTGGTCGTGGTCGAAGGACGAGTCCGCGTCCGCGACCGCAACGTGCTGCGCTACTACGGCCGCGGCGTGGATCATCTGCTCGCGCGTTCCCGTCGCACCCACTGAAGCGGTGTTTCACTGGCTGTCACGTAGTGCCCGTCTCAAGCGGCTCGCGTCGCGCTACGGCCTGGCGCGTCCCAACAGCTTCGCGCGCCGATTCATCGCAGGCGAGACCCTGGACGAGGCCCTGGTCGCCGCCCGCGCCTTGCAGGCGGCCGGCTTTCACCTGACCCTCGACTACCTGGGCGAGAGCGTCGGGTCGTTCGACGCCGCCACTGCCGCCGCCCGGGAATACGTGAAGCTGGTAGACGCCATCGTGGTCTCGGGGGTCGAGCGCAACATCTCCTTGAAGCTCACCCAGCTCGGCGCCGGCATCGACCTCGCCACCTGCGTGGACAACCTTCGCCGAATCGTGGACGCGGCGCAGCAAGTGGATTGCTTCGTCCGCATCGACATGGAGAATTCGCCCTATACCGAACGCACGCTGGAGGCGTTCGAAATCCTGTGGCAACGGCATTACCGCAACCTGGGTGTGGCGCTGCAGGCGTGCCTGCATCGCACGGGTGGCGACATCGAACGGATGAACCAGCTGGGCGCCCGCGTGCGGCTGGTGAAGGGGGCCTACAAGGAGCCGGCGTCGGTGGCCTATCAAAAGAAGGCCGAAGTGGACGACGCCTTCGTGCGGCACACGAAGACGCTGCTCGATCACGGCACTTACCCCGCCATTGCCACCCACGACCCGGTGATGTTGAACGCAGCGTGCGACTACGCGGTGAAGCAAGGGGTCGCATTCGACCGCTTCGAATTCCAGATGCTGTACGGCGTGCGGCGCGACCTGCAGCGGAAGTTGGTGGCACAGGGACACCAGATGCGCGTCTACGTGCCGTTTGGGAAGGAATGGTTCCCCTATTTCATGCGGCGGCTGGGCGAGCGGCCGGCCAACGTGTGGTTCGTGGTCCGCGCGATCGTGAGCGAAAAGCCAGGCGATTAACGCCTGTGGTCGCCCCGGGCGGCGACTAATTGTTCTCTTTTCTCGCCTCCAAGACGATTCGTCTCAAATCGGCACAGTTTCGCGAAACGCCTCAGGTCGACCTCTAACTCCCTGTGGGAGGCGCACTTGGCGGGGTGGCACGAAAACGCCGCGGAAGAGCTGTTCGCCTCACCAGAGTTGGGCGTTTAGGGTGACAGCGGGCGAGCGTGCCCTAACTCATTGCGGCAGCAAACCTTGCTGCAGCGTGTATGCGGATTGGCACTGCTCTTGAACTAGATCGAGCCAAGAGGACCAGACTCCCATGACGACCGAAGATGGATTGCTTACCCGCTTGGCCGTGAAGATCCGGCAGGGTGTGTGTGCGCTCCACGGCCACGATTCACTGTTGCACTTCGACAACGGGCGCATCTCGCTGATGTGCTTTTCGTGCGGGCACGAGTCCCCCGGGTGGGAAGTCGGCGGCCGCGCGGCACGCAAGCAGACCGCGCCGGCACCAAGCCGCATGCCGAGCGTCGTGCACGTCGCCTACGCGGACCAGCGTCGCGTCGCGTAGGCGCGGCCTGCAGCCGACCAAAGGCGAGTGGCGTAGGCGCGGCCTACAGCGAACGCGCGTCGCGTAGCCGCGGCTTCGTCCTCAACGTGCCTTCGTCGCCTGTAGCGCCAGCGCGGTGAGCGCGGCGCAGCACCTGGTGACGTCCGCGAGGATCACGTATTCCTCCGTGCTGTGCAGGCCGGCTCCGCCGGGTCCGAAGATGGCCGCCGGAATGCCGGCCGCGCCCAGGATGGCCGCGTCGGTCCAGAAGGTCATGCCGGCGGTGTTCGCGGGACAGCCGGCGGCTTGCGCCGCGTGCGTGAGTTCCAGGGGCAGCGACGACGCCGCATCGATCTCATAGGCGTCGCGGCTGAGCATCGCCTTTCGCTCGGCTTCGAATTCCGCGTCGGCGTCCTTGAGCCGCATCACGATGCGATCGATCTCGTCCACGGCGACCGAACTCGCTTCACCCGGAAGCGTGCGCCGCTCGAACTCGAGCCACGCCCGATCGGGGTAGCTGCTCAACTCCTGCCCGCCGTGAATCAACGACGCATGCAGGGATGCCGTCCCGAGCAGCGGATGCGTTCGGCCCGCGTGCAGCTCGCCGTCCAGCGCCTCCAGCGCCGCCAGCACGCGTCCCATCCGCAGAATGGCATCGCGGCCCTCAAGGGGGCGGCTGCCGTGGGCGGCGCGTCCGCGGGTTTCCACGGCCACCCACTGAAACCCTTTGTGCGCCACCGCGACGTCGAGCGCCGTGGGCTCGGTGACCACGGCTGCGTCGGCGCTCCACGTGCGGACCAGAGCTTCGGCTCCCAGGCTCGAGTGCTCCTCGTCCACTACGGCGGCCACGATGAGCTGGCCGGCGTCCAGGCCCCCAGCCTCGACGATATGTCGCGCCGCCCCGATCATGGCGGCCACGCCGCCCTTCATGTCCTGGGAGCCGCGGCCGTACAGGCGGCCGTTTCGCACATCGGGCTCGAACGGGCGGGCCATGCCCGCCACGCCCACTGTGTCGGTGTGTCCGCAGAACATCAACGATCGGCCCGGACGGCGGCCGTCCAGCACGCCCACGACGTTCGGCCTGCCCGGCGCAACTTCGGTCACATGGACGTCGAGCCCGAGCGAACGCATCTCTTCCGCGATGCGCCGAGCGATCGCCGACTCCCCTGCCGCGCCTGGCACGAGCGACGGGTTCACCGAGTCGATGGCCACGAGATCGGCGAGCAGGCGACGGAGGGCGTCTGGCGTGCCGCTCATGAGGCTGTAGTACAACACAGTCGGACACCGGCGGGTTCGATCACGCCGCCGGCCACGTCGCGCCCACACATGGACTCGCCATCAGATTCGCTCGGACCAGTCACGGCCATCGCACAGACCGTGCAGGCGGCCGGGGGACGCGCACTGGTGGTTGGCGGCTGGGTGCGCGATCGGCTCCTGCAGCGCCCCTCGAAGGACGTGGATATCGAGGTGTTCGGCGTGCCGGCAGACGCGCTGCACGCGCTGCTGCGCGGCCTGGGGCGCGTCGAGCCGGTGGGCAACAGCTTTCCCGTGTTCAAGGTCGTGGGACTCGGCGGCGAAGCGCTCGACGTCGCGCTGCCGCGCCGTGAATCGAAGGCCGGCCGCGGGCACCGCGGCTTCGTGGTGGAAGGCGACCCCACCATGTCCATTGCGGACGCAGCGCGCCGCCGCGACTTCACGGTCAACGCGATCGCCTGGGATCCGCTGACTGGAGCCTACGAGGATCCGTTCCACGGGCGCGCGGACCTGTCGCGGAAGGTGCTGCGCGCCGTGGATCCGGACACGTTCGGTGACGACAGCCTGCGCGTGCTGCGCGCCGTGCAATTCGCCGCGCGCTTCGAGTTCTCGCTGGACCCCGACACGGCCTCGCTGTGCCGCCGGATTCCCCTCGACGATCTGGGCCCGGAGCGCATCTGGGGGGAACTGGAAAAGCTGCTCCTGCAGGCGGCCCGACCGTCAATCGGGTTCGCGCTGGCGCTGGACCTCGGAATCGTGGACCGCGTGCTGCCGCAGCTGCGGCCGATCGTAGGCTGTCCCCAGGACTCCGAGTGGCACCCGGAAGGCGACGTGTGGGTGCACACGCTTCTCGTGATGGACGAGGCGCGAGCCGCCAACGCCGACTTGGATCGACCGCGATTGACGGCCGTGATGCTGGGCGCGCTGTGTCACGACCTGGGCAAGCCCGCCACCACCGCGTTCATCGACGGACGCCTGCGATCGCCGAACCACGAGCAGGCGGGCGTGGCGCCCACCGAGGCGCTGCTGGACCGGCTGAACGTGCACTCGATGGAAGGCTATGACGTGCGCGCGCAGGTGCTGGGACTGGTGGCGCACCACCTGAAGCCGGGGATGTTCCACAAGGCGCCGCAGGTCGGCGACGGCGCGTTCAGGCGGCTCGCGCAGAAAGTGGACCTGGAGCTGCTGGTGCGCGTGGCACGCGCGGACTGCCGCGGCCGAACGGGCACGTTCGACTGCTCGGCGATGGAATGGTTTCTGGAACGGGCGACGAGGCTTGGGGTGAAACACCGCCCACCCGATCCGCTGCTGATGGGCCGACATCTGCTCGACCTGGGCGTCGCGCCTGGCCCGCGCGTCGGTGAGGTACTGAAGGCGGTATACGAGCTGCAGCTCGACGGCGACGTACAGACGCTCGAGGCCGCGCTCGACGCGGCCCGGCGCCTCTTGCGCTAGCCCCGCACGAAGTGCGGGCAAAAAGATACTGCGACGGCCCTTACCAGCGGCGGCGCGACGCGAGCGCCGCCAGGCCCGCCAGGCCGCCCACGACCAGGAGGGCGCGCATGACCTTGAAGAGATTGATGAACCAGGCGATGCCCAGCCCCAGCGCCGGCCACTGCACCCACCACTCGCCGGGCGACGTCATCAGGTTGATGACGAACAGGAACGCCAGGATTATCGGGGCGATGAACAGGAACTTCACGGAGCCGAGTGTGCTGCAAGACATTGTTGGTTCTCGCTTCTCGCTAGCCTGAGACGTGGTCAGGCCCTGAAAGGTTCCACCTGGACGGTCGCCGTGGCCGCATCGAAGTCGGCCGGCTCGATGTTTCCCCCTGAAATCACCGCCACAACGCCGGATTCGGCTGGTCCAGCCGCCAGCGCCGCCGCCACGCTTACAGCGCCGCTGGGCTCGACCCGCATGCCCGTCGAATCGTAGATCCAGCGCATGGCTTTGACAATAGAGGCGTCGGTGACGGTCCGAACCTCGTCCACCAGGTTCGAGACGTGCAGAAATGTGAGGTCACCGGGCCGCACCGGCAGCAGCCCATCGGCGATGCTGGCCGTGCTGTCCAGCGTGGTCGGCCGGCCCGCCGCCAGCGACGCCGCCATGCAGGCGGCCCCTTCCGGCTCGACACCGATCACGGCCACGCCGGGCAGCAGCGCCTTCACGACCACCGCGATGCCCGATACCAGCCCGCCACCGCCCACCGGCACGAACACGGAGCGAAGGGACGGCGCCTGCGCCACGATCTCCAGCCCCACCGTGCCCGCGCCGGCAATGGTGCGCGGGTCGTCGAAGGGCGGCACCATCACCAGCCCGCGCTCATGCGCTTCCGCGTTCGCTCGCGCTTGCCGCTCCAGCGAGGTCGTGCCCTCGAGGATCACCTCGGCCCCGTAGCCCCGCGTCTTCTCGATCTTGATGGCCGGCGCATGCGTGGGCATCACCACCACGGCGCGGATGCCGAGCAGCTGCGCGGTACGCGCCACGGCCTGCCCATGGTTCCCCGACGAGTACGTGATCACGCCGGAGGCCCGCTGTTCCGGCGTCAGCTGCGAGATCAGGTTGTAGGCGCCGCGCAGCTTGAATGCGCCGATGGGCAACAGCTGCTCGCACTTCAGCGCGAAGGCCTGTGCCCCTGGTGTCGCGGGTCCCACAGGCACGAGCGGCGTTTCGGACACGACGCCGGCCAGCCGGACCGCCGCGGCGCGCACGTCGTCGATCGTGACCAGCCCCCGGCGCGCGAAGCGCGCCGAAAAAGACGCTGTCGCGGAGGCCAAGGGCGTTGCCATCACCGTGCAAGCGCCCTTGGCCGGGCAAACTGTTCGCCGGCATGGTACGCGGGGATCTCGGATGAACTGGCGATCGCCCACCCCAATTCCGCCAGCAGGCGCATGTCTTCGATGGCCCCCGCCACGTCCCACGTGGACCGAAACTCGTCGCTCGGCTGGTGGTAGTCCACGTCGTTGTACTGGTCGCGGATCTTCTTGGCGTAGCCGGGATCCTGACCGATGTACTCCGTGGGTTCCGAAAGCGAGAGCGCGGGGATGCCAATCTTGGCGAGCGGGAAGTGATCGGAGCGGAAGAAGTAACCGCGGCCCGGCTCGGGATCCGGTCCGATGACGCGCCCGCGGCTCGCCGCAACCGTCTCGGCACGCTTGCCGAGCGTCGAGCGGTCGGCGCCCAGGAGCACGATGTCCTTGGTGCGGCCCCCCATGTTCAAGCTGTCGATGTTGATGTTGGCGACCCACTGCGCCGCGGGCAGCACCGGTTGGGCCGCGAAGTATTCGGCGCCCAGCAACCCCGATTCCTCCGCCGTCGTGAAGAGTACGTACACGGAGTGCAGGGGCTTTGTGCCCGCGCGCGCGAACGCTTGCGCGATTTCCAGCACGCCGGAAAGGCCGGAGGCGTTGTCGATGGCGCCGTTGAAGATGCGGTCGGCGTCGGGCTTGTCGTCGGGCCGCGGCGCACGCATGCCGAAGTGATCGTAGTGGGCGGTGTAGATCAGCCCGCGTGCGGGGTCGGTGCCCTTCAGCACGCCGATCACGTTCGGCGACCGCTTCTGCTCCACGGTCTGCACGATCGTGGAGGCCGCGCGAATGCCGAGCGGCACCGGCTTGGCGCCGCGCGATCGAGCGGCCGTGCGCATCGCCTCCAGGTCCTTGCCGGCCCGCCTGGCAATTTCGGTTGCCGCCGCATTGGTGACCCACGATTTGAGCTGCAGCGCCGGCTGCCCCGGCTGCGCCGGCAAGGAATACTGCGTGCCGCTCCACGAGGTCTGCACCACCTGCCACGGATACGTCGCGGATTCGTCGGTGTGGATCAGGATCGCGCCGACCGCACCCTGGCGCGCGGCCTCTTCGAACTTGTAGGTCCAGCGGCCGTAATAGGTCAGCGCGGGTCCCGCGAAGAGCTGGGGCTCCCCGGTGGTGGCAGGCGGATCGTTGACCATCACCAACGCGATCTTGCCCTTGATGTCCACGCCCTCGTAGTCGTTCCACTTGTACTCGGGCGCCACGATGCCGTGGCCCACGAAGACCACTTCGGCGTCGGTCGACACCTTGGCGTCCTGCACGCCGCTGAAGGCCACCACGTCCTGCAGATACTTGAACGGCGTGCCGTTGCCGACACGCAGCGTGAACGAGGGATCGACCACAGATTCCACGACCGCCACTTGCTGGAAATAGGTACCGTCGGCTGCGCCAGGTTCGAAGCCAACCAGTGCCAGCTGGGCCGCCAGGTACTCCGCCGCCACGTCTCCGCCGCGCGTCGAAGGCGCTCGGCCTTCCAACAGATCGTGCGAGAGGAACTTGAGGTGCGCCGAGAACTGCGCCGGTTGAATCTCATCCAGCGCTGGTCCGGCCGGTGACCGGCGGGGCCGACGGCGTACACGATGCGAACGCGAACATCAGCAGCAGCGGAAATGGCAGTCGCATGAGGCAAGTATAAGGGGGGCTCCAGGCTCCAGGCTCCAGGCCCCGGGCTCCAGATCTATAGTGAGCTATGGCTCGGTACACGCTGGTCTACGGCATTCGTCTCGTCCCTGAAGGCACGTTGAAGAACACGCAGGATGCGCGGCTCGACCTCGCCGGTGGCGAGACGGCCCAGGTGACGCTGCACACGATCGACGGCACCATCCCGCAGCTTCGCCGCGCGCTGGACCGCAGCCTCGACGCGTTCTTCGACTTTCTACCGGGTGCCGCCGACGAGGACCGTGACGACGACTAGACGTCAACCAGCCAGGCGCAGCCTCGCCAGCTAGGCGGCCTCGCGGGAGGCCCGGAACTCTTCCAGCAGGCGCGCCACGCTGCCCGCGATCGAGTGCAGGCTCGGCGTCCATCCGAGCGCGCGCGCACGTGGACTCCGCACCACCTGATCGAGCGCCAGCGCGTCGGCATACGGGCCCAGCTTGGCGCGGGCCTCGTGCAGCGGCACATGGCGCACGTCGGGGGTCATACGCGTGTGGTGCGAGATGGCGTCCACGATGTCCAGCACCCGCTCGTCGCCGTGGTCCGTGGCGTGGAACACGCCCTCGGCATCGGGATGGACCGCCAGCCTGCAGGTACAGGTCGGCGAGGTCGCGGTCGTAGACGCACGGCCAATGATTGGTGCCGTCCCCAACCACGCGAATCAGGCCGTTTGCGGCGTTTTTCAGCAGGTCCCCGACCAGGCCCTCGGCGCCGCCATAGACGATGCCCGGGCGCACGATCACCGCCCGTACACCGGCGGCGCGTGCCTCGCTGACGAGGGTCTGTTCCGGTGTGAGCCGCCACGCGACGTATGGCGTCGGCCGCAGGGCCGTATCTTCGGTGGCGCCGCTCGGCTGGTGCCCCAGCACCCACGTGCTCGAGGTGTAGATGATGGTGGCCGCCAGGCCTTGCCGTCGCCGGTCGCGCGCCACATCCAGCATCGTCGCCACGGCCGCGCAGTCCAGTTGAGGTCCGCGCGTGGATCGATCGAAGGCCGTGTGGACCATCACGTCGCAGGTCCGCGCGACAGCCGCGAAGGAGTCGGGCTTGCTCACGTCGCCCACGATCGTCGACACACCTGCGTTTGCGAGACGCTCGGCCTTGACGGGATGGCGCACCAGCGCCGCCACGTCGTGCCCGTGCCGTACGAATGCACCGAGCGCCGCGGCACCCACGTATCCCGTGGCGCCGGTCAGGAAGATCCGCATGGGGGGATGGGAATTGTATCCCTATCTCTTCGATTGACAAGGGGGAAGAGTGGCGCTGAAAGATAATGCCCTCGTGCGCCGCGAGACACTCCTCGATTTCTTCAATGATCTCGTCGCGCTGCCTGGAGAGTTCCTCGTGTACGACGACGGTTATCGCCGTCGCGCACATTCCTACAGCGATGTCGGTCGCGCGTCGCGCGGCTTCGCCGCGCGGCTGACGCGACACGGGCTGCGCAAGGGCGACAAGGTTCTGCTCTGGGGTGAGAACCGTCCGGAGTGGATCGTGTGCTACTGGGGGTGCCTGCTCCTGGGCGTGGTGGTCGTGCCGATCGACTATCGCTCCTCACCCACGTTCGCGGCACGCGTGCGCGGCGTGGTGGACGCGCGCGTGGTGATCGTCGGTGACGAGGTGCCGCCCTTCGATCGCGCATTCGAGGACGCAGAGGTCTGGCGCCTCTCGGATCTGGACTGGAGGGCAGACGGGCCGATGCCCGAAGTCGTGGTCTCACGCGACGACGTCACGCAAGTCATCTTCACGTCTGGCGCGACGGCGGAACCCAAGGGCGTCGTCATCCGGCATCGCAACGTGATGGCCAACGTGGTGCCCGTGGAGCGGGAGGTGCGCAAGTACCTCCGCTTCGCACGACCCTTCCTGCCGCTGCGCTTCGTGAACCTGCTGCCCCTCAGCCACATGTTCGGCCAGTCGATGGCCACCAACATCCCGCCGATGGTGCGCGGCACGGTCATCTTCACGCGCAGCCTCAATCCGCACGACGTCATCGACCTGATCAGGGCTCGCCGGGTGTCGGTACTGGTCTGCGTCCCGAAGATCCTCGACGTCCTGCGTGAGCATGTGGTCCGGCACCTGCCGGAGGCCGCGGAGGCCCCCCCGGCCGGGACTTCCATTCCCGGCCGCTGGTGGCGCTACCGTCGGGTCCACCGGGCTTTCGGGCTCAAATTCTGGGCTTTTGTGGTGGGGGCGGCCCCCCTGCCCCCCGACCTGGAGGAGTTCTGGCGCCGGATGGGCTTCGCCGTCGTCCAGGGCTATGGGCTGACCGAAACGGCGCCGATCGTGACCCTGAATCACCCCTTCAAGACCAGCAAGGGGTCGGTGGGCACGCCCATCGAGGGCGTGGAGCTGCGCATCGCGGACGACGGGGAGATCCTGGTTCGCGGCGAGAACGTGACAAGCGGCTACTACGGCGGCGCTGAAGGCGCGCTGGCCGCCGACGGCTGGCTGCACACCGGCGACATCGGGGCGCGCGACGAGCAGGGTCGCGTGTTCATCAAGGGCCGCAAGAAGGAAATGATCGTGACGCCCGATGGTCTGAACGTGTTCCCCGAGGATGTGGAGCGCGTGGTGGATGCACAGCCGGGCGTGCGCGAGTCGGCGGTCGTCGGCGTGACCCAAGGCGCGCAGGAGCGCGTGCACGCCGTGGTGGTGCTCGAAGAAGGCGCGGATCTCGACGCCGTGATCCGCGGCGCGAACGCGACGCTACAGGAGCATCAGCGCATTCGCACCGCGTCTCCATGGACCAGCGAGAGCCTGCCGCGCACCGAGGGCACGCGCAAGCTGCGCCGCGCGGCGATACGGGAGTGGGTGGCGACGGGCGCGCGGCCCATGTCGTCCGCCGCGGGGAACTCCGTGGAGTCGCTGCTCGAACGCTTCACGCACGGACGTCAGGTGGCCGAGGGCACCACCATCGAAGAGCTGGGGCTCAGCTCACTCGAGCGCGTGGAGCTGATGGTGGCGCTCGAGGACACGTTCCAGGTTCGCTTCGACGAGTCGCGATTCGCGCAAGCCGCCAGCGTCGCGCAGTTGAAGGAGCTGGTGGCGGCGAAGCCGGAGAGCGACACGGTCGAGCAGCCGGTGGATTTTCCAGCGTGGAACCGCAGCCGCCCGGTGTGGCTGGTACGCCGCCTTTCGCAGGCGATCTGGATCCTGCCGCTGGCCCGCGTGTTCGCGCACGCGCGCGTCGAGGGCCTGGAGCACGTGAAGCAGTTGACGGGCCCGGTGGTATTCGCCTCGAACCACCAGAGCCACTTCGATGTGCCCGTCATCCTGGCCGCGCTGCCGGGCCGCGTGCGGGCCCGTGTGGCGCCGGCCATGGCCAAAGAGTTTTTCAAGGCGCACTTCTTTCCGGAGGGCCAGCCCTGGCGCGCCCGGCTGTCGAACTCGCTCAACTACTACCTTGCAGCACTCTTCTTCAACGCCTTCCCGCTGCCGCAGCGCGAGGCGGGCGCCCGCCAGACCTTGAAGTACATCGGAGAACTGACGGGGGGCGGGTGGTCGGTGCTGATCTTCCCGGAGGGTCTGCGGTCCACGACTGGCAACATCAAGCCCTTCCGCGGCGGCATCGGCATGATCGGATCGCGGCTGGACGTTCCCGTGGTCCCGGTGCGGATCGACAACGTGGACCGCGTCCTGCCGACGGGCTCGTCGTACGTAAGGCTCGCATCGGTGCGGGTGGCCTTCGGTGCGCCGCTGGCTCTGCGAGGCGACGACTACGCCGCGTTGGCTCAACAGGTCGAGTCCGCTGTGCGGTCTCTCTAATTTTCCTCAATGATTTCTCTTCGTTTGCAAAAGTGCACCTGAAGCTTGCCCACCCGCTGCCACTGTGGCACACTCATTGCTTATGCGCGTGAAAAAAGGACCATCAATTTGAGCAAGGACGACCTGATCGACATGCAAGGAACGGTAGTGGCCGTTCACTCCGGCGGTCTCTACAGGGTGCAGTGCGACGCCGGCCACGAAGTGCTGGCGCAACTCAGCGGCCGCATGCGTCGGTTCCGGATCAAGGTGGTGCCGGGGGACCGCGTCACCGTCGGCGTATCGCCCTACGATCCCGTCCGCGGCATCATCACGTTTCGCGCGCGGTAGCGCACCATCCCTTGAGTACTCCTACTTCATCCTCGCCCCAACGGCGGCGTGGCCGCGGCGGGTCGCCACGCGGCCGCCGTCCCGGGCCAGCGCCGAGGCCCGCCGAGCCCGCAACGCTCCCGTACGAGATGGCGCTGTTCGATCCCGCGCCACTGGGCTTCGATTCAATGAGCCTGGATCCGCGGCTGTTGAGCGGCATCAAGGACCTTGGGTGGTCCCACACCCGGCCGGTGCAAAGCGGTGTGATCCCGCTGGCGCTGACCGGTGGCGACGTGATCGCCTGCGCCGAAACCGGCACCGGCAAGACGGCGGCGTTCCTGGTGCCGATCCTCCAGCGCTTTCTCACCGAGGCCGCCCCGGTGCCGCTGCGTACGCGCGCGCTGGTGCTGGCGCCAACCCGCGAGCTGGTGGTGCAGATCGAGGATCAGGTGCAGGGCCTCACTTATCACACCACCGTTTCGAGCATCGCCGTCTACGGCGGCGTGCCGATGGATCCGCAGGAGCGCGCGCTCAAGGCTGACGTGGACATGGTGGTGGCCACGCCGGGCCGTCTGATGGATCACATGCGGCACGACACCACGAACTTCTCGGGCCTCGAAGTGCTGGTCCTCGATGAAGCGGACCGCATGCTGGACATGGGGTTCTGGCCCGACGTGCAGCGGATCCTTGCAGCGTTGCCGGGCAAACGCCAGACGCTGCTGTTCTCCGCCACGATGCCCTCTGAGGTGTTGAAGCTGACGCAGGAGTTTCTGCTGGACCCGAAGTACGTGCAGGTGGGCCGCCGCGGCGGCCCTGCGCAGACCATTACGCACAACGTGCGGGAAGTACCGTCGGCCGAAAAGACCAAGTGGCTCGCGCAGTGGCTGCGTGAGGAGTCCGAGGGCCCCGTCCTGATTTTCTGCCGGACCAAGATCGGCGCCGACCGCCTGGCGACGCGTCTGTCGGGGATGGGCATTCGCGCGGCCGCCCTGCACGCCGACCGCACGCAGCAGCAGCGCATGGCTGCGGTCGAAGGATTTCGCACGGGGACGTACCCCGTGCTCGTGGCCACCGACGTGGCCGCGCGCGGGTTGGACATCGAAGGCATCGCCCACGTGGTCAACTTCGAAGTGCCCGACACACCGGAAGCCTACGTGCACCGCGTGGGCCGCACCGGCCGCGCCGAAGCCACGGGGAACGCCCTGACCCTGGTGGCGCCGGAGGAAACGCGCGCACTGCGCGCGCTGGAGAAGGCTGTTGGCATCCGACTTCAATAAGGACTTCGAGATCGCGCCGCCCCCGGCTGAGCTGCCGGCGGACACGCCCGCGGTGCCCGAGCCCACGACGCCCGATGTGTCGCCCGCCGCCCAGCGGTTCAAGACCTGCCGCTGGCAACAGCCCTCTGAAGCGGGCAGCGCCGAGTTCTGCACCCATCGTGAGGTGAAGCCCTACGCTGGCACGACGAGCTTCGATCCCGAGGCGTGGTGCGGCGACTGCCAGTATTACAAGCTGCGCCGCGTGCCGAAGAAGCGGGAACGAACGGACGACTGGGGATATTAGCGGGGCTCCAGGCTCCGGGCCCCAGGCTCCAGGCCCTCTAGTCCGAAAACTCTTTCGCGAGGTGCACCCACTCCCCGTCGGGTGCCAGCTGCTGGTAGGCGCGCCAGTGCGCGCGGGCGTCCTGTGATCGGCCGCCCTTTTCCAACGTCACCGCCAGATAGAAGTGCGCTTCGGCGTACGCGGGATTGAGCCGGATGGCCTCGCGGTAGCAGCCTTGTGCCTCGGTGTAGCGGCCGAGGTCGTGAAAGATGTTGCCCAGGTTGAAGTGCGCCTCGAAGACGTGGGGTTCGAGCGCGATCGCCCGTTCGTACAGCGCCTGCGCCTCAACGGCGTCGTCGCGCGAATAGTGCAGGTTCGCCAGGTTGATGAGCGCCGGCACGAGATACGGATCCACCTCGAGCGCCCGGCGGTAGGCGTTCATCGCATCGGTCACGTGCTCGAGCGTGCCGTCGTCCAGCACCGACGCGGCGTGGAAGTATTGCTCCGCGGAGATGTCCCGCGCCTGCTCGACGGCTCCCATCAGCGCCATGAGCGGCGGCGGATCGGGCCGCGTCAGGCGGAGCACCTTGGCCGGCGGCGCGTCGAGACGGAAATCGAACGCCAGCTGGCCGTCCCGCGTCGCCATCAGTGCGCGGAGCACGCGGCGGAACGGCACGCCGGTGGCCATCTCGGCATCGGTCTGCCTCAGCAGCCCGAGATCGGCAAAGGTGTACTCGGTGTGTCCGGTGCTGTCGCGCATCGGACGGACCAGCCCGCATTTCTCCATATAGCGCAGGTGGTCGTCGCGGAGATGCCGATACCGATCCAGCACATGACGCTTGGAAGCGGCGGCGTTGGTCCTCACGAGCCTTCACTATAATCCAGGCTTTGGCCACGCACACGACCACTTCTGCAAGAGTTTTGGCCGGCGACGTCGGCGGCACGAAGACGCTGCTGGGTCTCTTCGAGCCGGCTCCACGGCGTCCCCTGCTCATCGCCGAGCGTCGCTACGAGACCGACCCCGCCTCGTCCCTCGACGCGATCGTGGACGACTTCCTGCGTACGGATGGCGGCGGCCGGCCAGTGTCGGCGGCGGTGTTCGGCGTGGCCGGTCCGGTCGTGGCACAGGTGGCGCAGATGACCAATCACCCGTGGGTGATCGATGCCAATCGATCCAGCCGGATCCTCAGCGCACCAGTCCAGCTGCTGAACGACGTGGAGGCGCTGGCCTATGCGCTGGATGCGCTAGCCGACGATGACCTGCTGACGCTGCAAGCGGGACGACCGCGGCCCGACGGCGCAATGGCGGTGATCGCCGCAGGCACCGGCCTTGGCCAGGCGCAGCTGGTGCGGGTCGGAGGCCGGCCGCTGGCCTGCCCGTCCGAAGGCGGGCACGCCGAGTTCGCACCGCGTCTTCCGCGCGAAGACGAACTCGTGCGGCTGCTGCGGCTGCGCTACGGCCGCGCCACGGTCGAGCACGTCCTCAGCGGCCCCGGCCTGGTGCACTTGCACGAGTTCACGCATCAAGACGAACCGTGCCTGGCAGCGCAGGAGGGCGTGGCCCTGGCGGCGACCGTCACCGCCGGGGGCATGGAGCGGCGCTGCGAGCGCTGCCGCGAGGCGCTGATGCTCTTCGTCTCCGCGTATGGCAGCGAGGCTGGGAACCTGGCGCTGCGCACACTGGCGACAGGTGGCGTATTCGTCGGCGGCGGCATCGCCCCTCGCATCCTGCCGGCGCTGCAATGGCCCGGGTTTCTTGACGCGTTCCGCGACAAGCCGCCGATGAGTTCGCTGCTGGCGGACGTGCCGGTGCACGTCATCGTGACACCCGCGGCGGCCTTGCTGGGCGCGGCCGTTGTGGCCCAAAGACATCTTCGCTGAGGGAGACTTTTGGAGCCGTACAGAGGACCAGAAGGTGGCGACCGGCGCGAGGCGCATGGTCAGAATCGGCCTGTTTCCGAGGCGTTTCGCACTCCTGCCGTACACGGTCCGGCTGGCATCGCGCGTGCGGGAGTGAGCGACGTGAACTCGGCGAAACAGGCTCCCCTCGTCCTGGCGATCTTCGTCGCCACGCAGGTGCTGGACGGGGCACTGACCTACTGGGGCGTTTCACGCTTTGGCGTAGGCGTCGAGTTCAACTCGTGGCTTGCCACGCTGATGACGGCAATCGGACCCGCGCCGGCGCTCCTGGCCGCGAAGTCGCTCGCCTGCTTTTGCGGCGTGGTGCTCTTCGCCACCACCTCGTTCCGCGTGCTCGCGGTGGCCACCGGGTGGTGCCTCGGCTTCGCCGTGGTGCCGTGGGTGGTGCTGGTCCTGGCGTTCGCCTAGCGCCCCGCGAAGCGGGGCCAAAAGACACTGCATTAGCGAGGCGGAGCCTGGAAGGTCGGAGGCGGAGTCTCGCTAATCGTAAAATTCGGGCGACAGCCGCAACTGGCGATGGGCGGTCAGGTCGTGCTGGATCCACAGTCGCGCGCCCGTGCGTTTCAGGAAGGTCTCCACGGATTTCCGGGAAGCCGCCGTCTGCTGCGCGTCGAGCTCGCTGACGGGCAGCCGGTCCAGCGAGCGCTCCTCGGGATAGTGATACAGGTCTCCCGAGAGCAGGCACCGGTCCTGTCTTCGCCAGCCTGACGAAGAGCACCTGATGACCGGGAGTATGTCCAGGCGCGGCCTTGATGATCACGCGGCCGTCGCCGAACACGTCGTGCTCGTCTTCCCGCAGCAGCGCCGTTCTGGCCTGCTTCAGATCGGCGAACAGCTGTGGCCGCACGGCGCCGAGTGGGCGTTCCGCAAACATCGCGTCCCGCTCCGCCGGCCGCACCAGCCACTGCGCCGCCGCGAATGCATTCGCGTTCGCCGTGTGATCCCAGTGATAGTGCGAGAGCGCCAGGTGCGTGACGTCGCGCGGCGCGAAACCCGCAGCCTTGAGTTGCGCGCCCAGCGAGGCGCGGAGCGTCACCTGACGTGGCTGACCGTCCGGGAGAGTCAGCCGATGGACGACCGGCAAGCCGGGGGTCCACTCGCCGTCCGGTACGGCGCCGGTGTCCCACAGCAGCACACCGCGGGAATGCACCACGAGGAAGGACGCGATCGACAGCTGCGTCGTGGACACGTCCTCTTTGGTCAGGCGGTACCGCGCGGGGTCCGACTCCAGCACGCCGCCGTCGAACACGTAGAGCCGCGGCGTGGGTGGGGCTTGCGCCGCCGGTCCCGGTGCGCTCGCCAGGGCGCACAGGGCAACGACGGCTACCGCCGCAAGCCGCGACGCCAGCGAGGCTTGCGGGAGACGATAAGTCCGGAAGGCGGCCATAGGGCCGCAGCATACTAGCGAAGCCCCCAAACCGTCCGAGCTTCGCTAGCGCCAGTGCCTTTTTGCCCCGCTTCGCGGGGCGGACGTCTCCCATGGCCTGACGACGAAACTTGCTTCAATCGTCGCGACAGTGGCCATGGGAGATGTCTAGCGGCGGACGCGGCGAAGCCGGCGAGCAGTGACCGCCAGGCTGATGCCGAAGAGCGCCAGCAGCCCCGGCTCGGCCACCGCTTCGGTGGTGAACTGCCCGTAGAGCGCCGCCGTGTTCGACCCGCCCTCGGGCGACTGGAACACGCTGCCGAACGTGATGCCCCCGTCGATCGAAAACCCCAGCAGGTTGAAGAAGTAGATGTCCAGGCCAACCGTGATCGGGATGTTCACCAGCGGCGTCGTGATGGTCACGATGTCGTCGTCGGCTGGCGACGTGCCGGTGAGATTCGGAGTCTCGTCGTGCGCGAACGGAAACACCGCCGCCACCAGCACCGGTGCGCCGTTGGTGTCGAACCCGAACGCCAGATCCACGCCGGTGAGGTTCGGCACCGGGATGACCTCGTTGAAATGGGTGAACACGCCGAGCAGGATCGGCACGCCGGTGGTGGCACCGAGGATGTCCGCGGCGGCGGCGAAGCTGTAGCCGCTGTCGGGCGCCAGCCCGTCGCCCCAGGTAATGGTCGAGGTGCCCGTTCCCGCCACGGCAAGCCCGCCCACAGGGTTTTGCCAGACGCCGCTGATATTGGTGATGTCGAGAGGCGCCGCCGAAGCGGCGCCGGCCGTGAGCCACACGGCCAGGAATGCGCCAAGAGCTTTCGTTTGAGCCATGTCCGTCGTCCTCGCGTGACCGCGCACGCGGGAAGCGTGGGGGTACACCGCTATAAACGACGTCTTGCCAGGAAACGAACGGGCCCTACACGTGCGGCGCGTCCACCGTCTCGAGCAGGTGGTCGAGCCACAGGTTCGACAGCTTCTCCTGCACGGTGTTCTGCCGCAGACGCGCGTTGAGGTTCGGGAAATCCACCCGGTCCATGTGCTGATCCTGGTTGAAGCACGAGAAGACGAACTCTTCCCTGCCCGTCACCGGATCCACGTGCTTCTGCAGGCACTGCGCGCACACCTCTTTCATCATGCACTGCATGGGCGAGTTGATGCTGGCGATACCGACATGCGCCGGGTTCAGATATGGCGCCAGCACGCCGTGGCGCGCGGCCTTCACGGCGGCCATCATGCGATCCGAACCGATGGCAATGATGCGCGACACGTTCAGCAGCGGCACTTTGGTTTCGCCCAACTCGCCCTTCGCGTACGCCACCATCGCCTGCACGATGTTGCCGCGGAAGTGCGTGTCCTGCGGCCGCCCCGGCGTGATGGGCGTCCCCAAGTCGGTGCTCCACACCACCTGATCGGGGGAGGACTCGATCTCCTCGCGCTTGTAGAGGTCCTCGCCCTTCCTGTAGCCGGCGAAGTAGACCACGCGGTTGCCATGCTGCTTGAGCGCCTTGGCGATCGAGAACAGCACGGCATTGCCCAGGCCGCCGCCGGCCAGCAACACGTCCTCGCCGTGCGGGATCTCCGTCGGCGTGCCGGTGGGGCCCATGACGACCACCGGCTCTCCCGGCTTGAGGTACGAGATCAATCGGCTCGAGACGCCCATCTCCAGGGCGATCATCGACAGCAGGCCCTTCTCTTTGTCCACCCACGCGCCGGTGAGCGCCAGACCCTCCATCAAGAGCGGCGGCTCACCCGGCACCCTCGCGTGCGTCGCCAGCGCCTCGAAGTTCTGCAGCCTGTAGAACTGCCCAGGGCTGAAATGCCGCGCGGCGGCCGGCGCTTTCACCACCACCTCGACGATGGTCGGTGTGAGCCGCGCCACCCATTCCACGGTCGCCAGCAGCTCGCCGTCGAGGCGCTCGACCAGGCGAGACCACGCCGCGTCGCGGCCCGCCTGCGCGTCAGCGCCGGCGGCCACGGCGGCATCGTCGAACAGAGCCACGACGTGCGGGTAGCCGTGCTTGGCAGATGCCATGGCCTTCACGACGTTGCCCGCATACGCCGGATGGTTGTCGCCGTAGTAGGAGATCAGCCGGCCGTTCTCGTTGTAGGAGGTGAAGAAGCCGCCGGGATCCGGCACGAGCGACAGCGCACCGTTGGCGCGCTCGGCGCGGAAGCCCTGGAAAAAACGCTTCTTCGAGTCGAGCTGGAACGTGTGCGGCCGCTCCTTCTCATAGATGATGTTCGGCGACGTGCCCGCCGCCACCAGGACCGTGCGTGCCGGCAGCTCCACCGGGCCCGAGGGACCGACCATCCGAAGCGCGTGGACGTGATCGTGCTCGTCGGCCACGATCTCGCGCGGGTCCAGGTTCTCCGCGAACCAGATGCCTTCTTCGAGCGCCTTCGCCACTTCCTCGTGGTTCAGGCGATAGGCTGGCGAGTCGGTCATCTTCTTGCGATAGGCGAGCGTCACGCCACCCCATCCCCGGACCAACGGCACGAAGTCGGGCGCTTCGCCCGCCGCCTCGGCGCGTTGCCGCTCGGCGCGGACCGCCCGGCCGTGCGCGAGGAACTCATCCAGGATGATCAGCTCCTCGGCATCACAGAGGGCACGCACGGCTTCGGCGCCCTTCTCGGCCACGAGCACCTCGTACCGGTCCAGCGTCTTCTCCACCTGAATCGGGTAGTAGGCGAAGAGTTCGGTGGCCGTGTCGATGCCCGTCAGTCCGCCGCCGATGACCACCGCGGGCAGCCTTGCCTGCAGGTTCGGCAGCGCGTTGCGCTTGAAAGCCCCCGTCAGCTGCAGCGCCATCAGGAAGTCGCTCGCCTTGCGGACGCCGCGGACCAGGTTGTTCTTCATCTCGATCACGGTCGGCTTGCCCGCGCCAGATGCGATGGCGATGTGATCGAACCCGTGCGCCCAGGCATCCTCGATCGGCATCGTGCCCCCGAAGCGCACGCCGCCGTAGATGCGCAGGCGGTCGCGGCGCGCGAGCGTGAGGTGCAGCAGCGTCAGGAAGTTCTTGTCCCAGCGCACCGTGATGCCGTATTCGGAGACGCCGCCGAAGCCTTCCAGTACCCGCTCGTCGAGCCTCGAGTAAATGTCGTCCCAGCGCTCGATCGGCTGCGGCACCGCTCTATCAGGCACCGCTCTATCAGACAGCGTGCCTCTCTCGCCGGTCAGGTGCGGCGGCAGAGGCTCGATCTTCAGCCCGTCGATCGCCACCACACCGAAGCCTTCGTTCAGGAGGTAGTGCGCCAGCGTGTAGCCCGCGGGTCCCAACCCCACCACCAGCACGTTGCGCCCGTTGTAGGGCAGCGCGAACGGCCGCTTCACGTTCAGGGGATTCCATCGCGTCATCAGGCCGTACATCTCGACGCCCCACGGCATCCGCAGCACGTCGGTCAGCACGCCGGTCTCGATCTGCGGGATGTTGACCGGCTCCTGCTTCTGGTAGATGCAGGCCTTCATGCAGTCGTTGCAGATGCGGTGACCGGTGCCGGGCACCATGGGGTTGTCCACCATCACGATGGCCAGGGCGCCGATCACGTCGCCCGCCTTCCGCACCATGTGCATCTCGGAGATCTTCTCGTCGAGCGGGCAGCCGGACAGCGGAATGCCGAGCGGGTTGGAAACGACGGTGCCGGTTTTGTCCCGGAGGCCCTTCGAGCACGAGTCCTTGTCGCGCTCGTGGCACAGCACGCAGTAGTGCACGTGGTCCAGCACCTCGCGTGTGCCCCACCGCGCGTCGGTCAGGCCGAACCCGTCCCGGCGGCGAAGCAGCTGGTCCGGCCCGATCATCGCTTCGCGCAGGTCGGCTCGTGGCCGCTGGACCTGCACCAGGTTCTGGTAGTCCACCGTCTCGGGAAAGCGGAGGGTGACCCAACTCCGGAACATCGGATCGTGCAGGCGCGACGCGCACCAGCGCTTCAGCGCGTCGATCTCGGCCGCCACGGCGGCCTTTTCGGCGTCCGACCCGGACTCCCGCAGGGCCGCTTCGCGGTCCAGCAACGCGCACCCGGCGGCTGCCAGGGCCCGCTCGCCGTCGAGGTTGCTGAACGGGGCGACCAACCTGTTCACCACGGCCAGGTCGGCCGGGTCGCGCGGCACGTGGGCGCCGCCCTTGACGAGCGGCAGCGCGCGCTTCCGCACGAAGTCCATCTTGAAACGGAATAGCGGATCCAGTTCGTGGGTCTGCGCTCGAAAGTCGCCCGCGGGCGTTTCGACCTGGAAGAGGCGCGCCACGAACCGGCTCACGTGCGGGGCCATCCGCACGAGCAGGTCCGACACCACGGTGGCGGGACGCGGCTCGTCGGGCGCGGTTCGATAGGCGTCCCATTCCGCCCACAGCGCCGGATCGAACTCGGCGGTCTGGCGGCAGAACTCGTCGAAGAGGTGCCCGAGCCGGGATGGGACGTGGAGGTCCGCGTAGGTGAACCCCTCGATGCCGAGCGGCATCGGCCGTGTCGATACGTTCATGGAGTCTGTCGGTCCCGCTTCACGAAGGCCAATCAAAGCAACGTACGTCAAGGCGCCCGGTGAGTCAAACCACCGCCGCTCGACTGACGTCACCTGACCAGCCACCGCGCGCCAGACTCCACGCGCGGCCCGCTAGTTCCCGGCCAGCGGCGCCTCAGTGCTGGACCAGGTTTGCCGCCACGATTCGCTGATCGAACACGAACACGTTCGGATTCCCCGGGTCGACCGAGACCCGCAGCCAATGGTTGTCATTTTCGCCGAACGTTTCCACACGGGTGAAGTTCTCCACCCGCCGCCGGCTTGTGGTCCCCAGCATCGGCTTGTCGATGCGGAAGTAGTGCGAGTCGCCGTGCACCAGCACGACCGGCTTCCCGTAGGCGATCGTCTCGGCCTCGAGCGCGGCAATAAAATTGTTGAACCCCGTGCGCTGCGCCGGCGGCAGATCGAAGTTCGGGTTCGCCTGGATCACCAGCATCACCGCCTTGTTGCCCTGGGCGACGGCCGTGTCGAACGTGTCGTGCAGCCACGCCACCGTGGCGGCGTTGCGGGCGGCGTACTCCGCGTCGGCACTCGGCGTGCGCCCCAGGTTGTTGTTGCTGCCCACGACGTGCAGGCCAGCGAACATCACGTTCTTGACCACCCAGCGGACGTTCTCGCGATAGAGCGCGTACTGCGGATCGGCGCTTTGGCGTTCGAGGCTCAGCGTCCGCTGGCCCAGGCTCTCATCGGTCGGGAAGAACAGGTCGCGTAGGTAGGCCAGACGTTCCAGCGGATCGTAGGCGCCGTTGTTGGCGCGGTGGCAGTCCGTCCACTCGTTGTCGCCTGGCACGTAGATGAGCGGCTGCACGAAAGAGTTGAACAGTTCCAGCCGGTTGTCGAACATCTCGTTCGAGCACAACGAGCTGCCGTTCTTGATGTCGCCGTCGTGGGCCACGAAGGCCAGAGTGCGGTCGCGGTTGATGTCGGCGATCACGTTCGGGAACTTCAGTTCGCCCTCGGGGCCATACGGCATGTCGCCGATCAGCGCGAAGGTGAAGGCGCCGTTGCCGGACGCGTTGGCGTGAGGAGACGAGCCTTGCGCCATCATGGCGGCACTGGACCCGAGCCCCAACGCGAGGACGACAACAGCAGCGCGCGTACGAATCATGGAAGCCTCCGAGCTGAATGGTGTGAACGGCAGCGGCCAGCGTAGCGGCCGGGTGTGATCCCGGTGTGGCGTGCTTGTAACGTTGGCGTAACTCGAGCGTGTTGACTGCCGTGGCGCGGCACGGTACGCTGCCGTACCTGAGGCGTCTTCGCAGTGCTCATCACCCTCAACGGCGAGCGGTTCGAACTGGAGCGGCCCGTGACCGTGCTGGATCTGCTGGCCCAGCTCGACATAGACCCTCGCCGCGTGGCCATCGAGCACAACCTCGAGATCATCAAGCGACGCACGTTCGAATCGGCGGTGGTGCGGGAAGGCGACCGCGTGGAGATCGTGAACGCCGTCGGTGGCGGCTAGCGCCAGAATGGACACACCCTTCGTCATCGCGGGCCGGACGTTTCGCTCGCGACTCATCGTGGGCACCGGCAAGTACCCCTCGCACGCCGTGATGCGGCAGGTGCACGAGGCGTCGGGCACCGACATGGCCACGGTGGCCGTCCGGCGCGTGAACATTTCGGATCGCTCGCGCGAGTCGCTGCTGGACTACATCGACGAGAAGCGCATCTTCCTGCTGCCGAACACGGCCGGCTGCTACACGGCCGACGAGGCCATCCGCACGGCGCGGCTCGGCCGCGAGGCGGGCCTCGGCCACTGGGTCAAGCTGGAAGTGATCGGCGACGAGCGGACGCTCTTCCCCGACAACGAAGCGCTGATCGAAGCCACCAGGGCCCTCGTGAAGGACGGCTTCGTGGTGCTGCCCTACACCAACGACGACCCCGTCGCGTGCCGCAAGCTGGAAGAAGCTGGCTCGTCCGCCGTGATGCCGCTGGGCGCGCCCATCGGCTCGGGCCTGGGCATCCAGAACAGCAACAACATCCGGATCATCCGCGAGTTCTCGAAGGTGCCGGTGATCGTGGACGCGGGCGTGGGCACGGCGTCGGACGCCGCGCTGGCCATGGAGCTCGGCGCCGATGGCGTGCTGATGAACACGGCGATTGCGGGCGCCGAGCAGCCGGTGCAGATGGCCGAGGCCATGCGCCACGCGGTGATCGCGGGCCGTCTCGCGTACCTCTCGGGCCGCATCCCACGGAAGATGTACGCCACAGCCAGCAGTCCTGTCGAAGGCATGGTGGGGCGCTAAACACTTGGGCGACGAGGCCGGCCGCACGAGCCCCATCGAAACGAACACCGCGTACAAGGAACTGGTCGATCGGCTGAACCGCGACTGGCTGTTCGGCGGAGCCGCGCCGGCCAGCGGGTCGCTGAAGCATCGCGCGCTCTACCGCATGCGCCGGTTCCTGGCGCGTCTGGTCGGCACACAGGAACACTTCAACGCCTCCGTGGTGCAGTTCGTCAACACATTGAACGAGGCGGCTGGGCCGGCGATGGGCGCGCTGGACGACGTGGAGCGGCACCGCGAGGCGCTGGCGGCACGAGAGCGGCGGATGGACGTCGAGATGGCGCGGATGCGCGCCGAGCACGAGGAGCTGCGCACCGCTCTCGGCGTGCTGCGCCAGGCGAATCACGACCTGGCACGCGAGATCGAACGCGTGCGCGGCGGGTCGGCGCCGGCGGCAGGGGGATCACCGGCCCCCACGGCCCAGCCACCGGTAGTGGCCCTGAGCCACAAGTACGTGGGCTTCGAGGATCAGTTCCGCGGCACGCCCGAAGAGATCCGCGAGCGGCTCGTGCCCTACGCGGACCTGTTCGTGGGCGCCTCGGACGTACTGGACGTGGGCTGCGGCCGCGGCGAGTTCCTGGCGCTGCTGGCCGAGCGCGGCATACGCGCCAGGGGCATCGACGTCAACGAGTCGATGGTGGAAGTGTGCCGGCAGAAGGGGCTGTCGGCCACTCGCGAAGACGCGCTGGCTTACCTGCGCGCGCAGCCGGCCGGTTCGCTCGGTGGACTCCTGGCCGCGCAAGTCGTCGAGCATGTGGACCCGGGCTACCTGACGAACCTACTGGACGCCGCATGGGCAGCCCTGCGCCCCGGCTCGCTGGCCGTCATCGAAACCATCAACCCGGCGTGCTGGTTCGCGTTCTTCGAAAGCTACATCCGCGACATCACGCACGTGCGGCCGCTGCATCCCGAGACGCTGAAGTACCTGCTCGTGGCCAGCGGCTTCGAGCACGTGGAGATCCGGTTCCGGTCGCCCTACCCCGAGCACGAGAAGCTGCAACGCGTGGCCGGCGCGGCGCTGGGCGATGCGGCGGACGTGCTGAACGCGAACGCCGAGAAGATCAACCGGCTGCTCTTCACGCACCTGGACTACGCCGCCGTGGCGCGGCGTGCGTAAGCTCACCGGATCGTATACAGCGCCTTGGCCTCTCCGAGCGACGCGATTCTCTGGTCGAACAACTGCACGAGTTTGTCGCGCCTGATGAACAGGGCCTCGATCTCGTCCCTGGTCAGTACGCCTTTGACCCCGTCGGCGAAGGCCTGACGGTCGAGCGTGCGCAGCTTATCGAGGAGCGAGCGCTCGATTCGCGAGAGGTTCTTTGGGTTCAAGAGGTCCTTCCCCAGCCGGAAGGCACGCGTGTGGTCGACCATCCACATGCTGCTGTCGCGTGCCCACATGATGTTGCCGGCGTTCCGATCGCGGTTCTGAATCAGCTCGTCGAACACGTACATGACGCCGTAATAGTCGGCCGCACGCAGCGGATTCCGATGTTCGACTTTTGCTTTTCTCCGATCGCCTTCGTCCATCACCTCCTCGAGCCACCAGGTCACCGCGGCGGGTTGTCCCTCGACGATCCGCTTGACCGACATCGGCACATTGTCGAGTCCGAGGAGTACAGGCCAGGCGATACGCCGCGACGTTGTAGCAGTAGCAGTCCCTGAAGTTGACCTCGGTGTGCTTCGGCCCCACCTCGAAGAATGCTTTCGCAATGTCCACGGTCTGGATCTGCGCGTCGTGTGTGACGACGCCGTCCGACAGCGTGACCTGTCTGGCGTCTGTGACACCTTTCAGCGTCCTGATTTTCTTGACGATTTTCCCCTCCAGCAGGAACTTCTCCATCTCCGCCGTGCTGAGCGAAGCGGGTGCGGGTGCGGCAGTGGCAGCCTGGCCGGCAGCCGGCCAAGGTCCCGCCACGAGCATGACCAGAGCCACCAACAAGACGCGACACATAGTTCTCATACGGTTTCTCCAGGTGAACTCAGGGATCAAGAACGCGTGTCCCGGCAGCATCAGGGCAGCGTTTGCGCGATGGCCAGGGACGCCCAGCTCGTGCCGGCCGCCGAAATCCACTGGTGCCGGCTGAACGGAAATCCGCTCTCGAAGTAGCGCTGCACCGGAAACGCATGCGTCCTCACGAGCCATGCACCGTCCGGATACTGCGTGGCAAGCAGGAACAAGACGCCTCTGCGATAGGCGTCGTCGGCCGGCACGCCCGCGACGTGCAGCGCATACAGAGAGAGACCGGTCGCATACGCGTCTGCGTCGGTCCGGCCCGTCTGCGACCATCCCCCGCCGGGCTCCTGCTGTGCGCGGATCTCCGCGATCGCCTCGTCGATGCGCGAGCGCGGCGCATCGGTCCAGACCAGGCCCATCAGGCGCATCCCGCGTTCCTCGGCGGAGGTCCCCCGCGCCGCCAGCAGCCACTGCTGCGCGCGTCGCAGGCTCTCACGAATCTCCTCCCTCCGGCCCGGGAGCTCGTACGCCCTCAGCCCACCCGCTGCAAGCGCCGTGTGGCTGATCGTGCTGTATTCGGAGGGCGGCCGATCGATGCCGTTGCCCAGCCACCGGCCGTCCGTCATCTGCCGCGCGAGCAGCCAGTGCGTGGTAGCGGCGGTGACCCCGTCGAGCGGATGGCCCTCGGCCGCCAGCGCCATCTGGACGTATCCGGCGGTTATGGCCTCGCCGCCGATCGCCGAGTCGCTCAGCATCATCCGGCCGCTCGCGGCCTTGAAAAAGGCCAGTATGTCGTCGATATTCTTCCGCGCCTGCGGCTCGTTGATCTCGATGCCCTTCTTCCGGGTCACAGCCGCCGCCAGGGCCGGCAGGGCATTGTGATGACAGGAGATGCAGCCCGTCTGCTCGCGGAATTTCGGGGCGACTTCCAACACCCGCGCCACGGCTCGGCTGAGGGCGACTCTTGAGTCGGCCGAAACGACACCGATCTCCGGCGGGGGCGGAATCGCCTGGCGCCGTGGACCGTCGCCACGAGTGGCGCCATGCTTCTCGAGCAGCTGAATCTTCGCGCGGTCCCCTTTGTAGATCGCCCAATCCAGCGCCGACTCCCCTTCAGTGCTCCGCGCGTTCGGGTCGGCGCCACGCTCGAGCAGGATTCGCAGCGCGTCGGCGCCCTGGCCTTCCGAGGTGACGGCCGTCAGTAGAGCGGTTCTCGCGTACTGCGCCGGCGGCGAAATCTGGTTCACGTCGGCCCCGAGCTCGAGCCAGCGGGCGACCATCGGCGCGGGCTGCCACATCGACGCGGCCATCAGCACATCCGGCGTGAAACCAAGCTTCATCGACATCAGATAGTTCGTCGTCGGCAGATCGTGGCGCACGAAAGCGGCCCGCCGCGCCGGCGGCGACAGCGCGTTCGGGTCGAGACCCCTCTCCACCAGCAGGCGCACGACGTCGACGTCGGAGGCTCTGACGGCAAATGCCAGCGCCGTCGTGCCGGCGCCATCCTGAGCGCGCACGTCGGCGCCGCGGTCCAGGAGAAGCCGCAGTACGTCAACGGTTCCGGGAAAGGCAGAGGCCACGAGCAGCGCCGTGCGTCCCGTATTCGCTTTAGCCGCAACGTCGGCTCCTCGTGCCAGAAGAAGCCGGACCTTGTCGATGTCGGAAACCGCCCACATCAGCGCCGTGGCGCCGGACGCGTCGCTTTTGTTCGGGTCGGCGCCGCGCTTCAGCAGCAGGTCCACCACACGAGCGTCGCCGAAGAGCGTCGCCGCCATGAGTGCGGGGGTGCCGTCGGTATCGAGCGCGTTCGGGCTCGCGCCGCCGGCGAGCAGGCGCTCGACGTCGGCCACGTCCCCACGCCGCAGCGCCGCGAACAGCGCGTCGTTCGAGGACGCGCTTTGCGCCGAGGCCGTCGCGACGACGAACGCCGCAAGGGCTATGCGGATGAACGTGGAAAAGCCTCTCACGAGACGTCGATGTAGATGATAGCCCCAGGCAGCGACCGTTATGACCCTTCCCGTATAATTCGACCGCTTCGCATGATGCTGAGCCCCGGCATGCGCATCGGCCCGTACGACATCGTCGCCAGGATTGGGGCCGGCGGGATGGGCGAGGTATACAAGGCTCATGATTCGCGGTTGAACCGCGACATCGCCATCAAGATTTTTCTGCCCGAGCGTGTTGCCGATCCTCGCGCCAAAGAGCGCTTCATTCAAGAGGCCAGAACAGCCAGCGCGCTGAACCACCCCAATATCGTCACCATTCACGACGTCCGGTCGGACGAGGGCACTGAGTGCATCGTGATGGAGTACATCGAGGGAACTACGCTCAACGCGCGGACTCCGCGAACGGGCATGCGTGCAGCGCACGCTCTCCGCTATGCGGTGCAGATGGCCGATGCGCTCGCCAAAGCCCATGCTGCCGGCATCGTTCATCGCGACTTGAAGCCGTCGAATGTCATGGTGACGCCTGAGGGCCGGGTGAAGATTCTGGATTTCGGAGTCGCCAAGCTGCTCGAACCGGCGGTCTCGCTGTCCGAGGCGGCCACGGTCAGCCCGTTGACGCAGCCGATGATGCTCGTAGGTACGGCTGGTACATGTCCCCGGAGCAGGCAGAGGGACGCACGGTTGATGGCCGGTCGGACATCTTCAGCTTCGGCATCGTCCTGTATGAGATGGTCACCGGCCGACGGCCGTTCACGGGTGATTCGCCGGTCGCCCTGTTGAGCAAGATCCTCAATGAGGACCCGAAGGTCCCAAAAGAGATCGGGGTGACGATTCCGCCGGCGCTCGAGCAGGCGATTCTGCGCTGCCTGAGAAAGGATCCGGATCGGCGCTTTCAGACCATGGCGGACTTGAAAGTGGCGCTCGAAGACATCGAGGCCGAGACCATCTCAACGCCCGGTTCGCCGGCTCCGGGAATGCGGCGGCGGTGGGCCTGGGCGGCGGCCTTGCCGATTGGCATCGCGATCGCGTACCTCGGATGGCAGGTACGGCGCCCAGCGGAATCACTCGAGCCGCTCAGGGCCGACGCGCTGACCACGTTTCCGGGTCAGGAGCTGTATCCCGCGCTCTCCTCTGATGGCTCGTACGTCGCCTTCACGTGGACCGGACCGCGGCAGGACAACACCGACGTCTACGTGCAGCAGATCGGAGCCGGCACTCCTCTAAGGCTGACAACCGATGTACGCGACGACTACAACCCCGTGTGGTCGCCTGATGGACGATGGATCGCGTTCTTACGTGGCGATCCCGCCAATCCGCTGGACAGAAGCGACCGTGAGGTACGGCTGATCCCGCCTTTGGGGGGCCGGAACGCAAGCTCACCGATGTGCACGTGCAGGAGATCGCCGTCAACCCCGTCTATCTCACCTGGTGTCCCGACAGCAGTTGCGTCATCGTCACCGACACGCTCGGCCAAGGGAAGCCAGATGCGTTGACAGTCGTGTCCCTCGAGACCGGTGCGAAGAGGCCACTTACACAGCCTCAGGCTCCTGTGCTCGGCGACACGAACCCGACAATCTCTCCGGACGGTACGGCGTTGTCGTTCCTTCGAAGGATCACGTGGTCCATTGGCGAGCTCCACATCCTTCCGCTCGGAAACGATGTCACAGCCGCTGGCGAGGCCAGGCGCATCCCCGTCGGGCGCCTGCCGCTCGACAATGCGACCTGGATGCCAGACGGCAAGGCGATGGTGGTTGCCCCGCCTGGGTTTGCGGGAAACGGCAGCCTGTGGAGGGTTTCGATCGCGGGCGACGGTCGGCCAGTGCGTCTTCCATTCGTCGGCGAGAACGGTGTCATGCCGGCGGTGTCGCGGTCACAACTGGAAAAGCCTGCCCGGCTCGTGTACGTGCGCAGTCTCATCGACGAGAACATCTGGCGAGTCGACATGCCCGAGGCCGGGGTCCCCTCGTCGTCTCCGCCAGCCGTCGCCGTCGCGTCAACTCAGGCTGACATCCATCCACAGATCTCCCCTGATGGCAGCCGCATCGCATTTACCAGCACCCGTTCGGGCCCGTGGGAGATATGGGTTTCCGATCTCGATGGCTCGAATGCGGTCCAACTCACGTCGCTCGCGGCGCCGACGGGGACTGGAGTTCCGCGCTGGTCTCCCGACGGCCAGTCGATCGTGTTCGCGTCCGATGCCGAAGGCCAGTTCGACATCTTCGTGGTGGCATCGGCCGGCGGCAAGCCGCGCAGGCTGACCTCCGATCCGTCGATCGAACACGTGCCGAGCTTTTCGCGTGACGGCAGGTGGATCTATTTCAGTTCAATGCGTACTGGGCAGTACCAGGTCTGGAGGGTTTCCGTCTCGGGTGGAGATCCGGTGCAGGTCACCAAGGACGGCGGGTGGGTGTCGTTCGAGTCCGCAGACGGGCGCGACCTCTATTTCACGACGGCACCCGTGGCGCGAACAGCGCTGTGGCGAATCCCATCCTCTGGAGGCCAGGCAGTCAAGGTGCTCGATGAGGTGATGAACCAGAGCTTCGCCCCGGTCTCGCGAGGCATCTACTACATCGACCAGCCCGCCGCAGAAGCGCGGCTTCGGTTCCATGACATCGACCGCCGCAGGTCGGTGACGGTGGCCACTGCTCTGGGTGACCGTGCCCCCGCCGGCGGCTTCGCCGCCGCTCCTGACGGCCGCGCGGTCTTCTATGCTCGAGTCGACTCCTCTGTCGACGATCTGATGCTCGTCGAAAACTTCCGCTAGCGTCTGAACTCGCGGCCAGCGCCGGTAGCCGCGCCGGCCACGGTCGACGAGTGGCGTTCGAGGTCGGCGTCCACCATCATCCCGATCAGCTGCTCGAAGGTGACCGATGCCTTCCATCCCAGCTTCGACTGGGCCTTGGAGGCGTCGCCGATCAGGAGATCCACTTCGGCCGGCCTCAGGAACGCCGGATCGGTGCGGACGTGCTTCTTCCAGTCCAACCCCGCATGCCCGAACGCCGTTTCGACCAGGTGCTGCACCGTGTGACTGACACCGGTGGCGATCACGTAGTCGTCGGCCGCATCCTGCTGCAGCATCAGCCACATCGCGCGCACGTAATCGCCCGCAAAGCCCCAGTCGCGCTTCGCGTCCAAGTTGCCGAGCGCCAGGTGGTCGCTTTTCCCCAGCTTGATGCGGGCGACACCGTCGGTCACCTTGCGAGTCACGAATTCCAGCCCACGACGCGGCGACTCGTGGTTGAACAGGATGCCCGACACCGCGAACATGTTGTAGCTTTCGCGGTAGTTCACCGTGATGTAGTGACCAAACACCTTCGACACGCCGTAGGGACTGCGCGGATAGAACGGCGTCAGCTCGGTCTGCGGCGTCTCGCGCACGCGCCCATACATCTCGCTCGACGACGCCTGATACAGGCGGATGGTCGGATCCACCTGCCGCACGGCCTCGAGCAAGCGGGTGACACCCTGCGAGTTGAACTCGCCCGTCAGGAGGGGTTGATCCCACGACGCCGGCACGAACGACATCGCCGCCAGGTTGTAGAACTCCTGCGGCTTCACGTCCTGAATGACGCGTACCAGCGACAGCTGATCGAGCAGGTCGGCCGGGCGCAGCGTGATGCGCTCGAGCAGGTGCTCGATGCGCCACATGTTCGGTGAGCTGGACCGGCGGACGATCCCCGTGACCTCGTAGCCCTTCTCGAGCAGCAGCTCGGCAAGGTACGAACCGTCCTGTCCAGTGATTCCCGAGATGATTGCGCGTTTAGCCATGCGAGGCGTCCATTCTATATGCGAGCCACCGGGCAAGCGCGTCTTCCCACGTGGGCATCGTGAACCCCTGCGTCGCCAGCTTCGCGGTGGACAACGCGCAGTAACGCGGCCTGGCGGCCCGCAGCGTCAGCTGGTCGGTCGTGAGGCGCTTGAGTTTCGGTTCCACGCCAAGCTGCCTGGCGATCTCCATGGCCACGATCTCCCAGGTGGCGTGCCCCGTATTCACGCAGTGGTACACGCCCGCGGGCGCGGCCCGGTCGAGCAGATGTCGCGTGGCCGCGGCGACATCGGGCGAGTAGCTGGGCGACACGACGCGATCGGTGAGCACCGGGATCTCGCGACCCGCCTGGATGCCGTCCACCATCGCATCCACGCTCCCGCGCCGTCCGGTCCATCCGGCGGGAGACCCGAAAAGGCTTTCGACCCGCAGCACCAGCGCGTGCGGCGCGTCCATTGCGAACCACTCGCCCAGCAGCTTCGAGGCCGCATAGGTGCTTTGTGGCGCGGGCTGGTCGCTTTCCCCGTAGGGCGTGCTGGCGGCGCCGTCGAACACGAAGTCGGTGCTGTAGTGGACGAGGGTCGCGCCGGTATCCTGCGCCGCAAGGGCCAGGCTGCGAACGGCAAACGCGTTGACGGCCAAAGCCTCGAGCGGCCGATCTTCGGCGCCGTCCACGTTGTTGAACGCGGAGCAGTTGACGATGACCGACGGGGCCGCCTGGCTGACCGCGCGGCGCACGGCGTCCGGGTCCGTGACATCGAGCTGGCTGCGATCGAGCGCCGTGACCGCGTGGTCAGCGAAGGTCTGGATGATGTGATGCGCCAGCTGACCGTTGGCGCCGGTCACCAGCACGCGATGTGTCTGCATTCCGTGCGCTAAGGATGGCGTCAGAACGGCACCAAGGGCAAGGTCTCTGTTGGTGCAATGAGCAAGCCACGACGTTCAGCGGGTAGAATCAGAACGAGCGTCGTCGTGACACCCACGTTCGAACAGGAGGATCGCCTCATCGTCGAGGAACTGCGCCGCAGTCTGAGCGACGTGGTCGCCGCATATCGCTTCGGGTCGTCGGCGCACGGCACCACGCATCCAGGAAGCGACATCGATATCGCTGTTCTCTCTGCGACGAGACTTGCGGCAGACGCTCGTTTCGATCTGCAGGAGCGAATCGCCAGCACACTGGGCCGAAACATCGATCTGGTCGACCTCCGCGCCGCATCAAGTGTCCTTGCGATGCAGGTGGTTGCCCACGGTGTCCTGCTCTTCGAAGTCGACGCCAAGGCCAGAGGAATATTCGAGGATCGAGTGTTCGGCGCGTACGCCAGGCTCAATGAAGAGCGGAGGGGCATTCTCCAACGAGTTGCGGCAGAGGGGACGGTCCATGGTCGATGACGTTCTCCTCAACAAGGCAGCGGCCATCGAACGCGCCGTCGGTCGCGTCCGCGAGGAGTACGCGGGCGACCACCTGGACGACTTCCTCGCCTTCACGCGCGTGCTTCTGAGCCTCTGAAGAAGGTGGTCGCGGCTCTTCCTGACAACATCGAAGCAGGCACGACTCGACTGCGCCATGGAACAGATTGACACCGTCGTTATCGGCGCGGGCGTCGTGGGCCTTGCCGCAGCCTTGGCCATCGCCTCCCGTGGCCGCAGCGTCTGCGTACTGGAGCGTGAACCCCGTCCCGGGCTGGGTACGAGCACCCACAACAGCCAGGTGATTCATGCGGGCATGTACTACCCGGCCGGCTCACTCAAGGCGAAGCACTGCGTGCGAGGTGGGCGGCTGCTCTACGAGTTTTGCGCGACGCACGGCGTGCCCCACCACCGGTGCGGCAAGCTGATCGTGGCGCAGAACGACGACGAAATGGGCGAGCTCGATCGTCTGCGGCTGAAAGGCCAAACGAACGGGGTCGAAGGACTCCAGATGGTGGATCGCGCGTTCATCGCCGCGCGCGAACCGCACGTCCGCGCCCACGCGGCCCTGTTCTCGCCCAATACCGGCATTCTCAGCGCGGAGGGGCTGGTCCACGCGTTGACACGCGCGTGCCGCGACGCGGGCGCATTCGTCCTGCCAGGCTCCCCGCTGCTGGGTACTGATATCGGCGCGGACGGAATCACGCTGCGCACGCCGGCTGAAAGCATCCAGGCGCGAGTCGTGGTGAACGCCGCGGGCCTATTTGCGGACGACGTGTCGGCGATGATGGGCGGGCAGGCGTTTCGCATCCATCCGTGCCGCGGCGAGTACGTGGAGCTGGCGCCGGCCAAGCGGGCGCTGGTCAACGCGCTGGTGTATCCCCTGCCGCACGTGCACGGTCACAGCCTGGGCGTGCACCTCACGAGAACCGTGTCCGGCAACGTCACGCTGGGTCCCACCGTACGGTTCCAGGACCGCAAGGACGACTACGAGGACGGCCGCTACTCGGTGGAGGACTTTCTGGCACCTGCGCAGGAGCTGCTGCCGGAGCTGACGCTCGACGACCTGCGCCTGGGCGGCAGCGGCATCCGCGCCAAGCTGCACCCGGCCGACCAGTCGTTCGCCGACTTCATGATCGGCCGCGATGCCCACTCGCCGCGGCTCATCCAGGTGGCGGGCATCGAGTCGCCGGGGTTGACGGCGTGTTTGTCGATAGCCGTGGATGTGGCGGAGCTCGTGGACGCTGCCCTCTAAGACGATGGGCTCCGGGCTCCAGGCTCCAGGCTCCAGGCCTCACCGAAAAGCGCACCGGTAGGAGTCGCCAAGAACGCTCCGAGTGGAATCTCTTCCTGCTTCAGGAACCCTCGCTGAGGCAAGACACCATCGCTCACGAGTTGGATCACAGCGACGGCCGACGACGCGGTGGTCCAGGCGATCGCGCTTTCGAGCCGACCTGCCACCTCGCGAGGACGATAGGCGCGCACGAACTCCTTGCGCTGCAGCCGGCCGTCGATCACGCCTTCGGCCGACACGTGTACGTAGACCACGTCGGCGCCAACCGGCGGCTTGGCGTGCGTCAGGATTTCGCCAGCCAGCTCGCGCCGCTCGCGCATCAGCAGCTCATGG
Organism: uncultured Acidobacteriota bacterium; assembly: GCA_963807235.1. Taxonomy (GTDB): domain Bacteria; phylum Acidobacteriota; class Vicinamibacteria; order Vicinamibacterales; family UBA2999; genus CAWEBF01. The sequence continues at coordinate 116,469 of CAWEBF010000033.1, forward strand.
AAGAAGAAGTTCATCACCGTCATGTGGCCAGGATAGCGGATGGTCTTGTAGTCGATGTTCGCCACCTTGCCGTGGAACGTCTCGCAGATCGTGCCCAGGCCCCCGGATGTGGTGAACGCCTCGAGCGCAACGCCCTCCACGTAGAGCAGCTCGTGCCACTCCATGGACGACACCCACTTGCGCTCGCCGTCCTCGATCACCTCGCAGTCGTTCAGGTACTCGTTCACCACGCCTTCGGGCGACCAGTTGAACGCATAGCCCATCAGGCCGGTGGGGTTCTGGGGCAACGCGCCCACGCGCAGCCTCAAGGATCGGCAGGTGTCGAACTGCTGCACCTGCGAGGCGCCCACGATGCCGATGAACCCGGGGGCGAGACCACACTGCGGCGCCATCACGCCGCGCGCAGTGGCGCTCAGCGCCCTGACCATCGCGGTGGTGGATACGTCCTCCGTGAGATCGAAGTAGTGGATGCCGAGACGGTGGGCGGCCGCGGCCAGGCGCCGGTTCAGGCGATACGGCAGGCACGACAGCACGGCATCGCAGGATGCCAGGGCTCGGGCGAGTTCGTCGTCCGAGTCCAGATCCACTCCGCGGCAGGGGAACGACGTGGAGCCGTCCGCCTCGCGCAGGTCCAGCCCCACAACCCCGAACCCGCTGTCGTGCAGGAGTTTGGCCGCCACAGTGCCCACCCGGCCGAGACCGCAGACGGTGATTGCGCGAAGAGCCATTGGGTCACTGTACCGCGAGCGGCGCTATACTCCCGCTCGCGGAAGGCGCCGCGAGCGAGCTCTACTGGCGCTCGCGGAAGGCAAAAGGCTAAGGGCAAAAGGGAGCGACGCATGGGGACTCGTCTACGCGTGCTGGTTGGCGTGAGCTGGTTGATCTCAGCCGCGAGTGCCTCGGCAGCGACGCCATGTGAAGCCCTCGGCACGCTGACGCTTCCAATGGGAAGCGTCACGGTGTCGCAGCCCGTGACCAGGGGTGCATTCGTCCCCCCGGTGCGGCGCTTCCGGCCACCGCGCAGACGATCTACACGCGGCTGCCGGAATTCTGCCGCGCCATGCTGACGCTGACGCCGAGCAGCGATTCGGACATCAAGGTCGAGGTGTGGCTGCCAGCCTCGGGCTGGAACGGGAAGTTCCAGGCTGTGGGCAACGGCGGCTTCGCGGGCACGCTGCCGTACGCCGCGATGGCGCGGGCGGTGCTCGACGGTTACGCCACGGCTGGCACCGACACCGGCCACGTGGGCAACAACGCGGAGTTCGCCCTCGGCCATCCCGAGAAGCTGGTGGACTTCGGCTATCGCGCCGTGCACGAGATGGCCGTGGCGGCCAAGCGTGTGATCGATGCGCACTACGGCCGCGCGCCGCAATTCTCCTACTTCAACGGCTGCTCTCAGGGCGGCCGCCAGGGGATCACGAGCGCGCAGCGCTATCCCGCCGACTTCGACGGCATCGTCGCCGGCGCGGCCGCGTGGGACCAGATGCGCTCCCACGCCGCGCGGCTCGCGCTGAACCTGACGATGAACCGCTCGCCCGACGCGGTGATCCCCCCGAGCAAGTACCCGATGATCCACGACTACGTTATGAAGGCGTGCGACGGTCTGGACGGCGTGACCGACGGTGTGCTGGAGGATCCCACCGGCTGCACCGTGGACTTCTCCGCGCTGGCGTGCAAAGGCGCCGACGCCGCGTCGTGCCTCACGGCGGCCCAGATCATCTCGGCCAAGGCGATTACCTCGCCGCTCACACGGCCGGGGAGCACCGAACCCATCTTCCCGGGCTATCTGACGCCAGGGGCCGAGCTGGAGTGGGATGTGCTGGGCGGCCCGCAGCCGCTGCGACTGTCGCAGACCGCCGTCGCCAACATCGTCTACGGCGACAAGGCGTGGAGCCCGCGCGCCTTCAACCCGGCCGCGGAACTGGATCGCATCGACGCCTCGGATCAGGGCGCCATGAAATCCAACGACCCGAACCTGGCGCCGTTCTTCAATCGCGGCGGGAAGCTGCTGATGTGGCACGGCTGGACCGATCCGCAGGTGCCGCCGCAGCTCAGCACGATCTACTACTCCAACGTGCTGAAAACGGTGGGCCCGGGCGCCGATCAGTCGATCGCGCTGTTCATGATGCCGGGGGTCTATCACTGCGCCGGCGGTCCCGGACCCGACAACTTCGACCGCATGGGCGCCATCGCCGCCTGGGTCGAGCGCGGCAACAAGCCCGCGCGGCTCACGGCGTCGCGCGTGAGCACCGGCGTGGTGGACCGCACGCGACCGCTGTGTCCGTACCCGCAGGTCGCGGTCTACTCCGGCATTGGCAGCACCAACGACGCCGCGAACTTCTCGTGCCAGGCGCCCGCGGCGCCGCGTCCATCTACTGCACGCCGGTGAGGGCTGGCGAGCCATCGCCCTCAGGAGGGCGATGGCTCTTGGTCAGTTCTCAGTGTCGAAGCTGATTCGTGACGTTGCCTTCTTCGTAGACCTCGCAATTAGCGCGCTCCGGCTGGATCTGAACTCCGGTGCCCCCGCCCCCGCCGAAGCCCCCGCCCGCGCGCAGCACGCGGGTCGGCATCACCCAGGGCTCAACGAACATCTCCGGATCTTCGATCGTCATGTCGTATCGGATTTCATTGCCGACACGTGTGAGTTTCTCGATGATATGCATGCTTCCGGAGTGGATCAGGCCGCCTCGTCCCAACCACGTCGTATCGTCGAATGACGTGGAGTCGATGACGAGCGTATCCCCTTGCCATGTTCCTATGCTGTTGCCATAGAACGTGGCCAGGCTCTGCGAGCGCGCGCTCCGCTCGCGACCATCCGTAGGGATGTCGCGGAATTCCGTGTTTCCGCCACCGTAATCGGCATTCGCGCCATAGAAGAAAATGACGTCTTGATCGGTCTGGATGATCCGCCGGGGCGTGCCGTGCCGTGGCAGTCCCAGCGGCTTGCACGTCATGACAGGATCGTACTTGTTCGTCCACTGATCGAGTTCCTGAATCTTGTCCCAGAACTCGGGTTTGTAAACGGGATGACCCAGGACGCCAAACCGCGAGGGCGATATCCACTCGTAATCCACAACGAAGTTGTCCCCCGGCACTTTGCATTCTTTCTGCGTTGGACCGCATCGGCGGTTGCCACCACCCGAAATCGGATTGAAGCCGCCACCCCAGTTTCCCGTCATGTCCGGCTTCCCATCGGCCCGCCGCGGCGTGACGGCCGCTGCCTGTTCCGCGGGCGCTGCGGGGGCGGAGGGAAGAGTCCAGTTGGGAGGTTGATGCGTGGGCTTGATCGCCGCCTTGATGCTTGCCGGCACAGGGATCGTGACATACATCTGTCCCGTTTCCGTCACCGTCGTCGTGATGTCGCGGACGACGGTGCCGTTCTTCTTCTCCGTGATCCTGCCGGCGTACAACGCCTCGACCGGATTGAGTGGATTGTTCCAATCCTTATAGTCGCTGTACGTGAACTCGTAGGTATTCGCGCCGCTCTTCACCACGACGCTCTCGGCCATGAACTGCGTGTTCAGCGTGGCGGTCGCCGTGGCAGTCGGGACGCCCGGGATCGGGAACGTCAACACCGGCTTGTTGCCGACCCATGCGACGGACGTCTTCCCGATCGTCGCCACATCGGCTGCCAGCTGCTGCGGTCTGGGGGTCATTGGCGGTGGATCCGTCGTCCCGGCGAATGCGGCCTTGAACGCGCCCTGCGGCCCTGCCCACAGGCGAATCATCCGGTCCTCGACGGTCGCCGCCATCGGCGTGGCTTTGCCTTTCCCCGGGACGAGCTCGGCACCCATCACGTCTTCGTTCCAGGTATACGCGCCACTGATCACTTCGATGGTGGAGCAACTCTGGCCATTGGGCCGGGTGCCGGTGATCCGGATCCGCTCACCCGACATCTTGTAGTTGATGTCGCTTCGGTACATCGTCACATTGCAGGGCTGTCCGGCCACTTGCATGGTGCCCTTGCCCGAATAGGCGAGAGTCATGATCAGGTCGTATTCCTGATCACTCCGCAGCATGCCGGTATACCAGGCCCAGTTGAACAGCACTGACTTCAGGTCCTTGGCGCCGGCTGCCGGCGTGTACCGCTGCGCACCGCCTCGGCCGCCGCCGCGACCACCAGGACCTTGTCCGGGAGCCTGGGCGCCGCCTGCCGGCCCCGCGCCCTGCGCTGGAGCCTGGGCGCTCGACAGGGACGGCACGCTGATCGCGAGAGTCGCCACCATGGCGACACGTGTCCACATCATTCTCTTTCGAGAAGCCATAGTGATCTCCCGTTATCGGTTAGTCGTTCGGGGTACCCGCGGACATACTCATGACCTTGCCGTCCGCCCGCGTAATCGACCTGAGGAATCCCAATGGATTCCCGTTCCGTGCCGGGAGGAACTTCGCGCTCAACGGTTCGCCGATCTTGAGCGCATTCGGGCCGACTTTGCTGATCCCGCGATCGGCAAGCGACGTGGCCGAGCCGGTCGTGAACACCCAGTCGGTCGTCGTGCCGTCGGGGTTCTTCACCGTGATCGTCATCGATCCGTGCGGATTCACGAACTGGATCTTGCTCAGCGTGCCCGCGATTTCCTTCTCTGCCTGCATGTCGTAGACGCCGGCGAGGGAATGATGCGCCTGGAGCGAGGCACCGGCCATCAGACACCCGCATGCGACGACACATCCCAATGCTCGTCGAATCATCTGTGCCTCCGTGAAGTTGTGGCTCGAATCAAGGGCCTGATTATAGCGGGGAGCCAACGCCGGCTCATCGGGGATTTCATGAGTCAAGTTTTCTGGCGAGAAACAAGCCACCAGCAGCGGGCCGTCAGCAGCGCGCGCGCCAGAAGGCGCTTGGGGTTGGCGGTGCCGGGCGCGATGTGCGTGGCGTAGTACAGGTAGGCGCTGGCGTGAAACGCCTTGAGCGCCGGCACTCGCAGCTTCGAGCTGGAGTGCCCCACGCGGTGCACGGCGGTCGCCGACGGGACATAGCGGACGTGATGGCCCGCGGCGCGCAGCCGGCGGCACAGGTCGGCGTCCTCCCAGGTCCAGGAAATAGCGTTCGTCGAAGCCGCCTACGCCGCGCAGCGCGTCGGCGCGAGCCAGCATGCAGGCCCCCGATAGCCAGTCGACGGCCAGGCTGCTGCCGGACGGAACGAGCGACGACGGAACGACGTTGCGCTCGGACACGCCCAGACTCGGAAACAGACGGCGCAGCGCGGCACTGCGGCCAAACAGACCCGTGAACATGTCAGGGTCGCCGCGCGCACTCCCCTGTTCCGCGCCGTCGGGGTCGAGGATACGGGGGCCGACGATGGCGCAGTCCAGGTGCCCGTTCAGTTCGCGCGTCAGCGCCTCAAGGGCGCCCGGCTCGAGCCGGCAGTCCGGATTCATGATCAACACGAATGGCGCGCGTGCCACGGCCAGGGCCTGGTTGACGGCGCGGCCGAATCCCACGTTCTGCGGATTGCGAATCAGCGTCGCCCGGTCCGGAAACTCGAGCGCGATGTCGGCGCTGCCGTCCGACGACGCGTTGTCCACGATCACGGCGTCCCATCCCGCGGGTCCGCTGTCGCCGGCAATCGACTGCAGCGCCTGGCGCAGCTCCGCGCCGGCGTTGTAATTGACGATGACGGCCGTCAGCTCGGGCCTCACCACGTTCACCTCGCTGACGGCTTTCATCGCGATCCGCGGGCCAGCTCGAGCTCGAAGGCCTTCTCGCGGCGCTTCAGCGCCAGCCAGCGCCGTTCGAGCAGCGGCCAGATGGCGCCACCACCGACCCGCGCCGCCCGCTGGATCGCCGCGCGCTTCCGCAACACCGCCGCCAGGCCGGCACCCGCGGCGCCCTTGGCCTTCAGGAACGTGCCGAGCCGGCCGGCGCGCGCGAAATAGAGCGCGGCCGCCATGTTGTAGAGGACGTGGCCGGGCAGCGTCCGCAGCAGGATCCACCCCGGCGTGTTCTTGAGATACATCCACTCGAGATTGCGCTGCGCGTGGAAGACCGAGAAGGCGCTCACATGGCCCATCGTCGCGCTGCCCCGATGCCGCACCACGGCGTCGGCCACGTAGCGCACGCGGTACCCCAGCAGCCGCGCCCGATACGACAGGTCCACGTCCTCGTTCGACACGAAGAAGTCCTCGTCGAAGCCGCCAAGCTCCTCGAACACTTCCCGCGCCATCAGGCAGGCACAGCCGCACGCGGCGAACACCTCGCGCGATTCCCGCGCCAGATCCACCGGACCACCGTGGTGATGCTTGAAGGGCCCGCCCCACCGGAGCAGGCCGTCTCCGGCGCTGTCGATCCGCGTGGGATCGTCCATGTAAACGATGCAGGACGTGGTCACCGCGTAGCCGGCGGGCCGGTCCACGCCCCCGAGGAGCGCACGGAGCCAGGTGGGCTCAGCTGCGGTGTCGTTGTTCAGGAACGCCAGATGCTGTCCGCGGGCTTCGCGCGCGCCCGCGTTGTTGCCGCCCGCAAAACCGCGGTTCTCGGCCAGAGCCACGACGCGCACCCACGGAAACCGCTCGCGCACGAACTCCACCGAGCCGTCGGTGGAACCGTTGTCCACCAGGATGGTCTCGAAGGAGACGCCCTGCTGGGCGGCCACCGCCGACAAGCACGTCTCCAGGTGGTGCCGGCCGTTCCAGTTCACGATGACGATGGAGACTTCGGCCACGGTTCCTGGCTCTCGGCTCTAGGCTTTGGGCTCTGGGACGAACCGGAGACTGGAGACTGAAGACTGGAGACTGCCTGGAGCCTGGAGCCTGGAGCCTGGAGCCTTCACCTGATCTCCATATTGAACCGCCGCACGGTCCGGTCCATGCCCGCGCAGACGTCGCGGATCCGGTGCTCCACGCTCCCGTTGATCGACGGGCTGCTGAGCACCACCTCCTCGACGCCGTGGCGGCTCACCAACTCGGCCAGGTCGTCGATGTTGCCGCGCACCGGCACGCCGGCAATCCAGCGGTGGGCCTTGGCCGGATCGTCGTCGATGAAGCCGATCGGATTCATGCTCCAGGCCGGGTTCATGCGCATCTCGCGAACCAGCAGCTGGCCAAAGGCACCGGCGCCGTAGACCAGCACGCGCCGGCTGCGCTTGCTGCGCGTCGCCACCACGAGATCCATCGCGCGAAACGACCCGCGCGTGATCATGATCGCGACAGTCAGGAGGATGAAGTCGATCACCAGCACGCCGCGCTGGTAGGTCTCGAAGCGGAAGCCGAATGAGGCCACCGCGACGATGAGCAACGTTCCCATGCCGACGCCGCGCACCACGGCGGCCAGGTCGCGGAGGCCGAAGGTGTTCCAGGCGCGCTGGTAGAGGCCGGACAGGTAGAGCGCGGGCAGCCGGCAGCCCAGCACGACTGGCAGCGACGCCGCAAAGTACGGGGCCCAGGTATCGAAGTCCTGCCCCTCGAAACGGATGCGGTAGGCGGCGTAATAGCACACGGTGATGAGCACCAGGTCCAGCAGCACCTCCGCGGCGTGCCAGCGGAACGCCAGGTCCTTGAGCAGCGGCGCGAACGACGATTTCTGAAGCGCGATGAAGTCCTGCGCGTTGTAGGCGGGCACGCGGGCCAGGAAGATGCCGAAGAGGATCAGCAGCACGGCGAACACCGCCACAAGCGCCATCGGCTCGATGCCAGGCCCCGTGGTCAGCTCCCAGGCGACGGCGCCCCCGGCCAGCCCCAGCGCATAGAGGATCCGCACGGCGCTGCGCTGAGAAAAGCCGAGCGACGCCAGCCGGTGCGACACGTGGTCGGTACCGCCCTTCGAGGCCTTGCGCCCAGCCAGGCGCCGCAGCACCAGCACGAACGCCGTGTCGAAGATCGGCACGATCAGGATGAACACCACGAGCACCGCCGGGCTGACGAACGCAATGCCGGTGTTGAAGACGGGCACGAGCGATGCAGACCCGAGCACGGCCCCGATGAACAGGCTTCCGCAATCACCCATGAAGAGCCGCGCCGGCGGCCGGTTCCAGAACAGGAAGCCCACGAGCGCGCCCGCGAGGGCGATCAGGAGCATGACGAGGCCTGGCCCGAGCGACTTGCCGAGCAGGAAGGCCAGGAACAGCGTGGCGATGAGCGCCACGCCGGCCGCCAGCCCGTCCATGTTGTCCAGCAGGTTCAACGCATGGCAGATGCCCGCGAACCACACCGTGGCGATGAGAGTCGAGCTGAGAGGAATGGAGCCGGCCGGCTCGGCGCCCGCCATCACGAACACCAGGAAGGCGCCGATCGCCAGCGACGCCACCAGCTTGGCCAGTGGCGACAGCTGCAAGCGGTCGTCCATCACGCCCACGGCGAACATGGCCAGCGCGGCCAGCAGCACCGGCACCCATGACCCGCCCAGCGAGTCCACGCCGAACACGGTGAGCGCCAGGCCAGCCAGCGTGGCGAGTGCGATGGCCACGCCGCCCATCGTCGGCGTGGGAGAGCTGTGCCAGCGGTCGGGCCGGGGCGGCACCACGGCGCCGATGGCCGCCGAGACCCGACGCATCACGGCGCCCAGCAGCACCGACACGGCGATCGACACGAAGAACGCGATCAGCAGCTCGGCGCTCCGTCCCTCGATCGCGGCGAGCGCCTGGTTCATGGCGCCGCCGGGACTCCTCGTTGCGGCGTGGCGGGATCGGCGAGCACGAAGGGCTTGTCCGACAGCACACCCTCGCACAGGGTGTCGAGACCGGGCGACTCACCCGGCCGCAACTGCGGCATCCGCTCGAGCTTCAGGCGGTAGATCGGGTATCCCGCTTTGGGCTCGATGAAGGGGAGCGGAATCATGCGGTTGAAGAAGAAATGGTATGCGTAGCGGCGTGCGCGGGCCAGCAGGTCGGGCTGCACCTCGCCGGCAAAGGGCAGGCGGTCCAGGATCCGGAGGTACTCGTCCCGCGAGCTGGCATCGTGGGTCAGGCCCTTGTTGCGAATCCAGGCCTCGCCTGCCACGACCACCGGCTGGCCCACGCTGGTCAGCTCGACGCCCATCTTCGTGCCGTAGATGATGGCCGCGTTGCACAGCGACATCAATGCGTACGTGCTCATGGGGTTTTCGGGGCCCACCACGAAGATGTTGGGCGAAAGTCGGGGAATCCGCTTGGCCAATTCGGCCAGCACGGGCTGGCGGGACGGCGGGAAGCCGCTGATTTCCGCCGGGTGCACGCGAATCAGGAGCTGCAGATCCGGACGGCGCGCGAAGTATTCGCAGGTACAGACCAGCCACTCCAGCATGTTGGGAAAGGCGTTGGCCGGGTAGTGCAGCTGCGCGTCCCACGAGACGTTGGTCAGAAGGCCGATCGCCGGCTTCGACGGGTCGAGGCCCAGCGTCGCCGCCAGCACCTTCGGGTCGTCGCGCCGCGGGCGATGGAACACGATCCAGTCGAACAGGCCCTCGCGGCGGCTGGCCAGATACTGCATCAGCTCGCGCTCCTGGGCGGCCGAGAGCTCCAGGTGTTCCCAGACCTCACGCGGCTCGGTCATGAGCGTGTGGTGATACGTGCCGTCGTGGCTGAAAATGAACCGCCGCTTGCGGTAGGCGACGTTCCAGGTGGACACGCGCACGCCTTCGCGCCGCGCCGCGTCGCCCACGATGCCCCACGGCACGTAGATGCCATGGGTGAAGACCGCGGACGTGAAGCCGACCTCGCGGCACAGCCGGCGCGTGACGGCCGCGGTCAGGAGCGCCGACTCCAGATACCGTCGCAGCACGGCCTCCCCCTTGGGTTCGTCGTCCAGCGAGCCGGTGGCGAAGAACCGCAGTGCCCCCGCGTGGGCGTGCTCGCCCACGGCCACGCCGTCCTGGGTGAAAGACGGGATCGCGTCGAAGGGAATCTCGGCGGCGATCTGGCGGGCCTGGGCGCGGTCCTCCGGCCTCAACCAGTCGCTGTAACGGTGCACGCGCAGCCCGAGCTGCTGGTACACGCGCTCAGCCGGCCATGTGCAGTCGCGGCAGAGGTCCTGCGTCGGGCCGGACGCGACGAAGGCGTCGAGGTTGGGATAAAGCGACGCCTCGCACTCGGCGCAGGCCGTCAGGGCCGCGTCGCACAAGAGCGCGTGGACCTCGGCACCCCGGAAGGTCAGCGCCGCCGCGAGCGCGCTTTCGAGCGTGACCGCGTGCGCGTAGGACCCGATCGAGCTGGCCATGAGCACGCGCGGGCCCCCGGCGGCGGCCGTCCGCGCGGCTTCCCAGCTGGCGGGCTCGGCGGCCAGCAGCGGCCGCCAGTCGGGATAGGCGCTCCGGCGGGCGTGATACCAGCGGCGGGCCAGCCGGGTCGCCCGCCACAGCGCGGGCACGCGGCGAATGCCGCGTTTCATACCGTGGCAGGCTCGACCGGGCTGCGCGGGGCGGTCTCGATCAGCCGCACGAAATCTTCGAGCGGCGGCAGCTCGTCGAAGAGCCGCCACGGGGCGTGGCCGCGCAACTCGTCCACGCTGTAGCCGCCGGTCGCCACGGCGATGGTCCGCACGCCGATGGCATTGGCGCAGTCGATGTCATGCGGGGTGTCGCCGATCACGAACGCATCGGCGGCAGTCACGGGGCCTGCCTGCCGGGCAAGTTGCATGGCCCGATGGGCGATGGTAGCGCGTTCGTTTGCGTCCTCCGCGAAGGCCCCGTCGGGGAAGAACGACCAGAGGCCGTAGTGCGTCAGCTTGGCTCGTGCGCCGCCGCGAGTGTTGCCCGTCAGCAGATACGACCGCACGTCGGCGCGATCGGCGAGCCCTTCGAGGATCGGCCGGACATTCGGCAGTACGTGACCGGTCTTCCGCGGCAGGCTGGTCGGCAGCAGCTCCTCGTAGCGGCGCACCAGGCGCTCGAGCATCTCGCCGTCGGCGGAAAGGCCCAGCGATTCCAGCGTACGCGCGCCGATTTGATAATCGGTCATCCCCGGGATTCGCATCGACGCCAGCTGGAAGTCGCGCCCCGTGATCTCCTTCACCGCATCGTCCCACGCGAACATGCCGCCCTTGGCGGTCGTCAGCAGCGTGCCGTCGATGTCCCAGAACAGGACCGTCATCATCGGGGGTTGGGTACCGCGCCGAGCACCGGAGCAAAGGCTGATTCCAGGCGCGCCACCAGGCCGGCGACGTCCAGTCGATGGTGCTGCAGCACCTCGTCATTCGTGCCGCATTCCGGCAGTTCCTCCACCCCGATGCGCGTCACGCGCACCGCCGGGTCGATGGCCAGCCCGGCGATCGCCGCCGCCACCATGTCGCCCTGGCCGCCGTGCACGTAGTGATTGTCCAGCGTGACGACGGCGCGCCGCCCGCCGATGGCCTGCTTCAGCCAGACTGGATCCACGCGGTTCAGCCACGGTAAGGCCACGATGCGGGCCGCGATTCCGGTGCGTTGCTGCAGGTCCTCGGCCGCGTGAAAGGCATTGGAGAGCAGCCATGGGCCATAGCCGATGATGAGCGCGTCGGCTCCTTCGCGGGCGATCCAGCCCTGCCCCATCCGGGGAACGTGCCCCTCCGGATATGCGAACGGCATCGGCCACTTCACGGACACCAGCCGCAGGTACGCGCTTTCGGGCGCCTCCAGCAGGCAGTCATAGAGCGGCGCCACTTCCGCCTCCACGGTTGGTTCCGCCATCAGCAAGTGGGGCACGGCGGCCAGCGCCGAGATGTCGCGCACCGACTGGTGTGAGTGCCCCGGACCGCCCGGGAGCAGCCCGGCCAGCGACGCCACGTAGACCACCTTCGAGCGCTCGCTGCACTGGTTGTAGATCTGCTCGTTGGGGCGCGCCGCCAGGAAACACGCGAACGAGTGCACGACCGGCAGCGCGCCGCGGCGCGCCATGCCGCCGGCCATCGACACCATGTCCTGCTCGGCGATGCCGCATTCGATGAAGCGCTCGGGGAACCGCCTGGCAAACGACACCAGGCCGCAGTCCTTGATCAGGTCGGCGTCCAGCGCGAGCAGGGTGGGACGTGCCTCGCCCTGCGCCACGAGCGCGCGTTCGTAGGCGGCCACCAGGTTGTCGGTCTGCCTGGGTTCGCGGCGCGGGTTGCGCACCGTCGTCTCGGTGCGAACCGGGCCCAGCGTCAGATCCGCCAGCGCCGCGTTCGCGTGCGACAGCAACTGGGTCAGGCCAGCCTGGTAGCTCACTTCGCTGGGCGCGCCCGAGTGGTAGCCGTACAGCTCGCCCTCCTTCAGCGCGGGCCCTTCCATGAAGTCCACGCCGCGGCCCTTCACGGTGTCGGCGATCACGGCCTTGGGCCGATCGGTCACGGCGTCCAGCGACCGCATCACCCGCTCGATGGCTGCGACGTCGTGCCCATCGCACCGGCTCACGTGCCAGCCGAACGCGCGGAATTTGGCCTCCACGTCGCCCAGGTCGCTGACGCGCGACACCCACGTGTCCGACTGGATCTTGTTGTGGTCCACCACCGCGACGATTTCGCCCAGGCCCCGGTTGGCCGCCGACGCCAGCGATTCCCACAGCTGGCCCTCCTGCAGCTCGCCGTCGCCGGTCAGCACGAAGATGCGCCGCGGCCGGCCCGCCAGGCGATTGGCCAGCGCCATGCCCTTCGCCTTGGAGATCCCCATTCCCAGCGATCCGGTGTTCGCCTGGATGTACGGCGTCTCGACGTGGGGATGGCCAGGCAGGCCGTCCAGGCGGCGCAGCTGGTGCAGGAGGCCCGGCGGCAGCAGCCCCATGCCGATCAGCACCGCGTAGAGCGCCGGCGCGTCGTGCCCCTTCGAGGAGAAGAAGATGTCGCAGGCGTCGGGCCCCTTGTCCAGATCGCGCAGCTCGTTGAGGAACAGCCAGCTCATGATCTCGAGCGAGCTGAAGCTGGTGCCGATGTGGCCCGACCACGCGCCGGTGATCATCGACAGCGCGTTGATGCGGGCCAGGGCCGCAAAGGCGCGGGCGCGGGCCGTCGCCGTCGCGGGCGCCGCGCGCAGCCGCTCGAACTCCGGCACGGGCACGAACTGGAGGTCGAGGCTTTCGCCCTGGTCTGTCTGAAGGTCACCCATCTCGTCGAATTCTCACGCGCGGTAAGACCGGTGCGCCAACCTGCTGGCAGCCGCACCGTGCCGTCGGCCAGCAGCCGCTCGGCCACCATCCAGTCGGCCGGGTCGTTGATGTCGAACCCTTCGTAGCCCTCGGTCAGGAACGGCGTCAGCACATCACCCGCAATGGTACGCCTCTCCAGCACCACGCGGGTCCACGCGATCTCCAGCGACGCGTTCTGCACGTAGACCGGCGGCAGCGCCTGGTACGGCGTGCTGTGCCACGGCTGGGGCGTGGGCGCCACGTCCCCCAGGTTGCCCTTGGCGGCAGGCGTCAACAGCGGCACCATCCGGTCGCCCTGGATCACCCACATCTTGCCGGGATGCTGCGCGCATTTCTCGACCGCGCGCAGCGAGTCCACGCCGTCGGCGGCCAGGAACTGGCTCCAGGCACGGCGGATCGTGGCGGCGGTGCGAAACGGGCTGGTGGGCCGCAGCAGGCTGAAGGCGTCCCACGTGCGCCCCTGCCGCCCGAGCTCGACCAGCGCATGCTCCAGCCACTCCAGGTCTGGCGAGGTATCGCCGGCGAATGCCGCTGGGCGCAGGAACGGCACCTCAGCGCCGTAGTGCCTGGCGATCGCGGCCGTTTCGTCGGAGTCGGTGGAGACAATCACCGCCGAGAAGACGCCGCTCTCGACCGCGGGCGCGACGGTATAGGCCAACAGCGGGTGGCCCGCCAGTAACCGGGTGTTCTTGCCGGGTACGCGCTTGGACCCGTGGCGTGCTGGAATGAACGCCACGGCGCTGGGAGTTCCTGGTGCTGTCACTGTGTCAGCGGGCCCCGGCGAGCCACCTGGTGCCGGGGTGATCGTGCCATCGTACATCGAACCACGGGAGAAGGACCTGAAGGTCCGTCTCTACTTGACGGGCACGCGCGCTCGCAGCTCGTCGAACCAGTTCAACACCACGACGATCTGATCAGGAGGCGCACCGGTAGTGGAGACCTGTGAGTTCGGGGCGACGCCGAGAATCCGGCCGTCGGGCAACGAATCGGCGTTCCGACGACCGAGGACGGGATTCGGCTCCACTCGGCTGATCCGTGAGACCTCCACCGGCGGGCTGAACGAGACCTGGGGCGACGTGGTGATCCCTACAGCCATGCTGCCCCCGGCTCCGTTGTTCAAGATCAGGCGATCGCCTTTCGTGGACCAGTACGGGTGGCCCCCCGGCTGAGGCACGAGGTACTTGGCCCCTGTCGGCGGAAAGGGCTGCACGAAGCTCTGCGTCACGCCTTGATCACGTTGCTCGCGAGTCTGGTAGGCAATCCAGCGGCCGTCGGGAGAAAAGGACGCCTCGGTCGAAAAAACCGATCGGACGTCGGGAATCTCGCGGGTTTTCCGGTCGGCAACCGCCATCGTCTGAAGCGTGTACTCCCGGTTGTTTCCCACTGAGAACAGCACTTGCGCCCCGTCCGGTGACCACGATTGCGGGATGTGCACGATCCCCTTCTCGGGCTTCGTCAAGCGTTCGGCTGCTGCCGATCCATCCGCGCGCTGGCGATAGATCGCCAGGTCGCCCTCGCGGTCCGACTGGAATGCGACCCACTGGCCATCCGCCGACCAGACGGGCGCGCGATTCTGACCGCCGAAGGTAAGGCGACGAGGGGCGCTCTTGCCATCGAGGTCTACCACCCAGACGTTGACGGTGGCGTCGTCGCCGTTCTCGAATGCGACGGTCCTCCCGTCGCGCGAGACGCGCGGGGCCTGATACGAACCGAGCGGCATGTTGAGCGGTTCGATCCCGCCCTTGCCGTCGTAGATGGCGAGGCGGCGGTCGCCTGCCTCGCTGGCCAGTCTTGCCGGTCCAGGGACGTAGACCAGCGATCCATTGTTCGCAACGCTGAACTGCGCAGTCGCCGTCCCGGTGCCTATCGATGAGGCGCGGCGGACGCCCTCGACGACCTGCACTGCGCCACCGGTGACCTCGAGACGCTCGAGATCGAATGGGACGGCCATCAGCACTCCCGCGACCGCGTACAGCAGGTGTCCCGACGTGACGAATCGCCCATCTGCCCCGCCGTTGACGAGCACCTTCCGGCTCCCATCAGCGGTTTGCACGACAACCTGCGCCTTGTCCCAGACATCGGCGGTCTTCCTGAGTGAGAAGAGGACGCCCCGCCCGTCGGGCAGCAACTGTGGCGACGAAGCGAGTTCATCGTCGCCCACCTTTACGATGACCTCCGGTGTGCCGCCAGCCGGAGAGACACGCGCAATCTCTTTTCCTCCGGTCTGGCCGAAGACCAGCCCTTCCTCGTCCCAGCGCATCCCGAATACGGGCGGGGACGAGCTGACGACGAGAGCCGCGCCGCCAGCGACCGCAAGGCGCCTGATGGTGCCATCCGGGCCATACCAGAAAGCGACTTCCCGCCCGTCCGGCGACAGCACTGGATTGAGGATGTTGCCGCCAAGGTCGCTGCCAGGAATGAGGCTCGGCTCGAGGTCGTCCATCCCGCGCAGATACACTCGTTGGTTGGCGACGTACACCAATTGCGAGCCGTCACGCGAGACGTCCACGATCTGACGGCCGGTGTTCGTGAACTGCTGCCCCTGGGGCAGCGACATGGTGAATCGCGTGACGACCGAGGGCGATGCTGGTGCTGGCCGCATCATCCAGGCCGCACCGGCGGCGACGGCCGCGGTCAGCAGCACGGCGGCGGCTATTGGCGCAGCCCGCTTCCACCGCGGCGGCTGAATCGTGCCGTTCGGCGGTCGCCGCCGTTGGAGGCGCGGGAGCGTCCTCGCTGAGGAGAAACAGCGGCACGGAAATGTCGGCGAAGCGCCGGCCGGGATCTTTCACAAGGCAGCGACGGGCGACGTCCACGACGCGCGTCGGCGTCTCGGGTGGAATCGCGCTCCAGTTCGGCTCGCCGCGTACCACCGCCGCAATCGTATCGGTGACGTCGTCACCCTCGAACGCGCGCCGGCCGGTCAGCATCTCGTACAGCACGCAGCCGAACGCCCAGATGTCGGTGCGCTTGTCCACGGCGCGGCCGCGCGCCTGCTCGGGGCTCATGTAGGCGGCCGTGCCGAGAATGGTGCCCGCCATCGTCGCCTGCACGCTCAAGGTCGGCGAGAGCGTCGCGCTGATGGCGCCGGCTGGCCCCTCGAGCATCTTCGCCAGGCCGAAGTCGAGCACCTTGACGCGGCCGTCGGACGTGACCATGACGTTCGCCGGCTTGAGATCGCGATGGATGATCCCTTTGTCGTGCGCCGCCGCAAGCGCCTCGCCGATCTGGCGCGCGATCTGCAGCGATTCGTCGGGTCCGAGCGCGCCGGCCTGCACCCGGTCGGCGAGCGACTCGCCCTCGACCAGCTCCATCGCGAGGAACGTCGTCTCGCCAGATTCCTCGAGGCCGAAGATGCTGGCGATGTGCGGGTGGTTGAGCGCGGCCAGCAGCCGTGCCTCGCGCTGAAAGCGTCCGAGGCGCTCCGAGTCGGTGACGAACGCGACGGGGAGGACCTTGATCGCCACGTCGCGTCCGAGCTTCAGGTCTCGGGCGTGATAGACCTCGCCCATGCCCCCGGCGCCCAGGGCGGCAAGGATTTCGAACGTGCCGAGGCGCTGGCCTGCGGACAGCGTCATCGTTGGTGTGGGCATTCTACTCGGACTGCCCTGAGCTTCAGCGGATGACGCGAAGCTGCCCGCGTGTCAGCGGCATAGGCCCGAACGTCGGCTGCCGAACCTTCCGGCGTCGATGCCAACCGTGCCATCGAGCGCGTAGTCGATGGCGCCTGCCATCGCAATCTGTCGGGCCACGCCAGCAAGCCCGGGCACGTCGGCGAAGCTGACGGTGAGGTCCAGCGGAATGACCGACGACTGCCCAGCCTGAAGCGGCAGCCCCAGCGGGAAGTCGCCCGTGGCGGCGCGCGTGTCCTGAAGCGACAACGTCGCGTTCACCGTGCTCAGCGTGAAGCCGAAGGCGTTGGGATTGGTGACCTCGAGCCAGACTCGAACGTTGGCGCCGCCGACCGGCATACGCAGCGACGGCCCGGCGAGCCTGATCTCGGCGGGCTGATTCTCCGCTTGCCGAAAGCGCGGCGGCTGGACGATCTGTGCGAGAGGACCCAGCGTGGCGCAGGCGCCTGCCGTCACGGCGAACACGAACACGAATCGGCGGCGATCCATCGAATCTATTGTCGCCGGAAGCCGGAAGCCGTGACCTCGTTCAGGCCGAGCTACGCCCGCCACGCATGAGGCGACTGCCGAGGTACAACGACGTGGCCAACAGAAGTGGCGCCGTCAGAACCCCTGGAAATACTCGCCACGCTGGAGAGCGATAACGGAATGTGCAATACCGTTTGCACCCTCCACGACCACCCACGGCCAGACCCACGCCCGAGCCGATACGTGCGCCGGCCTGACGCGTGCCAAGTAACACCAGACTCCCAACGCGACGAATCCGATGTTCACGACCGCAAACCCTGTCGCAAGGTCGTCACTCACGAGACCGCTGACGAATCGCGCCGGGCCGAACACGTCGTAGAGTTTGAAGACATACTCCTCGACCGAATGCATCGCCTGCACCAGGACGAGTATCAAGAACGCAAACGCGGCTTCGAGAATCCATGGCACGACGTAGAACAAGCGTCCGCGCTATTGCCGGACGCCGGTCCGCCTGCTAGCATGATGCTAGCATTGGAGGCCCGAGATGCCCACCATAACCGTTCGAAACGTGCCGCCCAAGGTCGTTCAGTCTCTCAAAGCGCTCGCCCGCAGGCACAATCGGTCGATGGAGCAAGAAGTCCGCGAGCTGATCGAGGGGTATGTGGCCGAGCGACGCGCCGTGCTGGACCAAATCGAAGCTGGCTGGAGCAAGCAAACGCGGCGGCCCACGCCCGCCGAGATTGATGCCTGGATGGGTGTCGGGCGGCCGTGAAGGCCGTCATCGACACAAACGTCGTGGCCTATTTGCTCCTCGGAACGCCATCCTTCGCGGACGAGGCCAGGGCCGCGTTGAATGTCGTGACAGGCCCCCTGGCGCCTGCTCATTGGGAGGCCGAACTGACCAACGTTGTCTGGATGGCCGTCCGCTCGGGTGTCCTGCCGGCCGCTGAGGGACCCGTGCGCTTGAGCCTCGCGCGACGGCTTGGTATCGAGAGCGTCGCAACGGGCACTCTGTGCCAGGGCGCCTTGCTCCGGTCCGTCACCTCGGGCATCGCTGTCTACGACACGCTGTTCATCGAACTGGCGGCACGGACCGCGTGCCCGCTGCTGACATTCGACAAAGCTCTGGTGAAAGCGTTCCCCAGACATTGCGCTTCGCCCACGCGATCTGTCCGCGAGTTGATTTGACGGATACACACCGATTCGAGCTGTTAGACGGCTGCTGACCAGCCGCGCTCGGCTCGCATGAGTCGAATGGCGAGGTACAACGACGTCGCTAACAGAAACGGCGCCGTCAGTACGCCCGGAAAGTCCTCTCCACGCTGGAGAGCGATAACGGAGTGTGCAACACCGTTTGCACCCTCCACGACTACCCACGGCCAGACCCACGACCGAGCCGATGCATGCACAGGCCGCACGCGTGCCAGGTAGCACCAAGCTCCCAATGTGACAAACCCGACGTTCACGACCGCAAACCCTGTTGAAAGGTCGTCACTCACCAACCCGCTGACGAATCGCGCCGGGCCGAACACGTCGTAGAGTTTGAAGACGTACTCCTCGACCGAATGCATCGCCTGCACCAGCACGAGTATCAAGAACGCAAGCCGGCTTTGAGAATCCATGGCACCTGGAGCCCGGAGCCTGGAGTCCGGAGCCTGTCTCTAGACCCGGTCCGGATTGTGATTGATGTAGATCGTCTTGGCGTCCGAGTAGACGTCGAGGGCCTCGGTGCCCGCCTCGCGCCACCCGTTGCCGGATTGCCGCAGTCCGCCGAACGGCATGTGGGGTTCGCTGCCGTAGGTGCCGCCGTTCACCACGGCCACACCGGACTGGATGCGATTCAGGAAGGTCATGGCGCGGTGCAGGCTCTGCGTGTGCACCGACGCGGTGAGGCCGAAGGGCGAATCGTTGGCGAGCGCGATCGCCTCGTCGAACGTGCGCACGCGGTACAGGCAGGTGATGGGCCCGAAGAGCTCGCTCCTGGAGATCTCGTCGGCGGGCGCCACGTCCTCGATGAGCGTCGGCGCCACGAAGTAGCCGCCGTCGTAGCCGGCGCCGGTCAGGCGGTGCCCGCCGGTCAGCACAGCGGCCCCCGCGGCCTTCGCGCGCGCCACAGCGGCCAGCATGCCGGTCATCTGCTCTTCGTTGATCACGGGGCCGAAGAAGTCGCCGTCGCCGGTGCCCACTTTCAGATGCCTTCGTGGCTTCGACCAGCATGGCCTTGAACTGGTCGTAGACCGCGTCGAACACGATGATGCGGCTGCCTGCCGCGCACCGCTGGCCGGCGTTGCTGAAGGCGGATCCCAGCGTCCAGGTGACCGCGTTGGCGAGGTCCGAGTCGTCGCACACGATGAGCGGGTTCTTGCCGCCCAGCTCGAGGCACGTCTTGGCCAGACGTTTGCCCGCGGTCTGGGCAATCCACCGGCCGACCTCGCATGAGCCGGTAAAGCTGACCACGGCCACGTCGGGGTGCTCCACCAGCGGCGCACCGGCTTCCTCGCCGAACCC
Organism: uncultured Acidobacteriota bacterium; assembly: GCA_963807235.1. GTDB lineage: Bacteria > Acidobacteriota > Vicinamibacteria > Vicinamibacterales > UBA2999 > CAWEBF01. The sequence goes on from CAWEBF010000033.1 coordinate 136,081, forward strand.
GTGCACCGTGGCGTAGACGCCGTCGGGCACGCCGGCCTCACGCGCCAGCACGGCGAAGGCCCAGGCCGAGAGCGGCGTGTCCTCGGAGGCCTTCATGATCGCGGAGTTGCCGCAGAGGAGCGCCGGAAAGGCTTTCCACGCCACGTTGGCGATGGGCGTATTGGCCGCGATGATGAGCCCCGCCACGCCGAGCGGCTGGCGCACGATCATGGCCGTCTTGTTCGGGACGGCGCTCGTCGTGGTGTGCCCGTAGAACCGGCGTCCTTCCCCGGCGACGAAGAACCCCATCTCGATCGCGGCGTCGGTTTCGCCGAGCGCGTCCTTCAGCGACTTGCCCGTTTCGCGCGCAACCAGTCCCGCAATCGCCTGACGCCGCTCGCGCATCAGGAACGCGACCTGGCGCAGGATGTCGCCGCGGCGGACCGGCGTGATCTCGGCCCACGCCGGCTGCGCGGCTTTCGCGCACGCCACCGCGCCCGCGATGTCGGCGGCGCCGGACCGCGCAACCTGGCAGATCTCCCGGCCCGTGGCCGGATCGATCTTGCCGAACGTGCGGCCGTCCGCGGCCGCTGCGTCCTTCCCGCCGACCAGGTTCGGAACGACATCGGGAATTCGGGACAGGTCGTTCGACGCGCTCACCACGCCGTGAACCCTCCTTCGACCCGTAACTCGTGGCCGGTCACGTAGGACGAAGCTCCTGACGCCAGGAATATGAGCGGCCCCTTCAGGTCCTCGGCCTCGGCCATCCGCCGCATGGGTACCCGCGCGCCGTACTTCGCCTTGAACTGATCGTCCTGTCCTGCCAGGACACCGCCCGGCGACAGCGTGTTCACGCGCACGCCGGCGCCCGCCCAATGAGTGGCAAAGAACTTCGACAGGCTGACGACGCCAGCCTTGGAGGCGCCGTACGCGGGCGATTTGATGAACGGGGCATTGCCCGCCAGGTGATCGTAGAAGTGGGGATCCGGCGACACCGACGCGTACAAGGACCCGATGTTGACGATGGAGCCGCCCGTGCCGGCCGCCATCAGGGCGCCAAAGACCTGGGTGACCTGGAACGTGCCAAGCAGATTCACCTCGACCATCCGGCGGAACGTGTCGATGGGCAGATCGGCCAGCTCGTGGCGGCCGCCGGGGCTATCGGGGGGTTGATCGATGCCGGCGTTGTTGACGAGCACCGCCGGCGTGCCCAGGCGGCTCACGACGGCCTGTGCGGCGTCATCGATCGACGCCCGCTGGGTGATGTCGCAGTCCACCCGCACCACCGCGTCCGGCCACCGCGCGGCCAGGTCGGCGTAGGGCGCCGAGGCCTGCGCCGACGGCAGGTCCAGCGCCGCCACGCGCGCGCCCGCCTCGAGCAACGCACCCACCCACACGGGCCCCAGCTTGCCGCAGGCGCCCGTCACGACGGCCACCTGGCCGTCCAGCCGGAAGCGTGTGCTCACTTACGCGCGAGATCCGGGCTGACCGCCGCGCCGATCGCGTCGTAGGACAGGAACTCGTCGGCGTGAAGCGTCTTGGTTGTCGTGCGTCCCAGCACCAACTCGAGGTCGTAGGGCGGAATGCCGCCGCCCGGCGACTTCATCACGATGTCGTCGGCGGTCAGCACGTGCCCGATCGGCAGATCGCGCGCGACCACCAGGCTCTTGCCCATCTTGATGATCGGCGCCTTTTCGCTGTCGTAGATCTTCTTCTTGCCGTCGCCCATGGCCTTGTGCGTGCGCTCCAGGTCGCGCACCATCTTGCGCAGGCCCACCGGCTCGAGGGAGAACGCGTGATCGGTGCCCTTCATCGCGCGGTTCAGCGTGAAGTGCTTCTCCACCACCCGCGCGCCCAGCATGTAGGCCGCCACGGGCATGGCGATGCCGTTGTCGTGGCTGGAGAACCCGACCACGGCGTCCGGGAATTCCTGCCGATAGGTTGCGATCACGCGAAGGTCCAGCTCGTCGAACGCCGCGGGATAGCCCGCGGTGCACTGCAGGATGGCGAGCTGGGAATTGATCGGCATGATGGTCTCGTAGGCGCGCCGCACGTCGGCCAGCTCGGCGCCTCCGGTGGAGATGACCATGGGCTTGCCCATGCGGGCCACGTGCTTCAGGAGCGGCGTGCTCTTCAAGTCGCCGGAGGCGATCTTGAAGGCGGGCACGTTCAACTCGGCCAGGAAGTCCGCGCTGTGCAGATCGAAGGCGGTCGAGAAGAAGTCCACGCCGAGCTCGGCCGCGTAGGCCTGCAGCTCTCTGTATTCGGCCTGGCCGAACTCCAGGAACTCGCGGTGCTCGCCGTAGGTGGACCCGAAGCTGTTCTCGTTGTCGTAGGGCCTGTCGTAGGCCGCGCGCGTGTAGAGCGTCAGGTTGTGGCGCTTCTGCAGCTTCACGGCGTCGGCGCCGGCCAGCTTCGCTTCGCGGAAGAGCTCCCGCGCCCGCTCCAGGCTGCCCTGGTGGTTGTGGCCGATCTCGGCAATCACGTAGCACCGCGTGTGCTCGCCGATTTCGTGCGTTCCGATTCGAATTATGCCTGCCACGCTTCTTGTCTCCTTACTTCATTTGACGGGCGCCACGGCGCGCAGCTGCCCCACCAATTGGTCCCACCCGTACATTCCCAGCGCCACCTTCCGCGCCGCGCGTCCGATGCGCTCGCTTTCCTCTTCCGTCGGCAGCCGCTCGCATTTGTTGATGTCCACCACGTTGGCCATGTGCGTCAACCCGGCCGGGGAATAGCCGTCGAGGTTGGTGATCACGGTGCAGCCGCATTCCATGGCGGCGTTGACCGTGGTGTTGTTGGCCCGAAGCCCCTTCTCGAAGAACGCCGCCAGAAACGAGCTGTCGAGCAGGTGGTTGAAGACCGCGGTGTCCGACAAGTACCCCATGAAGTAGACCTGCGCACCGAAAATCGACTGCAGCTCCTCGAACGTCACCACGAACGAGCCGTCGAAGCTCGTGTTCTCGTGCAGCGCCGTCGAGACGTAGACCGAATACGACTGCCCGGTGGCCTCCAGCAGCTCGTGAAGGCGCCGATACAGCGGCACGCGGATCTTGTGCGCCATGCCGAAGGTGAAGACCGACAGATCGGTTTTCATGAACCGCTGCGGCTGCAGGATGGTGCCCGGGCAGAACAGCTCCTGGACGTCTGGCCGAAGCGGCAGCAACTGGCCGAAGAGCTCGGTGTTCCCGACGTAAACGCGCGCGGCGCTGGCCACGAGCCGGCACTCGATCTCGGTGTGGTCGAAGGCGTGCAGGAACAGCTCGAACCGGCCGCGGTGCGAGGAGCCCCACAGGTCCAGGTCCGCGGCATCGAGATCGGTGAATTCGGAGAGTTTCAGGGAAAGAAGCGGACGCTCATAGCTGCCGAGTTCGACGGCACGGATGCCCACCACCTCGACGTCGAGGTGCTTGGCCAGGATGGCATTGAACTTGGCAATGCCACAGGTCCACGGGTTCAGATGGTATCCGGCTATACAGTCGATCAAATTAGTGTCTTGTGTCTTGTGTCGCTATGTCGAAGAACCCGTTGATCTTATACCCACCTCGCGCTCCACGAAATACGCCGGGCGGCGCCGCGCGGCCTCGAGAGCCCGCCAGAGGTACATCGCCCAGGACGCCCAGCGCGGCGAGCTGCAGGCCCGCGAGCACGGTGATCCAGCCCACAGCGGCCAGGGGACCAAGTCCGCGAGCGGCCATTCCGTAGACGGCCCCGGCCAGGCCGGCGACCACCAGCGCCGCACCCAGCATGCCGCACACCCGAATCGGCAGCGCCGTGAACGCCGTCACCGAGTCGGCCACGAGGGCGACCTTGCGGCCAAGCGTCCAGCCCGAGCGCCCCGCGGCCCGCGGCTGCTTGTCGTATTCCACGTGCGCCTGGCGGAAGCCCAGCCAGGTCACCAGCGCCAGCACGCTGACGTTGCGCTCGTCGCACCTGCTGAACGCGTCGATGGCCGTGCGGTCGATCAGGAAGAAGTCGGCGCCGCGCGCCGGCATCGCGGTCAGCCCCACCACGCGCCGCATGATCCAGTAGTACAGGGCGGCAAAGCCCGCATGTGCCGCCTCACCAGGACGCACGCGCCGCGAGGCCCAGACGATCTGGGCGCCCTTGCGCCATTCCGCCACCAGCGACTCGATGGTCTCCGGTGGATCCTGCAGATCGGCCGCCATCATCACCGCGGCCTCTCCGCGCGCCTGGTGCAGGCCGCACGCGATCGCCAGGTGCGAGCCGGAGTTGCGGGAGAGGCGCACGCCTCGCACGCGCGGGTCGGCGCGGGTCAACTGCTCCACCGTGCCGATCGTGTCGTCGCGCGAGTGGTCGTCCACGATCACCCATTCCCAGTCGAGCCCCAGGCGATCGAGCGCCGCCGCCAGTCTCGGGTACAGCGCCGGCAGGTTTTCCGACTCGTTGAACGCCGGGGTCAGGATGGAGATCATGGATGTCAGGCGCGAACGGCCCGCTCGAGGGACGCGACCACGCGGTCCTGCTCGACGGAGGTCATCTGGTGGAAGAGCGGCAGCACCAGGGTCTCCCGATACGCGCGCTCGCTTTCCGCCAGCGATCCCGCGGATCGCCAGGTCCCCGCGGGATAGGCCGGTTCCATGTGCGCGTTCATCACACCGCGCCGCGTGGAGATGCCGTCGTCCAGCATGCGCTGCATGACCGCCCGCAGGTCGGCGCGCTCGAGGCGCACGGCATAGCTCTGCCAGTTGCTGCGCGCCCACGCCGGCTCGGTCGGCACAGCCACACCTCGCACGCGGCCCAGCGCCACCGAGTACCGCGACGCGAGCGCCCGTCGTCGCCCGACGATGGCGGGGAGCCGGGTCAGCTGCTCCCGGCCGATCGCCCCCTGGATGTCCGTCATGCGGTAGTTGAATCCGAGGACCGGATACGACTCGAACACCACGTCGCGCGAGGTGTGGCGGACCGTGTCGGGCACGCTCATCCCGTGCTGGCGCAGCAGCCGAAACGCCGCATCGAGATCCGCGCGAGCAGTCGTCAGCATCCCGCCGTCACCCGTGGAGAGCAGCTTCCGCGGGTGAAAGGAGAAGCAGGCCACGTCGCCGTGGGGCCGGCCGATGCGCTGCCACTCGTCCCTCCAGCGCACTTCGCTCCCGATGGCGCACGCCGCATCCTCGATCACGGGCAGGCGGCGCGCCGAGGCCAGCGGCAGCAGGGCCGCCAGGTCGCAGGGCATGCCCAGTTGATGCACGACCAGGATGGCCCTGGTGCGGGCGGAGCACGCAGCCTCGACGCTGCGGGGGTTCATGTTGAGCGTGTCCGGCTCCACGTCCACGAAGACCGGCACGGCGCCACAGTAGCGCACGGCATTCGCCGTGGCGATGAACGAGTGGCTCACCGTGACCACTTCGTCGCCGGGGCCCACGCCAAGCGCCACCAGCGCCAGGTGCAGCGCCGTGGTGCAGCTCGAGACGGCGCAGGCGTGTGGGGCGCCCACGGCCGTGGCGAACTCGCGCTCGAATGCGGCCACCTCGGGTCCCTGGGTCACCCAGCCGGAGAGGATGGCGCGGCGTGCCGCTTCAGCGTCGCGTTCGTCGAGCCACGGCCGTGCAACGGGGATGGACGGGCCAGGCTGGTTCATGCCCCCGCTCCCGGGGGAACCCAGCGCGAACCACTTCGTGCCGCAACAGTTCATCCGGCGTCTGTGGCTGCGCGCGATACCAGTCGAGGAGCCGCCGGAGGCCTTCCTCGAGCTCGACCGCGGCTTGTAGCCCAGCAGGCGCTCGGCTTTGGTTGTATCCGTGAAGAGCCGGAGCACGTCGCCGGGACGGCCCTCCTGATGCTCGACCGCTCCGGACCGTCCTGCGGACGATCCTCCTGCCCATGACCGGAGAGGCGCGCAAGTCGTTCAGGCTGTCTCGCGCCGAAGCCGAGGTTGAAACGTCGTCGGCCCATCAGGTCGGAGGTCGCCCCGCGCGGCCAGGATGCTCGCCGCGACATCCCCACATAACGAAGTCGCGTCGTCTGCAATCCATCGCCGAAGATCACGAGCGGCTCGGCCGGCCATGCACAGAAGTCCATGAACCGGAATCGGACTTCCCCGCTGTCGCCTCCGTGAATGTCCATCCGCGGCCCGTAGACATTGAAGGGCCGCACGACCACGGTGGCGTATCCGTACATGCCGTGGTACGACGCGGAGCAGCCGCCGAGCCATCTTGGAGGCGCCATAGACGGTGCGGTTGTCGTAAGGGTCGGATGGTCCTCGGTCATCGGAAACGTTCGGCGTGCGGTCCCGTACACCGCGAGCGGTCGACACGGACACGAAGCGCTGCACACCGGCTTGCGGGCCGCTTCGAGCAGTTGTAGCGTGCCGTGGCTTGACGTCGTAGGCTTCTCCGGCTCGGCGGCAAGGACCGTGATGGCGCACGCCGAGGCAGCCAGGTGAATACGACGTCAGGACGACTTCATCGAGGAGCGCCGACAAGCGCGTCGCAGGTCCCGGATGTCTGCCTCGACCAGGAGACCCGGATCGGCCAACGATCAGCCATGTTCGCCTGCGGCCCGTCGACCAGGAATCGTCGATGATCACCACCGTCTCGGAGGCCGTGCGACACGCGCCAGATCGATCTGGTCGACCCGATGAGACCGGCGCCGCCGGTGACGAGGATGTTCGGGCGACTGGCTGCGCTGGCCTCACGAGCGCCGATCCTGGGCGGGAGCGTGGTCGTCGCGCCACCGCAGAAAGCGCGCCGGCACGCCGGCCACGATCGCGAACGGCTCCACGTCGTCGGGTGACCACCGCGCCGGCGCCGACGATGGCGCCCTTGCCCACCGTGACGCCCGGCAGGATCACGGCGTTGACGCCGATGTCGGCCCAGGCGCAGATCCGCACCGGCTCGATCCCGAGGTCGGTTTCGATGATCGGAACGTCCACGGGATCCCCGGTGTGCTCCGAGCCCAGCACCTTGGCGCCGGAGCCCCACCCCACCGCCTCTTCGATCACCAGGTCCCTGGCATCCAGGTAGGCCTGCGGACCGATCCACGCCCGCGCGCCGATCACGCAGCGGCCGTCGAAGCGGCCCTGGATGAACGCCTGCTCGCCAATCACCACGCCGTCGCCGATCTCGAACGTCTCGGGGTGCCTGGCGATGGCCCCGCGTCCGATCCGCACGCCGTTGCCGAAGCTGCGAGCCAGCGCACGCCACGCGGCTCGGCGCATCACCGCGTCGGCCTCGTTGTCGCCGTGGGCGTGCTTGGCCGCCAGATCCAGAAGCGCTTCGCGCGTCAGGTCACGGCGCAGCCGATCGGCCAGCTCCAACTCGGTCGAGGGATCGGGCTCAACGGCCCGGCGCCCGTGCACCGCTGGGACCACGCGGCCGTCGGTGCTGTCCACCGTCAGCCGCGCCGCGGCGCGGCCACCTCCGCGCGAAGCACCGACGCCACCTCGCCGATCTGCGCGGCGGTGAGCTCGGGATAGATGGGCAGCGACAACACCGCGCGCGCCGCCGCCTCGGCCACGGGGAAGGCGCCCTCGGCGTACCCGAGGTCGCGATACGCGGGCTGCAAGTGCACCGGGATGGGATAGTGCACGCCGGTTTGCACGCCGGCGTCGGACAGGCGGGCGCGCCAATGATCGCGGTCGGCCAGCTGCACGACGTAGAGGTGGTAGACGTGTCTCGCGCCGGCGCGTTCGACGGGCAGCGTCACGGACGTGCCCGCGAGTTGACGCGAGTACTCGGCGGCGTGCGCGCGACGCGCCTCGGTCCACCGCTCCATGTGCTTGAGCTTCACCCCCAGCACGGCGCCCTGGATGCCGTCCATGCGGTAGTTGAACGCGCGGTACCTGTGCTCGTAGCGGGTCTCCTCGCCCCACGCCCGAAGGAGGCGGATCTTGCGCGCCATCGCGGGATCGTTGGTGACGACGGCGCCGCCTTCTCCGTAGGCACCCAGGTTCTTGCCGGGATAGAAGCTGAAGCAGGCCACGTCGCCCATCGAGCCGCATCGGCGCCGGTAGTACTCGGATCCGTGCGCCTGCGCCGCATCCTCGATCACGATCAGCCCGTGCCGGCGCGCGATCGCGAGGATGGGGTCCATGTCGGCGGGCTGTCCGTAGAGATGCACGGGAATCACGGCCTTGGTCCGCGGCGTGATCGCGGCCTCGAACCTGGCCGGATCCATCGTCCAGTAATGGGGCTCGACATCCACCAGCACCGGCCGTGCGCCCACGTACTCGATGGCGGCGACGGTGGCGACGAACGTATAGGGGACGGTGATCACCTCGTCGCCGGGCCCGACACCGGCCGCCGCAAGCGCCAGGTGCAATGCGGCGGTGCCGCTGCTCACACCCACCGCCTCCGACGCGCCGCAGTACGCGGCGAAGTCGGTCTCGAACGCCGCCACGGCGGGACCGAGGATGAACTGCGCGTTCTCGAGGACCCGCGTCACGGCCGCCTCGATCTCGGGCTTGATCGACCGGTACTGTGCCTGCAGGTCCACCAGCGGAATCATGCGCCCACGGCCTCCACGCTGACCAGCTGCCCCTGACGTGCCATCGATTCGGTGGCGGCCTCCAACAGCCGTACGACGCGAAGACCCGCGTGTCCGTCGGTCGTCGGCGTGACGCTTCCAGCGACGCACTCGACGAAGTGCGATGCCGCGACCGACAGCGCCTCGGTCACCGCGAGCTGCGGCGCCCACATGTCGCCCGTGCGATAGCCCACGAGCATCTGGTACCGGTTCTCGGGGCTCGGGTTCAGCGAGATGCCGCGGTCGTAGACCTTCACTTTCTCGCTGGCCTCCAGGTCGTCGAACATCACCATGCGCCTGCTGCCGCCGAGCAGCGTCCGCCGGACCTTCACGGGCGACAGCCAGTTCACGTGCACGTGCGCGATCATGTTGCTCTCGAAGAACATGCTCAGGTACGCGATGTTCTGCGGCCGGCCGGCGACATGCGAGAGCCCGGTCGCCGAGACCGCCACGGGCCGCTGGTCGAGCACGTAGTCCATGATCGACAGATCGTGCACGGCCAGATCCCATACGACGTTCACGTCGTGCTGGAAGAGGCCCAGGTTGATGCGCACCGAGTCGTAGTAGTAGATCTCGCCCAGCTCGCCGGCCTGCGTCAGCTCGCGCATCTTCCGCACGGCGCCGGTATAGACGAAGGTGTGATCCACCATCAGCACGAGCTTCCGGGCCGCCGCCTCGTCGATGAGCCGTGCCGCCTGCTGGCTGGATGACGCCATCGGCTTCTCCACCAGCACGTGCTTGCCCGCGCGCAGTGCCTGCATCGCCAGGTCGAAGTGCTGTTCGACAGGCGTGGCAATGACCACGGCGTCAACCGATGGGTCGTTGCACAGCTCGGCTGGCGAGCCGGTGACTGTGATGGCCGGGTACCGCCGCTGGACCTGCTGCAGCCTCTCGGACTGGTGGTCGCACACGGCCCGCACGGCGGCGCCGCGGCATTCGCTGAAATTGCGGACCAGGTTCGGCCCCCAGTAGCCATAGCCGATCACGCCGATCCCGATCATGCGGGCGTCCCGTCCTCTCGCCGAACCAGCACACGCGCCGGCACGCCGGCGACCGTCGCGCCCGCAGCCACGTCCGCGGTGACCACGGCCCCGGCCCCCACGAGCGCGCCCTCACCGATCGTGACGCCGCACAAGACCACTGCGCCGCTGCCAATCGACGCCCCACGGCGCACGAACGTCGGCTGCACCGTCCAATCCGCTTCCGTCTGAAGACGCCCGTCCGTGGCCGCGCGCGGATACCGATCGTTGATGAACATCACGCCGTGGCCCACGAAGACCTCGTCCTCGATGGTCACGCCCTCGCACACGAACGTGTGCGACGACACCTTGCACCGGCGGCCGACGACCGCGTTCTTCTGGATCTCCACGAACGTGCCAATCTTCGTCCCGGCGCCGATCCGGCAGCCGTACAGGTTCACGAGATCGCGATGGTGGATGATCACGCCCTCCTCGAGAACGACGTCTGACGCTACTGCCATGGGGAGGGCGTGGCCGGACCTTGCTCCTGCGGCCGTTCCCCTTTCGGCGTGAACAGTTCCGCCCACGGCGCCCGTGCCTCCTCTGGAAGGCCGGCGAGCAGCCGTTTCAGCGCGCCATCGTCGGGCTTGATGTAGAACTGATACGCGTAGCGTTCCTTGAGGGGCGCTTCACGCGGCAGCGTGGCGCCGTGCGCCGCCCCCGAGTTGACGAACGCCAGCATGGTGTTCGGCGTGTACGGCACTGTGGACGCCACCGTGCACGAGAGCCCGTGCTGTTCGGGAAAATAGGTCTTGATTCCGGCCGACACGAACCCGCGATCGACCGTGAAGAGCTGCGTGCCGTACGACGGATCGTCGCCGGGCCTGTGCGAAGTAGACCAGGCCGGTGATCACCACGCGCTTCGGATCGAGGTGCGGCTGCAGCGAATAGCCAGGGCGCCGCAGCTGGATGCGGCCGGCGAAGCTGCGATGGGGAATGGCCGCCGCACGCTCGCCGAACTCCGGTCCCCCGGTTTCCGCGTAGTGGGCAGCGACAGCCGGCGCCAGCCGCTGCAGAAGCGCCGAGGCCAGCACGCCTCCCACGAGGTCGTCATCGAAGAAACGCCAGACCAGACGCGACAGGGCGGGGGCCGTGTCGAGGGCGCCCATCTCGAAGTCCTGCTTCACCGGGTCGCGGTCCTGGAACACCTCCACGGGTGGCATCGCCCGCAGCAGCAGGGCATAGACGTCCGCCGGCAACAGGTTTTCGATCACCAGGTGCGGCATCGGGTGCGTCCGCACTTCGGCGTCCGCGACCGCTTGGGCCACGTGGGAGCCGATGGCGTGGCGATCCAGGCGCGACCGGACGGCTTCGATGTCCGGCGCATCGCGCCGATCGAGCTCCGCCACCAGCAGATCGCGATAGCCGCGACGGAGCGTCGCGATTTCGGCTCGCAGGTCGGTCAACGATGCCTCGAGCCGGGCCGACGACGCCGCGACGTCCTCGTTCCAGCTTCGCCGGGCATCCTTGAGGAACAGCCCACGCAAACGCGGATACAGCAGTCGTGCCAGCACGGACGTAGCTTACAACCCCATCCGATCGAGCGCGCGCAGGTCGAGCGGCGTGAACTCCGCGGCCTTGACGAGCGCTCCCGCTTGACGCGCGACGAGCAGGTGCGGCGCGATCAAGCGATCGTCGTCATAGACCGCGACGGTGGGCACCCCCAGGAACGGCGCCAGCCACGCGAGCCCTCCGCACGTTCCCAGGAAGTACCGCGAGCGGGCGATGAGCGCCACTTGTTCCCCGAGATTGTTGCGCGGGTTCATCCCGGCGCCCACGCTGACGACGCCTTCCAGGCCGTTCAGGTCGAGGCTCCGGTGCTCGTCGAGGCCAGGGTCGTAGTCGAGCAGGACCACCGGCGCCACGCGCGCCGCCTGGGCGACGAGCGAGCGGACAGCGCGAGCCGACTGGGGCGACGTGGCGAGCGCGGGGCCGGCGTACAGCCTGGCCGCGATGAACTCTCGCGGGAGGCCCTGCGTGGCGGGCGCCGGAAGGTCGGCCGTCAGCGTGTGCCGGACGTGCCGCCACAGGACATCAAGAGGCAGGTTGCCGTACCAGACGTTGCGAAAGAGGCCAAAGAGCAGCGACGGATGCAACAGGGGCCCGGCGGAGGCGCCGACCCTCGCCCGTGCACGCTGGGCCAGTTCCCGGTCGAACGCACCGGCCTCGGACTGCTTCTGCCCGCCGCCTTCATGCTCGGCACGCCGCTCGGCGTTCCGCGCGGCGACGTCCTGCGGCGTGGCAAGGTCGAAGAGGTCCACGTAGGCGCCGGCCATCGGGCGGTACAGCTCGTCGAGCCCGCCGCGCGACACCACGATCAGGCGCTCGCGGGGCACGCCGTGCGCATCCTGGAACCAGCGCAGGAACGGGATCCAGTACAGCACCTCGTATCCCACCTCGGCCAGCCACGGCCCGACCACGATCGGACCGGAGCCCGCGGCCACCTCCGCGATCCGCCGATCGATGGCCTCGGCCTCGTCTCGGAACGCCTGGTGCTCCCGCTCTCGTCCGCTGCGGCGCGCGTACCGCACCAGCGGCTTGTGAGCCGACTGGAGCCGCCGGGCGGCCTTCGCGCCGAGATTGCGGAGCGCGTCACCGGCGCTCATGATTGAACCGTCCTGCTCGTCACCGCGCGCAGCGCCTCACCAGGCTCGCAGCCCAGTTGGCGGTCGCCCGCCAGCACGTCCGCGACATCCTGGGCCTCGAGGTCAACCGCCAGGCACACCAAGTGACGCCGGGTCTCCCCTTCTCCGATGACGCCGCGAAGATCGAGCAGCCGCAACAGAGCCCCTTCGCGGCTCCACACCGCGGCCTCGAGCCCTGTTGCTTGTCGCACCGAGGACGAGATGATCTCCGGACGAACCGGCCACAATTGGCTCATCTGCTCGCCGGCCTGCATGAGCCTCAGCATTTCCGCCGCGTTCCCCGCGGCGGCGGCCTCGGCGACGTTCAGGAGGGGTCCGCCCGAGAACGGCGTGTGGCCGGACAAGTCGAGCACGGAAAATGCGGCCACGATCAGCGTCCCCAGGCAGGCGGGCACGTAAACCGCCGCGGCAACCAGCGGCAGGCCAACGAAGGCCCTAGTCAATCCCAAGGACCTCCATCAAGTCGCTGGACACCGAATCGCGTGCGGGCAGCCTCAGCACGGCGTCGGCCTCGAGGCGGCGCTTCAGCTCGGCGCCGGCTGGCGAAAACGTCATGCCCTGTTCCTCGATCCACTGGTCAGCGTAGGCCCAGTCGTTCCGTGCGGTCTCCGCCTCGGCGCGAAGGGCCGCGTGCAGGTGGAGGCCGCGAATGGCCCACGCGCTCGACAGCGTGAGCAACAGGATCCCCACGGCCGCCGAACGCAGGCGCGCGGCGTGGGATGTCTCCTGGATCAGCCGCCGCACGGCGACTGTCAGCGCGAGGGCAAAGAAAGCCCCGGCAGGGCTGAGAATCACGTCTTTTGAGTAGGCGAACCCGATGGCGGCGTTGGCTGCGGCCACAGCCAGGAACACGGCCACGATCCGATCGTCAACATCGAGCGACCACGCCCGCCAGGCAGAACGGCGAGCCCACAGGTAGCCGGCGATGAGACACGTGCTCCCCGCCGCCGCGGCAACCCCGGCCAGTTCGGCCACGGTGACCTCGCCCGCGCGCACCGCGGCTGTCACCGCCCACACGCCGCTCCGCGGCTCGGCAAAGAAGATCGAGCTGAGGGCCGACAGCACGTTGTAGGCGTAGAAGAGCACGGGGTTCCCACCGAAGCGCGCCAGGAGCTCATCGGGGTCGAGCACCGAGAACCCGAATCCCGAGCTGCGCTCGGTCAGCCCAGGCGCTCCGACGTCGAGCACCAGAAAGCGGAGGGCGAAGTAGCCGCCGACGAGCGCCACTTGCACCCACGTTCCGGCCCTGGAGACACCCGTGGCGCCTGCCATTCGAGCCGCTACGACGACGACGCCGACCAGGAGTCCGCTCTCTACCGTCAGCGCCGCGAACACGAGGAGTATTGCCGCGGCCACATCTCGCCATCTGGCCGACGGGCCCAGCGCCACCGCGGCTGCGGCATACACGCAGAGCAGAATGGTCATGAACGTGTTCACCGGAAACGCTTCGACGACGGTGCCCACGAACGTGTGACCGCCCACGAGCGCGGTGAGGCCCATCGGCACGGAGGCCGCGCCCGCCGGTGTCACTGGTTGAACGAGCCGGAGATACAGCCAGGAAAGGAGCGCGACCTGCAGAACGTGCCATCCACGGAACCACGTGAAGTAGTCGCCACCCGACAGCATGAGCAGCACCTTCAGGTGTGCCCAGAGAAACGGCCGCAGGAACGACGCCTGGAAGAACTCCCCATAGACCAGCTCCCCGAGCGGCACGCTCTGAGCCTTGGCCATGTTGCCCAGGCTGTCGCTCAATTGGACGGGCAGCCCCAGGAGGGCGTAGCCCAGCCCGAAAACGACCACGGCCGCGTAGGCCGCGGCCAGGACGGTCCACGGATTAGGGCGGCCCGATGTCACACGTTCACACCTTCTCCAGCACGAGGACGCGGCCTTTCCTGCCCCAGTCCATCCGCGCTTCCAGGTCCGGCCTCGAGCGGCAGCCATCCAGCACGAACATCAGCCGCAGCAAGTCCTTGTTGAGGAGCGTGATGTGCGAGGGATCCAGATCGTCGCTCGTGTTGAAGTCGAGGAGCGTCGGCGGGTTGGGGTGGAACCGCGTCGTGATGTAGATGAACTTCGAGGTCAGACGCACCATGTTGGAGACGGCCTTCTTCACCTCGAGCACCGTCAGATGCTCCAGCACTTCGCGGCAGATGACGAGGTCATAGGAGCCGTCGGCTTTGATCGACGTGTCCGACGCGTCGCCAATCGCGATTCGATCCCTGACCTCCGGCGTCGCCAGCTTCAGGCTCATCTCGTTGTAGTCGATCCCGTCGGCCTCGACGCCGACCTCCTGCAGCAGGTGCATCAGCGCGCCGGGGCCGCAGCCGAGGTCGATCACCCGCTTCGGCTGGAAGACGTCCCTGATGAGCTGCGGGTTCTTCGCCTCGATGCGCCGGCGGGTCTCGAGCGAGTAGTTGTTGTCGCCGGCGCGCCATTCGCCCAGCCAGTAGTTCTCGTCGTAGTGTTGCTGCCCTGTCGGCTTCTGCGCGAAGACGGCGGCCTCGAACTCGGTGATGGTCATCGTGGGTCCTGTTGGGCGAAGTAGTCCTTGAGCAGCCGGCTGGACGAGGCGAGCACGGTGTCGAGGTACACGATCTCGATGCCGTGTTCCCGGCAGATGACGTCCTGCTCGGGCGGCAGGCCGCGTTCGCGCCAGTCGCTTCCCTTGACGTAGTAGCGCGGGCGCAACTGCCGCAGGACGGACTCGGTGTCGATCTGGTAGATGTGCACGTAGTCGATGTAGCGGATCGCGTCGATGACCGCCGCGCGCTGCGTTTCGGTCAGGAGCGGAGGATGCTTGGTGCGGACGTAGCGGTCGGACGCGACGTTGCACAACACCGGCACACCCAGCCCGCGCGCGGCCTTGAAATACTCGATGTGACCGTGGTGCAGCGGGTCGAACGCGCCGTCCACCATCGCCACGAGCCCGCGGTACTCGGACAGCTGTTCGAAGGTCAGGATCACGACTTGATCAGCAGTCCCTTCTGCTGGAGCTCCTCGTAGGCCTTCTCGAAGAAGTCGGCGGCGACGTCGGGGGTCGTCCTGGCCCACTCGACCAGCTCCGCGAACCCTTGCTCGAGCGACACCTTCGGCGAGAAACCCAGCTGCGCGCGGGCGCGGCCGATATCGGCGGTGTTGTGGCGGATGTCGAACGTCCGGCCGACCCCGGTCACCTGCGGCTCGATCTCGCTGCCGAGGATGCCCTTCAGCCGCCGGGCGATGTCCAGAATGGTCACCGTGTCGCCGGAGCCGACGTTCACCGGCAGGTAGTCCGCGCCCGGCTTCTCGAGCATCAGCACCAGGCAGTCCACGACGTCGTGAATGGACACGAAGTCGCGCAGCTGGCCACCGTCCTCGAAGACCACCGGCTGCTTCCCGTTCAGCAGCCGGCTGAGCCAGATGGCGGCCACGCCCGCGTAGGGATTGCTCAGGCTCTGGCGCGGGCCGTAGACGTTGAAGAACCGCGGCGCCACGGCGGGAATGCCGTAGGTCTTGCCGATGAGGAGCACCATCTCCTCCTGGTGGTATTTCGTCATCGAGTAGATGTTGTCGCGATAGAGCGCCTTGTCCTCAGGCGTCGGCACCGAGCGCACGTGCTCGCGGCACAGGGGGCACCGCTGTTCCCAGTCTCGGGCGGCCAGCTGCTCCGCCGGGCGGATGCCGGGCGCGACGGGACCGTGCGTCGCGCACGCGTACGCACCCTCGCCGTAGACGCCGATCGACGAGGCCACCAGCACCTTCTCCACGTGATGCTTGGCGTTCACGAGGATGTCGAGCAGCACCGACGTGCCGCGCGTGTTCACGTCCACGTAGCGGTCCACCTGGTACATGCTCTGGCCGACGCCCACGGCCGCGGCGAAGTGCACGACGCCGTCGGCGGCGAGGACCAGCGGCTCGAAGACGGCCCGGTCGCGCACGTCTCCCTGAACGTAGTGGGCCTTCGGGTTCGCGTAGCTGGGCCAGCGCCCCGAGCGATGGACCTGGGGCTCCAGGATGTCGAGCACGGTCACCTGGTATTCGCGGGCCACCAGCGCGTCCACGAGGTGCGAGCCGATGTAGCCGGCTCCACCGGTGACGAGGATCTGTCGGAGGCTCATGCTTTCCTGTTCGTGGTTCGTGGTTCGTGGTTCGTGGTTGGTCGTGGGTCGTGGGTCGTTGCCGGTTGGACGTTCAGCAGACCGGCCTCGCCCATCGTGCTGAGGGCCGACTGCGCCATCAGCAGGTGCCGTTGGGAAAAGCCGGCGGCGTTCGAGTAGTAGGCGGTGGTGGGAACGCCGAGAAACGGCGCGAGGTACGAGAACCCGCCGTAGGTGCCCACGAAGGTCCGGGCACCGGCGACGAGCGCCGTCTGAACAGCCAGGTTCTCCCGCGGTTCCAGCCCCTCCGGCAGCAGGTGGACGCCGGGATCGCGAATGTCGTCGCCGTCGTGATCGTCGAGCCGAAGCCCGGTCGTCAGCGACACGACCGCGCCCTGGCTGGCCAGGTCCCGCACGATGCCGCGGGCGAAGGCGCGGTTCTCGGGCGTCGGGGGAAAGCATTCGTTGAAGTAGAACTTCACGGCCGCGTACGGCCCGTCGGGCGCCCCGTGCCGCCGTGCGACGTCCGGCGTGAGACGGGCGTAGCTCGCCCGCTGGTGCACCCAGCGCTCGTCCAGGTGGCCCCACCAGAACGGGCCGAACAGGCGATACATGCTCGCGGGATGCAGCATTGTCCGGTGTTCGATGTCTTCCGTCAGCCGCCGCAGCAACCGGTGCTCGAACTCGAGCACGCGCGTCTGCTTCTGCTCGCCGTTGGCCGCCACGCGCTCGTCGTGGAGCGAGCGAAACTCCTCCGGTGTCACGTGGTCGAAGATCTCACGGTACCCCGCAGCGAACGGGCGATACCACGACGCCGTGCCGCCGCGCGACACGATCAGCAGGCGCTCGGGCGGGAGCCGGAAGCGCTCGGCGAACCATCGCAGGAACGGCACCCAGTACAACAGCTCGAACCCCACTTCCCCAAGCCAGGGTCCCGCGACGATCATCTCCCGCTGCGCGACGATTCCCCGCAGATCGCGCTCCAGGCGCTGTGCCTGCATCTCCGCCAGCTGGACGCTGACCCCGCGGCGAATCGGCCGCGGCACGAGACGGCGTAAGGCGTTCACTCGGACATATCTCGAGCCAGCAGCGCCTCGGCCCTGGCCCAGTCGTCGGGCGTATCGATCGACAGCGATTCGTTCCCGGGGATGACGAGCGGCCTGCAATCCGTGCCGTAGATCGAACCGAACCGGTCCAGCGTCTCGCGGCGGCACGCGTACACCGTCCCGTCGCGCGAATACGCCGCGCGTGCGTCCTGGCGCCTCGTGACCGCGGCCCCCTCAGGCAGAAAGGGACGGAGCACGCCGCCCTCGATGCGCATCACGTAATCCGGCGACAGGTGCTTCGGCACTTCGACAACCGTCACCACCGAGTCCGCGCCGCTTTGTCGCAGCAGCTCCACGGCCTGGCGCACGTGCGCGGAACGCCGCAGCGGCGAGGTGGGCTGCAGCAGCACGACGATGCCCGGCGTCCATCCGCGTGCGGCCAGCTCCCCGAGCGCGTGCTGGATGACGGGCAGCATCGGCGTGTCGTCCCCCGCCAGGTCGGCGGGACGCAGGAACGGCACCTCCATCCCGATGCGGCGGCCCGCATCCGCAATCTCCGGCGAGTCGGTGCTGAGGATCGTCCGGTCCACGACGGCCGACTGTCGTGCCGCCTCGGCCGCGTACTCGATCAAGAGGCGCCCCGCCAACGGCCGCAGGTTCTTGTGGGGCACGCCTTTCGAGCCCCCGCGGGCCGGCACGATGGCCAGAACGGTGTCGGGTGCGGCCATCAACTGGCGCGCGGCGTGTTCTGCACGAGGCGGACTTCACGCAGGAGCGCGTCCACCGAAGCCGGCGCCGGCAGCGCCTCGGGCTCGGGCGCCGCGGTCCGGCACACGTAACTGACGTGCAGGTGGTCGGACGCGTAGTCCGCGTGCACGATCGCGAACCCGGCGCGCCGCAGGTACGCCTGCATGGTGTCCTGGGTCAGGTAATAGGGGTGGTCGATCTTCGTCGCGTCCTCCACCGACGCGTTCCGCAGGTAGGCCGCGCGGAAGTCCACGATGTCCACGAACAGCACACCCCGATCGCTCAGCAGGCTTCGAACGCGCCGCAACGTGCCGCCGACGTCGATCAGGTGATCGATCGTCTGGCAGATGAGCACGACGTCGAACCGGCTCGATCCGAAATCGTGCGTTTCCACCAGGCCGGTGATCGTCTGGAGGCCCAGCGCGCGGGCGTGCTCGACTTCGAGGGGCGCGGGGTCGAGCAGCGTGCCGGCCAGCCCGAACTCACGCGCGAAGTGCGCCGCGACCACACCCGTGGATCCGCCGATGTCGAGCATCGTTTTCAGGCCCGCGCCCGCCAGGAACGGCCGCACGGTGCCGGCCCGATCCACGGCGTACTCCTGCTGCTCGCCGAGAATCGTGCGCGCGTCGATGAGACGCCCGTGAAACGCGGACACGAGCGGGCGATACACCCCGTCGTAGAACGCGGCGTAGGCGCCAGCCGTCATCCGCGGGTTGAGGAACACGAGCCCGCATCCCGTGCAGGCCGTCGCGCACGCCGGATAGCCGTAGCGATCGCGGTGCGTCAGCGTGAGGAGCTCGGGTCCACCGCACAGGTTGCACGAGGTGACCCGCTCGGATGGCTGCGCGGCGTAGTCGTAGCCCAGCGCCTCGATCCGGGCGCGACGCTCGTCGGGGATGACCGTTTGCATTTAGTAGGTCAGGCGCTTTTCGATGGTCAGGGCCGCGGTCGCGAGGCGCTCCGCGATCTGTGAGCCCGCGTTGCCGTCGCCGTACAGGTGATCGCTCGGCGCCCTGCCGCGCGTCATCTGCTCCCTGATGCCGGCCGCGATGGCGCCGCGGTCGTGGTCCACGTCGATCACGTTTCGCCCGCGCTCCCGGCCCTGCTGCCGCGAGCCCACGTTCACGGCCGGTACGCCCAGGTAGGCGCACTCGCGAATCGCGACGCTGGAGTTGCCGACAATCGCGGTGCTGTTGGCCAGCAGGCGCAGGAAGTCCTCCGGGAACATGTTCCGGAAGAGGTGGAACTGTTCGGGCTTTTCGTGCTCGCGGAACACGCGAATGCCCTTGGACGTGCCGTCGGAGCCCGCATCCGCGTTGGGCCAGAACCAGAGCACCGGAAGGCCCACGCCGGTCACGGCGTACAACGTCTCCTCCACCTGCGCGCGCGCGTCGTCGTACTCGGTTGTCACGGGGTGCTGCATCACCACCAGATAGCCGCGCGAGAGATCCGCCTTGGGACCCACGCCGCCGTACTTCTCGAAGGGGTCGAAGTCGAGGGCGGGCTTCGCCGCGACCTCGGCCGCGATGTCGATCGACGGGCATCCGGTCACGAACACCGTGGACTCGGGCTCTCCCAATCTGATCACGCGCTCGCGCGCGCGCTCGGTGGCCACCAGGTGCAGGTTCGAGAGCTTGGTGACGGCGTGGCGGACCTTCTCGTCCACCGAGCCCGTGACCTCGCCCCCCTGCACGTGGACAACCGGGATGTTCATGTACGACGCGGCCACCGCGGTCGCCAGCGTCTCGTAGCGATCCGCGATCGTCACCACCGCGTCGGGCTTGCGGTTGTCGAACACGGTGGCCAGCTCGGAGAGGCCGATGCCCGTGGACTTGGCCGACGTCACCAGGTTTTCGCCCTCGAGCACCATGTAGACGCGCTCGGCGATGTCGAAGCCGTCCCGTTCGATGGCCTGCACCGCGCTGCCGTAGCGGTCCAGGAGCGCCGAGGCCGCCACGACGAGCTGCAGCTCCAGGTCGCCACGGGCCTGGATCGCCTGCAGCGCCGTGCGGATGCGTGAGTAGCTGGGGCGCGCCGTGACGACGACGCAGATCTTCCGAGGCGTCACAGACCCTCCACGTCGGCAGCCGTCAGCACGTGATCGGCTTCGACGCTGCGCAGCAACCGTCTGCCCACCACCTCGTCCAGCCGGTCGGGCGAGAGCCCGGTGCCCGGCTTCTTGATCGCCAGTTGGTCGCGCTGGATCACCGTGCCGGATGGCAGTGCCTGACGCACGACGAGGCTGCGGGTAAACAGGCGCCGCAGCGGGGCCGTTTCCCCGGCCGAGGCGTCCTTGTCCACCGGGTGCGCGCGCATCCGCTCGATGAAGCGCACGCCGGCCGTGAGCGTCTTCAGCTCGTCCGCCGTCACCGACGCCACGACATCGGGCCCGAACATCTGCCGCGACAACGCCACGTGCACTTCCAGGACGTCCATGCCCATCGCCACGCCCGCAAGGCCGGGATAGATGGTGGCGGAATGATCCGACAACCCCACCCAGCAGCCGTAGCGTTCGCGGTAGAACGGGATCAGGTTCAGCCCCACGCGCTCGGGCGGGCAGGGATAGGCGGTGGTGCACTGCAGCACGCCCGCCGGCACGCCCTTCGCCTTCACGCGCGCCACCGCCGCGTCGGTTTCCGCCAGCGGGCTCATGCCGGTCGAGAGCAGCACTGGCGCGCGCGTCTCGAGCACGCGGTCCAGCAAACGCATGTTTGACACCTCGCCCGAGGCGATCTTCCAGACCGGCTGGCCGATGCGCTCCAGCAATTCCACCGCCTCGATCGAAAAGGGCGACGAGATGAACAGCACGCCTCGCTCGCGGCAATGTTCCGCGAGGCCCCGCCACTCCTCCTCGGTGAACGCCATCCGCACCCAGTAGTCGTAGCGCGACGCGTCCTGCTTGCTGAAGGCCACGCGAAACGGCTCGGCCGGCGTGCTCTCCGCCTCCGCGATGTGCGTCTGGAACTTCACGGCGTCGGCGCCGGCATCGGCGATGGCGTCCACGAAGGCGTGTGCCAGGCCCAGGCTGCCGTCGTGCGACAACGCCACTTCGCCGATCACGAGGCACCGGCCAGAACCCAACGCGGCAAGGGCTGGATGCGTCACTTTGCGCTCCGCGCGCCCGTGACCTCGAGCGCCTGCTTGATCGCCGTCTTGGTGCGCACGATGACCTGCTGGCCCGCCTTGCGTGTTACGCGCGCCAGCTTGTCGAGCCGCTTCTCGCGGCGCTGCGCGTGCTTGGCGCCAATCGCCACGACGTTGGCGGCGTGCTCTCGCCGCTTGACGGGATTCCAGTAGATGCGCTCGACGAGGGGGACGCGGCCGGCCAGGACCAGAGCGTACACCAGGGGACGCAGCGCCAGCGTCCACAGGGGCGCCGGGCGCGGCACCGGCGGTGCCAGCGACACCTCGTGCTCCAGCGCGTCCGCGAACGCCGGCGTGGCCGCCACGCTCACGCCGCGCGGCCGGATGAAGCGCTCCACGAACGGGCGATTGGCGCGTCCGGGCGCACCCGAGAGGCTCGCCGCCACCTGCGCGACGTGCTCGTCGAGGGAGCGGGCCACGTTCAGGAAGCCGTCGCCCACGGTCAGCAGGTGGTGGAAGTGGAACGTGCCCTCCTGGTTCTCGCGGAACTCGGGGAGGAGCATCGTGAAGACGGGGCGATCCACGATGGCGGCCTCCACGAGTGCGCTCGTGTTCAACCCCACCACGGCCGCCGAGTGATAGAGCGAGTCGAAGTAGTCGGCCCGGCTCTCGGGATCCACGGGGTTCGATCCCCACACCGTGACGCCCGCCCGCGCCAGCGCCTCCACGGCCTCCGGCGCGTTCCATTCGTCCAGGCGCTGCGGGTGCGGGCGGACCAGGATCTGGACGTTGCGCCGCCGCATGCCCTCATCGCCACGGATCGCCTCGGCCCATCGCGCGGCGAAGAGCGCTTCCGAGGGGCTGCCCTTGAAGAGCGCCGACCCTACATAGAGCAGGAACGGCTCACGGGCCGGCAGGCCCACGCGGTCGCAGAACGCGGCGAGCGCGCGGGTGGGCTGTCGATCGAACCACTGGTCGAAGCACTGGGCGCCGGTCACGATGACCCGGTCCGCCGGGATGCCGTGGAACCGCAGCGCCTCGTCGCGCTGCGTCTCGTTCCACACGATCAGCTTGTCGGGCACCACGCGGATCAGCGCCTTGCTGGAGAGGTGATCCCAGCTCCACACGCACAACGCGCTGCGGATGCCGAGGGCGCGCGCCGCGCGGACGTAGTCGAGCTGCGGCGACCCGAGCTCGATGAGCGGCGTGACGAGCAGCATGTCGGGCTTCTGTTCCGCGAGGAACGCGTCGATGCCGAGCTGGCGCGGCACGGCTTGTTCCAGCCGCTCGAGCGCCCGCACCACCAGCGACCGCCCGGGCAGGCGTGCCAGCAGCAGGATGAAGAACGGCGTGCGGTCGAACGCGCGTTCGCGAATCTTCGGCGTGGTGTCGTACCGGTGGTCCGAGTAGCGCAGGTAGTCGAGCCCGAGACGGAGCGCGCCCGCCAGGCGGCGATACCGGCCCCAGTGCAGGATGGGCGTGAACCCCACGGTGATGTGGCGCGGATGCGCGGCCGCCACACGGTCCACCAGCTCGCGTCCGCCGAGCGCTTCCTCGCGGTCGGCGGCCAGGTGCACCGAGTGCCCGCGCTCGGCCAGCGCCGTGATCACCGACTCGAAGTTGCGGAAGTAGGTGAAGTGCCGCGCGATGAAGACCACCTTCATGCGCGACCCTCGAGGCGGCTCGCCGCTAGACATCTTCTATGGCCACTGTCGTGACAACTCAAGCAATGCCTTCGAACGGCCATAGAAGATGGCCGCCCCGCGAAGCGGGGCAAAAAGACACTGGAATCTGGCAAAGCTGCAGCTATCACTTTTTCGGCGGCTCGGGACGCAGCTTTGCCAGGTTCCACGGGTCCAGCGCCCGCAGGTCGGCGGCGGCGAAACGGCCGGCGTCCAGCTTGTGCGCGGCGCGCATGGCCACGGGCAGGTGCGCGTGCAGCCACTTCGGGTCCACGAACACGGCGGACGTGTCCACGCCCAGGCGCGGCACGAGCCACGTGATGCTGCCGCACGTGCCCACGAACGACCTGGCGCCCGCGGCAATCTGCGTCTGCACGCCCAGGTTGTTGCGCGGCGTCATCCACGGCTTCGCGCTGATGATCTCGGCGCCCGAATCGAACGCGTAGTCGGCGTGGTCGTCCTCGAGGACGAGCCCCGTATCGAGCAGCACCACCGGAATCTCGCGCGCGATCGACGCCAGCATCGAGCGCAGCTGGGCGCGGATGAGCGGCGTGTCGGGCAGCGACCGCGCGGCGTAGAACTTCACGGCCACGTACTCACGGGGCAGCAGCGCCGGGTCGATGATGCGGGGCGCCTCCATCCTGGTAAAGCGCGTATGCGCGTCCAGAAATCCCATGGCCCGCTGGCCCGACCAGTACAGCGTGAAGAGGCGATACATCAGCCCCGGGTGGATCACGTCGAAGTCGCGCGTGCCCACCTGCCGCGCCACGTGGTCCAGGATCTCGCGGTCGAGATCCGATGCTTCGAGCTGCTTGGTGGCGCCGCGTTCGGCGTTGCGGCGGGCGAAGGCGGCCGGGTCGATGTGATCCCAGATCTCCACATACTGATCCGCGACCCCCGCGTACCAGCCCGCGACGCCGCCGCGCGACACCGCCACCACGCGGCCGGGATCGATGTTGAACGCCGTCTTCAGCCAATGGAGGAACGGCACCCAGTACAGCGCCTCGAAGCCCACTTCCGACAGCCAGGGTCCGACCACGAGCCGGCGCCCGCGCGTCACCAGCGTCTCCAGCTCGTGCTCGATCGACCACTCCTCGCGGTAGAACTGCTGCTGTTCCCGCATCTGTGACCGGTGACGGGATGCCGCGCGAAGCGGCCGCCGCACGCGCCGGAAGGCGTCCTTGGCGGCGTTCACGCACGCGTCGCGCACGCTCTCGATCCGGCGGCGGATGGCGTGCCAGCCGTCCTTGACGCCTTCAACCGACAGCTTCAGGGCGCGCCGGCCACGCGACGCGGCCCGCCGCGCCTGCTTCGATGCCAGGTTGATCACCGCGGCGCGGGGGTCGCTCAACGCGGGCTCCCCGTCGGAACGTCCAGCGTGCCGGCCAGCCCGAGCCGCAACGAGTCCACGGCCCTGAGGTCCAGCTCGGTGAACGTGCCGACCTTCAGCGCCGAGAACACGCGCTTGGCCACCTCCAGGTGATCCACGCGGAACCCGTTGGGGTGCGAATAGAACGCCACCGTGTTCACGCCGCAGAGCGGCGCCAGGTAGGAGAAGCCGCCGTAGGTGCCCACGAAGGCCTGCGCGTGCCGAATCACCTCGGTCTGCACCGCCAGGTTGCGCGCGGGATCCATCAGGTGATCGACGGCGTGCACGCGGCCCAGGAGCTCCTTGGGAAAGTCCGCGTGCTCGTCGAAACGCTGGGCGGTGTTCAGCAGGACCACGTCGTTGTGGCGCGCCAGGTCGGCCAGATACGACGACACGAAGCGCCCGTTCTCGGGTGTGGACGGCAGCGCCGCGTTTCCATAGAACTTGGCGGCCACGTATCGCTCGGGGAGGTGCCGGCGGACGTCGGTGCCGGTGGGCGCCGTCAGCGGCTCGAACGAGGTGAACGCCTCGATGAGCGTCACCGGCGCGCGCTGGTACCAGTAGTTGTCGAACAGCTGATACATCAACGAGGGGTGCAGCACCTCGGCACCCTTCAGGCCGAGCTTGCGCTCGACGCGATCGAGGATCTCGCGGTCGAAGGAGGAGATCTCCAGGTGCTTCTGGCGGCCCTCCTGCTCGTCGATACGCCCCTGGTTCCTCACACGGAACTCGTCGGGCGTGTAGAACGAGAAGATCTCTTCGTAGTTGTCGGTGATGTGCCGGTACCACGAGGCCGTGCCGCCGCGCGACACGACGATCAATCGCGACGGGTCGAAGTTGCCGTAGGCCTTGGCCCACGCGAGAAACGGAATCCAATAGAGCAGCTCGAACCCGGTCTCCGACAGCCAGGGCCCGAGGAGGATCGGCCGGCCGCTCCGCCCCAGCACCGTGACCAGCTCGCGCGTGTGCCGGGCCTCGCGCAGGTCGGTGCCAGCCAGCGTCTTCGCGGGATCGCGCTGCCGCCCGGTCTTGGGCGTCAGGGCCGACCCGCCGACCGCGGTCGCGGACTTGCGCTGCTTCCCGGACGCGCCCAGGTGGTCGATCGCGAACTGCTTGATGCGCCGCAGCGCCAGTGTGCGTTGGCGCTCCCACTGCTTGGCCAGCCTGTGGCGTGTGCGCTTGCGCCACGGCTGCGACCGCAGGTGCAGCGCCAACCCGGCGGCCATGGGGTACATGGCCAGATAGGCCAGCCAGGCTCCGGCCGACCGGCGTTCTCGTTCCGGCCGGCGGCACGGCGGCCGCTTCCTCGATCGCGCCGACGAATCGCGGCGTGGCTGCCTCTGCGCGCCCGTACGGCCGCACGAACCCTTCCACGAAGCGGGCGGCCTTTTCGTCGCCCCCACCCTCTGGCGCCAGGGATTCGGCCAGCATCACCACGTGCTCGTCGAAGGAGCGCGCCGCGTGCAGGAGACCTCCGTTGACCGTCAGCAGATAGCGGAAGTGCAGCGTGCCTTCCTGGTTGTCGCGGGACACCTCCGGCAGCAGCACCGCGTGGACCGGCTTTCCAACCGCGGCGGCCTCGATGAAGGCGCTCGTGTTGATGCCCACCACGGCCGCGCTGTAGTACATCGAGTCGAAGTAGTCGTCCTTCGCCTCGTCGTCCACGGGGTGCGCGCCCCAGAACACCAGGTTCTTGTGGCCCGAGAGATCGACGCCGCGCCATTCGTCCAGCCGCGCGGGGTGCGGCCGGATCAGGATGCCGATACCCTTGAGCCGCGGGTCGGTGCTGGTCCGCAGCGCGCGGATCCAGGCCTCCACGATATCCGGCTCGCTCACGGTGCCGCGGAAGAGCGATGAGCAGCGTGTAGAGCACGAACGGACGGGCGGGATCCAGACCCACGCGGGCGCAGAAGTCCTGCCGGCTGCGCGCGGGCGCCCGATCGAACCACTGGTCGTAGCACTGCGCGCCCGTGACCACGACGCGGTCCGGCGGCAGGCCGTGCAGCTCGAGCGCCTCCTGCCGCTGCACCTGGTTCCAGACCACGACGCGGTCGGGCACCGCGCGCAGAAGTGCCTTGCTGGACAGATGATCCCAGCTGCCCACGGGCAGCACCGTGCGGACGCCCAGCGCGCGCGCGGCCGCGAAGTGATCGAGCTGCGGCGACCCGATGTCGATGAGCGGCGTAATCAGGACCACGTCCGGGTGCTGCTCGAGCAGGAACTGCCGCATCGCCGCCGAGATTGGCAGGCCGCGTTCCGCGGCGCTGAGAAGCGACGTCAGCCCGCGCCGGCCGCCAACCAGCACGCCCAGCGGCGATTCGGCCAGCCGGGCGACCAGCCGCGGCGCTCGTTCGCGCGCGCGTTGGCGCAGGTGAGGCGTCTCGGCATAACGAGGCTCCAGAAAGCGGAGGTAGTCCAGTCCCAGCCGCACCTGGCGAGCCACCTCGGCCCACGCTCCGGTGTACCGTCCCGGCGCGTCGCGGGTCGTGACGTTGGGGTACCTCTCGGCGATGCGCTCCACCATCTGCCGGCCGCCCATCGTCTCGGTGCGATCGGCAGCGAGCACGATCTCGTGCCCACGCTGCGCCAAAGCCACCACCGCCGACTCGAAGAGCCGCAGATAGGAGTAGTGGCGGGCAATGAACAGAATCTTCACGACGCCGTCCGTTTGGACCTCATGGTCTTTTCGGCCTCGGCCCGCGCCTCGGGGTCGAGATTGGCCCGGCGGAAGGCGGCCCGCTCCTGGGCTTTCTCCCCGCGCCACGCGCGCGCCCGGCGCTCCTCTTCGTCGAGGAACCACGCCCCGAATCGGCGCGAACGGCTCATGCGGTCCAGCGCACCGAGGATCCAGCGACCCAGTAGGGGCTCTCGGCTTCCGGCTTCCGGCTTTCGGCTTTCGGAAGACCTTCTCGCGGCGGCCGGGGCGGCGTCGCGTGCGTGCGGCGCGCCCTCGCGAGCCAGGGCTTCGATCGCATCGGCGAACACGGGCGCCGCAGGCGTGTCGAGACCGTGCGGGCGCAGGAACGCGCGGATGAACGGTTCGTGGCCGACCCGATCGTCGGGCGCCGCCAGCACCTCAGCGAGCTGCGCGCTGTGCTCGGCCAGCGTCCGGCTGGTCCGCAGCAGGCCGCCTCCGACCGTGGACAGGTAGCCGAAATGCAGCGTCCCCTCCTGGTTGTCACGAAACTCGTCGGGCAGGATGGCGAGGACGGGGCGGCCGGCGATGGCGGCTTCAAGAAACGCACTGGTGTTCAGTCCCACCACGGCGCGGCTGTAGAAGAGCGACTCGAAGTAGTCGGCCCGTGCCTGATCCGTCACCGGATTGCCGCCCCACACCGACACGTCGCGCAGCGCGGACACGTCCACGGTGTCCCACTCGCGCAGCCGCTGCGGATGCGGCCGGACCAGGATGGCGCACGATCGCAGCGCCGCATCGGCGCTGCCGCGGATGGCGGCGATCCACTGCTGCACGAATGCCGCCTCGGACGGACTGCCCGCAAAGAGCGCCGAGCCCACGTAGAGCAGGAACGGTTTGTCGGCGGGCAAGCCCGCCGCCGCGCTGAACTCGGCTCGCGTGCGGCTGGGGCGCCGGCCGAACCAGTGGTCGAAGCACTGCGCGCCGGTGACCACCACCGCCTGCGGCGCGATCCCGTGCAGCCGCACGGCTTCGTCGCGCTGCACCTCGTTCCACACGATCACCCGGTCGGGCGCGTCGCGAATCAGGGCCTTGCTCGTCAGATGGTCCCAGCTCCACACGGCGACCGCCGTCGGGAGCCCGGCGGCGCGCGCCGCTCGCAGATAGTCGGGCTGCGACGAGCCCACGACGCCGATGAGCGGCGTAATCAGCACCGCGTCCGCGTGTTGCTCGCGCAGGTAGTTCGCCACGTCCCGGCTGGGCGGGATTGCCGCGTCGGCGCGGCGAAGCAGCGATCCGAGCACACGGCGTGCGAGGCCCCATCGTGCCCAGACGCTTGCGGCAAAGTCCACGGCGAACGCCGGCGCCCGATCGGCTGCGCGCTCGCGCAACCTGGGTGTGGTGTCGTACGCGGGCTCGAGATATCGAAGCAGGTCCACCGCTCGCCGCAGGCGCGATGCCAGAGCGGTCCATTCGCCGGGTTCCCGTCGTGGCGCCTCGCCCGCCGTGACGCCGGGATACGAGGCCGTCAGATGCTCGAGGAGCGCGGATCCGCCGACGGACTCCCCCCGCTCCACAGCCAGGTGCACCTGGTGCCCGCGCTCCGCCCAGAGCCGAATCACCGACTCGAAGCTGCGGAAGTAGTTCGCGTGCCGCGCGAGGAACAAGAGCCTCACGCCTGTTTCCCCACGACGCGCCTCGCCATCCGGCTCGCATAGCGCGCGCCACGCAGCATCGGCTTTCGGACGCGGCTCACGCCGTGCTCCACCAGACGCGACCCCTCGTACCACGCGCGCCACGCGGCCCGGCGCGTCCGTTTCGCCCCAAGACGCGCCACCGCGACCCAGCCGCCGGCGGGCCCGTGCACCGCCATCATCAGCCATACGGCGACCGCGAGGAACGGGCGCATCGCGTACACCCACAGCGGCCGATCCTCGGCCAGCAGATGCGCCAGCCACGCCTTCGCCAACCCGAGCGGCCGGAGCGCCGCCGCCCACCAGGGATCGGGCTCGGGCGCCCTGGGCGGCAACGCACACAGGCCCCCGACCGTGGACGCGTAGATCGAAGCGGCTGGCTGGTCGAGGCCGTGCGGGCGCACGAAGTGCCGGACGAAGTCGCGCTCCCGCTCCGGTGGCTCGGGTGCGCGATCCAGGAATTCACCCAGTTGCTGCACATGAGTGTCGAGCGTGTCCGCCACGCGCACGGGTCCGTCCCCCGCCACGAGATGACGGAAGTGCAGCGTCCCGTCCTGCGCGTGCGCGAAGTGCGGGTCGCGAATCGTGAACACGGGGCGGCCGACGATGGCCGCTTCAATCTGGGCGCTGGTGTTGATGCCCACCACCGCCGCGCAGTGCCACATCGAATCCACGTAGTCGCGCCGGGCCTGTGGTCCATTCGGCTCGGCGCCGACGGGCGGCCACAAGGACACCTGCGAAAACGAGGATGCCTCAAAGGCGCGCCACTGGCGCGAGTTGGCCGGATGCGGACGGACGAGCACGCCGGCGCCACGGAGCGTCTCTCTGGGGGCACGGCGCAGCCGGGAGAGCCAGCGCTCGACGAAAGGCACCTCGTCGGGCGCGATGAAGCTTGACGACCCCACGTAGAGCACGAAGGGCCTGGCCGGGTCGAGCCCGGTCTCACGGCAGAACTCCTCGCGCGACCGGCTCGGCCGCGCTTCGAACCACTCGTCAAAGAGCTGCGCGCCGGTGGCCACGACGCGCGCCTCCGGCACGTGGTGCAGCATGGCGGCCTCGGTGCGCTGCGCCTCGTTCCACACGATCACATGGTCCGGTAGCACGCGAATCAGGCCCTTGCTGGTCAGGTTGTCCCAGCTGGCGACCGAGAGCGCGCTGCGCACGCCCAGGCGCCTGGCGCTCTTCACGTAATCCACCTGCTGCGAGCCCAGCTCGACGAGCGGGGTCACGAGCATGAGGTCCGGGTGCTGTCCTCGGATGAATGCGTCAATCGAAGGGCTCGTGGGAATGACCCGTTCCGCCAGCGCCAGCTGACGCGCCAACACTCCGCGGCCAACCGCTCCTGCCCACGCGGCCGCCCGCACGATGGGCCGGTAGAGGCGCGGCAGCCGTTTCTCCGCGCGCGCCTTCAGGGCGCTCGCGCCCGCGAAGACCGGCTCGAAGAAGCGGAGGTAATCCTCCATCAGCCGCACGGTGGTCGCCAGGCTGGACCAGGCGGCTTCGGTCGTCAGGCGGCGGCGCGGCTGGCCGGTTCGCGTCGCGGTCCGGTCGCCCCGAGCCAGGAAATCGCGGACGCTTTCGGTCCGATCGGGCGCCGGACCACAGGTGACAAGCGGCGTCAGCGTCGCCAGGCGGGCGGCGACGTCGCTCTCGTTCAGCTTGTCGCGGCTGATCTCGAACGCCACGTGCACGGCGTGCCCCGCATCGGCCAGCGCGCGGATTCCGCTCTCGAAGTAGCGCACGTAGCCGGGGTGCAGCATCACGAAGAGCACGCGGCTCACTGGAGGCCTCCGGCTTCCGGCTTCCGGCTTCCGGCGGCTCCAGGCTCCAGAGTTTCCGCCTGCACGCGTGCCAGACGCCCGTCGCCAACGAACCCGTCGTCGGCTCCCCAGTCCGCGAGAAGGGGCACAGTGGCCAGGAGGGTTTCGGCCGACTGCACGACGGCGGCGCGAAACGCCGCCTGCTCGGCGGAGTCGTGCCAGGCTGCCGAGCTGCCCTCGTGCATCTCGCGCACGGCCTCCATCACGGTTTCCGGGGCATTCGGGGTGTGGCCGACGTTGCGATCGTTCAGGAAACACCAGTCGCCCAGGCGTTCGTGCAGCGGGATCACCCGGCCCGAATCGAGATCGGTGGCGCGCGTCAGCGTGAACACGCCGTCGCGCCGCACCGGATACCGGGAGATCGGATCGCGCGCATTGAGCGTCAACGTCGGCGTGCTCGTCAGATACGCCGCATGCTGCAGGTCGATCGATTCGCACACCACGAAGCGGGCCGACTGCAGCACGAAGAACTCCAGCAGGGCACTGGACCGCGCCGCGCACGCCAGGTCCACGAGACCCGTCATCTCGACGCGTCCGCCACGCGGGTCGCCGATGCGTACCACGCCGTAGCCGTGTTCGACGAGGAACGCGACGGCGGGAAGCGCGTTCTCCACGCGGTGTGGCAGCTCGAAGGCCACGAGCGGCCGATCGAGCGGAATGCCCGCGGCGCTCGCCTCGGCGCCGGCGCGCGCACGGGCGTCGCGATCGAGCGTCACCTGCACCCGCTCCCGGAGCAGACGACGCGGGAACCGCGCGGTTCCGGGCTTCGGCACGGGATGACCCACCACGCGCGCAGCGTCCTTGAGGCGTGTGCGGACGCCCGCCGGCACGCGCTCGTCGCCGGCACGACGGCGCAGTTCCCGCGCCAGCTCGCGTCTCACGGAACGCACGCGGTCCCGCCGCCACGCCGACGCGCGCCGCGTCAGAGAGACCCGGCGCCAATGGGCACGGCACCACAGGCCGATCGGGCCCGTGAGGGCGCGGCGCGGTACGTCCGTCGTCAACTGGGCCAGGGCCTGTGGCCACGCGGCCGCCGGTTGCATGAATCCGGCGGAGGCGCCGAGCCTGCGGGCCTCCGCCAGAGCGGCCAGCACGTCCACGGCGCACGGGCCGAGCCCGCTCGTGTCCGGCCCGGCCACCACCACGTGGCGGATGCCCGCGCGCACGGCAAGGCGTCCGGTCATGGCTAGCGAGGCTCCTCCCCACATCGTCGAGGCTCCGCCTCGCTAGCGCAGTGTCTTTTGGCCCCGCTTCGCGGGGCGGAGAAAACTTGACTATGCATGTGTTTCAAGAGGTCAAGTTTTCTCGTGTGGCGTCGTGCGCCGCAGGCCCAGGCGGTGCGTCAGCATCAGCACTTCGTAGACGGCCCGGCGAAAGCCGCGACGGCAGCGTCCCCACAACGCGCGGCCCCCGACAAGGGTGTTGTAGACCGCATGGTGGTAGTGATGCTTGGTGATCTTCTTGGCCCAGATCGCCTGATCCACGCCGCGCACCATGGCGTGAGACGTCTCCGTCTTGCGGAAGTGGCGCCACGCGTAGGTCACCTGGTAGCGCAGCAGCATCACGATCCACGCCGCCTTTGACAGACCGAACGGGCGCGGCGTGCGATCCGCGTACTCGCGCCACAGCACCTGCACGTGCTGCAGCCACGGCGGACGCGCAAACCCGGCAGGCTCGTCGCCCGGCAGCACCAGGGAGAACCGCTGGCGATCGACACTCGCCGTCTCGGCCTGGCGGCGGAACCACAACGCCTCCGGTACCTGACGGAATCGCCCCTGAAGGGTCATCTCGGCCATCAGCAGCCGGTCGGGGCGCAGGACGCGGCGAAACACGCCGGCGGCCAGGAGCGCCTCCAGGCGCATGAGCCCGTAGACCATGTCGCCCGATCCGATGCCGTCGTGACAGAACCGCCGCCAGCGGGACCGCAGATCGGGAGCGTCGGCGGTATCGAAGAGCCGCGCCCCCTTGTCGAGCGCGGCGCCCGTCTGGTCCATTCGACGCGTGATGGGATAGGCGACCACGGCTGTGGGGTCGGCATCCAGTTCGGCCACGAGCGTCTCGAGCCACCGCGGGTGCCAGCGGTCGTGGTCGCTGACCCAGGCGAAGTACTGCGCCGTGGGACACACCTCGCGGCCGAACGCCACCACGTCGCGCCAGGTGGCCACCATCGCCTGCCGCGTCTCGTGCCGGCGGTAGTGCAGCCGCGAGTCCGCGGCGGCATAGCGACGGGCAATCGTCTCGGTGGCGTCCGTCGAGGCGTCGTCCAGCATGACCAGGACGAAGTTGCCGTCGCGCTGTAACAGCAGCGACTCGAGTGCCTCCGGCAGATGCGTGGCGTTGTTGAAGAGCGTCATGCCAAGGAGAACCGGAGGCTGATGAGTCAGGGACCGGTCCTGTTCGACTTGTCCACCGTAGCCCGCAGGGCGAAGGTGGACGGGCCCGGCGGCCAGCTTCCCCACCAGATGCCGGTACACGAGCTCACCGGGCTCCGGCACCCGCTTGCCCTTGGGCGGCTTCTTGTTGACGCTCGTGTAGTCGGTGTCGAGGACCTCGATCTCGGTCAGGTCGAAGTACTCGCCCAGCACGGCGCTGACGCTCGCGATCTCGGCGTTGTAGGGCGATCGCTCGCGATTCAGGCTGTACAGCGCCGGGCACCTGGCGCGGGCGGCCAGCGTCGCATACCGGCGCACCTGCGCTTCGGTCATCTCCTGGAACGACACCATGTTCACCGTAAGGTCGAGCGGCAAACCGGCCAACAGGTGCGCCAGCGTGTCTGGCACGAACACGAAGTCGGCGCCGCGCCACGCCTCCCCCGCCAGGTCCGCTTCGGACTCCACGAAATGCAGCCGTGCGTCCGGGAACTGCGCGGCGAGATACGTGGCCGAGAAGAGGAACAGCTCGGGAAAGTCCACGAGCACGTAGGCGGCCGCAGGAAAGAGCGTCTTGAACTGATAGGCGAACCCCGCCCATCCCGGCCCGATCTCGCACACCACGGGCCGCGCCGCGGCGCGAATCGACGACAGGACGCCGCCGCGCTCCATGGCGATCAGGACCTCGTAGAACTTGAGCGTGTCCACGTTGAACAAGCGCCCGTCCACGTCGTAGCCGAACCCACCCAGGGCGGGCGACTCGGGCACGAGCAGCGCGTCGCCGCCGAGCTCGCGCAGCGCCGCGAGCCGCGCCTCGAAGTACTCCCGCCGCCCGTCGCCCTTCGTGCGGTAGTCGTAGGGACGGATGCCGGTGACGTGGAACGAGTGGTGGCGCAGCTTGCGAACGATGAGCGGCGACGCTTCGATCAAATAGTCGATGTTCTCGAGCTCGCCGCGCCAGTACGCGCTGGGATCGAGGGCGCCGTCCACGCGGCCCGACTGTTTCATGCGCAGCACGGCCTCGCGGGCGCGTTGATACGCCTGATACGCCTGGCCGTCGCGGTCCCCGTTCACCATGCGTCGCTCGTCTCAGGCGACTTTGCCGGGGCGCCCTCGAATGTGTCCACGTAGGGCGGGAGATCGCGTGTGTCGTAGCGCGGCAGCTCGAAACGGCCGTCCACGGCCACGTCCGCGGCGCGCCGCTCGGTGTTGAACGCCACGCTGTAGCCGGCTTCGTCCAGCAATCGGACGGTGTCGGCGGTGTAGGTGCCCGGGCCACCCCAGGGGTAGCAGAACGACACCGACCCCTGGCCCGTGAGCGACGTGATCCAGCGCACGCCGCCCTGGAGCTCCAGCCGCTGCTCCTCGACGGGGATTCGGGCCAGCATCCGGTGCGTGCGCGTGTGGTAGCCGAACGACATGCCGCCGGTGGCCATCGCGCGAATGGCGTCGGCATCGACGTACAGCTGGCGCGCGAACACGGCCGGATCGCCCAGATGCGCCGTGAAAAGCGCGTCCAACACCCGCGCCGACTCCGTGTACGGCAAGTCGTAGTTCAACAGTCGCTTGATGGCCCGCTCGTCGGCGGCCTCCCACCGATCGACCCCGAAGACGTCGGTTCCGCTCGCGTGGCGGGGCGGTGCTGGTTTCGTCCAGCACCGCTCGGCCGAAGGCCTCGGCTCCGAGATGCGCCAGCAGGAAGTGCGTCTTGTGAACGTCGAGCACTCGCGGCGCGGGACCGCACGTCTCCTCCGCCACGAAGAACGTGCCCGGCAGGCCGCGTTTCCGAAGGATGGGATAGACCGTGGCGTAGTGGTCCACGAAGCCGTCGTCGAACGTCAGGTGGGCAGCGTTCTCGGGCAGGCGCGCCTGGCCCGACACGGCCGCCTCGATCTCCGCGAGCCCTACAAGCGCGAAGCGCGACTCCAGCCAGTCCAGCTGCCGCTCGAACACGTCGGGCGGCAGGGCGCGGATCGCGGGAAACGGCGTCGCCGAGGTGTCGCGAACGTAGTGATACATCGCCACCAGGCAGCTCAAGCGGCCCTCATGTGGACGAGCGAGAGCGCCGCGTCGCGGCGCGCGCGGTTGGCCAGGTACTCCGGCACCATTCCGCTGGCAAAGTTGTCGTACAGGCGGCGCACGGCGTCGGCCGAGAAGTCGGCGCGTTTGTAGACGCGCCCGCCGGGGGGCTGCGGCACGGCGGTCAGCCGGCCGCGGTGCAGGGCGTCCGCCGCGTCGGCCAGGGCGGCCGCCGCCGCCACGATCGTCTTGTTGCCGATGTCGTGCGGGCCGTCGCCCGCCGCGATCTCGGGCCGCACGTGTGCGATCAGGGGTCCCGTATCCACGCCGTCGTCGAGCATGTGGATCGTGGCGCCGCAGTATTCGGGCTCGCCGTTCACGAGCGGCCAGAAGTTGGTGCCCGCGCCGCGGTAGTACGGTGACAGTCCCAGATGAATGTTTACGGCACGGCCGGGGAACCGGTCGAGCAGCGCGGGCTTCAGGAGGCCCGTCCCGAACACCAGCACCACGTCGGGGGCCAGCGCTCGCATCGCCTCGATGGCGTCCGGGTGATTGCACCCGCCGGGCTCGACCACGAACGATGGCGCGCGGCGCACGGTGTCGTGGGCACCGAAGAACGCGTCCTCCGACGCCTGGCGGGCGTCGAAGTGCCGGGTGATCACCGCCTCGTCGTCCGGATTGGCCGCGTAGCGCAGCGGCTCGAACGACTTCCGCTCCTGCCACACCGCCACGACGTCCAGCCGATCCGCCAGCGTGTTGGCCACGAAAACGTGGCGGCGCATCGAGCTCGTGAGAACGATCGCGCGCATCAGGCTCCGGGCTCCAGGCTCCAGGCTCCGGGCTCCAGGCCCTCGGTCGCTCCCGTGCATTCATGGCCTTGCGGAAATGCAGTTCCGCACTGCGAGGCCTGTAGCCCGGAGCCCGGAGCCCGGAGCCTGAGAGTCAGTTCATCCTCCTCAGCCGGGTCACGTGCAGCGCGCGGTGCACGCCGACGGCCGCGCGATGCCTCAGCTTGCGGGCCGCGCTCTTGGCGGATTTCCAGACGCCCTGGATGCGATCGCGCCGGGCCTGCTGCTGGTTGCGGCGCACCTTGGCGGCATGGAAGCGCGCCTTGTGTTCCTCGCGCTCCCGCACGGCCCGCGCCCGTGCCTCGGTGTCCTCGTCCCACAGGTCGGCGCGCTCGTCGTTCATGAGCCACCGGCCCACGCCGGTTCGCGACCAGCCAGCCAGTCCCACGACGATCGGCTGGAGGAAGGCCGCGCCGGCGGCATCCGCGCCAGCGGCGACGCCGGAGCGCGGCACCTCCTCCAGCGCATCAACGAAAGCCGGTGTCGCCGGCACGTCCAGGCCTTGCGGCCGCACGAACACTTCCAGGAAGCGCCGGTTCTTCTCGTCGCGCTCCCCAGGCCTGGCCACCGCGGCGGCCAGCTGCGTGAGGTGCGCGTCCATGTTGTCCGCCGTGTGCAGCAGGCCCCCGGCCACCGTCAGGAGGTAGCGGAAGTGGATCATCTCCTCCTGGTGCATCTGGTACTCGGGCAGCATGAAGGTCAGCACCGGCCTGCCCACGATCCCGGCTTCGAGAAACGCGCTCGTCACCAGCCCGACCACCGCGCCGCTGTGGTACAGCGAGTCGAAGTAGTCGTCGCGCGAGCGCCCGTCGATCGGGTTGCCGCCGTGAAACGCGACGTTCTCGAAGCGTCCGAGGTCGATGCCCGCCCACTCCTTGAGCCGTTCGGGATGCGGCCGCACCAGCACGCCCAGCTCGCGAAGCGCCGGGTTGGCACTGGCACGCAGCGCCTCGATCCAACGGGTCACGAGCACCGGCTCGGGCGGGTCGGGCGTGGGGCTCAGCGCCGAATGCACCCACAGCGCGAAGGGGCGGTCGGCTCGCAGCCCCATGGCGCGGCAGAACTCGTCGCGGCCGCGCGAAGGCGCCTTGGTGAACCACTGGTCGTAGCACTGCGCGCCGGTCGCCACGATGCGATCGCCGGGAAGGCCGTGCATGGTGATGGCCTCGTGCATCTGCACCTGGTTCCAGACGAACACCTTGTCGGGCGCGATGTGCAACAGCCCCTTGCTGGAGAGGTGATCCCAGCTCATGATGGCCGCGACCACCGGAATGTCGAGCGCGCGCGCCGCCCGCAGCACGTCGAGCTGCTGCGAGCGCGAGTAGGTGAGCGACGTCAGCACTACCACATCGGGCGCCCGCTCCCGGAGATAGCGCACGAGATCCCGGCTGACGGGCAGGAGACGCTCGAATCGCGTGAGCGCGGCGCGGGCCAGCCGCGGGCCCACCACGGGAACGCGGCTCGTCACCCGCACGACGCGCGCGGTGCGCTCCCAGGCGCGAATCCTCAGCTTCAGCGGATAGTCCGGGGCGAGCACGCGCACGTAATCCAACGCAACGCGGCAGCGTTGCGCTGCATCGAACCACGGCTCGTGTTCGAGCGATGGCATCAGGTCCCAGGTGACCGCTCCCTGTGATTCCGCGGCCAGCCGTTCGGCCAGCCCCTGCCCTCCCAGCGACTCCGGCTCTTCGGCCGCGAGATGGACTCGGTGACCTCGCGCTACGAGCTCGCGCACCACCGAATCGAAGTTCCGGTAGTAGGCGTGGTGCAGCGCGGCGAAGAGCACCTTCATCGAGCGGGCTTCATTCCAATCGCGCGCAGGTTCTTGCCATACGCCCCGGCGTTGATGAAGAACTGGAGCCGATCGGCGATGGCTTCCACGCCCGCATCAGTCTCGCCGTGCACCTCGCGGCGATACCAGAGGTAGTCCACGATATCGAGCCCCTCGGTTGCCAGATATGCCGTCTCGAGCCCCAGGCGGTCGAGCAGATCGCGCATCGTGGCCGGCGTGTAGTAGTTCAGGTGGTGAGTGGGCCAGATGAAGTGCGCATCCTTCCCCATCAGGAGCCGGGACGCCGAGTCGTAGTTGGGGACGTACAGGAACACGATTCCGCCGGTGCGCAGCAGCCGGACGGCCGATTGCAGCGCCTCGCGCGGCTCGAACAGGTGCTCCAGCACGTCGAAGAGCGACACCGCGTCGAAGCTCTCGGGCTCGAAGCCCCCATCCTCGAGCGTGGTCGTGCGCAGGTCGAGGCCGCGCGACACGCCAAAGGCCACGGCCGACGGATTCAGATCGGTGCCGATCGCGTCCCATCCGGCCGCCTTCGCGGCTTCCACCACGAAGCCCGTGCTGCAGCCGACGTCGAGGTACCGCGGACGTGTCCGGTCCGCGGGGAGAAACCGGGCCATCAACCCCACGCGTTCACGCCCGAATCGCTCCACACGGTAGTCGTGGCTCTGAATGCCCAGGTCGCGCACGATGTCCTGGTAGGCCTGCGACGCGTAGACCTCCTGGTAGTGCGCTTCGTCGAAGCACGGGCTCACGTACACGAGGTCGCAGGACGGGCACCGCACCAGGCGCATGTGGTCCTTGTCGAGCTCGTGCCGCGGGTCGTCGTGACCGCACGTCGGGCAGGGGCGCGACGTCAGGAGATCGGGCGGAATCCGGCCGTGCACGCGCACCAGTTCGTCGATCGGGTGCGTCCGCTTCTCGATGAGCTGCTTGTAGGAGCCGCCGGGCCGAAGCTTGGACACTTCGACCGGCTGATACTCGGACGGCAGGCGGTAGGGGATCTTCATTGATGGGATTGCCGCGCCGTCCGGGCGCGTCCCAGCAGGAACTCCGCATAGTCCAGGTCGTCCTGGGTGTCGATGTCCACGGACTCGAGCGGCGACATCACGAACACGCGCGAATCGTCGCCGTACAGCGAGCCGCCCTCGACGACGCTGGCCTTGACGGCCAGCACCGCGGGCCCGTTGCGCGCGAACACGCGCGGCTTGTCCTGGCGCCGGGTGGGCATGGGTTCCGCGCTGAACGGCCGGGCGCTGTCGCCAAGCGCTCGAATGAATGGCTTGGCGCGATCGCCCTCCACGGCGAGCACCGAGAGCGGATTGAACTGGTGCGGCACCTCGACCACCGACACCACCGAATCAGCGCCCGTCCGCTCGAGGAGATCCAGCGCGCCGTCGATGTGCTCGGCGCGCCGGAGCGGCGAAGTGGGCTGCAGCAGCACCACGGTATCGAACCCGTCGCCGCGAAGGGCCGTCAACGCGTGCTGCAGCACGGGCAGCATCGGCGTGTCGTCCTGCGCGAGCGCCGGCGGGCGAAGAAACGGAACGTCGAGGCCCAGGGCGCGACCCACGTCGGCAATGGCGTCGTCGTCGGTGCTGAGCAGGACCTTTGACACCCGCCGGCTGGCCAGCGCCGCCTCCGCTGTGTGCGCCAGCAGCGGCCGGCCGCCAAGGAGGCGCAGGGCCTTGGCCGTCAGCCCCTTCGAGCCGCCGCGCGCGGGAATGACGGCCAGGGCCCGCATCAGGTTGGGAACACCAGGCGCTTCTGCACGGTCACCGGCGCGGTGGCGAGGATCTCCGCGATGCGGGGGCCCGCCGCCCCGTCCCCGTACAACCGATCGGCGGCGTAGCGGCCGTGCGCCATCTGCGCCTTGATACCGGCGACGATCTCGTGCCGGTCGTGCGCCACGTCGAGCACGTTCAGACCACGGTCCCGCCCCCCCTGCCGGGTGCCGATGTTCACCGCGGGCACACCCAAGTAGGCGCCTTCGCGAATCGGCGCGCTGGAGTTGCCGACGGTGCAGGCGCAGTGCTGCATCAGGCGCACGTAGGTGTCGATCGGGAAGTTCTTGTAGAACCGGATGTACTCGGGCTTCAGCTTCTCGCGGAACGTGCGCATGCCCGTCGAGATGTCCTCGGATCCAGCGTCCACGTTGGGCCAGAGCATGATCGTGGGCATCCGCAGCTCGTGGAGCGCCATCAGCGTTTCCCAGATCTGATCCTTCCCCTGGCCGTACTCGGTGGTGACCGGATGCTGGTTCACCAGCAGGTACGGCTGGCTGACGTCCACGTGCGCCCCCACGCCCTCGCGGTCCAGCCATTCGGGATGCGGCACGCCGTTGCCGTCCGCGATCTCGCGCACCAGGTCGATGCGCGGACAGCCGACGACGTGCACGGTGGATGGCGGCTCGCCCATCCGGATGATGCGGTCGGCCGCGGCCTGATTCGCGGGAAAGTGGAGATGCGCGAGTTTCGTCACGGCGTGACGGATGCTCTCGTCGATCGTGCCGCTGATTTCGCCGCCCATGGTGTGCGCCACGGGGATGTTCATGTAGGCGGCGGCGATGGCGGTGGCCATCGTCTCGAAGCGATCGCCCACGCTGACCACGATGTCGGGCCGCAGCAGCTCGAACATGGTCGGCATTTCCAGCAGGCCCAGCCCGGTGGATTTGGCCATCGTCGTGGGCGTTTCGCCTTCGACGATCATCGTCACGCGCGCGTCGGCCACGAACCCGTCCGTCTCCATGACGTCCACGACCGAGCCGAAACGGTCCAGGAGCGCCGACGCGCCGACCACGAGCTGGAGCCGCAGCCCCGCGTGGTCGCGCACGGCGCGCATCACGGACTTGATGCTGCTGTAGTTGGCGCGCGATCCGACGAAGACGCAGACTTTTCGCATGCTAGGGCCTACCACGCCCGATCGACGTCGCGCTTGAGGCGCGCGCGCCGCTTGTCCCACCGCTTGGTGAGCGGCCGCACCCTGCCCTTCACCCACTTCCGAAGGCGCGCGCCCGCGTCGGGCGCCAGCGCCGCATCGATGCCGCTGGCCGCGACCGTCGCCAACGCCAGCGGTGGCCACACCAGAAAGCGCCACGCCGGCGGCTCGACGGGCGCCGGGGCCGGCTGCCTGGCCAGGCGCTCCACGGCGTCGGCAAAGAGCGGCGTCGCCGGTTGATCGACGCCGGCGGGCCGGATGAACGACGCCACGAACCGGCTCGTTTCCGCGCGGGTGGACGCGGGGTCGCGCAAGCACTCGGCCAGCTGCTCGACGTGGGCCTCGACCGTGGACGGCAATCCGCAGAAAGCCGCCGTTCTCCGGCAGCAGGTGACGGAAGTGAATGGTGCCCTCCTGCGTGCCCGCGAACTCGGGCGCGAGCAGCGAGCACACCGGACGTCCGACGATCGCCGCCTCCACCATCGCGCTGGTGTTCACGCCCACGACCACGGCCGAGTGGTACAGCGAGTCGAAAAAGTCGTTCCGGTTCTCGGGCGCGATGGGGTTGTAGCCCTGGCGGGGAAACACCGCGACGCCGGGAAGGTCCGACACCGGCGCGCTGGCCCACAGGTGGAAGTTGTACGGATGGGGCCGCACCAGGATGTTGGCGTGCGTCAGCTCCGGGTGCCCGCTGTCCCGCAGCGCCTGCACCCACCGGCGCACGAACGCCACCTCGGCGCCGGTCTCCGAGATGAAGCTCGACGAGCCCGTGAACAGGATGAACGGACGCGCGTCGGGCAGGCCCACGCGCTGGCAGAAGTCCTCGCGTCCGTGCGTGACGGAGCGCTCGAACCACTTGTCGAAGAGCTGCGCGCCTGTCACCCCCACTGTGTCCGCGGCCATGTAGTGGTACTCCACGGCCTCGCGCTTCTGCGCCTCGTTCCACACCAACACGGCGTCGGGCTGCACGCGAAGCAGGCCCTTGTTGGTCAGGTTGTCCCAGCTGGCGATGCAGACCGCCGACCGGATGCCGCACGCGCGCGCGGCCTTGACCCAGTCCACCTGTTCGGAGGCCGCGGTCACGAGGGGCGACACCAGCAGCACGTCGGGCGACTGCTCGCGCAGATACTCCGCGATCGGCGCGTGGACGGGAATCGCGCGCTCCACGCCCGCCAGGGCACGGATCGCGCGCCGAACGGTGGACGCTCCCAGCCGGGGGATCGCGTCCAGCCAGCGATACGCTCGTGGCAGCACCTTCCGCTTCATGCGTACGCGAAGGGCGCGCGCCGCGGCGAAGTCCGGGTGCAGGAACCTGATGAAGTCCATCAGGGCGCGCACATGGTGGCCGGCCTGGGCCCAGAACCCGGTGCGCATGGGGACGACGCCCAGCACGGTCACGCGGTCGGCGTAGGCCTGCAGCCCTTCGACCCCGACCGGCTTCTTCGCGCGCTGGCTGTTGACGCCGATGGCCACGGCGTGGCCCCGCGCCGCCAGCTCCTCGACGGCCGTGTCGTAGAAGCGCAGGTACTCGGGCGAGTCCATCAGGAACAGCACCTTCACGCCACGCCCTCGCGATCGCGCTTCGCGCGCGCATCCCTGCGCGCCCACGCCACGAGCGCCATCACCCCGCGGAGTCCCAGCTCGACGCCGCGGTGGCCGAGCCTCGGCGCACGGCGCGCCACCCGCGCGGCGCCCTGTTCCTCGATGGCCTGCACCACGCGCGGCGTGGCGGGTTCGTCGAGTCCATGGGGACGCACGAAGAGCCGCACGAACTCGCGCACGCGCTGGCGGTCGGCGTCGGTGGACGCAAAGGACGCCTCGAGCTGCGCGCGGTGCTCGTCGAGCGTCTCGGCCAGCCGCAGCAGGCCGCCGCGCCTGAGGTGCCGGAAGTGCAGCGTGCCTTCCTGCGTGCCGGCCAGCTCCGGGACGCGGAACGAGAACACCAGGCGCCCGACGATGCCGGATTCGATGAGCGCGCTGGTGTTCACGCCCACGACGGCGTGCGCGTGGTGCATCGAGTCGTAGTACTCCGCGCGCGCCTCGGGGCCCACCGGGTTCGCGCCCGCGCGCGGCCAGATCGCGCGTCGCCAGCCCAGATCTATCTCGCGCCCACTGCGCCGCGTTCTGCGGATGCGGGCGCACCAGGATGCCCGCCGCCCGCAGCGTGCGGATCGGCGCTGGCGCGAATCGCCTGCACCCACCGGCGGACGACGTCCACCTCGAAGGGCGCGATGAAGGGCGACGAGCAGAGATAGAGGAGGTATGGCCGGCCGGCCGGCAGGCCGACGCGAGCACAGAACTCCTCGCGCGTGGTCGAGGGCCGCGTCGCGAACCAGTGGTCGTAGGCCTGGGCGCCGGTGACCGCGACCTGTTCCGGGCGCGCGCCATGGAGCTCGGCGGCCTCGGTGCGCTGCAGCTCGTTCCACACGACGATCCGGTCAGGCAGCTCGTGGATCAGGCCCTTCGTGGTGAGGTGATCCCAGCTCCCGACGCCGAGCACGCTCGGCACGCCCGACCGCTGCGCCTGCCGCACGTAGTCCACCTGGCGCGAACCGAAGTACAGGAGCGGCGTCACCAGCAGCACGTCGGGCTTCCAGCGGTCGAACACGGCCGCGACCTCGGGCCGCACGGGCAGCGCGCGCTCCAGCACCCGGACCGCGGCCGACAGTGCCGCGATGCCCGTGCCGCGAGCCCAGCAGCGGCAGATCGGTCAGCCAGGCCGTCGGCGGCCGGCGCCTGCGCTCGCGCTCGCGCGCGCAGCGAGCGGCGCCTCATCGAAGGCAGGCGACAGGTAGCGCCAGTAGCTCAGCGTCTCGCGAACGGCCGTGCTGACCTCGTACAAGGCGTCGCGCGTCGCCGCCGGTACCGTCTCGGTCGTGAACGCATTCGGGAACCGCGCGGACAACCGGTCGAGCATCGGGCGTGCCGTCCGTCACGACGCCCTTCTGCGCCCGCCGAT
Source organism: uncultured Acidobacteriota bacterium (assembly GCA_963807235.1). GTDB lineage: Bacteria > Acidobacteriota > Vicinamibacteria > Vicinamibacterales > UBA2999 > CAWEBF01. Next base: position 179,285 of record CAWEBF010000033.1, read on the forward strand.
CCGTGACCAGGTGCATCACGTGTCCCCGCTCCGCCAGCAGGGCGAGCGTGGACTCGAAGTTCCGGAGGAACCCGAGGTGCGTGATGGCGAATAGGATGCGCATGCCGCCGAAGGAAGCTCGCGGCCTATCTCTTCACCAGCATCAACTGTTCTGTACGAAGGTCCCACACCTGGTAGCCATCGTGCCGCTCTAGGTGCTCCAGCAGCGCCGCGCGCACGCCGGGGCACTTGCTCGACGCGTAGTCGTCGAGCACGACGACCGCGCCCGGCGAGAGCCGCGGTGCGAAATACTCCAGGCAGGCTTTGGTCGGCAGGTAGAGATCGGTGTCGATATGCACCAGACGGTAGTTGTCCTCTTCGAGGTGGGGCAGCGCCAGAAGGATGTCCCCGCGGTGAATGTGCATTCGGGTGAAGCGCGACAGATACGCCTTCACGTCGTCGAAGTTGGTGTCGTTGAACTGTCCGGGGGTGTGGAAGGCGTCCTGGTGGGACAGTGCGGCCGCGGGGTGGCCTTCGAATGTGTCGAACACGCGAACCGGCACTTCTTCACCCGTCACCGACTGGAACGCCCCGGCGATGAAGAATGCGGAGCCGCCGCGGAAGCTGCCGATCTCGGCGACCGACCCCGGCACGCTGGTCAGGTTGCGAATCGCCTGCCAGAACATGTACAGCCGGTCGTATCCGAGCAGCGTGCGCCCTGATCGGACCACCTCGTCCGCCAGCGCGAAGAAGTCCGCGTCGGGCCGGAACTCCATGACCGACTTCCCCTTCCGATATTTGTCCATCGGTCGATGGATCCACTTCTCCGGATCCCGCGAACGCCTGTCCTTCAGCACCGCCTGCTCACCAGCGTCGCTGCCTGCGGAGGCGCTGACGTCAGGCTGCCCGGGCGACGGCACGTCGCTGTCATTCATCGTCACCGCTCCATCGTGGGCGAGGCCCGCGTTGTCGATAATCAGCCGCGAACACAGAGCACATCGGAAATACGGGGGAAAACGCCCGCGGGCCTGTGGTCCACCCGCTCCGTGACACGGAAGCCACGTTCGCTCAAGAAGCCGATCACTTTTTCCGCATGAGGGTCGCCCTCGACGGCCTCCACCACCTCGGTGAACACCTGGCACGGGCCCGCTGTCAGCAGCGCCTCGCTCCCGGCAAGCACCCAATCCTCGAGACCGTCCACGTCGAGCTTGATGTGGGTCGGCCGTGGCAGGCCAGCGATCCGCACCAGGTCGTCGAGCCGGAACACGAGCACCTGCTCGACAGCGGCCGGTACGAACGGATTGCGCGCATAGTCCACTGGCGCGCCGAGCGCGTGGAGCGCGGTGCCCGCCCCGAGACTTGCGCGGTGAAACGGCTGCACGCCGGTCCGGTCCGACAGCGCAACCTGCAGCGGTGTCACGACGTCGCCGAATCCATTGGCAGCCACGTTCCGGACCAGGGCGGCGAAGCTGTCGGATGCGGGCTCGATGGCCACGACAGGGACCCGCCCCTGCCCGGCGCGGGCGGCGACGAGCGACATCGCCCCGGTGTTGGCCCCGATGTCGTAGAACACGGCGTTCGGTCCCAGCGACTCGAGCCAGCGCACCAGCGGGCCCGCCATGGCAGGCGGCCTTCGTACCCGCTTGTATTCGCGGAAGGACTCGAGGCGGAAGCGAAGCCCGTCCTCGCGCTCGAAGACCGACGTGTCCTTGAGGGTGTCGAGCAGCTTGAGGCGCAGCTTCAGCGGCAGCGCCGCGGCCGCGGCGGCCACGCGGTCGAAATCCTCGGACTCCGTACCGAGGTTGGAAGCGGTCACGGCGGATATTTCATCTATCGACGAAATGGATTCGAACGAGAGCTACAGCTGGTCGCCGAGCAGCCTCTCAGCGCGCAGAAAAAAGAGCACTCCCGCGCAGAGCGCCGCCAGAATCGTCGCGAAAGACAGGAATACGAAGCCGAGTTGAAGCTCTCCCTGACCCGTCAACGCCAACTGAGACATCATCACGACCTGCGCCATCGGATTCACCGTGAACATCACCCAGCGATACGACTCGGGGACGGCCGTGATCGGATAAACGACCGGCGTCAGGAACATGACCACCTGAATGAAGTAGCGCAGGGTGAAGATGACGTCCCGGAAGAACAGGGCCACTATGCTCATCACGAGGCCGACCGCCAGGGCGAACAGCAGGGCCGCGACCAGCGAAGGCACCAGCCAGAGCGTGTGCCATCCGAGATGCAGCGGAAAACTGCCTCCCGCGTTCCACGATGTCAGCACGACGATTGCGAAGGCGACAACGAGAATCGCCAGTTCGATGAACGTGTAGCCGAAACCCGCCAGCGGCACGAGCAACCGGGGAAAGTACGTCCTCCGCATGATGCTCTGCGTCCACGTGAGCGTGCGCGGGAGATAAATCATTGCGCTTTGGAACGCGCGCCACGGCAGGTAGCCGCTCAAGAAGAACACCGGGTAGGGCACGTTTCCTGTGTCTATTGGACTCAGCCGCGAAAACATGAAGATCAGCATGGCGACAGGGATGAGGGGCCGGATGATCAAAATCCAGAAGCCAAAAACGCTCCCCCGCGCCTTTCGGCCGGTAATTTCTCTGACCAGGAAACCGTAGAAGCCTCGGTAGCGCCAGACCGTGCGCAGGCGCGCCAGGATGCCGTCCGGGACCGCCTCGATGACTACAGTCGGCTGCGGCGCATCGTTTTCCCGCGGACGGTGCCTCAGGGTCGATTGAGCGGCGCCAAGGCCGTCGGTGTCCACTGCGTTCTTCACTGAATCGCCGTCTGCTCCGTCACCGCGTCCGAGCCGGTCACGGACCAGGCCAGCCGCGGGCTGATCAGTCCGCGCCTGCCCCACGGCCAATCGTTCCACACCGATCGCTCCGGATGCGGATTCATGGCCGAAAACTCCAACCGCTCCTCGCCCGCGACAACCTCGTCACCATCGATGAGACGCCGCGCGAGGAGCCGAACGCGTGCCTGATACTGCTGTTCGTTCAAGAAGTCCTTGGGAATCCTGAGACCGGCGCGAAACGTGGTCGTCCGGCGCGACGTGAACGGCGCGCTCCGCGAGGTGCAGATGACACTGCGGCGATGAGACAACGTCATCTCCACCACCACCAACACCCCTGGCTGCGACACACGAAACAGGCAGTCGATGTATCCCGGCTCGGTCAGCTGCAGAGCGCCGACCTGGGCGCGATCGGCATCCAGCAAGCGGAGATCCAGGAGCGCGCAGCCTGCGCCCGTCTCCTCGCCGGCGGACGATGGCCGCAAATGCCCTGCGAGCAGCTCCGACGTGTAGGCGGCAACGACGGCCGAGGGAGAACCGACCTGCACGATGCGTCCTCGATCGATCCAGATCACTCGAGTGCAGATGCGTTGGATCGCTGCCATGTCGTGCGAGACGAAGAGATACCGATTCGCCCGACGTTCCCGCCGCGCGTACGCGCTCCTCGCAGGTCCTGCGGAACGCCGCATCACCCACCGCGAGCACCTCGTCTGCCAGAATGATTTCCGCTCCGAACCCGATCATCGCGGCAAACGCGAGCTGCACGGAGCTTCCGCCCGGACAGCCGCTGAGCGGCAGGTCCGCGTACTGCCACAGACCCGACGATTCGAGGATCGCGTCTTCTGTCTCTGAAATGCGCTTGGCCGTAATGCCGGCAAGACGTCCCTGAATCTGAATGTTCTGCCGCACCGTCAAGGTCGGCGCGAAGCCGACTCCAAGTTCGAGCATCGAGACGACACGCCCATGAATGACGACACGCCCGGCGGTTGGATGGAGCACTCGGGCGAGCACTTTGAGCAGTGTGCTCTTCCCTGCGCCGTTGCGGCCAATGATGCCGAGCACTTCGCCAGGCGCGACGTCGAAGCTCACGTCATCGAGTGCCCACAAGTAACGACTGTCGCCACGAGGCGCCATCTCCTGACGGTCGGGCCGGCGGAAGGTCTGGGCGATGAGGTTCCTCAGCGCGGCCGGCCCCTCGGTCGAGACGCCTTTGCGGCGAGTGGCGTTGTGCCGCGCGAACACCTTCGACAATCCGCGGACGGAAATCCGGACGGGCGCGATCAAGCCGGTACTCCCGTTTCGGTCACCGTTGCCGCGTCCCAGACAAGAGCCGGCTGCAAGAGCGGCACGCCTTCGTCCTCCGGCTGGACGACGTCTCCGCTGATGGTCAGCAGAACCGCCTCGTTTGCTTTGGTGGCGAATATTCGACTGTCCTGACGCGTGGCCACGGCGAGCGCCAGCGTGTAGCGTCCAGTTGGAAGGATCCCGGTCGGGATCTTGACCGTGAAAGCGAGGGGGGCCGAGCGCCTCGCGGAAACGAATTCGGGAAACACGCTTCTGTACAGCAGCACACCTGTCTCGGTGACGACGGATACCAGCGGACGACAGAGGAGATCGTCGGCCTTGGGTGCCACCATGAGATGGAGTTCGAGATACGTCTCGTCGCCATGGCGCGTAGCGTCGATTGCGATCGACTGAAGCGCCACTACGTCGTCTTCCGGCAGGTTGTCGAGCACCTGCCAGGTGATCGCTCCCGTCCCGGTCTGCTCCCGAGGAGTGGGGTTGCGCTCGGCGGTATCGCCGATGACTCGGCCGCCGGCGAACGTAATCACGCGCGTCGCCAACTGCTGCACGAGCGCTTCGTCGGCGAACGCGAGAACGAGCGTGGAGCCGGCCGCCTTCAGCGCCATTACGCGCTCGACACACTTCTGCTGGAACGCGATATCGCCGACCCTGAGGACGTCATCGATCAAGACGATGGAAGGGCGGCCGCATAGCGCCAAAGCCACGCTGAGGCGAAGGACCATTCCGGTCGAGAAGGTGCGGACCAGCGCATGCTCGAACCCGTGGAGCTCGGCGAAATCGAGCACTTCAGCCACAAATGCGGCAGCGTCCTCTGGCGATCCTTCGGCGAAGGTCCTCGATGCCTGGATGTTCTCGTAGGCCGAGGATTGCATGTCGACATCCGCATTCATCGCAAGCAGTGAGTTGACGGGCCCAAAGATCTGGACTCGCCCGGCCGTGGGTGGCACTCCGGCAGCCAGCACTTCCAAGAGGGCGCTCGGCCCCGACCCGGCTGCTCCCATCAAACACACGACGCTGCCCTGCTCGATGTCGAGCGACACGTTCCGAAGCACGTAACCGGGCCCTGCCACCGTTGACTGCAAGTCCTCGTCAGATGGCTTGACGTTCAGGCCGGCGATGCGGAGGAGTGTTCGAAACGCCTCGCGCGGCCGCGCGGCGCCGTCCATTTCCAGCGGCGCGCTGACATATCGGCTCAGGCCTTGGATGCGAATCGCAATCACGAGTGACCCTGCTCGCCCGTCGCCTTTTCGCCGCCGGTCATGACGCGTCCGCGGGAACGGAAGGAGTGGGCGCCTGCCAGTCGGGACGGACCATCATCATCTTCTGGTCGGGCACGCCGTGGGCCCGCAGCAGCTTGGCCGTGCCGGCCGGGCGTTCGAGCGTGGCCACGATCAGCATGTCGTACTGGACGCTGGTGTGTTCGGTGATCGATTGCACCGGGAAGCCGAGGAAGCGATCGCCAGCCTCGGGCTCGAAGACCGCGACCGGTTCCAGCCCCATGTCGCGGAGCAGCAGGAACACGAGCTCGGCCGCATCCCCGGTGCCGAAGATGGCGACGCGGTTGTGCGGGCCGACGAACTCAGACAGGCTGCGGCGCAAGTGCTGCCGCGCGTCGCGGTAGAAGTCCAGCGAGTACTTCATGAACTCGTACGTCAGCCGCGCCTTTCGCGCCATGCCCTTCGGCGTGAGCGAGTAGACCAGCCGGTTTGGCGACACACTGACGCACTTCACGTAGCCCTTGCGGATCAGCCGTTTGAGGTACAGGTTCGTCAGCCCCAGCGCGATGCCGAGCCTGGTGGCCAGCGTACGCTGGGTGATCGTGGATTGCTGCTCGAGGGCTTCGAGCAGCTGGAGGTCGCGGCGGGATTCTAATTCCAAGAGAAACCTCCGGCCCGTGGCTTACAGGGCCGAAGCGCGGGTCTGGGGACTGTCGTTCAATCCATGAACATATCGTTCAAAGATTGAACTACTGAAATATTGAGGGTTTCTGCCCCGATCTGTCAATGAGACGCGCCTCAGGTGCGCCGGCATTTCACCAACAGGGCCTGCTCGGGCTGCATCCTCCAGATCTGGAACTCCGGAGCCCGGTCGAGGTATTCGCGAGCGGCGATCGCGACTCCTGGGCACGTGGGCGCCTCGAAATCGTCGATCACGACAACGCCGCCGTCGACCACTCGCGGTCCGAAATACTCCAGGCAACGCAAGGTCGGCAAGTAGAGGTCGATATCGAGGTGCACGAACGAATACGGGCGATCCGGCCACGAATTCACGACGTCCAGCACGTTGCCCTGGTGGACGTGAACGCTCGGGAACGGCGCCAGGTACTCGGCGACGTCTTCGTACGACACGGAGCGAAACTTGCCCTGCTGCCACCGTGGGTCGTGTTCGGAGAGCGTGTCATCCAGATGCCCCTCGAAGGTGTCCACCACGTGCAGCTCGCGGTCGCGGCCGGCGAACTCGCGAAACGTCTGTGCCAGGAACGCGGCCGAGCCGCCGCGCAGCGTCCCCACCTCGACGCCGGACGCGTCGAGCTGCGCCACGTTCCGCGCCGCTTGCCAGAGCGTGAACAGACGGCCGTAGTCGAGCGTCGTCCGCCTCGCTTCCACGATCGGCAGCGCGACCTCGAAGAACCGCTCGTCGGCGGCTCGATCGAAGGGGTTGCCGACCGTCGCAAGCCGCATCAGCAGCCGACCGAAGTCCCGCTGGATGCCTTTGCCTCGCTTCTTGACGTCCTTGAGCGTGTGCGTGACCTCCTGCGACGATTTCGCAATCGTGTCCTGCATCTGCGCGTTGTCCGACTTCGCCTGCTTGCCCAGCGACGACAGAACACGTTCGAGGCGTTTGACTCGTCGCTGCAGTTCCACTACCGCCGGATCCCCCGGCGTCTGCTCTTGTGGCACGGTTTTCTCCATCGGGGTCGTGGTGCCGCCCGGGTCGCGAGGTGGTCGTGATGTCATGCGCGCATCCGTTCGGACGGCCGGAGCGCCTTGGCTCCGCGGGCCCGTTGCAACGTAACCGCTCCCCATCTCCCCGAAGCCGATGCCATGCCCAGGGTTTCCACCTGATCGGGCGGAAGCCGCTCGCTGTAATACGCCGTCGCAGGGGTTCCACAAGCCGCCGCCAGAATCGCAAGGTCGCCGTAGGCGCCTACAAAGGCCCTGGCGCCGGAGAGCACCGCAGTTCGTCGTGCCGCTGGCCCGTCGACAACGACGACCTGATGCTCCGCGGTGAGTTCGGCGACGACCCGGTGCATCAGCTGCTGGTTTTCGTCGTTCTGCGGCAAGGCCGGCGTGAACTCCGGTGCGACGGCCACGTACGAATCTGGAAGGTCCAGACCGTTCGCTCGAGTCGACGACGCGCAGACGTCGAAGGTCAGAATCTCTCGCAGCTTCTCGAGCGCTCGATCCTTCTGAAGACGGCGCAGCACGCGGAAGAACGACCATGGATGGAGGAGCTGATAGTCGGAGATGTCGAACGCACGCACCGCGCGATCGAGGATCTCCTGGTCCAGCGGCGAGATCACGGCCTGCTTGGGATCCTGCTCGCTCTGGGGCACCGTGCGGCTCAGCCAGCGCTCGAACTCGTCTGGCGAAAACAACGTGCGCGCGTCGAGGTGGCGGTGTGCCAGCGAGTCCGTACCAGTCGCGCTCTCCGCCGCACGACAGCACCATGAGACGCTCCGGCGGCAGTCCGTAGGTGTGCACGATCCAGCGCAGGAACGGAATCCAGTACAGGAGCTCGCGGCCGGCAGAATCGACCCACGGCCCGACGAAAACGGGGCCCGAACCCTGCTGGATCTCCTCGAGCGCGGTTCGGACAATCCGCAGCGACATCGACGTCGCGATGACGGACGTATCTTCCGCGAGCGTGCGGACGGGCCACCTTCCGCCGCATCCACGTCAGCAACGGACGACGAAGCAGGCTCTGCCACAGCGGAGCATCGGGGGCCGGGGTTTTTCGGATCGACGCCGCACTCTCGATCTCCGAGGCCAGGAACGGTGACACTTCCTCCCCCGCGCCACGCGGGCGGAGGAACTGCTCGGCAAACGCGCGGCTCCGGCTCGACACCGTCGGGGCGCCTTGCAGCACGGTGGCAAGCTGGCGCTGGTGCTCGGCAAAGTCACTTGCAACGGTCGCAAGGCCGCCGAACGCCTCGACGAGGTAGTGGAAGTGCATGGTCCCGACCTGCCCCGCATCGAAGCCTGGGATGAGGAGCGTGTGTACGGGCCTCCCTACGATCGCCGCCTCCAGCATCGCGCTCGTGTTGAGTCCCACAGCCGCGTGCGAGTGGTGCAGGGAGTCGTAGAGCTCCTGATCGCCGTCGCGCCTGGCGTGGAGCGAGACGCCCACGCAGCCCAGCGCCGGAGAAGTCCACGGACGCCCACGAGCTCTTCAGCGCGGGATGCGGGCGAATCAGGATGCCGCAGGTCCGCACCACGTCGTTTTCCGACGCCCGGATCGACTCGACCCACCGGCGAACCAGCTCCATCTCGTTCGGACCCGTCGAGCTGGGAGGATCCCAGATAGAGGACCATGGGCCGCGCAGGGTCGAGACCGAACTCGGCGAAGAACTCCGATCGCGACGTCGACACCGTCCGCCGAAGAAGTCATCGAACCTCGCCGCACCCACAACCAGCACGTTCTCGGGGGGACACCCGTGCAGCTCGATGGCTTCCTGGCGCTGGATGGTGTTCCAGACGAGGACGCGATCCGGTTGAACGCGCATCAGCCCCTTGTTCGTCAGGTTGTCCCAGCTGAATGGGACGAAGACGACCGGCACGCCAAGCCGATGGGCGGCTTTCACGTAGTCGGTCTGGTACGACTCGAAGGTGACGAGCGGCGTGACCACGACGACGTCGGGGCGTTCCTCGCGCAGGAACGTCTCGAATCCGGGATCGCTCGGAACGAGCTCCTCGGCCCACGCCAACGCCTTCGATGCGACCGCCCAGTGGCGCTTGACCCACGGATGCCGCTCGCAATACAGCACGAATTCCGTGGGCGCGATCTCGTACGCCCGCCTGACGAGGCGCGTGGCCTGCGAGTAGCGCGGGTCGAAGTAGCGGACGTAGTCTCTCGCGCCTCGCAGCAGATCCACGACGTCACGCCAGTCGTCTGAGCGCGTCGTCGGATTCACGCGACCGGAGATGCGCTCGTGGTCGATGCTCTTCGAGACGTCGAACGACCCTTTCCGGAGCCGGCCCGTCAGCCGGATGGTGTGGCCGCGCTCCGCCAGGAGCGTCAGCGCCCCGTGGAAGTTTCGAATCCGGCTGGTCGCGCCAATCAGAAAGACGATCTTCATCGCGTATTCGGGAACCCGTCGGCACGGATCCGGGCGCCGTCGTCCGCCCCGGAATACCGAGACGCGACCAGGCCCGACCAACGGCATGCCACAGATGAAGGACGACGTATAGGAGCCCGGCGACGCGGCCGGCGGCCACTCCTCCACTCCCTCGGACGACGAGGTCCCAGAACAAGACGGCGGTGTGTTGCACGCTGACCGGCAAGTAGGTATGCCAGGGACTTCGCGCTGGAAAGAGCATCCGCCGCTGACGCTCGAGACTGAAGCCCCCCGCGACCTCGCGGTACCACAGCGGCTCGGGCACGAATCGGAAGGAACCGAGGATCGAGAGGGCCACGAGCTGGAGACGGTCCGGCATCAGCACGGGCCGAAATACGCCGGCCCGTTCGAGCGCGCTCGCGCGAATGAGACCGTAGATGCAGCTGCCAGCGGTCATGTGGGTCGCCAACCGCAGCCGCTCGCGCGGAGCGAGCACGCCAGACGTATCAAGTGGAGGCGGCTCGCGGCGCCGGTACGTCGGGTAGACGCGTATGGTCCGCGGATACGCCACGACGGCGTGCGGCTCGACGTCCATGACGCCGACGAGCGCCTCGAGCCAGCGGGGATGCCACATGTCGTGATCGCTGACCCACGCGAAGTACTCGGCGCCAGGGAACAGCGCCCTGCCCCGATCGAACGCCTTGCGCCAGTTGCCGACCATGCCCAGGCGAACAGGATTGGGCTCATACCTGATGCGCGCATCCTGTACCGCGTAGGCCTGGACGATGGCGCGCACCTCGGGTGACGGGTGGTCGTCGACGATGACAAGCGCGAAGTCCTCATGCGTCTGCCCCAGCAGCGACTCCAGAGTCTCCGGCAGCTTGTCGGGCCGGTTGTACGCCGGCATGCCGAACACGACGCGCGGGCTCAGACCCGTACGCGCCTCCAACCCATCAGGTGCGCGTAGTCACCAGAGGTCATCGCCTCAACAGCCTCGGCCTCGCTGCCGGCACGCGGCGGGACCGGGTGCGGCCAGTACAGCTCCGAAATGGCCTGCCACACACCCGCCGACTCGTCCCACGAACGGAGCCGGGAGCGAAGCGAGTAGACGTAGCGGGCGCGGCACTCGAACGCCCATCGCACCTGGCGGCGCACCTCCGCCGGATCCATTCTCCCGAGCGACATCACGTCGAGCACGAGGTCCACGCGAGGGGGTCGTAACGCGTCGAGCATGTCGTCTGGAACGAAGATGAAGTCGACGCGTTCCCAGCCCTCCCAGGGGTCTTTCGTGGAGTCCCTGTCGAGAAACCGGCAGCTGGCATTCTGCATGACCGACGTGAGGTAGGTGGCGGCCACGAGGAGCGTATCGGGCAGACCGCTTACGACGTAGGTCACGTCAGGGTGAAGCGTTTTGAACTGGTACCCGAAGCCTCCCCACCCTCCCCCCATCTCCCATACCAGGTGTCGGGCTCTTCCCGTGCTCGCCGCTTGGAGCACGGCGCCATCCTGCAGCGCCACCAGTGCGTGAAAGAACGCCAGCGTCTCCTCGTTGAAGAGCTCGCCTCGAATCTCGCATCCGAACCCGCCCAAAGCGGGCGGCTCAGGCACCAGGAGCTCCGGCCCCGCCCAGCGACGCAGAGTGCTGATCCCACGGCGGATTCTGCTGTTGAGCTCGTCCGTCGGCGCGTCATAGTCGGACGCGCGGATCCCGCTGATGGGGTCGCAGAAGCGTCTCAGCCTGGCGATGGTGTCCGGTGGCGCATCCCATAGGTGAGTCAGGGCGCTCACCACGCCCTGTTCTTCGGTTGTCAACGCGCGGCTCGTGACTCCGTCGCGAATCCGGGTCGCCCACTCGCGCACGCGCCTATAGCGTTCGTACGCACCGGCCTCGATCGCCGGGAGTGACGCGGCGCCGACCCGCTGGTGATGGTCTTGTGCGACTGATTCACTCACCAGGGACTTCCAATTCGCGGGCATCGTTCGCGAGGGCATCGCCAGATCGCGCGCGGCCCCGCGCCACCGGCAGCACCGCCAGCAGGCCCCGGCCGAACGCACCCTTCAGAGCAGCCTGACGCCACGTGGACTTCGGAGACAGCAGTTCGCGGAGCAGAGCCGACCGGAACTGAATGGCCGCGTACCGGGCCCCCGCGAACCGCCCAATGATGGGCCGGCCGCGTCCGCGGATGGCGAAGTCCCACCACAGCGTCACGGCATGCTGAACGACCCATGGGACGAAGAAGTACAGTGGAGCCCCGCTCGGAACGAGCAACTTCCGTTGGCGGCCGATCGAAAAACGAGCGTACTCGCGGTACCACGAGAATCTCCGGCACCTGCCGGAACTGACCGAAGAGCGACAAGGCCAACAGGATCTGACGGTCCGGAGTGAGGACCCGATGAAAGACGCCGGCGGCGGCAAGCGCGTCGGCCCTCATCAGGCCGTAGATCATGTCCCCCGCCAGCATGTAGCGGGCCGCCAGGCGAAGCCGCTCGGCTCGATCCGTGATGCCGTAGGTTTCGAATCCAGACCCCTCCGCACGCGCGTCGTCGGTGAGCGTTCTAAGCGTTCTGCAGTACGCCAGCACGACGTCCGGATTCACGTCGAGGACCGCGACCAATTCCTCAGCCATCGCGGGTGCCACACGTCGTGATCGCTCACCCACGCGAAGTAGGTGGCGCCGGGATAGACACGTCGACCGCGCTCGAACACACGCCGCCAGTTGTCCACCATTCCCAGGCGAAGCGGGTTGGCTTCGTAGTGAATTCGGGGGTCGTGGCGCCTATACCGCTCGGCCACGAGCGCCGTCTCCGGCGAGTTCGCATCGTCGACGATGACCAACTCGAAGGCGCCGAAGGTTTGCGACAGCAGCGACTCGATGGCCTGCGGGAGCGAGTCGGGACGATTGTAGGCCGGCAGGCCGAGCACCACGCGCGGACCGTGGTTCATACGTGAAGGCGTCGCCACCCCAGCACGTAGCGACGCTGGAGTCTCGTATCGCGTCCCCGCCTTCGTGGCGAAGCGCCGGCCCAGGTAGCGGGGGGCACACATGGGGTGGCGCCAGTAGAAGCGCTCGATGGTGCCAGGCACGGGCGCCTCTGCGTTTCCGCCGGTCTCGGTGTGCGCGCACAGCGAGAGGAAATAGGGAGAGCCTGTTTCGTGCGCGCGTGCGACGTGCCTCGCGGCTCGAGCGGGTGTCATCCGGTCGAGCATGGCGACGTCCACTGTGAGGTCCACGCGATTGTCCGGGATCGCACCAACAACGTGCTCGGGGGCAAACGCGAAATCGACGGCGTGCCAGTCTTCCCAGAATGCCCTGGGCGTCTCCGGTTCGTAGAAGCGCACGTTCGCAGAAGGGAACAACGTCATCAGATAGGCCGCCGACAGGAGCAACATGTCGGCCTGTCCCGTGATCAGGTAGGTCACCTCCGGACAGATCGTCTTGAAGTGATACGCCAATCCTCCCCACCCGCCTCCAATCTCCCACACGGTCCGGCGCGGCACCGCCCGCCGGAACGGCGACAGCACTCCCGCATCCTTCAGGAACGACATGAGCCTGAAAAACCGGAGCGTGTCCTCGTTGTAGCGACCAACCCGGCCGTTCAATCCGAATCCCCCGAGCGCGGCCGGCTCGTCTACCCAGATGTCGTGTCGATCGGGCGTGAGGAGTCGCCCGAGATCCGTTCGAGGCGGGCTCGAAACCTGCGCCGTGGCGCCTCATAGTCTGTCCACGCCACGTTCGTGATCGCGCTCCCATGTCGGCGCAGCACGTCGAATCGTCTCTGGCTGCGCGGTCCACAACGGACGAAGTGCGGACAGGAGTTCCTGCTCGGACGGCGTGGTGGCCTCGCTCGACTCCACGGCATCACGCCAACGAGACAATTTCGCACGCGCCAGCTCGTAGCACTCGAACGCCGAAGGCCCGAGCCTCTCCCCCGGTCGAGCCGCCGTCGAGACCACTGCCGGCGAGCCTGGTCGCCGAGAGTGCCGCTTGCCCGTTCGACGATCGCTCGCGCCTGGCCGAGGCGTCGGCCCGCGCCAGCTCCGGCGCCACCAATCGCCGGGCCAGGGGCAGGAGCACCGGCCGGGCTATTGGCGCCCACCATGGTCCGCTGGTGGGCCGCCGCGCACCCCGCATCGCGGTCTGCTCCAGCGCCGCCACGAGGCGCGGCGTGGCGGGCTCGCAATCCCGTGCGGGCGCACGAACGCCTCGACGAACCGGCGGCGCCTTGGCGGCGCGCCGCTTCGGGATCGCGCCAGGCCCGCCTCGAGCTGCGCCACGTGCTCGTCGATATCGCGCTGCCACCTGCAAGAGGCCTCCGTTCACCCCTGTCAGATGGTGGAAATGCAGCGTGCCGTCCTGTGTGTCGCGAAACTCGGGTGCGAGCAGCGTGTACACGCCTCGCCCGACGATGGCGCTTTCGATCTGCGCGCTGGTATTGATGCCCACGACCGCGGCGCCGTGATAGATCGAGTCGAAATAATCCGCACGAGAGTCGGCGTCGACGGGATTGGCGCCCTCGCGGGGCCAGACCACGACATTCCCGAGAGCCGAGAGGTCGGCGCCCCGCCATGCCGCCACGTTCTGAGGGTGCGGCCGGACCAGCACGCCAACGTCCCGCAGCGCCGGCGACGCGGCTCGAATCCGCTGCACCCAGCTCGGACGAACGGCCGCTCCTCAGGAGCGATGAACTTCGACGAGCACAGGTAGAGCGATGAACGGCCGATCCGCGGCGAGCCCCGACGCGCTCGCAGAACGCCGCGCGGGTGGTTCGAGGCTGTCCAGGTGAACCAGTGATCGTAGGGGGCCGCGCCGGTCACCACGACTCGATCCGCGGGGACACGATGAAGGCTGACGGCTTCGTCCTTCATCATCGGATTCCAGACCGTCACCAGATCGAGCGGGTCGTGAATCAGCCCCTTGTTGGTCAGGTTGTCCCAGCTGTAGACGCACAGGCAGGTGCGAATGCCGAGTGCTCGGGCGCTGCGGAGATACGCGGACTGCGGCGACCCGGTTTCGATCAGAGGCGTCACGATCACGAGATCGGGCTGCCGATCCCGGATGAAGGCATCGAGTGCGGGGTCGGTGGGAAGCGCGCGGTCACAGCACCGAATGACCCACCGCAGCAGCCCCAGGCCGGCTCGGCTCTTCATCCCCCTGCGGCGCAACGCCGCATGCACGAATGCCGGGGCCTTCTTCTCGGCGCGCTGACGAAGCTTTGGCGCGTGATCGTAGTTGGGCCGCAGGTACCGAAGGTAGTCGAGCGCGCTGCGCAGGTGCACCCCAACGGGAACCCAGCCGCCAGACACGGGCGCGGGCGGCGCCGTGTGGCGGATGTTCGGAAGCTCCCTCGAGAGCCGTCCGATCAGATTCGTTGGATCGAGCAGACGATGCGGTTCGGCCACGACCTCGACCTCGTGGCCACGCTCGGCCAGCAGCCGCAAGGTGGACTCGAAGTTGCGGACATAGACCGTGCTGCGCATGAAGAACAGCACTTTCACCGGACTGCTGCCTCACGATCCACGCCGTCGCGGAGAAACAAGCCGTACCAGACGCCGTATTCGCCTGATTTGCCCTGGACGATGTACTTGGACACCAGCCGAAGCCCGTGGGACTCGAGTATCCGGACAACCGCCTCCGACAGCGACACCGAGACCTCGATGAGCATCGAGCGCAAGGACGGCGACGCCAGCGTCTCGGCTGCGCCATCGAGGACCTCGAGCTCACCGCCGTCAACGTCCATCTTGATGTGATTGGGCAGCGGAAGCGCGAACGTGTCGACGAAATCGTCGAGCCTGAACGTCATCACGGGCTGCTCAAAGAGCGTCGGCTCGTCGCTGTTCGACGCATCGCGGCCCAGGACGTGGCGGGCGGAACCGGGCTCGAGATCCCGCAGGTTGAAGACGTTCATCGCCGTTCGATCGGACAACGCGATTGGGAGCGGCGTGATCTGCTTGTCGAGCTTGTTGAGCATCACGTTTGCACACATCGAGGAAAACGTGGAGTAGCTCGGCTCGAACGCGACCACCCGCGCCCCACCGCTAGGTGTCATGGCGGCGACGAGGGAATAGGCGCCGACGTTGGCGCCGATGTCGTACAACACATCACCGGCGCGAATGTGATCGTGGATCCATTGAACCGTGAACGGCTCCTTCGCGCAGGCGCGCAGCCGAAAGGCTTCGCGTTTGCTGCCGACGTGCATATAGATGTCCGCGCGGTCGTAGCTGGAGCCGGCGTGGGGGAGCCGCCGCCACGAGATCGATGTATGCGGGCGGGGGGATGAAGTCCTGGATCAGGCTCAGAAAGCCCCTTCGCTTTGAGTTGCCGAGCGCACAGAACGCGTGCGCGATGGCCTCGACACGATCGAAGCCCTTGAGCGAGTCCCACGCGTCGTCCGGGGGCGCGCTCCCTTGCTGTCCAACCTTTTCAGCGAACGCGGCTCGACGTTCGGCTTGTTTCCTCCGACGGTCCTCCACGTTGGCGGCCTTCGTCGCTTTGGCGGCTTCCCGCTCCTCGAGTCTCACAGGAGCGCCGTAGACAACGGACCCGATGCCCGTGCCAGGTTCCACGGTCTCGTGCGATTCCACCGGGATTCGAACGGCGACCTCGCGAGGCGTCGCCACCTTGCGGGTTCGGTTCGCAGCGTGGCGCGCTCGCCTCGCCGCCTGTCTCTCGATCTTGGTGTCGGCGCTGGTTCGAAGCTCCGACGCGAGGTGGTCCCCCCGTCGTGTCAGCCGGGGAAGAACGAGAGGAGCAAAGATCGACGCCCGGGGCGGGCGCGAGGCCGGCCGGCGGGAAAGCTCTTCGAGCGCCTTGATCATCTTCGGCGTCGCGGCCGTGTCGAGACCGTCAGGCCTGACGAAGCGCCCGACGAAGCGTTCGCAGTCGGCCCGATCCGCCTCCGGATCCAGCAGCGCGCCGTTCAACTGGCGCATGTGCTCGTCGAAATCGCGAGCGACCCGCACCAGCCCCCCGTCGTGTCCCGTCAGATGCTGGAAGTGGAGCGTGCCGCCCTGCGTCTCACGAAACTGGTCTGCCAACAGCGTGTAGGAGCGCCGGCCAACGATGGCCGCCTCGATCTCGGCCGTCGTGTTGATTCCGACGACGGCGCCGCTGTGATAAATGGAATCGAAGTATTCGCTGCGACTGGCCTCGTCGACAGGCGCAGCGCCCGCCCGCGGCCACACGACGACGTCCTTGTCGCCCAGGTCGACGCCCTCCCACTGATCGGTATTCTGCGGGTGGGGACGCACCAAGACCCCCACGGTCTCGAGCGGGCTCCCCGACGATTGCCGAATCCGGCCGATCCACTCCCGGATGAACGGGACCTCATTCGGAGCGATGAAGCGCGACGAGCACAGGTACAGCACGTAGGGTCGCCCGGCGGGCAGGCCCACGCGCGCGCAGAACTCGTCCCGTGTCGTGCTCGGTCGCCAGGAGAACCAGTGATCGAACGGCACCGCGCCCGTCACCTCGATGCGATCGGCGGGAATGCCGTGCAGCTCGATGGCCTCGCGCTTCATCGCCTCGTTCCACACCGTCACGAGGTCCACCGGACCGTGAATCAGGCCCTTGCTGGTCAGGTTGTCCCAGCTCGCCACGCACAGAACGGTGCGAATGCCCAGCGAGTTGGCGCTCCGGACGGTACTCGACCTGCGGCGCGCCTGGCTCGATCAGGGGCGTCACGGCGAGCACGTCGGGATGCAACTTTTGAACGAACGCGTCGATCTCCGGGTCGCTCGGAATCGACCGCTCCTGGGCTCGCAGCCACCAGGACATCGCCAGACGGCCGGGCCGGGTGGCCGTGATACCCCGGCGGGATCGGTCGAGCACCTCAGCGGGCGCTTCCCGGATCGCCCGTTCGCGAAGTTTCGGCGACTGGCTGAATACAGGCGTGAGATAACGAAGGTAATCGAGCCCAAGCCGCAGCTCACGGCCGGCCAGTCCGAGGCTGTCCGAACGGACGGGGGCCGAGCCATACGTGAACTTCCTGTACGTCCGAGCCAACACGTCGGCGATGTTGCCCGGGTCGAGCTGCTGCGTTTTCACCTCGCGCTGAAAAGCCACGTGGACCCGATTGCCCCGCTCGCACAGCATGCGGATGGTGGACTCGAAGTTGCGCACATACCCCGCGTGCCGCATGACGAAGAGCACTCTCATGGATGCGCGCTACTCCAGCTGGCCCTTGTCTCGAAAGTTGCTCGCCATCACGACGTCTCGCAGACCCCTGGGGTCCGCTTGTCTGAGAACGCGCCGGGTTCCTGCGGACGCGATTCGTTCGACCTCTTCAGACAGCGCGTGGACATCCTCCACCGGGAGGGCGGACATACCTCTCAGGAGCCCCATGATCTCGAACGCCAGATCGTAGAACTCGAGCGACAGCACGATACCCAGCAGTCGCA
This sequence comes from uncultured Acidobacteriota bacterium, assembly GCA_963807235.1. Lineage (GTDB taxonomy): Bacteria > Acidobacteriota > Vicinamibacteria > Vicinamibacterales > UBA2999 > CAWEBF01. The sequence continues at coordinate 197,045 of CAWEBF010000033.1, forward strand.
GCAGGTGCTGATGCGCGTGCTCGCGGTCCCACGCCAGCAGGGAGTCCGGTTCGCGCAGATACAGGCAATGGGCCCAGCTGATCATGCGCTTCGAATACAGCGACTCGCGGTACCCGGCACGCCGCAAAGACGTCCTGCTCAACGTGAACAGCACGAAGCCCTGCCGGCGCAGATGCGTGTCGACGTCCGCAAAGAGCGACTGCCCTTTGTAGATCGGTTGAAACAGCGATTCGACGTGCACACCCAGCAGCGAACCGCCGACCAGCCGTGGACCGGACTGAAGGATGTCCAGCTCCGTGCCCTGCGTGTCAATCTTCAGGAACGTGGCATCCGAGAACCCGTACTCCGATGCGGCGTCGTCGAGCGGCACGGTCGGCACACGCGTGGTCCGCACCACCTCGAACGTGCTGTGGGAGTAGAACCGCCCGGCGACACGTGGATCCGGTTCGAGCAGGGAGCTCATGCCCGGCTTCGCCGTCAGGAACAAGGGAGCGTCTCTGCCGGTGGAGGCAATCGCCTGCGCGAACACCCGGACGCTTCGCCAGGGCGCCTCGAGCGGCAGTTGCTGCGTCAGGCGATCCGCCTCGTCCTGGTCGGGCTCGGAGACGAAGTAATCGGCAAGTGGCGCCAGGGGTACGAGCGGAGCGAAGGCCGAACCACGTCCACCGATGTCAACGAACTTGAGACCAACTTCACCGAGCAGGCCCGATAGGGTGGGCTCGCGCAGAAGCGCATTCCGCCTGCTCACCGGCTTGTCTCGTTCGGCACGGCCATTCGCTCGGAAGGGGGTGACACCTCCGGCCCGTCAGTCACAGGCCCAAAAACCGGCCCCAGCGGAGGCGACGTTCAATAGATGAACATTACGTTCATGAATTGAACTAGGAAATTGTCACGGTTTCCGCGCGATCTGTCAATTTGCCGCGGCAGGCGGCTCGGCCGCCAGGCTGAAAAACAGGACGTCGGTTCCCCCGGCGCCAGGCTGAGCCAGGTATGACAGCGCTTCCGCGAGCTCGCCTGTCGCGCGAAGCCGGGGGCCGCTCGCCAGCCGGTTCAAGTCGGTGAAATGGGTGAAGAAACGGCGAAGATGGACGAACAAATCCTCCGCCGACAGCCCGCGCTTGCCCAGACGCTCCACGTCCACTTCCACCTGCCAGGCGATATGACGGCAGGCCAGCACCCGCGATGCTCCGACGAGCACGTCGACTTCGCCGCCCTGGACGTCCAGTTTCACGAAGCGCACGTTGTCCAGGTCGATTCCCATGCGGTCCACCCATGCGTCGAGCGTCGACATGGGCACGTCCACGGTCTCGCGCGCGGTGGTCATCCCCTCCCCCAGCACGCGGTGGCCGCCGGGACTCTTGGCGCGCTCGAGCCGGACGATGCCGTCGCGCGCGCCGATCGCCAGCCGGTCCGGAAGCGCCAGTCCCGCCAGCCCGTTGTCGCGAATGTTGCGGACCAGGCAGGCGTAGTTCAGGGGATCGGGTTCGATGCAGTACGCCACCGTGGCATCGCCCAGCACCACGCGTGGAATCGACATGCGCCCGATGTTGGCGCCGATGTCGATCATCGCACCGCCGATCGCCGCCTCGCGGGTTTGCGAGATGGCGCGGTAGGGAAAGTCCTGATGCTTCAAGTACCGTGCGACGGCCTCAGGATCATTCGGTGCCAGCAGCGGCACCGACCAGGTCAGTGAGTCCAGTGTGATCAGACGGATGTTGGCGGCAAACTCGTCTCGCGAGGCGGCGGCCTGGGCGTAGGCTGGCGACGCGGCGGCGAACTGCCGTTCGCGAGCGCGCGCGTCCGGTTGTGCGCTCGCGCGCGCGACGACCGGTGCCCGCAAGGGCAACAAGGCCTGCAGCGTGTCGGGCTCGAGCACCTGCCTGCGGACGCGCCGTTCCCGGTCGCTCTTCTGGTCCCGAAGGTCGGCACCCTCGAAGGTCTCCGGCGGCACCGATGAACGATAACAGAATTGCTCCTACCTGAATCCCTTCCAGCGACCGGCCAGCGTCCGGACACGACCAAGCAGGCTCCGGCGCTCGCGACTGGCCAGCAGCTCCAATGCACGTGTCAGACGCTGCTCGACATCTTCGAGTCGCTGCCGCCACTCGCGGTCGTTCTCGACGAGCCGAACACCCGCCTGTTCAACCTCTGCGGTCGCTGCCCGAAGCTGGGCCCGGTGGCCGTCGTCGTGACGAGCGATGGCACGCCTTAAACGTCGTTCGGCTTCGGCCTGGTCCACCGTTTGCGTCGCGTTCCGGAACTGGCGGAGAAACACGTCGAGACGGCGCTGAACGGCGCCCTCGTCGACGCCCGCTGCATAGCTTTCCAACTGGTGATGAACGGCATAGACGTCTGGAAAGTCGTCTGGTCTGCGAGGGGGCTCGAAGGACGGCTCGTAGTAGAACGTCCGCGCCGGAAAGACGGTGACGCCGTGCGGATACTGCTCCAGTACGCCCTTGAGAAAGGCCTTTCCAGCAGCCTCGCTCGAGTTTCCACCAAGGTTCGCGTGCGAGCGCAGGCCTTGGACGGCGTGCTCGATGAACGGGTGTCCGGGTGTGGCACCGAGCACCTGGTTCCCGATGTGCCTGTCGCCGATGCGTCCCACGAAGGCGCTGACGCCGTGCAGCAGCGGATCCAGCGGCCGGATGGGCTCGACGTCCATGTCCACGATCACACCGCCGTGCTGCCTCAGGATTTCGAGCCGGACGATGTCGTATCGACGCTTGAAGCCGGTGGCGCCCGCGAGCAGCTCCTGACAGCCGAGCGCCGGCAGCGTGTCGTCGCGCCACAGCCGCGTCTGCCACGCGGGATGGTGGACCCGCCAGCGGTCGGCGTACTGCTCGAAGATGCGGGGCACCGCGTCAGTGCCCAGCCAGAGCCAGTGCACGACATGCGGAATCGAGTGCTCCCCTTCAGCCGGCGGAATCATCGCTGCTCGTAACCTGGTGCTCCTTCACGGGGCCACAATCCGCAACTGGCCGCGCTCGTCGAACTCCGCGGCACCGCTGGCGACCGCGTGGCGCACCACATCCGGCCACTCGCCGGCCAGACGGGCGCGCGTGGATTCGTCCACGCGCAAGACGGCGCGGTCGTAGGCCTGCTGATACGCCGCCACGCGCGCCTGGCGCTCCGCATCCGACATGGTCGACGGGTCGCGTGTCCGCGGCGCGCGCCAGGAGGAACAAGGTGTCGTTCTTCTGGTGCTTGACGAACACGGTCTCGAAGCCATTGGCGGTCAGTGCGCGCACGAGCGACGCCTGGTCGAACGCCTGCAGGTGCAGCGGGTTCAGCGTGGCCAGCATCGACTGGCTGCCCTTCAGGAACTCCGCGTCGTCCGGCTCGTTGTGAAGATAGAGGTGCCCACCCGGCTTGAGCTTCGCGCGAATCGTCGCCAGGAAGTCGCTGACGCGCACGGCGTGCGTGATCATGTGGTTGCAGATCACCAGGTCGAAGAGGCCGTCGAACGGGATGGCAAAGTGGTCGAAGTCGATCGGCGGCGACGTGTTGATGCCGTACACCTCGCCGAGCAGGAACTGCTGGCTCTCCCAGATCGGCATCGCGTAGACGTCCGCGCCCCACGCGCTCCGCAGTCCGTCCAGGATCGACCCGGCGCGCGAGCGCACCTCCAGCACCCGCGCGTTGCGCGGCTGCAGCAGTGCGCCGATGACGTCCGTATGGAGGCTGTTCTCGAAGCGGTCGCGGAGGAGCGGCGCCAGATACTCCTTCCGAGACAGCCCCGCGTGGTCGGAGACGAACACGCCTTTGGCGGCCAGGTGACGCAACTGGTCGCGGTCGGCGTCGCTGAGGGGGCGGGGATTCAGCACCAGGTTCGTCACGGCTTCTCCACCGCGCTTGGCCGTCACCTCTTCGAAGTGCTGCATCAGGAAGCGGTAGCGCTCGCCAGAGGGGCGCCGCGAGGCGAACAGGATCCCGCACGCGTGGCAGACGGCATAGTCGTAGCGCGCCGAGGTGGCGTCCGGCGCTTTCTCCAGCAGAATCAGCTTGTTCCAGCGACTGACCACGGTGAACTGCGCATGTCCGCAGGCCGGGCACGCGGCCTGGCTCAGCCACTCCTGCCCTTCCGGATCCGGAGCGTCGGCCCCGAAGACCGGCCCCCACGAAGCGTCCACCGGCTCTGCGGCCTCGACGGCGATTGGCCGTGACGACAACCGGACGTCCCCATTGCCTCCGGCCCCGGCGCCGCCTTCGAGCGCGCGCGCCGCTCGCGTCACCGTCATCGTGTTCTGCAGCAGCCGATCGTGGACCTCGCGTCGCAGGTCCGCCAGCTCCTGACGCACCTTGTGCAGCTCGTCGCGGGTCCCGTCGTTGCGCTTGACGCTGTCTCGAAGCTGGTCGGCCAACCGGGTCACCTGCTTGGAGAGCGAGGCGAGCGTGCCTTCACCTCGGGAGAGAAACCCGATCGCGCGGCGTGGAAGTGCGACGAGCGTGCGCCACATGTCAGTCACCGAGCTCACTCGTACCGCCTTGAATCCTTGAACGCCCGCGCGGTCAGGTTGTCCGACTTCTTGTCCTTGTCGTCCTTGGTCCGCAGTCGTTCGACCTTGCCCGTGACCTCCACCGCCAGACGCCGCACCTCGTCACCGATTTGCCTCGCCGAAGCATCGGACAGCACGCCCGTTGCCGTCAGACGTCCCACGACGTCGATGGCGAGGTCGAAGTGATGAAAGGCGATCGTGACCGCCAGCAGGCGCGCCAGTCGTGCAGTGCCGTACGGGGAACGCTGCGGCAGGTCATCGGGCTCCCGCAGATAGAGGCAGTGCGCCCAGGTGACGGTGCGGCGCGAGTAGAGTGATTCGTCGAAGCCCGCGCGCCTGAGCAGCGTTCTGTTCATCGTGACCAGCGAGAAGCCGTTGGCTCTCAGGTGGCTGTCGATGTCCGCGAAGAGGGGCTGGCCGCGATAGAACGGCTGGAACGACACTTCCGACTGGATGCCGACGAGAGAATCGCGCACGAGGTCGGGCCCGGAAAGCAGGATGTCGAGTTCGCTGCCCTGGGTGTCGAGCTTGAGGAACGAGGCGTCCGTGAAGCCGTATCGCCGCGAGGCCTCGTCAAGCCCAATCGCGGGCACCGAAACCTCCCCGACCACCTCGAACTTGGGGGCAATCCAAAAACGGCCGGCCACGCGGGGATCGGGTTGGAGGAGCGAACTCATGCCCGGCTCCTGCGTCAGGTACAGCGTAGCGGGACCGGGCTGGGACGCGATGGCCTCGGCAAACACCGTGAGGCCACGCCAAGGCGTCTCCCTGGGCAGCGCGTCGGTGAGCCTGGCTGCTTCCGCCGCGTCGGGTTCGGACACGTAGTAATGCGCATAACGGGCCAACGTGGCCGCGCCCGTAAATGCTTCTCCACGCCCGCCGATATCGACAAGCTTCAGGCCCGCGCCGGTCAAGACCTCCGAAAGCACGGGATACGACTCCCCCGACGCGTGCTTCAACGACGCCATGCCACCGAACCCGCAATCGAGCGGCTCATGGTCTATCGGGAGCGCGCCTTCACGGCCGCGCGCGTTTCGCGGTCCACCTCGCGGCGGCGGATGGTTTCGCGCTTGTCGTGCAGCTGCTTGCCCTTCACGAGCGCCAGGGCCACCTTCACGCGGCCGGTCTTGAAGTACATCTGCAGCGGCACCAGCGTCAGGCCCTTTTCCTTGACCTTGCCCGTCAGCTTCTGGATCTCGTGGCGGTGCAACAGGAGCTTCCGCTGCCGGCGCTCGTCGTGATGCGCGTAGCCCGTGTGGCTGTAGGGGCTGATGTGGACGTTCTGGAGCCACACCTCTCCCCTGTCCAGCCGCGCGAAGCTGTCGCGCAGGTTCACCCGCCCCTCGCGAATGGCCTTCACCTCTGTGCCGAGCAGCGCGACGCCCGCCTCCCACGTGTCCAGCACGTGGTAGTCGTGAAACGCCTTGCGGTTGTCGGCGATCAGGCGCTGGGCTTTTTCCCGTTCGCTTTTTTCGGCCATGGCTGATCAGGCGGCACGCCTACCGTAACATGGCCACCCGAGTGGCTCCCATGTGCCGGTGGGCGTCAGGTCCTTGCGCGTGAACAGGTTGATGCCGAAACGTTCGTCGAACACGCGCGTGCCAGCCAGCTGGTACTCCTGGTCGATGTGCGCCATGACCAGCGGGAACCCGCTGCGGAAGTTCTCGTAGGACTGCTCCGTGTCGAGCAGGATGATCGGCACCGACTGCGCCTTCAAACGCGCGACGGTCAGTTGCTGCGCGTCGTTCGTGGCGAAGAAGCCCGGCCGCAGGTCGGCGTGGCCGCCGGCAAACGCCCGCTGGGCGAGCGCGAGCACCTGGGGTAGGTATCCCTGCACCAGCACGCGGTCGGTGGGTGCCGTGCACGCGTTCACGTAGCGTGCGAGCGTGATCAGTTCGGACGCGTCTGGACGCTCGGCCCACGACTGGAGGTCCCACTCACGGCGCATCTGCGCCGCGATCTGCCCGGCTCTCTCGAATGGCTTTCCGAACCGCTCCACCATGGCCGACCGGTCCAGCCGGTCGTAGAAGTCACGGGTCAAGCCCGTCCACAAGATGACGGCGATCGCGGCAGCGCCCACGCCCACGACGGTTCGAAGGGCCAACGGCCATCGTTGAGCGGCTGGCGACAGCGCCGCGCGGCTCACCAGAATCCGCGGCACGGCCACGAGCAGCCACGTGACGAGGATCGCGAGCGGCACCGAAGGGTCCGCAACGCGCGCCTCGAGCGGGCTCCGCAGGAAGAACGCCACCAGGATCATGGCCAGCACGGCCACCGTCCCCAACTTCGCACGGGCCTGGGGCCAATCGGGCCGGCCGCCGTCGCTCGACACCCAGAGCACGAACAGCGCGAAGAACGGCAGGGCGATCTCCGTGTAGTAGATCCACTCCGCCCAGTTGTCGCGAACGATACCGGCGGCCTTCGAGACCCCGGAGGCGCGTTCGGTTTCCTCCGACACGCCGTCGGGGTTCTCGAAGAGCCCCGGCCACACCACGGGCGCGCGATCGCGATCGCGCTCGGCCCAGGCCGAGGCTTGCTGAAAGTACGCACCGACGCCGCCGTTGCTCTGGATGAACAACAGATAGGGCGCCAGCATCACGGCCGACAGGGCGATGTAGATCCCGAAGTGCTTGAGCCGCTGGCCCCACGACAGGTTCCGCAGCAGCACCAGCAGCGTCGCCATCGACGCCGCGACGAAGACTCCGTGGTCGTGGCGGAACAGGAACGCCACCACGGTCACCACAGCCAGCCACAGACGCGTGCGATCGTTCGGATCGTCGGCGAACCGCCATAGCAGCGGAATCGCCACCGCGTAGGACAGAAACTTCGGGTAGTTGTAGTACCGCGGCTCCAGGCAGACGAAGAACAGCACGCCTGCCAGCCCCAGAATCATCCACCCGCTGGCGCGTCCGCAGAGCCAGAAGATCAGGGCGGCGCTCAGGGCCAATGCCGCCGACGAGAACGCGATCTCACTCAACGTACCGCGCCCGCCGACGACTTGCACCGCCGCTGCCACATAGTAGTAGAGCGGCGCGCCGTGATCGACGAAGTCGCGGACCGGCAGATCGCCGAAGAGAATCTGCCAGCCTCGAATCAGGTAGAAGAAGTGATCGTCGGTCAGCCCGGCAAACGATCCGCCCGGGTCGTTGAAGCGAAGCAGCCACACCAGACCGAACACGGTGGCCGCGGTGACCAGCGCAGCGACGTTGGAAAACTTGACCGCCACATTCTCGACCAAGCGAGTCAAGTTTTCTACGCCCCGCCGGAGGCGGGGCAATCAGACACTGCGCTAGCGAGGCGAAGTGTGCATGCTCGTCGGTTCGACGAAGCCTCGCTAGCCATCGACTGCAGGTCGCGAAGAGCCACGATTCGGCCATGATACCAGCCGTTCAGCGGGGCGTTCGGGGTACGATTGCTCGTGTCGCTCACGATCGCGCTGGCGCAACTGAACCCCACGGTTGGCGACCTGGCGCGAAATGCGGCCCTGGTCCGTCAGGCCCGCGACAAGGCCGGCGCGGCGGGAGCGGACCTGGTCGTGTTCTCCGAGCTCTTCCTCGTGGGCTATCCGCCGGAGGACCTGGTGCTGCGCCCCGCGCTCGTCGAGGCGGCAACCGCGACCCTCGAGGAGCTGATTCGCGAGAGCGCCGGCGGCGGACCCGGCCTCGTGATCACCCTGCCGAGGCGCGACCACGAGTCGCTCCACAACTCGGTGGCGCTGGTCGCGAACGGCCAGGCGGAAGTGCGCTACAAGCACGAGCTGCCCAACTACGGCGTGTTCGACGAGAAGCGCGTGTTCGGGCCAGGGCCGTTGCCGGAACCGGTGGATTTCCGCGGCGTCCGGCTGGGACTGCCGATCTGCGAGGACGTCTGGTTCCCCACGGTTGCAGAGCACCTGGCCGCGCGCGGCGCGGAGCTGCTGATCGTGCCCAACGGATCCCCCTTCGAAGTGGACAAGTCGGAGCAGCGGTTCACGCTGATCACGCAGCGCGTCCGGGAGTGCGGTTTGCCGATGATCTACGTCAACCAGGTCGGCGGCCAGGACGAACTGGTCTTCGACGGTGGATCGTTCGTGGTGAACGTGGACGGCGGAGTGGCGCAGGTGCTGCCGTCCTGGAAGGAGTGCATCGCGCTGACGGGATGGGCCCGCACCCCGAACGGCTGGCGGTGCGACGGGCAGGCGGCATTCGTGGAGGAGCCGCGTCTCGCGGCGGTCTACAACGCGATGGTGCTGGGGCTGCGCGACTACGTGAGGAAGAACAATTTCCCGGGCGTGCTGCTGGGGATGTCAGGCGGCATCGATTCGGCGCTCACGGCGGCCGTGGCCGTGGATGCGCTGGGCCCGCAACGCGTGCGCGGCGTGCGGCTGCCGTCGCGGTTCACCACCGTCCCCAGCTTGGACGACGCCGCCGAATCGGCCCGCCTGCTGGGCATGAAGTGCGACACGGTGGACATCGAGGCTCCCGTGGCGGGAGCCGAGGCGGCGCTGAAGGAGCTCTTCACGGGCCTGGACCGCGACGTGACCGAAGAGAACCTGCAGGCCCGGGCGCGCGGCCTGCTGCTGATGGCCTTGTCGAACAAGTTCGGCGACCTGCTGGTGACCACCGGCAACAAGTCGGAGATGTCGGTCGGCTACGCCACGCTCTACGGCGACATGTGCGGGGGCTATTCGGTGCTCAAGGACGTTTACAAGACGGAGGTCTACGCACTCTCGCGGTGGCGCAACGAGCATCGACCCGAAGGAGCGCTCGGCCCGGAAGGCCGCGTGATTCCGGAGTCGTCGATCGTCAAGGCGCCCACGGCCGAACTGCGCCCCAACCAGACCGATCAGGATTCGCTGCCCCCCTACGACATGCTGGATGCGGTGTTGCAGGGCCTGGTGGAGGACGAGCTGAGCGTATCGGAAATCGTGGCGCGCGGCTTCCAGCGCGACGTGGTGACGCGCGTGCAACGGCTGCTCTATTCGGCGGAATACAAGCGCCGGCAGGCGCCGCCCGGCGTCAAGATCACGCGCAAGGGCTTCGGCCGCGACCGGCGCTACCCGATCACCAACGCGTTCAGGGAATCGTAGAAGAGGAATCGCGTCAGCGAGCCGCGCGGCCCGACGGCGCCACCGGCGCGCACACTTCGTCGGTGCAGCGGCCGCGTCGCACGCGGTTGGCGGCGACGTAACGGTAAATAGCGTCGCCCACATGCCACACGCCGGGTAGCGGACCCAGGAGCGCCATCGGCCACAAGATCGGCACCACGCGCGCCATCCAGAGGTAGCCCGCGTAGCCGCCGGCGCGCGCGCCGGATTCGTCCACGACGTACATCTCGACGAGCACTTCGGCTTCGGTGAGGCCAGGCGCAACGCGCTCGCGCACCGCGGCGTCGGTGGCATCCACGAAGGTCAGGCGCCGCAGCCAGTCCAGCCGTCGCAGCACGCGCACCGTGCGCCGGCACATCGGGCACCCGCCGTCGTAGAGCACCGTGTAGCGGCTCATCTCAGTCGATCATAACGAAGCTGAGTGTCCGGAATTGAGGAATTGGGGTCGGGCCTAATTGACGGCCTGTCGGGACAATTAGGCCCGACCCCAAACGGGTGCGGATTACGGTTTTGGTGCCAGCCGTGCCGCCAGCAGAACGGCCTCGACCATGCTGGACGGATCGGCGACGCCTTTCCCGGCGATGTCGAACGCAGTGCCGTGATCGACAGACGTGCGCACGATCGGCAGCCCCAGCGTGACGTTGACGGCGCGCCCGAAGGCGAGCAACTTCACCGGAATCAGCCCCTGGTCGTGATAACACGCGATGACGGCGTCGAACTCCCCGCGGACGGCGCGCACGAACAGCGTGTCGGCCGGAAACGGTCCGGCGATCGACACGCCGTCGGCCGCGGCCGACCGGACGGCCGGCGCCAGCACCCGTTCCTCCTCGTCCCCCAGCAGCCCCTCCTCCCCCGCATGGGGATTCAGGCCGGCCAGCGCGAGGCGCGGATGGGGGAAGCCGAATCGAGGCAGCTCACGCGCGGTGAGGCGAATGATCTCGTCCAGCGTCTCGCGAGTCAGAGCCGCGGGCACCTCCGCCAGCGGCACGTGAATCGTGCCCAGCACCACGCGCAGCGGTTCGGACCAGAACATCATCGCCACGCGCGGACTGCCCGTCAGATGTCCCAGGAGATCCGTGTGGCCCTTCCACGGCAGCCCGGCACGCGCGAACGCCAGCTTGTTCACCGGCGCGGTAGCCACCGCCTGCACGACGCCCGCCTGCGCGTCCCGGACGGCCGAGCAGATCGCGTCGTACGCCGCGCGGCCGGCATCCGCCGACAGCACCCCGGGCGCAAACGAGCCATCGGCCGGCCCGTAGAGCACGGGCTCGCACGCCTCGCGCACGCGCGGATCGTCTGCCGCCTTCCGCGCGATCTCCGGGCCGATGCCGGCCGGATCCCCGACCGTCACGGCGACGCGCGGCTTCACAGCTCGAGCGCCAGCCAATCGGCCACGACCTTCGGGCTGCTGTTGCGCTCCAGCGCGGCCAGCGCCTCGTCCACGGCCATGAAACCGCGCTCGCTGCGCCTGGCATCGTAGCCGTGCGAGAGCACGCTGAGCTCGTCGGCCAGGTCGGCGTTGGCCGTGGCGGCCCCGGTGTCGATGCGCGACGCGATCATCGACAGATCGCGCAGGAGCGATGACATCGCCCGCAGGCACACGGCCAGCTGCGCGCGTTCGACTCCCGGCGCCAGCGTCTTGGAGGGCGTGAGGATTCTGGCCGCGTCTATCCGGCTTTCCGGCTTGGCGCCGCGGGCCAGGTGCCGGAGAACCTTCGCCGCCGTCTCGCGCGCCTCCACCACGTCCTCGGACTGCGTGGCCAGCGCCCCTCCCACGCTGCCGTCGGAGGCGACGGCCGCGGCCTGGGCGTCCGCCTGGGCGAACTTGTGGTCGCGCGTGAGCACGGTCACCACCTCGGCCACGGAGAGCGGCGCGAACCGCAGGCGCGGGCAGCGCGACAGCACCGTGGGCAGCAGCGCGTCCGGCATCGACGACACCAGCATGAACACCGAGGCCGACGGCGGCTCCTCCAGCGTCTTCAACAACGCGTTCTGGGCCTGCGGAACCATCGCGTCGGCTTCATCGATGATCACCACGCGCCGGCGCCCCTCGAAGGGCCGGTACCCTGCCTGGTCGATCACGTCGCGGATGGGCTCGATCTTGATCGAGCCACTGTCGCCGGGCTCGATCACGACGACGTCGGGATGCACGCCCCGCTCGATACGGCGGCACGACGCGCACACGCCGCAGGCATCGCGCTCCAGTTCGCTGGAGATTCCGCCCCGCGAAGCGGGGCCAAAAGACACTGCCCCTGGCGAGGCGGAGCCTACATGCTCGTCGGTCCGAAGCGGAGCCTCGCCAGGCTCCAGGCAGTTCAGCGCGGCCGCCGTGGCCATGGCCACACGCCGCTTGCCGACACCAGCCGGGCCGGCCAGGATGAGCGACGGCGGCAAGCTGTTCCGTGCCACGGCCCGCGCGAGCAGCGTTACCAGCCGTGTGTGGCCCACCACGTCCCGAAAGGGCATCGGGTCAGGATACAACGCCGGACGGGCCCCATCTGACGAAAGGGGCGACGCGACCCGATGGTGACGCGTTAGAATCGTCGGTCGATGCCGAAGAAGCACGCGCAGGCGCCGTGCATCATCGCTGTGGCCATCACGGGATCGGTGCCGCGCAAGGAACACAACCCGGCCGTCCCGATCACGCTCACCGAGCAGCTGGAGTCCACACAGGCCGCCTTCGAGGCCGGCGCCTCCCTGGTGCACGTGCACGTGCGCAACGACGATCAGTCAACGACGTCGAACCCCGACAAGTTCGCGGCGTTCCAGGAGCGCATCCGCCCGCTGTGCCCCGGCATCATCGTCCAGTTCTCCACCGGCGGCCGGTCGGGCGTGGGCTCCGAGCGCGCGGGGATGCTGCACCTGCGCCCCGACATGGCCTCGCTGGCCACCGGCTCCTGCAACTTTCCGACGCGCGTCTACGAGAACCCGCCCGACCTGATCGATCAGCTGGCAGCGGCGATGCGGGAGCACGACGTGAAGCCGGAGATCGAAGTGTTCGATCTGGCGATGCTCTACAACGCGATCGACTACGTGCGCGTGGGCGCCATCAAGCCCCCGCTGCACGTGCAGTTCGTCCTCGGCGTCAAGCACGCGCTTCCCGCCGAGCGCGACATCCTGGCGTTCCAGGTGTCGAAGCTGCGCGAGTTGATGCCGGAGGCCACCTGGGTCGCAGCCGGTGTCGGTCGGCATCAGCTCGACGTGAACCGCTGGTGCCTGGAAATGGGCGGTCACTGCCGCACCGGCCTCGAAGACAACGTGCGCTGGGACAAGGAACGGTTGGCGACGTCGAACGCGGAGCTGGTGTCCCGCGTGGCGGCGCTGTGCAAGGACTACGGCCGGTCGGTCGCGACGCCGCAGGAGGCCAGGACGCTCCTGGGCCTCCGTGCGATGGCTCCGGCCTGACGTCGCCCGGCCGTCACCGGCCCACAACTGCGATCGGCCATAATCGACCGGCGATGCCTCCTCTCACTCACTACGATCGAGTGTTGTCGGGGCTGTCCCGACGCGAGGTGCTGCGCCTGGGAGCGTGGATGGGCGCGGCCACGGTCGTGCAGCCCTTCGCGGCGGGAAGCGCCGGCGCCCAACAACTCTTCGCCGAGTATCCGTTCTCGCTCGGCGTCGCGTCCGGGGATCCACTGCCCGACGGCGTCGTGTTGTGGACCAGGCTGGCGCCGCGTCCGCTCGAAAACGGCGGCGGCATGCCGCCCGCTCCGCTGGACGTGGCGTGGGAGGTGTCGCGCGATCGACTGTTCCGCACCATCGATGAGAAGGGCACGGCCACGGCGTATCCCGAGCTGGCCCACAGCATCCATGTTGAGGTGCAGGGACTCGAGCCCGCGCGCGAGTACTTCTACCGCTTCCGAGTCGGGCGGGAGATCAGCCAGGTCGGGCGCACCAGGACCGCGCCCGCGGCCGGCGCCGCCGTCGATCGCCTTCGCTTTGCCGTCTGCGGCTGCTCGAACTACGAAGACGGCTACTTCAGCGTCTACCGGCGCATCTCGGAGGGCGACTTCGACTTCGTGCTGCACACGGGGGATTACATCTACGAGTCTCGGCCTACCAACGGACGGCTGGACCGCAAGGTACGGCAGCATCTGGGAAACGAGCTCTTCAGCATCACCGACTACCGTCTGCGCTACGCGCAGTACAAGACGGACGACGACCTGCGCGCGGCTCACCAGTCGGCGCCGTTCGTGATGAGCTGGGACGATCACGAAGTGGCCAACAACTACGCCGGCGACGCAGGCAACGACGATACGCCTCGCGAAGTGTTCCTGCTGCGCCGCGCGGCCGCGTTCCAGGCGTACTACGAGCACATGCCCCTGCGGAGGGCCGCGTTTCCCGGCGGCAGCCGGATGCAGATCTATCGCCGACTGCAGTTCGGATCGCTGGCGGACCTGAGCGTGCTGGACACGCGTCAGTACCGTTCCGATCAGGCATGCGGCGACGGGGCCAGGACCGGCTGTTCGGATGCCATGGACGAGAAGCGCACGATGCTCGGCGACGGGCAGGAACGGTGGCTCTTCGACTACCTGGCGACGGCGCGCGCGCGATGGACCTTGATCGGCCAGCAGGTTTTTTCCTTCGCGCGCGACATGGCCAAGGCGGCGCCCGACGGCCGATACAACATGGACAAGTGGGATGGCTACGTGAGCGCCCGCAACCGGCTCTACGCGCGGGTGAAGGACGCGAAGCCGCCGAACCCGATCGTGATTTCCGGCGACGTGCACGCACACTTCGGCGCTGAATTGAAGATGGACTTCGCCGAGGCGCGGTCGGAAACGATCGCCGTGGAGATCACCAATTCGTCGATCAGCGCCAGCGGCGACGGCAGCGACGTGGCAGCGGACTGGGAGGCTATCCGCCCCGACAACCCGCATATCAAGTACCACGGCAATCGCCGCGGCTACATCGCGTGCACCCTCACACCCGATCAGATGCGGACCGAGTTCCGGTCGCTCGAGCGCGTGAGTCAACCCGACGCACCCGTAACAGCGTCGCCCGCGTTTGTCGTGGAAGCGGGCGTCTCGCGCCTTTCGCCGGCGTAGGCTCCCGGCTTCCGGCTCCGGCTTCGGCTCCGGCTTCCCGGCTTCCGGCTTCCCGGCTTCCGGCTTCCCGGCTTCCGGCTACGGGCGGGTCTTGCCGAACCGTCACACAACTGAAACACTGTTGTCATGAGCACTCGCGACATCCGCCGGCACGTGTTCGGAGGCGTTCTGCTTGTGGCCGTTGTGGCCACGGCATCGATGGTGGCGGGCCAGGCCTCGCGTCCGACGGGCTGGACCGAGGCCAGCCACGGCGCCAAGGGCGCGCCGAACTACGCGCTGCTGTTCGCCATGGACAAGGTGCACGAGCTGCGCATCGCGATCCCGGCGGACCAGTTCAAGAAGATGCAGGAGGACGTGGCCACCGTCGGTCCGCCGATGCCGCCGGGGATGGGCCCCGGAGGACCGGGCCGCGGCGGGTTCGATCCGCAGCAGATGCAGGCCCTGATGGAAGCCGCGGCCAAGGCATGCGAGGGCAAGGCCCCCGAGGCGTCGTGCAGCGCGGGCCCGGCCACCGGCAACTGCATCGGAATGTTCGGTGGGCCCATGCTGATGTGCGTCCCGCCGGAGATGGCCAAAATGATGCGCGGCGGCGCGTTGTCGCTCACGACGCGCGATCCCATGTACGTGCCGGTGACCGTGAGCTACAACGGCGGCACCTGGACCAACGTGGCCATGCGCTACAAGGGCAACTCGTCGCTGACGACCGCCATCGCCACCAGCAACGGCAAGGTCCCGTTCCGGCTCGACTTCAACCGCTTCGCCAAGGCCGACCCCCGCACGGCCGGTCAGCGCTTCCATGGCTTCGAGGAGATGACGTTCTCGTCGAACTTCGCCGACGACTCCCAGCTGCGCGAAGCGCTCGGCAACGAGATCTTCCGCGACCGCGGTGTGCCGGCGCCGCGATCCGCGTTCTACCGCATCTACGTGGACGCGGGTACGGGGCCCGTGTACTGGGGCCTCTACACGATGGTCGAGGATCCGGGCGACGGTGCGATGCTGGATTCACAGCTCGGCGGCCGCAGGGCCAACCTGTACAAACCGGACGGCCCCGGCGCCGATTGGACCAGATTCGACAAGGAAGGGTTCAGCAAGAAAACGAACGAGGACGAAGCCAACTTCGCCGACGTGGAAGCGGCCATCGCGGCCGTGCAGGCCCCGCGCGACAACCCCGCGGAGTGGCGCGTGAAGCTCGAAACGGTATTCGACGTGGACCACTTCCTGCGGTGGCTGGCAGTCAACACCGCTATCGACAACTGGGACACGTACGGCGCGATGGCCCACAACTACTACCTGTACGGCGACCCGAGGCAGAAGGGCCGGCTGCAGTGGATCCCGTGGGACAACAACATGGCGTTCGGGATCAACCCGATGGCCGGACCGCCGGGACGTATCACCGGCCCGGGGCGCGGGCTCCCGCCGCCCCCAGGGGGCGCTCCTGGTGGCGGTCCGCCGCCCTTCATGGCTTCGATGATGGGAAACCCCGATTTGCTGCACCGCAACGCCGGCGATCGATGGCCCCTTCTTCAGAAGCTGATGGCCGACCAGGTCTACGCCGCCCGCTACCGGACGTATCTGACGCAGTCGCTGCAGGGCGCGTTCGAGTTCGAGACGTTCGCGCGCCGCGCGCGCCAGCTGCACGCGATGGTGGCGCCTCACATCGTGGGACCGCAGGGCGAGCAGCCGTCGCACACCACCATCAGCTCGGCGGAGGGGTTCACGCAAGCGATCGAGGGCCCAGGCGGTCTTCTGGACCTCGTCCGCAAGCGTCAGGCAAACATTCGCGAGGCCCTGGCCAAATAGGCTAGCGAGGCTCCGCCTCAGACCATCGAGGCTCCGCCTCGCTAGGGCAGTGTCTGATTGCCCCGCCTCCGGCGGGGCGTAGAAAACTTGACTTGTTGCATGCGCTTCAAGAGGTCAAGTTTTCTAGTGCACTGTCGGATTGCCCGTACCTCGTGCGGGCTTGGCGCCCCGGCTTTCCAGCCAGCCCACTAGCGCCGTGGCGCCGGATTCGCGCGCCACGTCGAGCGGCCGCTTGCGGTCGTAGCCGATCCAGTTCAAGTTCGCGCCGCGATCGAGGAAGAACCCGGCCGTCTCGCGCTGCCCGCCGCGGCAGGCGTGCCAGAACGCGCTCGTGATCTGATCGGCCGGCGGCGGTGCGCTGGTGTAGAGCTGCTCGCACGCGATCCAGCAGACCGAGCGCGCCCGCCTGCCAGATGGTGGTCTGCGCCCCTCGCTCCATGAGCCGGCGTGCGGCGTTCCATTGAGCAAAGATGACGGCATCCGACATCGCAGTGCCGCCGGTGAACACCGCGCCGGTGGCTTCGATGTCGGCGCCGCTGTCGAGCAGCGCGTCCAACACCGCGACATCGTCGCTGCTGGCGGCCCAATGCAACGGCGTTTCCCGAGGGCGCGTGGGATCGGTTGGAATCACGGCCGCGTTGACGTCCGCGCCGGCGGCCACCAGGGCGGCAACCGTCGCGGCGCCGTTGGGAAAGTGTCCAGGCCAGTCAGCGGCCACGTGCAGGAGCGTCCTCGAGAATCCGTCGCCGCCGACGATCCGAGCGACGGCCACCTCGGAATCCGCGGCCAGCAGCCGCTTCAGGCGCGCGACATCACCTGTCTTGATGGCCGACATGAGCTCGAGCGCGACGGGATCGGTATCGGGAATGGTCCGCATTCGCCCTACTGGCAGGCAGCTGCTTGCGACGTGACGGTGCTGACGTTCATTCCCTTCGCGCCGCCCTCGCCTTCGAGCCGTCCGGTGGCAATCACGCGGTGGTTCTCCAGCTTGTCCAGCGACGTCAGGAGGAAGAGCAGCGGGAACTCGCGGTCTCCGAGCGGCGCGGACGCCGTGAGCGGCGTCTCGAGGGGACCGGATCGCACGGGCTTGCTGCCGCGCGTCACTTTCCAGGCACGCGGGCCGACCCGCGTCAGGCAGCCGACGACCTGCGCGGATGCCGAGTGAGGCAGCTCACCTGGTCCACTCTGGGCCAGGATGGCCACGCCGACCGCGTTTTCCGGCGTCAGCTCCGTCGAACCAGCCGGAAAGCCGTTGTTCTGCAGCACCAGCGCGACGATATCGATATACGTCCCGCGCGCCAGCGTGCCCGCCAGGGATCCGTCCTCCGACATCGGCATGCTGGTGCTCATCTGCCTGAACAGCCGATCGACAGTGGACTCCTTCCAGCTCAGGTTGAACCGATCGCCTTTCAGCGGCACGGCCTCGGCACCTTCGAGGCTGGCACCGTGACATTCGGCGCAATGCTGCTGGTAGGCCGAGCGGCCACGGCCCGCCTGCGCCTCCGTGTAGACGCCGTTCCACACGGTCCTGGAGGGCGCGGGAGCCTGCGCGGTCACGAGCAGCGGCGCCACGGCCGCCGCAACCCCCAACATCCCAGCCAGCGCGGCCACACGGCCCACGACACTCACGCGAAGCAGTCCCGGTTTCGCCCTCACTGTCTTCTCCCCGACCCCACGTGGCGTTGAATCCAGTCGCGCAGCGGCGCCACGTCCCCGCATGCCCGCTGCACCTGCTGCACCGTCCTGGCTGTCCCGAGCTCCGACGGCTTGAACATTTTACCTGCGTGGATATCCTTCATGCGCAGGAGGTCCAGGCGCGGATGGTCCGCGCTGAATCCGCGCGGGGCCGACGCCACCGACTCGTGGGTCCCCACGGTGTAGCCCTTGCGCCGCAGCGCCGTCACAAGCGTCGCCAGCTTGCGCCCCGAGGCGTCCGCGGCGACGGCTTCCCGGAATCGCCGCAGCGTGGGCGGCTCCGGCATGTAGAGTCCCGTCCCCACATACAGTCCGTCGGCCGAGAGCGACAGGTAACAGCCGCGAACTCCAGTGGCGACGCGCGTGTGGTACGGCGACTTGTCCCTGGCGAATCGCATGTCCCGATTGATGCGCGTCAGGCGATCGGCGCCAAGCGGAGGGTCCAGCGCGACCGTGAGCGCCTTCAGCGCGTCCCGGCACGAGCGCTCGTAGACGTCCTTGTGCGCGTGGAACCACTCGCGGTTGTTGTTCTTCGCGAGGCCGCCAAAGAATTTGAACGCGTCCTTGGAAAAACCCGTGAAGCCGTGGACCGCCGCCTTGCTCATCGAGGGGATTGTATGCGGACGCGAAGACGATCCTCCAGATCGTCCAGCCGGATGTCGCGCACCTCCAGGTGCTCCGGGATCTCCAGTTCGTGCTTGACGGCAAACGGAATCGTTCGCGCGGGCGCGGCCTTGGGTCCGCGTTTCTCGATCAGCATGTCCGCGGCGCGGCCGGCCTCGTCGAGGACATAGACCAGCGAGAAATCGAGACTGGGGAAACGTGCCGCCTCGTAGAACTCCTGGCCCGAGATGAACACGACACGCGCTTCGTCGAGTGCGAAGGCGTAGCACGCGCCTTCGTCTTCGAACTCTTCCAGCTCGACGAATGCGCTGGCGCGAATGTCGCAGACGTCGGCTTCGGCCCGGCGCAGCGCCGACTCGAGGCCCTGAATCCACTGCTGTTGGCTGGAAGCGTCCTTTCGCAGGTCACGCAGGACCCAAAACGTAATTCCGGCGCCCACGACGAGCCAGAAACCCGTGATCACGAGCCACGGTGCGTCGGACGCCAGCAGCGTCAGGAGCCATAGCACTCCGATGATGACCGCACTCGCCACGGGCGCGCGTTTCGACGCCTGGCGGCGCCGAGATTCGGAGGCGTGGAGCTTGGCCCGGATGGCCCGGCGCTCGGACTCAGTCAGCGGGCGCCGAGATGCACCCAAAGCGGTCAATGGCGATCGCCTTTCAGGCGTACGGCGTCCAGGCTGACCACGGGCTCCTCGCCGACCACGGCGGCGGTGTGGTGCACGCCCGCCGGCACTTCAACCCAGTCACCGGGCCCAAGGATGGCGAAGTGTCCTGCCACCACCATGCGAAAGCGTCCGGACACTACAGCGTCGATCTTGTCCGTCTTGTGCGTGTGTTCGGGGAACGACGTCCCAGGCGGATAAACGTAGCGGGCAACCAGATAGCCGGCCGACTCCAGCTTGCGGCGCAGCGCTGCTTCGGAGAAAGTGCCGTCGAGGTCGTCGTTCCAGTGCCGAACGCGCATGCGCCGGTCGCAACGCGACGCTACTTCAGCGTCGCCAGCAGCTCCGCATATTTGCTGTCGTAGGCGTTCAGGACGTCAGTGCCAGGGTATTCCTTGATCGCGCCCAGAATATGCGGCGGCGCGTTACGGTCCTTGAAGCGCGGCCAGGCGGGAAGGCCGGGGCCGTTGGGATCGCCGGAACGGGCGAAATTGACCCAGTAGGACGACATCTGCTCGGCCATCGCGCGATCCTTCTCCGAGGCCATCGCCAGCTTCGGCGAGCTGCGATCGGGGATGATGCGGGGCGCCCACAGGTTGTTGAACACGTAGACGATTTCGGCCGCATGCGCGGCCTTCAGGTTCGGCACGCCGGGCTCTACCGGCGGCTCGTGCGTGAAGTAGTACCAATAGGCGCGTTTGCCGATGGCGGTCTGTTTCTCGACGAACAGGC
The DNA here is from genome assembly GCA_963807235.1 of uncultured Acidobacteriota bacterium. GTDB lineage: Bacteria > Acidobacteriota > Vicinamibacteria > Vicinamibacterales > UBA2999 > CAWEBF01. The sequence goes on from CAWEBF010000033.1 coordinate 217,193, forward strand.
GCATGGCCCACGTCATGGTGTCGCGGAACGCGACGTCCGGCGGCGGGGCGCCCGGCGCGGCTCCCAGGAAGGAGTGCTCGTCCTTGTTGGTGCCGGCGATCAGATCCACGGCGTTCTGCTTGCCCTTTGCGAACGTGATCGACAGGTCCTCGGGCACGATCCACCCGTCCACGATCATCCCGGCGCCGCGCAGCGTCTTCACGACTTCCTCGGTGGACCGCGCTCGCAGTTCGGCCAGCGCCGGCATCGGCAGCGGAGGCGGCGGCGGCTCGCCACGGCCACCGCGGCCAGGGGGCGCGGTGGCCGCCTGCTCCGCGCGGGCCAGCGGCACCATCGGTCCCAGGCCCAGCCCCATCCACGCGCCGCTTTCGGAGATGGCGCGGTGGAACAAGCCCTTCGCCACCGGCGACCCCACCAGTCCGCCCACCATCGCCGCGCCCGCGGACTCACCGAAGATGGTGACGTTGCCCGGGTTGCCGCCGAAGGCCGCGATGTTCCGCTGCACCCAGCGCAGCACCGCGATCGAATCGGCCAGCGCCTGGTTCCCCGACGCGTTGCGCCCCGACTCCTTGGTCAGCTCGGGGTGCGAGAAGAAGCCGAACGCGCCGACGCGGTAGTTGAACGTCACGAGCACGACGCCCTTCTTGGCCAGGTTCTCGCCGTTGTTGTGCGGCGAAGAACCCGCGCCCTCCGTGTAGGCGCCGCCGAAGATCCAGACCATCACCGGCCGCCGGTCGTCGGCGCGGTTGGCCGACGTCCAGACGTTCAGGTACAGGCAGTCCTCGCTGGTCTTCGGCGAATCGGGCAGGTCCACCGAGACGTTGTTCGGCAGGCGCTGCAGCTGGGAGGGCTGCACGCACACGTTGCCGAACTGCTCCGCCTTCCGCACGCCCTCCCACTTCGCGGCCGGCTGCGGCTCCTTCCAACGCAGCGCGCCCACGGGAGGTGCTCCGAAGGGGATGCCCAGGAAGGCGCGCACGCCCGACGGAAGCGTCACGCCGGAGAGCCGTCCCGTGTCCGTGTTGACCGGATCAGGGATGGCCGCGGGTGTGGTGACGCTCCACAGCACCAGCGCCGCGGCCGTGGCGACGACGGCGGCCCGCTTCAACGCGCAGCCTCACCCTTACGGGCCGCCGCGCGCTCCGCGCGCGACGTGTTGACGTAGTCGGGAATGGTGCGGTTGCCTTCGTGGCACGCGTACTCCCACCACTGGTACTGCGGGTCGTTTCGCAGCGGGAAGCGCACGGTCCACGGACGCGTGACGATCACGGGATCCTCGGTGGTGATCTCGTAGAGCATCATGTCCTTGTTCAGCCGGGTGAGACGCTCGGTGGTCTTCATCCTGGTGCTGATCGGGAAGCGGTTGCCCTGCGGCGAGCCCATCACGCCGATGTTGGTCGCCGACGCGCCCGGCTTGTAGTTGGTGGTCTCGATCACCAGCGTGTTGCCTTCCCACCGGCCGCGCGATTCGCCCATCCACTGCGAGATCTTCGGCGACAAGCCAGGACGTCCGTCCACGGGGATGATGCGCGCTTCGTGAATCATCTCCATGTTCAGGATCACGTAGCCGGGCACCTGCATGATCTCGACGCCGTTGTTGTAGCGATACGGCATCATCGACGACGGCATTCCGCGCGTGATGCAGCGGTCCCAGCTGTCGAAGTCATCAACCCAGTCCCAGGTTTGCGTTTCGTTCGGGAGAGCCCAGCTGCTCTTCATGAGGGCGGAGAGGCGCTTGCCCTCCGCCGTCAACTCCGGCAGCTTGCCGTTTGGCGGGTCCACGATCAGCGAGGTCTGCCGCTGCGGGAACGTGGGGTCCGTGACGCCCGACTGCAGCGCACGCCCGAAGTTGCCCTCGGCAATCGCCTCCGCGTGGCGGTCCACCTGCACCCCTGCCGCCTTCAGCCGCGCGTTGTACTCCTCTTCGGTCACGAAGGCCTTGTCGAGGTCGCATGGCGGCGGCGGGGCGCCGCCGCGGGCGAAGCCGCCCGCGCACCGTTCCAAGGGCACAGTGCCGACGAAGGAGATGGGCCACATCCCCTGCAGATCCGGGTCGCCCCATGGCGTCTTCGGGTGCGTCCACCCCGCGGGCGTTTCGATGAAGTGGTTCGCCTCGCTGGGTTTCTGGCCCGGGCTGGACTGTCCACTGGTGGTCGCCACGAACAGGCCCCCGACAAGAACGCCCATCACGATTCGGCTGGCAAACTGAAGTATTCGTTTCATATCACTACTGTTCAACATTATCCCCTACGGCTCTTATCGGCAGATGCGCTGCGTGGTGAGTACGGTGGTGGAGACCGTGGCTCCACCGCAGCTACCGGCTGTCGGATTGCCGTTCTCGTCGAAGGTCTGCGTACACATGACGCCACCCGACGTCATCGACTGCGTTCGGCGCGCGTCGTCGTAGCTGATCGACTGCGTACTGGATTGCCGGCCGGCCAGCACCGTGGCCATCGTCGGTCTGCCCGCAGCGTCCCAAGCCGTATAGGTGGTGGTGGAACGTTGGCCCGACGGCCTCGACTCGGCGGTCACGGAAATCAGCCTCTTCTGCGCGTCTGTACTCGAGTGCGCTGACGCTGATTGAGTCCGCGCCTGCGCCGGTCACCGTAGTGGTCGACCCTAGTGCCCGTTGCAGCGGCGGGATCACCGACACCTCATCCACCACGTCGGCAATGGTCGCGTGGCGCGTGATCGAGACGGATCGGAACTTTCTGCCGGTGGTGTCGGAGTAGTCGTTCGTGCACGTGCCTTCGACCGCTGTCGAGTCGAACGTGCAGCTGCCGGTCACGGTGGACGTGATCGCCGCCTTGGTCACGATGCGGTAGCTGGTGAGGCCCGTGCGGCAGGCGGGGACGGCCCCTCGCCCTGCTCGCTGCGCGAGCGCCGAACCGGCCATCCCCCGGTCGAACGTCAGCAGTCCCAGGCAGATCAGGGCCGCCGCTACGCCGCTGATGAGTCGCTTCAGCATGGCGCTGCCATTATGGCTGACGCTGCGCACACCCTCGGATTGACAACCCATTCCAGCAGGTTTACCGTTCGCTCGACGCACAACCGTGTCCCGACAGGAGGTCCCTATGACCCGACGACGCTCGGTGTCCGTGCCGCTGGCGATGCTGGCATGCGCGGCGGCCATTGCTGCTTCACTCGTGGCCGTGCGGGGACAAACCGCTGGCCAGGCTACGGTGCGCGTTGACGCCGACGATATCGGCGGCGTGGTGATGGGCGCGCGCGCGCCCGAAGCCGGCGTCTGGGTCATTGCCGAAACCACCGAGCTCCCGACGCCGCTGCGCAAGATCGTCGTCACCGACGATCAGGGCCGCTATCTGGTCCCCGACCTGCCCAAGGCCACCTACGACGTGTGGGTCCGTGGCTACGGTCTGGTGGATTCGTCGAAGGTCAAATCGGCGCCAGGCAAACAAGTGAACCTCACGGCCGTGTCCGCGCCGAACGCCAAGGCGGCCGCTGAGTACTACCCCGCGCAGTACCGGCTGTCGATGCTGCGCGTGCCGCCCAAGAGCGACTTCCCCGGCACGGGCCCCAACGGCAACGGCATCGCCACGACGGTCAGGAGCCAGGGCGAGTGGATCCGCAACATCGTGAACACCGATGGGTGCACGGGCTGCCATCAGATGGGCAACAAGGCCACGCGCGAGATCCCCAAGGCACTTGGCACGTTCGACAACTCGGCCGCGGCATGGGAGCGGCGCGTGCAGTCGGGGCAGGCCGGCGCGGGCATGCTCGCCCGGTTCAACCAGATCGGTAAAGCGCGAGCACTGGCCATGTGGGGCGATTGGAGCGATCGGATCGCGGGCGGTGCGCTGCCGGCGTCGGCGCCACCGCGGCCGCAGGGGCGCGAGCGCAACGTGGTCGTGACGATGTGGGACTGGGCGGATCCGAAGGCGTACCTGCACGACGAGATCGCGTCGGACAAACGCAATCCGACGGTGAACGCCAACGGCCCGATCTACGGCGCCTTGGAGGAGGCCGCCGACTACATGCCGGTGGTGGAGCCGAAGACGAACGCCGCCGCCCAGGTGCCGCTGCAGGTGCGGGATCCCAAGACGCAGCGACCGGGGCCGCCTGCGCAGCCATCGCCCTACTGGGGCGAGGAGTCGATCTGGACGGCGCAGTCCACGGCGCACAGCTTCGCGATGGACGGGCGCAGCCGCGTGTGGATCGCCGCCCGGATCCGGCCCAACCAGACGTCGGAGTTCTGCCGCAAGGGCTCCAGCCATACCTCCGCGCAGATATTCCCGATCGAGCAGAGCGGCCGGCAGATGCAGATGTACGACCCGAAGACGAAGAAGGTCACGACCATCGACACCTGCTTCGGGACGCACCACCTGAACTTCGACAACAACGACGTGCTGTGGTACACCGGCGGCGGGCCGGTAGAGGGCTTCTTCGACACGCGCGTCTACGACAAGACTGGGGACGAGCAGAAGGCGCAGGGCTGGACGCCGTTCATCCTGGACCACAACGGCAACGGCAAGCGCGACGCCTACACCGAGCCGGATCAGCCGATCGATCCCGCCAAGGACCGCCGTGTGGTGACGCCGTTCTACGGCGTGGCGCCGAGCCCGGTCGATGGGTCGATCTGGGGGTCCGTGCTCGGGATGCCCGGCTCACTCGTGCGACTGGTGCCGGGCCCCGATCCGGCGCGAACGGCTCTGACGGAGGTCTATGAGGTGCCCTGGAACAACCCGAAGGCCTCGGCGCAAGGGTTCGCACCGCGCGGCATGGACGTGGACAGCAACGGCGTGGTGTGGACGGTGTTGTCCAGCGGGCAGCTGGCCGGCTTCGACCGCCGCAAGTGCAAGGGTCCGTTGAACGGGCCGACGGCCACGGGACAGCATTGCCCCGAGGGCTGGTCGTTGTACCCGTTGCCCGGGCCCAACTACGAGGGCGCCGTGGACTCGGCGAGTGCCGACTCGGCCTACTACAACTTCGTGGATCGCTTCGACATGCTGGGGTTGGGGAAGGACGTGAACCTGGCCACGGGCAACCTGTCGGAAGGCCTGCTGGCGCTCGTGGACGGCAAGTTCCTCACGTTCCGGATGCCGTATCCGATGGGCTTCTATGCCAAGGGGATCGACGGGCGCATCGACGACCCGAAGGCCGGCTGGAAGGGCAAGGGCATCTGGACAAGCGTGTCCACGCGCGCGCCGTTCCACATGGAGGGCGGCCGCGGCACCAGCAGCAAGGTCGTGAAGTTCCAAGTGAGGCCCGACCCGCTGGCGCGTTAGTCGTTAGGTCGTGGGTCGTGGGTCGTTGCGGCTCGAGATCATCGAACGCGCTGGCGCAGCTCGTCGAACCAGTTCAGCACGACGGCGATCTGCGGCGTGCCCAGGCTCGCCGATTGCGCCGAACCCGCGTAGATCACGCCGAGCATTCGCGCATCCGGCATGACGTCGGCATTGCGCCGCCCGAACACCACGCCGGCCAGCCGGGCGCCGCGCGCGAACTCGACTGGCTGTCCAAAGGCGAACCGCGGCGTCGTCGTCACGGGGATCACGGCGTCCCTGTTCGCCGCGATGCCGGCAAAGATCTCGTCGCCGTTGCGGGACCAGACCGGATGGGCGGATCCAATCTCAACGGGCACCTGGTAGGTCGCGCCGGTCGGTGGAAACGGCTGCACGAAGGAGTCCGCGATACTGCCGCGTCCCTCGTCCGGCCTGAACACATGGTAGGCGACCCAGCGGCCATCGGGCGAGAACGCCGCTTCGACGAGCAAGCGCGACTGCACGTTCGCGAACGGCGACGCGCGGCGGTCTTTCATCGCCAGGATCCACAGCGAGGACTGACCGTCCTTCACCACCGTGAACAGCAGATGCGCGGCGTCCGGAGACAAGGCCTGAGGAATGTGAACCACTCCGGCTTCCGGCCTGGTCAGTCGCTCGGCCGTGCCCGAGCCGTCGGCCCGCTGGCGGAAGATCCCTGCCCCGCCATCCCGATCGGACTGGAAGACGATCCATTGGGAATCGCCCGCCCACACGGGCGCGCGGCTCTTTCCGCCAAAGGTCAGGCGCCGAATCGCGCTGGTGCCTGACAGCTCGAACAGCCAGATGTCCGCGTTGCTGCCGTCCTCGCGCTCGAAGGCGGCCCACTTGCCGTCGAGTGACACACGCGGCGCGGCGTAGGCCGCTGGCGGCAGCCCGAGCGGTTGCGGAGGCTCCTTCCGATCGAACAGCGCGAGATCGCGGGCATCGGTCGTCCCGGTCGCCGATGGCCCAGGGATGAAGGCGAGCGAGCCGGTTGCCGAGTAGGCGTAGTGGGCGGTCGCCGGCGCGGTTGGGCCTTCGGCCCTGACGCGGCCCCTGAGCACGCCTTCAACGATCGACACGGCCCCACCGCTCACGGTGAGCGAGTCCAGGTTGAACGGCACGGCAAACAGCACCGTCGAGACCGCGTAGACCAGATGGCCCGAGGGCACGTACATGCCGGCGGCGCCGCCGTCGATCACCGTTTTTCGGGTGCCGCCTCCCAGCGGCTGCACGACGATTTGGCCCTTGTCCCACGCGTCGGCGGTCTTCTTGATCGAGAACAGCACCGCCCTTCCACCGGGCAGCATCTGCGGAGCCTCCACCATCTCGCCTTCGGCGACAGAGAGCGATGACCTCGGGCGCACCACCGTCCGGGGACACACGCAGGATGCCCTTGGGCTGGCCGAACACGATGCCGTCCTCACTCCATCTCAGGCCGAACAACGCCTCGATCGTGCAGATCGTCACCGGCGCGCCGCCCGAGATAGGCAGCCGTTTGAGCGCGGCATCCCCGACCGAGGCGAAGGCCACCGATTGGCCATCAGGAGAAAAGACCGGATTCGATGATCGCGCCCGGGTGCTCGCTGCCGGGGATCGCGCGAGACTCGAAGCCGGACATGGGCCGCAGATACAGGCGCCGGTTGGCGACGTAGACCAGGTTCGTGCCATCAGGCGACAGCGCCATGATCGGGCGCCCGACATTCGAGAACTGCTGGCCCTCGGGCAGGGGGATCGACAATCGCGTGACCGCGCGTGAGGGCTCCGGCCTCAGCGTCCAGGCAGCGAAGCCGGCGGCGAGCGCGCCAGCAAGGGCGAGGGCCGCGGCTGAAACGGCCCATCTCCAGGACGGCCGCGCCGCATGGGCGGCCACACGCGATTCCTGCGCGATCGACGCCGGGTCCCCGACCGCTTCGATCTGCAAGCGCACGTCGGCGGCGGCGTGCCAGCGCTGCCGGGGTTCCTTGGCGAGGCAGCGCCGCAGGAGATCCACGAGGCGCGGGTTCAGCGCCGGCGGAAGCCGCGAGAGATCGACGTCGGACTTGAGCACGCTCGCGAGCTGCTCCGCCGCCGTGTCGCCCTCGAACGCCCGGCGCCCGCTGAGCAGCTCGTAGAAGATGCAGCCAAACGAGAAGATGTCGCTGCGTTGATCCGCCTCGAGGCCCTTGGCCTGCTCGGGGGACATGTAGCCGGCGGTACCGAGAATCACGCCGGTGGAGGTGCCGCCGAAGGTCGTGGGCGAGTCCGTGAGATCGCCGACCGTGCCGCGGCCTTGCAGAAACTTCGCGAGCCCGAAGTCGAGCACTTTCACGGCGCCGTCGCGTGTCATCGATACGTTGGCCGGCTTCAGGTCGCGGTGGCAGATCCCTTTTTCGTGCGCGGCCTCGAGCGCCTCGAGAATCTGCCGGGCGACGGCCACGGCTTCGTCGACGGCGAGCGGTCCGCGCGAGAGCCGCTGGGCCAGCGTCTCGCCTTCGACGAGCTCCAGAACCAGGAACGTGGTCCCGCCGGATTCGGCGAGATCGTAAATGGCGGCGATGCCCGGGTGATTGAGCGCCGCCACGGCCTGCGCCTCGCGATGAAAGCGCGCGACCCGATCGGGATCGCTGGCTGACGCCTCGGGAAGGACCTTGATGGCGACGCGCCGCTTGAGTTTCGTGTCCTGGGCGAGGAACACTTCGCCCATTCCGCCAGAGCCAAGCAGGCCAAGGATCTCGTACGACCCGAGGCGTGATCCAACGGTGAGCGACACGCAGACGGAAGCCTACGCTCAAGCCCCGAGCGGATCAAGACTCTAACGACGAACGACCAACGACTAACGACTAACGGCTGAAAAGTACCCAGGCAGATCCGTCTTGGTGTCCCGCAGGATCTCGACGATGGCGCGCCGCGCCTCCAGCGGCAGCGCCGTCGTGTACCGCGGGTCGCGCTCGCGGCCCGACAGGATCTCCCACATCCGGCGGTAGATCGGATCCTTGGCCGCCTGGGGCAGCGCGTCGAACGCCTCGGAGTAGATCAAGTAGCTGCACGGATACTTCATCATCCGCCTCGTGAGATCCAGCTCGTGCAGCGAGCGGCCTTTCTTGTCGTGCGGTCCCAGGCGCGAGAAGCGCTCCGCGAACCCGGAGGCGCCGCGCACGCGGTCGGGTAACGGCGCCTCGTCCACGAAGAGCAGATAGTCCACGACCTCGAGCGCCACCGCGCTCATCATCTGCCCGATCCGCTCATCCTCGCCTGGCGACGCCACGAACGGCGGGTGCAGCGTCGGATCCGCGGCGCGCGCCTCCCAGCCGATGCGGGTCAGCAGGTTCATCATGTGGACCTGGTGCGACAGCACTTGCAGGGCGGCGATGTCGCTCGACATCGCGCGGAAGCCGTCGGGGTCGAACAGCCCCTCGACCGATCGCACTTCGCGCGGCGCCGGGGCGGCAATCGCCGCCGCTTCGTTGCCGTGATGGGTCGCCGCGCCGCTGCTGCCGGTCACGAACCAGCCCCCGTAGCGCGCGTCGAGCGGCATGCGGTGATCCATCATCACCGACCTGGCAAACCCTCCACCGGGCGGCGAGGTGGTGCTGAACATGAGCAGGCCCGGCACGCCCAGCGTGTCGCCGGCCATGTGGCAACCCAGACACTTGAAGTCGCGGCGAAACTGCGGCTGCTCCGTCGATGCGTCCGCGGGCGGCTTCTGGTCCAGTTCGTAGAACACCATGCCCTGCCTCGCATCGTGCGCGGCCACCTCGATCACTTCGCCGTCGCGTACCCAGCCCAGCGCCACGCGATCGTTGAAGAAGAGCGCCCGCGGGTTCGCCTGGTTGATGCGCTTGGCCTGGAGGCTCGTGCGCGAGAACACCAGCACCTGCGAGTCCACGGAAATGTCGAGCGCGTCGAGCGCCGATTGCAGGAAGCCGCTCCGCCCGTCGAACTTCAGCTGGACCGCGCCGGCCTGGAGCTTCCGGTTGACGTCCACGACGACGTTGTCGAGCGGTGCCGTCGAGTACCCGATCGCGGGGTCGTTGGCCGAGCCCTGGAACATGCCGCCACGCTGCGCGGTGATCGGGCTGGAGACCAGGACCAGCGCGGCCAGCAGGACCGAGCCGAGAATCGCAAGGGAACGCGGGCGCATCGGCGCGCTGATTATATGGCGACCTATAATCGACGGCAGGTGCCCCTGCGATACGACGCGCGAACCCGGCTCGGCCTGGTGGCTGTTTTTGTGGCCCTGGCCGGTTGCGCCGTTCCGGCAGCTGCATCCGGACAGACGGCGGCTCGGTCTGCGACATCACCACCAGCGAACGCGTAGTCGCCGTGGGCGACGTGCACGGTGCCTACGCCAACTTCGTCGCCATTCTCCGTGCCGCCGGCCTCATCGACACGCGCGACCGCTGGACCGGGCGGCCGGGCGATCTTCATTCAGACCGGCGACGTCCTGGACCGCGGCGACGACTCCCGCCGTGTCCTGGATCTGCTGCGCCGCCTGGAACGCGATGCTCAGCGCGCCGGCGGACGCGTGCTGCCGCTGCTCGGGAATCACGAGCTGATGCGTCTGCTGGGTGATTGGCGGTACATCAGCGCCGGCGAGCTGCGCGCATTTCGCAACGCGGACTCCAGCGACTTGCGCGAGCTCGTCTACGGGAACATTGTGACGGCCGCCAAGGATCGGGCGGCGGCCGAGAAGATGCCGTTCGACGAGCGCGCCTTCCGCGAGCAGTTCCTGAAAGATGTGCCCCTGGGGTTCATCGAGATGCGGCAGGCGTTCGACGTCAAGGGCGACTACGGGCCCTGGATTCGTGCCCGGCCGACCATGGCGATCGTCAACGGCATCGCCTACCTGCACGGGGGCATCAGCGAGAAGGTCGCGCCGTTGGGTTGCCCCGGCATCAATGCGGCGGTTGCGAAGGAGCTGGCCTCGATCCCCATGCCGCCCGAACGCGTGGCCGGGTTACTGTCCGCCGGCGAAGACGGGCCGCTGTGGTACGCGGGCTGGCTCAGGAGCCGGAGGAGGCGTTCGCGCCGAAGCTCGCCACCATCCTCGAGCAGACGCGAGCGAAAGCCTTCGTGATCGGCCATACGCCGACGCTTCCGGGGCGGATCGTCACGCGTTTCGGCGGCCGGGTCGTGCAGATCGACGGCGGAATGCTGGCCGGCGAGTTCTTCCCCAAGGGTGCGCCGGTCGCGCTGGAGGTCCGCGGCGCGGAGATGACGGCGATCTATCTCGACCGTCGAGAGCGAATAGCCCCCTGACGATCAGGAGTGGCCATCGAGGAAGCGTTTCTCGATGAAGACGGTGTGGGTAGAGACAGTCTCGTAGCCCATACGCGCGTAGATAGGCCGGCCGGCGTCGGTGGCGTGCAGGAAGGTCGGTTTGTCGCCGTGGCTCACGACCGCGGCATCGAGGGCGTGCCGCATCACCGCCTCCCCATAACCACGCCGCTGATGCGCGGGGTCGGTTGCCACCAGCGCCACATAGCGATAGCCGTCCACCATGATCACCGCCGCCGAGCTGACGGGTGTGCCGCCAACCAGGCCCAGCGCGGGAGCATGGTACGCCCAGAACGCATGTCTGCCGAGCGCCGGTTTGGCGGCGTCGAGGCTCATGCCATACGCGGCGCTGTTGACGTCGAGCATGGCTCCGCAGCCGGCATCGTCTTCCGGCACCTGCAGCTGCAGGCCGGCGGGCGCGGCGCGCCCCGGCGCAAGGCGCCGCGTCATCATGCCCGTCAACGGCAACATCGGCGCCAGTCCGACTGCGTCGAGCGTCGCCGCGGCGTCGAGGCCGGGCGACAGCGCCTCGTGCGTCACCATCATCAGCCACGGTGCGTTCTGTTCAGCGGCCCACGCGCAGGCCGCTCGTGCGCGGGCTTGCAAGGCATCGGCCGAGTCGATGCGCGAGGTCAGAAAGGCAATGTTGAAAAAGGCGATCGGCAGGCCGCTGAACACGTAGTCCACGCCGTCGCTGCTGGCCATCTTGGCCCCCGGCCGATCGGCGAACATCACCCGCCAGGACTCGCGGAACAAGTGGATGCTGAGATCGATGGGATCTGTCGTCGTCACGCCCGACATGATCGTCTATTTCGAAGGGACGCGGCTCCTCATCTGCTCGAGGTCGCGGCGGGAGCTGGCGAGCGGCGCGACTAAGGAAGCGAGCGGGCGGCGCGCAAGCCACCCTCGATGTCGTCGATCAGAATCCTCGACGGCTTCACACCCGACACTGAACCGGATGAAGCCGTCGCTGATCGCGTCGCCGCCCCAGCGGGCTCGCCGCTCGGCGGTGGAATGCACGCCGCCGAAGCTCGTGGCTTCCCGGACCAGGCGTAGCGCCTCGAAGAACGCCTCGGCGCGGGCCCTGGTGCCGAGGTCGAAGCTGAGCACCGACCCGAACGCGCGCATCTGGCTCTTGGCGACGGCATGTCCGGGGTGATCCGGAAGTCCCGGATAGTCCACGGCGCTTATGTCGGCAGCCGCACGGAGGTGGCCTGCAATCTGCGCGGCTGACGCGCACTGCCGCGTGAGGCGCAGCGGCAGCGTGGCCAGTGACCTGTGGGCGAGCCAGGTTTCCATCGGACCGGGAATCGCGCCGTGTTGTGTCCGCCAGGTGCGAAGAGCCGCGGCCCGCTCCTCGCTTGCTGTGGCGACGTGGCCGAGCACCAGATCGCTGTGGCCCGTGAGCGCTTTCGTATCCGAAGCCACGACGTAGTCCGCTCCGAGCGCCAGAGGCTGCTGCAGGTAGGCGGTAGCGGTCGTGTTGTCCACGGCGACGAGGACCCCGCGTTCCCGCGCAACGTGGACCAGATGGCGGATGTCGCACACGTCGAGCTGCGGATTGGTCGGCGTCTCGATCAGCAACAGCCGCGCTCCGTCGAGGGCTTCCGCCTGGCCGTCGCCGGCCGTCGGTGCCAGACGCACCTGCACGCCAATCTTCGCCAGCCAGTTCGACGCGAACACCCGCGTCGAATAGTACGAGTCTGCCGGGAGCACGACGGCGTCGCCCGGTTGGAGCGAGACGCCAAAGAGCGCGTCCAGTGCCGCCATGCCGGACGCGAAGCTGATCGCGTGGCCGCCGTCAAGCACTCCGAGCGCGTGTTCCCACACCGTCCACGTGGGGTTGTGGAAGCGCCCGTAGGTCAGCTGGTGCTGGGACGGATCGCCGCCCGCGGTGAAGGTGGAGGAAAACTGGAGCGGCGGCACGAATGCGCCGGCGGCGTTGGCAGACGGATAGCCGGCCTCGAGGATCTCGGTATCGCGGTGCATACGAGAGATCGTGAGCCGAATGGACGGCCCCCGACAAGACCCGAACGCCTGGGGACCCGGCGAACGGCTATCTGGAATCGAGGCCGGCTTGAGTCTCCTGCGGGCCCAGGAAGCGCACGAGGTCGCCCTTCGTCCCGCGCCGGCTCCAGACGCGATCGTACAGTTGCACCAGCGCGTCGCGGCTCACGAGGCGCATCGCGATGTCGTTGGCGAGCTGCTCGGTCTGAAGAAACGGATGATGGGTGAAGATCCACACGTGACCGAGTTCGTGCGCCACGGCTGCTATGAGCTCGGCGTCGCTGAGCCCCTTCACGAACTCCTCTTCCACCTGCAACCGGAACTCGCGTTTCGGCGCGCCCTCGACGGGCTCGACCGACATCAGGAGACGATTCTCGGGCACCAGCGTCACGCGGACAGGCGCCGAGATACCGAGTTTGGCTCTCAGTTGATCGGAAATCCTCTGCACGCGCCGCAATTGATGCGAGTCGTCCGACGCGTCCTGCGCTTCCACGACTCGATCGGACCCGAGCAGACACACCAAGACCGCACCCGCGACCAGTGCGTGGGTGAAACGTGTAAGGTTTGAAGAGTGCATAAGACGCGCCGGACTCAATATCGTGAAATTCGCAGGAGTTCTGCAGAGAATAACATGAGGTTGTGTAGCTGTCGCCGACACTTTCCCGGAAAAAGTTACACGACCAGCTGAGCTTCAATCGATCGGCAGTATTTACCCGGCGTGTTTAGGTGGAAAACCCGACGGTTCGCCCGTGATCGCGGTGATGTCGGAGATCGTTGGAAGATCGCTTCAAGAATCAGAACTTCTCGTCTTGGCACGAGCTGTGCCCTGAAGCGGTCCCGGAGGATCTACATGAACAGAATCAACGGATTGATCGCTGCGCTCGCGCTGGTTTCGCTTGGCGCGGTTTCACTCAGCGCACAGGCCCCACCGGCGGCCCCCCCGGCTCAGCAGGCCCCCGCGGCTGCGACTGCCCAGGGTGAGCTTGTCAGCGTGGACGTGGCAGCCAAGACGCTCGTGATCAAGCCAGCCAGCGGACAGAACATGACGTTCAGCTTCACGGACGATACGAAGATCACCGGCGCCACCTCGCCGGCCGGCCTCGCGACGATGGAGGGATCTCAGGCGACTGTGAAGTACACGACCAAGGACCGCGTGCAGACGGCGACGGAAATCTCCATCGCTGCCAAGAAGTAACCTTCGACAGGAGACGGGTTGTCAGCTCCCCGCAATCCGCTTCTCGTACGCCATTACGGCTGCTTGTCGTACACCACCGTGTTGGTAAACGGCTGTCCCTTCGAATTCTTCCCACTCACCACCTGCGTCATCGTCAGGCCGTCGGCGGAAATCGTGATCGTGCTTGGCGTCTCCGGCATCTTGCCGTCGACCATGAAGTAGACATCCTCGGTACGGGGATCGATCGCCTTCACCGCCACCATTCGAATCGACTCCGCACCGGCAGCCGCCTCGGGATACGGCATGCCATCACGCCGGTAGACGAGGTACGCGCGTATGCTGCCGTCCGGGACGGTGACGTCTGTCGTCATGAAGATCGTACCGCCGCCACGAGCCTCGTAGGTTCGCGTGAAACTCCTGGGTGCTCCGCCGGACTCGTATTTCGATTTCTCGGCACTCAGTTTCCAGACTCCGACGAAAGGATCTTTCGCCCTGGCTGGGGTGACCGCGCGCCGGGGCGTTGGAGTGGCCGCAGCAGGTACGGCCGGCTTCGCGGGCCGCGGTGGATTCTGTTGGGCGGCGGACAGGCCTGGCGACAGCACCAACGTCGCGAGCAGGAGCATCAACACACGTCGTGAATTACTCATCAGTCGCCTTCGACTGCAAGAAGCAAGCCTCAGCATTAAGCGTTGATTGGCGTTGCCTGCCGCACCGCCACCTCAAGCGTGGTGGACAAGGAACTACCCAGGCTGGGCTACGCGTTCGCTCGCAGGCGCCGCAGTGTGGTGAGGTTCTGGACGTCGAGCGGATCCAGGGCGACGGACGAAGCTCGTGCGCCTTCTGGCGACTTCTCGGTTTCGATCAGCAGCGGTAGCCCGCTGAAGCGCGGGTCATGCAGAAGCCGGCGAAACGGTTCCTCACCGAGACAGCCGCGACCGATGTGCTCGTGCCGATCCACGCGGCTCGCGCATGGCTTCTTGGAGTCGTTGGCGTGAAAGACGCGGAGCCGGCCGATGCCCACCTGTCGATCGAAGGCATCGAACGTCTCGCGATAACCGCATTCGGTCACGATGTCGTACCCGGAGGCCACCAGATGACAGGTGTCCAGGCACACACCCACGCGGGGGGAGCCGTCGAGGTGATCGATGATCGCCGCAAGATGCTCGAAGCGATACCCGAGTGTCCGCCCCTGCCCCGCCGTGTGCTCGAGGAGTACCAGCGTCTGGCTTCCCGGGCGCGCGGCCAGTGCCGTTCGGATCGCGTCAGCGATGAGCCGCAAGCCCTCCTCCTCGGTCCCCGCGGTGCATGTGCCGGGATGGATGACGACGCCGAGCAGACCCAGTGCCTCAGCGCGATCGAGCTCGTCGATGAATGCGTCGATCGACTGCCGGCGCAGCGCCTCGAACGTCGTCGCCAGGTTGATCAGGTAGCTTGCGTGTGACACGACCGGCCCGATGGTCGTCTCGTCGATGCGCGCGCGGAAGCGCCTGACCTCGGATGGCTCGAGCGGGTTGCCCAGCCAACGGTTTGCGTTCTTCGTGAAGATCTGCAGCGCCTCGCAGCCGTGGGCCGCAGCGCGATCGACTGCTTTCGAGATCCCTCCGGCCACGGACATGTGGGCGCCGATTCGCAGCATCTGATCCGAGCCTCGCAGATCTCGACCGCTCAGGCTCCGACACTCGTCGAAGGCTTCAGAAAGGCGGCGCGGTGATCGACCGCCCACTGGCGAAAAGTTCGCGGCGCCGATCCGACGACATCGGACACCGTGGAGGTCACGTACGCCGGCCGTCCGATCGTCGCCCCCCATGCGGCCAGCAGCATGTCCACAACCGGGCGCGGCCAGCTGCCCGCCGTCTCGCGCCGGAAATCTTCCGGCGACAGTTCCTCGAATTGGATCCGGCGGCCGATGGCCTCGCCGATGATGCTCACCTGTTCGGCCTGACTCAGTGACTCGGAGCCCGTGAGAACGTAATCGCCTCCGGCATGCCCGTCCTCGTACAGTGCACGCGCCACCACGGACGCGATGTCGCGCTCGTCGATCGGTGCTGTCTCGGCCGCGCCGTAGGGCCATCGGACAACGTTCCCGTCTCGAATCGAGGGCGCCCACCAGTGCAAGGCGTTCGACGCGAACATTCCCGGCCGGATGATCGTCGACGCGAGCCCGGCGGCGGCGATCAGGCGCTCGATATCTGCGTGCAAGGTAGCCATGGGATTCGGCTGTTGGAAGAACGGGTGCGGCGTCTGGTGCGGCGACGACAGAAACACGACGCGCTGCGTGTGTGTCGCGAGACGCTCGACGACGGCCGGAGCGGTGGCCGGCGCGGCGGTCCAGACGAGGAACACCGCACTGACACCCTGCAGCCCGGCATCGAGCGATTCGGGCACGCTGAGGTCGCCCGCCACGACCTCGACGCCCGCCGGCAACCCGGCCGCCGCCGGTCGGCGCGTGAGCGCGCGCACCGGCACGCCCGCGTCCAGCAACTGGTCGACCACGACACGCCCGACCCGGCCGGTGGCTCCGGTCACGAGCACTGGACGCATGCTGAGCTGAGTCATGCGGGACACCCCACCACCAACCGGTACCCGATGTCGAGTTCGTCTGCTTCGAGGAGCGCGCTGTTCCGACGTTGCCACTCCCCGGTGTCGAGATCGTCCGCGAGTCGCTGGAGCGGCGAAAGGTCGCGACAGGACGCGAAGCTGGAGATGCCTTTGCGAACGTCAGGGTCAGGTATGCCCAGGGTCGACGCCAGTACCCCCCGAAGCCATCCGCGAATCGTGCGGATCGGCACCGTAATCACCTGCGCGTCTTCCATGAAACTGAGTACGGTCGATGGAGGGCCGCGTCTGCGGCCTCCAAAGCCGATATCGCGATCAACCAAAACCCAGGTGATGATCCGGTTCCCGCGCCGACGCAGCACGGTGCCCGCACTGCGAAGCTCGCCGGCGATGGCCGGCCACACGCGGATCCTCGTTCCGAGTCTGCCGGTAGCCGGAACCGATGTGATCGTACGTGCTCAACCTGAGACCGTCCATCCTAAACGGCTGGGTTGTCATGGCGGATGAGTCCCGGCGGAACGAATCATGCTCCATGCTATGCCAATGGCCGTCGTCGATTTCAGGTGCGATCTCTCGCAGCACGGCACTGAGTTGGTGCATTCCTGGGAGCACTGCGTCGGGAGTTGTCACGCCCCCCTGGCCTTGCGTTCGGACTGGCAGCAGCAACTGCGTCGCTGTCGTTCCGAGTTGGGTTTCCGCTTCGTGCGCTTTCACGGCTTGTTGTCGGACGACGTCGGCCCGATCGTCATGAAGCAGCACGGCGAGTTCGTGTACTCGTTCTTCAACGCCGATCGCATCATCGATTTTCTGTTGTCGATCGGGATGCGGCCGTTTGTCGAGTTGAGCTTCATGCCGGCCGCGCTCGCCTCGGGATCGAGGACGGTCTTCCATTACCACGGCAACGTGACGCCGCCCAGGGATTACCGGCAATGGTCGGATTTGATCAACGCGATCGTCTCGCACTGGGTCGAGCGGTACGGTGTTCGGGAAGTCGCACAATGGTTCTTCGAAGTCTGGAACGAACCGAACCTGAAGGCGTTCTGGACCGGCTCGCAGAAGGACTACTTCAAGCTGTATCGCATCACGGCCGACACGAT
>CAWEBF010000034.1:0-169340 GCA_963807235.1 uncultured Acidobacteriota bacterium
ATCCGACGCGCCGCATCGACTTCGCGCTTGCGCCCCACACCTGGGAGCACCTCGGAACGCGCATCCTCAACTCGGACGCGTCAGACCACGCCGCGGTGGTGGCGGACTTCCGGGTGCCGTAGCGCGGCTCGGAGCAAAGCGTCCTTGTAGCGCCGGCCACCCGGCCAATGGCATTAACGGGTTCGTGGATCCCGCGGTTTTCTCGCTGAGCAGGCGACATCCATGGTCCGCCCGACAGCGTGCGCCGCTGGTGCGCAGGGCCCCGGCCTGCTCCGGAGATTGTCGGATTGCGTCGCGCGCGGCGAGCTGTCGGACTCGACCACCTGACGGTGCATGGAAATCGCGGCCCGCGAAGGATTCCGCCGGTCGTTCTGGCTTCGCCAGAACGAGCTTTGTTTGATGCAGGCCAACGGCCTGCGCACCAGCGTTGCACCACATTCCCACCTGAACTCCCGTCGCCCTGGCGCCCGAACCCGTTAATGCCATTGGCCACCCGGCCGGCAGGAACGTCTACCGGCCTACGACGATGCCGGGAAGGTGCCCGACGCTACAGGGACCCAACGTCCCGAACGAAAGCATCACAGCCTCTTCAGCCGGCCTGGGTCGATTGGGACCGGCGAATCTGCGGGCCTTCGGGGAGTTTTGTGGGTCGAGAGCAAGCCGACGTCGTGATCCGAAAGGTCGCAGAAGTTCCCGGGCGGAACTTCTTGCTTATAGGAAGGCGTTCAGTCCGGCCACCAGAGCCGTTGCCTCCGGTGCTGGCTCCCGCTGGTCGCCAGCTCCTGGGACCGGTACTGCTGAAAAAGTGTCGCCCATCGCAAGAGCGCCTCCGGGACTGGACTCGTCCTGTATCGCGGCGTGGAGATCGGCAGAGTTGAGCGGTCAACCCAATCCGAGAAGTGGCCCGATCGGGCAATGCCGTTGACTTAGCCCGACCCAGCCAGGAGATCCTTGGGTGTCGGCTGTGACGAACGTGCGGCGACAAGCGCAGGGCTTCGCGACGATTCTCGTCAGTCCGCCTTTCGGAGCAGGGCAACGCCCTGCGCTCCACGTTTCACCCTTGCGGGCAGACCAGCGTCTCAGGAACGAGAGGCGAACGCGTTAAGTCAACGGCATTGCCACCCGGCCGGCCGGAATGCTCGCGCTCACTGGTAGGTGAATCCAGCGGCGGGCTGCGCCGCGCAGCGCCCGCGAAGGATGTTGGAGCTCAGCTCACTTTTCCGAGTGGCCGTGCCGGACCTCTCGATGTGGTTTTTCAGCCAAATCACCGATGCGCGCAACTGCGCGCACCCCCTTCCGGCCGTGCGTCGCATCGCGAGATCCGGAGATGCGCGCAGCTGCGCGCGTGCTCGGACGAGAATGAACCGCGCGCGCGGAGCGCAGGCCTTCGGGCGTGCAGGAGCAGCGGAGTTCTTCGTTTGCGACGGTGCGTGCTTGTAGCGCCCCCACCCCAACTTGCGCTGCGCGCACGTTGGGGACCCCGGGCCGGCCTCCCGGCCGGCCGGAATACACGCGGACTCACCGGTAGGTGAATCCAGCGGCGGGCTGCGCCGCGCAGCGCCCGCGAAGGATGTTGGAGCTCAGCTCACTTTTCCGAGTGGCCGTGCCGGACCTCTCGATGTGGTTTTTCAGCCAAATCACCGATGCGCACAACTGCGCGCACCCCCTTCCGGCCGCGCGTCGCATCATGAGATCCGGCGATGCGCGCAGCTGCGCGCGTGCTCGGACGAGAATGAACCGCGCGCGCGTCGGGGCTCGGCAGGCCGGAACGCCGGCGTCGTTCAATCCTCATGCCGGGCTGGAGGCCCACCCCAACGCACGCTACGCGCGCGCTGGGGACCCCGGCCGGCGCTACAGGCTCCCATCGTTGCGAATGGGAGCGGGTGCACCACGTTCGTCAGAGTCGACAGCACCAGGAAGCGGCTACTCGCGGATGAGACGGCCTAAGTCAACGGCATTGCCCAGCGGGCCACCTCGGGCACAGTGGCGCGTAGCTGCGCGGCGAGTCGGACCTGGGCGTCAACGCCGAAGGCGGGCGGAGTCGCAAGATGCCAGATGAAGAGCACGGGCCGGCCATTCCGAAGACAGGCGAAGTCGAGACCGGTGGGCAACGGTGAAAGAGGCTGTTCGCGGAAGAATAGAATAGGTGCGCGCGCATCATTTTTTCTGGGCGCGGAACCGGACAGCCGCCATGAGGCTTGCGGGGAGCCGTGAGGATCTGACGGCCCAATTCCGCGCCTCGCGAGAGACCGAAAGGGAGGTGCGGCGTCCTTAGTCGAGGGCTGCCGCCGTGCCAACTCATGTCCTCGACCGGATCCGTGACCTGATTCGCACGACGCCGTACGTCGTCACCATGCACGCCGAAGAGGAGATGGCCGAAGACGATCTTTCGATCGTCGACCTGGAGACCGCCATCTTGACGGGCGCGCTCCTCGAATGGCAGCGTGACCCGAAGACCCGCGAACGGAAGTACCTGGTTCGAGGATCATCGCTCACCTGTCTTCAGCCGATCAGCGTCGTCGTCAAAATTGGCCCAACTGGAAAGCTCGTCATTCTCACTGTATATGTGGGGTGACTCGATGAAGATCAGGAAGATGAAGTGCGATCTTTGTGGCAAGCGACGGGCCGTCGTCCGCCGCGTCTCACGGAGCTACGGGAAGGGCGCGAGGCTGCTCGTCATCGAAAACGTTCCGATCGTGACATGCCCAGACTGTCACGAGTCCTACTTCACCTCGGAGACCCTGCACGCGGTCGAGCAGATCAAGCTCAAGCGGGCCGCCGCACGCCGCCGCCAAGTGCCCGTCGTGTGCTTCTGAGCGAACGCCAACGGACGCCTCAGATCGTGCACCGACCGTGGCGTTCTTCCGCTTGCGGTCAGAAGTCGGCGTCAGGCCGGGACGCCAAGCGGTAGAGCGCCATCCAGGCGAGGATCCCAAGAACCATGCCGAGCCCGATCACGCAGACGAAGCCTGCGCCCGTGTCGAACCAGGGCGGCGGAACATCCGGGTCGGGGTCATCCGGGAGTTGGCCGAAGCAAGAACATGAAGCCGAGGAACCCGCCAGCGACCCCGGCACAGACCGCGGTCACGTAGTAGACGATCACGAAGCGCGAACGCGTCTTCCGCTGATCACCCATGATCACCCTGCGCGGGAGAACATCCGCGCGGCGGTCTTCGGCACCTCGATCGCGACGAAGTATGTCGCAGGGTAGAGGTAATGCTCGCCGGAGTCATCGACCACGCGGAGCAACCCCTTCGCTGAGGCCTTCTCGTCCCTCAGTACCCGGTAGACCTTCCGGAGGTCGAGGGAAGCCGAATACCCTCGGTTCTTGACGCAGAGCGCGTATCGCGATTCGTTCGCTCTCTTGGTCATCGCATCAGCCCAGGATGTGCTTGACTTTCACCTCACGTCGTCCGATCCCATGGGCTTCGTGACAGTGTACCTTCGCGATGGGGGTCGAACCCCGCGGCCGTGTCACACGAGGATTCACCGGCGTCGCGGACCACGGCCCCGTCGATGCAGGCCAGGAGGCCAATGGCATTAACGGGTTCGTGGATCCCGCGGTTTTCTCGCTGAGCAGGCGACATCCATGGTCCGCCCGACAGCGTGCGCCGCTGGTGCGCAGGGCCCCGGCCTGCTCCGGAGATTGTCGGATTGCGTCGCGCGCGGCGAGCTGTCGGACTCGACCACCTGACGGTGCATGGAAATCGCGGCCCGCGAAGGATTCCGCCGGTCGTTCTGGCTTCGCCAGAACGAGCTTTGTTTGATGCAGGCCAACGGCCTGCGCACCAGCGTTGCACCACATTCCCACCTGAACTCCCGTCGCCCTGGCGCCCGAACCCGTTAATGCCATTGGCCAGGAGGCCTGCGGTCCAACGTTGCACTGCAGTCCCGGACGACGCGGTTGCAGGCTGAAGCCTGCGCACCAGCGTTGCACCAACGTCCCGGTCGACCCCAGGCCGGCTAAAGCCGGCGGTCCGACCGGCGGTCCGAGCCCTCACTCCTTCCGCAGATCCTCGTCGATCAGCAGGGCCTTCACGATGTCGTCGGCGCTCGGGCCGTCGTAGTTGGTCTGCTTGAGCATCGAGAGCGAGCTCTCGGCCAGGGCCTTGATGTCCTTGATCTTCTCCTGAGGGATCGCCTTCTCGATGAGCGGGATCGCGTCTTTCACCTGCCGCGATCGCGAGGACGTGGAACGCCATGCCGCGGACCTGCGCGAGCTGTTGTCCTTGGCCGCCGCGAGCAGCGCCTTCTTCAGCGGATCGTTCATCGGGACGTCGAGCGCCGCGCGGATCGCCGAGATGCGCTCGATCTGCGACCCGGTCCCGATCATCGCGAGGATCATCTTCGAGTGCTCGGCGGCTTCGGATCGCACACGGCGAGGGCGCGCACGAGGTTGCTCTTGACGTTGTCCTTCTGCTCCTTCTTCAGAGCCGCGTACATCGCCGGGCCCGGCCTCCATCATGCCGAGCTTCTCGAGCGCGATCACCACGTGGTTGCGCATCTGCGCCGAGCTCGAGCCCAGCAGCTTGAGCAGGGTCGGAAGCGCCTTCGCGTTGCCCCTTCTTCCCCATCGCGTCGACCGCCTCGATGCGCCTCGGCTCGTCCACGCCTTCCGCGGTCTGCTTCGTCAGGAAGTCCATGATCCGCGGATCGTCCAGCAGGGCCAGGCTCGCGAGCGCGCTCGCGCTCTTCACCGCGTTCTTGTCGTCCGCCTGCGCGATCAGCCGGTCGACCTCGGCCTTCTGCCGCTTGACGTCGTCGCCCGCCTTCGCCGGATCGTTGTATCCGAGCGCGAGCCTCATCTTCTTCAGCAGCTCGGCGGGACCGATCGCCCAGACCGACCGGACGAGGATGGAGGCGCCGTCGGGCTTCACGAAGATGAACTGCGGCGCCGAAGCCTGCGACGACTGGATGTAGGCGGTGCGCGCGCGCTGCTCGACGTTCTGATGAGACGCTGCACGGGATCACGCCGAACCGCGTGCAGGGGTCCTTCGCCGTGGCGGCGTGGAGTCCCGATCGAGCAGATCAGGCAATGGAAGGCCTTCGACTGCTCGACGATCTCCTTGTCGTGGAAGTGGTTCTTCGCGATCTCGTCGTTCGCGGACTCGTCGTCCATGATGAACGCGATGAAGATCGGCTTGCCGTCCTCTTTCGCCGCCTTGAGGGTCGCCGTCGAAGTCCGGCTCCCAGGCGATCTGGGGATCGGGCGCAGGCACGAGCCCGACGGCCAGGACCAGCAACAGGGCGCAATCAAGGATCCGGTTCATGTTCGTCGTCTCCCCACGCCGTTCGACGCGGTCTTCACCGAGTCCGACGCGAGACCGACGCACGGCTTCGCCCAGCGTTCCCCGAGCTGGCGTACGGATCTGAAGACGCACGGCTTCGTTCGATCGTTCCCTCGAGGTCCCCGATTTTTTCGATAGAGTCCGGCGCTTTGGAAGAGTTCCTCGAAGCGAGCTGGCCGAGACCTTCGGCCTTCCCGCTGCTCTGGCTCGGGCTGCTTCGTCGCCGGGCTCGGCGTCCCGATCCCCGAAGACATCTTCCTGATCACGGGCGGCGTCCTCGACCCAGCAGAACCAGACCTCGCCTCTCTTCTCGCTCGCCGTCCTCTATTCGGGCGTCATGGTCGGAGACGCGATCGTTTACCACCTGGGCTCCCGCTACGGGGAAGCGGTGCTGCGCCGGAAGTTCATAGCACGGCTGATGACGCCGGCGCGAGTCGAGCGGGTCCGCCGCTACTACGCCCGTTACGGCGCCGTGACCGTCCTGATCGCGCGGAACCTCGCCGGGCATCCGTTTCCCGACGTTCCTGATGGCCGGCGTGAGCCGCATGGGCTTCGCGCGCTTCTTCTTCTGGGACGGGCTCTCCGCGCTCGTCAGCGTGCCGCTCTGGTTCTGGCTCGGCTACGCGGCGTCGGCCCAACTGGAGGAGATCCGCAAAGGATCGGCTGGTGTCTGGATCGCCGGCCTGATCGTCGCCGTTCCTCGTCTGGAGGTTCCGGCACGAGCTCGCGCGCGCTCTTCGGCCGCCGGCGGCCGGACGGCGCGCCGGCGCCGCTCCCGCCGCCCGAGGCGCCGGCGCCGTGACGCGCCCGGTCGCGGTCGCCTACGCGCCGCTGTACCGCATGCCGCTCGGGCCCCACGTCTTCCCATCCGACAAGTACGAGCGCACGTGGAAGCGCTGCCGCGAAGCTCGGTCTCCTCGCCAAGGCCGACGCACCTCGCGCCCGAAGGGCCGCTCACCGACGACGAGCTCGGCCGCGTCCACACGG
Organism: uncultured Acidobacteriota bacterium; assembly: GCA_963807235.1. Lineage (GTDB taxonomy): Bacteria > Acidobacteriota > Vicinamibacteria > Vicinamibacterales > UBA2999 > CAWEBF01. Next base: position 6,276 of record CAWEBF010000034.1, read on the forward strand.
CGGAGTACCTCGCGCGGGTGCACGCGCCTCGCGGAGGAGGATCCCGAGGCCGGCCTGCTCGAGTTCGAGGTCCCCTGCTTTCCCGGCGTCGTCTCCGCCCAGGCGACGATGGCCCGCGGCACGTTGATGGTGACGCGCTGGGTCCTCGAGCACGGACGCCGGGGCCTGCGGGCATCAACCTCGGCGGCGGATTCCACCACGCGTTCGCGCACGCCGGGCCAGGGCTTCTGCCTCTTCAACGACATCGCGCTCTCGATCGTCGACGCGCTCGACCGCAAGCGCGATCAAGCGGCCTCTCGTCGTCGACTCGACGTCCACCAGGGCAACGGGACGATCCACATCTTCCGCAACGACCCGCGCGTCTTCACGCTGGACCTGCACCAGGCCAACAACTACCCGATCAAGCAGCCCGCGTCGATGAACGTCGGCCTGCCCGACGACTGCGGCGACGACGAATACGTCGCCGCGCTCGAATCCGCGCTCGCCGACGCGATCGCCCGGCACGAACCCGACTTCGTCCACTACGTCGCCGGCGGCGATCCCTTCGAGGGCGACCAGCTCGGCGGGCTCGCGCTCACGAAGGAGGGACTCCGGCGGCGCGACCGGCGGTCCTCGGCGCCTGCTCGCGAGCGGACCCTCCCGCTCGTCGCGACGCTCGCGGGCGGCTACGCGACGAGACACCGAGGATCTCGTCGAGATCCACGCGAACCTCGTCGGCGCGATGGCCGGACGCCGCATGATCCCGAGGTCCTGTGAAGAGCGTCCGGCGTCAACGAGGCGCCGTGCGGGGTCGCCTCGCCTGGGAGGACCTCGGTCCGACGCCGCTCGGCGAAAAGGGCTACACGCCGCAGGGGACTGACCTGGGTCGAGGGGCGGATCGTCTTCGCGAACTCGTGGAAGGACACGCAGTCCCGGGTCTACCGCTACGCTCCCGAGCGCATGGATCTCGAGGCGACGTTCGACATGCCGCCCGAGGCGGTGCACACGAGCGGGCTCGCGTGGGACGGCGACGCACCTCTGGGCCGTCGACTACAAGAGCAACCGCGGCTACCGGATCGACCTCGAGCGCTCGTTCGCGGCCGGGAAGGCGGTGGTCGTCGGAAGCTTCCCGACCGGGCTCGGCGGCACGAGCGCGTGCGCGATCCTCGAGCATGGAGGCGAGACGTTGCTCGCGATCTCGGACTACGGGCGGACGTCGCGGACCTACGTCGTCCGGCCCGAGCAGGCGCTGGCGGACGGCGGGCTCTCGAACGCGGTCGTCTTCTCCTACGAGAACGAGGGGTTTTCGCAGGGCCTCGTCTGGGACGGCGTCTCGCTGCTCGAGGCCGAGAACAAGAAGGGCGTCGACGTCATCAACCAGATGGACGTCGAGCAGGCTCGTCGCGACCGGGAGCGCGCGCAAGTCCACGGTCCGCCAGCTCGACGCGCCGGGCCGGGGCGTCGAGGACCTCGCGTTCGACGGCCAGCGCCTCTACACGTCCGACGAGGCGGCCTTTCGCTTCTACCGCTCCGAGTGGGGCCCGAGCGGAATCCGTCGCGGATGATCGCCCACGCCGTCACGCTGAGCAGGCTCGGAATCGCCGCGGCGTTCGTCGTCTGTCTCGCGCGCGCGGTGCAGGACGGCGGGCTCACGACCGGGTGGACGGTCCTGCTCATCGCGATCGCCGTCCTGGAGGAGGCGACCGACATCGTCGACGGCGTGATCGCCCGGCGGCTCGGAACGGCGGGCCCGCGTCGGCGGCATCCTGGATCCGCTGTGCGATTCGCTGAGCCGCCTGGCGATGTACTTCGCCTCGCGCTCTGCGGGCTCGTGACGATCGCCGTGCCGCTGGTGATGACGGGACGCGACATCGTGGTGTCGTACGTCAGGATCTTCAGCGCGCTGACCGGCGGCCGCACCTCGGCGCGGGTCTCCGGCAAGCTGAAAGCCATCGTGCAGGGCTCGGGCGCCCCGCTGCTCGTGCTCGTGGCGTGGCAGCGCCCGCACCTGAGCCCCGAGGCCGCGGATCGCTGGACGACGTGGATCGCCGTCGCGGTGATCGCCGTCACCGTCTGGAGCCTGTCGACTACCTGACCGCCGCGGCCTCCGCCTACCGTACCCGCAAGTGCATAGTCCGGCCGCCCTTGCCCCGGTGACGCGATCGCGACACCATGACGCGCCCGTGCTCAAGAACGAAGTTGCGATCGTGACCGGCGGCGGCGGGGTCCTCGGGGCCGCCATCGCGCGCAAGCTCGCCGACGCGGGCGCGACCGCGATCGTCTGCGGGCGCACGCAGGCTCCCCTCGAGCAGACCGTCGCCGAGATCGCCGGCCGAGGCGGCAACGCCGACTTCATCGTGGCCGACGTGACGCGCATCGAAGACTGGGAGAGGCTCGTCGACGAGACGCAGCGCCGCGCCGGCGCGCCCGTCTCGATCCTCGTCAACAACGCCGCGAGGTTCGTGTGGCGGGCGTTCCGCGACTGGGATCCCACGCGCGTTCGAGGACGTCGTGCGCAGCAACCTGCTGTCGGTGATGTACGGGTCCCGCGCCGTCATCGACGCGATGCAGTCGCGCGGCGGCGGGTGCATCGTGAACATCTCGTCGATCCACGGAATCGTCGGCGACAAGAACGTCGCGCCGCACGTCGCGACCAAGTTCGGCCTGAACGGCCTCACGCTCGCCCTCGCCCAGGACCTGAAGGACCACCGCATCCGCGTCAACGCGGTTTGTCCCGGCGCCGTCGAGCGCGACCCCAAGAAGGCCGCGGTCCTCCTCAAGGAGTGGCCGTCGGCGCGTCCTCTGCTCGCGGACGAAGTGGCGGACGTGGTCGTGTTCCTGGCCTCCCCGGCGGCCCGGGCGGTCAACGGGGCGCTGATCCCGGTCTACGGAAAGACCATGCCCTCGGTCCGCACGATCTGAGCACGACGTGCGAGCAATCGCGGCGCTCCTGCTGATCACGGGCCTCGCTGCCGGCCAGAGCTCGCGCTCGACGGCGGAGTCGCGCGCGGAGACGACCGCCGGCGGCCGGTCGCGGCTCGTCGTCATGCTCGTGGTCGACCAGCTCGCGTCCGAAGTGCTCCGCACGGCCTGGCCGCACCTCGGGCCCGACGGCTTCAAGCGTCTCGCGCGCGAAGGCGCCTTCTGGCCCGACGCCCTCTACGACCATGCCTGTTCCGAGACGGGGCCGGGACACGCCTCGCTCTCGACCGGCGCCTCGCCCGCGATGCACGGAATCGTCGGCAACGAATGGATCGACTCCTCGACCGGCGTCGTCGTGGGCTGCGTCGACGACCCGGACGTGCAGGCGGTCGGCGGCCACGCGGGCATGCGCGGCGCGAGCGCCCACCGGCTGCTCGCGCCGACGCTCGGCGAGGCGATGGAGGAGGCGCGTCTCGGCACGCGAATCGTGACGGTCGTCGATCAAGGACCGCTCGGCGATCCTGCCGGCGGGACCGATGGGCTACGCCGTCTGGTTCGATCGAAAAGGCGGACGCGTTCGTCTCGAGCCTCGCGTTCCAGCCGCCGACGGCTTCCTCGCAGAATCCACTCGCGCCGTTCGAATGGATCGAGCAGCCTCAACGAGCTCCCCGGGATCGAGAAGTACGCCGGCTACCTCTGGGTGAAGGTCAGGACCCCCCGAGGCGTACGCCGATCTCGGACCCGACGACGATCCGGTCGAGTCCGTTCGCGACGGCTCGCGGAAGTTCCCTCACGACCTCCGCCGCAAGCGCTTCGCCTCGCATCCGGCCTGGGTCGAAGCGGTCTGCGCCTCGCCGGCGGGGCTCGAGCTCATGTTCGCGGCGGCGCGGTTCCTGATCGAGCGGGCCGGCCTCGGCACGCGACGACGCGACCGATTTCCTCGGCGATCTCGCTCTCTTCGAACGACCTCGTCGGACACCTCTACGGCCCCGAGAGCCACGAGGTGCGCGACATCACGATCCGCACGGACCGGATGCTCGCGGACTTCCTGGCGCGACCTCGACCGAATCGCCGGGAAGGGCCGGTGGCACGTCATCCTGAGCGCGGACCACGGCGTCGGGCCCGATTCCCGAGGCGCTCGCGCGGCGCGGCGTCCCCGCGGGCCGCGTGAGCGCCGACAAGCTCAAGATCGCGATCGAGGGCGGGCTCCGGGAGTCCTACGGCGCGGCGCCGGAGTCCCGGCACTGGGTCAAGCGGACCCTCGACGCCGACGTCCTCCTCGACCGGGCGCTCCTCGGCGAGAAGAAGATCGCGCTGACGCGGCGCAGGATCGCGCGGCGGAGGCCGCGCTCGGCGTATCCCGGAGTCGCGGAGGCGATCCCGATCCATCGCGTCTTCGACGGCACGCTGTCCGCAAAGCCCGATCCACGACGCGGTGCGGCACGCCCAGGCCGAATCGCGCTCCGTCGACGTCTACGTCGTGCCCAAGCCCCACTGGCTCTTCGGCGCGAGCCGCGCGAACCACGGCACGCCGCACGAATATGACCGCCGCGTCCCGCTGTTCCTCTGCGGGCCCGGCATCAGGCCGGGATACCAGAGCGCCGCCGCCGTCGCGCCGGCTTCCGGAGTGGTCACGATCGCCGCGGCGCTCGGAATCGCGCCTCCCGCGAAGGCGAACCACCCGGTGCTGCAAGAAGCGCTGCTGCGATAGGGTGCGCTGGAGCGCAGTCCGGGTCGAGCCGAAGGCTCGACCGGCTGTTAGCCGAGGCGTCGACGAAGTCGCGCCTCGGCCTTCAAGGACGAGCCGCGCGCGCCGCTTCGCGGACGCCCGGCTCGGCAGGCGGTCCTCGCTACGCGAGCGGCACGCACTGCGCTCCATCGCGATAGAATGGGACGTCGTCGGGCGTCGCCATGACGAGGACGAACAACACCGCTCACGCCGGGTCGTCGTGGATCTGCACCACGTCCTCGCTCCGTCACGACCAGAAGGTCACCGAGCGGCGCCGTCCACGTCCGGCGCGCCGCCGCCTCACCCCGTCGACGCGTCCGCGGCGGCGGCCACGCTGCTCGTGCTCGTGCGTCCTGGTCTCGAGCAGCACGTTCTGGGCGTTCCTCTGGTGGGACGACGTCGTGCGCCAGAAGTTCTTTCCGCGGCGCGGCCCGGGCACGCTCGTGATGTCGGGCCTTGTTCGCGTGGGGCCTCCTCACGCAGATCGTCGGGCCGCTGCGGCTCGTGCGCGGCGCTCCAGCTCACGGGCCGGCTTCGCATCGCGCTGACGCTCCGCATGGTCGTCGAGTGGACGCTCACGGGCATCGGAACGCATCGCATGGTGGCTCGCGTCCGAGCGACATCTCGGGCTGGTTCGCGCTGCTCGCGGGCCTCCTCCTCCTGCCCGCGTTCGTGCCTGTTCCAGCTCGCGCGCGCCGCGGTGCGGGCGGACGGCGATCAGTAGATGGCTCGATCGGCTCGGTAGAATCGTGCGATGACCCGAATCGCCGAGATCGTGATCATCGGGAACGAGATCCTGAGCGGGAAGGTTCCCGACGACAACGGCCCGTTCCTCGTCCGCGAGCTGCGGGCGCTCGGCGTGCAGCTCGAGCGGATCACCGTGATCCCCGACCACGTCCCGACGATCGCGAGCGACGGTCGCGGAGGCCTCGCGGCCGCGCGGTGTTCGTGATCACGACCGGAGGCGTCGGCCCGACCCTCGACGACCTGACGTTCGAAGGAGTCGCCGCGGCCTTCCAGGTTCCGCTCCGCCGCTTCGACGAAATGGTCGGCGATCATCGCAGGCGTTCTTCAAGGGGAAGACGACCGAGGCGCACATGAAGATGGCGCAGCTCCCCGCCGAGAGCGAGCTCGTCTTCAGCGAGGGCCTGCTCTTCCCCGTCGTGCGGGTCCGCAACGTCTACGTCTTTCCCGGGAGCCCCGAGCTCCTGCGGAAGAAGTTCCTCGCGATCCGCGAGCGGTTCCGCGAGGCGCCGTTCGTCCTGCGCCGGGTGTTCACGCGGCTCGAGGAAGGGCAGATCTCGGACGCGCTCGACCGGGTCCACGCCGACGTCCCGACCGTCGGGATCGGCTCGTACCCGCTCCTCGAAACCTCGCGAGTACTCGGTCCAGATCACGCTCGAATCGAAGGACCGGGCCGAGGTCGAGCGAGGCGCTCATCCGGCTGCTGGCTCCTCGATCCGGCCAGCATCGTGAGCGTCGAGTGACGGAGCGCGGAGCTCGGACGTCCGTCGGGGTCGCCGAGCGAAGCGAAGGGTCGGTGAGGTCGCCGGCACGGCGTTCTTCCCCTGTCGCGGAGTCCTAAGATCGACCATGAAGATCTTCATCGATTCGGCCGATCTCGATCAGATCCGCGAAGCGTTCTCGTGGGGCATCGTCGACGGCATCACGACGAACCCGTCGCTCATCAAGAAGGCCGTCGAGAAGACGAAGGCCTCGGGCGAGAACATCTCGCTCGAGGACTACATCTGCCGGGTCCTCGAGACCGCCGGCGACGCGCCGGTGAGCCTCGAAGTGATCGGCACGACCGAGGAGGAGATGACGGCGCAGGGACGCTTCCTGTTCCGGCCGCTTCAATCCCGTCGCTCACAACGTCGTCGTGAAGATCCCCGTGAACCCGGGCTGCGAGCCGAACTACGCGCGTCGCTGGGACGGGCTCAAGTCGATCCGCACGCTCGCGAGCGAGGGCATCCCGATCAACACGACGCTGATCTTCACGCCCGAGCAGGCGATGCTCGCGGCGAAGGCCGGCGCCGTCGTACGTCTCGCCGTTCGCCGGGCGCATCGACGACGACCTCCGGAAGAAGGCGGGCGCTGCCCGGCGGCAAGTCCGACTACTTCCCGTCGGCGGGGTCCAGAAGGACGGCAAGCCCGTCGACGACGGCGGCATCGCGTCGGGCGTCCAGCTCGTCCGCGAGATCGTCGCGCTGTTCGAGAACTATCACTTCGAGTGCGAGGTCCTCGCCGCGAGCCTCCGCCACCCGCGCCAGGTGCGCGAGTGCGCGCTCGCGGGCGCGGACGTCTCGACGATCCCGTTCGAGGTCCTGCGCGAGATGCTCGAGCACCACAAGACCGTCGAGGGCATGAAGGCCTTCGTCGCCGACGTCGTGCCCGAGTACTCGAACCTGTTCAAGAAGGCGAAGCCTTGACCGACGACGACCGCCCGCCTCTCATCGAGCGGGCGCGCGCGCGGAGACTGGGACGCGATCGAGGACCTCGTCTCGGGGACGATCGCCCCGACGTTCGACGCGGCGCTCCACCTCTTCGGTGATCCCGACCGGGCGGCGCCCGCGGCCGAGGAGGCGCTCCTCGCGCTGCTGCATCGCCGTGCGGCGCGGCGAGCTCGCCGAGCGGCGATCCGCTCGACGCTGACGGGCGGATCGCCTCGCCGCAGCCGCGGCGGCCGCGAAGGCGGACCCGTTCCCGCGGGGCCTCGCGCCCGACGACCTCGTGCGCGATCGGCGCTGCGGCCCGACGACGCGCGCCGCGCCGCGCGATCGGGAGGCTCGCGCGGCGGATCGGGTCGCCGCGGTCCTCGCCTTCGCGCTCGACCTCGAGCCGCGCCGACCTCGCGTCACGCGCTCGGCCGCCCGACGCCGGACATGCCGCGGCCGCGGTCGACCGCGTGCTCGCCGCGATCCCTCACGAGCGGCCCGCCGAGGCCTTCCGCGACATCCTCGACGCGCGCGCCTCGCGTGCGCGCGTGCCCCCCGACCTCGAGGAGCGGGTCCTGGACCGCTACGAGAAGAGCTAGGTAGGGACCACCACCGACGCGCACTACGCACGCGTTGGGGACCCCGGACCGGCTTCAGCGGCTCTTTCTCGTGGCTGTCCGAGTTCATGCCGCCTGAAGCCGGCGGTCCCTCGACCGCTCCGAGCACGTGCCTCGCGACGAACGCCCCATCCCCAACCCCGGACGAGGGGACGCCGGCTGGCTCGCGGCCGGGGCATGGGTCGCCCGGAACGAGTCCGGCCCGTCGGACTGGAGATCGGTCACCTCGAGGAAGACGAGATCCACCTCCTGGCCCGTCACGACCGGGAAGCCGTAGGTCCGGTTGACGTGCGGGCGGCGCGCCCGGAGCCTCGGCGCTGCCTCGACGAACTCCCGATGGGCCTCGAGCCGCGCGCGCGTCCGCGCTGGTTGCCCGCATCTCGGGCGCGCGGCGGAGCGCCTGCGCGATCGCGGGCACGAGCGCGGCGTCGCGCTCGATGCCGACGCTGCTCCGGCCGGACGCGAGCGCGGCCGCCAGCGTCGTGCCGGTTCCGGCGAACGGGTCGAGGACGCGTCGCCCTGTACACCGAGAACATCTGGACGAGCCGCCACGGCAGCTCGAACGGGAACGCGGCGCTGCGCGCGCGCGTGTCCGCGATCCGCGAGGTCCTGCCGCGCGCCGACGAGGTCCGATCCAGACGTCCGAGAACCAGACGTTGCGCTCCTCCCAGAAGAAGGCGCTCCGGCGGCGCGCCGCCTTCTCCTCGGCGCTCGTCGAACGCGCGCTTGCCGCCCTTCCGGAAGATCAGGACGTACTCGTGCTCGTACGTCACGTAGGCGCCGGCGGGCAGCATTCCCGAGCCCATGAACTTGTTCGGGGCGTTCGTCGGCTTCCGCCAGAGGATGTCCGGAAGCGGCGTGAAGCCCGCGCGCGTCATGCCGAGGACGATGCGGGCGTGGTTCGGGAAGAGCCGGAAGTCGCCGCCGGCCGTCCGCGTCGCGTCGCCGACGTTGATGCACGCGATGCCGCCCGGGGACGAGCGACGCGGCAGCACTCGGCCCAGACCCGGTCGAGCTCGGCGTGCATCGCCTCGAAAGCGGCGTCCCACGTCGCCCGCAGCGAGGCCTCCGCGATCGCGGGCGCCAGCTCGCCGAACGATGCCGTCCCACATCTCGATCATGGGGTACGGCGGCGACGTGACGACGAGGTGGACCGACGCGTCGGCGACGCCGCTGCAGCGCGCGCGCGTCGCCCGAGGAGCACGCGGTGGCTGGTGACGAATCGGTCATCCCCGCGCGGAACCCGCGCGCGAGGTTCTAGCACCGCCTCCGCCACGGCCTTCCCGACGACGGCCGCGCCCGCCGGCGTGAAGTGCCAGAAGTCGTAGAAGGTCGCGAGGCTCGGCTCGAGCCGCGGCATCAGGTCGACCTGCTGCGATTCCGAGCTCGTCGGCAGACCGCCGCGACGCGGCGGTCGACGAGATCGACGAGCCGCGAGACGATCTCGAACGAGTAGTAACTGGTCGACGACGCCCGCGTACGGGTTGCCCGCCGCGCCATGCCAGAAGTGCGCGAGCTCCTCGGGCGAGTACCGGTCCTTCCGGAACCAGGGCTGACGGACGACGATCACGCGCGGCACGCGCTTGCGGACGTCCTCGAGCATCTCGCGGAAGCCGGCGCTCGAAGTGGTCGAGCATCGCGCGCCGGATCCGGCATCTCGGTCAGGATCGTCTTCGCGTTCCGCCGCATCTCGCGGGCCTTGGCGAGGCGGGCGCCGGCGCCGTGGCGGACCTCGACCGGCCGGAGGTGCTTCGCGCGGAAGCCGGCGGAGGAGCTCCGCCGATCGCGGTCCGGCCCGGGCGCGAGCCCGAACGGCCCGTAGGGGTGCACGTCGAAGATCACGGCGGCCGGGCCCGGCTTCTCCTCGATCGACGCGGGCGCGCCTTTCGCGAGCCAGTTCGCGACGTTCGCCGCGCCGATCATGAACACGACGACGTCGAGCTTCGCGGTACCGGGGCAGGACTCTGCGTGAGGACCTCGTCGATCGACTCGGCGCTCACGAGCGAGCGGCCGATCGAGCCGACGTGGACGTGGGCGGCGCCGAGCGCGCGCGAGGGCCTCGGGCTGTCGAGAGCTCGCGCTTCAGGACCTCGGGCCAGGTCGAGGGCTGGTCGAGGAAGTAGCACTCGGCCGCGCTCCCGCCGGCGACGAGGATCCGGTACGTCGCGCGCGAGTCCGCCGGCGGTTCGTCGCCGCGCTCGCCCTCCGAGTTGACCTCGAACCGCACGAGCGCCTCCTGGCTCGGGAGCACGCGCGCGGTCGGTGTGCATGTGGAGCCGGTGGCCGGGCCGCCAGACCGCGTAGCTCGGCGCGCGCGCGGATCCACGCGCGCGCGAGCGAGCTCGAGGACGACGAGCAGGACGCAGCGAGCGCGAGCGCGCGAGCCACCCAGAGTGACGCGCGTCACGAGGCGCGGCTTCCTCGCGAGGCGAAGAGCCGCTTGAGGCGCGCCCGGCGCGTCGACGTACGGGTCGTTCCGGTAGACGAAGAAGACCCAGACGACCGCGAAGACCGCCGTGCTCGCGACGCCGCAGAGGATGACGGGGACGCGGCCGTCGAGCGGCACGCCAGGCCTTGAGGAGGAAGAGGAAACGCGAGGACGGGGACGGCCCCGATCAGCGCCTTCGGCCCCGACGTAGCCGAGCGTAGTGCCGCCACGGGACGCCGAACTCGCGGCACACGAGCACGAGCACGTAGAAGGCGAAGAGGGCGTCGCGGAATCGCGATCCCGAGCGCGACGCCCGGTCATTCCCATGGGCTGCACGAGGAGCGAGCCCGATCGCCACGTTGAGAGGCCCGAGACCAGGAACGCGACGGTCGCGCGCTCGGGCTTGCCCGAGGCCCATCAGGATCGGGAGCCCGACGCCGCGGACCGGCAGGAAGACGAAGTGCGAGAGCCATCAGGATCGCGTTGACGCGCCCCGCGCCCGCCGCAGTCGAACCGCTCGTCGCGGATCCACTCGCGGAGGAAGTCGGTGCCGAGCACCATCAGGTAGAGGCCCGCGACGAGGGCGAGCGAGAAGGCGATCTTGGACCACTGCAGGAACATGTCCTGGAGCTCCTTCTCGCGGCTCTTCGACCTTGAGCTTGATCGCGGTCGGCATCGCGACGGCGCCGATCGCGAGCACGAAGTCGGTCAGGAAGAGGACGAGCGCCGTGCCGTATCCGAACGCGGCGACGCTGCGTCTTCGGCCAGAACGCGCCGAGGATGAGCGGGCTCGTCTGGAACAGGAGCTTGTAGCCGATCGCGAACAAGAGCACGTACACGCTGAAGCCGACGATGCTGCGGACCTCCGCGCGGTCGAAGCCGTCGGAGCGAGAGGCGCGTCCCGGGATAGCGCCTCTTGACGACGGCGACGGAGATCGCGAACTCGAGGACCATCTGGATCGCCTGGATCGACGCGAGCACCGTGAGCGAGGCACGCATGCGCAGGCCAGATCGCGATCGAGCGCGAGCGCGGAGGGCGAGGCCGCCGATGCTGATCGACGTTGCGGACGAAGAAGTCCCGGTGCGCGGCCATGATCGCGGAGGGGACCTGGCTGGCGAAGCCGAAAGCGAGCTGCATGCACCATGATCAGAAAGGAAGCCCGCGCCTGGGCGGCCACCTCCGGACTGAGCTCGGCGCCGTGCGTGTAGATCCGGTCGAAGAACGGGTACATGGCGAGGCCCGGCCAGGACGGCGAGGGCCCCCATCATCAGGTAGAGCCCCATCGCGCTCGCGATCGAGCGGTTCAGGCGCTCCTGATCGCCGTGCGCAAGGTGTTGCGAGAACTCGCGGACGCTCGCCATCGGGACGCCGAGCGTCAGGAGCGACGAGGAAGCCCGTCATCGAGACGACGATCTGCCAGAGCCCCGTCGCGGAGTCGCCGAGGGCGTGGAAGAGGATGCGGCGGGAGGATGAATCCGGCCGCGATCTGGGCCAGGTTCAGCGCCCAATTGGATCCGACGCTCTTCAGCAAATCCGATTTCCTCGCCCTGATCGATCGGCCGGCGACGCCGTCCGGACTGCGCTTATACCAGTGAGCCTGCGAAGACTTGTTGGACTTGCGGCGTCGCGATCCTGTAATCTCTGGTTCCCAGGCCTTGTTCTCAGAAGCGGAGCACAAGGTCCCATGACCCAGGACAGGTTCGTTCACGCCCTGTGGCTCGGTCTCGCGGTGGTCACGTCGGTAATCCTCCTGTCCGGCTGCAGCGGCGGCGGCAACGGCGGAGGCGCAAGGGCAGTTGCTGCTGATCACAGCAGACGGTGCGTCTGAGCCGCTCTGGTCGAACGGCACGGTGCCGGGAGTCTGCCCGGCCGGCGTGTTCGTCAATGCGACCATCACGGTTCACGTTCAACGCCGGCGTCGATCCAAGCTCGCTGCCGGGCGGAGGAGTCGCCGTCGGATCGATCAACATCACGACCGGCCCTCAGCGACGTTCCGGCGCAAGGCGACGTTCACGGTCGAGGACGATCCCGCGCATCCGGCCGGCAACAAGCGCGTCGTCGTGTTCCGGCCCACGCTGCCGAACAATCCGGCCGCCACGTGCAGCGCGGGGATCATGCCGTCGCAGATCTACCAGATCTCGCTGCCCGCGGGCCAGGGCCAGGTCGTCGTCGTGGGCGGGGGCGAGATCACGACAGGGCGCCTTCACCTGCTTCACCACCTGCGGCTGTCCTGACCCGGGCGCCTGCATCGCGACGTTCATGGATCCCGTGCCGGGAGCGCCCTTCGTCCTCGACACGACGCCGACCACCGCCGATCCCGCGCCGCCGGCGATCGACGCGTGCTCGATCGCGAACGACACGGTCATCATCCGCGTGAACGAGCCGCTCGACCCGAACGGCATCGATCTCGACGAACGTGAGGATCATCAACGTCGCCACCGGCGCCCAGGTCCCGGGCACGCTCGTGTTCCACCAGGCCGGCAACACGACGGGCGCCGACACCGTCTCGCAGATCGACTACGTCGCGACGCGAGCCGTTCACCGGCAGCCGGACCTACCAGATCGTGCTCGGACCCGGGGTGAAGGACCTCGCCGGCAACCCGATCCAGACCGTGCGCCCTGTTCTTCTTCCAGACCCTCGTCACTCCCTCGTCCCCGCAGCCGCCGCTCGTCGAGAACTTCGACACGATCCCGGCCAGACCTCGGGCGCGGCCGCCTGGACCGGCGACGGCTTCCTCCGGGCGACGTTCCCGACCGAGCTCGTCGGCACGGGCGCCGACGGCGCCTTCAATCCCGCCTGTCGGCGACGACGACGATCCTCGACACGAACGAGCTCGTGAACGGCAGTCTCCCGCCAGGGCATCTGGAACTTCACCGACCGTCACCATCCAGCGACCGCGACCGTCCGGATCATCGGCCCGTACCTCGCGCATTTCCGCTGCACGGGGTCATGTCATCCTCAACGGCATCATCACGGTGATCCCCGGCCAGATCAGCCCGCCGATCACGTCGACCCCCGCCTACGACAGGGGGCGCAGAGCCGGCCAGCAGCAACAACGGCGCTCGGCCTCGACTGCGAGGCCAACGGAGGCGTCGGCAACGCGGCGGCGGCGCCGGCGGCGCGGGCTCCGGCGTCACGCCCGCCGCCGGGAAGCCCGGCGAACTTCCAGTGCACGGTGCGCGCCCTGATGGGCGAGAACGGCTACGGGCCGACGCTCGACGGCGCTCCCGAACGACGGCATGCCGTCCGAACTCCGTTCTACGCCGGCGGCCAGGGCGGCGATCAGCGGCTGCTTCCCCGCGCTCGGCGCCGGCTGCACGCCGGGCTGACCGAGCTCGGCGGCCTCGGCGGCGCGGGTGGCACCGCGGCGCGCATCGGGGAGCCGGGAGCTCCTCGATCTTGGCGACCGCTGCCTGCACCCGAGTCCCGAGCGTCACCCAGCCGCATCGCCCAGCCGGCCCCGATTCGCCGTCGCGATGATCCCGCCGATCGCGGTCCAGTCGGCCGGATCGGGCGGCGGCGGCGGCGGCGATCACCTCGAAGCGACCGGCACGCCGCCCGACAACGACGACCAGGGCGGCGGCGGCGGCGGCGGCGGCGGCGGACTCCGGATCTCGTGCGTCGGGGCCTATCTCCAGGGCGGGACGGGCCAGATCATCGCGTCCGGCGTCAACGGCGGAAACGCGCTCCAGCGCTTCGGCGGCGCCGGCGGCTCGGGCTCGGGCGGCGAAGTCTGGATCCAGTCGTTCGCGATCGGCCACGATCAACGCGACCGCGCTGATCGACGTCGATCGGCCCGGCGCGGCTCATTCCCGATCGTCGGCCTGATCGGCTGCTCGAACGCAGGCGTCGGGCGGCGGCGGCGACGGCCTCGTTCAGATCGAAGCCGGCAGGGACCCCCGCCGACGATCGAGCTTCAACATGCAGCCGACTCCGACGCCGACGAGCGGCGCCGTCTTCAGCGCGCCGCCGTTCGTCCACGCGGGCGGCGTCGTGCACGGCCAGGGCCGGTCGGGGTTCCGTTACGTCGGACCGTCCTCGCCCGACTACACCGGCGCCGTGGAGGTCTTCAGCCTCGGCAACGCCGCGGGCGCGACGGTCATGATCCGCTACGAGGGCGCGCAGGAGGCGGTCAACAGCACGCCGCAGGTCCCGGTCATCGACCCGGCGACGATCAAGTCGATGGCGACGGGCGGCGGCCCGATCACCGCGGCGAACCTCGACGAGCTCGACGGCTATCGCGTTCATCGGGTTCGTCGTCGACTTCTCCTTCCCGGCGCCGCCGACGACGCCGCCGACGCGATGCTGCCGTCGGTCGACTCGATCACGATCAACTTCTCCGCGGCGACCTGCCCGTAGTGCCGGACGCCATGCATAGACGCGACTGTCGCGGACCGCACGTGCAGGCTCGGACCGCCGGCTCGCCAGCCGGCTCGATACGGTCGCGATGCGAGGACCATCGATCGCGGCACAATCTCGCGGCGTCGCTGCGGCGGCTCGCGTCGACCGTCGACCGTCGAGCCGTGCTGAAGCCAGCGATCCGTGCAGCGGCGTCTTCAGTGGTCCTGGCGCTCGCCGTGATCTCAGTCCTCCTGCTGTCCGGTGCAGCGGAGGCGGAGGAGGCGGCGGGGCGGCGCGTTCCTGCTCGTCACCGCGGACGGCGCGTCGGAGCCGCTCTGGTGCGAACGGCACGGTGCCGGGAGCCTGTCCCGGCGGGCGTGTTCGTCAACGCGACGCATCACGTTCACGTTCGACGACCCGTCGATCCGAGCTCGCTGCCGGCCGGAGGCAGTCGCCGCTCGGGTCGATCAACATCACGACGACGCTGACCGGCTCCCCGCGCTGGGCACGTTCACGGTCGAGGACGATCCCGCGCATCCGCGCCGGCAACCATCGCCGCGTCGTGTTCACGCCGACGCTGCCGAGCAATCCGGCGCGCCGCGTGCACGCGGGATCGCGCCGGCGCAGATCTACCAGATCGTCGCTGCCGGCGGGCGCGGCCCAGGTCGTCGTCGACGGGCGAGGCGAGATCAGCCCAGGGCGCCTTCACGTGCTTCAGCACGTGCGGCTGTCCCGACCCGGGCGCCTGCGTCGCCACGTTCATGGATCCCGTGCCGGGAGCCCCGTTCGTCCTCGACACGACTCCGACCACCGGCGATCCCGCGCCGGCGCCGATCGACGTCTGCTCGATCGCGAACGACACGGTCATGATCCGCGTCAACGAGCCGCTCGACCCGAACGGCATCGATCTCGCGAACGTGCGAGATGATCAACGTCGCCACGGGCGCCCAGGTGCCGGGCTCGCTCGTCTTCCACCAGGCGGCCAACACGACGGGCGCCGACACGATCTCGCAGATCGACTACGTCGCTCGGGCCCGTTCATCGGAGCGCGACCTACCAGATCGTGTTCGGCCCGGGGGTCAAGGACCTCGGCGGGCAACCCGATCCAGACCGTGCCGCAGTTGTTCTTCCAGACGTTCGCCGTCGTGCCTCAGCCCGCAGCCGCCGCTGGTCGAGAACTTCGACACGTCGAACCCCGGCGGGACAACGGGCGCCGCCGCCTGGACCGGCGACGGCTTCCTCCGGGCGACGTTCCCCGTCGAGCTGACGGGCACGGGCGTGGACGGGGCCTTCAATCCCCCGGTCGGGCCATGACGCTCCTCGACACGAACTAGCTCGTGAACGGCGGTCTCCCGCGCAGGGCATCTGGAACTTCACCGACGTCACGATCCCGCAGGGCGCGACCGTCCGGATCATCGGCCCCTACCTGGCGCACTTCCGTTGCACGGGACGCGTCACGCTCGAACGGGATCATCCAGGCCATCCCGGGCCAGGTGAGCCGCCCACCGCGGCGACCCCCGCCTACGACAAGGGCGCGCAAGACGAGTCCGCAGAACAACGGCGGCGGCCGAACTGCGAGGCCAACGGAGGCGTCGGCAACGCTGGCGGCGGCGCTGGAGGCGGCGAGCTCCGGCATCACTGCCGCCGCCCGGAAGCCCACCGAACTTCCAGTGCCCGGTCCGCGCCCTGATGGGAGAGAACGGGTATGGGCCGACCATCGACGGCGCTCCCGAACAACGGCACGACTCCCAATCCTTCTACGCCGGAGGTCAGGGCGGGATCAGCGGCTGCTTCCCCTCGCTGCTGCCGTGCACGACCTCGCTGACCGAGCTCGGAGGGCTCGGCGGCGCGGGCGGCACCGCGGGCACGGCTCGGAGAAGCCGGACTGCCTCGGATCGTCGACCGCGGCCTGCACCCCGGACCCCAACGTGACGCAGCCGATCGCCCAGCCGACCCCGATTCCGGTCGCGATGATCCCGCCGATCCCGTTCCAATCCGCGGGATCGGGCGGCGGCGGGGGCGGCGACCACCTCGAGGCGACCGGAACTCCCCCGAGCAACGACGACCAGGGCGGCGGCGGCGGCGGCAGCGGCGGCGGCCTCCGGATCTCGTGCGTCGGCGCCTACGTGCAAGGCGCCACCGGCCAGATCAACGCGGCCGGCGTGCAACGGCGGAAACGCGTCGAACTCTTCGCGGCGCCGGCGGCTCGGGCTCCGGCGGCGAAGTCTGGATCCAGTCCTTCTCCACCGTCACGATGACCGCGAGCGTCGCTCATCGACGTCGTCGGGCCCGCGCGACTCGTTCCCGTCGTGGGCCTGATCGGCTGCTCGAACCAGGCGTCGGGCGGCGGCGGCGCGGGCCTCGTTCAGATCGAGTCGGCCGCAGGGCCCACGCCGCCCAACTTCAACCTCCAGCCGGCGCCGACGCCGACGACCGGCGCCGTGTTCAGCGACCCGCCGTTCGTCTACGCGGGCGGCATCGTCACCGGCCAGGGCCGCTCGGGGCTGCGCTACGCGGGGGCGCCCGCGCCGGACTACACCGACGCCGTCGAAGTCTTGAACCTCGGGCAACGCGCCCGGCGCCACGGTCACGATCCACTACGAGGGCGCGCTCGAGGCGCCGAACAGCACGCCGCAGAATCCGGTCTTCGACCCGGCCACGATCAAGTCGATGGCGACTGGAGGCGGACCGATCACGGCGGCGAACCTCGACGAGCTCGACGGCTACGCGTTCATCGAGTTCATCGTCGACTTCAGCTATCCGGCGCCGCCGATGACGCCGCCCTCGCGCGATCCTGCCCTCGGTCGACTCGATCACGATCAACTTCACCGCAACCGCCATGTCCATGAATGCAGGTCCCATGAACGCACCACAGAATCCTTCGGTCTCTTGCGGTCGCTGTCGTCCTGGTTTCGGTCATCTCGCTGTCCGGTTGCAGCGGCGACGGTGGCGGGCGGAGGTCGGCCGGGAAGTTGCTGCTGATCACGGCGGACGGTGCGTCTGAGCCGCTCTGGTCGTGACGGCACCCGACGGTGCCGCCGTCTGTCCCGGCCGGCGTGTTCATCAACGCGAACATCACGTTCACGTTCGACGGACGCGTCGACCCGGACGCGCTCCCAGCGGAGGGTTCGCGCTCGGCTCGATCAACATCATGAGCGAGCTCACCAACTCATTCCCGCGCAGGGGACGTTCACGGTCGAGGACGATCCCGCGCTTCCCGCCGGCAACCATGCGCCGCGTCGTGTTCACGCCCACGCTGCCGTGCGATCCGGCCGCGCGCTGCAGCGCGGGGTCGAGGCGGGCGCAGAACTACCAGGTCTCGCTGTCCGTCGGGCGACGGCGCCCGCGTCGATCGTCGTCGACGGCGGAGGCGAGATCGAGCCGAGGGCGCGTCCACGTGCTTCCGCACCTGCGGCTGCCCCGACCGCGCGGCGGCTGCGTCGCGCCGTTCATGGATCCGGTGCCCGGAGCACCCGTTCGTCCTCGACACGACTCCGACGACCGGCGGATCCCGCGCCGGCCCCGATCGACCGCATGCACGATCGCCGAACGACACAGTCATCCAGATCCTCGTCAGCGAGCCGCTCGATCCGACCGGCATCGACCTGGCGAACGTGCAGGGTCATCAACCTCGCGAACGGGGCGCAGGTCCCGGGCATCGCTCGTCTTCCACCAGGCGACCAACGCGACGGGCGCCGACATCGGCTCGCAGATCGACTACGTCGCGTCGGCCCCGCTCGTCGGCGGCAGGACCTACCAGGTCGTCGTTCGGCCCGGCCGTGACGGACCTCGGCGGCAACCCGATCCAGATCCGCGCCGCAGCTCTTCTTCCAGACGACTGCCGGCGCCCTCCGTCCCGCAGCCGCCGCTCGTCGAGAACTTCGACACGCCGAACCCGGTGGGCACGTCGGGCGCGCGCCGCCTGGACCGGCGACGGATTCCTCCGCGCGACCTTCCCGATCGAGCTGATCGGCACGGGCGCGGACGGCGCCTTCAATCCTCCGGCCGGACTGACGACGCTCCTCGACACGAACGAGCTCGTCGGCGGCAGTCTCCCGGCAGGGCATCTGGAACTTCACCGACGTCAACATCCCGCAAGTCGCGACGGTCCGGATCATCGGGCCCTACCTCGCCCACTTCCGCTGCACGGGCACCGTCTCCACGCTCGATGGAATGATCCAGGCGCGTCCAGGGCAGGTCTCGGCCCGCCGCTTGCCGCAACCCCGCTACGACGGGGACCGCAGACGGGCTCAGCAACAACAACGGCGCCGGCATCGACTGCGAGGCCAACGGCGGCGTCGGCAACGCGGGCGGCGGCGCGGGCGGCACGGGCTCGGGAGTCACGCCGCCTCCGGGCAGCCCGCCGAACTTCCAGTGCACGATCCGCGCCCTCATGGGCGAGAACGGCTACGGCCCGACGATCGGCGGCGCTCCCGAACGCGGGCACCCGAACTCCGCTCTACGCCGGCGGTCAGGGCGGCGATCAGCGGCTGCTTCCCGTCGCTCGGCGCCGCTGCACTCCAGTCCTGACCGACTCGGCGGCCTCGGCGGCGCGGGCGGGACCGCGGCGCGCCTCGGTGAAGCCGGGAGCTCCTCGATCTCGCGCGACGTGCACTCCCGAACTCCGAACGTCGCCCAGCCGATCGCCCAGCCGCGCCCGATTCCCGTCGCGATGGTCCCGCCGATCCCGTCCAGTCCGCGGGATCGGGTGGCGGCGGCGGCGGCGATCACTTCGAGCTCGCGCCGGCACGCCGCCTAACAACGACGACCAGGGCGGCGGCGGCGGCGGCGGCGGCGGCGGCCTCCGCATCTCGTGCGTCGGGGCCTATGTCGCAAGGCGCGACGCGGCCAGATCAACGCGGCGGGCGCCGCGGGCGGAAACGCCGCGCAACTCGGCGGGCGCCGGCGGCTCGGGCTCCGGCGGCGAGGTCTGGATCCAGTCGTTCTCGACGGTCACGATCACCGCGACGCCGCTGATCACGTCACCGGCCCGGCGAGCTGTTCCCCTACGGCCGGCCTGGTCGGCTGCTCGACCCAGGCGTCGGGCGGCGGCGGCGCCGGCCTCGTCCAGATCGAGGCCGGACAGGGCCACGCCGACGCCGCCAACTTCAACCTCCAGCCGACGCCCACGCCGACGACCGGCGCCGTGTTCAGCGCGCCGCCGTTCGTGTACGCGGGCGGCCGTGACCGGCGCAGGGCCGATCGGGGCTCCGCTACGCCGGGGTGCCCGCGCCCGGACTACACGGGAGCGGTCGAGGTCTTCAGCCTCGGCAACGCGCCGAGCGCCACGCTCACGATCCGCTACGAGGGCGCGCTCGAAGCGTCGAACAGCACGCCGCAGAACCCGATCTTCGACCCGGCGACGATCAAGTCGATGGCGACCGGCGGCGGACCGATCACCGCGGCGAACCTCGACGAGCTCGACGGCTACGCGTTCATCGAGTTCATCGTGGACTCTCGCTTACCCGGCGCCGCCGGTGACGCCGCCCTCGCGCGATCCTGCCGTCGGTCGACTCGATCACGATCAACTTCTCCGCACCCTCTGCCCATGACCCGATGCAGAAGTCCCATGACGCCAGTCCCAGAATCCTTCGGTCTCTTGCGGTCGCTGTCGTCCTGGTTTCGGTCGATCCTCCTGTCCGGTTGCAGCGGCGACGGTGACGGGGCGGAGGTCGCCGGGAAGTTGCTGCTGATCACGGCGGACGGTGCGCGTGAGCCGCTCTGGTCGGAACGGCAACGTGCCGGGCGCGTCTGTCCCGGCCGGCGTGTTCATCAACGCGAACATCACGGTTCACGTTCAACGGCCGCGTCGACCCAGAGCTCGCTGCCGGGCGGAGGAGTCGCCGTCGGCTCGATCAACATCACGACGGCCATCAACGCCATTCCCGCGCAAGGGACGTTCACGGTCGAGGACGATCCCGCGCATCCCGCTGGCAACAAGCGCGTCGTCGTGTTCCGGCCCACGCTGCCGAGCAATCCGGCCGCCGGGTGCAGCGCGGGAATCGCGCCGGCGCAGAACTACCAGGTCTCGCTGCCCACGGGCCAAGGCCCGGTCGTCGTCGTCGGGCGGAGGCGAGATCACCCAGGGCGCGTTCACGTGCTTCAGCACGTGCGGCTGTCCCGACCCGGGCGCCTGCGTCGCGACGTTCATGGATCCGGTGCCGGGAGCGCCCTTCGTCCTCGACACGACGCCGACCACCGGAGATCCCGCGCCGGCGCGCGATCGACGTGTGCTCGATCGCGAACAACACGGTCATCATCCGCGTGAACGAGCCGCTCGATCCGAACGGCATCGATCTGGCGAACGTGATGATCATCAACGTGGGCACCGGCGCTCAGGTCCCGGGCACGCTCGTGTTCCATCAGGCCGCCAACACGACGGGCGCCGACCTCGTCTCGCAGATCGACTACGTCGCGTCGGCCCCGTTCATCGGAAGCAGGACGTACCAGGTCGTGTTCGGGCCCGGGGGTGAAGGACCTCGCCGGCAACCCGATCCAGACCGTGCCCCAGTTGTTCTTCCAGACGACCGCGGCGCCTACCGTCCCACAGCCGCCGCTCGTCGAGAACTTCGACACTTCGAATCCCGGCGGGACCACGGGCGCGGCATCGTGGACCGGCGACGGATTCCTCCGCGCGACGCTCCCGACCGAGCTGATCGGCACGGGCGCGGACGGCGCCTTCAATCCCGCAGCTCGGAATGACCCTCCTCGACACCAACGAGCTCGTGGCCGGCGTCTCCCGGCAGGGCATCTGGAACTTCACCACCGTCACGATCCCCCAGGGCGCGACGGTCCGGATCATCGGGCCCTATCGCGCGCACTTCCGCTGTCAGGGTCAGTGCGTCCTCGGTGGAATCATCCAGGCGATTCCAGGTCAAGTCAGCCCGCCGACCCTGCCAACCCCCGTCTACGACAAGGGCGCGCAATCCGGCCAGCAGAACAACGGCATGGGCATCGATTGCGAGGCCAACGGAGGAGTCGGCAATGCAGGCGCGCGGCGCCGGCGGCGCGGGCTCCGGCGTCACTCCCCCGTCGGGAGTCCGCCGACGTTCCAGTGCGCCGTCCGCGCGCTGATGGGCGAGAACGGGTACGGCCCGACGATCGACGGGCTCCCGAACGACGGCACGACTCCGAACCCGCTCTACGCCGGAGGTCAGGGCGGCGATCAGCGGCTGCTTCCCCGCTCTCGGGCCGGCGTGCACGTCCGGGAGATCTCGGCGGCCTCGGCGGCGCGGGCGGAACCGCGGCGCGCATCGGGGAGCCGGGAGCTCCTCGCTTGGGGACTTGCCTCCCGAACCCCAACGTCGTCCAGCCCATCGCGCAGCCAGCACCGGTTCCCGTCGCGATGATCCCGCCGATCGCGCAGTCAATCGGCCGGATCGGGCGGCGGCGGCGGCGGCGATCACCTCGACGTCGGCCGGCACGCCGCCGAACAACGACGACCAGGGCGGCGGCGGAGGTGGCGGCGGCGGCGGCCTCCGCATCTCGTGCGGCGGCGCCTATACCCAAGGCGCGACGGGCCAGATCAACGCGGCGGGTGCCGCGGGCGGAAACGCCTCCAACTCGTCGGGCGCCGGCGGCTCCGGATCCGGCGGCCAGGTCTGGATCCAGTCGTTCACTACGGTCACGTTCGCCGCGAGCGTCGCTGATCAACGTCGTCGGCCCGGCCCGGCTGTTCCCCTCCGCCGGTCTGATCGGCTGCTCGGCCCAGGCGTCCGGCGGCGGCGGCGCCGGCCTCGTCCAGGTCGAGGCACGGCCGCGCCCACGCCTCTCAACTTCAACCTTCAGCCGGCGCCGTCGCCGACGAGCGGCGCCGTGTTCAGCAACCCGCCGTTCATCTACGCGGGCGGCCTCGTGACCGGCGAGGGCCGATCGGGGCTGCGCTACACCGGGGTGCCCGCGCCGGACTACACGGGAGCCGTCGAGGTCTTCAGCCTCGGCAACGCGCCGAGCGCCACAGTCTCGATCCACTATCATGGCGCGCTCGAAGCCCCGAACAGCACGCCGCAGAATCCGATCCTCGACCCGGCGACGATCAAGTCGACGGCGACCGGCGGCGGACCGATCACCGCGGCGAACCTCGACGAGCTCGACGGCTATCCTTTCATCGAGTTCATCGTGGACATCGCCTACGCGGCGCCGCCGTTGACGCCGCCCTCGGCGATCCTGCCCTCGGTCGACTCGATCACGATCAACTTCGGAGCGCCCGCGCCCTGTCCATGAGCTGATTGCCCGGAGCGCAGAGCGTGTCGAGCCGCGAAGCGGCTCACCGCTGCCTGGGCCTGGGCGTCCGCGAAGCGGCGCCCGGCCGGCTGGGGCCGTGCGGCCGAGGCGGCGGGCTTCGCCCCACGCCTACGGCCCAGGCCCAGGCAGGCGGTCGAGCCGCTTGCGGCTCGACACGGACTGCGCTCCAAGCTCCACGCTCGCTATCCTGGCGCGTGGACCGCCGCTATTCGCCGCGTGCGCGCTCGGGCTCGAGGAGGTCCTCGCCGAGGAGCTTCGCGCGATCGGGGCCCGCGACGTGGCGGCGTTGCGGCGGCGGCGCGTCGTTCGCGGGCGACCTCGAGCTCGGATACAAGGCCGCGCTCTGGCTCCGATCGGCGGTCCGCGTCCAGGAGCTGATCCTCGAAGCGCCGGCGCCGGACCGGCGCACGTTCCACCAGGCCGTGATGCGCGTCGGACTGGGAGCGCTACCTGCGTCTCGACCAGACGCTCGCCGTCGACGCCTCGGTGCGCGACTCGCGGGTCACGCATTCGGGGATCGCGGCGCTCACGGTGAAGGACGCCATCGTCGACCAGTTCAGGGCGCGCCGCGGAGCGCGGCCCAACGTGAACGTCGACGATCCCGACCTGCCGCTCAAGCTCGTGATCCGGCGCGACGTCGCGGCGCTCTACCGCGACCTCTCGGGCGCGAGCCTGCACAAGCGCGGATGGCGGCCGATCCAGGTGAAGAGCCCGCTCAACGAGGCGCTCGCCGCGGGCCTCCTCCTCCTCACCGGATGGGACCGAGCCTCGCCGCTCGTCGACCCGATGTGCGGCTCGGGGACGTTCCTGATCGAGGCGGCGCACCTCGCGATGGACCGCGCGCCCGGGCTCGAGCGCGCCTTCGCGTTCCAGCGCTGGCCCGACTTCGACGCCGCCGCCTGGGACCGCCTCGTCGCGGATGCGCGGCGCGCGCATCCGGCGCCGCCGCCCTCGTCCTCGAGGGCGCCGACCGGCACGCGGGCGCGATCGAGCTCGCGCCAAGATCGCGGCAGAGGCGGCGGGCGTCTCGGACGTCGATGCGGCTCTCGGTCGCGGACGCGCGCGAGTTCGCACCGGAGCCGCGCCCCGCCGTCGTCGTGGTGAACCCGCCCTGGGGCGAGCGTCTGGGTCGAGGGCGACGACCTCGTCGAGTCGTGGCGCGCGCTCGGCAACTTCCTGCACCGTCAGGCCACGGGCGCGACGGCTTTCGTGCTTTCCGGCAACGCCGAGCTGACGCGCCACCTCGGTCTCCGCGCGACGCGCAAGCACGTCGTGATGAACGGCCCGATCGAGTGCCGCTGGATCCGCTACGAGATCAACGCGTAGTGGTGGAGCGCAGTCCGTGTCGAGACGCGTGAGCGCCGAACGGGCCGGGCGTCCAGGGCCGAGGCGCGACTTCGTCGACGCCTATCGGCATGGCCGTGCATCGAGTTGGGCACGGCGTCGGTGCGCATGCCGGCCGCCTGTTCGCCGACGTCCACGCAGACGTAGTCCGCCCGCGCCGGACCAGGCGCTGCGGAACACGGCGTAGCCGCTGTGCGGCAGCACGACGCCGGTCTGTCCGCGGGCGGCGCGGCCGGCAGCGCCTCGAACGCGGCAGCCCCGCCGGGCCCAGCAGCCACAACGCGTCTTCGTAGAAGCGGCCCGCCGCCGCCTTGAAGTCGGCGCGCCCGAACA
Organism: uncultured Acidobacteriota bacterium; assembly: GCA_963807235.1. Taxonomy (GTDB): domain Bacteria; phylum Acidobacteriota; class Vicinamibacteria; order Vicinamibacterales; family UBA2999; genus CAWEBF01. The sequence goes on from CAWEBF010000034.1 coordinate 30,650, forward strand.
GCACGGCGCCAATCGCCAGGTACGGGCGGAAGTCCCAGAACGGCAGATGCTCCATGCGAATCGGCTTGCCGTCGTCGGCGCCGCCGATCGCGGGCGTCAAGCCGTCGGGCTTCATCAGTCGCATGCTGAACTCGAGCCCGCGCTCGATCGCGCTGCCCAGACGCGCGGGCTCAGTTCGTCGCCGTTGGCGCGTCCGAGCAGCGCCGCCAGCAGGTAGAAGCCCAGCGTCGCGTGGTGATAGAACGTGGACTGCTCGACCGAGCCGCCGTCCGCGTAGAACTGCTGGTCGAGCCGGCTCTCGAGCACGGCGCGCCCCGTCGCCTTCCAGCGCCGGCGATCCGGCGAACTCGGGAAACGCGTGGCCCAGCGCGAACAGCGCCGCCGCCTCGCCGATCAGGTGGTTGTAGGGGCTGGAATACAGCTCCAGATGCCGTGCCAGGAACCGCCCGTGATCGTAGAACCCCTCGAGCCACTCGAGGTGGAACGCGTCGGGCAAGGCGGTCGACGGTCAGGTGATACGCCCACAGCCACGACCAGGCGCGAAAGGCCGGCTCCAGCGCGCAGGCCCAGTTCACGCCCGTGGCATAGGGGTTGCCGGCGATCCAGCTGCGGACCAGGCGCTCGATCGCGTCGAGATCGCGCTCGTCGCCGGTCAGGAAGAACGCGCGGCCCAGATCGATCAGATACTGCTGGCGGCTCAGCTCCCACACGTGCTTGACGTCGCCGAAGCCCACATCGCCGCCGTGCACCGGCACGTCGGCGTGGAAGACGCGCTGGCCAATGCCGCCCGGTGACTGGATCGGCCTGCCAATCGATCGCGTTGGCGTAGATGGAAGTCGCCGCCGAAGAACTGAAACCGGCCCGCGGCTGCCGCGTCCGCCGCGGTGCGCGCACGTTGTGCCTCGTCCGGGCGCCGTGAGAAGGCCTCGCGGATGGCGCGCTGCTGATGAACGCTCGGAAGAAACCGAGCCGTCGTGCGGCGCCTGGCGGCGAGTAACCGTGTCTGCCAGCCCTCGCCGCGCAGGTCGGCCCGCAGAGCCTTCGCCAGCCGGCCTGGGGGTGCCAGCGCGCCCTTTGCGTGCTGCCTGCGCTCCAGCGAGAGCACGCCTGTGTACGCGACCCGCGTCGCCAGCTCGCGGGCGGACATTGCGCGCGCCTTGCTGAGCCGCCTCCAGAGCCCTCCGCCGGCCAGACCCATTACGCCGCGATCGGAGCCCTGAGCTCAGCGTCTATCGACCGCCGGTGATGGCGCGCGACCAGGCGGTTGTACAGGGATTCCGGGAAAGGCCCGGGCTTCAGCGTCACCGTCGCCAGGTTGTTGATGCGGTGAATCAGCAGGTGCAGGCGAAAGGCCGGCAGCCCCGGCTCGCAGGCTGGGGTCGAAGCCCGCGAGGAGAGCCGCCTGCAGCCGCGACGTGACGCTTCGCCTGATGTAGGGCTTGAGCGCCAGCAGCTCTGTCTGCAGATAGAGCCTGGCCAGGTCCAGCAGCGCTCCGTCGAACTTCATCATCGCGAAGTCCAGCACGGCGATTCGGCTGGCCCACCACCAGGACGTTGCTCAACGCCATGTCGCCATGGACAGGCACGGTTGAAAACGCCTCGTCCGGCATCCGCTCCACCAGTCGTTCGATGTGGCGCAGTACGTCTGCACGATCGCTCTCGTGAAAGCGTGAGCCGGAACACTGAACCAGCTGCTTCAGCCGATGGTCCACGTAGGCCGCGATACCTTGCGGCGTCAGGCGAGACTCACCGCCGGCAGCGGTCTGGAGCGCGCGCACCCACCGACCGACAGCCTGCATCGACGCGCACAAGTCATCGAGAACGTGCTGGGCCGGAAACCAGGCCGCGCGAGCCCTGAGGTGCTCCAGCAGCGTCGGGCCCGTCACCTCTTCGGTCACGAGCGTCAGATCGTCCGGATAGCAGGCCACGGCCGGCACCACCTGAAGGTCGTCGTAGGGCTGCATCACAAGGTTGACCCGCTGCGTGGCTTCGAATTCGCTGACGACCCGCTGCGCGAACGTCGAGATCGGGCTTGGGCCGGTAGGTCTTGACGAACAGATGCGAGAACGGCGGCTGATCGGCCGGTCGCCGCACGGCGAACTTGACCACGGTAGTTCCTGGCCGTTCTTCGGTGCGGATCGGTTCGAGGACGAGGTGGCTCTGCGCCGAAGTGGATTTCCGCGTCGGCCGTGATCCTGGTCGAGTAGCGCTGGCGCTATCGCGGGCGCAGGCCCATCACGACTTGGCGCTGGAGTACGACCAGCTCGGTGCCCATGCCGCCGACGGGCTTGCGCCGTCTGCTGAGCCGGCTCCTGACAGCCAGCCTGCTCGGTCAGCTGCATACGATTGAGACGTAAACGCGAGGGCAATCATCCAGTATCCCGCTTCGGCGTACAGCCGATCGCTGAACATGCCGGCCACCATATAGGAAATGATCGCGAGCTGGACCGCCAGTGCGCGCCAATAGAAGAACCCGGCCTCCTCTGGTGTCGCCCGCTTCTTGACTCGCTGGAGCATCGACGAAAGCCGATCCATACATGCGCCAGGTAGAAGATCAATCCGAGCGATGCCCCACTCCGACATCACCATCACGAAGGTGTTGTGGGGCGCCCGCAACTCCCCGCCATGGCGCGGCGACGATCTCGGGATGTATCGCGGGCTCAGAAGGTGAAATCCTCGGCCGCCTGCGCCAAACGGGCGATCGAGGGCAAGCCGAATGCCGCCCCGCCACGAAGCCAGCCGCTCCTGTGACGAGTTGTCCGTAGCCTCTGGTAGTGGTCTGCTGTCTGTGTGATGAACTGCTCGTCGGCCAACAGGAAGAACGACAACGCAACCGCGACGCCCGCGCCGGCGAGTCGCATGCGATAACCGGTGCGGACCAGGACCATGCCGCCAGCAGAGCCGCGGCGACGCCGACCATGGCGCCGCGGCTGTTGCACAGGATCAGCGTGTTGATCACGAACGGCGCGGCGACGAGCGCCGGAATCCGAACGCGCTTGTTCTTTCTCGGTCAGCAGGAGAATCAACGTGAAGGGAAGCACCGTCAGCAGGTGAGCCGCCGCGGCGTTATCGTCCAGCGTATCTCCGGAGCCGATGTTCACCAGACGCCCGGCTTCGCGCTTTGGGTCGTTCTAGGCGTCCCAGCCCCACCAGAAGGCGCCGAGCATGTGCGCGATCAGGACGGCGTTCAGCGCGCGGCGGTCCCGGACTGAACCGACGAGCAGCATCGGGAAAGATGACGGCCATCTTCATCCACTGAACGACCATGCCCAGCTGACATCACGGTTGACGGCGAAAACTCCTGTGACAACGACCATCGTTAGGCCGAGCGCCAGCAGCCACTTGAGCGACGGGTTCGAGACCTCGACCATTTTGCGCAGGCTGTTGCGGTGCACGATGAAGCCGACACCAAGCAGAATCGAGATGATCAGGTTCCATCGCAGGGCCGGAAGCTCGTCTCCCCACCACTTCAGCTCCGGCCTCATGTCGTACTCGAGCAGGTAGCCGAGCACACCGTAAAACGGCGCATAGAGGAGCGCCAGCACACCGGCGGCGCAGTACATAGCCAGCCAGGCCATGGCCGTGATGCTCATCGAGGCCTCTCAGTGATCAGCTGACGGGATGTTCCTGCCCGCCGCGCCACGGATCGCGCGTCGGCGAGCAGCCCGGTGAGCCGGGCATTCAGCAGGGGTGCGTCGAAGCCCCTGGCGATGTTCACGCGCTCCAGCTCGAATCGGTCCATCCTGCCTCGGTTCAGCCGGCCGTTCAGCGCCAGCGCGCAACGGTAGCCGGCGGCCTGCAAGGCCTGCTTCTCGCGGTCGCCGTAATCGCCGAACTTGCCGTTGGGGTAGGCAAACGCGTAGCACTCGCGGCCAAGCTCCTGTTCGATCCGGCGCTTGGATTCTCGAAGCTCGTCCTGGAGTTCCTGTTCAGTCAAGGTGGACAACATCGGATGAGTCACCGTGTGTGAGCCGAACTCGATCCCGGCATTCGACATCGCGCGCGCCTGCTCCCACGTCATGAAATCGTAGCGGACTTGTTCGGCCGCCGTCACGGGCGCCTTGCCGCACATTGCCTCGATTTGCTGCACGATTGCGTCGCGCTGCACGGCGGGCAGCCGCTTCAACCTCGACAGGACTCCCCGCGCCGCGTTGGCACGACTTGCGAGTCCGGTGAGCGCCACAGGCTCTCCGGCCGTCAACTCGGATGGCAGGCGGTCGCGCGTCGTGAAGTAGACGGCGCGCTTGACGCGCTCGGTCCACAACTGGGCGCCGGGAACGCCGATGCAGCCCGTCGTCAGGAACATCGTAGCGGGGATGCCGTACCGCTGCAGCAGCGGAAACGCCACCGAATGGTTGTTGGCGAATCCATCGTCGAACGTGACAGTCGCGGCGCGAGCCGGCAACGGCGGACCCCCGTCGAGGGACGCCACAACCGCAGCGAGCGATACGGGCCGATAACGGCTCGACAGCCACTGCAGTTGCCGCTCGAATGCCGCGGCGGACACGAAGTTGTCGGACAGGAAATCGTCGCTGTCGTCGTCGCCCGGCAGCACGCCGTGATAGGTCAGCACCACCACGGCGCTGCTGCGCAGCATCCGCAGGGCGCCCAGGCAGCCGCTGCGGTGCAACAGCGTCAACACCTGCCGCTTCACGGCGCCGCCTCCACGGACCTCTCCGACTGTGGCGCCGGCGAGCCCTTGGTGGCATCCATTCCCGACGCGACGGCATCCAGAATCTCCACTGTCCGCGCGGCGTTCACGTTGCCGTCGTAGAGGCTGCGGGGCGGCCGCGGCAGGTCCGACGAAGCCATCGCGACCACCTGCTTGAGAGCGTCCACCAACCCGCGATCATCGCCAGGTATGACGGACACGCCGACGCCGCTCGACCGCACGATCTCGGAGATCTCGCCTTCTTCGGCCACCGCCAGGATTGGCCGCCCGGTGGCGAGGTCCTCGAACAGCTTCCCAGGTACCGATACGGTGTGGCCCGGCTGCAGCAGCAGCAGCGCCGAAGCCGACGCCATCGCGGCGAGGCTTTCGGCACGAGGCACCGAGGCCCGGAACTCGACGACGCGCTCGAGGCCCAATTGCCTGCAGGCTTCCTGGAGGTCCAGGCCTTTCATGCCCACTGACCCGAGAAACCGGATGCGGAAAGTCCCGGGATCGAGCGCGCCTTCGCGAATCGCGGTCGCCGCGGCGGTCAGAAGTGGGACGGGTGTCCTGCCGCCGTACAGGGAGCCAGCGTGGAGCAGCACGAATTCCCGGGCCGTCGATGACGGGCCGGCCAGCCCCTCGAACTCCGACGGGTCGCAGCCGTTGCTGACGAAATGAAACCTGGCGGCCGCCGGCTCACCGTAGTGCCGCGAGAATTCCTCGTGGTTGCCGCGCGCGGCGAACAGCACGCAGTCCGCGCGCCCGATCACCTGGTTCTCGAGAACGCGCGCGGCCCATGTGGCAATCGCCAAGCCGATCGCCGCGCCACGGTGCGCGAGCCCAGGGGTCACGAAAGTCGGCCACCCACGGCTTCCTCAGCAGCCGCGCGATCACGTAGGCGACGAGCTGCCCGGTCCACGCCGGGGAGGAGGAGTAGATGACGTCGGGACGATCTCCCTTCACACAGGCGATCAGCCCCTTGGCGCAGGCCGGCACGAGCCATCCCGCTTCACCGTCGGGAATCGACAGCAGGGCATCGACGGTGTTCCGCGCGGCCGCGAGTTGGGCCGCCACACCGGCCCTCGGCCGGGCAGGTGTGGGCGTGACGTTCGCTTCGGCCGCGGGGACCTCCGCGCCTGTGCTCTTGCCGCCGGCGCGGACCGCGCCGATGAGCGCGTCGGTCCACCGGCTCCACGCGTGCCAGGCACCGGCACGAACCACGCGAACCCCGTCGGGCACACGAGCCAGAAGCGCGGTGTCCACCGGCGTCTGTCGCAGGTAGTGCGAGGGGGCACCGGTGAGGACCGTAACCCGCCAGCCCTGCGAGCAGAGCTGCCGCACCACTCGCAGCGTCCGCATGGTACCGATGGCGCCATGGGGCGGAAAACTGTAGGCCACTACGAGCGCGTGACGCGGGGCGGCCATGTCAGGACAGCTCGCCCGGCCGCGGCTTTGGCTTGAACGCGTATCGTTCCACTTCCAAGGCAAACGCCATCTCTTCGATCCGCTCGGACACCTGCACGCGTTCGAGCGCATACAGGTCGCTTGCGGGGCCGGCGATGGCGTTCCGGGATGTCGTGGCGGACTCGAAACCCGCCTCCTGCACCAGCCTGGCGATGGCCGGCGTCATGTACCGCTCGGCGCCGCCGTTCGGGTACGAGAACGCCGTCAGCGGTCCGTCGATGATCTCCTCGAGGCGCTGCTTGGAGGTCCTGATCTCGGACTCCGCGTCGGCCAGCCCCGCATTCGGGAGGTTGGGGTGCGTAAACGTGTGCGAGCCGATCTCCATGCCCATCTGGTGCATGGCAATCAGGTCGGCGCTCGTGAGCATCGGCGACGGCTGCGCCGGACGCCCGGCGGCTCGGCGAAGCTGTTCGCGTACGGACTCGCGCACCGGGATCGGGTGCCCCTTGAACACCTTGTTCAGCCGCGAAATCGCGGTCCGACGGTCGCCCGGTGTCGCAGTCGGCAGAGTCATCGGTGTGCCGGCAACGTCCAGAACCACCTCGCGGGCCGTGATTGCGTTGACGAGCAGCCGCAGTTCGGCGGGCCAGAAGGGCATGGCGTCGCGATCCACCAGGCACCCGGCCGTGATGTAGAACGTGGCGGTCAGGCCATGACGCGCCAGCAGGCGCGCTGCCTCGAGGTTGTCCGCGTATCCGTCGTCGAACGTCAGGGCGACGGCGTTCTTCGGCAGCGAGAGCCCGCGCCGCAAGGCGTTCACCCCGTCGCGCAGCGACAGCACCCGGTAGTTGTCGGCCAGATACTGGACGTGCGCCCCGAACGCGGCCGGAGACACACAGATGCCCGGATCTGCGTAGGCGCCGTCGAGCGGGCAGACCGCGTGGTAGCGAAGGATGGCCAGTCTTCGGCTGGGGGCTATCTGCCGAAAAGCAGCGTAGAAACCGGAATGGAACAGGGCGCCTTTCACGCGCAGGGACAGACTCAAGGTTTTGTTCAACTTATCGGCTTATGGCCCTGAATACAATGTGGTGAGTCCGCCCGTCAACGGCTAGATGACCCCCACTTACTCGGTCGTCCGAACGGACGGCGATTTCGCGAATCTGCGGCCCGACTGGACGCGCCTGCTCGAAACGGCTCAGGTTGGCTCTCCTTTCCTGACCTGGGAGTGGATGCACACCTGGTGGCGCCATTATCGGGACCGGGATGGGGTGCAGCGGCGGCTGGCAATCGTCGTGGCCTGGCGAGGGACCGAGCTTGTCGGCCTGATCCCGGGCTACGTGCGAAAGGCCGGCGCGGCCTCGGTTTTCTCGTTTCTCGGTGCCGAGTACGAATCGACCGACTACCTGCATCCGATCGGCGATTGGGGCGACGGGTCCGGCCTCGGCGATGGATTGGTGGAGCTGCGCCGGGTGGAATCGCGGCTCGACATCCTCGAGCTGCCGAACGCCCTGTCGAACGAACCCACCGTCGAGCGCCTTCGATTCCTTGCGCAGGCGGCCGGGTTCTCCTCCGAGGTCACGCCGCATCGTACCTGCCCTTTCATCGACGTCGCCGCCGCCGGGGACTGGGCGGCCTTCTTTGCAGGTCGAAGCAGCAACTTCCGGAAGAAGTTCCGCCAGGCCGAGCGCAGCACCGGCGAGCTCGGGGTTGTGTTCGAATGCGTCGACGACGCATCGGCGATTCGCATGGCGATCCAGGAGCTGTTCGAGCTTCACGGCCAGCGCTTCGAAGCCAAGGGTGCCGACACGATTTTCCGCGCCGACCGCCGCATGCCGTTTCACCAGGACGTCGCCGCGCTGTTGTTCGAGCGTGGAATCCTTCGGTTGTTTCGCTTCCGCCACCAGGACAAGACCATCGGCGCCATGTACCGTTTCGAGTTCGCGGGCTCGCTCTTCTATCTTCAGACCGGCATCGATCCGGCGTGGGAGGATCACTCGATTGGCACGCTGCTCGTAGGCCGGGGCATCCAGCACGCGTTCGAGCGGCGGCTGGCGCTGTTCGACTTCATGCGCGGCGACGAGGCATACAAGTTCCGCTGGACCAGCACCACGCGGCAGATGGTTCGAACCCGCCTCGGAGTGTCAGCTCGCGGCAGGGCGGTGATGACGGCGGAACGTCATTACGGCACGCTCAAGGCGCTGGTCAAGCGCGCAGTGGGCCGGCATGCGTAGGCCGCTGAAGGTGATGCACGTCGTCTTCGAGTTCTCGCTGGGCGGGATGGAAGGCGGCGTGCTGAAGCTGGTCAACCAATTCGATCGACGTTCGATCGCCTCGAGCATCTGCAGCTGCCGGCCCGCCGACAGCATGAAGCACCGCCTCGAGCCGGACGTGGCCCTTCACGAAATGAACCGGAAGCAGTTCGGCAACGATCCCGCGTTCGTCGTCAGCCTGGCACGCCTGCTGCGTCGCGAGCGGCCCGACATTCTGCACACGCACGGCTGGGCCACGCTGGTCGAGGGCGTCGTGGCCGCGCGGCTCACCGGCGTCAAGGGTCTGGTCCACGGTGAGCATGGCACGCTGCAGGTTCGCAACCACGCGGTGCAGCGCTTCGTGTGGGGCCGCGTCGATCGAGTCCTTTCCGTCTCGTCAACCCTCGCTCAGCGAATGGCGGCGACGTTCGGATTTCCTCTCGATCGCATCCGGACGATTCGCAACGGCGTCGATTCGGTCAGGTTCGACCCGGCGCGGCGCGAGGACGCCCGGGCGGCGATGGGGCTGTGTGCGGACGACGTCGTCGTCGGCCTGGTGGGACGGCTGGAAGCCGTGAAGGATCAGGCGAGGCTATTGGAAGCCGCCGCTGTGCTCATGAAACAGGGCCTGCCGTTCAGGCTGGTCATCGCGGGCGAGGGATCGTTGCGTGCGTCGCTGGAGCAGCAGGCGGTCCGGCTCGGCCTTTCGGACCGGACGACGTTCCTGGGGATGCGGCCGGACGTCGAGAACGTGATGGCATCGCTCGACATCTTCGTGCTGTGCTCGACGTCGGAGGGGTTGTCGAACACCATCCTCGAGGCGATGGCCAGCGGTGTCGCGACCGTCGCCACCGACGTCGGAGGCGCCCGCGAGCTGTTGGAAGACGGCGTCCAGGGGGTGCTCATCCCTCCGAGCGACACTGCAGCCCTGGCCGACGCTGTCGGCGCCCTGGTCATGGACCGGGACCGCCGCGTCGCAATGGGAAAGGCGGCTCGAGAGAGAGTTCAGGCACGCTTCACCCTCGAGGCAATGGTCCACGCCTACGAAGAGGTTTACGAGAAGGTCGCCGGCCTTCGCGGGTTGGGTGGTCGCAATGCTGGCCAGGGCTAGAGCCGGCGCTGAATTCGTTCGGCGCTTCGGGCCGCTCCGCTTCGGCCGGGAAGTCGTGTACCAGTTCGTCAACCGGCTTCACGAACGCCGGCTCGGAGTCCGGACGGCAGCCACCGTACGGTTGGCCGACATCGGAATCGTTTCCGGCGATGCGATGGATTCGACGGCCCTGGGCTATGGGGCGCTGTTCTCCGTGATACGCGCGCTGCCCATCGACTATCCGTCGAGCGTGTTTCTCGACTACGGAGCAGGCAAGGGCAGGGCGGTCTGCGTGGCGGCTACGCAGCCGTTTCGACGTGTCGTGGGCATCGACTTGTCCGAGGTCCTCGTAGAGCTTGCTCGACAGAATGTCAAGGTCCTGAAGCGTCGCCGTGCCAAGCAGATCGACTTGTTTGTGATCGATGCGACCGAATTCCAGGTTCCGCCCGACGCCAACGTCATCTACTTTTACAACCCGTTCTCTGGTGAGACACTCCGGCGCGTCGTCGGCAAACTGCGCGCATCATTCGAGCAGCACCCCCGGACGATGCACGTGATCTTCTTCAACAACGACCACTTCGACCGGATGATCGCGGGAGAGCGATGGATCACAAAGCTGCGCCAGACGGGCTTCTATCCGTCCATCTCTTGCGGCGTCTACGAAGCGCGCCCTTGAGAGCTGGGGGACTGTGGCTGATTAGCGGTGGGGCGCACGAAGCGCTCCCAGAGGACCGACTGCCGGCCGACGATGCCGCGCAGGAATCCCATTGCGGCCGCGGCCTGGACCAACATGAAGTAGTGCGCCAGCCCGACGATCTGGATGCGTCTGAGCCGCGGGATACAGCCTGATGCGCCCGCGATGACCAGGATGCCCTGTGCGGTGGCGATGGTGGCAAACTGGCTCGATGAGCCGGCCAGTGCCAGCGAGCTCATGAACAGCACCGTGGCGAAGGCCGGCGACAGCCAGCGCAGCGCCTTGTGCGAAATGAGGGACAGCGTCACCTGCGGGCTTCCGGCAGGCACATCGCTGTCGCGCCGCGTCAGGAACTGTACCGCGCCGGCAACGACGCGCACTTTGCGGGAGAACTCCTCTCGCGCGGTCTCCACTCCAGGCTCGCTGGCTCGCGCCTCCGGCTCGAAGACGACGCGATATCCCTTGCGCACGACGGCCATCGGAATCGCCATGTCATCCAGAATGGTGTCGCCGGCTGGGGCCTCGAACAGCCGTCGCCGAAGGGCGTAGAGCGCGCCATCCGCCCCAATCAGGGAGCCGATGTCCGATTCGGCCTGCTGAACCCAGCGCTCGTAGCGGTAATACAGATCCTCCGGATCCGGCCAGCGACGCGCGCTCCCCCACCAGCCTTACGTCGCCGCTCACTGCACCCACTGAATCGTCCGCGAAGTTCGCCACCAACGCGCGGATGGCGGACGGCTGCAGAAACGTGTTGGCGTCCGACAGGACGAGAATCTCGGCGGTCACGGCCGGCATGCCGCGGTTGATCGCGTCCATCTTCCCCTGTCGAGGCGAAAACTCCAGCAGCCGCACTCGTGGGGCGAATCGACGCACGATGGCGTTGGTGCCGTCCACCGATCCGTCGGAGGCCACCACGATGTCCAGGTGGTCGGGCGGATAATCCAGCGCCAGCGTGTTTCTGATCTTTGCCTCGATCACGGTTTCTTCGTCGTTGGCGGCGACGAACACGCAGACGGTTGGCTCGATGGCTCGCTTTCGCAGAGGGCGAGGCCGCAGCCCTTTGACGCACATGAGGATCAAGGGGTAGCCCGCGTAGACGTAGCCCAGAGCGGCCAGCGAGATCCAGAACGGGGCCCGGGCGGTTCCACTGCCGACCGTCGTCACGATCAGCACCACAGTCACGAGGCCGACGATCGCGAGGAAGATCCGCCCGATCGGAATCAGCCCGGTCGCGCCCTTGAGCGCGTCCGCGGCGGCCCGTGGAGTGGACCACACGCCCGAGACGCGGCCTGCCGATCCTTTCGCCATCCCGATCAGAGAGGCGACGTTGAGCACCGCGAAGTAGCCCGTCGTGGTCAGCAGGCGCCGGCCACTGCGGCTGAGGGCCGCGGCGGCGATGCCGAACGCGGCGGCGATCGGCGGCCATGCGTATCCTCCCTGGACCATCAGGCCGATCGCGCCCAGCACCGCCCCCCCCACGAACAGGCCCGACGCCCAGCGCAGCACCTTGTGGGACCACAGGCTCCACGCAAACAGCCCGACCTTGAACGGGTTGAGCACGCGGCCCGCCTGGAAGACCGCGCGCCAGCTGCGGCTCACGATGCGGATGCGCCGCCGGTACTCGGAGTGAACGCGGCCGGCCGTTTCCTCCCAGCACACGGCTTCGGGCTCGTAAACGCCGCGCCAGCCGGCCGCGACGATCTGCAGCGGGTTCAGGAAATCGTTGATGGCGTCTTCCGGAAGCGTCTGCCACAGGGAGCGCCGGATCGCGTAGATGGCGCCGTCGCCGCCCACCATCGAGCCCAGCTGGGTCTCGAGGCGCTTCATGCTGCATCTCGTAGTTCCAGTAGGCCCGTTCGCCGACGTCGGCGGCGCGCCTCGCCCGCTCTGCAGGTATCGCGCTTCGCCGGTCACGTAGCCGACTGTGTCGTCGGCGAAGTTCCGTGCGAGCTTTCGAAGCGCGTCGCGCTCGTACATGGCGTTGGCGTCGGAGAACACCACGATGTCGCCGCTCAGCGTCGGCACGGTGGCGTTCAGCCCGGCGGTCTTGCCGCGCCGGTCGTTCATGCGCGCCAGCGTCACGCCTTGCGACGCGAACTCCCGCACGATGTCGTCGGTGCCGTCGTCGGAGCAGTCCGAGATCACGACGATCTGCGCGCGCATCCTCCGGATAATCCAGCGACAAGCGCGTTTTCGAGCTTCTTGCGCATCACGTCGGCCTCGTTGTAGGCCGAGATCACGAAGCTCAAGTCGGGGCGTGATGTCCGCCCGCCGGACGGGCGCTCGCCCCACGCAGCTTGACGAGCAGCTGCAGAAGCACGGGGTAGCCCACCAGCACGTAGGCCAGCACGGCGAGCCGACCCGAGGAAAAGGTAGAGCATGCCCGTACAGGGAATGTGGCGAACGATGTGCGGGCCGAGGACCGACGCCACCGATACCGGCAGCCGCTGCCAGGCCCGTGACCGCGAGATCGAACTTCGGGATTCTTCGGGCTCATGTCCGGGACCGCGCGTGCCTGGCGCGGTCCAGTATTCCCACACCAGCTCGCGCGGCGCGGCGCCCCACTGCTTCTTGAAATGAAACGTCCCTTCGTTCGGCGTCGATCGGCCGAAGTCGAACGTCGCAAGCCCTGTTCGACGCAGAACTTCAGCATCTGCCAGTACAGGAACACGTTGGCGCTCAGCGCGTTGGCCGAGCGCAGCGCCGACGCCCACGGCACCTCGGCCGCGCCCTGGTGCCACACCACGACCGACCCGGCCACCGGCTGACCCTGGTGACGCACGACGAAGGCCCGCGAGGTCTGGGGAAAGGTGGTCAGCACCTCGTCGAACAGGTCGCGAGTGTAGACCGGCGTGCCCAGGTCGCGCATGTTCTGGGCGAACACCTCGTAGAACTCGTCCGCCAGCTCGGCGCCGCCGATTGAAACCGTCAGCGCCGCTCTTCTCGCCCTTCCGCACCTGGTTGCGGACCTTCCGGTCCAGGCGTTCCCATTCCTGCTCGGCACGTCCCGGCGAGCGGCAGCACCATCGCCACCTTGTGCCGCCTCGGCGTCAGGTGCGCAGAAGCGCTGGCTGGTGTGCCGCAGTTCCAGGTGTGTGCCGCCCGCCGGCGCGCACCTCCTCGACCGCGCGGTCGAGCAGCGCCCGCTCGACTTCCGGGCTCGTCGGCCACCACGCCGCCGTAGTTGACGAAGGGCAGCGACACGCCGAACGAGCCGAACAGGCGGCTGCGGAAGAACACGAGCGGCAGCACGCCGCCGACGCCGTTCGCCGTGTCGGCGACCAGATACCTGGTCGGGTGGCCGAACACCCGGCCGATCAGCTCCGTCCACGCGCGACAGGTGATAGCCGGTTGCCCGGGGATGCCGGCGCACGTAGGCGTCGGACTCGGCAGCCGGCACGTCGGTCCGGATCGACGACCACCTGGGGCGGTGGCTCGCGCCGTGCGTCGGCTATCACGCCGGCACTCGCTGGGGCGCCAACGACTGCCGGCCCGTGCACAGATACTCGAACCCCATCTGCTGGGTCTGCACCGGGTCCAGCACGTTCCGCGCGTCCACGATCAGCGGCCGCGCCATCGACCGCCGCACCCGCTCGAGGTCCAGGCCGCGGAACTCGTTCCACTCGGTCATGATGACCGCCGCTTCGGCGCCGGCGAACCGCTTCGTAGGCGTCGGCCGCGAACGCGATCCGATCGCGCACGTCCGCCAGCGCATCGGCGGCCGCGGTCGTCGGCCACCGGGTCGAAGGCACGAATCTCGGCGCCCGCGAGGGCCAGCTCGCGGCAGACGTAGAGCGCCGGCGCCTCGCGCACGTCATCGGTGTTCGGCTTGAACGCCAGGCCCAGCACGGCGATCGGCCGGCCGGCCACGGCGCCCATGGCAGCCGCGATCTTCTCGCACCAGCAGCTGCCGCTGGGTGTGGTTCACCTCGATCGCGGCCTCGACGATTCGCTGCGGCGCGCCGTTCCTGGACGCCCAGCACGGCCAGCGCCCGCGTGTCCTTGGGAAAGCACGACCCGCCATAGCCCGGGCCCGGGGTGCAGGAACTTGGAGCCGATGCGCTTGTCGAGGCCCATGCCCTTGGCGACCACGTGGACGTCGGCGCCCACCGCGTCGCACAGGTTCGCGATGCTGTTCATGAAGCCGATCTTCACCGCCAGGAACGCGTTCGACGCGTACTTGATCATCTCCGCCGACTCGACGTCGGTCATGACGATCGGCGCCTCGATCAGGTACAGCGGCCGGTAGATCTCGCGCATGACGGCGGCCGCCCGCTCGCTGGTCGTGCCGATCACCACGCGATCGGGCCTCAGGAAGTCGTTGACGGCCGATCCTTCCCGCAGGAACTCGGGATTCGACACCACGTCGAAAGTGGCCTGTGGCCCGGCGCCGCGTTGCAGCATTTCGCGCAGCCACGCGCCGGTGCCCACCGGCACCGTGCTCTTGGTGACGATGACCTTGTAGCCGGTCAGATGCGCGCCCAGCTCGACGGCGACGCGTTCGATCTGCGACAGGTCGGCCTCGCCGGTCGGCGGTTTCCGGCGTCCCGACCGCCAGGAAGATCACCGCCGCCTCACGGACCGCCGCCGCCCAGGTCCTTGGTGAAGCGCAGGCGGCCCGCCGCCGGTGTTCTTCTGCACCAGCTCGCGCAGCCCTGGTTCGTAGAACGGGATCTCGCCGGCCAGCAGCGTCGCGATGCGCGCGTCGGAGGAGTCCACGCACGTGACCGATATGCCCGAAGTCCGCCAGGCAGGTTCCAGTGACCAGCCCGACGTAGCCCGTGCCGACGATCGCGACGTTCATGACCTGCACCCCGACAGGACGGCGTTCAGCGGCCCGAACCGGAAGTCCCGCATCAACGCCCGCAGGCGCGGCTCGGTCTTGTGAAGGTTGCGGTAGTGCCGGAAACGCCCCAGGGCGTTGGCCGGCAAGCCGCGGCTGCTCCGGGTCGATCTCCCAGGGATGCAGGTAGAACACCGCCGGCTGACCGTCCTGCGCGTTCAGCCGGGCCAGGCCCCAGCGCGTCCACGCGTACGGCAGGATCCGGAAGTAGCCGCCGCCGGCGACCGGCAGGTTCGTGCCACCGACGCGGACGGTGGAACCGGGCACTTCGTAGATGCGGCCGCCGGCGCAATCCACGTGATGCGGCCAGCGCGGCGCATCGGGGATGCCGTACCGATCGTGGCGAATGGGAAAGATGCTGGCGTCGTAGCGGTAGCCTTCCTCGAACAGCACATCGAGCGCCCACATCGACTGCTGGGTCACCGAGAAGCTGGGCGCCCGGTAGCCGCGCACCTCCACGCCGCCCGCGTCCTCGAGCAGCGCCTTCGCGCGCCGGACGTCCTGCCGGAACTCGTCCGGCGTCTGGTCGTAGACCAGCCGGTGGGCGTAGCCGTGCGACGCCAGCTCGTGCCCGCGAGCGACGATCGCCCGCACCAGCGAGGGATAGCGCTCCGCCACCCAGCCGAGCACGAAGAACGTGCCCTTCACGGCGAACTCGTCGAACAGGCTCGAGCAGCCGCTCGGTGTTCGCCTGGACGCGGCTTTCCATCGACGCCCAACGCTCCCGCGGCACCACGCCTTCGAACACGCTGACCTGGAAGTAGTCCTCCACGTCAACGGTCATGGCATTGGTCTGCCTGACGGCGGCCACTACGACACCCTTCCGCAGGACGACGGTCTTGATGGTCTCGATGATGATGTAGATGTCGAGCGCGATCGACAGGTTCTTGATGTAGTAGAGGTCGAACTGCAGCTTCTGCAGCGCGTCCTCTTCGGTCGCGCCGTAGGTGTAGCAGACCTGGGCCCAGCCGGTGAGGCCCGGACGCACCACGTGGCGCTGGCCGTAGAAGCGGATCTTCTCGGTCAGTCCCGCCACGAACTCCGGCCGCTCCGGCCGCGGACCGACGAAGCTCATGTCGCCCTTGAGCACGTTCCACAGCTGCGGCAGCTCGTCGATCCGTGTCCGGCGAAGAATGCCGCCGATCGGGGTCACGCGCGGGTCGCCCGCCTTCGACGCCCAGACGGCTCCGGTCGCGGCCTCGGCGTCGGCCTGCATCGAACGGAACTTGTGCACCGTGAACACCCGCCCGTTCAGCCCGACGCGCTGCTGGTGATACAAGCGCCGGGCCCTTCGAGGTCCAGCGCACGGCCAGGGCCACCAGCAACATCAGCGGCAGCGTCGGCACCAGCAGCACCGTGGCGCAGCCGACGTCGAGCAGGCGCTTGGCGGCGGAGAGGAACCGTGTCTTGCGGAAGCCGTCCGAGAAGATGAACCAGCTTGGCCGCAGGTTCTCGACGGCGATCTTTCCGGTGTACTCCTCGTAGACCGACGCCAGGTGGTCGAAGCTGACGCCCTGCAGCTTCATGTCGAGGAGCCGATCGACCGGGAAGCGTGCCGCGCGCATCGGCCAGGCTGACGACGACGCGGTCCACCGACTTCTGCCTGACGATCTCGGGGATGTCCTCCACCGCGCCGATCACGCCGGGGTTCAGGAGCGGCGTGCCGACCTTGGCCGGGTCCGGGTCGATGAAGCCCACGATCTCGACGCCGAGCTCGTGGCGCCGCGAGAACAGCTCGCGCGCCAGATCGACGGCGGCCTGCCCGGTGCCGACGAGCAGCAGCCGCTCCCGCGGGCCCATGCGTCCGCTCAGCCACTCGAAGACCACGCGCCACACCACCGCCAGCGTGACCACCAGCACCGAGGCGATGAGGAAAACACCCCGGCCGAGCATCGTGGACGGAAACCAGAAGTAGATCGCCGCCAGCGCGAAGGACGTGGTGGCCAGTGCCTGGATCAACCGCGTGAAAAGCTCGCGGCGGTCGGCGACGACCCGCAGGTCGTAGAGGTCGGCGTAGTACATGCTGACCTGGGCAATGCGCGACCACCAGCAACGTCTTGAAGACGCCGCCCTCGTACAGGAACAGTTCGACCGCGTCCTCCGGGCCAGGCGCACAACCGCCGCGATGGCCACCGCGGCCATGATGAACGCCGGTTTCACACGCGGCGAGCGCGATCGACCGAAGCCGGACCCGGTGGAGCAGAAACCGCATCAGGCCTTGCCGTGCTTGGTGTCTGCGCCGTATCCGTAGCCGTAGTACTGGTAGTGATCGTGCTGTCCGGACGGCTCGGCCCGGTTGAGCACCACGCCGAGAATGCGAGAGCGGCCCACGGCGTCCGATGCCCGCCGCACCAGCTCGTGGGGCGTGGATGCGGCGCGGACGACCAGCACGGCGCCGTCGACCATCGACGACATCAGATGGGCGTCCGGCAGCAGCATCACCGGCGGCGTGTCCAGGATCACCC
Source organism: uncultured Acidobacteriota bacterium (assembly GCA_963807235.1). Taxonomy (GTDB): domain Bacteria; phylum Acidobacteriota; class Vicinamibacteria; order Vicinamibacterales; family UBA2999; genus CAWEBF01. The sequence goes on from CAWEBF010000034.1 coordinate 48,049, forward strand.
AGTCGAACGACTGGCGCGCCTCGTCGAGCAGCCGCTTCATGCGCTCCGAAGTCAGACCGGCCATCGGATCGGAGCTGGGGCGCCCGGCCGGCAGCACCGCCAGGCGCGTGGACACCTGCCGCACCAGCATCTTGGTGTCGGTGGTGGACAGCAGCCCGTCCGCCAGGCCCGACGCGGTGTCGAGGCGGAATACCGAATGCAGGGTCGGACGGCGCAGGTCGCCGTCGATCAGCAGCACGCGCTTCTGATACGACTCGCTGAAGGTCAGGGCGAGGTTCGACGCGGTCAGCGTCTTGCCTTCTCCGGCGACCGCGCTGGCCACCATCACCACCTGCAGGCCAGCGGTGCTCTGCGCGTCGTGCAGCACCGCGGCCAGCCGGCGATACTGCTCGCGCGACGCCGAGTTCATGTTCTGGTCGATGACGACCTTCTCGTTCAGCCGCGCGTCGATGCGCTCGAAGAGCGTGGACTCGGGGCGCTCCTTGGCCGGCCTGCGACGCCTGAATGTTGCTGACGCGCGGCGTCGGGGCTGGCCGGCCGGTTCGGCCGCGCGGGGCCTCACCGGCTTCGACCGGGTACTCCTCCTGCGCCAGCGCCACGGCGTCCTTGCGCTTCCGTCTGCAGCGAAGCCAGCGCTCCCGGCGTCGTCGGCACCCTCCGGCGCCTGATTGCCGGCGCGCCGCAGCGCCTCGTCGATTCGACTCATGAAATCCTCACCCTCTCAGAAACGAGAACAGCCGCCGCCGTGGACTCAGATCGTCGAGCGGCCCGGCCGTTTCCACTGGCGCCACCTGCGGGTCTGGGATTGCGTCCGTGCTCGCTTGTGGCGCCGCGGTTCCCAGCAGGAGCATCCCAGCCGGCGTCGCTGCTACCGGTTGCGTGTCGGCCGGCTGCGATCCCGACAACGCGGCTGCCGATGCGGCGTCGAGGTCGAAGTCGCGGCACACCTCGCGCACGGTGGCGCTGTTCACCGGGCGCTGACCCACGGCAAAGCCCGTGAGCAGCGAGTTGTCGGCGATCACGCTGATCGTGCGTGGCACGCCGCCCGATCGCTCGTGGATCAACGTCACGGCCTCGCGGGTGAAGACCTGCGCGCCCACGCCGCCGGCGGCGCGAATTCGTCCAGCCAGGTAACCCGGCCGTCTCCTGAAGGGTCAGCGGCCGCAGCTCGCAGCGCAGGGCGATCCGCTGCTTCAGCTGGCGGAGGTTCGGATCGTTCAGCAGGGCCGTCACTTCGGGCTGCCCAGCCAGGATCACCGACAGCAGCTTGCGCTCCGTGGTCTCGATGTTGGCCAGCAGGCGAATCTCCTCGAGGATGTCGCGAGGAAGGCTCTGCGCCTCGTCCACGAGCAGCACCGTGGACTCGCCCATGACGTCGCGGTGCTTGAGCGCTTCTTCCAGCTCGAACAGAAGCGTGGTCTTCGACTCCCGGGCGCGGCTGCTCAACTGGAAGCGCAGCGCGAGCATCTCCACGAACTCGTCCCTGGTGAGGACCGGATTCTGGATGTGCACGCAGTGCACGCGCGCCGGCTGCCGTTCGAGCGCCGTTCGAATGAGCGTGGTCTTTCCGGTGCCGGCCTCGCCAACGAGCAGCGTGATGCCCGTGCGGCTGGAGATGCCGTACTCCAGGTTGCTCAGCGCCTCCCGGTGGACGTCGGTCATCACCAGGAACCGCGGATTCGGCGTCAGGTCGAACGGACGCTCCCGGAAGCCGTAGAACGACTCGTACATCAGCGCAACCAGGCCTCGACCAGTTGCAGCCGCCACACCACCATTACCGCGGCGGCCAGCATCATGCAGACCACCGATGCGGACGCCGCCAGCATGATCTTGCGCCGCCGCAGCGCGCGGCGCTCGGTGGCGTTGGTCATCAACGGGATGACGGCCAGCACGGGCAGCGCCAGCGTGGTGACGATGTCGTCGTCGCTCTTGAAGCTCGTGTCGCGGTACTCGAGCAGCGCGACGAGCGCCAGTCCAAAGGCCAGGCCGCCCAGAATGCCCAGCAGGTTGATCCGCACACGGTCGGGGCTGACAGGTCTCTCGGGCAGCCTCGCGCCGTCGATCACCTTGAACTGCTCGCCAATCTGCCGGCGCTCGAGGTTCACGGCCATCTTGGACTCTTCGCTCTTCTTCAGCAGCACCGTGTAGCTTTCCTGCAGCGTGTTGTAGTCGCGCGATCAGTTCGGTCAGCTGTGATTCGAGCGCCGGGGCGGCCTGGACGCGCGCCGCTATACGCGACGAGCATCGCCTGGAAGCGAGCGGCTTCCCGCTTCGCGCTCTCGAGGCGTTGCCGCAATTCCAGGGCTTCACCGCGCAGGTTTTCAATCCTGGCTCAGCAGCGCCTTGTCACGGATCACGATGGGTGCGGGCGACGTCGCCGACAGCGGCTGCGCAAGGGCCTCGGCTTCCGCCTTCGCCTCCAACTCTCCGATCAGGCGCTTCGCACGCCCGATATCCGGGTGCTCGGGCTTGAGGCGCAGCTGCAGCACGGCGAGCTGCGCCTTGGCCGCGGTCGAGCTGCTGCGCGGCCGAGCCGCGTGAACACCTGATCTCCTCCTTGCGTGGGAGGCGGAGTCACGATTTCGACCGCAGGAGCCTGGGTTGCATCCGACAGCATCCGCTCGACCGCTATCAGACGGTCGCGGTCACGGTTGGCTTGTTCGATGGCGTTCTGCAGTTGCGCCTGCGTCGTCTGCATCATCGACAGGTTGGTCTGAATCTGGTCCGGCAGCTGGCCGTTGTTGCGCTGCCGGAAGTCCTGCAGCTTCTTCTCGTGCTCCAGCAGGCGGCGCTTGGCCTCTTCCAGCTGACCCTGCAGGAACTGGTTCGTCTGGTCCGCCAGCAGCGACCGGTCCTCCAGGTTTTCCTGCACGAACAGCGACGCCAGCCGCTCCGTGACCCGCATGGCCGTTCGGGCGTCCGGCGACTCGAAGCCGATGTTGAAGGACGTGGCGGTGGATTCGCGGCGACGGATCGGAATGTCGAGATTCAGCGAAATGTCCTGACGCATCTGCTGAACGACGTCCTCCATGATCATCCGTCTGCGTTCGCGCTCGTAGAGGTTGAATTCCTGGATGATCCGCTCCAGCCGCGTGCGGCTGAGAATCTGCTGGCGAGATGATGTTCAGCCGCTCTCCCAGTTCCGCCGTCACCGTGGACTGGACGAAGTCCTCCGGCACCCGCTGCGGAATGACCAGAATCGACGTCGAGGCCCGGTAGCGGTTGGGAAGGAAGAAGGCCACCACGGAGGTCGTGGACGCAATGATGACCAGCGGTACGGCGATGAACCAGCGGCGCTTCCACGCGATCCGCAGGTACTCGTCTGGGGTGTATTTCTTGCCGGGAAGCATGGTGACCTATCTCCTTGCCTTGGTGAACAGCGGCGCCCACAGCCCGATGCTGGCTCGGACGGTTTGGCGGTCGATGTTTCTGCGTAATGCCGTCCGGAAGGACGATGTCCCTGTCGAACCGGTAGTGGTAATAGCCGTAATCGAGGTTCATGCATGACGTAGCGGCTGAGGGCGAAGCCCAGCCCCGCGCTGGCCAGGTACGTGTCGAAGTCGTTGTTGTTGCTCGCTCCCTCGTCGAAGCCGATCGTGCCAATCGAGGCACGGAGGCCAGATTGGAACTGCACCCGCCGGTTGCAGCAATCCTCCGACACCGGCGCCGAACGAATCCTGGAAGACCGGATCCAGCAGCACGTCAGCGAACTGTACCGAGCGGTCGTAGGTGGCGTTTGCCAGCCACGTACGCCCCATTTCGTGGTTCAACCTGGCCGAGCCGGTCGCGTGATAGCTGGTGTTGTTCCCGTCGCTCACGGCGGCCGTTCCGGTGGAGAACGTCAGCGTGGTCCGGCGCGAAAACGACAGCGCTTTCCGGAAGTCCAGGCCCAGGTCGATGTTGTGGTTGTCCGCGCGTCGCTGATCGCTCGCATAGCTGCCGGTCTGATAGCTGTATCCGGCGCGAAGACCCAGGTCTCGGCGTCAGCGTGAACTGCATGCCCGCGCTGCCGCCGTGTCGCGAGAAGCGGGAATCGGTCGTAGGCCGTCTCGCTGTTCTGGTAGTTGTAGCTGGAGGTGAAGCTGGTACGCTGCGAGAACCGGTGTGACAGCCCGGCGGAAGTCGTCAGACGACGAGGTAGGCGTCGGTGCCGGTGGCGAAATCCAACGCCGGGTCAGGAAACTGGCCGACGGAAGGATCGGTGAAGACAGGCAGCACCGACGCGAACGTATACGGCTGATACGAGACTGCCTGTTGCCCGGTCAACGTCGTGCGCGTCCCGGCGCGGACGGTGACTCCCGCTGCGGCGCTATGGGCGCCGACGAATTCCTGTTCCTGACTCGGGTAGTACCGCGAGGAGGTTCCCACGGACACTCCCCCCGACACTCGGTCTTTCTCGACAGCGTAGCTCAAGGAGCCATTGAACATTCCGAGCACGCCGCTCTTGGCCACGCGAGGGTCGACGGCACTTCCGCCCGGCTGGTCCAGCAGGATGTTGTCGTCGTAGCCGCCGCCAACGGCGCCGTTGAAGATCAACGACTTGTTCGGTGGCACCCAGACCACCTCCGAAGAGGCCTCGGTACGGACGTTCGGGCCGCCCGCCTCCCTGAGCCCGGGCAGGCGATGCGCCGAATGCCATCAGCCCGAGGGCAATCCCGACTGTCAGCATCTTCATGTCAGGGAACGATGACCGTGTCGCCAGGCTTCAGCTCGATGTTCTGCTGCAGCCTCTTGCCCTTCATCACCTCGCCGTAGTTGAAGGGATACGCCTTGTCCTTGCCGGCTTCCTTCCGCAGCACCACGATCTTGTCCTTGTCCGCGTACTCGGCCACGCCGCCCGCAGTGGCGATGAGCTGCAGCACCGTGGTGGGACCGTTGAGCGGATAGGGGCCAGGCTTTCCCACCTGGCCGGTGATGAACACCTTGCGGCTGTTGATCGCCTTGACCACGACCGTCACCGTCGGCTCTTCGACGAACTTCGCCGCCGCGGTCAGGAGCGTGACGCGAAGCTGTTCCGGCGTGAGGCCCTCCGCTCTCACCTCGTTGATGAGGGGCAGCGAGATCATGCCGTCCGGGCGTACGACGACGTCGGCCGAGAGGTCCTTCTCGCGCCAGAAGACCACGGTGAGCGCGTCGTCGGGGCCGATCACGTAGCCTGGCGGCGCCGGCACCCCGGCGGCCACCGGCGCCGCCGCAGGGGCAGCGGCTCCCGAGCTTGCGGGTCCGGGCTGGGCCGCCGTCTGTCCTGCCTGGGCAGCAGCGTCGGCCGCGGCAGCAAGGAGGACGCACGTTGCAATGCCGGCCCCGATCCCCAAACGCAAAAATTTGGCGAAAATCGGGCTCTTCATCGGTGTTTTCTGGTCGATCGCCATCAGTGCTCCTAGCTCAATATCGGTCGATGCGGGCGCAGGGGCGAGGCGGAACGCACCCCTGCCAGCAAAACGCCCAGGCCCCTCTGTGCAAGGACGTCGCCAGGGATCGGCGGTGCTGAGGAATCGGGATAGTCCATTCTAAGACCTGGACTTGAACGGCCTTGCGCATACTGGCGCTGCACGGGCCTCACAGGGTTTCTCATCGGCCTCGGAAGGGGCGCGCGACATTCGCGGCGGGACAGATAAAAGTCTGCTTGAAGGCTGCCAATTGCCAGGGGGCCAAGGAACTATCGGCCGCCTGCTGGTCTGAACTGACCGTTCTGTAAGCAGGTTGTCCCGGCTGGACCTCCGATCCGCCGAGGCTGGCGAGGGTCTTGCGACTGGCCGACAACTGGACGAATAAGATAGGGATTCCACGGAGGACTCTTCACGAATGGTTCGAACTGCTGCTGCCGCCGCCCTTTTGGAACTGATTCGCGCCCGCCGCGCGAAAACAGGCGTAATCGGCCTTGGTTACGTCGGGCTGCCCCTGGTGGTCGAGTTCGGCCGAGCCGGGTTTTCCGGAACCGGCGTTGACCTGGACCAGAATAAGGTAAATGCCATAAACAGCGGACGATCCTACATCGACGACGTCCCGACGGCTCAAGTGGCCGAGCTCGTGGCGGCCAAGAAGCTGAGGGCGACCACGGACTTCGACGTCCTCAGCGAGATGGACACGATCAACATCTGCGTCCCGACGCCGCTCCGCAAGACCAAGGACCCCGACATGTCCTACATCGTGGCCTCGGCTGAGGAGATCGCGAAGCGTCTTCGGCCCGGCCAGCTGATCATCCTGGAGTCCACCACCTACCCCGGCACGACCGACGAACTGGTGCTCCCGATGCTCGAGAGGGGAGGACTGAAGGTCGGCACGGACTTCTTCCTGGCGTTCTCGCCTGAACGCGTCGATCCGTCGAACCGATCGTTCAACACGCACAACATCCCCAAGGTCATTGGCGGCATGACCGAGGACTGCACGGCGCTGGCCTCGGCGCTTTACGACGGCGCCATCTCCACGATTGTTCCGGTCAGCTCGCCGCGCGTCGCTGAGATGGTGAAGCTGCTCGAGAACACCTTCCGCGCCGTGAACATCGGCATGGTCAACGAGCTGGCGCTCATGTGCGATCGCATGGGCATCGACGTGTGGGAAGTGGTGAGGGCGGCGGCCACCAAGCCGTTCGGCTTCATGGCGTTCTATCCCGGGCCCGGTCTCGGTGGACACTGCATCCCGGTGGATCCGTTCTACCTGTCGTGGAAGGCTCGCGAATCCGGCTTCGAGGCGCGATTCATCGAGCTGGCCGGCGCGGTCAATGGAGCGATGCCGCATTACGTGGTGACGCTCGTCGGCGAAGCGCTGAACAGAGTGAAGAGGCCGCTGAACGGGTCGAAGGTGCTGGTGGCGGGCGTGGCCTACAAACGCGATGTGGACGACATCCGCGAATCGCCGGCGCTGGACCTTCTGCACCTGCTGCGCGAGCGCGGGGCCGAACTGGCCTATTCCGATCCGTTCGTTCCCAAGCTGCCAGGATCGGCCTGGCCCAATGGCACGGACCTGACACACGTGGATCTGGCCGCTGCGGGCCCAGGCGATACGACTGCATCGTCGTGGTGACGGACCACTCGTCGTTCAACTACGAACACTTGCAGCGCGCCGCCAAAGTGGTTGTGGACACCCGCAATGCCATCGCCGCGCCAGGTGCCCATGTCGTGCGTCTGGGTGCGGCGCGTTCATCGCCAGCGCTGGAATTCGCGTCGTCGAAGTAGCGCTGGTTCATGCTCGGCGCCTTCCTGAGAGCCAATCGCCGCTTCTGCGCGCGCTACCTGAAGCCGCGTCTCTATACCGTGAGCCACATGGGTGCGGTCGAGCACTGGCTGCGCAACCGTGTCGAGACCATGCCTTGCCGTGAGTCGCTTCTGGAGTTCGGGTCGGGGCATGGCTTTCCGATGGCGAAGTTGTTCGGTCATCGATTTACGTCGGTGGCTGCGACGGACATCGATGACGTGCCACGCGAGGAATGGCCCCAGGGCGTCGACTTCAGGCGGTGCACGCCGACCCAGGTTCCTTTCGAGGGCGATCGCTTCGATGCCATCATCGTCCGCAGCGTTATCGAGCACGTCGAAGCACCGGAACTCGTGTTTCGTGAACTGCGGCGCGTGCTGAAGCCGAGTGGCGTGATGCTGGTAAATCTGCCGAACAAATGGGACTACGTATCGGTGGTGGCTCGCCTGGCGGGTCCATTCAAGTCGCGCGTGCTTCGTTCGTCCCTTGCCCCGAAGTGGGAGGACTTTCCGGTCTTCTATCGAGCGAACACGCGCCGCGACCTGACCAGCGTCGCCCGCCGAGCGGGCCTCGACGTCCAGAACTTTCGACCCCTGCCCTCTGAACCAGGCTACCTGGGGTTCTTCGTGCCGCTGTACGTCCTGGGCGCGATGTATCAGTTCGCCATCTCTCTATTCCTCCTGGACTTCCTCCAGCCTGCCTTCCTCGTCATCCTGGCAAAGCCCGATCAGATTAGCGACAGCTGATCCGGCACAGTCCTTGCCACCTCAGCAGGCAGGCTCCCCGCCTGCTGGCGCGAATTGTTGGCGTTTCGGGTCTGACCGTCAGGCCCACGCCGACCTCGGCTCCGTCCGAGCGGGGAATTGTCGCGCCAAATGACGACTTCGGACCACGCGCTCATCGCCGGGGGATCGGCGACACGGCACAGAATTTCAACGGACCAGCGCCGCCGTCTGGCGGACGTGCCGTTGTCGCTGCCCCCATGGCTGTCGCCCTCGCAGACGCTGCGGACGGCCGCGCAGGAGATCGCACACGAATTGGGCGTGCCGGTGGCGTTCGCCGCGCGCCTTGCGGGTGAGTGGCGCGTCCTCGGCGAATCGCGCGAAGAGTCGAGCACGCTGTCGGCTCGCATCGCCAGCGGGCCCACGTTCGCGGCGGCTGCCGCACTCGCGAAGAACACGCCCGCCGCGGCGTGGCCGCTCGAGGGGCGTGAGAACACCCTGGTTGCGGTGCCGGTGGGTCCAGGAACCGGCGACGTGGTGCTCGGTACTCGAAGGCGACTGGACATTGTCGGCATCCGAGCTCCAGGACTGCGCCGCCGCACTCGTGCACCTGCCTGCACCGTCAACGCCGGGTGGCACCGGCGCGGAGGCGTTGGCGCGTGAGCTCGCCACGACCACCGACACCGGCGCCGCTTGCGAGGCGCTGCTGCGTTTCGTCGTAGCCGCCGTGCCCTGCCGTTATGCCAGCGTCGCCTTGCCCGCGCCCGACCAGACACTGGCGATCGTGGCGGCGCACGGTTACGCAGTGGCGTTGACGTCGCACGTGCGAGTTGAACCTGGACGAGGACTGATCGGCGATGTCTATCGCCGCGGCCTTCCGCTGCTCGTGCGCGACGTGAGCCAGGCTCGTGGCGCGGTGCAATCGCGGGCCAGGTTCCGGACCCGATCGTGCGCGATCGTGCCGGTGACCGCGGGCGCCCACGTGCTCGGCGTGCTGTGCCTCGCCGATCGCGCGGACGACGAGCCGTTCTCGGTGGAGGACATCACGCGCGTCGGCGCGCTGGTGGCACCAGCCGCATTGGCGCTCGCTCGCCTCGATACCGAGCAGCGCGCTCACAGCCTGGCGCAGGCCGCCATCGTGGATCCCGCAAGCGGTCTCTTCAACCGGCCCTATTTCCAGAGTCGCCTGCAGGAGGAACTGCAGCGCGCGACCCGGCAGGGTACCCCGCTGTCGCTGCAGATCATCGACGTGGACTCGTTCAAGGTGGTCAACGATCGCTTCGGGCACCTGGCTGGCGACGCGATCATCAAGGACGTCGCCGACGTGCTCCGGCGATCGGTGCGCGTCTTCGACGTCTGCGCGCGCTACGGCGGCGACGAGTTCGCCGTGGTGATGCCGGGGAGCAGTCTGGACAGCGCGGCCGCCGTCGCGGAGCGCATCCGGCTGCGAATCGCGGACCGGCAGCCGACGCTTCCCGGGGATCCGACCGTCACGGTCAGCATCGGCGTAGCCGAGCTACGGGCGGGCGAACACGCGCGCGACATGATCGACCGCGCGGACCGGGCTCTCTACGAGGCCAAGAAGGCGGGGAAGAACCGCGTCGTCGCTACGCCGGCATCACCCTCAGAACAGTGAGGGCGAGTGCGGGCCTGGGCACCCAGCCGGCCAGGACCGCCGTGATGTGATCGGGGCTCGCCAAGAGGGAGCAGCGGAGCAGAACGCTCGCCGTTGCGTCCCCGTCCTTGAACAACTGGATCCAGCAGGCCCGCTCGTCGCGGTAGACGCTGTGGACTCGCGCAATCCACTCCTGGGTCAGTCCCCGAAACGGACGGCCTTCAAGCGCAGCCGCAATCGGGTCAGACCCAATTGCCCAGAAGTCTGCATCCGCCGGAACTTCGCACGCCACGACTCTTGGTTCTCCCAGAGTCGTGCCAGAGAGCGCTCCCTGCACACGGCGTCACAAAACCCCTTTTCATTCATCGGGTTAGCGATGTTCGGAAGGCTGCGCGACGGTCGGACTCTGTAATCGAACCACCAAAAACGTAACCGATTCGGAGACTTTTCTCCGAATTTCCCGTTGATTTTATTCTTCTGGCTACGGCAGACTTGTTGTTCTTCTTGCTGGGTCGGGTCGTTACATCCAGAGAGCACGATCAGCGAGGAGGCACACACGGTGTCAATGACGTCCACAGCCCGTCCGAGGGCGCTGCCCTTACTGCTTGGCGAGAGCCCGGCTCTCGTCGAACTCCGCCGGGACATCCAGGCGGCCGCACGCACGGAAGCCAAGGTCCTCATCCTTGGCGAGACGGGGGTCGGCAAGGAAGTTGTCGCGCAGCTAATTCACGCGCAGAGCCCCCGCGTCAGCCGTCCCTTCGTGGCCGTCAACTGCAGCGGCATTCCCGAGACGCTGCTCGAGTCCGAGCTCTTTGGCCATGTGCGCGGCAGCTTCACGGGCGCCTATCGCGACAAGCCGGGCCTGGTCAGGCAAGCCGACCACGGCACGCTGTTTCTCGACGAGTTGGGCGAGATGAGCCTGCGCATGCAGGCGGTGCTCCTGCGGTTCGCCGAGACGGGCGAGATTCAGCCCATCGGGTCGGATTCGGTCACCGGCCGTACCGACGTGCGGCTCATCACGGCGACCAATCGGGACCTCCGGAAGCAGATCGAGAACGGGCTGTTCCGCGAAGACTTGTATTACCGGTTGAACGTGATCCAGATCGCCGTCCCGCCGCTCCGCCAGCGCGGGGAGGACGTGCTGCTGCTCCTGCGCTATTACCTGCAGCGGGCCAGCGAGGCTCACCGGCTGCCAATCCCGGAGCTCACGCAGGATGCCGAGCGCGTGCTGCTGGAGTACTCGTGGCCGGGCAACATCCGCGAGCTGAAGAACATGACGGAGCGGCTGGTCGTGCGTTCCCACGCCGCGGCCATCTCGCCCGACGACCTGCCCCGCGAGACACGTGCCGAAAGCGCTCCGGTTGTCGCCGTCGCGCTGCCGCCCGCGCAGGAGGAATCCGCGCGCGCCGGCAGCCAGCGTCACGTTGTCCGCGGCACCGAGACCGCGGAGAAGCTGTGGCAGCGGTTGATGGCCGGCGAGGACTTCTGGACCGTCGTGCATCAACCCTTCAAGGCGCACGAGCTGACGCGCGACGACCTGGCGGCGCTCATCGACAAGGGCTTGCAGCACACGCGCGGCAGCTACCGCGCGCTGCTGACGACGTTCGGGCTGCCGACGTCGGACTACAAGCGATTCCACGCGTTCTTGTACCAGCAGAACTGCAATCTGCCTGTCGGCCCGTACCGCAGCGCCAAGGCAGCGATTCGCGGCACCGGCGGCCCGCGTCCGGACTCCGCATACTCGCCGGCCTGCTAAAGGCGGTCGCGTTCCTCGCCTGGCGGCGTCCGCGCATCGCGTCGGCGAGGAGTTGACGCGATGACGGCGATTCTCGGGGTTTCGGCCTTCTACCACGACTCCGCCGCGACGCTGCTGGTGGACGGCACGATCGTCGCAGCCGCGCAGGAAGAGCGCTTTACCCGCAAGAAGCACGACTACAACTTCCCAACCGAGGCCATCGCCTACTGTCTCCGCGAGGCGGGACTCGCGCCGGAGCAGTTGGACTACGTCGGCTTCTACGACAAGCCGTTCCTCAAGTTCGAGCGCCTGCTCGAGACGTACTTGTCCTACGCGCCCCGGGGATTTCAGTCGTTCCTCCAGGCCATGCCGCTCTGGCTGAAGCAGAAGCTGTATCTGCCGCGAGAGCTGCGCCACGGCCTGGGCGGCCGATACGGAAAGCGGTTCGTCTTCACCGAGCACCACGAGTCGCACGCGGCGAGCGCCTTCTTTCCCTCGCCGTTCGAGGACGCCGCGATCCTGACCCTGGACGGCGTCGGCGAGTGGGCCACCGCCAGCTTCGGCATCGGTCGCGGCAACAAGATCCGCTTGCTCGGGGAAATGCGGTTCCCCCACTCGCTGGGGCTGCTGTATTCCGCGTTCACCTACTTCACGGGCTTCAAGGTGAACTCAGGAGAGTACAAGCTGATGGGCCTGGCTCCCTACGGGCAGCCGCGCTACGCGGATCGAATCCGGCGCCATCTGATCGACCTGAAAGACGACGGTTCGTTCCGCATGGACATGTCGTACTTCAACTACTGCCAGGGCCTCACGATGACGTCGCCGAAGTTCGACGCGCTCTTCGACGGGCCGCCGCGGCACCCTGAGTCGCCCCTCACCGAGCGCGAGATGGACATCGCGGCCTCGATTCAGCAGGTGACCGAAGAGATCATGCTGCGCTGCGCCCGGCACGTGCATCGCGAGACCGGGCTGAAGCGGCTGTGCCTGGCCGGCGGCGTCGCCTTGAACTGCGTGGGCAACGGCCGCATCCTGCGGGAGGGACCGTTCGACGACGTGTGGATTCAGCCGGCCGCCGGCGATGCCGGCGGCGCTCTCGGCGTCGCCACCTTCATCTGGCACCAGCTGCTCGATCGCCCGCGGGAGGTGTCCCGCACCGATCGCCAGGCCGGATCGCTGCTGGGCCCGAGGTACTCGGACGACGAGATTCGCACGTACCTCGACTCCATCGGCGCGGTTTACCGGGAGTGCCGCACCGATCAGGAACTATGCGACGTCGTCGCCGATCTCATCGCCGGGGATCGCGTGGTCGGCTGGTTCCAGGGGCGCATGGAGTTCGGGCCGCGGGCTCTGGGCAGCAGGAGCATCATCGGCGACGCCCGCAGCCAGGCCATGCAGTCCACGATGAACCTGAAAATCAAGTTCAGGGAGTCGTTCCGGCCGTTCGCGCCGTCGATCCTGAAAGAGCGCGTGCACGAGTACTTCGACATGCGCCCGCAGGAGGACAGCCCGTACATGCTGATCGTGGCCCCGGTGCGGGAGTCCCAACGTGTCGTGGCCAATGGTCAGGCAGGGGAGCTGCGGGGCCTCGACAAGCTCAAGGTGGCGCGGTCCAGCATTCCGGCGGTGACGCACGTGGACTACTCCGTGCGTGTGCAGACCGTGGATCCCGAGCGCCACGGCCGCTACTACGCCTTGATCAAGCGCTTCGAGCAAAAGACCGGCTCTCCGGTCATCATCAACACCAGCTTCAACGTGCGCGGGGAGCCCATCGTGTGCCGTCCTGCCGAGGCCTACACGTGTTTCATGGCCACCAACATGGACGCGCTGGTCTTGGAGCGGTTCGTCCTCCTTCGTGAAGCGCAGCCCAACGCGCGCGCCATCGATCGCGAGGAATATCTCGCGCAGTTCGAGCTCGATTGATTCCCGAGACGCGATTGAACCTCCATGGCCCTGATTGAACGTCGCATCGATCCCAGCGCGCGCGACCTGAAGTGGTTCGGCGTGATTCTCCTGGTTTTCTTCGGCCTGGTGGGGGTGCTCGTATGGCGCGCCACCGGATCGCTGGCGTGGCCCCAGCTGATCTGGGGTACGGCCGGAGCCCTGGCGCTGGCGTACTATGCCGTCAAGCCACTGCGGCGGCCGATGTTCGTGGGCTGGTCGTATGTGACCTACCCGATCGGCTGGGTGATCTCCCACGTGCTGATGGCGACGGTCTACTTCGTCCTGTTCACCGCCGTGGGGATGCTGATGCGACTGTTCGGCTACGACCCCATGGCCCGGGCCTTCGATCGATCGGCGACGACTTACTGGGTCCGCCACGAGGAGCCGCCCGACGTGTCGTACTACTTCCGCCAGTACTGACATCGACCACGAGGGCGCGACCGGAGAAGGGACCGCATGGACCGCAAGGATTCGACTTCAGAGACATTCGAGTCACGAGCGGCGGAGGCGCCCAGAAACGCCGTGTCCGAGCTGCTCTTGTTCGCGTTCAACAACAAGAAGTGGTGGCTGACGCCGATCATCGTGGTGCTCCTGGGGTTGGGCCTGCTGATCATCCTGGGAGGCACGGCCGCGGCGCCTTTCATCTACACGTTGTTCTGACGATCGCGTGACCAGGTGGTTGTGGGCGCTTTTCGCGGTGTTCATCGTGTACGGCACCACCATTCCGTTCGAATTCAGCCGGGACCGCGACGCCATCAGGCAGAAGGTGGCGCGGCTGTCGTGGAATCCGCTGACTCGGCCCGACGGCCGCCGCGTGTCCATTCCCGATTCGGTGCAGAACGTGATGCTCTTCATCCCGTTCGGCATGCTTGGAGGCCTGGCATGCCGCCGCTCGTCTGGCTCTCGTGCGGGCACGGTGGCGGCTGTCACCGCCGCGGGCGTCGCGCTCAGCCTGGCGGTTGAGGCACTTCAGCTCCTGACCACCGATCGGGTGGCCTCGGTGTCGGATGTCGCGGCCAACGGCGCCGGCGCTTTCGCGGGTGTGCTGGCCGCTGAGGGGGCGCGGCGGCGGTTCGTGGGCGTGTTGCGCGAGCACGGCTCGTCACGTTGGATAGCGAACGGCTGGAGCTACACGGCGTTGAGCGCCGTGGTGACTCTGTTCGTCGCCGCCTGGCAGCCGTTCGATCTGACGCTCGATGTCAGCGACGTGGGTAAGAAGCTTCGCGACCTGCTGCTCGATCCCTGGCAACGAGGTCCGATCACCGACGAGGGCAATGCCGTGGTGCTCTATACCCTGAGCACGCTGGCGATCGCGAAGTGGCTTGCCGCATCAGGGCTGACGGCTGCGCGGTGGCATGCCGCGGCCATCGTCGCCGGACTCGCTGTCGGCCTGGAACTCCTTCAGGCGCTTGTCGACTCGAGGACTCCAGCGGGATCTGACGCGACGGTCCGTCTGATTGGCGTTGCGTTGGGGACGGCGCTGGTTCCGGCCGTGCGCAACGTCCGGCACCCGCTTCCGTGGGTGGCGCTCGTCTTCTCCGCGTGCGTCGCGAGCGCCGCCGTCTCATTGCTGAGCCCGTTCGAGTTGGCCGACGAGCGCCGGCCCTTCGGCTGGTTCCCGTTCCTGGGCTACTACGGCAACAACTGGTTCCCCGCGGTCAGCCATGTCATCGAGATCACGCTGATCTATTTTCCGTTCGGGTTCGTGATGCATGTGGCACGGCTGGACCCGCGGGCCGTGCGGACAGGCCTGGCGCTGGTGGTCATCGCCGCAGCCGGCATCGAATACGGCCAGTCGTGGTTCGTTGGCCGCTATCCTGACGTCACCGACGTGGCATTCAGTGCGTTCGGCGGCGTGCTTGGCAGCTGGTTCGGTGGCCGGGGCGCCCAGCACTTCGAGAGCGCTCGGGCATCGGCCGTGCGTGGTCGGAACGCTCGTCAGGAGCCGAGCAACATGGCCAACCGCTCGGTCGCGTCTCCCAACTCGTAGTCGTAGACAAGGGCTTCTTCGAAGCACTCGAAGAACGCGGCGCCCAACGCTTCGTGCGCGTCGTGGGCCAGATAGCCTTTCAGCGCATCGACGTCGTCGAACTCCAGGACCGCCGCGAACGAATAGTCCGCCCGCATCATCTGCTCGTACGGACGGCCGTGCGTGACGCGACTGCCGATGCGTGCCCGCCGGATCTGCGGGATCTCCCGAATCGCTCGCGTGAAGCCGTCCACGAGTCGCTGGCGGGCCTCCGCTGGCAGCTGCGGCTTCGGACGGAACAGAACGACGTGAGCGATCAACGCGGGCCCCGAGGACCTTTTCGCGGGGGCCTGGACTTGCTGGCTCCGGGCTTCGGGCTCCAGGCTGCAGCCTTCGGTGGTCTCCGGTCTCCAGTCTCCGGTCTCCAGTCCCTCCGCGGAGGCCCCGATTTGGGCCCGGGTCTCTCCCAACGAGACCGCTCTTCCTTTTGCCCTTCGCCTTTAGCCTTTTGCCTTGTCTCTCCCTGGGGCCTGGTGCCCTTCCACTTCGGCCGCTGCTCCCAGGTCTTCGGTCTTCGGTCTTCGGTCTTCGGTGGTCTCCGGTCTCTAGTCTCCGGTCGCCAGTCCCCCCGCGGAGGCCCCCATTTGGGCCCGGGTCTCTCCCAACGAGGCCGCTCTTCCTTTTGCCCTTCGCCTTTAGCCTTTTGCCTTGTCTCTTAACTGAGGCCGCCGGGGCCTTTCGGCAGTGGTCTGTGGTCCCGGGGCTCCGGGCTCCGGGCTCCGGACTCCGGGCGTGGCTTATATGGCGGCTTGCCCCACTTCGGCCCGGGTCTCTCCCAGCGAGGCCGCTCTGCCTTTTGCCCTTCGCCTTTAGCCTTTTGCCTTGTCTCTTCTGGCCTGAAGCCTGGGGCCTGGGGCCCGGGGCCTTTCGGCAGTGGTCTGTGGTCTCGCGACTCTGGACTCCGGGCTCCGGACTCCGGGCGTGGCTTATACGGCGGCTTGCTCCATTTCGGTCCGGGTCTCTCCCAACGAGGCCGCTCTTCCTTTTGCCCTTCGCCTTTAGCCTTTTGCCTTGTCTCTTCTGGCCTGGAGCCTGGCGCCTGGACCCCGGAGCCTTTGTTCTTGAATTCGAAACGCCGCTCGCGGCGTCGCTGGTTGTCCTTCTTCTTCGCGTCCTTGTACGGCTGCCGGGGATCGCGGTGGCTCCCGCCCGGCCTCCAACTCCGATCGCGGCCCTCAGCGTTTGGCCTTTGGCCTTTAGCCTTTAGCCTTTCGATTGTCTCGCGTGCCTCCTCTGGCGAGACCCAAAGCTTTCCCCGCGCAAACCATCGCATCTCCGCGTCGGGATGCTTCTGTTGCAGGCGCTTGAAGGTCGGCTCGATCTCTTCGCGCTCGGCGGCTCGAAACGCCGTGGGCAAGCCACCTACGAGAATCGTCCAGTATGCGAAGCGAGGGGGCATCAGTGGCTTTCCAGACGTTTCAGCTTCTCGACGAGCGTCGTGCGCTTGATGCGCAGCAGATCCGCGGCTCTGTTCCTGTTGCCGTTGGTCCGCTCGAGCGCCGCTTTGATCAGATTCAGCTCGATGCTGTCGAGATACATCGACATGTCGATGCCGTCGGCGGGCAGATCCACGAACGGCGCAGACGCTGACGCGGGCGCCGATGTCACTTCCGGCGGAAGATCGCCCAGCTCTACGAGCTTCCGGCCCGCGCTCAGCGTGACCGCGCGCTCGACGGCGTTCTCGAGCTGACGGACGTTGCCCGGCCATGCGAAGGCCATCAGCGTCCGCATGGCCTCCTGCGACACCTCCGTCTGCGGGTCCGCCTCGAACTTCTCGAGGAAGTGCCTGACGAGCAGGGGAATGTCTTCGCGGCGCTCGCGCAGCGGGGGCAGCGTGATGGGAATCACGTTGAGGCGATAGTACAGATCCTCGCGAAACGATCCGGCGGCCACCATCCGCGGCAGCTCAGAGTTGGTGGCGGCAATCACGCGAACGTCCACCTTGATGGTCTGGTTGTCGCCCACGCGCTCGAACTCGCGCTCCTGCAGCGCGCGCAGGAGCTTCATCTGCAGCCCCTGGCTCATCGTGCCCACTTCGTCGAGGAACAGCGTGCCCTTGTGCGCCTGCTCGAAGCGTCCCTGCCGCGTGCCCACGGCGCCGGTGAACGCGCCGCGCACGTGCCCGAAGAGTTCGGCTTCGAGCAGCGTCTCGGGAATGGCGCTGCAATTGAGCGCGACGAACCGGTGCGCCTTGCGAGGGCTGTTGTGATGAATCGCCTTCGCCACGACTTCCTTGCCGGTGCCCGTCTCGCCCGTCACCAGGATCGTGCTGGCCGAGCGAGCCACCGTCTCGAGCATCTGGAAAAGCGACTGCATCGCGCGGCTGCGTCCCAGGATGCCGCCGAACTGGTGGCGCTCCTGGAGCTGCGATCGCAGATATGCATTCTCAGATCGCAGCTGCCGCTGGTCCATCGCCTTCTGGACGACGTGCATCAGCTCGTCGAAGTGGAACGGCTTGGCGATGAAGTCAGAGGCGCCCTTCTGGATGGCATCCACCGCATCCCGTACGGTCCCGTAGCCGGTGATGACGATGCCGACGATCGCGGGGTAGCGGGCACGGGCCGCGTTGATCACCTGGGTGCCGTCGATCCCGCCCAGCCGCAGGTCGGTGATCAGCAGGTCGAAGGCGAACTGCTCGACCAGCTCCAGGGCCTGCTCGCCGGTGTCGGCCTGGACCACCTCGAACCCCCGCTCCACCAGGCGCTCGGCGGTCAGCTGCCGGAGGGCGGCTTCGTCATCGACCAGGAGCAGATGGGGGGCGGGTTCGGCCACGGCGCCAACATTTTGACACAGGGCGGGGAGGGGCATACCTAACGGTCCGGGCGCTGGAGCCGATACGCGTCTACAGAAGCGCATGCCGGGTAGGTTCCCGGCAATCTTGCGACAGGCTGCAGACTGGGCGCCTTGCGCCCGAAAGAGAAACTATGGACCGTCAGACGCTCTCGATCATGAAGGCGTGCGAAGTGGTTGGAGTCAGCCGCCGCACGATCTACAACTGGATTTCAGCGGGGAAGGTCGAATACATCCGGACCGCCGGTGGCGCCATCCGCATCTTCGCCGATTCGCTCTGGCGCGACCCCGATTCCCAGCCCCGCCAGGTGAGCGGAGCCGTTCGCACCACCGGCTCGCACGCGTGACCATGGGGCCCGGCAGCGGGCGATCCTCCGTCGCTGCCGCACCCCAGACCGAGGAGCTGCGCCTGCTGTTCCATCAGCTGAACAACCAGCTGGGGATCATCCTGGCGTGCGCCGAGCTCCTCGAGGTCAAGGCGTCCGACGACACCAGCCGGTCGCGGGCGTCCGAAGTCGTGGCCAAGGTGCTCGACGCCTTGGGCACGACGAAGCAGATCCGCCATCAAGTCGACTCACAAGCCGCCTAAATCTGTTCTCCTTCGAGACACAGCGAGGCTTTGCCTCGCTGGAGGCAGTGTCTCTTGCCCCGCTTCGCGGGGTGTCCGTCTTCTCTGTTCCAGAACGATCCCGACCCCTCAGTTCTGTAATCGCGTGTGCCAATTCTTTGGCTGAGTCTGCGCCGGACTCGTCAAGGCGTTGACGATTTTCTCGCCGTTGCACCAGCACGTCGCGTGCGAAAATCGCACACACAGGCGGCTCTAAGCGATTCCAAGAATTGAACTTATGGCCTCGATTCTGACCACATCTACGTCGTAATGACCGAGGCTGCGCGGTTTGGTACCTCCGTTGCGAATACGCACGCCCGGAGGTCAACACCTGATGCGTCCCCAGCCCGCTACAGATACCGCCCGAGTTACCGCCAGCATCCCTTTTGTCGAACAGCTTGCCCGTCGAGTCGCCGCCACGATGCCGCACTCGATTGACATAGGCGACCTGGTGCAGGACGGTGTCCTGGGCCTCATCGATGCCGCAAACCGCTTCGACGAGTCACGAGGCATCAAGTTCGAGACCTTCGCGGAACGCCGCGTGCGCGGCGCCATGATCGACGCCCTGCGCAAGGATGCATGGCCTCGCGGGGTTCGCCGCCAGCGCCGCGAGCTGGAGGCCGCCCGCGAGGAGCTCCGCCGCGAGCTGGGCTGCGAGCCGTCGCTGGCCGACCTGGCCGCCAAGATGGGCTCCGACGAGAAACGCCTCGGCCGCACCATCGTCCGCATCAACGCCATCGAGTCCACCTCGCCCCTCGCCAACAACGACCATCTCGACGAAGCCACCCTGCCGGCCGCGCTCATCCCGTCCGAACCCGATCGTCCGGACGTGGCGTACGAGCGTTCCGAGGTGAAGAGACGAGTGAAGGACGCGATCGCCTCGCTGCCGCCGCGCGAGCAGACCGTGATCAGCCTCTACTACTACAAGGAGGCCACGATGAAGCAGATTGGCGCCGAGATTGGCGTCAACGAATCGCGCGTCTCGCAGCTGCACGCCCGTGCCATCGGACGGCTCCGCACGGCGCTTTCGGCGCTGGCCCCCGGCGCGGAGGCCGCGGCCATCATCCGCACCGCGATCCTCGAATTCCACCAGAAGCCCGTCATGGCCAAGGCCACGCTGCCTGCCGCGGCGCGGATGCCCGGGGTTGTCGTGGACTACGCCAGCGTGTCGCGTACCGCGCGCAGCAAGTCGCCGATTCGGAACGGCTTGACCAGCCAGCGGCAGCCGCTGTCGGCCAGGAACCGCTCGGCATCGGTGGCGGCCACGTCGCCCGTGACGAAGATCACTCGGCGCGCGAGCGCCGGCGCCACCGCCGCCATCGCGCGGTAAAGCATCATGCCGCTGACGCGCGGCATCTTGAGATCGCAGACGACCACGTCGTACTGCCCCTGACGTACGCGGGCGAGGGCTTCCTCGCCGTCGCCCGCCATGTCCACTACGAGCCCCGCATGGGCGAGCGCTTCGCTCATGGCGGCGGCCAGCGCCTTCTCGTCCTCGACCAGCAGTACGCGGACGCCTTCCACGCCGGCCGTCCGTGCCGGCGGCGTCACCACCGGCGCCAACGGCTCGCCGGGCGTGACCGGCAGCTCCACCACGAACGACGCTCCCTGGCCAACCGCCGAGTCCACCCGCAGCCGGCCCCCATGTTCCTGAACGATGCCGTAGGCGACGAACAGGCCGAGCCCTGTGCCCTTGCCGGACTCCTTGGTGGTGAAGAAGGCGTCGAAGATCCGCGTCTTGTTCTCGGGCGGGACCCCGGGGCCGTCGTCGGTGACCTCCAGAACGGCCACGTTGCGTTCGGCGTCGTGCCAGGTGCGGACGATCAGCGTTCCGCGGCCGTGCGATTCGAGCATCGCCTGCTCGGCGTTGGTCGTGAGGTTGAGCAGCACCTGCTGCATCTGATGCGCGTCGGCGAACACGAGCGGCAGGCCGCCGGCCAGCGCCGTGAGCGTCGACATCCGTCCCTCACGGTCCTCGTAGACGCGCAGGGCCAGCGTGTCGCGCACCACCTGGTTCAGGTCCACCATGGCGCGGGTGGATTGACGCTTCCGCGAGACGCCCAGCAGGTTGTTGACGATGCGGGCCGATCGCTCGGCTTCCGCGAGAATGACCTCCACCCCGCGCGCGCCGACGTCGGAGAGCGGCGTTTCCGCGAGCCGCTCGGCCCAGGCCATGATGGTGGCCAGCGGGTTGTTCAGCTCGTGCGCGACGCCCGAGACCGTCTGGCCGATCGCGGCCATTTTTTCCCGCTCGAGGAGCTGCTGGTACAGGTCGCGCGACCGGTCGTCGAGCCGTTTGCGCTCGGTGACGTCGCGAAGCAGCGCGTCCACCAGCACGCCGCCGCGGTTGGCCGCCCGTACATGCGCCGTGACGTCCACGAGCACCGACGATTCGTCGGCCCTGCGCATCCGCAGCAGATAGTTCGAGACCTGCCCTTCGCTCGTCAGCCGATCCAGGAACGCGGCGCGTTGGGCCACGTCGATGAAACGGGCGGGGGCGAACGGGTCCACCGACGAATCGGGCGTGTCGGGCGGGAGGCCGAACAGCCGCTTGATCGCAGGGTTGGCAACGATCGTCCGGCCGGGATTCGACGCGCCTGGCTTCAGCACCCCGACGAACACGCCTTCCTGCAGCGCGTTGAGCAGGCGCGCGAAGGTTTCGGCTCGTTCGTTGTCGTCGTCGAGAGGCGCCACTCCGACGCGCGGCATCAATAGCCTTACGTCTTGCGCCGCGGCTGCGAGGGCGGGGCCGGGGTGGGCGTCGCCGACGGGTAATGCGCGCGGTACTTCTTGTCGATCGCATCCCGGATCGCCGTCACCGACGCGCCCGAGTTGAAGAGCAGCATGGCGTCGCGTCCCACGTCGATACAGACCTGGCATCCGATGCCGTGCGGCTCCCATTCGGTGATGCGGCCGCTGGCGGCCCGGCTCTTCACGAAGCAGTCGTGGTTGCCGGAGTGTCCGCCGCGCTCGCAGCCGCAGAAGCACGGCACATACTGGAGCACCTCGGGGTGCCTGGCCGCGAACTCGTACACCTGCTGGACGACCGCCATCGGGCGTGCCGGTGCAAAAGGTACCTGCGGCAGTGCCGGGAGCGCTCCTGGGGGAGCCGGCTTGATCGATGCCGGCTGGGCCCCGGCGCGCGTCTGCGCCGCCGGTTTGACTGCCTCGCCGTGCGCGTGCTGGCCTAGCGCGGCACCGGAAGACACCAACGAAACCGCGGCCGCAAGAGCCGGCAAACGCCAGTGAGATGACATAGCCCCGCATCCTATCGCATCTACAGCCTTAGCCGCACGTGTCCGATAAGTAACACGACGACGCCGAGCCGTGCACTTTTCAAGAATCAGCGGACCCCTTCTCACAACCGGCATTGCGCTGGCGAGCTACGTGCTCTTGTCCCGGCCCCTCGCCGATGCGTTCGTTCGCATCGGGCGGCTGGACGAGCGCTTCGACCTGCAGGCCGCGCCCGCCGTCGTCATCCTGGCGCTGGTCTTCGGCTTCTACCAGTTCTACCGCCGGCGCGAGCTCTCCCTCGAGGCGCAGGATGCGTCGGAGGCCAGCCGCGACGCATCGATGCGTGCCGACGAGATGTCGCGCCTGGTGTCGTTCGGTCACGCGCTCACAAGATTCCCCGACTTCGACTCCGTGCGCGCCGCCGCAGGCTCGCACATTCCGATGCTGCTCCCCACCCGCCGCGTCTGGGTCATGACGCGTGTGAAGGGACAGTGGGAACCGCTCGTCAACGTCGGCGACACGTCTGCCGCCGATCGCGAGCGCGCGGCGCGGCACGCCGTTGGTGAGGGAGGCCTTCAGCTGGGAACGCCCGGCGAGGACGTGTGCTTTCCGATGGTCATCGCCGACACACCGATCTGCGTGCTTGGCGTCGCTGCCGATCCGCCGCTCTCGGAACACCAGCGAAGCGTGCTGTCGACCGCCGTGGCCCTGCTGGCCGGCGCGCTCAAGAACGCGGAGCTGTTCCAGGAAGTGCACGAAAACAGCCTGCAGGACGGGTTGACCGGGTGCTTCAATCGCACGCACGCCATCGAGTCACTGGACGGCGAGCTTCGCCGCTCGCGCCGATCGAAGCGCGCGTTCTCGGTGCTCATGTTCGACATCGACACCTTCAAGTCGATCAACGATCGGTTCGGACACTTGTGCGGTGACGCGGTGCTGGCCGCCGTCGGCACGAGGATGCGGGCGGCGCTTCGGAGCAGCGATATCAAGTGCCGCTACGGGGGCGACGAGTTCCTGGTAATCCTGCCGGAAACCCCGATCGTCGGTGCGCGTCAGGTGTGCGAGACGCTTCGCCGCGCCATCGAGAAGGAACCCATCGCGTGGGCCGACGGCACGGTGACGGCCACTGCCAGCTTCGGCGTGACCGAGATCTCGCCCGGGGAGATCGACCCGCTGGCCATCGTGGCGCGGACCGACGCGGCGCTGTACCGGTCGAAGCAGGAAGGCCGGAACCGAGTCACCGAGACGATGACCGAAGCGGTGCCAGCGTAAAGGGCTCCAGGCTCCGGGCCCCAGGCTCCAGGCCTGCGAACTACCAACTACCAACCCAACTACGAACTACGAACTACGAACCACGAACTATTCTTCGCCCTGCCGCGGGCCGAGGGCGAACGTCATCGTTCCATCCGCAACGATCCTGCCGTTCACACGCGCCAGGCCCTCAAAGACGCCCATCCGGCTTCGTAATCGCTTCACGCGCGCTTCGATCTCCACCACGTCGCCGGCGTAGACCGGCGCGCGAAACCGCACGCGCTCGATCCCGCCGAAGAGAATCAGGCGTCCCCGGTTCTCCGGCTTCGACAGGATCAGGATCGCTCCGACCTGCGCCACGCATTCAGTGAGGATCGTCGGGGGCAT
Organism: uncultured Acidobacteriota bacterium; assembly: GCA_963807235.1. Classification (GTDB taxonomy): domain Bacteria; phylum Acidobacteriota; class Vicinamibacteria; order Vicinamibacterales; family UBA2999; genus CAWEBF01. Next base: position 71,551 of record CAWEBF010000034.1, read on the forward strand.
TGCCGGACGTTCTCCCGGGACGCTCGAGAGGTAGCGCTCGTTGGCCGACACGTTCTTGATGCCGACGATCCGCCGATCGGGTTCGAGCTCCGTGATCCGATCGACGAGCAGGAACGGATAGCGGTGCGGAAGAATCCGTTCGATGGCGTTGCTGTCGAGCGGCAGTGTCAGCGCGTCCATGGGCCCGGCCAGTATAATTCGTTCAAATCGTCCGCACCCTGATGAGCACCCCGCCGGTCCCCGGCCCCGACGCACGCACCGCGCCTCGCCCGGCCACCGACACCGAGCTGCTGTCGACGCTGTTCGAGCTGGGCCGCGAGGTGACCGCGGTGCTCGACCTCGAAGACCTGCTGGAGAAGATTCCGCAGCTCATCGCGCGCCTCACCAGGTTCAGCGCATTCTCCGTGTACCTGCTGGACGAGAAGAAGCAGGAGTTGCGCATCGCGTACGCCGTGGGCTATCCCGAAGGTGCGGCGAACACCATGCGCCTCAAAGTGGGCCAAGGCGTCGTCGGCGCCGCGGTGGAGGAGGGCCGTCCCATCCTGGTCAACGACATCCGCCGGGAACCCCGCTATATGGGTCCGCTACACAACATGCTGTCGCAGCTCGCCGTGCCGATGCGCCGCAAGGGCCGCGTGGTCGGCGCCCTGAACCTCCTCAGCGAGGCCGAGGCCGCCTTCACATCGCAGGACGAGGCGCTGCTTCGACAGTTCGCCGCGCACGTGGCCGTGGCCATCGAGAACGCGCGTCTCTTCCGATCGGAGCGCCAATACGTCGACACGCTCGAGACGCTGGCGGAGATCGGCCGCGAGATGTCGTCGATCCTGGACCTGGACGCGCTGCTCGCGCGGATCGCGAGCCTGACCAAGCGCCTCATCGACTACCGGACGTTCGGCATCCTGCTCGTGAACGAGGAGACCGGCGATCTGGAGATGAAGCTGGCCGTGCGCTACGGCAAGGGGGCCGAGTCCAAGCACGTGAAGCTGGGCGAGGGGCTGGTCGGCTGGTCGGCGTTGCACAAGGAAGCCGTACTCGTCTCAGACGTCTCACAGGACCCGCGCTACATCAGTTGGGTCGAGGACGCGCGCTCCGAGCTGGTGATCCCGATGCTGTCGAAGGACCGGTGCGTCGGCGTCTTCGACCTCGAGAGCCCGGAGCTGGACGCCTTCACCAAGGAGCACAAGGAGCTGCTGACGCTGCTGGCCAGCCAGGCCGCGGTGGCCATCGAGAATGCGCGCCTCTACGAGCAGGTCCGGCGCAGCGAGGAGCGGTTCGAGAAGGAGCTGCGGTTCGCGCAGCGGGTGCAGATCGCGCTGCTGCCGACCGGGCTGCCGCGCCACCTGGACGAAGCCGACGTGGCGGCGAGCTTCGAGGCGGCCCGCGAGCTGGGAGGCGACCTGCACGATTTCCTGCTGCCCGAACCGAAGACGCTCGTCGTTGCCGTGGGCGACGTGTCCGGGAAGGGCGCGCCGGCCGCGATTTACGGAGCCTTTGTCGCGGAGCTGGTGCGCGCGCGCACCATGCGGCGCCACTTCTCGCCCGCGCTGTTCCGCGTGTCAGGCGTGCTGCAGGCGATGAACATGATCCTCCATGAGCGGCAGCTCGAGGAGTACTACTGCACGCTCTGTTACGCGCTCTTCGACTTTTCGCGGGGCGTCGTGACGCTGGCCAATTCCGGCTTGCCCTACCCGATCCACTGTTCGTCGGACACGTGTTCCCAGATCGAGCTGCCTGGCGTGCCGCTCGGCTCCTTCGCCGGCGTGACCTACGACGAACTGGAGCTGCCGCTGAAGCCGAACGACGTGTTCGTGTTCTGCACCGACGGCGTGTTCGAGGCGTTGAACGAGGACGGCGTGGAGTTCGGTGCGGCGCGTGTCTGCGAGATCGTCGAACAGAACCGGCACCTGACGGCCCGCGGCATCGTGGACGCCGTGTTTCAGGGCGTCACCGATTTCCGCGGGGCGAGAACGCAGGACGACGATATGACCGCGGTGGCGGTGAAGATTCGCGGACTGTCGGGGGCTAGTTCGTAGTTCGTAGGTTCGTGGTCCGTAGTCGTGCAGTTGTTCGTGGTCGCAGTAACCACGAAGCCGACAGAACCACGAACAGCGTTAGTCCCGAGTATCCCTGTCCTCTTCCTGTATGTGCAGGCCGATCGAGCGGCCGCCGAACGACGCCACCTGATTCACCTTGCCCTTGACCTGCAGGCGGGCGCCCTTGGTCGGCGTGCCGCGCTCCCGCGCCAGCACGTTGATCTCACCCGTGCTGTCCTGGATCGTGTACATGCCGACGGGAACGATCGATGCCCCGAACGCGGTGGTGACCGTGCCGGTGACGCTCACGGACTTGTTCTGATAACGGCCCGGATCAGCCTTGAGCTCGTTGATGGTGACGCTGCGGGCTGCGCAGCTCGTCAACACCACGCTGGCCAGGAGCACGGCGCTTGCACGAAGCACTCGGGTCATGGTGTCCCTCCGGGAACGATGTCTCAACTGGTCGCGCTCGGACCGCCTGTGAAGCTGCCGGAATGCGGCGATGCCAGCGCCTGCCTGAATAAACGCACTCCGGTGGCCCGGCGCGACCACCCTAGCTACGATCAAAGTCTGTGCCCAGTCCGAGTATGCCCTTTTCGGCCTGAATCAGGTGTTCACAAAAGCAACCGTCCTGTCGGGGTGTCATTTCTGGAGGACGGCTGCTCGAGCTACGCCTGTCGGCTCCAGCTCCGGGCTCCAAGCCGGCTCTGGGCTCGCAGGCTTTTGGCCTGCCAAGAGCTTCTGAAGTCTGAAGTCTGAATTGTGCAGTAGGTATTTAAGTACCGCTCGATCTCCCACGCCGACACCTGGCGGATGTAGCTGTCCCATTCCGTTCGCTTGGCCGTGATGAAGTGATCGAACAGGTGATCGCCGAGCGTCTCACGCATCAAGGCGCTCTTTTCCAGTTCGTCCAGGGCGTCGCTCAAGCTGCCCGGCAGCTCGTCGATGCGCAGGTGGCGCCGCTCGCGATGGCTCATCGTGTAGATGTTCTTGTTCACCGGGGGCCCCGGGTCCAGCTTGCGTTCCATTCCGTCCAGCCCGGCGCGCAGCATGACGGCGAGCGCCAGATACGGATTACAGGACGGGTCTGGCATGCGCAGCTCGATTCGCGTGTTCTCGCCGCGTTCGGCGGGCACCCGGATGAGCGGGCTCCTGTTCTTTTCGGACCACGCTATGGCGGTGGGCGCTTCGTAGCCTGGCACCAGGCGTTTGTAGGAATTCACCAGCGGGTTCGTGATCGCGCAGAAGCTCTTGGCGTGCCGCAGCAGGCCGCCGATGTAGTGGAGGCACGTGTCGCTCAGCTGTGAGGGCCGCGCCTTGTCGTGGAAGAGATTCGCGCCGCGCCCGTACAGCGACTGGTGCGTATGCATGCCGCTGCCGTTGATGCCGAAGACCGGCTTGGGCATGAAAGTCGCGTGCAGCCCGTTGCGGTTCGCCACGTTCTTCACGATGAACCGGAACGTGCTGACGTTGTCGGCGGTCACCAGCGCGTCGTCGTGGCGGAAGTCGATCTCGTGCTGTCCCGGCGCGACTTCGTGATGGGCGGCCTCCACATGGAAGCCCATCTGCTCCAGCGCCAGCACGATCTCCCGGCGCACGTCCTCGCCCAGGTCCACCGGGGTCAGGTCGAAGTAGCCGCCCGAGTCGTGCGTCTCGCGCGTCGGCTCGCCCCCGGGTCCGCGCTGAAACAGGAAGAACTCGGCCTCCGGACCGGCCCGCATCGCATACCCGCGTTCGTCGGCAAAGGCCAGGGCGCGCTTGAGCGTGGACCGCGGGCACCCCACAAAGGGCGTCCCATCGGGGTTCACGATGTCGCAGATCACGCGGCCGACCCGCTCCGAACCGTCGTAGGTCCACGGCAGGACCTGGAAGGTGCCGAGGTCCGGCCGCAGGAACATGTCGGACTCTTCGATCCGGGCGAAGCCCTCGATGGATGAACCGTCGAACATGATGCGGCCGTCCAGCGCGTCCCGGAACTGCCGGTCTGGTACCTCGACGTTCTTGGTGCTCCCGAAGATGTCGGTGAACTGGAGCCGCAGGAACTTGACCTTTTCGCGCTCGGCTCGCTCGACGATGCGCGCTTTGGGGTCTTCCTTCGTCAGGGGCGGGACCATTGCGGAATTATGCCAACTTTTCCCCAGCCGCCCGCGTCAGACCAGTTATCGGGGCGTGGCGGGCCCCGCTTGCTGGAGGAAAGGTTCATGCGAAAGAAGTCAATCGGCCTCACGGCGGTTTCCGCCATGGTCGCCGGACTCGTGCTCGCGTCTGACGTCGGCGCCCAGGGTCGTGGGGGCGCACCGGGGGACACCCCTCGGGCGGACACGAGCCTCTTCGAGGGGTTCGGGTCGTCGATCGGCGCGACCGTGAGAGACGCCAGCTCCGCGGAACTGACCGCGGCGGGCGTGTCGCAGCCGGGCGGGGCGTTCGTGATACGCGTCAACGAAGACGGGGCGGCCGCGAAGGCGGGGCTGATGGCCAACGACCTCGTGGTCGAATTCGACGGTGAACAGGTGCGAAGCGCCATTCACCTGGTGCGGCTGGTCCGAGAGACTGCCGTAGGCCGAAGCGTCAAGACCACGTTGGTGCGTGACAAGGCGCGGCGCACGGTTGAACTCGTGCCCACCGACCGGGCGTCCATCGTGATCGACAACGAGGCGATTCGTCGTCAGGTGGAACGCGCGACACGAAATCTCCCGCGGCTGCGGGTGGACATCGACCCCGACCGGTTCGGCCCCGACTTCCCGTTCGGGGATCGCGGGCGCCTCGGCGTGCGGCTCCTGCCGCTCTCCGACCAGCTGGCAACCTACTTCGGTGTCAAGGACGGAGTGCTTGTGGCGTCGGTGGAGACCGACTCTCCGGCCGCGCGCGCGGGATTGAGGGCCGGCGACGTAATCGTGATGGTCAACAACCGGCCGGTGAACGATGCGCGCGACGTGTCGAACGAGATCGGCCAAGGGGAATCGGCGCTGAGCCTCACCGTGATGCGCGACAAGAAGGAGGTCGCCATCAAGGCCACCGTGCCCGAGCCAGAGTCGCCGACACAGCCGCAACGGGGCGCCACACGCCGCGGCCGCTCCGTGTAAGCGCTGGAGCAGGTCCGGCCTTCTGCAGTTTGTGAATTGTGAATTGTGAATTGTGAATTGACCTTTAAGACCCGGTAGCTTCGAACTGGGGCGGCGTTACCGGGGGCGGGTCGCCGGCATCCTCGCGGGTGTCGGCGCCTGTTTCAGCCAGCACGGCCGCGAACTGGGCGGCGACAAGCCGGGCCAGGACTCCCACCGAACCGAAATCCGCTTCCTGCGACAGTTCGGCGGCCAGCACTCCAACGGGCCCGTCGGGGCCCACCAGCGGCGCCGCAAACGCGGCGCGCCTGCCCGCGTCCGCGGCCGACGTCCGGCACCGGCCGCTGTGCCAGGCTCGTGTGATCAGGTTCTCGTCGCTCAGCGGCACTCGCCCGAGCCGTTGAGCCACGTTGTCGGGGTAGCCATGCACTGCCCCGACCACCAGCCCGTCGGCGTCGCGTGTCCAGAGAACCAGTCCGTCGGCGTGCAGCACGGCGGCTGCCTGTTGCAGGAGGTCCGGCAGGTCGGACGCATTGCGCACGCGCCCGATCCGCTCGCACACTTCTGCGACCTCGTCCCCCGATGGTCCTGCCAGGTTCAACGTCGGCGCGGGCGACGCAGGCTCGACTGGCGCCTCGAGGCCGAGCACTACCGGCCGATCTTCCTCGGCCCCGACTGGCGCGCGTCTCCGCGCAAACAGCAGGAGGCCAACAGCCCACGTGAGAGCCCAGGCCCCGCCCGCGCCCGCCGCGCCCTGCCACCAGCGAAGCTGCAACGCGCCGATCTCCGCCGCCACGCTCTCTCGAAGCGCCGGCAGTTCGGTTTGCACCGCGGCGGACGCCGGCTTGCCGTTGCTTTCCACCGCGTCCAGCGCCATCAACGTTCGACCGGCGTCGAAGTTCGCGCGGGCGCCGTCCACCGTCTCCCGCAGGCGCTGGAGCGCCTCGGCCAGCCGCGAACGCGGCACCATCGCTACGCCCGGCAGGGCCGAATCCAGCTCTGCCGCACGTCCATGCAGCTCATCGATCAGGCCGGATGTGGCTGTGAACCAGGCATACCCGGCTCCGCCCAGCGTTTCGAACGTTTGGAACGCGGCACCGAGTCTCGCCGTGCGTTCCACGAGGGCGTCGATTCTGACGTCGGCCACCTGGTGCGTTGACGCGAGCATCTGGGCGCGTGTGAAGCAATACCAGATGGTTCCTGCCGCGCTCAGCCCAATCGTCGCGAGCACGACGAGCCCGACCGTATGAGCGCGCGGAGCCCGCATCGAATGCAGGATAGCAGGGATTGCGTGGCTCCAGGCTCCAGGCCCCGGGCTTCAGGCCCTCTTCCTTTTGCCTTTAGCCTTTAGCCTTTTGCCTTGACCGTGCTCTTAATACACCGGCAGGTAAGGCGACAGCCACTGCGCGATCACCGTGAACCTGTTCGTGAAGATCAGCAGGCCGATGATGACGAGCAGCGCGCCCGACACGAGCTCGATCGCGTGGTAGTGACGGCGAATCCTTGCCATGGCGCCGAAGAACTTGTTGATCGCGAGACCCGTGACGAGAAACGGCACGCCGAGGCCGAGCGAATACGTCGCGAGCAGCTGCACCGCATCTCCAACGGTCTCGCGCGAGGCGCCCACCGCCAGGATGCCGGCGAGAATCGGCCCCAGACACGGCGTCCAGCCGAACGCGAACGCCGCACCGACCAGCATCGCGCCGATCGGGCCCGCGGGCTTGCGCTTCGTCTGCACCTGTTTGGTCTGGTACAGCCACTCGATGCGCAGCACGCCCATCGTGTGAAGGCCGAAGATGATGATCACGACTCCGGCCAGACGGCTCAGGATGGGCAGACGCTCGATGAGAAACTGGCCCGCGGCGCTGGCCGTCGCGCCCAGGGCCACGAACACCAGTGAGAACCCGAGAATGAACGACAGCGACGCAACGATGATGCGCCCGCGGGCTCCCGAGGCCTCTGTGCTGGCTCGAGCGCCCGTGCCACGGAGCTCGTCGAGCGAAAGGCCCGAGACATACGACAGGTAGCCCGGCACGAGCGGCAGCACGCACGGGGAGATGAACGAGAGGAGCCCGGCTCCAAACGCCGCGAGCAGCGTGACGTTCTCTTCCATGGTGTTTGCCGATGCCGGCCGCTTCTCGTCCCTACTTCACCGGAGTCAGCGTGATCGCGCGGCGGCCGTCGGACGCCATACCCTCGGTCTGCACCGAGTGGCCCTTCACCGGCGGCAGGTCCTGGTACATGAAATCCCATTTCCAGCGCTCGGACGGGTTGGAGGCCTGGAGCCACGATGCAGCCGGCATCGGACGCGTGAACGCCAGACGCTCGGCCTCCGCGTACGGACTGCCCGGCATGGCCTCGGCCATCGCCCGCCGCACGTCCACCGAGCCCTGGTAGCCCAACGACAGGCCGAGCGCGCGGCCCAGGCCCGTCAGGATGAACCAGTCCTCGCGCGCTTCCCCGGGGGGCGCGATCGTGCGCGACGAGGCCTGCACCATGCCGCGATCGTTCGTGTACAGCGCGTCCTTCTCAACCCACGCCGCGCCCGGAAGCACGATGTCGGCCGCGGCCGTCAGCGCGGTGTTCTCGACGGTCTGGACGATCAGCGTCGCGATGGCGCCCCGCTGCCGCGCGTCGATGATCCATTGCACGTCGCCCGTCGATCCATCCGGACCGGGGTCGAGCACGTACAGGACGCGCACCTGGCCCGCGTCCACCGCTCGCTGGAGCGACGACACGTCGGGGGCGCCCGCATTCCCGGCGCCTGTCGAGAAACCGAGATCGCGCGCGCCGTTGACGTTGGGCGCGTCGGTGGCGGGGACCACGAATTTCGTCCCGGCGGGCTGTGCCTTGGGCGCGTGCTTCCACGTCATCGTGACCGCGCCGACGCCCTCGGGACCCTGCAGTCCGTTCACCAGCTGCTTCAGGACGAACAGCTCCTCGTTGGCGGTGTGCGCGGAGACCAGGAATCGCACCGACATCGGATCGGCCGCGCCAGCGGCCTCGAGCGCCTCGCGCAGTCTGGGCTCCGCGTCGTGCCACGCCACGGGGCTCAGCGAACCGCCCTGCCGCAGCAGCGGCTTCCGCAGCCGGCCCTCGCCCTCCACCCAGCGGAAGTCGAAACGCCCGATGTCGCACATCCAATAGCTGTTGATCTCGGCGTTGAACCGGGGCGTCATCCGCACGAGCTGCGTGCCCTTGGCCCATTCCGGCTTGGCCTTGATCCAGGCGCTCGTGCTGCACCCCTTCGAGCACAGCGTGCAGATGGTGTCCGAGACGTTCGGGTTGTCCCATGGCCGGCTCTTGAACCGGTAGTCGCGCGTGGTGATCGCTCCCACCGGGCACACGTCCATCAGGTTGCCCGAGAGCAGCGAGTGGACGCCCTCCTCGCGGAAGGTGGCGATCTCGCTTCCGCCGCCGCGGTTGATGATCCCGATCTGCGCGTCGTTGTCGATCTCGCGCATGAACCGCACGCACCGCGTGCACAGGATGCAGCGGTTGCGGTTCAGCATCAGCGTTGGCCCGAAGTCCACGTCGGCCTTGACGCCCTCGCCGTCGAACACGCGGCGCGGGAAGTCCATGCGGCTGTCTGCGGGTCCGAAACTATAGGAGTAGTCCTGGAGCGGACACTCGCCCCCCTTGTCGCACACCGGGCAATCCAGCGGGTGGTTGATGAGCAGGAATTCGAATACGCCGGCGCGCGCTTCCACCACCTCGGGTTCGCGCGTGTACACGACCATGCCGTCGCTGCAGGTCGTCGAACACGACGTCTGCAGCTTGGCCATCTTCTCGATCTTGACCACGCACACGCGGCACGAGCCGTCCACGCCGAGGCCGGGGTGATAGCAGTAGTAGGGCACCTCGATGCCGGCTTCGATGGCCGCCTGCAGGACCGACGTGCCCTTGGCGACCGTGACGGCCCGGCCGTCGATGGTCAGCGTGACGGATTCCATATTTTCGCGATCATATCAGTTGGTAGTTCGTGGTTCGTGGTTCGTGGTTCTGGGGCTTCGGGCTAGCGGCCGTCGAACTCCGCTAGCGCCGCGCTGTCGCGGTTCACCTGCACCTGGCGCACGGGTCCGTCGGTCGGAATGGTGTGCTCGACCACGGCCTCTGACAGCTCCACCACCACCTCGCGCGTGCGGCCGTCCTGGCCGGTGATGGTCACGGTGACCGGCAGATCGAACACCTGGTCGGCCGGCTGTTCGAACCGGAGGCGGACTTCGTTCGCGGAGGCCGTGCTGCGATACGTGACGCGGGGGATGCCGGTGCCGTAGATCCAGCGCTCGAAGAAGCGGTCGAGCGTCCGCCCCGATTCCTCCTCCATCGCGCGCTCGAAGTCGTCGGTGCCGGCTTTCTGGAACCGCCGGTCGTCGTAGAACCGCCGCAGCCCGGCGAAGAAGACGTCGTCGCCCACCAGGCGGCGCAGCATGTGCAGGACCAGTGCCCCCTTGTTGTAGACGAGCGCGCGATACACCCGCAGGTCGCGCTTGATGTGACCCAGCCGATAGCCAAGGTGCACGGGGCCTTGATCGGATTCGGCGAGCGACCAGCGCCTGAACTGCCGCAGCATGTCGAGGAACACGCGATCGCCTCGCGACCGCTGCGCCCAGAGCGCCGCGAAGTACTGCGCGAAGCCTTCGCTGATCCACTGCTCGTGGTAGTTCTTCCAGCCCACCGCCTGGCCCCACCACTGGTGCGCCAGTTCGTGCGCCACGAAGAAGTCGGGGAAGTTGTCGAAGGACGCGGGGTCGCCGCGCCACGTCAGGTTCGGGTTCGGCAACGGCTCGTTCAGGAGCGCGAAGTAGCCCGGGCTGTGCCCGCCCGGCGTCTCGGCTTCCACCAGGCCGATCGTCATGGCCGTGAACGGCGCCTCTCCGAGCATTGACGAGAAGAAGGCCAGGATGCTCTGCGTCTGCGCCGCCACCTGCCGGCCGCGGCTCTGCAGCCGCGGGTGCGTTTCAACGGCCACGGTCACCGACTCGATGTCGGTGCCCGGCCGGGCGGTATTCACGGTCACCGTCCGCTCGTCGGCGCGCACGAAACGGGCCACGGCCACGGCCATGTAGCGGAGCGGCTGGTCAGCGCGGAAAACGAACGTCGATCCGCCAGGCTGGCTCAACAGGTCTCGCAGGCTGACCACGTTGGACGCCGGCACCGGCGCGCCGCTGGCGATCGCGCGATAGCCGTTCGGCACCGTCACGCGCAGCGTGCCGGTGGCGTAGTCGCTGACGGGGTTCTGCGGATACCAGATGACGCGATTGCTCAGGAGCAGGTGCGGCTCGAGACCCATCGCCCCCGCCGCGTCCTGGGGATCCGGCAGCACCGCGACGGTGTCCACGTCGAGCGACTGCGACTCCACTTGCCCGGCGTAAGCCACGATCAGGGTGAGCTCGGAATCCTGCGTGGCCACGCGGGGCAGGCTGACGAGCACCGAATTCTGGCTGCGCACACGGAGGTGCAGCAGCGGCCCGTATTCCACGCTGGTCACGCTGCGGACGGTGAGGGAGTCGGCCAGCCGCAGCATCACGTTCGACAACGAGGTCGAGCGGATGCGCATCGCCACCCGCGCGCGGCCTTCGAGATACATCCGGTCCGGCACCACCGACACGTCCACGTTGTAGTCCACGACGTCGTAGTCGCGCGTCGCATCGTCGGTGTAGAACCGGCCCCGCGCCGCGATCTTCGCGACCGACGAATAGAGCGCGATGGTGCGCCGCTCGTCCCGCTGGAACAGGCTGACGTCCTCGGCCTGCGCCGAGGACCGCGAGAACGTCACCCAGTCGAACCGGTCGGTATCCACCTCGGCCACGAGGTCGTCGGCCGGCGGCAGCAGGTGCCACGTCTCGCGGCTCATCTCCCGCAGGTCCACGTTGAACGACTTGGCGGATTCGCGCGCGAAGACGCTCTGCGCGCGCCTGAGGAGGCGCGCGTCCACGGGCTCCTCGGTCAGGCCGTCCTTGACCACGCGCCGGCCGAAGTCCGACGGACTCAGGCGAACGAACGCCGTCTCGAAGGCGGCGGCCAGCGTTTCGCTGCCGGAGAAGATCTTCAGTTGTCCCCGCTCCGCCGCCGGGGTGGGCGCAAAGCGCAGCACGCCGCGGCCGAGCAGCACCAGCCCCGTGACGCCGTCGTCGCACTCCACCTGGAAGACCGAGCCGTCCTCGAGCACCAGCTCCAGGTCCTCCGACCGCACCACCAGGTTGCGGGCGGCGAACTGCGTCGTGGCATTGAGACGGAGCTTGTAGAGCCCCTCCACCGAGCTGAGCGACTCGAATCCGACGATGCGCCACGACAGCAGATCGCCGCCGGCCGGACGCCGCACGTCGATGCCCACCGTCAGCACGCGCCCGCGGCCCGGCGTGGCCATGAAGAGATCGGCCACGCTGCGGTACCCCTCGCCCGGTGGCACGCCCTCGAGCGGCGCCCGTTCACGCTCCTTGACCACGGCTTCGACGACGCCCGGGCGCAGCAGGTCGTTGGAGTAGATCCGGATGCCGACCTCGGCCACGCCGTCGGCGAACAGCGCGGCGAACGCATCGCGGTTCCCCGAGGCCAGCGCCCGTTCGAGATTCGCCAGCACGATCCCCACGGGATCGGAAGCCGCGGTTTGCGCGGACGCGGCCGGAACGGCCGTGGCCGGAACGGCCGGCCCACGCCAGGCACACTATCGCGGCGGCCACGACAGCGCGGGCAGACACGACGAGCATCAGCCGACCCTCGGCAGAGGCGGCAATCGGCGGGCCACCAGCGTCGTCAGATCGTCCATGAGGCGGCGATCGTCGGTGTGGCGCTGCACGGCCGCAAAAAGCGCCCAACTCAGTTCCTTCGCGGAAGACCACGACGTGTCGTCGACGATCGCGCGGACGCCGGCTTCGTCGAACGGCTGGCCGTCCGCGTTCTCCGCTTCCACGATGCCGTCGCTGAACATCACCAGGACGTCGCCCACCTCGAGCCGTACGGTTCCCTCGGCGTAGGACGCCTGCTCGAACATTCCCACGGCCACGCCGCCTTCGCGTAAGGAATCGTAGCGCCCGTCGGTCCGCCTCACGCAGGGGGGATTCTGGCCGGCGTTGACGTAGGAGAAGTCCCCCGTGGCGGGATCCAGCACGCCCACGAACAGGGTCACGAACCGCGACCGCGGCGCTTGTTTCATGACCTGGCGGTTCAGCCGCTCGACGAGCGTCGGCCCCTCCAGGCCCTCGTCCACCAGCGTGCGCATCATCGCCAGGAGCAGCGCCATCAGCAGGGCCGCCGGGCTGCCCTTGCCCGCCACGTCCCCGAGGGCCAGCAGCACGCGGCCGTCGGGCAGCGGCAGGATGTCGTAGAAGTCGCCGCCGACGGTGTTGGCGGGCCGGGTGATGCCAAACGCCTCGAGCCCCGAGATGTGATACGCCGCCCGCGGCAGCATCGCCAGCTGAATCTGCCGCGCAACCTCCAGATCGTTCTTGAGGGACAGCCGGTCCGCCACCTCGATCAGCATGAGCAGGTTGAGCAGCAGGAACCCGCTCAGCAGCCACAACGTGCCGGGGGCGAACACCGGGTGTGGGATGAGCAACAGGTGCAGGCCCTGGAAGAGCTCGAGCAGCCCGATGATCGTGGCGGCGAGCGAGGCGCCATAGAGCGCGCGGCGGCCCGGGCTGAGGCGCATGGTGAATGCCAGGAACACCATGCGCGTGCGCGTGAACCAGCGCCGGTACCACGGCAGCTTCGCCAGCGCGTCGACGTCGATGTGGCGGGAGAAGAACCGGTACGCGTCGGCGGTGTCGCGCGTGAACAGCCGCTCGATCTCCGTCGAGCTGAGGCCCTGCGCGTAAGCGCTGAACAGAGTCTCGTGCGGCCGGGGAAGCGGCGGGACCTTTACCGGCACGGCTCGTCTTCGATCGAGAAGGCCACGGCCACTAGAGGACACCCAATTCGGTGCCCGCGCGCTTGAAGCAGTCCAGGGCGAATACCAGCTCGTCCTGCGTGTGCGTCGCGGTCACGATCGTGCGGACGCGCGACCTGCCCAGGGGCACCGTGGGATACGTGATGCCCTGCGCGAACACACCCAGCTCGAACAGCCGATCCGAGAAGCGCATCGCCTGGGCGCCGTCGCCGACGATGACGGGCGTGATCGGGCTCTGGCTCGCGGCCGTGTCGAAGCCGAGATCGTTCAGCCCCTTCTTGAAGAAACGGGTGTTGGCCCAGAGCTGATTCTGCCACTTGGGCTCGTGCTCCAGGACGTCGAGCGCGCCGATGCAGGTCGCCGCCACCGAGGGCGGATGCGACGTGGAAAAAAGAAACGGCCGGGCGCGATGGTGCAGGAATTCGATGAGGGACCGCGACCCGGCCACATAGCCGCCCAGGCAGCCCAACGCCTTTGAGAGTGTGCCCACCTGGACGTGGATGCGTCCGTGCAAGCGGAAGTGGTCCACCGTGCCGCGGCCGTTCGTGCCGAAGACGCCGCTGCCGTGCGCGTCGTCGACCATCATGATGCAGCCGTGTTCCTCGGCGATGTCGGCGAGCTCGGGCAGCGCACCCACGTCGCCGTCCATGCTGAACACGCCGTCCGAGATGATGAGCGTCCGGCCCGTGCGGGGCAGGCCCTCCACGATCACCCGGGCCGCGGCCGCGTCGCGATGGGGGAACACTTTGATCGTCGCCCGGCTCAAGCGCGCGCCGTCGATGATGCTGGCGTGGTTCAGCGCGTCGGACACGATGGTGTCTTCGCGCCCCAGCAGCGCCGCCACCGTCCCCGCGTTGGCGGCGAAGCCGCTCTGGAAGACGACCGCGGCTTCCGTGTCCTTGAAGCGCGCGAGCCGCTGTTCCAGCTCGACGTGCAGCGCCATCGTTCCCGCGATGGTACGGACAGATCCCGATCCGACGCCGTAGGACTGGATGGCCTCGCGCGCGCGCTGGCGCAACAGGGGATGCGTGGTCAGCCCGAGGTAGTTGTTCGACGACAGGTTCACCACCGACCGGTGATCGAATTTCGCCCGCGCCGTCTGCTCGCCGTCGAGCACGCGGAGGGATCGAAAGAGCCCCTGCTCGCGAAGCGCCGCGAGCTCTTCGTCCAGAAAGCTCAGGGGGTCGGGCGGCATCGCACCGGCCAGTATAGAGGCCCGCCCGCACGAAAGTGCGGGCCAAAAGGCGCTGCTAGAGCGAGGCGTCGCTTGTCGTTCCGCGGCGGAGCCTCGCTCCTACGAACGCGCCAGGTAGTCGGCCGTAAAGGCCCCGATGTCGCGGTAGATCGTGCGTAGCTCGTCCGGACTCGCCAGGAAGACGATGCGGAAGTATCCCTGCTCGGCTGGAACGCCGAAACCGGATCCGTAGACGCACAGGATGCCCGTTTCACGCAGCAGCGACAGGACGAAGTCCTGGTCGGTCTTGCCCCGCGGCAGTGCCACCGACGGCATGGCGTAAAAGGTCGCCCGCGGCGCCACGCAGCTCATCCCTGGAATCGCGTTCAGCAACTCCGTGGTCAGCGCCCCCCGCTCGGCCAGTGCGGCCCTGAACGCCGGCTGGTGCGAACGGTCGCCCCGGAGGGCGGCCGCCACGCCGTGCTGCATCGGGCCGGGGCTGCACAACCGGCCGTCGGCCATTTTGCGAATAGCCGCGAGGGCATCGTCGAGCCGAGGCGTGGAGCCGACCACCAGCCAGCCGGTGCGCCACCCTGGCGCGAGATAGGCCTTCGAGAGGCTGGAGAACGAGATGATGGGTGCGTCCGGATCCAGCGTGGCCAGCGGCGGCACCGGCCCGTTGAACCCCAGCTCGCCGTAGACCTCGTCGGCCAGGATCGTCAGCTCGTGGCGGTCAGCCACCTCGAGCAGTGCCCGGCGCATGGCCGGCGGGTATACCGCCCCCGTCGGGTTGTTCGGGTCGATGACCACCAGGGCGCGGGTCCGCGGCGTGACCTGTGCTCGAAGATGGTCCAGGTCGGGTTGCCAATTCGCCGCGGGATCGGTGCGGTAGTAGCGCGGAAGGGCGCCGATCTTGGCCAGAACCGCCGTGTACAGCGGGTAGGTGGGCGAGGGCACCAGCACCTCGTCGCCTTCGTTGACGAGCGCGCTGAGGGCCAGTTCGATGCCTTCGGATGTGCCCGCCGTGATGAGGACCCGCTCGGGAGAGACGTCCACACCCCTGGCGCGATAGTCGTCCGCCACGGCCTCCCGGGCGGCCGGGATGCCCGCCGAGGCCAGGTAACCGTTGTGGCCGTCGCGCATGGCACGCGTCACGGCCTCGACCAGGTGTGGGGGGGTTGAAAAGCCGAACGCGACCGGGTCCCCGATGTTGAGGTAGCGGACGCGGGTGCCGCGAGCCTCGACGGCCTTCGCCTCTGCCACGATGTTGCGGATGGCGTAGGAAAACCGGTTTACGCGCGATGCGACCGGTATGGCCCGCGAGGTCTTGATCGACATTCCCCAATTTTACGGCGTGAAAATGGGGACGGGCGTCATTTTCCGACGGAGGCCTCGAAAATGACGGCCATCACCTTGATTCTTATAGGTATCGCACGACCGAAGTTGTTACACGGCCGATAGGCTGGAAGTGTAAGTTCTACTCGGTTCTGGCCTTCCGCGTTCCTCCCGCGTGACGACGACTCCCGCAAACGATTGATTCTAAAGAACCGGCTCCGATGGCAAGTCCATTGGATCAATCCTCACCGACGTGGCAGGCAGCTCCCTCATGCACCGTGTCGCTGGGCTCGTGTTGACGAGCGGCATCGCAGCCTTTGCCCAGCAAGCCCCGGCGGCGGCTGTTCAGGCGCCCCAGCCGCAGGCGACGTTCCGGTCCGCCGTCGAGGTGGTGACCGTGAGCGCGTCGGTGCGCACGGGTGGAGGCAAAGTGGTCCAGGACCTGGCGCAGTCGGACTTCGAAGTGCTCGACACCGGCAAGCTGGTGGCGATTCGCGACTTCTACGCCGCCGAGGGTCCGATCAGTCTGGCGCTCCTGCTCGACATCAGCGGCAGTATGGACGTGGGCGGCAACATGGAACGCGCCCGCTCCGCCGTGAACATGGTGCTGACCAGCCTTCGCGATGGCTCGGACGAAGCCGCGATGTTCACGTTCGACGCCTCCCTGCGGGAGGTGGTGGATTTCTCGACCGATCTGTCCACAGTGAACCGCGTGGACCTGGCGGGGAAGCCCTGGGGCATCACCTCTTTGTATGACGCCATCGCAGAGTCGGCACGCCGGGTCTCGAAGCGTTCCAATCGCCACCGCGCGCTGCTGGTCATCACGGACGGCGTGGACACGGCCAGCAAACTGACCGCACCGCAGGTGTCCGGCATCGCCAGCTCCATCGACGTGCCGGTGTACGTGCTGGCGGTGGTCAACCCCGTCGATCATCCCGAGGGTGAATTCCAGGCACGCCCGAGCAACACGCGGGCAACCGGACAGGGCGCCCTCGTGGATCTGTCGCGGTGGACCGGCGGCGAGGCCTATTTTGCCAGCGTGCCGAGTCATTCATCGATTGCGGTGCAGAGCCTGGTGGCGGAGTTGCGCCATCAGTACCCTGATCACCTTCGAGCCTGGGGAGCGGCCTGGATGGCATCCCCTCGAAGTGCGGACGAAGAAGAAGAATCTCGTGGTGCATGCGCGGGGCGGCTACATGGCCGGAGCCCGCACCGGTAGCTAGTTCGTTCATCAGAGGAGAGACAATCATGCGTAAACAGCTGTGGGCAATGTCGGTGCTCGTGCTGGCGGTGGCGGTTGCCCCGGCCTGCGCGACCAAGAAGTTCGTGCGTGGCGAGGTTGGCAACGTGAACGCGAAGGTGGACACGTTGAGCGGCTCGCTCGAAGAGACGCAGGAGCGGACGCGCCGCAACGAAGAGCGCATCGGCACTGTGGACACGAAGGCCGAAGCGGCCGGCCGGTCGGCGCAGGAAGCGCGCGGCGCGGCGGACGCGGCTGCGGCATCGGCTCGCACGGTGAACGGTCGCGTGGACCAGGTTGTGACCGAAGTGGCGGCGACCAACGCCGCGCTGGCCGCGACCCGCAAGCTGCTCTTCGAGGTCACGTTGAACGAAGCGCAGGGCAACTTCAAGTCGGGCACGTCGGATCTGCCGGACGAGGCGAAGGCCCGTCTGGACGCCGTGGTCGGCCAGCTGAAGGCCGATACGCGCGCCGTGTTCATCGAGATCGAAGGCCACACCGACAACGTCGGCGGGGCCGAGCTGAATCAGCGCCTCGGCCTCGAGCGCGCCGAAGCGGTGAAGCGCTATCTCTATGAGCAGCACCAGGTGCCGCTGCACAAGATGAACGTGATCAGCTACGGCGAGGACAAGCCCGTGTCGCCGAACAACAACCGCGCCAGCCGTGCGGAAAACCGCCGCGTCGTCGTCAAGGTCCTGAGCTAACGCAAACGCGCTAGATCGATCGGGAGGCGGGCCACTTGCTGGCCCGCCTCCTCGATGACCACCTCACGCGCCGGGTCCTCCGGCTTCTGCAGTCCCACCCCATCGAAGAACGCCACGACCGTCGCACCCAGCATCGGCAGGCTGCGTCCCGGCAGGCTCGGCGGCACCACCCCAGCGGCCGGCGGGAACACTGGAAGGGAAGATGGTCCCGTTTTCGTAAAGTAGCGCGGGGCCGACTCCGCGAAGGCCGGCTCGATCCGCCTTCCGGCCGCTGTGAGCCATTGCACGGTGTAGCGCGGCACCAGCACCAGGACGTTCTGCGGGTGGAAGGTGAACTCGGCATGCACGCTGATCTGGCGCGGATACCGAGCGGCCACCGCAAGCCCGTCGCGCTGGCCGAAGCGCCGATCGCCGGCGACCGCCCGCACTTCGGCGGCAATCACCACGCGCCGGAACGGCGTGACGATGTCGATCGCGTCGAGCGGGGGGCGGGAGACTTCGAACCGGTACGGCCGGTGAAAGCGTAAGCGGTCGCCCTCTAACGAAGATTGTCCGAGCGCGATGGCATCCAGGACCGTTCGAGGGTCCAGGTCCAGTTCCGCCGCGCATACGCCAATCGCGGACAAAAGCACGACGGCGATGGCTCGGCCCATACGGCCATCGTAAGGCGAAAGGCTAAAGGCTAAAAGGCCGTGCGCGCCGCGGCGGGGACACGGCGCACACGGACCGGGGCGATTCTCGAAGCACCGACCCTCGGATCTCGAGGCACACCCTCCGCCCGATTGAGCAGGATCCGGGCCAGCCCCCGCCCGGCCGAAACTCCAAGGTTTTCGCCGTCCGGGCCCGGCGAGCGTTACGGTGCGTGAAAGCCCTTTCGCGCGTGGTCACCGCTTGAGCCTTTGGCCTTGAGCCGCATTCCGCCTAGCATGGCCCCATGGATCTGGCCAATCGCGTCGCGCTCATCACGGGCGCCAAGCGCATCGGGGCTGTGGTGGCCGAACACCTGGCCCGGGGAGGCGCCGACGTCGCGCTGGTCTATCGCGGGTCGCGGGCCGACGCGGAAGAGACGGCGGAGGTGGTGCGCGGCCAGGGACGCCGTGCGCAGGTCATCCAGGCTGATCTGATGCAAGAGGATGACTGCACGCGGGTCGTGGAAGAGACGGTGGCATCGCTCGGCCGCCTCGACATCCTGGTGAACATGGCGTCGTTGTACAAGCCTGTCGCGTTCGACGATCTGACGGTGTCGGACTGGAACGCCCAGCTCGACATCGACTTGCGCGCGTCGTGGCTCTGCGCCCAGGCGGCCGTCCCGCACATGCGCCGTCTGCGGGGGGGCCGTATCGTGAACTTCTCGGATTGGGTGGCGGCCAGCGGACGGCCCCGCTACACCGGTTACCTTGGCTACTACGTCGCGAAGGCGGCGGTGATCGCGCTCACGGAAGCGCTGGCTCTCGAACTCGCCGGCGATCAGATTCTCGTGAACGCCATCGCCCCCGGGCCGATCGTCGCGCCCGAAGGCACATCGGATCGGGATTTCCGCGCCGTGGAGCGTGCGACGCCGCTCGGACGCTGGGGCGGCGAGATCGAGATCGCCAAGGCCGTCGTGTCGCTCGTCGAAAGCGACTTCATCACCGGCCAGACGATCCGAGTCGATGGCGGCCGTCACCTGCGTTGACACCGGGTGACGAGCCGCCGTCAACCTCCGCTGATTCTGCGGGGCCCGCAAAACTGGTATCGTGACGCCGGTGACAGAGCTCACGTTTCTGGGTGCGGCACGTACCGTCACCGGGTCCAAGTACCTGCTGTCGCACGGCGGCGAGAAGATCCTGTTCGACTGTGGTCTCTTTCAGGGACTGAAAGCGCTTCGCGAGCGCAACTGGGACAGCTTTCCGGTGGCGCCGTCGTCGATACGCGCGGTGGTCCTCACCCACGCGCACCTGGATCACGTCGGGGTACTTGCCGCGTTTTGTCGCGCAGGGCTTCGACGGCCGCGCCTTCTGCACGCCAGGCACCGCCGACTTGTGCCGGCTCGTGCTGCCGGACTCGGGCCGGATCCAGGAAGAGGACGCGCGTCAGGCCAACCGGCACGGCTACTCCCGTCACCAGCCCGCGCAGCCCCTCTACGACGAGGCGGCGGCCAACCGCGCCCTTACGCATCTCTACCAGGTGTCCTACCGCAAGCCGCTCGAGATTGCGACCGGCGTGACCATCGAGTTCGTGCCGGCCGGTCACCTGCTGGGGTCGGCGTACGTGATCGCGCGGCTCTCCAGCGGCAAGACGATCCTGTTCGGCGGGGATCTGGGCCGCTATGCCCGCCCGGTGCTTCCGGATCCTGCCGACCCGGTGGCGGCCGATCTGGTGCTGGTCGAGTCCACTTACGGCGATCGCGACCACGCGGCCGACGACGACGGCGAGAGCTTCGCGCGCGTCATCAGGGACACCGCGGCGCGCGGCGGCAAGGTGATCGTGCCGGCGTTCGCGATCGGGCGGGTAGAGGAGCTGCTCTACTGGATTGCCCGTCTCGAGCGCGAGCGCCGCATCCCGGTGCTGCCGGTCTATGTGGACAGTCCGATGGCCACGGACGCGTTGAAGTTCTACGCGTCGCGATCCGCGGAGCTGGACCCCGACATCCGCCAGACGACGAAACACGTCTCGGCCTTTGTCACGGCCCGCTTTCAGACCACGGGGTCGCCGCAGCAGTCGAAGGCGCTCACCGCCAACAAGCGAAGCGCGGTCGTGATCTCCGCCAGCGGCATGGCGACGGGCGGTCGCGTCCTCCATCACCTGGCGGCCGCGCTGCCGGATCCACGTAACACCGTGCTCTTTGCCGGGTTTCAGGCCGAGGGCACGCGCGGGCGACAGCTCATCGAAGGGGCACCCGACGTCAAGATCCACGGGCGCGTCGTTCCGGTGCGCGCGCGGATCGAGAAACTGAACTCGATGTCGGCCCACGCCGACCGCAGCGAGATTTTGCGGTGGCTGAAGGCCATGCCGGCGCCGCCCTCACGCTTGTGCCTGGTGCACGGGGAGCCGGGACCGATGGACGCCTTGAAGGCCTACCTGCGCGATCGGCTGGGGTGGGATGCCCATACCCCCGGCCACGGCGAGACAATTACAGTGTGAGCCGACGGTACCTGCTCGAGCAAGTGGACGACGTGTCCGTGGTGCAGATTTACGCGGACGGCTTCGCGGAGCTGTCGGTTCAGGAGAAGCTGCTCACCTGGCACCTGTACCTCGCGGCCCTGGCGGGGCGCGACATCTACTACGACCAGCGCTACGCCTGGAACCTGGAGCTTCGCGCCGCGCTCGAGGGCGTGCTCACCCACGCGAGCGGCCTTCCGGTGCACGTGGTCGACGAGGTGCGGCGTTACACGAAGCTGTTCTGGATCAACAGCGGTCCCCACAACGGTGTCACCGCGCGGAAGCTGTTGCTGCGACTGACGCCCGATGAGTGGGTGGGAGCGGTCGTGGCGGCGGCCGACGGTGGTGCGCCGCTCCTGACACATGACGGGGAATCGGCCGCCGAGCTCGCCAGCCGATTGGCCCCGGTGGTGTTCGACCCCGCCGTCGATCCGATCCTCACGCAGAAGACGCCGGGCGCCGGCCGCGACATTCTCCAGTCGAGCGCCAACAACCTCTATGTCGGCGTCTCGATGCAAGACCTCGACGGGTTCAGTGAGCGGTTCGCCCTGAACTCGCGCCTGGTGAAGACGCCCGGCGGCCTGGTAGAGGAGGTGTGCCGGATCGGCGGGCGCTACGATCGCGAGATCCGGCGCATCATCACGCACCTGGAAGACGCCTTGCCCTATGCCCCGGCCGCCACGGCGGACGCCCTGCGGGCGCTGATTCGGTTCTACACGACGGGCGACGACGCCGACCGGGTGGCCTACGACGTGGCCTGGGTGCGCGACGACGCGAGCCCGGTGGACACCGTGAACGGCTTCGTCGAAGTGTATCTGGACCCCCGCGGCGCCAAGGGGGCGTGGGAGGGCCTGGTCTCCTACGTCAACCGCGACAGGACGCGGCGCATCGAGACCATCGCGGCGCACGCCCAGTGGTTCGAGGATCACACGCCGTGGGAGCCGGCATACCGCAAGCCGGAAGTGACCGGCGTGTCGGCGCGCGCCATCGACGTCGTGATCGAGACCGGCGACTCGGGTCCGATCACAGCGGTCGGCATCAACCTGCCGAACGATCAGGCCGTGCGCGAGCGCTACGGCAGCAAGTCGGTGTCGCTGGCCAATGTCACCGAGGCGTACGAGCACTCCATGCCCGAAGCCTTGCGGACCGAGTTCGCGTGGGACGAGGCCGAGGCCGAACGCACGCGCGTGTGGGGCGTCTTGTCGCGCGATCTTGCCACGGAGCTGCACGAGGTCATCGGCCACGGGTCGGGCCGCATGGCGTCGGGCGTGTCGCTGTCGCCGTCGGAGCTGCTGCGCGAACAGTACTCGGCGCTGGAGGAAGCCCGTTCGGATCTGGTCGCGTTGTACTTCCTGCGGGATGCCAAGCTGGCGGAGCTCGATCTGCTGCCCCCCGGCGAGCACGACAACATCGTGCGCACCGAGTACGAGCAGTACACGCGGGGCGTCCTGATGCAGCTGCGCCGTGTCCGGGAGGGCAGCCAGCTCGAGGAAGATCACATGCGAAACCGCCAGTTGATCGTCAGCTGGCTGCGCCGGCACACCGGCGCCATCGATATCCGCCGCCGCGACGGCAAGACGTACTTCGTCATGGTGGATGCCGAGGCCTTTCACGCAGGCGTCGGGACGCTCCTGGCCGAGGTGCAACGGATCAAGAGCGAGGGTGATTACGAGGCGGCCCGCCAGCTGGTCGAGGAGTACGGCGTGCACTTCGACCCCGCCCTGCGCGACGAGGTGGTGGCGCGTGTGGACCGGCTCCGGCTGCCGTCGTATTCCGCGTTCGTGATGCCGCGGCTCACGCCCCGCCGGGCGCCCGATGGCAGCATCGTGGACGTCGAGATGTCGTATCCCTGCGATCTCGAAGCGCAGATGCTGGAGTACTCCGCGCTGGCACGCGCATGAAGCTGTCGTCTCGCGTGCCACAGGGCGCGGCGCAGAACGATCTCACGCGTGCGCTGGCTGATGTCCGCGCGAGCGGCGTCGCGGTCGCGGACCTCACTGAATCGAACCCGACGCGAGTGCAACTGCCCTACGCAGGCAACCTCCTCGCGCCGCTCGGACAGGCCCGGGGCTTGCGCTACGAGCCGGCGCCGCTCGGTGTGACGGAGGCCAGAGACGCTGTGGCCGCCGACCAGCGCAGGCGCGGGGCTATGGTGAACGCGGAACAGGTGGTGCTCACGGCGAGCACCAGCGAGGCCTACAGCTGGCTGTTCAAGCTGCTCTGCGAGCCTGGTGAGGCCGTGCTCGTCCCGCGTCCCAGCTATCCGCTCTTCGACTACCTGGCCCGCGCGGAAGGCGTGACGACGCACCCCTACACGTTGCACTTTCACGGGCGCTGGGAAGTGGACCTCTCGACGGTGGAATCCGCGCCCCCCGGCGTCAGGGCGCTCATCGCCGTGTCGCCCAACAACCCCACGGGGTCCTACCTCGAGGCGCGAGAGGCGCGGGCATTGCAAGACCTGTGTCGCGCGCGGGGGTGGGCGCTGATCGTCGACGAGGTGTTCGCGGACTATCCGCTGGAGACTGCGGCTCCATCGACCGATCTGGCCGTGAACGCGCCCGTGCTGACGTTCTCTCTCGGTGGTGCGTCGAAGACGCTCGGGCTGCCGCAGGTCAAGCTGGGGTGGGTGATCGTCGGCGGCCCCGCCGCGGATCGCCGCGCGGCGCTCGACGGCCTGGAACACGTGGCCGACACCTTTCTGTCGGTGGGGACGCCAGTGCAACTGGCTGCCGCGGAGCTGCTGTCGGCCGGCGGTGCGGTCCGGCAGGCGATTCAGGCACGCGTGGGGGGCAACCTCGCTCACGCGCGACGGATTGCCGCGGCCTTTCCGGCCTGCACCGTCTTGCCGGTCGAAGGTGGCTGGACGGCGATTGTCCGGGTGCCGGCGCTGCGATCCGAGGAAGCGCTCGTCCTGAGCCTGTTGCGCGAGCAGCACGTCCTGGTGCACCCGGGCTACTTCTTCGACTTCGACGCCGAAGCCTTTCTGATCGTGAGCCTGCTGCCGCCGGAAGTTGTCTTTCGCGACGCCTTCGAACGCACGTTGCGCCATGCGTGCGCGGCACCATGATGCTGCCGGGCCGGCGCGCCGGGCTGATGCTGCCGCTCTTCTCGCTGCGGTCGCGCCAGGACTGGGGCATCGGCGAGATCGGTGACCTGGGACGTCTGGCCGAGTGGCACGCCGCGGCCGGCCAGCGCGTGATCCAGCTTCTGCCCATTACCGAGTTGCCCGCCCACGAGACGTCTCCGTACTCGGCGCTCAGCGGGATGGCCATCGATCCGATCTTCATCTCGCTGTCCGCGCTGGACGACTTCGCCGCGCTGGGCGGCGAGAAGGCGCTCGACGCCGACTGGGCCGAGAAGCTGGCCGCGGTCCGCCTGGCGCCACGGGTGGACTATCGGAGCGTGCGGGCGCTCAAGGATCACGCCTTGCGGCGCGCGCACGCGCGCTTCACAGACGTCGAGGTCCGTGGCGGCACGCCCCGCGCGCGGACCTTTCACGATTTCCTGCAGCGCGAAGCGTGGTGGGTCGATACCTACGCGCTCTTCCGCGCGTTGCATCACGAGCACCACGGCCGGCCGTGGACGGAATGGCCAGCCCCGTTGCGCGACCGTGATCCCCACGCGCTCGCCGGCGCGCGCGCGCGCCTGAGGACCGAGATCGAGTACCGCCTGTACCTGCAATGGGTAGCCGATGAGCAGTGGCGGGCGGCGCAACAAGCCGTTGGAGACGTGGCCATCTTCGGCGATCTGCCGTTCATGGTGGCGCTCGACAGCGCCGACGTGTGGGCGCGCCAGGGCGAGTTCCGCCTGGACGTGTCACTGGGCGTGCCGCCCGACGCGTTCAGCGAGACGGGGCAGGACTGGAACCTGCCCGTCTACCAATGGGACGTCATCGAGCGCGGCGGCTTCGAGTGGCTCACGTCGCGCGCCCGCCGGAACGCCGATCTCTTCGACGGCTATCGCGTGGACCACCTGGTGGGCTTCTTCCGCACCTTCTTCCGGGAGCCGGGCGGGGCATCGGGCTTCACGCCGGCCGACGAGCCGGCACAGGTGGCGCTCGGCGAACACATCCTGCGCGTGTTCCTGGCCTCGGGCGCCACGATCGTCGCCGAGGACCTTGGCGTCGTGCCCGATTTCGTGCGCGCGGCCATGACGCGGCTGGGCGTGCCGGGCTGCAAGGTCTTCCGCTGGGAGCGGCACTGGCAGACGCCGGGACAGCCGTTCGTGGACCCGGCGGAATACCCCGTCCGCTCGATGGCCACGACCGGCACGCACGACACGGAACCGCTGGTCACCTGGTGGCGCGAGGCGCCGGCCGAGGAGCGCGCCGCGGTGCTGCAACTGCCCCTCGCGCGAGAGCGGCTGGGCGACGCCTCACCCGACTCGCGAGATCTGACCCCCGCCATGCGTGCCGCCCTGCTGGAAGCGGTCTACGCCTCGCGGTCCGAACTGGTGATCATCCCCGTGCAGGACGCCTTCGGGTGGGACGATCGCATCAACACGCCGGCCGTCGTGGACGACGTGAACTGGACGTGGCGTTTGCCGTGGCCCGTCGAGGAGGTGGAGGCTCAGCCCGCGGCCGTCAAGGTGGCGACGATGCTCAGCCGCTTGGCCGCCCTCCACGGCAGGTAGGGCCACGAAGTCACAAGGCCAAAGGTCAAAAGGCACAAAGGCCTGGCGAGCTCAGCAATACGTCACGGTGTATTGCTCGGGCGCACGACACGTTTCACAATCAGTCGCCCATGCGCGTCTTCATCAGCTATGCGCACACGGAAATCGACCGGGCGCTCGCCAGGGTCGTTGCGACACGGCTGCGTGCCCTCAAGATCGACGTGTGGATGGACGAGTCGTCTCTGCCCGGCGGCCGCCATACGCAGCAGGCCATCGAGGCCGCCGCGGCCACGTGCGGTCACGCGGTGTTCCTGGTGTCACGCTCGTGGCTCGAGCGGGCGTGGACGAACTGGGAGCTTGGGCTCTTCGTCGAGCGCACGGAGCCGGCCACCGTCGTGCCGGTCTGGCGCCGCCCTCGGCGCCAACTGAAACTGCCGCCTCAGCTCTATCAGCTCACGGGGCTCGACTGGCCGGAAGGGGACCACGACGTGGACGCCCGGTTCTGGCAGCTGCACTGCGCGCTCACCGACGCCGCGCCGGGGCCGGCCGACGCGTGGAGCCGCAGCGGCCGGGAGCTGACGCCAGCGGCGAGCCGGAGCCAGGAGCTGCCGCTCCCGCCAACGCAGGTGGTGCGCCCGTCGCTCAAGTGCGACCGCGCGCCGCAGTGGAAGACGGTGGACGATTCGGCCACGTCGGGAACCAGCGAGCTGATGTTGCTGCCGGGATCGGCCGGCCAGGGTCACGACCACTTCGTCGAGCGCGTCGAGCGTCTGCTGCGCGCCGATCCGCCGCGCTTGATTGCGCGTGTGGACTGGGGCGATCGACGCCGGCCCTCGAGCCTCGAGGAGTACCGCGACGCTCTCGCGCGCGCACTGGGCGTGCCGGCCGCGGATCTCGAAGCCGGGCTGGGCGAGCGGCTCGCCTACCAGAACCTGGTGCTCCTGCACCCCTGCATCCGCTCGCGTTTCATCGACGACCTGGTGGTGGACTACTACGCGAAGTGGCTGCCGGAGTGGATGGCCGCGGCGCGCCCGCGCATGAACCTCAAGTGCGTGCAGCCGATTGAGTGGCCGCCCCAGAGCCTGCGCGACGTGGTGATGCGATGGGTGGGCGCCGGCGGCGCCTCCGACGGCAACGGCAAGCCGGAGGCCGACACGTTGCTGCGCCAGCTGCTCGACCGGGCCGGTCCGGTGCTGCGCGCCGTCCGCGTGTCCGAGCTGCACGACGTCTCGCGGCCCGAGCTCGACGAGTTCTGCCAGATCATGGCGCTCAAGCCTCGCCAGATCTCGTGGCTGCTCGAGCGCATCGGCTCGCGCCGCGCGCGCACCGCCGGCGAGGTGTTCGAGGCCATCGACGACTACATTCCCGAGGTTCCCGACGAGAGGAGCATTCAATGAGCCAGGGTTCGAGCTGGATGGCCTATGCCGGCGACGGCCGCACGCCCGACGGCGCGCCGACGGACGCGCGCGGCGAACGCGGCCGCTATCTGGCCGACCCACAGCTCGTCGTGGCCGTGAACACCGCGCTTGCCGTGGAGCAGCCGCTGCTCGTCACCGGCGAGGCGGGCACCGGCAAGACGATGCTGGCGTGGTCCGTGGCATCCGAGCTGGGGCTCGGCCCCGTGCTCTCGTTTCACACGCGCAGCGACCATCGCGCGGCCGACACGCTGTACGACGTGGACCACCTGCTTCGCTTCTACCACGCGCAGCAAAGCGACCGGCGCGCCGAGGATGTCGCCTCCTACATCCGCTGGCACGCCCTCGGCGAAGCGATCCGATCGCCCAGCCGGCGGCTGGTACTGATCGACGAGGTCGACAAGGCGCCGCGCGATTTTCCGAACGATCTGCTGGACGAGATCGACCGCATGGAATTTCGCGTGCCCGAGCTCGGCGTCTCGTACCGGGCCGCGCACCGGCCGGTCGTGATCATCACGAGCAACAGCGAACGCCAGCTGCCGGACCCGTTCCTGCGCCGCTGCGTGTACCACCGGATCGAGTTTCCCGCCGCCGGCCGGCTGCAGGCGATTCTCGAAGAACGGCTGGGACACTTGAATCTCGGCGACAGGTTGTTGTCGGTGGCTGCCAGGAAGTTCCAGGAGATCCGCGCCGTGGCCGGGTGGGACAAGAAGCCGTCCACCGCCGAGTTGCTGGCGTGGGTCCGTGTGCTGCACGCGGCCGGCATCGACGCGTCGTCGCTCGAGCGTCTTCCGCTGGGTGAGGTGCCGTTCCAAGGCGCACTGGCGAAGAGCGAGCAGGACGCCGCGCTCCTGGCCCGTTCCCGATAACCGCCTCCGTGCACCGCCCGCTACCCTTCGACGCGTTCCTCGACGCCCTGCGCGGGCGCGGCTTCGCTGTCGGCCTTCACGAGCACATGGCACTCGCCAGGCTCCTCTCGCGCTGGGAGGAGGTGGACCCGAGAGTGCTGGGCGCCTCGATTGCGGCGCTCGTCGCGCGATCGGACGAAGAAGTACAGACCGCGCGACGGCTCTTCGAGGAGCTGTACGTGCAGGCAACCATCGACGAAAAACCGCCGGCCCCACCGGTGCCGGCCGTCAGCGCCGCTCGCGCTGCATGGTGGTGGCCCCCGGCGGCCGCCGTGGCCGCGTCCGGCCTGCTGCTTGCCATCGCCGTGGCGGCCGGCTACTACATCGCGCCGTCGCCGGCCGTCGCGCCTGTGTATGAAGTACCACCGGCGGCGACCAGCGTGCCGGACGCGCCCGTGGAGGCGCCCCCTCCAACACCGCCGCCCCTGCCCGACCCTCCCGCCCGGCGTGCGACCGGGGCCGTGTGGCAGACGGGCGCGGCGCTCTTCCTGATTGCGTTGGCCGGAGCCTGGGGCCTCGACCGGCGCCGCGCCCACCGCGGGTGGCGGCAGGACTCATGGAGGCGCGCCCTCGGAGCCCTGCCGGGACCGTATCACCTCGACCTGCACGTCCGGGGACTCGAGGCCCGCCTGCCGCGAGCTGACATCGAGGATGCGGCGGCGATCCTCGGGAGGATCTACCGGGCCGACGAGCGGACGCGCGAGCTGGATCCGGGAGCAAGCCTGCGCGAGACGCTCCGCCGCGGGCTGCTGCCTACACTGGTGTTCCGGCGCGTGCGCACGGCGCGCCCGATTGTCGTCCTCCAGGACGTCGGTCTCGACATGGCGCCCTGGCGGGCCAAGGTGGAGCGGCTGCTCAGCGACCTCCGGCGTCAGGGCGTGGTGCTGGAGCGGTGGTACTTCAGCGGCGATCCGCGGCGCGTGTCGGCCCAGGCCGTGGGAGCGCAGGTGCCGCTCGCGCACGTGATCGGTCTTCGACCCGATTCTCCTGTGCTCGTCGTCAGCGCTGGAGGCGGACTGGCCGCGCTCGGGGACGATCACGACTGGCTGCGTCCTTTCGAGGAGTGCGAGCGTCGTGCGTGGCTGACGCCGGTGACGGACGAACGCCTCTGGCCCGCGATTCTCCGCGCGCCGGCCGTGAGTGCGTGGCCCATGTCCAGGGAGGGACTGACGGGAGCCGCGCGGGCGCTCGCCGGACAGGAAACCGCCGACCCGGTGCGAGTCGGCATCCTCGCTGAGGGACACGTCTACGCCGACGACGTCGAGCGGCTGCAGCGGCTCGCGAGCCTGGTGCCCCATCCGACCCCCGAGTTCCTCGAGTGGCTGCGGCAGCGCTTCGCGCCGGACGTGCCCGACGCCGCCGTGGCGCACGTGGTGCACGCAGCGGGTGCGAGCGGCCTCCCCGAGGTGCGACTGTCCACGGACGACGTCGTGCGTCTGGCGGCCGCGACGCGCGCGGAGACTCCGGAGCTCGAACGCGCCGTGCGGCAGGCGATTGTCGAGGCCTTGCGCGGCTCGGAGCCGGCGCCGGACTCCGCCGCGCATCTGCGGTGGCGTCTTGCGGTGGCCCTGCAAGAGGCGCATCTGGCCGCGTTGGGACAGGGCGACGCGGCGGGACCACGGGCCGCGCTGCGAGAGCTGGCGGCGGGACCGCTGTGGGAAGAGGTTCAGCACGCGATGGCGTTCGTGCCTCCGGACGACGCCGCGCGTGTGCGCGATTCGGGTCCTCCTACCGGCGTGCCCGAGTTGGGCTGGGCCCCACGTCCGCGAGTCAGACCTGGCATCCGTCAATTGGTCCTCGCCTCGGCGGCGGCCGGCGTGGTCCTGCTCGTCTCCTGGCAGTCGGGGGCATTTCCGACGATTGCGTTCGCGCGCGTGGAGAACGCCTACGACCTGCGTCTTGGACCTGCCGCGCCGGGCGATTCGATCGCGCTCGAGCTGCGCGCGATGCAGCCGAGCGAGCCCGCTGTCGTGGACCTCTATCGAGACGGCGCCCTGGCGAGGAGCGGCGTGGCCATCCCGAGCGGCGACGCGGCCCGAATCGACGTCGCCGGAGGCGCCGGCAGCACCTATCAGGCCCAGGCGGTCCGGCCCGACGGCAACGTGTCCCAGAGCAATCCATTGTGGGTGCCCGATGCGGACCGCGTGGTCGTCGTGATCGACGCACAGCCGTGGGCACGGCTCACGATCTCGGGACCGCTTGCACCGTCAGGAACAGCGGGAGCGCAGGTGGTGGCGGGGGAGGCCACCCCCCTGCGCGTGGCGCTGCGGCCGGGCCGCTACCGCGTGGATCTCGAGAACGGCGGCGTGACAGATCCGCTGCAGCGGGAGATCGCCGTCGCGGCCGGCAATCCCGGACAGCGCTTCGTGTTCCCCATGCCCGGCTTCGATCCGGCGGCGGCCGCGGCCGCCGGATCCCCAGCCACGGCCCGATAGGTCCGGCTCCTCAGAAGGCGTAGCCGCAGGTCATGTTCGGGAAGACCCGAACGTTGTTGTTGGTCACCGGCTGGCCAGAGATCCCCCGCTCATCGGAGACAGTGAGCGTGACCACCATCTGCAGGAATTGCGTGCCGCCCTGATTCTGAACCGGGTGCCCCCGGAAGAAGTTGCAGCCTGTTTCTGGCCGGGTGATCGCCTCGCTGCTGGTGTTCGATCCCGAGCTCGAACCAACGAAGTAATCCCACTTCCACGAACGTACTGGACCCGTGGAGTTCGTGCCGTTGAACGTGCAGTCGATGGTGTTGCCGCCGTTGGACAGCGCGCACGCGTTGTTGCCGCGGCTGGCGGACACCACGCTGAACACGCCGACAAGCGGCGCCGTGGTCACCGCGAGTGTCGCCGTGCGGCTGACGCCGCTGAAGGACGCTGTGATCGTCGCGCTCTGTTGTTGAGTGACGGTCGTCGTGGTGATTGAGAACGTCGCGCTGGTCGCGCCGGAAGCCACCGTCACCGTGGCAGGCACGACCGCGTTGACCTGACTGCTCGTGAGGTTCACCACCACGCCGGCCGCCCCGGCTGGCGCGGTCAGCGTCACCGTACCTTGCACCGCGTTGCCGCCCGCGACCGACGAGGACGCCAGCGTCACCGATGTGAGTGCGGGCGTCGGTGTTGGTGTTGGCGTGGGGGTCGGGGTGGGTGTCGGCGTTGGCTGCGGCGTGGCCTGCGGCGAGGAACTTCCGCCACACCCGATTGCCAGCCCAATCGCCGTTGCCAGCAGAAAGCTCCCGAGATACATGCGCGAGTTCTTCGTTCCCACGGCTCCCTCCCGATTCAACGTTCCGTAACAACGGCTCCTACCTGACCACCACCGATACCGACCAGACGCGCGTGCGCGACGACACGTCGATGGCGGCGTTCGCTTCGACGCGTGGACTCAGCGAGAAGCCGACGCCGCCCGACACATGCGTGAGGTCAAGGCCCTGCGACAAGGCGGTGGCAACCCGCTCGTCGAACGCGCGGTCGAGCAGATCAACGTTCGACGTGCGCGGTGTGAACTTCACGGTGTGGTCGGGATCCCGCCAGATCCCAAAACGCAGTTTGGGTGCGAAGTAGTTCAGCGTCGGCAGGTACTGCACGCCGACGTGCACCTCCGTCCTGTCGCGGACGAAGAAGTTCTCGGTGAGGTTCACCGCGAGTGCCTGGTCGGTGACGAAGTCGTCTATCAGCCGCGCGTAGTTGATTCGAGTGATCTCGGCGGCCACGACAAGCATCGTCGGATCGCTGAGCGGGCGCACCGACCCGCCGACGGCAAAGGTGTGCGGCACGCGAAACTGGTTCGAACGCTCCGGGTCGTTTCCGTCCTTCGTCTGGAACGTGAACGACGGCCCATGCCGGTACATCGCGCCGCCCCTGACGCGGCCGGTCAGCCCAACCAGAACACCAACGGTCGGCGCGAAGGACGTGTCCTCGCCCCTCTGCGTCGAGAGACCAAATTCAGTGGTGAGGATCGGCGGACCGAGAAAGCCGTCCACATCGAAGCGCCGGAACTGCGAGTCGAGATCGAAGCGGTAGGCCGTCACGCCGAGCCCGACCGACACCTGCTGGTGCAGGCGCATGGCCGCGGTGGCGCCGTACCCGGTAATGCTGACCTGGCGCAGGCCCGACTGCGGGCTGTCGCGCCGCGACGTGAACTCTCCCGGCAGCCGGTAGAAAGTGCCGTTCGACAGGAACTCCTGATCCACGCGCGCCAGCTCGTGCCGGAACCCCGCCACTCGCCAACGGCTCGTTGGCCGCGGCACGTAGACGAACGACGCCAGCGCCGGGCCGAAGTGCGAGCTCACGCTCGTACCAAAGAACGGCCCCTGGACCGTGTCGGTGCCCTCGTTGGTGATGGTGCCCGACAGCCGGCCGCGCTCGAGGAACGGCGTCTCGACGCGGGAGTTCCTGGCTTCGAGCGCTCCTTCTGATCGTGAGATCAGGATCAGGCCGGCAGGGTTGGTGAACGTGGCCGTGGAGTCGTCGGCCAGGCCCACGAACGCGCCCCCCGTGGCCAGGCTCTTCGCGCCGGGGTTGATGAAGTCGAACTGCAATGGAATCGCCAGGCTCGTCTGCGCGAGCGCCACGTGTCCGCGGCGGCCGCGAGAACAACGAGCGCCGACAAGAGCGCGACACACCCCGCCCGCAGCGTCACTGCTGGACTCCGAGCGCTGCCCAGATCCGCGGCGAGATGAGACGCCGGTCCGCTGCGAACCGCTCAATCGATCCCGCGCGTGACAGGAGTTGGCGCGCTGCCACCAGCTCCGCGCGATCCCGATCGCCTGTGAGCACCTGCGCGGTCATCGTGGACGCCAGGAAGAGCCACGCGCGGGGAGTGGGCGCCGGGGCGCCCTTGCCGTTCGAGGTGACGATCGTCTCGAGGATCCGTCCGGCGGTGTTGTAGTCGCCGGCGAAAAACGCGGCCACGGCATCGGTCTCCGTTGCCGCGCGGCGGCCGCCGGCGCGGAAAGCACCATGTCCACGCGGGTCCCCGCCTTAACCAGTGAACCCGGGGCAGGCCTCTGGCAACGAGGTGCCGGGGGCCAGCGCCGAAGCCTTCGAGCGATCGTCGTTCCGATCACGAGCCGTGACCGGGCCAGCAGCGCGCGAGCATTCGACTGCAGGATGATTGAGCAGACTGGGGGACACCCACTTCGGTGGGAGCGGGACCAGGGTTCGCCGCGGGCGCGGCGGCGTTCTGCGCACCCCGCCCCGGCGCCGCCGTCTGCACGGTGGGATCTGGTCCCTTCGCCACTGTGGCCTCGGGCGCCGCGTTCGCTGCGGTCTCCGCGGGCCCCTGCACCGGCGATTGAACAGGCGATTGCGCCAGGGTTTGAACCGGCGTGGCGCCGGCGCCAGCCGGTGGCGCCGCCGGGGCGTTGGCGGCCGTCTGCGTCGTCGGCGTGCTGGGCGTCCCACGCGCAGCCAACGCACCGGTTCTGGCGCGCGTCGACTGCGCCTGGAAGTTTTGAAACGGGCGATCACCCTGCACCACGAGTTTCTGATCGGTCACGCGCTGGAATGCTGCCTCTGCTTCCGTAAAACGTCCGAGCTCGGTATATGCAACACCCAGGTAGTAGTCGGGGATGTAGGCGTCCACGCGGTCGCCGTAGAAGGCCACGCGCCGGGCCTGCTGGCCGCGGGCGGCTTTTGCCGCCAGAAGGCTGTCGACTGCCTGCTGCCAGCGCCGTTGCTGGATGTGGTTGAGGCCTTCGTCGTAGGCCTCGTACCACTGACGGGTGTTGCGCTGCTGAGCGGGGTTCTGGGCCGAGCTTTGCGCGAGCGCGAAATGATGAGCTAACAGCGTGAGCGCCGCCCCGCAGAGAATGCGGCCGATGCGCGACGCTCGCACGCGAGCAATCTACATCAATCGCGCAGCATCGCGACGGCCGGTGTGCAATACGGTCGAGGTGTCAGGGCAGCGGTTTCAGATCCGGCTCGACCCACTCCGCGCGGGCGCGCGCCGACATCAGAGCGTCGCGAGAGTAGTAGCGCAACAGCGCGTCGCGTTCGCCCTCAGGTCCGCCGAGGATCCGCGCGATCCGATCTGGCAAGGTGCCGGCCGCGCTCGCGAACACGCTGGCAATCAGGCGCACGTACGCGCGCGTGATCGTCTCGTGGTAACCGCCCGAGTCTGAGTTGACGGTCCCGTGGCTGTCGTTGAGCGCGCGGATTCCGCTGCGCAGGCGCGTGAGCGCCTCATCGGGCCCGTATCGATTGACGTGCCACGCGCCCACCGCGAGATGCGCCTGATGCGTCCACTCCGCCTTCGGCAAAGTACAGGAAGGAAACGCCCGACAAGAGCATCGAGGTCGGTCGTATCCACCATTCCGATTTTGAATTGTGAATTGTGAATTGTGAATTCGGCGCGTCGTCCCCTCAGCGCGCCGCGATTCTTCGCCCAGGAGTCCTTGAGCGTGACCGTCCTATTGAACACGGGCGCGCCCGGCTTCGTGTCCGGATCGGCGCAAAAATATCCCAGTCGTTCGAACTGGAAGCGCGCGCCCGGCCCCACCATCGCCAGCGACGGCTCCACCTTGCACCCCGTCAACCGCTCCAGCGAGCGCGGGTTCAGGTCGTCCAGTGGGTCGCGGTCGCCCTCCGCCGGGTTCTCCGACGTGAACAGCCGGTCGTAGAGCCGCACTTCAGCATCCACGCCGTGCGCGGCGGACACCCAGTGGATGGTTCCCTTGACGCGGCGGGAGGCTGTGTCGCCGTCCAGTGACCCGAGATCCGCCGTGCAGCGCAGCTCGGTCACCGTGCCGTCGGCGTCTTTCACGATGTCCGGTGCACTTGATGATGAAGGAGTAGCGCAGCCGCACTTCGGTACCGGGCGACAGACGGAAGAACTTCTTCGGCGGGACCTCCATGAAGTCCTCGCGCTCGATATAGATCTCGCGGCCGAAGATCACCGGGCGCGTGCCGGCCGCAGGATCCTCCGGGTTGTTCACGGCCGTGACGCTCCGGGAGAAGTCCGCCGGCAGGTTCTCGATCACGACCTTCAGGGGCCGCAGTACGGCCAGGGCCCGCGCGGCGCGACGGTTCAGGTCCTCGCGCACCGTGTGCTCCAGCAGCGCCACGTCGATCACGTTCTCCTTCTTGGCCACGCCGATGCGCGAGCAGAAGTCGCGCACCGCCTCCGGCGTGTAGCCGCGGCGTCTGATGCCGGCGATGGTCGGCATACGCGGATCGTCCCACCCGGCCACCAGGCCCTGCCCGACCAGCGCCAGCAGCTTGCGCTTGCTCATCACCGTGTAGTTCAGGTTCAACCGCGCGAACTCCACCTGCTGCGGATCGCCCGACGTGAGGCCCGCGGCGCGGACGTGATCCACTACCCAGTCGTACAGCGGCCGATGGTCCTCGAACTCGAGCGTGCAGATCGAGTGCGTGATGCCCTCGATGGCGTCCGAGATCGGGTGCGCGTAGTCGTAGGTCGGGTAGATGCACCAGGCGTCGCCGGTGCGGTGGTGCGTGGCCCGCCGCATTCGGTAGAGCGTGGGGTCGCGCATGTTCATGTTGGGCGACGCCATGTCGATCGCCGCGCGCAGCACGTGCGCGCCGTCGGCGTACTCGCCCGCGCGCATGCGCCGGAACATATCCAGGTTCTCGGCCACAGGGCGGGCGCGATGGGGGCTGTTGCGCCCGGGCTCGGTCAGCGTGCCGCGGTACTGGCGGATCTCGTCGGCGGTCAGGCTGTCCACGTAGGCGTGGCCGCCCTCGATGAGCCGCTCCGCCAGCGTGTACATCTGCTCGAAGTAGTCGGACGCGTAGAACAGGCGATCGTCCCAGTCGAAGCCGAGCCAGCGGACGTCTTCCTGGATCGAGTCCACGTACTCGACGTCTTCCTTCGCCGGATTGGTGTCGTCGAACCGCAGGTTGCAGAGGCCGCGGAATTCGGATGCGACGCCGAAGTTCAGGCAGATCGACTTGGCGTGGCCGATGTGCAGGTAGCCGTTGGGCTCAGGGGGAAAACGCGTGTGCACGCGGCCGCCGTGGCGGCCGGCCCGCAGGTCCTCGGTGACGAGCTCGCGGATGAAGTCGGTGGGCCGCGCAAACTCGAGCGGCGGGGCGCTGTCGGACATGAACCAGTGATTTTACCTGTTACAGGCTAGCGAGGCTTCGCGCGTGACCCCGAGAGCTTCGCCTCGCTAGCGCAGTGTCTTTTGGCCCCGCTTCGCGGGGCGGGAAAACTTGATTCACTTGAGCGTCAAGTTTTCGGGTTCGGGCTGGGTCACGGCCTCCTCGGGCACGCCCATCAGGCCAATCGAGGTCAGCACGCGCGGCACGGTGTCGATCGGCTCGGCCACGGGGATCTCGGGGCTCGTGGTCACGTCCAGCTCGCGCAGGCGGCGGGCGCTGACCAGCACGCGGCTCTCGAACGAGCCGGCCGCCTGGTTGTAGGCCTGCACCGCGCCATCGAGCTTGCGGCGCAGCTCGTCGAAGTAATCGGTGAACTTGGACACGCGGTCGTAGAACTCCCGCCCCAGGCGCGCCACCTCGCGGTAGTTGTCGGCCAGCACCTCCTGGCGCCACGTGTGGGCCACTGTGGTCAGCAGCGCGATGAGCGTGATGGGGCTCGCCAGCAGCACGCGACGCTCGAGCCCGTGCTCGATGAGCGACAGGTCGTGTTGCAGCGCCGCGCTGAAGAGCGTCTCACCCGGCAGGAACATCACCACCATCTCGGGCGAGTTGCCCAGCTGTTCCCAGTAGCCCTTGGCGCCCAGCTTGTCCATGTGCTCGCGCACGTGGCGTGCGTGCGCCTGGAGCCGCGCGGTCCGCTCTTGCTCGTCCTGCGTCTCGTGCGCGTCGAGGAAGGCTTCGAGCGGCACCTTGGCGTCCACGATCATCTGCTTGCCGCCCGGCAGGTGCACGATCAGATCCGGCCGCAGCCGCCCCGTGTCGGACCAGAGCGCCGGCTGCTCGTCGAAGTCGCAGTGCTGCAGCATCCCCGACAGTTCCACCACGCGGCGCAGCTGCATCTCGCCCCACCGGCCGCGGACCGACGGCGTGCGCAGCGCGCGCGCCAACGTCTGCGTGGTCGTGCCCAGCGAGGCCAGCTGCTCGGTCAGGCGCGCATAGGAGTCGATGCGCGTCCGCTCCGTCTCGCCCAGCCGTAACTCGACGGCCTTGAGCGAATCGGCCAGCGGCTTCACCAGGGTGTCGATGGCCTTGTGACGCGCGTCCATCTGCGCGGCCGTCTCGTTTTTCAGCCCGTCGAAGGTGGCCTTGGCCAGGTCCAGGAACGCGCCCTGGTTGGCTCGCAGCGCTTCGGCCGCCACGCCCTGGAACGCCTCGCGCAGCTGGCGCTCCGCCTTGTCGAGCATGTCCTTGGTGGCCGCCAGGCCCTGGCGCTCGCGGTCGGCTACCTGCACCAGCCACTTGTTGTCCTGCTTGGCCGCCGCCAGCTCCCCGGCCCAGGCTGTCTGTGCCTCGGCCAACCGCCTCGCCCCATGGCTGCGCGTCACGACGTACGTAGCCGCCGCCGCCAGCACTGCGGCAATCACGGCGGCGAGGATGGCGACTTCCATCGACGACCAACTACGAACTACGAACCACGAACCACGAACTAACGAGTCGCCGCTGTCCGCGCGCTGGGGCAGTGCCTTGCGGGGCAGCAGCGCATCGCGGTTGGCGCTGTGATAAGCGAAGGCCGCGACAATGACGGCGTTCTTCATCAGGTCCTCGGCCTGCAGCCGGTCGAACACGTCCATGTTGCTGTGGTGCGAGTGGGTGCCGTACTCCACGGGGTCCTGGATGAACTGAAAGCCGGGCAACCCCACCTCGTCGAATGGCACGTGGTCGGTGGATCCGGTGCTGCGAATCGACAGCGTGGTCATCCCCAGGTTGCGGAAGGGCTCCATCCAGGCCGCGAACACCGGCCGCACGGCTTCGTTGCCCTGCAGATAGACGCCCCGAAAGGCGCCCGTACCGTTGTCCATGTTGAAGTAGGCCGAGATCTTCGCGTGGCCAGGCAGAAGCGCCATCGTGTCGCGGTTGCCGAACTGCTGCCTGACGTAGGCGCGCGATCCCAGCAGTCCCTGTTCCTCGCCCGTCCACAGCGCCAGCCGGATCGTGCGCCGCATGCGCAGGCCCGTGGTCTTCAGGATCCGCATGGCTTCCATCATCACCGCCGAACCCGCGGCGTTGTCGGTGGCGCCGGTGCCCGCATGCCATGAATCGAAGTGCGCGCCGAGCATCACCACCTCGTCGGCGCGGTCGGTCCCGGGGATCTCGCCGATCAGATTGAACGCGGTCAGCGGCTCGTCGAAAAACCGGTTCTGGACGTTCAACTCGAGCTGCACCGGAACCTTGGCGTTGAGCAGACGCGCGATGCGGTTGTAGTGCTCCGACGCGACCAGGATCTGCGGCGTGACGATCGGCGGCCTGGCCTCGCGATACGTGGCCGGCGCGTTCGACACCAGGATCGTCCCGTGGTCGTTGCGGCCCGAGGCAGGCTCGATAGTGGCCACGACGCCTTCCTTGGCCAGGTACTCCATGTATCGCTGGTTGAAGTTGGGATCGGCCGGCGGACCGCCGGCGCGGCCGCCGCGGCCCCGGCCGGCGTTCACGGGCTGGCTCTGGAGCTCGACGAGTTCCTGATCGGTATACCGGCGGCCGAGCGGCGTGAAGAGCGCGCGTACCTCGGTTGCTGCCCCGAGCATCACAATCTTCCCGTTGAGCTTGCCGCTCCACGCGGCCATGTCCTGGTCATTGCGGATGCCCGGGGCAACCACCTCGGCCGCGACGGGGCCGTTGGTCCCAGGCGTCCACGCGCGGGGGAACGCGATCAGGGGAAACGGCTGCGGCGACACGACATTGGCCGTGAATTTCTCGTTGGCCCAGCCCCTGCCGAAGGGACCCCAGGTCTCCTGGCGCACATTGGAGACGCCCCAGCCCGTCAGGCGCTTGCCCGCCCAGTCCGCGGCGGCGCGAACCGTGGGGGAATTGGTCAACCGTGGGCCGTGAACGTCCGTCAAATTCCACACGGTGTCCATGACCTGGGACCGCTCCAGGCCTTCGCTCTTGATCCGCTGGACGGCGTCGAGGTCCGCGGTGTCGGCCCGTGACCCCTGGGATTGGGCAAAGGGCGCGCCGGCTGCCGCCGATATGACGAAGGACACGACTGGCCAGGGTGGGGAGATACGGCTTCACGGAGACCTCCAGAGGGAGTCTAACTCTGAAGGCTCCAGGCTCCAGGCTCCAGGCTCCAGGCCTCGGATAAGATACGGGACTTCGTTTTCGACTGACACGATGCGCGCTTCACTGATTGCCGCCGCTGGAATTGCCGCGCTGGGGCTGGCGGCCCACGTCGCCTATCGCTCGGCCGTGTTGTCGCCGGGGACGGGCGACATCGTGCCGGCCATGGTGACGGCCGTGGGCAACGTGACGCGCGACATCGCCCTGGTCCCCGATACGACGCTCATCCAGGGGCTCATTCCCCGCAGCACCACGCTCGACACGCTGCTTCGGGGCCACGGCGTGGCCGACGACGCGGCAGTGGGCGTCGTGCATGCTGCCGCGCGGGTGTTCGATCCGCGCCGCCTGCGATCGCTCCAGCCCTTCTCGTTGGAGCGCACGGTCGAAGGCGCGCTGCGGCTCTTCGAGTACCAGGTGGATCCGCAGACGTTCCTGCGGGTCAAGCCGGCCGCGCCCGGCGCCGCGTCGTGGACCGCCGAGCTCGTGCCGATTCCGCGCACGCTCGAGCAGGCGGTGACCGCAGGCCGCATCGACCGCGACACGCCGTCCCTCTTTCAAGCAATGGATGCCGCCGGTGAAGAGGATCAGCTCGCGGTGGACCTGGCTGGAATCTTCTCAGGGGAAGTGGACTTCAACAGCGAGCTGCAGCCCGGCGACGGCTTCGCGCT
Source organism: uncultured Acidobacteriota bacterium (assembly GCA_963807235.1). Taxonomy (GTDB): domain Bacteria; phylum Acidobacteriota; class Vicinamibacteria; order Vicinamibacterales; family UBA2999; genus CAWEBF01. Next base: position 110,901 of record CAWEBF010000034.1, read on the forward strand.
GGCCTTCGAGCGCTACACGCGCGAGAACGGTCCCGCGACGTACGGCGACATCACCGCGGCGGAGTTCCGTAACGACGGCCGCGTGCTGCGTGCCATCCGCTTCACGCCGCCCGGCGGCAAGCCGGGCTACTACGACGAGGCCGGCCGATCGCTGCGGCGATTCTTCCTGCGGTCGCCGTTGAAGTTCGAGCCGCGCATCACCTCGAGATTTTCGTCGAGCCGGCGGCATCCCGTTCTGCACACGTCCCGGGCGCACCGCGGCGTGGATTATGCCGCGCCCGTCGGCGCCCCAGTCATCGCGGCGGCGGGCGGCACGGTGGTGTCGGTGACGCGCGACGGCGCCAACGGCCGCATGGTGCGGCTGCGTCACGCGTCGGGCTACGAGTCGCGCTATCTGCACCTGTCGGCGTTCGCGCGCGGCCTCCGTGCAGGAGACCGCGTCGATCAGGGGGACACCATCGGCTTCGTGGGATCGTCGGGCCTGGCCACGGGTCCGCACCTGCACTACGCGCTGATCAAGAACGGCGCGTTCGTGAACCCGCTCGTCGAGCAGCGCAACCTGCCGCCGGAGGAGCCGTTGCCGGCAGACGCGTTGCCGCTTTTCGCGGCGGTTCGGGATGAGGCACTCGATCAGCTCTCCCGCGCATCCGGCAACCGCAATTCACAATTCACAATGCTCAATTCACAAACCAAGGATCGGAACTGAATCGCTGAACGAGCGGTGCTGTTCCGGCCTTCTTTGTGAATTGTGAATTGTGAATTGTGAATTGAATGGTGCGATCCCCCCCTCGCCCCCCAACCTATAATTTCTCCATCCCTTATGGCGTTTCTTGCTCCGTTTCGCGCGCTGCGCCCGACGCCTGCGTCCGCCGCCCGCGTGGCGGCGGTGCCCTACGACGTCGTCTCGACGGAGGAAGCTCGGGCATTGGCCACCGATCCGTTGAGCTTTCTCCACGTGTCGAGGGCCGAGATCGACTTGCCGTCCTTCAGTGGCACCGTACGACGATGCGGTCTACCAGCGCGCCCGCGAGAACTTCGCCACGCTGCGCGAGACGGCGCCACTCGTGACGGAGGACGACGTCAGCCTCTACATCTATCGATTGACGATGGGCGGGCATGTGCAAACGGGCGTCGCCGGCTGCTTCGGCCTGGACGACTACGACACCGGCGTGATCAAGAAGCACGAGCACACGCGCGTGGACAAGGAGAACGACCGCACCAGGCACATGATCGAGCTTTGCGCCCAAACGGGCCCGGTCTTTCTCACGTATCGCGCGACGCCGGAGGTAGACGACGTGGCGGCCTCCGTCGCGCGCGAAGCACCGCTCTTCGATTTCGAAGCCGTGGACGGCGTGCGCCACACCATCTGGCGCGCCGCCCCGGTGAACGCGTCGCAACTGGTTTCGTCCTTCGCCGCGATACCCACGCTGTACATCGCAGACGGCCATCACCGCGCCGCCAGCGCGGCGCGGGCCCGCGCGTCGCTGAACGGCGCCGTAAACAGCACGGTCCCGACTGACGGCTACCGAGAGACGGACGGTGTGCTGGCGGTGGCGTTTCCGGACAGGGAGATGCAGGTCCTTCCTTACAACCGCCTGGTCAAGGACTTCGGCGGGGCCGATCCCCAGACTTTCCTCGCCTCCGTGACAAGAGTGGCCACGGTCCGGCCGGGCGGGCCGGTTCCGCCAGGTCCGGGCCACGTGTCGATGTTCGTCGGCGGGGAGTGGCACGACGTGGAATTGCCTCCAGCGCCGGCCGGCGCGAGCGCCGCGGCCCGTCTGGACGTCAGCCGCCTGCACGATGTGGTGTTGGGTCCCTTGCTCGGGATCGGCGATCCCCGTATCGATCCGCGCATCGAGTTCTCGGGCGGTGCCCGCGGCACGGCCGCGCTCGAAGAACGCGTTCGGTCAGGTGCGGCCGTTGCCGCGTTTTCGATGCATCCCGTTCGCGTTGACGATCTGATGACGGTGTCCGATGCGGGCGACATCATGCCGCCGAAGTCCACCTGGTTCGAACCCAAGCTGCGCGACGGTCTCCTGTCGCACTTGATTTAGGAGCTGTAATGTCTTCCGCGTCCACGACCCGGCTCTTCAACTTCTCGTCCGGCCCGGCCGTCCTTCCGCTTCCCGTTCTCGAGCAGGCCCAGCGCGAGCTGGTGTCGCTGCCGGGCGTCGGCATGTCGGTGATGGAGATCAGCCACCGGTCCAAGGCCTTCGAGACGCTGCTCGAGAGCGCCGTGGCCGACATCCGCGCGCTGGCAGGGATCCCCGAGACCTATTCGATCCTGCTGCTGCAAGGCGGCGCGAGCCTCCAGTTCTCGATGGTGCCGATGAACCTGCTCGGAGCCGGCGCCACTGCCGACTACATCGACACCGGATCGTGGGCCGAGAAGGCCGCAAAAGAAGCCGCGCGCGTTGGCACGGTGAACGTCACCGGATCCACCAAGGCCGATAACTACAACCGGCTGCCGAGGCCGGGCGAGATCGCGCTGACGCGGGACGCCGCCTACGTCCACATCACCACCAACAACACGATCGAGGGCACCGAGTGGCTGACGCTGCCCGACGCCGGCACCGCGCCGCTCGTGGCCGATGCCTCGTCCGACGTCTTCAGCCGGCCCATCGACATCACCCGCTTCGGGGTGGTGTACGCGGGCGCGCAGAAGAACCTGGGCCCGTCGGGCGTCACGCTGGTCATCATCCGCAAGGACCTGCTGGCGCGCTCGTCGAAGACGCTCCCCACGATGCTCAACTACCAGGTGATGGCCGAGAACAATTCTCTGTACAACACGCCAAACACCTTCGGCGTCTACATCATGGGTCTCACGATGCAGTGGCTGAAGTCGGTCGGCGGCCTGCCGGCCATCGGGGAGCTGAACGCGAGGAAGGCGGCGCTGCTCTACGGAGAAATCGACCGCACCGCTTTCTATCGCGGGACCGCGGAGCCGGACAGCCGGTCGCGCATGAACGTGACGTTCCGGCTCCCGTCGGAGGAGCTGGAGAAGCGCTTCGAGAAGGAGGCAACCGCCGCCGGCCTGGACGGCCTCAAGGGCCACCGTTCAGTGGGTGGGATGCGGGCCTCAATCTACAACGCGTTTCCCGAGGCCGGCGTTGAGGCCCTGGTTCAGTTCATGCGAGAGTTCGAGCGGAAGAATGGATAGAGAAGAACAGGCTACGGTCTACAGTCTACGGTCCACGGTCCTGAAGGAGTGCACGATGCCGAAGACGACCGCTTTCCTCGCCGCGGTAGTGCTCATGACCGGTGTGATATCGGCAGACGCGCAGTGGGTGCCCCGGGTTCCGCCTGGCACGCCGCTCGGGGCGGATGGCCGGCCCAACCTGGCTGCGCCGGCACCTCGCGGTGCCGACGGCAAGCCCGACTTTTCGGGTATCTGGACCGGCGACGGTCTCCAGAACTTCCGCGACCTCGCGTCCGAGATTCCCGGCGGCGCGCCGATGCAGCCGTGGGCCGAGGCGCTCTACAAGGAGCGGCTGACCGGCAAGCACGCCTGGATCGAGCCCGACGCCAACTGCCTGCCGCAGGGCGTGCCGAAGATCACACTCGCGCCGGCGCCCTGGAAGTTCATCCCGCTGGCCAGCACGATGGTGATTCTGTACGAGGCGTTCGGGCAGTGGCGGCAGATCCAGATGGACGGGCGTGCGCTGGTCAAGGAACCCAACCCGTCGTGGTTGGGCTACTCGAGCGGTCGCTGGGACGGCGACACGCTGGTCGTGACCACCACCGGCTTCAACGGCAAGACCTGGCTCGACACCGGCGGCCACCCGACCACCGAGGCGCTGATCGTCACCGAGCGCTTCCGCCGGCCGTCGTTCGGGCGGCTGGAAATCGAGGTAACCATCGACGACGCCAAGGCCTACACAAAGCCCTGGAGCGCCATGCAGCGCATGCGCCTCTTACCCGATACCGAGCTGCTCGAGTTCGTGTGTTTGGAGAACGAGAAGTTTCAGAAGCACTAGCCGCCGCGTCTGGCGCGCACGTCGGCTAGTGCTTCTGAAACAGTGTCTGTTTGGGCGCAGCGTTTTCGGCCTTCGGCCTCAACGCGCGCCGGGTGGCCCGAAGCCTGGAGCCCGGGGCCTGGAGCCCTTAAGCGCGAGCCGTCTTCAACGTCCGGGTCCACCACGTGAGATTGTCGAGTAGGCCCGCGGCGGCCATCCGATTCTGTTCCGAGTCGATCTCGCTGACGTCCTTGATGAACCACGGGTTGGGGATGTGCACCGCATGGCGGATTGGCACCATGTCCAGCTCCACGGCCACGGCGCGGAGCTGCTCGACGCCCCTCGCACCACCCGCGCCGCCCCAGCTCACGAAGGCCACGGCCTTCCGGCTCCAGGAGTAATAGGTGTAGTCGAGCGCGTTCTTCAGCACGGCGGGGTAGCCGTGGTTGTACTCCGGCGAGCAGATGATGTAGCCGTCCCCGTCGCGCACTTTGCCGCGCCATGCCTGCACGATCGGGTTCTGATATTCGTCCTTGGCCAGGCCGGGCGGCAGCGCCTCCTCGAAGAACGGCAGCGGGTAGTCGCGCAGGTCGAGTGTCTCCACCACCAGATCCGGGCGCTGCTTTGCGAGGCCGGCGATCCACTGCGCGGGCTTTTCGGAGAAGCGATTCGCCCGCGTGCTGCCGATGATGACCTTGATGTTCAGTGTGCTCATGCGCGCTTATTCTGGCACGTCGGCTCGCGGGGGCGGCCGCCGGCCGCGACGCCTGCGGCGCCGTCGCCGCCGGGGTGCTGGCTCCGCGGGGGCGGAGGCGTCGCCCTCGTATGTTTGGGCAGCTTCCGCGAAGCCGCGCCAGTGCTCGACGAGCTCCGGCGCGTGGCCGTGCAGCTCCATCCACGTCAGCGCTTCCTGGAACGGCCCGCGATGCAGGAGCGCGCGGCGTGCGCGCGGCGACAGCGTGGTGTCGGCCAGGCGCCGCTGGAACGCCAGGATGTGGCGCAGCCGCTCGACGTCGCGTCGCGCAATCGGCAGGATCCCCAGTGCCACCCGCGGTTCCTTGCCTTTGTCGTTGCGCGTCGGGGGCTGCAGGATGGTCCGGCCGATGTTGCCCAGCGGCACCAGCAGCGAACCGAGCAGCACCGCGTTCGTCAAGGTGTCGGGCGCGCTCTCGAATCGCAGCCGATACGCGTCCACCGCAGCCAACGATGCCCACAAACCGTCGGCGGCACGTGCTTGCAGCTCGCTCGAAATCGGTTCGAGCAGCCGCCGGTCGGCCAACATGCGAAGCGCCCGCTCCGACGAGCCCGAACGCAGCAGCTTGTAGAACTCGTCCATCAGCCGCGCGGGCGCGCTGCGCGCGATGTCCTCGCGACGCGCGGCGATGGCGTCGTCCACCGGCTTGTCGATCGCGAAGCCCAGTCGCGCCGCCAGGGTGACGGCTCGCAGCATCCGCACCGGATCCTCCTGGAACCGTACCAGCGGATCGCCGATCGACTTGATGACGCCTGCGCGAAGGTCCTCCAGGCCACCCGTGTAGTCGATGATGGAAAACGTGGCGATGTCGTAGAAGAGGGCGTTGATGGTGAAGTCGCGCCGGAACGCGTCCTCCTCGGGCGTGCCGAAGGTGTTGTCGCGGTGCACGAAACGGTCGTGTCCGGCGCCCGCGGCATCCTCGTCGGCTGGCGCGGCCTCGGCTGCGGCGGCTTCCTCGACGGTGACCAGCTTTCGAAACGTCGCCACCTCGATCGTCTTGTCGCCGAACCGCACGTGGGCCAGGCGGAACCGGCGGCCGATGATCCAGCAGTTGCGGAACAGCTTCTTGACCTCGTACGGGTGCGCCGAGGTGCCGATGTCGAAATCCTTGGGCTTGCGGCCGAGCAGCAGATCGCGCACGCTGCCCCCGACGAGGTAGGCCGTGAAGTTGCCCTGGTGCAGGCGGTAGAGGACTTTGAGCGCCTCCGGATCGACCTGGCGCCGCGACAGCGAGTGCCCGGCGCGCGGCACGATCACGGGTTCGCTCACGAGGCGAGATTGTACCTCTGAGGGGAATTCTGGCTCGGTGTTAGGATGCTGTGCTATGCGTGTTTCCTGCGGAATAGCGCTCGTGATTGCCGCGCTGCTCGCGGCCGGTCTCCCGGCCTCGGCCGCCGAATCGCCGGCGCTGGTGAAGGCCCGGGCACTCTTCAATGCCGCCAACTACGAGGGGGCGATCGACGCGGCTTCGGTCGCCCGCAAGGAACCGCAGTGGGCCGACGCCGGTGCGCTGATCGTGGCGCGCTCGCGGCTCGAACGCTATCGTCAGAGCGGCAGCGCCACGGAGCTGGCCGAAGCGCGCGAGGCGCTGCGCGGCGTGAAGTCGGCGTTGCTCACGCCGCGCGACCAGGTGGATCTGCTGATCGGTCTCGGCCAGGCCTTGTACTTCGGCGAGGTGTTCGGCGCCGCGGCCGATCTCTTCGACACGGCGCTGGAAAAGGGGAGGGCGCTCGAGAAGGGGATGCTGCTCAGCGAGCGCGACCGAACGCTGCTGCTGGACTGGTGGGCCACGGCGCTCGACCGCGAGGCCCAGCTGCGAGCCATGGATCGGCGCGCGTCCGTGTACGAGCGCATCGGGGTGCGGATGGATCGGGAACTGCATTCCGATCCGTCCAGCGCGGTCGCGAACTACTGGCGCGTGATAGCCGCCCGCGGCGCGGGCGACTTCGACCTCGCGTGGAGCTCGGCGATTTCCGCGTGGGTCCGGTCCACGTTGAATCCCACGACCACCGAGCAGCTGCGAACCGACCTCGATCGCGTGGTCGGCCAGGCCCTCATCCCCGAGCGCGCGCGAGCCCATCCCGCCCGCGACAGCCAGGACGCCACGGCGCTGCTGGCGGCCGAGTGGGCCCTCGTCAAGCAGAACTGGAAGTAGTCGGACCGTTGGTGGATTGGGTTCGATACCAACTCGACGAAGCCCATCTTGCGTCGAGTGGTCGCGGCTGCCATGACCACGATTCTCACCGCCATTCTCACTGGTGTCGCGGTGCTGCTGGCAGGCAACCTGCCATGGGCGGGCCTGGGCGCATGGAACCTCCGCATCGGAACGGCGGTGCCATGGGCGATTCTGCCCATGGGGCTGTATTTGTGGGCCTATTGGCGGTTCATCAGCGGCAGGTGGAGTGCGCCCGCCGACGCTGCGAAGTATCGTGCGGATCTCCGGGCCAACAGACTTCCGGCGGGCATGTGGGGCGCATCGCTGGCAGCCGGCGTGTTGGGGTTCGGCGCACTGCTCGCGCTGCTCGCCCTTGCCGCCCGTCTCGTGAGTCTTCCCTCGTCGTCGCCGATTCCGACGCCACCCGAGATGCCCCTTGTGACTGCCGTCCTGCTGCTCGTCATGCAGTCCATCGTCGCCGGCGTGACCGAGGAGGCGGCCTTCCGCGGGTACATGCAGAGCCCGATCGAGCGCCGGTATGGCCTTGCGGTGGCGATCCTCGTGAACGGCGCGATCTTCGGGCTCCTGCACTTCAGCAGTCACCCGCGCGACGTTCTGTTGATGCTTCCGTACTACATAGCGGTGGCGGCGGTGTATGGCGGGCTTACCTGGGCGGCCGATTCGATTCTCCCGGCACTGGTGCTGCATTCGGCGGGTGACGTCGTCGTGCTCACGCGATGGTGGGCCACCGGCCGGCCCGAGTGGCAGCTCGCGGCGACACCGCCGCCGCTGGTCTGGGAGCACGGCATCGACGCGTCATTCGTCCTGACCGCGATATCCGCTGTCGTGCTGGCCCTCTTGACGGCGGGGGCCTACAGGGCGGTGGGTAACATGCGAGTGCAAGCACTCGCCTCTGGGCCGGTGGATGGCACAGTCGCCGTTTAGGCCTTGGCTCCGGCTCGGGCGATTGACGGCGCAGGCAATTGACAGCCGGGGGCGTGGGGCATACATTCCGCTCGCGACCCTGATTTGGTGAGGTTCCACTCGCCCAGCCAGTGTCGTATGGGCGAGTGGCGGAGGCCGTGCAATGAACGCAGTCGATCGGCGCACCTTCATCAAAGGCGTAATCGCCGCAGGCGCGGCGGCCTCCTCGGCGGCCTACCTGTTCCGGGGCCCCGGGTCGCTGCTGGGCCAGACGTCCGCGCCAGGCTCGGTCGAGCGGCTCATCACCTTGATGGTGAACGGGCAGGCGCGGCGCGTGGACGTCATGAAGCAGGAAACCCTGGCCATGACGCTCCGCTACAAGCTGGGCCTCACGGGCACCAAGCTGGGGTGCGACCGCGCCGAGTGCGGCGCGTGCACGGTGCTCATCGACGACATCCCGCACTATTCCTGCTCCGTGCTGACCCACACCGTGCGCACGCGAAGCGTCACCACCATCGAGGGGCTGGCCAGTTCCTCGGGTGAGCTCCACCCGGTGCAGCGCGGCGTGGTGGAGGAGCAGGGTTTCCAGTGCGCCTTCTGCATGCCGGGGTTCGTGATGGCGGCGGTCGGCTTCCTGAAGGTGAACCCCAATCCGACGCGTGAGCAGCTGGCGCACGGCATCTCCGGCAACCTGTGCCGCTGCCAGGACTACGACAAGATCCTGACGTCGCTGATGAAGGGCGCCGAGTACAACCGGGGAGGGACGGCGTAATGGCTGGCGAAAAACTCGTCGGCGCCAACTACGTTCCACCCGACCACGTGGCGAAGGTCACGGGCCGGGCCAAGTACGCGGAGGACTTCCGCGCCGAGGGGATGCTGTTCGCCAAGCTGCTCCTCAGCCCCATGCCGCACGCGCGCGTGCGCAGCATCGACGCCAGCGCCGCCCTGGCCATGCCGGGCGTCAAGGCGATCGTCACGGCCGACGACGTGCCGGATCCGCCGAACGGCGGGGAGAAGGCGCTCACGAAGGAACCGTTCTACGCCGGCGAGCCGGTGCTGGCCGTGGCCGCGGTGGACGAGGAAACAGCCGCCGAGGCCATCGAGCGCATCGTCGTGGACTTCGAGGCGCTGCCCTTCACCACCGATCCGCTCGAAAGCCTGCGACCCGGTACACCGGCGGCGAGGCTCGACGGCAACGTGTGGAGCGCGCCGCCGCCGCCGAACCCCAACGCGCCGCCGGGGCCGCCCGCCCCCGCCAAGCGGGAGACCTTGAAGTGGACGGAAGCCGACTTCGCCGCGGCGCAGCCGGGCCAGCTCCCGATGGGCCAGCACGTCGAGCAGTGGGCCTTCGGCGATCTCGAGGCCGGGTTCGCTGCCGCCGCGATCACGGTGGACGAGACCTTCGTCGTGCAGTCCACCGGGCACCACCCGATGGAGACGCGCAGCGCGATGGCTTACTGGCAGGGCAGCAAGCTGTTCCTGCATCTCTCCACGCAGAGCGTGGCCTTCACGCGCGCCAACGTCGCCAACTGGGTCGGTATCCCGGCCGAAGACGTGGTGCTCATCTGTGAGTACACGGGCGGCGGCTTCGGCAGCAAGGGCGCCGGCGCGGTGTCGTCGGCCATTCCGGCGTTCCTGTCCAAGAAGGCCAACGCGCCCGTGATGATGCGCATCAGCCGCGAGGAGGAAGGCTTCATCGGCCGCGCGCGCACCAACATGACCGGCCGCGCCAAGGTGGGCTTCGCCAAGGACGGCAAGATCACGGCGCTCGACCTCTATATCGTGCAGGACTCGGGCGCCTACGGACCGATGGGGGACTTCCGGTCCGGCGCCAACGCCGCATCGCTCATCTACCAGCCGGGCGCGATGCGCGTCCGCGCGGTGAACGTGCTGACCAACACGCCGCCGCGCACGCAGCAGCGCTCGCCGGGCCCGATGCAGGCCAACGGCATCATGGAGCCGGTCCTCACCAAGGCGGCGAAGCAGCTGGGGCTCGATCAGGTCGCGATCCGCCACATCAACTCGCCCGAGGGCAAGGCCAACTACGGGCCGCCGCTGCCCAACGGCCAGCGCCGCCACATCACCAGCGCGTTCGTGAAGCAGGCGCTCGACCAGGGCAAGACGCAGTTCCGCTGGGACGAGCGGAAGGCGCAAAGCGGCATCCGCAAGGGCTCGAAGGTTCGAGGCGTGGGCGTCACCGTGGGCCCGCACGGTGCGGGCAGTGTGGGCTTCGACTCGATCATGACGCTGCGGCCCGACGGCAAGCTGTACGTGCAGTCGGGCGTCGGCAACCTGGGCACCCACTCGGTGATCGACCTGGCGCGCGTGGCCGCGGACATCCTGGCCATGCCGTGGGAGAAGGTCGAGGTGATCTGGGGCAACACGGGCAAGCACCTGCCGTGGACGTGCCTGTCGGTGGGCAGCCAGACCACGCACGCGATGACGCGCGCCAACTACGCCGGCGCGATGGACGCCAAGCGCAAGCTGCAGGAGATCGCGGCGATGGATCTCGGCGGCAGCCCCGACGACTACGACGTGGGCGGCGAGCGCGTGTTCCGGCGGGGCAGCCCCGGCCGCGGGCTCAGCTACGCCCAGGCCGCGCAGCGGGCGATCGCGCTCGGCGGCAAGTTCGACGGTCACGAGGCTCCCGCGGACGTGAACCCGATGACGAAGGCGTCGGCGGCCGCGCTGGCCGGCCTGGGGCTGATGGGCGTGGCCAAGGACACGCACCCGCGCGACGGCGACACCTATTCCTTCGTCGATCGGCTTCGCCGAGGTCGAGGTGGACGTCGAGACCGGCAAGGTGGAGCTCGTGGACTTCCTGTCGGTCGGCGACGTCGGCACCGTCGTGAACCCGCGCAGCCTGCACGGGCAGCTCAACGGCGGCGTGTGCCTGGGCATCGCGCACGCGCTCTGCCAGAAACTGGTGATCGACCCGCAGTACGGACTGATGCTGTCGCGGCGGTTCCACCACACCAAGCCGCTCTCGATCCTCGACATCCCCGCGTCCATGCCCACGCTGGCGCTCGGCCTGGCCGATCCGGAGACGCCTGTCGGCGCCCGAGGCGTAGGCGAACCGCCCGTCGGCGCCGGTTACGGCGCCGTGATGAACGCGATTGCCGACGCCGTCGGCGTGGACGTGTTCCGGCGCGCGCCGGTCACCGCCGACATCGTGCTGATGTCGCTCGAACACAACCAGCGGATGCATGATCCGCTGCGTCATCACCTGTAGGAGGCCGACGCACATGGCGACCATTCGCGACGTGATGCCGGCCTTCGAGCTCTTCCAGCCCACCTCGGTGGAGGCGGCGCTGGCGCTGCTCGATCAGCACGGCGCCGATGCCTGGGTGCTCGCGGGCGGCCTCGACAGCTTCGACTGGCTGAAGGACCGCATCAAGCGCCCGCGCGTCGTGGTGGATCTGAGCGGCGTGGCGGAGCTGAAGGGCATCCGCGAGCGCGGCGACGGTCTGGAGATCGGCGCCATGACCACGCTGACCGAGGTGGTGCGCCATCCGCTCGTTCAGAAGAACTTCGCGATTCTGCTCGAGGCCGCCGAGGCCGCGGCGTCGCCGCAGATTCGCAACCAGGGCACGATTGGCGGCAACGTCAGCCAGGACACGCGCTGCTGGTATTACCGCGCCGGGTGGCCGTGCTACCGCGCCGGCGGCAACATCTGTTACGCCGACACGCCCCAGGCGCTCAACCGCGAGCACGCGCTCTTCGACGCGGACCGGTGCGTGGCCGTGAATCCCTCCGACACGGCGCCGGCGCTCGTTGCGCTGGGCGCCCAGATGGTGATCCGCGGATCTGGCGGCGAGCGCGTCGTCGAGGCCGAGGACTACTGGATCGGCCCGGGCACCGACATCACCCGCATGACCGTGCTGGCCGCCGGCGAGCTGCTGACGGCGATTCGCATTCCGGGCACCTTCGCCGGCGCGCGGTTCTACTTCGAGAAAGTGGCCGACCGCAACGTCTGGGATTTTCCGCTCGTCAACGTGGCGTCGGCCATGCGGATGAGCGGCGGAACCGTGCAGGCGATCCGCATCGCCGCCAACGGCGTGTCCGCTCGGCCGCGCCGGCTGGTGACCGTCGAGCAGGCGGTGCGTGGCCGCGTGCCAGACGAGGCCACGCAAGGCGCTGCGGGCGACGCCGCAATCGAGGGCGCGCAGCCGCTGCAGCACAACGCCTACAAGGTACCGCTCCTCCGCAACCTGGTGCGCCGGGCCATCCGCGGCTCCGAGGATTCTTAGCCAATGGACCTGCTGACCTGGGGCCGCAGCCCGTGGGGCGAGTGGATCCTCACGCACATCTCGTGGGACCTGCTCTGGGCGTCGCTCTTTGCCGGCGTCGCTTTCCTGGTGGCGCACGCCAGCTACCTGCTGTTGTCGAAGCACCGGAAGCGTGACGCCGCCGAGACCGACACCATGGAAGCGGCGCGTCCGGAGCTGCCGCCGCGCATCACGCGGCACTCGCTGGCGGCGCGCCTGTTCCACTGGGTGATGGCGGCGTCGATGTTCGTGCTGCTGTTCACGGCGTTCCTGCCGATCGCCGGCGTGCAGTTCGCCTGGGTGACGTGGCATTGGGCGGCCGGGCTGGTGCTGACGGCGTCGATCCTGTTCCACATCGTCCACGCAATCGTGGCGATGGACTTCTGGTCGATCTGGGTCGGGCCAAAGGACCTGCCCGAGCTGAAGGCGGAGCTGCTCCGCGAGCTGGGCCACGACGTGCCCGGCCCCAAGCCGGGCAAGTACCCGCTGGGCAACCGGCTTTACCACATGGCGATCGTGCTGGCGGGCCTGGCCGTCGCCGTGACCGGCCTGGTGATGATGACGCGCGTGCGCACGCCTCTCTTTACGCGCAATCCGTATCTGCTGGGGGACACCACGTGGGGTGTCACTTACGTGATGCACGGCCTCGCCGGTGTTGGCCTCGTGGGCCTGGTGATCGCGCACGTGTACTTCGCGCTCCGGCCCGAGAAGTGGTGGATCACGAAGTCGATGATCCTCGGGTGGATCACGAGGCGCCAATACCTCGAGCATCACGATCCGGACCGCTGGGCCGCGAATCGTTAGGCCCAGCGAAGTCACAATTCACAAGTCACAATTCACAAACTGCATCAAGCATGCTCACGCGAAGAGATTTCGTCAGAACGACGGCGCGTTGGCGCGGTGTTGCGCTCGCGAGCGCACGGCTCGCCTACGCGGCGCCGCACGACGTGCTGATTCGCGGCGGACGCGTGATCGACCCGTCGCGTGGCGTCGATCGCATTGCGGACGTGGCGATCTCGAACGGACGCATTGCCGCCGTCGGCGTGGGCATTGCCCCGGAAGGCGCGAAGGAGACATTCGACGCTATCGGCAAGCTCGTCGTCCCCGGCCTCATCGACGTGCACGCGCACGCGCGCACGCCAGACATGCCCGGCATCGTGTTCTCGCAGGGCGTGACGTCGCTCGTGGACGCCGGGTCCCAGGGCGCCGACAAGATCGACGAGATCGTGGCGATCGCCAAGGCCGCGCCCAACCGCGTGCGCATCCTGCTGAACCTCTCGAAGGTCGGCCTCGGCACCGGGACCGAGCTGATGGACATTGCCAACGCCGACGTGGACGCCGCGCGCAAGGCCATCGAGCGTCACCGCGATGTGATCGTTGGCGTGAAGGCGCGCCTGACTGACACGGTGGTCGGCAAGAACGACCTCGAGGCCGTGCGGCGGGCGCGCGCCGCCGTGGAGCCCTTCGGCCTCCCGGTGATGCTGCACGTGGGTCAGACGGTGTCGCCGCTGCCCGCCATCCTGGCGCTGCTGAAGCCCGGCGACATCGTCACGCACGTCTATGCGCCGCCGCCCAACAGCATCTTCAATGCCCGCGGCGAGATATTCCCGGAGGTGCTGGCGGCGCGGAAGCGAGGGATCTGGTTCGACATCGGCCACGGCCGCACGGCGCACATCACGTGGCAGATGGCCGAAGACGCGATCAAGAGGAATTTCCTTCCCGATACCATCTCGTCGGACTGGACCGATGCCGGCCGCGCCTCGCAGGTCGTGGACTTCCCGAACGTGCTCTCGAAGTTCCTGATGCTCGGCGTGCCGCTGGACCGGGTGTTGGCCGCGGGCACGAGCAACGCGGCGAAGCTTTTTCCAGCCTTCAAGGGCCTCGGCACACTGGCCGTTGGCGCCCCCGCGGACGTCACGGTGCTCGAGATGCGCCAGGGCCGATTCGAATTCGTGGACAACGCGGAAACCAGGCGCATGGGCAGCCAGCGCCTGGTGCCCAGCGCCACGTTCTTCGCCGGCAAGCGGGCGTAGGGCCGGCCTGCGAATGTCCGTGTCGGTCCGGGGGCGCTGCGACGCCATCGAAGAGTGCTACGAGTTCATGCTGGCCTATGCCGCCCAGGGCGTCTCGGGCGAGCCCGGCCAAGGCCACGCTGAACAGCTGCGCACCCTCCTGACGGGGGCCAGCCAGGCGCTCGACGGGTTGGCGGATGCCTTTCGGGCCGCCGTGGCCGCGGCGCAGGTGACGCCTGCGGAACCCTACGACAGCTTCATCGCCGTCCTGGAGCGCGACGCCGCCGACAGCCTGGCGGCGGTCCGCCTGGTGCTCGCCCAGCCCGCCATCAGCTCCCAGCTGGTGGACAACCTGAACGCCTCCATCCACTTGAGGGCCCTCCTGACGGATCTGTTTCTGATCGATGAAATCCTGACCCACCGAACCTAGGCGAAGCGGCGCGATCGACCGGCGCGCAGGCGAAGCGTGCGCTCTACAGTGACCCGTCTAGTTCTTCTCGAGCGCTTTCGCACCGCTTTCGAGGCGTTGTCAAGGGCTTCTCCAAGAGACTCTCAACCGAAGGGCGACTGTTCATGCGAACGCGAGCGGCATTGTTCGTTGTATCGCCTGCTGATGAGGAACGACGTCGCGTCGGCGGTGTGATCGATGCCCATTCCCCTGCCGATCCCCATCCCCATGCCCATCGACTGCATCTGGAAGAGGGCGGGATTGCCAAGCAGACCCAGGCCGGCCCAGGTTCGTGCCCGCAGGGAATGACCGGCACATGCGGCTCATCATCTGCGGACCCATCATCATGCCATGTACATGCCGCCCGCGAATTGCGCAAAAGCCGAGGCCGGTCTTGCATGCTGAAGCCGCTACCGTCTTTCCCTTTCGTGGTTGTCGAAAGGCGCGGACTTGCCGTCCGGCTGAACGAGCTTCACCGACGACGCTGAGCCTCGGTGGGATACTTCTGCGGCGCGCCCGCGCCTGCCGCGGGCGCCGCAACGCGAGAGGCCGCCTCTCAGCAAGCTGAGAGCTCCAGCTTCGACACCTTCATCGTGGTCACTTCGGCCAGCAGCAGAAGACCGAGCTGCAGTTCGGGGGCGCGCTTCTCCAACTCGGCGCGTGGCTGCGGCGAGCGGCGTCACCTCGAACTTCGCTTCGGTGAGATCGGCCGACTAGTCAGTCTCACGCAAGCGCCCGCGTGTCAACCGCGGTCTCCGTCTTATTGGTGAACTCAGGCACACCAATCCGAACAACACCCGGCGGCGCGCAGCCGCGGCGTGGTCGGGGGGGCAGCATTCTGGGCCGCCAGCTTCGCCTCGTTCGCGTCGCTCAGGGCCTTCGACAGCTCGACGAGCGTTCAGCGCCGCATTGAGTCCGGCGGGAACTCGAAGAGCGCGGGATCGAGCGTCGTCAGCTCGAACTCGGTGACCTCCATCGACACCACTGTCCGGCTTCCCGTCGTCGCCGATGATCGTGGTCGGGTAGCCGATGGGAAAGCCGAGCGCCTTCGGATCGCCGTTGGGCGTGGCCTGTCTGGTCAGCGCAGCCGCCGGGGGCGCTCCGGCGCCGCGGCGGCGGCTTGCGCCGCGAGCACCTTCGACGTGTCGATATACCGGCCGCGGTCTCGATGCGCTGCTACGACGTTCGCAGGCGCCGGCCGCGGCTGCTTGTCGATCATCGTCTTCACGTGCCGCGCCTGCTGGCCGAACGCATCTTGGGCACGCCGGTGTCGACGATGGTGGTGGCACCACCACGACGCCAGGCGGCTTCGGCGAAGCGGCGGGATCGGCGGCAGCAAGCGGGCGCCGGCGACAGCATCCCTCGGGCGCAACAAGATAGGTATTGGCCGCGCCGCTGATCTGGACGATACGCATCTGATCGTGCTGCTTGAGCAGCACCAAGTCCTGGAACTCGAAGCGCTCACGCTGCCCTTGACGAACGTCACGGTCTCGGTCTTTTGGTCGCCGGTCGTGTAGCTCGTCTTGAATCGAACGTCTGGGGAGGTGGCGGCGCTGGCGGCGGAGCGGGTTCCGCCGGCTTGGCCGCAGGCTTGGGGACTGGCGTGTGCAGGGCCCGCGGGTGAAGTATTGTCTGTGGCGCGGGTTTTCGTGTCGCCGGCGCTTGCGCTTCGAGCGACCTCGAAGGCAGCTCGGTGCAACCAGTGAGGCGCAACGAAGGAAACGGAAACAGCGGTCAGGGCGAGTTGACGAACGATGTGTCTGCACCGGGCAGGTGTACGTGGAGGGCTCGAGCGGGCCAGTAAAGTGTTGACGATACGCGCCTTACGGCGGCGTGAAGGATTGAGTTAGCACGCAGGCGAGCACCATGAACACAACGCTAGAAGCGTTCGTAGTTCTCCGTAGTTGCTCCCATCTCCGGTCTCCGGCCCGCAACTCGCATGGTGGCGGCTCGCCCGAGCCGGCCACAGAGCCGGAGCCAGGCTACACTTCACGGCGTGCAGCAGCAGAAGGCTCGGCGGTTCCTGGCGTGGCTGTTGTCCGTGCTGGGCGGCATCATGAGCCTGGCTTTTCTGGCTGTCGTCATGCCGACGTCCTCCATGGCGGCGATCGCAGACTGGCTCGGGGTCGGGCCGCTTCACCGTTCCCCGCTGACCGAGTATCTGACGCGTTCGCTGTCGGCCATGTATGGCGTGTTCGGCGTCCTGCATCTCTATCTCGCCCGCGATGTCGTTCGTTACCTGGACCTGATCGTCGTCCTCGGCTGGCTCACCGTCCTGGCCGGCGTGATCGTGACAGCAGTCGATTTCGGCGCGGGCATGCCGCTGTTCTGGAGCTGGGGCGAAGGACCGCCGACAGCGTACTCGTCGGCCTGGCCTATGTCTGGCTGGCACGGCGGGCCCGGGTAGGCGCGCCCAGAGCCTAAAGCCTAGAGCCTGTTCCCTTAGCGCTCCATCCGACCGGCCAGGTCGATGAAATCCCTGGCCGCGAGGTCTACCGACGCATCGGGCTGCAGGTCCGGCTTGCCGGCCGGCCCGTATTCGAGCGGCCGCGGCACGAACGCGGTTCGCAGGCCCACCGACTTCGCTGCTCTCAGGTCGCCCAGGTGCGCGGCGACCATCATCACTTCGCCGGGCTGCAGCATCAGGAAGTCGGCGGCGGACTGATAGACCTCTCGATCCGGCTTGTAGTGCCGCACCAGCTCGGCGCCGAGGATGCAGTCCCACGGCAGGCCGGCGTGCTTGGCCATGCCGGTCATCAGCGCGATGTTGCCGTTGGACAGAGGCGCGATGATGCGCGCGCGTCTTCAATCGGGTGAGCCCGGCACGGCATCGGGCCACGGCCGCAGACGATGCCACGCGCGATTCAGGTCGGCGATCTCGGATTCCGTAAGCTCGTTGATCCCGAACTTCCCCAGCAGGCCGTCTAGCGTCATCCGGTGCAGGACGTCCAGCTGCGTCCAGGGCAGCTCGCCCGGTGCGGACGCGGTTCATGCTGGGCGCGTAGCCGGCGCGCCACGCGTCGGCGAACGCGCCGCCGTCGATTGTCAGCCTCTTGCGCTGCGCCAGCTCCTCCACCTCGCGGCGCGACCGAGGTGCGCCAGTCCACCACGGTGCCGAAGACGTCGAAGACAAGCGCCTTCACCGATCGCGCGTCGAGCGCGGAAGATTGGGAACTCTGCATGGTCGCTCCTCTGGATGGCGCGGTCGACCCGAACCCCGATCCCACGATGGCCACGGCGCCGGCACGGAGCGCCGCCCGCCTGGAGATCCCGTTTCGCATGATGCCTCCTGTCGAGCCGCACCATAATGCCACCATGCGTAGCCTGATCGCCCTCGTTCTGGCGTCGTCGGTCGCCGCGTGCGCGCGGCCTGCCGTCGAGCCGGCGACGCTGGTTCTGCGCGGCGGGAACTTCCTCACCATGGAAGAGACCACTCGGCAGCCGCAGGCTCTCGCCGTCCGAGGCGACCGGATCGTGGCAGTGGGCGCGATCGCCGAGGTGGAGCCCTACATCGGCCCCGCCACCGAGGTGCTCGAGCTGGCCGGGCTGACCGTTGTCCCGGGCTTCATCGACGGCCACGCACACTTTATGGGCCTCGGGCAATCGCGGATGGTCCTGGATCTCCGAGAAGCGCAGACGTGGGAGGCAATCGAGTCGATGGTGCGCGATGCGGCCGCGACGTCGAAGCCGGGGGAGTGGATTCGCGGCCGTGGGTGGCATCAGGAGAAGTGGACGGCGCCGCCGGAGCCGAACGTGGAGGGGTTCCCGCTGCACGACTCGCTGAGCCGGGTATCCCCGAACAACCCGGTGTTCCTCGAACACGCCAGCGGCCACGCGGGATTCGTCAACGCTCGCGCGCTCGAGGCCGCCGGCATCACTGCCGCCACCCGGAACCCGCCGGGCGGCGAGATCCTGAAGGACCTATCGGGCCGGCCCACGGGCCTGCTGCGCGAAACGGCGTCCGATCTCGCCAAGCGCGCGATGGCCGACTGGCTGGCGAGGCGCACGACCGAGGAGCAGGCGGAGGATGCCAGGCGGACCATCGAGCTCGCCGTGGAGGAGGCGCTCCGCAACGGCATCACGACCATCCACGACGCTGGGGAGAGCTTTGCCGCCATCGACCAGTTGAAGCAGGCCGCCGCGTCCGGCGCGTTGGGCGTCCGGCTGTGGGTCATGGTGCGCGATACCAACGAGAACATCGCCGCCAAGATGCGCATCGTACAAGGCGGTAGGCCTCGCTGACGGGTACTTGACCATCGCCGCGATCAAGAAAACCATCGACGGCGCAATCGGCTCCCGCGGCGCATGGCTGCTCGCGCCGTACAACGACATGCCGTCGAGCACGGGGCTCAACACCGCACCTGTCGAGGAGGTGCGGGCACTGGCCGCCCTGGCCGCGGCCAACGGTGTCCAACTCGCCGTCCACGCCATCGGCAATCGCGCCAATCGCGAAGTGCTCGACATCTACGAGGCGACGTTCAGGGCCAACCCCGAGGTAAAGGACTGGCGTTGGCGCATCGAGCACGCCCAGCACCTGGATGAGGCCGACATCCCCCGCTTCGGGAAACTGGGCGTCATTGCGTCGATGCAAGGGATCCACGCGACGTCGGACGCGCCCTACGTGCGCGCGCGCCTGGGCGAGGAGCGTGTAGCGGAGGGCGGCTATGTCTGGCGGAAGCTGATCGACTCCGGCGCCATCGTCTCGAACGGCACCGACGCGCCGGTGGAGCGCATCGACCCCATCCAGAACCTGCACGCCACGATCACGCGCAAGATGAGGAATGGGTCCGTGTTCTTCCCCAGCCAGCGGATGTCGCGCGAGGAGGCGTTGAGGTCCTACACCTACAACGCCGCGTACCCGCCAAGGAGGAGCACCTCAAGGGCTCGCTGGCGGTGGGGAAGCTCGCCGACATCACCGTGCTCACCAAGGACATCATGTCGGTGCCGGACGACGACATCTTGTCCGCCGAAGTGGCCTACACCATCGTCGGCGGCAAGGTGAGATACCGCCGCCCGGCGGCCGCGTCAGGCGGGCCGTAACGCCAGTTGGTGTTCCAGGTAGTCCACCACGCGCTCGAACGGGTCGAAGCCGAACGCCGCGGCCACCGACGGGCCGGAGATTCGAGTTGGCGTTGATGTCGTAGAACACCCGCCGGCCGTCGGGTGTCTCCAGGTACTCGATGCCGCCGACGTCCAGGCGTGCCGCGCGCACAATCGCGGTCGCCGTCTGCACGGCCTCACGAGGCACGCCGGGATAGGGATAGAACTCGACGGGCGGCGCCGCCACGGCCACCTCGGGGATTTCGCAGACGCCATCGCCCTCGTCCGGATTGCACACGGGTGACGGGCACAGGTTGAAGCGGCCGTGCGTCTTCACTCGCATCGCATACAACAGCTCGCCGCCCAGGAACTCCAGGCGGACGATGCCTTCGTCGGGATCGTGCGGCAGGTATTCCTGGAGCAGGAACAGGTTGTCCGGCAGCCAGACGCCCGGGTCCGCGGCGAAGATCGCCTCGATCTCCGCCAGCGAGTTCACCACCTGGATGCGCGCTCCGCTGCCGCCCTGGTCGGGCTTGAGCAGCGCCGGCCAGGTGATCGAGGCCTCGAGACGGCGCAGGGCGCTGACGTCGTTGAACGTGATCGATCGCGGCGTGTCGATGCCCAGCGTGTGCAGCAGCGTCGCCTGGGCGCTCTTGCTCAGTTCCAGCGCGAACACGTCGGCCCCGTTCAGCACGCGAGCGCCCCGACGCTCCAGGGTCCGCATGTAGGCCAGGGCCAGCGGCACCGCCCGCGCGTTGCCGCGCACGTACGCGCTGGGGCTCGCCTGGTTGAAGTAGAGCTGCGCGGTGGGCGCTTCGACATTGCTGAAAGCCGCCTGTTTCAGGTCGAAGGGCGCATACGACACGCCCCGCCGCTCGAGCGCCTCGAAGAACGGCTTCTGCCACTCGGGGTGTTCGTGGATGACGACGAGGTCAGGTGCCATTCAGCCGATCCTGCCACAGGGGAATAGAATGCTCCATCGTTGGTCGTTGGTCGTTAGTCGTTGGTCGTTAGGACCAGCTGCAAGTGGTCCCGTCGTTAGTCACCATTGGAGATCCAGATGATTGAGGTTCGTGGCCGTTTTCTGCTTGCGCTTGCTGTCGTGTCGGCGTTGATGCTCACCGCGTGCGAATCCAACGAATCCACTGCGCCGACGCCGGTCACGACGCCCAGTCCGACCCCCGCTCCGACCCCCGCCCCGTCAGGGCCGACCTTCACGGTCAGCGGCACGATTTCCGAGACCGCGCCCACCACATCAACTCGAGTGGGCAGCGCCGAAGTACAGCTGTCGGGCGGCGTCGCCACCGGGTCGAGCGCCGACGGCACCTTCACGATCCCGAACGTCGCCAGCGGCACCTACACGCTCCGGGTCGCCAAAGCGGCCTACGAGACGACGACGCAGACCGTCACCGTGTCGGGCGCGAACGTCAGCGGCGTGCAGGTGAGCCTCTGCCGGTGTTCCGGTGGGTGGACGAGGAGCACTACCATCAGCTCGGGCCCGGCAGTCCGTCGTCGTGCCCGGGCCTGACCGACGGCCGGCCGTGCCGGTCCTACCCAGTGTTGTCACACCATAGCGGCGACGTACGGGCGTTCGCGGCCTGGAATTCTCTCGCGGCCGACTTCGACATGGAGTTCTGGTGCGGCAATACCCGCGTCGAGCGCCGCGGCCAGGTGGGCAACGACCACGACGAGATCCTGCCGCACATCAACGCCGGCCAGTCCTGCGCCATCTACGTCGTGCACGCGCGCGGCATCCACCTGCAGTCCACGCTCTACCTGCGTTACCCGTACTGAGCGCCATCGATGACCCGCACGGCCGCCGTATTGGTGTGGGCGCTGGCCATGGCAGCATGGCTGTCGCCGCGGATCGCCCAGGGGCAGACACTGCCCGATTGGAGCGGCGTCTGGACGATGGTCGGGCCCACCGTCTTCGACACCGCCACGCAAACGGGGAAAGGCGGCGTCACGACGCCTGGCGTTCGTGAGCATCCTCCCTACAACGCCGAGTGGGAAGCAATCTATCGCACGCATCTCGAGCTTCGCGACAAGAACCGCTTTCCCGACACCATCTCGAACTGCGGCGTGCCGGCCGGGTTCCCGCGGCTCTTCAACCTGCCCGATACCTACGAGTTCATCGTCCGCCCTGAGCAGGTGTGGGTGCTGACGGAAAACGGTCCGAACATCCTGCGCGTCTACACCGACGGCCGTCCTCATCTCGCCGACCAGTGGGAAACCTACACCGGCGATTCGGTGGGGCGTTGGGAGGGCGACACGCTGGTGTTCACGACGCGGGCGCTCAAGGGCTTTCGCGACAAGGACGTGATCCTGGATCGCACCGGGCTGGTGCTGAGCGACAAGGCCCACGTGACGACGCGGATCCGCAAGAGCGACGCCGCCACGCTCGACGTGCGGATGACGATCGAGGATCCGGTGTCGCTGACCAAACCCTGGCCGGTCGCCAAGCAGTTTCGCAAGCAGGCCGCCGGGACGCGCGTCTACGACTACGGCTGCGCCGAGAACAACCGCAACCCGGTGGACCCCACGACCGGAAAGACGCTGATCCTGGGCCCTGACGGCAAGGTCCTCAATAAGTAGCTGCTCGAGGAGGCGACCATGCGACAGATGCTCGTGGCGGCGGTCGTGATGCTGATGGCGGCTGCGTTTTCCGTGAGGGCGCACCACTCGGCGGCGGGCTTCGACATCACCAAGGTGAAGGAGATCACCGGCACCATCAAGGAGTTCCAGTTCAAGAACCCGCACAGCTGGATCCAGGTGATGGTCGAGGACGAAAAGGGCCAGCAGACCGAGTGGAGCGTGGAGTGGGGCAGCCCGAACAACCTCGGGCGCCAGGGCATCCGGCCCTCGACGTTCCCGCCCGGCGCCAAGGTGACCATCCGGCTCAACCCGATGGACAACGGCGGTCCGGCCGGCGGCTTCGTCGGCGCAAGGTTTCCCGACGGCAAGACCGTCGGCCGCTGGGAGCCATAAGCGCCAGGTGAACCTAGCGTGGTAATATCTTACTGGTAAGAGAATTACCATGCGAATCACGAGCAAGGGCCAGGTCACCATTCCCCAGGCGATCCGGGAGCAGCTTGGGCTGCTGCCGGATACGGAAGTCGAGTTCGCCGTCGAGCGGGGAGCCGCCGTGCTGCGGCCCAAGAAGGGCGTTCCTACGCACGCGCAGCAAATCGTCGGCGCACTTGAAGGCCCACGGCTCGAAGATGCGGATGAGCAGCAAGGCGCTGCTGGCGCTCTTGAGAGACGAGCCGGATGAGTTCGACGCTCGTTGACATCAGGCATCCCAGGCTAGGTCCGACCAATCAGGCCTTTGCGTCGCGCCAGTTCTCGCCGATGCCGACATCGACGGTGAGCGGCACGACCAGGCTCACCGCGCCCTCCATCCGTGAGCGCACGAGATCGGCCACCGCGTCGGCCTCGGCGCGCGGGCACTCGAACAGCAGCTCGTCGTGCACGGTCAGAATCATGCGGGCGCCGCCGCCACGTGTCTTCAGCTCGCCGTGCACGTCGATCATCGCGCGCTTCAGGATGTCGGCGGCCGTGCCCTGAATCGGCATGTTCACGGTGGCGCGTTCGGCGCCGGCGCGCACCTGGCCGTTGCGGCTGTTCAGATCCGGCACCAGGCGCCGCCGGCCGAACATCGTCTTCACGACGCCGGTGTGGCGCGCACCTTCGAGCGTGTCGTCGATGAACTTCCGGACGCGGGGAAAACCGGCGAAATAGGCGTCGATGAACTCCTGCGCGGCTTCCTTGGTCACACCGATGTCGCGCGCCAGCGTGAAGGCCGTCTTGCCGTAGAGCAGCGCGTAGTTGACGATCTTCGCCCGGCGCCGCAGCTCGTGCGGGTCGAGATCGGGGGAAGGGCCGAACACCTTGAGCGCCGTACGGTCGTGGATGTCCTCGCCCGATCGGAAGGCCTCGATCAGCGTCTCGTCGCCAGCCAGGTGTGCCAGCACCCGCAGCTCGATCTGCGAGTAGTCGGCCGAGATCAGCACGTGCCCGGACGCGGCGATGAACGCGCGGCGGATCTCGCGCCCCATCTCGGTACGGATGGGGATGTTCTGCAGGTTCGGATCGGAGCTGCTCAAGCGGCCCGTGGCGGCCACGGCCTGGTTGAAGCTGGTATGCACGCGGCCGGTCCTCGGGTTGACCAGCATCGGCAGCGCGTCGATGTAGGTGCCCTTCAGCTTCTGCAAGCTGCGCCAGTCCAGGATGAGACGCGGCAGCTCGTGTGACTCCGCCAGTTCCTCCAGCACCTCGACGGCCGTGGACGCGGACCGGGTCTTGCCCGTCTTCTTCAGCGCCGGCAGGTTCAGCCTCTCGAACAACACCTCGGCGAGCTGCTTCGGCGAGTTGACGTTGAACTCCATGCCCGCCATCGCATAGATGCGGGCCGACAGCTCCGCCAGCTGTGCCTCGAGTCGGCGCGACTGCACGGCCAGCGCATCGGTGTCCACCCGAATCCCCGCGCGCTCGATGTCGGCCAGCACCGCGACCAGCGGCAGCTCGAACTGTTCGTTGACGGCCGCCAGGGCCTCCGACTCGAGCGAGGCCGCCAGCCTGCGCGACAGCTGGCGCGCGAGATCCGCCCGTTCGGCGGCGTGGCGCAGCAGCGCCTCGGGCGACACGTCGCTTGCCCGCAACGTCTTGACGCCGGTTCCGAAGACGTCGGCGTCGTTCACCGCCTTGTAGCCCAGATGCTCGAGGGCAGTGTCCGCGATGCCATGCTGCGACCGCGTCGGATCCAGCAGGTAGCTGGCGAGCATCGAGTCGAACGCCACCCGCAGCTCGACGCCATGGACAGCCAGGGCCATGGAGACGGGCTTGGCGTCGTGGGCGAGCGTTCGAAGCGAGGGGTCCTCCAGCAGCGGGCGAAGAACATCCAGGGCCACCGTGCGGTCCACCTGCACAGGGGTGGTGGCCTCGCTGAGCAGATCGCCGGCCGGCCCACCGCTGCCGTGTGCCAGCGGCAGGTAGGCGCCCTGGCGATCGGCGTAGGAGAACGCCAGGCCGACCAGTTCTGGCAGCGCGCCAGCGGGTGCGTTCGTGACCGCATGCACGGCGAATTCACCCGCGGCCCTGCAGTCGGCCACGAGCACGTCGAGCGCCTCCCGTGTCGTCACCAGCGAGTAGGAGGTCGCCGTGGTGTCGGCCGACGGCGCGTAGTCGTTCATCAGCGACCGGAAGGCGAGCCGCGAGAAGAGGTCGTAACACTTCTCGCGCGACGCGCCGCCGTAGCGCAGCGCGTCGAAGTCGATCTCCAGCGGCACGTCCGTGCGGATCGTGACCAGCGACTGGCTGCGCACTGCGTCCGCGCGATGCGTGGTCAGGGTTTCGCGCTGCTTCCCCTTCAACTTGTCGGCCTGTTCCAGCAGGCTGTTCAGGCTGCCGAACTGCGAGATCAGATCGATTGCGCCCTTCTTGCCGATCCCCGGCACACCGGACACGTTGTCGCTCGTATCCCCGACCAATGCCAGCACGTCCACGACCTGCGCCGGGTCGACGCCGAACTTCTCTTTCACGCCGGCGGCGTCGAACCACTGGCCGTCCTCGCGCGGGTCGTAGACGCGAACGTGTTCGCCGACCAGCTGGAAGAAGTCCTTGTCGATCGAGACGAGTGCCACGTCGAAGCCAGCCTCCGCCGCCCGCCGTGCCATCGTTCCAAGCACGTCGTCGGCCTCGTAGCCCTCGGCCGTGAGAATCGGGACGCCCATCGCCTCGCACGCTTCGCGCACCCAGGCTGTCTGCTCGGCCAGGTCGTCGGGCATGGCCGCGCGGTTGGCCTTGTAGTCCTCGGCCAGATCCTTGCGGAACGTGGGCCCAGCCAGGTCGAACGACGCCGCGATGAGCGGCGGCGCATGGTCGGCGATGAGCTTGCGCAGCATCGTCACGAACACGTAGACGGCGTGCGTGCTCTGCCCCTCCTGGTTCGACAGACCCTTGCCGCGAAACGCGTGGTACGCGCGATACATCTGCGAGCTGCCGTCGATGAGGAAGATTTGCGGGCGGGGCATGCCTGACGCGCGGCGTGAACGCGGCAGGGCAAGGATATCATTGGGAATCGTGTCGAAGTCCTTGCGGCGGCGTGCCGTTCATGTCGCCGCTCTCCTCTCCATGCTCATCGCGCCGGCGTGCGCGGGCGCGCCGTTCGGCCGCCGGCTCTACGAGTACCGAGGAGGAGATCTACCTCGACGTGGACGGTTCCGCCACGGTGAACGTGAACGCATCGGTGCCCGCGCTCGTCGCGCTGCGTGGCGCGGACCTGCCCGTGGATCCGCTGGCGCGCCTCGATCGCGACGATGTGCGCGCGTTCTTCTCGGGGCCAGGCGCCGAGGTCACGCGCGTCAGCCTGTCGCGGCGCGCCGGGCGGCGTTTCGTGCACGTGAGCATCGACGTGGCGGACGTCCGGCGGCTGCCCAAGGTGCCGCCGTTTGCCTGGTCCACGCTATCGGCTCGATCGGCGGGACGACGCGCTGGAGTTCGAGCAGGTGGTGGGCGCCGCAGCCGGCAAGGACGTGGGCGACGTGGGGTGGCGGGGGGACGAGGCGGTGCGGTTCCGCGTGCACGTGCCCAGCGAGATCCCGTTCCACAACTCGCAGAGCGGCGTCGAGCGCGGCAACATCCTGGGATGGGACCAGCCGCTGGCCGAGCGGGCTGGCGGGGGCTCCACTGGAGATGGAGTTCCAGATGGAGCCCGAATCGATTCTCTATTCGACGCTGCTGTTGTTTGGCGGAACCATCGTCGCCGCCGGCCTGGCATTCGCGGCCGCGATCTGGTTGTTCATCCGGAAGGGAAGGCGGGCCGACGTAATCGAGCGGCCTGTCGGTGGAGGTTCGTAGTTCGACGTCATCGTTAAGACGTACCAACCACCAACTACGAACTACGCCACGCGCCTCAGAGCTTTTCAAGCTCCGACTGCGCTTCGGCCGTCGTCTTCAGTTCGTTCTTCACCTCGAACGAGAGGATCTGGTTCGCAATCGTGTAGGCGATCTGCCGGTCGACGTTGTTGTTGACCACGCCTTCCAGCGTCACGCGGCCGCGCTCCACGATGATGTGGATGGGCGGGTTCACCATCGACGCGAACGGCCGGAACGCGGGGTTGCCGTAGATGGCCCGCGCCAGCTGTCGCCGCAGGTCATCGTCGAACTGCGAGACGGGCAGCACCTCGATCTTGTTCACGACCTGCTTCACGCCACTCACCCGCGCGACGCGGTGTTCGAGGTCGGAGCGCTTGTAGGGCATGGTGACCTTGCCGTGCAGGATCACGACGCCGTCGTTGACCTGTGTTTCCACGTTGTCGAAGATGCTGAACCACGCGTAGCGCAGCACTTGTTTCTGCACGTCGCGGAACAGCTGCAGGTTCTCTGTTTCGGCCGCCTGGGCCGGCGCGCTCAACGCGCCAATCAAGAGCGCCGCCGTGAGAAGTCGGGTCACCATCGAAGCCTCCATCGCGGTTCAGCCTCATCAGGCCTGGCCGCTCCGTAACTGATCTCAATGCCTTTCTAAATGGCAAGGACCTTGCCAGGTCCTGGATCAGCCAAAACGTTGGAAGTTCGTCAGGAAACCGTCAGGATGGCGCCGCGCTGTCCTAGTTACAGGACGAGCACCGCTCTATAAAAACCCCAGGGCAACCAACACCGCTCTAAAAAGCCAGCACTGTCGCGATGCCCGCCGCAATCAGCACGATCTGCCGCAGCGAGCTGGCGTCGGTGCGGCCTCGATGCAGACCCGGAATCAGATCGGCCATCGCCACATAGAGGAAACTGGCCGCGGCGAGCGCGAGGAAGTACGGCAGCAACCGCGGCACGAAATCGAAGGCCGATAGCGCCGCCACCGCGCCGACCGCGCTGGCCCCGGCCGACATCACGTTGAGCAGCATGGCGCGGCGCCGCGAATAGCCCGAGTGCAGCAGGATGGCGAAGTCGCCCAGCTCCTGCGGGATCTCGTGCGCGGCCACCGCCACGGCCGTGCTCACGCCCAGCGGCACCGACGTCATCACAGCCGCGGCGATCATCGCGCCGTCCACGAAGTTGTGGAACGCGTCGCCGACGAGCACCGGCACCACCGAGCCGTCGTGCACCTCGCAGTCGTGCGTGTGGCAGTGGCGCCACAGCACCAGCTTCTCGAGCACGAAGAACAGGAGAATCCCGCCCAGCAGCGTCCCGAGGACGTGCATCGGGGGCAGCTGCTCAAAGGTCTGGGGCAGGATGGCCAGCATCGAGGCGCCCAGCAGCGCGCCCACGGCGTAGCTGACGAGCCACGGCACCAGCGCCGATCGGGTGGAGTCGCGCACGAGCAGGAGGCCCGAGGCCACGACCAGGCCGCCCAGCCCGCCCATGACGCTCAGCCCTAGCGCGATGAAGAACGTGGACACAAACGGAGATCATAGCGCCTTCGCAGCAGGGCTCCGGGCTCCAGGCTCCGGGCTCCGGTCCTGCAGTTTTGTGAATTGTGAACTTGTGAATTCTGAATTGGGCGTCCTACGACGCCACGTAGCCACGGCGTGCACGGACCGTCAGCTTTCTATCCCGCACGTCCACCCGGATGCTGTGCCAGCGTCCGTCCTTCGGCTCGGTTGAGGAATATCCCAGGTAATACTGCTTGCTCAGCTCATTGGCCAGGCGAGCGGTGGCGCCGCCCAGCCCTTCGAAGCCGCGAACGATTTCCGTTCGCCCGCCCGTGTCGTCTGTCAGCAGCCGCAGCGCGTCGCCGTTGACTCGTTCCCCTGGCGTATTGATCCGGGGCGCATCGCCGCCGCCGATGACGATCGGGGGAATCCGTCGGCCCTCGTCCCGGGGGTCGGCCACGGAAAAGGTCGTGGGATTGGACCCGGACCAGGGTCAGGCGCAGGGTTCCTCGGCGCCCGTGTCGTGGTGCGCGCGACCGCGTCCACGCCCAGCGCGTAGACCAGCACTTCGCTTTCGCGGATCCGTGTGCGCAGCAGGCCGACCGAGATGTCGCTGCTGGTGTCGTTGCCGTCGGAGATCACCAGAATGGCCTTCTTCCGGTGCTGCCCGGTCGCGGCGACCGGCAGGGCCTGGGCCACGGCGTCGTAGATGGCGGTGCCCCCCGCCGCCTCCACGCGTTCGACCGCGCGGCCGATCGCCGCGCGATCCGTGGTCCATTCCTGCACGATGCGGGCTTCGCTCGAGAACTTCATGAAGAAGATCTCGTCCTTTGCGTCCAGCAGCTCGTAGACGAAGCGATTGATCGCCGATCGGGCGGCGGCCATCTTTTCAGGCGTCATGCTCGCGCTGACGTCGAGGGCGATGCCCAGGCTCACCGGCACCTTGCCGGAGCTGAAGTGCGAGACCTCCTGGGACTTGCCGTTCTCGTAGACCGAAAAGTCCTCCTTGCGGAGCGAATCCACGAAGCGCCCGTCGTCGTCGGTCACGGTGGCCGTGACGTTCACAAGCTCGATGCCGCTCGTAAAGCGGGCAGTTTCCTGTGCGTGTCCTGCCAGCCCGGCGGCAAGGCAAGCGGCGGCCAGAACACCGAGCCAGGTGGCTGGCGTCTTCGGGCGGGCGGCCTGTGTGCGGCGCGGCACCATGGGCGGAGTGGTCCACGCGTGCTGAAGGCAAAACCCTTGCCTGGACGAGTCGGCTGGAAAGCGCCTGGATTCCGTCGGTCCCATCGACAGTGTCCAAATTATTGGCGGGTACCGCCCCGCGAAGCGGGGCCAAAGACACTGTGCTAGCGAGGCGAAGCCTCGCTAGGCTTCAGTCCTTCGGCGAACCGCAAGCCCTCGCGGTCCCCAAGGGAGCGCACGGGCGCGAACCCGGCGGCGCGCAGGTCGCCCAGCACGCCCCCGGCCGCGTCGTAGGACGCCTGCGACGCCGGCGCCGGCTTGAGCAGCGAGCGCAAGCCCGTGGGTGTCCCGGCTTCGATCACGATGACGCGCCCGCCCGCACGCAGCACGCGGGCCGACTCGCGCAGAAGCGCCTGCCGCGTGGGCGCATCCAGGCGCGCTAGCATCGCGGACGCGCTGTGCACCACGGCGACGTCGAACGCGCCATCGGGATGCGGCAGCGTGCCCGCCGCGGCGACGGCGATGTCGATCAGACGCCCGCGTGATCGCTCCCGCTCTTCACGCGGGCCGCCTGCTGCGCGTCGGCCACCACACTCGCGGCCTCGCCGCTCAGTCCTGTCTTTGCCGCAATCTGTCCCACGAGCCGTGCGTCGTCGACGCCCACCTGCAGCACGCGCTCACCGAGCCGCACGCCGCTCATCGCGACGGGAAGCGGATCGCGCGTACCCTTGGATCGTCGCAAAAACATGCCCATTTCCTCATGATATAGTGGCCGATTGTGACTCAATCCACCGACATCACCCCGGCGAAGGGCAAGCTGGGCGTTCTGCTCGTCGGCCTCGGCGCCGTGAGCACCACGACCATCGCCGGTGTGATGGCCATCCGGAAGAACCTGGCCAAGCCGATCGGATCGCTCACCCAGATGGGGACGATCCGGCTGGGGAAGCGGACCGAGGGGCGTGACGCCGAAGATCAACGAGTTCGTGCCGCTGGCGGGCCTCGACGACATCGTCTTCGGCGGGTGGGACATCTTCGAGGCGGACTGCTACGCCGCGGCTCGCACCGCGGGCGTGCTGGAGACGGCGCAGCTCGATCAGGTGCGCGGGGAGCTGGAAGCCGTCAAGCCCATGCCGGCCGTGTTCGACCAGCGCTACGTGAAGCGACTGGACGGGCCGAACGTCAAGAAGGGCAAGAACAAGCGCGACCTGGCGGAGCAGCTGATCGCCGACATCCGCGCGTTCAAGGCCAACACGGCTGCGATCGCCTGGTGATGCTGTGGGTGGGGAGCACCGAGGTGTTCATGAAGGAAAGCGCCGTCCACCAGACGGTGGCGTCCTTCGAGAAGGGGCTTCAGGACAGCGACGACGCCATCCCGTCGAGCATGGTCTACGCCTACGCGGCGATCACGCGAGGGCATGCCGTTTGCCAACGCCGCGCCCAACCTGACGGCCGACATCCCGGCCATGCTCGAGCTGGCCGCCCAGCACAAATCGCCGCTGGCCGGCAACGATATGAAGACCGGCCAGACGCTGATCAAGACGATCATCGCCCCGGGCCTCAAGGCGCGGCTCATCGGCGTGAACGGCTGGTACTCGACGAACATTCTGGGCAACCGCGACGGCGAGGTGCTGGACGACCCCGAATCGTTCAAGACCAAGGAAGAGAGCAAGAAGTCGGCGCTCGACTACATCTTCCAGCCGCACCTCTATCCGGACCTGTACCGGGACCTGACGCACGTGGTCCGCATCAACTACTACCCGCCCCGCGGCGACAACAAGGAAGGCTGGGACAACATCGACCTGATCGGGTGGCTGGGCTATCCGATGCAGCTCAAGATCAACTTCCTGTGCCGCGACAGCATCCTGGCCGCGCCGATCGTGCTCGACATCGGCGCTCTTCATGGACCTGGCCAAGCGCGCCGGGATGTCGGGCATCCAGGAATGGCTCTCGTTCTACTTCAAGGCCCCGATGCACGCGCCCTCGGTGTACCCCGAGCACGATCTGTTCATCCAGCTGATGAAGCTGAAGAACACGCTGCGGCACATGATGGGCGAAGAGCTCATCACGCACCTCGGCCGCGAGTACTACGACTAGCATGGCGACGCAGCTAGTCGTAACGTGTCTTCTGGGCCCAGCGCCGCTTCGCGTCGCGGGCCTAGACTCGTGGCATGTTGAGACCCGCGGCGCTCGGCGGCCTCTTCATCGGCATCCTGTCCGCGCTGCCGATCATCGGCTGGGGCAACTGCTGCTGCTGCCTCTGGATCGTGGCCGGAGGCGTGCTGGCCGCCTATGTGGCCGGGCTGAATCAGCCGGTGTCCGTCACGCCGGGCGAGGGCGCGATTCTCGGCGGAGCGGCGGGCCTCATCGGCGCCTTCGTCTGGATTCCGGTGTCGCTCGTGATGGACGCGGTGATGATGCCGCTGCAATACGCCCTGGTGGGTTCGATCCTCGAGAACGCCCGCGACCTGCCTCCCGAGGCGCGCGACGTGCTGGAAGGACTGAGGGAGCCGGCGTCGGCGGTGGGCCGCTACGTCGTGGGCTTCATGTTCATGTTCTTCGCGGGCACGGTATTCGGCGCGCTCGGCGGCCTGCTGGCCGCG
This sequence comes from uncultured Acidobacteriota bacterium, assembly GCA_963807235.1. Taxonomy (GTDB): domain Bacteria; phylum Acidobacteriota; class Vicinamibacteria; order Vicinamibacterales; family UBA2999; genus CAWEBF01. Next base: position 142,606 of record CAWEBF010000034.1, read on the forward strand.
ATGTTCTTCCGCAAGGACGTTCCGCCCGCCCTCGGCGGTCCGGCGGCTCCGCCACCCCCTCCAGCCCCTCCGCCATCTGCGCCCCCGCCTCCGCTGCCGGCTGAGTAGAATCGCTCCCGGGCCGCGCAGGTGGGACGAGGCAACGTTCGAAGACTGCGACGGGCCGTGGCGCGATGGTGGGAACGCCTTCGCGGCGCGGCGCTCGAGACGCTGCGACGCTGGGTGTGGGCTCCCCGGCCCGTGCCGCTCAAGTACGGCGGCTGCCGGATCTGGCTCCTGGCCACGTCCGACCTGGAACGCCGCTACCGGGTCAAGAACCCCGACAAGGAGCCGTGGACGATCGAGTGGCTCGAGTCGAGCGTGCACAGCGGCGACGTGCTGTACGACATCGGCGCCAACGTCGGCGTGTTCTCGCTGATCGGCGCGCGGGCCCGTGGGGCCCGCGTCGTGGCATTCGAGCCGGGCTTCGCCAACTACGCGAGGCTGTGCGAGAACATCCAGTTCAACGACTGCGCCGGTCTGGTCACGCCTCTTCCCTGGCTGCTGGCCGATCGCGACGGGATGTACACCTTCACTTACCGGTCGACCGAGCCGGGGCAGAGCCGGCACGTGATGACGAGCGCTGGAACCGGCCCTGCCGTCGCGTCCGAAGACGTCTGGCAGTCGATGGCGGGGATCGCGTTGGACGCAGCCGTTGAGCGATTCGGCTTGCCGGCGCCGCACCACATGAAGGTGGACGTGGACGGCGCCGAGGCGCTGGTCCTGACAGGTGCCGCGGCCACGCTGCGCGGCGCGCAGCTGCGATCCGTGCTCGTGGAAGCCAGTGCGACGACCGGAGACGAGGTCACGGCGCTCCTCGGCCAGGCCGGCCTGCGGTTGGTGAAAACCGCCGCCCGCGACAAGCCCGGCGCACCCTGGTACGGGGTCTTCGAGCGGTCGCCGCTCTCCGAGCGGCCGCTCTCCGAGCGGTAGGGTTACTCCATGACGTTCCTGTTCGTCGTCAAGCAGAAGAAGAACGTCGACACGTTCGAGGGCGTGATCGACGCGCTGCTCGAGGGCGGCCACACGGTCAAGCTCGCCGTCCAGCAGCGCGACGAGGAGCGCGATCGCCGGCTGCTGGAGAGGTTCGCCTCGCCGCGGTTCGAGCTGGTGTCGCCACCGGACGGGCGAGGCGATCGGTGGCGATCCGCCGCGCCGCTCGTGCGGGCCGCGCGCGATCTGGCGCAGTACAGCCGTCCGAGTTACCGCGCGGCGTCGAAGCTGCGGCAGCGTGCCGCGGACCGGTTCCTGAAGGCGCTCGGCGCCGCGGGGCGGCTCGATTCCGAGGCAGTCTCCCTCGGGACGCAGACCTCGGAGACAGTGCGCTCGGCCCTCGAGCATCTGGAGCGCGCGATGCCGAGCGATGCGCTCCACGAGGAGTTTCTGGCGCGCCACGCGCCAGACGCCGTCCTGGTCACGCCGGGTGTGCACTTCGGATCCGTGCAGAGCGACGTGATCAAGAGCGCCCAGGCGCGCGGCATCCCGGTGTGGATGCTGCTCTTCAGCTGGGACAACCTCAGCTCCAAGGGGGCGTTGCACGTCGCGCCTGATCTGCTGTTCGTGTGGAACGAGCGCCAGCGTCTGGAGGCGGAGGAACTGCACGACTTCCCACCGGATCGGGTGGTGGTCGTGGGCGCGCCGCGGTTCGATGGGTTCTTCGCGCTGCGGCCGCAGGTGTCACGGCACGCCTTCCTGGCGCCGCTGGGGCTCGATCCTTCGAGGCCGGTGCTGCTCTACGTGTGCTCCTCGCGATTCATCGCCGAGCGCGAGCTGCCGTTCGTCCGCCAATGGCTGGCGGCGGTGAGGGCAGGGCCCGAGCCCCTGCGCTCCTCGCATGTCATCGTGCGTCCTCACCCGGACATCGTGCTGGACCAGGAGAGTCCGGCGGAGACTGTTGCGTGGGACGGCCTTCCGCGGGCGACCGGTTGGGTGCAGCGCCCGTTCGACGATTCGGGCGCCCTCGTCCTGCGAACGACCTATGCCACGCCGCAGGCGTTCTTCGAGTGCCTGCATCATGCGGCGGCGGTGGTCGGCCTCAACACCAGCGCCGAGCTGGAGGCGGGCATCGCCGGCCGTCCTGTCCTCACGATGCTCTCGCGCGAGGCCGGGGCCGACGGCCAGCGCAGCACGCTGCACTTCGACTATCTGCTGCGAGAGAACGGCGGCTTCGTGGCCTGCGCATCCACGATTGCGGAGCACGTCGAGGCCCTGGCCGCGACGGTCGCGGAGCCGCCCGATCCAGCCGCCATCACCCGCTTCATCGGCGAATTCCTGCGGCCGCGCGGCGACCAGCCGGTCTCGCCGTTGCTGGCGCGGCTGCTCGTCGAGCGGGCGCGCCCGCACCGTCTCGTCGAGCAGGCGGAGGCCCCGCCCGTCTTGGCACCCGCCTCGGCGGCGGCCTTGAACGAAGCACCTGAGAACGTCGAGGCGCCGTCGATCGCCGCGCCGGGCAAGCTCCTGTCGGTGCACACGCCAGGCGCGGCCGCGCGGGTTCACGTCACGCCCGAAACGCGCCGGTGGCGGCGCGCCGGCGTGCTGCATCTCGACCCCTTCGCGGTCGGCTGGCTCGCCGAGCGCATGCAGCCGGGCGACGTGCTGTACGACATCGGCGCGGGCATCGGCGCCTACGCGATCCTGGCGGCGATGGAGCGCGGCGGGCTGGCGGTGGCGTTCGAGCCCGGGTTCGCCAGCTTCAGCCGCCTCTGCGACAACCTGCTGCTGAACGGCTGCTATCGCAGCGTGATTCCGGTGCCGGCGGCTCTTTCCGATCGCACGGGCCTGGCCGAGATGGTCTATCCCCACACGCCCGGAGAAGACACACACGCCGTGACCGAACGCCGCTGGCGCGCGCGGCTCGACCGCGTCGAGTCGCGATACACGCAGCCGGTGTGCGCCGATCGCCTGGACGACCTGGTGGCCCGCCAACGCCTGCCCGCGCCGCACGTGGTGCGCGTCAACGTGCGGAAGGCCGCGGACCGCGTGCTGGCTGGCGCGGCGAATGTCCTCGGCCAGCCGCAGGTGCGATCCGTGCTGGTGTCAGTGCCCGACGAGTCGAGCGTGGATCCGATCCTGCGGGCCGTGGAGGGTCTGGGCTTTTCTCACACGCTCTCTCCGGCTGGCGGCGGCTTCGACGCATCCTTGTGTCTCGTGCGAAGCGGCCCGGTGCGCCGGCATCCGCTGCAGGCCGTCCGCCGCGCGGTGGCCGGGCTGCGGTCGGGGACCGGACGCGTGGTTCGCCCCCGCTGAAATGCGGTAAGGTTTGAGGGTCATGTCCGAGCCGAAGGTTTCTTCAGAAATCGCCAACCTGCTGCAGGAAGACCGCACGTTCGCGCCGGCGGAGGCGTTCCGCGCGCAGGCCAACGTCGTGTCGGAGGATGTGTACGCGCAGGCCGAACGCGATCCCGAGGCGTTCTGGGCGGGCTTTGCCGGCGAGCTCGAGTGGTTCACGCCGTGGACGAAAGTGCTGGACTGGCAGCCGCCCCACGCGAAGTGGTTCGTCGGCGGCACGTTGAATGTGAGCGTGAACTGCGTGGACCGTCACGTTCGCGGGCCGCGCCGGAACAAGGCGGCCCTCATCTGGGAGGGGGAGCCCGGAGACCGCCGCACCCTGACCTACTTCGATCTGTACCGGCAGGTCAGCCAGTTCGCCAACGTGCTCAAGTCGCTCGGCGTCTCCCGCGGCGATCGCGTGGCCATCTACCTGCCGCTCGTGCCGGAGCTGGCCATCGCCATGCTGGCGTGCGCGCGCATCGGCGCGGTGCACTCCGTGGTGTTCGGCGGCTTCAGCTCCGAGTCCCTGCGGGACCGCATCAACGACGCGCAGGCCACGCTGCTCATCACGGCCGACGGCGGGTGGCGCCGTGGGCAGGTGGTGCCGCTGAAGCAGATGGCCGACGTGGCGCTCGAAGGCACGCCGTCGATCAAGAACGTCGTGATCGTCCAGCGGATGCAGGGGGCGCCCGCGCCGGTGCACGTGAAGGAGGGCCGCGATCACTGGTACCACCGGCTGATGCAGGACGCCTCCTACGACTGCGAGCCCGAGCGCATGGACGCCGAGGCCATGTTGTACACGCTGTACACCTCGGGCACCACCGGCAAGCCCAAGGGCATCGTGCACACGACCGGCGGCTATCTGGTGGGGACCTACGCCACCACCAAGTGGGTGTTCGACCTCAAGGAAGACGACGTCTACTGGTGCACCGCCGACATCGGCTGGGTCACAGGCCATAGCTACGTCGTCTACGGTCCGTTGTCGAACGGCGCCACCGTGGTGATGTACGAGGGGGCGCCCGACTGGCCGCAGAAGGACCGCTTCTGGGAGATTGTCGAGCGCTACGGCGTCACCATCTTCTACACGGCGCCCACGGCCATCCGGGCGTTCATGAAGTGGGGCACCGAGTGGCCGGCCCGGCGCAACATGTCCACGCTGCGCCTGCTGGGATCGGTGGGCGAGCCCATCAATCCGGAGGCGTGGGTCTGGTATCACCGCTTCATCGGGGGCGAACGCTGTCCCGTGGTGGACACGTGGTGGCAGACCGAAACCGGCGCGATCATGATCACGCCGCTGCCGGGCATCACCAGGACCAAGCCCGGCTCGGCCGCGCGGCCGTTTCCCGGCATCAAGGCCGAGATCAAGAAAGAGGACGGCTCGAGCATCGAAGGCGCGGGCGGCGGGCTGCTGACCTTGACGCGGCCGTGGCCGGCGATGCTCCGCGGCATCTACGGCGACCCGGAGCGGTACGTGACGCAGGTACCTGGAGCCGCTGGACACCCGACGTGTACGTCACGGGGGACGGAGCCAAGCGCGACGCCGACGGCTTCTTCTGGCTGCTCGGCCGCGTGGACGACGTGCTGAACGTCGCGGGCCACCGCATCGGCACGATGGAGGTCGAGAGCGCGCTGGTGGATCACCCCAGCGTCGCCGAGTCCGCCGTGGTCGGCCGCCCGCACGAGATCAAGGGCCAGGCCGTAGCGGCCTTCGTGACGCTGAAAGAAGGCACGAAGGGCGGCGAAGGCCTGGTGGCGGAACTCAAGGAACACGTGGTCCGGAAGATTGGCGCCATTGCACGCCCTGACGACATCATCTTCACGGCCGATCTGCCCAAGACACGGTCCGGCAAGATCATGCGCCGGCTGCTGCGCGACATCGCCGAAGGGAAGGCCCTGGGCGACACGACCACGCTGGCCGACCCCGGCGTCGTGGCCCGGCTGAAGGAACAGTACCAGGACGAGCATTGAACGAGGGGCTCACGGGCCCCAGGCCCCAGGCTCCAGGCTCCAGGCCGGAGGAACCCTGGCGCCCAAACCCACGTATCGAGAGAACATGGCGCTGATCGAGACCCGGGACCTGTGGAAGACCTATGTCATGGGCGAGGAGGAAATCCACGCCCTGAGGGGCGTATCCGTCGAGATCGACCGTGGCGAATACGTGGCCATCATGGGCCCGTCGGGCTCGGGCAAGTCCACGCTGATGAACCTCATCGGCTGCCTGGACACGCCCTCCAAGGGAAGCTACCTCCTGAACGGCAAGATGGTCAGCGAGATGAACGACAACGAGCTGGCCCGCATCCGGAACCAGGAGATCGGCTTCGTGTTCCAGACCTTCAACCTGCTGCCGCGCGCCACGGCGCTGCAGAACGTGGAGCTGCCGCTGGTCTACGCGGGCGTCTCGTCGAAGGATCGTCAGGTGCGAGCCAAGGATGCCCTCGAGAAAGTGGAGCTGACGTCACGCATGACCCATCGGCCCAACGAACTCTCGGGCGGCCAGCGCCAGCGCGTCGCGATCGCGCGCGCGCTCGTGAACGGGCCGTCGATTCTGCTGGCCGACGAACCCACCGGCAACCTGGACTCGAAGACGGGCGCGGAGATCATGGCGCTCTTCGCGCGCCTGCATCAGGCGGGCAACACGATCGTGCTCGTGACGCACGAGGCCGACGTCGCGGCCTTCGCGCACCGCACGATCTCGGTGCGCGACGGTCAGGTCGAGAAGGACGTCCGGCGCGCCGCCTGACCGGTCACGGGCGATCGGTGGGACGCGCAGTCGGGTTGGCAAAGCGATAGACGGCGTAGTCCTCGTTCTCGAAAGTCTGTTCGAGCGGGATCGTGTCCGGGTGCGTATAGTTCTTGCGAACCAGGAAGTGCGTCCAGCCGTGGGCGCGTGCCGACGCGAGGATGTCGTCGCTCCATTCGTTTCGTTGCAGTGGCTGGTGCAGCTCCATGCGGGCCTTCGAGAACTCGAAGCGCTCGTAGGCGTAGTTGACCGCGAACGCCTGGTGACCGAAGAGCGCTGGCACCTGCATCTGTCGATTATCCCGGCTGAAACCACCGGCCGGATAGTGAAGGTCATTGGTGACAACCACCGAGCCACCCACCGGGATCGTCGCCAAGGCTTCGGCAATCGATCGATTGTCGGCGAACTCGTGACCCTGCTCGGGTTCAAGGAGGAGCACCCCGAGGTAGCGCCCCGTGACGAGAACGGGTTGGATAATCGTGAGCACGAGGAACGCGACGATCACCGCCCGTCGTAGCCGACCGAGCGCCGCCCAGCGGTCGCTGATGAACGCGAGCACGAAGGCGTGCAGCACGATCGTCGCCGGCACGAGCGCCTGTACCCAATCGTCGGTCGGTTGACCCGACCCGCCCGGGCGCGCATCCACGGAGCTCGTGAGGTTCACGACGACGAACGGCGCCAGCGCAAACAGCCACAACCACAGACTGCCTCCGGAGCGCCCGCTGCCCTTCGCCCATGACGCGAGGGCCACGGGTACGAGCACCCACACGAGATCGGCCGCCAGGCCGAGAAGTTGCTCGTGCTCTTGCGCCTGCTCCAGTTGAAAGAACAGCCACGGCGTCACCTTGAAGGTCTGCGTCACGGGAGGCAGCACGAAGAAGGCGAGATAAGTGACGGCAAACGCAGCCGCCACAGCGATGGCTGGCGCGAGCGCGCGAGCACTCATGGTGAGCCCTCGGGATACCTGCACGAGAAAGAAGCCGGAGAGGAGTGCGACGCCAGCCGGCACCTTGACCATGATCGCCGTGCCAATGAGAAACACCGCAAGGCGCCAGCCGCGCGTGGGCGCGGTGGCGAGCGCCGCAAGGCTCGCCAGCACCACGAACTCCGCACCGACGTTATGGCCGACGATCGACGCCGCGCCCCAGACCTCGTAATTGGCGGTCAGCGTGTCGAGCGGTCCCAACGAATCCTCGGACCACGCTTTCGCGAGGAGCGGGCCCACCACGCCCCAGAACCCATACCAAGGCGACGGCACGCGGAGCAGCAGGAGCGGCACGGCGATAAAGGACGCCACTGCTGGTCCGAGCGAACGCGCCACCAGGAAAGCAGCCGCAATGCTGCCCGCGGCCAAAAGGGGCAACACCACCAGAAACAGCGCGTGGTGGGCCGCCATTCCGGACGTCCGCGAGAGGAGCGCGGCCAGCCCGTGCACCGCGTAGTGGTACGGTGGCCGGCCGCCCGCGTTGCTCAGTGACTCGGGAGGATAGACGCGCGTTTTCGTCAGGCTCTGCACCTTCTCGAGCGAGTACGGCGTGTCGACATGGAAGAAGACAGGTGGGAAGGCCCCGGGCGCCATCCGGAGCGCCGAGACGAAGATGGGGGCTTGCAACACGACCGCAAGAAACAGGGCGGCGGCGACGCCGCGAGACATCCGCCCGAGATTCGGGCGCGGCACGGTGAACGCCAGCCATCTGTGACTGGCCACCGCAGCGCCGACCGCTGTCGCCGGCCCGACGAACCACGGCAGTCCGAGAACCAGCGACAGCAGAAACACGAGAGCCGACAGCAGCAGTCCCGCAATCAGTCGGACGAGTGCCCACGGAAGAACCAGGCGCGCGCCGGGCTCATCACCCCCGGGGACAGCTTCAGCTGCGACGGTGCGGGAATCGACCAGTAGTGAGCCAACCACCCAGCCCAGGACGTAGACGGACAGCAATCCGCCGATCGCGTGCAGCACGTGGGTCAAGCAGTGAGCGGCGAGCCGATTGCCTCGAGCCCCATCGTTTCCTCCACGCCCAGGTGGATGTTCATGCACTGCACGGCGGCGCCGCTGGCGCCCTTCCCCAGGTTGTCGAGCCGCGCGATGAGCAGCGCCTGATCGTCGCCGCCGAACACGAAGATGTCCACGCGGTTCGTGTCGTTGCAGCCCTGCACGTCGAAGGCGCCGGCTGGCGATCGTCTCCGGATCGTTCAGCGGCATCACGCGCACGAAGCGTTCCCCCGTGTAGTAGTCGGCCAGCGTCTCGCGCAGCGTGCTCGCGCTCGTGCCGCCGGCCAGCTGTGACAGCTGGAGCGGGCACGCTGACGGCCAGACCCTTGTAGAAGTTGGCGACGACCGGCATGAAGACGGGCGCCACCGCCAGGCCCGAGTGCGCCGTCATCTCCGGCAGGTGCTTGTGCGCGAGCCCCAGCGCATAGGGGCGCGGAGACGTCAGGCGCGCGTCGCCGCTCGTCTCGTATTGCTCGATCATCTTGCGGCCGCCGCCCGAGTAGCCGGTGATCGACGTGGCGGTCAGCGGAAAGGACGCCGGCAGCACCCCAGCCGCGACGAGCGGCCGTATGAGCAGGACGAACGAGGTGGCGTGGCAGCCGGGGTTCGCGATGCGCTTGGACTGGCGGATGCGATCGCGCTGATCGCGCGCGAGCTCAGGCAGGCCGAAGGCCCATCCCGGGTCGGTACGATGAGCCGTCGACGCGTCGATGACACAGGTCGCCGGGTTCTCGACCATCGCCACGGCCTCGCGCGCAGCGGCGTCGGGCAGGCACAGGAACGCCACGTCCGCGGCGTTGAGCAGCCGCGCCCGCTCGGCGGCGTCCTTGCGCTTGCCGGGGTCGATGCTGAGGACGTCGATATCGTCGCGCGTGGCCAGCACCTGGCGGATCTGCAGCCCGGTGGTGCCCTCCTGACCGTCTACATAGACGCGCGTCATAGGGTAAGAATAATGCTCAATTCACAATTCACAATTCACAATTCAGAAACTGCATTGAGGCAGAACGCTCTCGCGAACGTTCTGCCGTGGCTGTTCCGGACCGAAGACGCCACGGCTGCAGTTCCGACTGACGTTTGTGAATTGTGAATTGTGAATTGTGATTTCCGTTCAGAGGTAGCTGAGAATTGGAGACTGGCTGCGCTTCTTGATTCCGGCGTACCAGCTGCACACGGGGTAGAGCGCGAGCACGACGGCCGCCCACACGAGATACACGACCCACAGGTCGTAGCCGTAGTCAGTGGGAAAGTCAGGTCGCGGGCCTCGCAGCGACGCCGGACGGTTCAGCAGGAAGGCGAACCGGCCGTAGCGCCACTGGGCAGCGACGAGCGCCACGGCGTGCAGGAGCGGCAGGTGCAGCAGGTAGTAGAAGAGCGGCACGCGCCCGAACACGAGCAGCGGGTTCGACGGCCGCGCCCGCACGCTTCTCGAAGGCCGCCAGCACCAGCAGCATCGGCCCCAGCGTCATCAGCAGGTACAGGAGCGACGGCGGATACTTCTCGCAGTTCAGGAAGGATGCGAGCGTCAGCGCAGCTGATCGCTCGGCACGTCCACGGGAACGGGATCGCCATAGAGATTCGACCACCGCAGCACGACGAACGCCGCAGTGACCCAAGCCCCAGCCGCAGCAGCAGGCGCCGCCGGCGGTCCGGCTCCAGGTCGAGTACTCGCCCGAAGCAGTAGCCGGCGCCCATGACGCCGATCCAGGGGATCAGCGGATAGCGCGACCCGCACGCCCCACTCCAGGTAGCGGCCCCCGGACATGCAGCGAGCCGCCACAGCCAATGCGCGGAGCCGAACTGCTCCGGCCGGATGCCGTCGAGCGTGTTGTGCAGGACGACCATTCCGACGCTCACGACAAGCAGGGCCCGCCAGGGCAGCCAGACCAGCGCCGCGAGCGCGATCATCGAGGCGCCGAGCGCCCAGATCACCGCGAGCCCCCCGTCGGTCAGGTTGATGCCGAAATCCCATCCGAAGCAGCGCGACGACCGTCAGCTCCAGGAATACCAGCCACGAGTCCGCGCGTCCAGAGAAATCGCGACAGTTCGCTGGTCGAGCGGCCCGCGCCGCGCATACAGATACGCCGCGGTGCCGGCCAGGAAGATGAACGAGGGCGCGCAGAAGTGCGTGATCCAACGGGTGAAGAACAGCCAGCCGTCGGTTTGAGCCAGGTCTTCCGGGGCGAAGTGCTGGGACTGATTGTGAAAGTAGTCCCTGACGTGGTCGAGCGCCATGATGACCATGACGAGGCCGCGCATCAGGTCGATCGAGTCGATCCGCGCGCGTGTCAGTGCACCCCTCACACCGCCGCCCAGTGGCCGGCGCCGATCTCGCGCAGCGGCGCGCCGTGAGTGAAGGACGCGGGATCCAGCTCGATGCGCCGGCGAGGTGCGTCGGGATCGAGCACGGGAATGGCACTGAGCAGCGCCTTTGTGTACGGATGCGTGGGGCTCGCAAACAGCGCGCGGGTGTCGCCCATCTCCACGATTCGCCCCCGGTACATCACGGCCACCCGATGGCAGATGTGCTCCACGAGCCGCAGGTCGTGCGCGATGAAGAGATAGGTCAGCCTGAGCTTCGCTTGCAGGTCCAGCAGCAGCTTCACGACCTGCGCCTGAATCGACACGTCCAGCGCCGATACGGCCTCGTCGGCGACGATGAGCGCGGGGCTGAGCGCCAATGCGCGCGCGATGCCGATGCGCTGGCGCTGGCCGCCGCTGAACTCGTGCGGATACCGATCGAGGTGGCCGCGCTCCAGCCCCACGAGATCGAAGAGCTCGGCCACGCGCGCGCGACGCTCGTCTCGCGAGCCCAACTTGTGGATGACGAGAGGCTCCTCCACGATCTCGCGCACCCGCATCCGCGGGTTGAGCGACGAGTAGGGATCCTGGAAGACGATCTGCATGTCGCGGCGCGCCAGCCGCAGCCGTTCTCGCGAGAACGACAGCACGTCCTCGCCCCGGAACCGGACCTCGCCCGCGGTGGGTTCCACGAGGCGCAGCACGCATCGGCCCGTGGTGCTCTTGCCGCAGCCCGATTCACCGACGAGCCCGAACATCTCCCCCTCGCCGATCGTGAAGTCCACGCCGTCCACGGCCTTGACCACGGTGGACGTTCGCCACAGCCCGCCCCCTCTGGTGAAGTGCTTGACGAGACCGCGCACCTCGAGCAACTGGCTCACGCGCCCAGCCCCGGAACCGCGGCCAGCAGCCGCTGCGTGTAGGCGTGCGCCGGCGACCGCAGAATCTGCCGGACGGCTCCTTCCTCGACGATGCGGCCTTCGTGCATCACCGCCACGCGATCGGCCGTCTCGGCGATGACGCCGAAGTCGTGCGTGATGATCAGGAACGCCAGGTTGAAGCGCGCCTTGAGTTCGCGCAGCAGGTCGAGGATCTGCGCCTGGATGGTCACGTCCAGCGCGGTCGTGGGTTCGTCGGCCATCACCAGCGGCGGCTTGCACGCCAGCGCGATGGCGATCATCACGCGCTGGCGCATGCCTCCCGAGAGCTGGTGCGGGTAGTCGCGCACGCGCCGCGCGGCGTCCGGAATGTGCACGGCCTCCATCAACTCGACGGCCTGCGCGGCGGCAGCCTTTCGCGCGTGTCCGTGGACGAACAGCGCCTCCGCGATCTGATCCCCCACGCGCATCACGGGATTCAGAGCGGTCATCGGCTCCTGAAAAATCAGGGAGATGCCTGCACCGCGAACCGCCCGCATCTCGCTCTCGGGAAGCCGCAGCAGATCGCGCCCCTCGAACAGGACTTCACCCGCGGTGATCCGGCCCCCGGGGGGCACCAGGCGAAGGATGGAGAACGCCGTCATCGACTTGCCGCTGCCCGACTCGCCGACCAGGCCCAGCGTCTCGCCCGGCATGATCTGGAAGCTGACGTCGTTGACGGCCGGCCGGGCACTTCCCGGAGGCCCGAACTCCACGGTCAGGTGCCGGACTTCCAGGAGTGGCGTGCCACGCCCCTCAGACATGCGTCTCCTCAGACATGCGCATCCCGATGCTCGCCGAACACTTCCCTGAGCGTATCGGCAATCTCTCCCAGCGTGGCCAGGCGCTCTACGGCGGCGATGATGGGCGGGACGAGGTTCTCGCCCGACCGGGCCGCCGCGTCCACGGCCGCGAGGGCGGGCCGCACGGTCTCCTCGCTGCGCGACGCCCGGAGCGCACGAAGGCGTTCCACTTGTGCCCGCTCGATTCCGGCGTCCACCTGAAAGACCTCCACACCGTCCGCTGCGATATCGGCGAAGCGATTCACGCCCACGACGACCTGTTCACCCGCGTCCACCGCCTTCTGCGTGCGGTACGCGGACTCCTGGATCTCGCGCTGCACGGTGCCGCGCTCGATGGCCGCCAGCACGCCGCCCTGCGCCTCCAGGCCGTCCATGATCCGGAGTGCCTCGGTTTCGATGCGGGCGGTCAACTCCTCCACGGCATAGGAGCCGCCGGCCGGATCGACGGTACGCGCCACGCCGCTCTCGTGCAGCAGGATCTGCTGCGTGCGGAGCGCGGTCGTGGCGCTTTCCTCGGTCGGCAGCGACAGCGCCTCGTCGCGGCCGTTGGTGTGAATCGACTGCGCGCCGCCGAGCACCGCCGACAGCGCCTGCAGCGTCACCCGCACGATGTTGTTGTCGGGCTGCTGGGCCGTGAGCGTGCTGCCCGCGGTCTGCGCGTGGAACCGGAGCTGCTGGGCCCGCGGCTCGGTGGCGCCGAACCGGTCGCGCATCAGGCGCGCCCACAAGCGTCGCGCCGCGCGGAACTTCGCGATCTCCTCGATGAAGTTGCTGTGGGCGTTGAAGAAGAACGACAGGCGCGTGCCCACGGCGTTCACGTCGAGCCCGCTGGCCACGCAGGCTTCAACGTAGGCGCACGCGTGCGCCAGCGTGAAGGCGACCTCCTGGACGGCCGTGGCGCCGGCCTCGCGGATGCGGTACCCGCTGACCGAGATGGGGTGCCACCGCGGCATCGACCGTTCGCAGAACGCCACCACGTCGGCCACCAGGCGCATCGACGGCCGCGGCGGGAAGATGTAGGTGCCGCGCGCCACGTACTCCTTCAGGATGTCGTTCTGAAGCGTGCCGGCCAGCGCGGACACGTCGGCGCCTTGTCTCCTGGCCACGGCCACGTAGAGCGCGAGCAGGATGATCGCCGTCGCGTTGATGGTCATCGACGTCGAGACCGTATCCAGCCGGATGCCGTCGAAGAGCATCGCCATGTCCTCGACCGAGTCGATGGCCACGCCAACACGCCCCACCTCGCCCGCGGCCAGGCGGTGGTCCGAGTCGTAGCCAATCTGGGTGGGGAGGTCGAAGGCCACGCTCAGGCCCGTGCTCCCCTGCGAGAGCAGGTAGCGGTAGCGCGCGTTCGACTCTTGCGCGCTGCCGAACCCGGCGTACTGCCGCATCGTCCACGGCCGGCCCCGGTACATCGTGGGGTGGATGCCGCGTGTGAAGGGAAACGTACCGGGCAGCCCGATATCCGCGTCGGGGTCGAGTCCCGCGATGTCGTTCGGCGTCCGGAACGAACGTGCGCTGGCCATCGGGCGTCAGCCCGCCTTCCCCTGGTTCGCCACGGCCTGCGCCTTGCGCGCGGCCGCCTCCGCGTCGCCCAGGTAGGTACTTGCGCAGCGGCTTCAACGAGCCGTCCAGCTCGTAGACCAGTGGGATGCCGGTGGGAATGTTCAGCTCGACGATGTCGGCCTCCGAGATGCCGTCGAGGTACTTCACCAGGGCGCGCAGGCTGTTGCCGTGGGCCGCGATGATCACACGCCGGCCGCCGCGGATGGCGGGTGCAATCGCCTCGTGCCAGTAGGGGAGGAACCGGGCCACCGTGTCGGCGAGCGATTCGGTCAGGGGAAGGTCCGGCACCGGCAAGTCTGCGTAGCGCCGGTCCCGCGACGGGTGCCGCTCATCACCGGCCTCGAGCGGCGGCGGCGGGATGTCGTAGCTGCGCCGCCACACCTTCACCTGCGCCTCGCCGTGCTTCGCGGCGGTTTCGGCCTTGTTCAGCCCCTGCAGCGCGCCGTAGTGACGCTCGTTGAGCCTCCAGGACGATTCCGTGGGAATCCACAGCGTTCCCATCTCGTCCAGCGTCAGCCACAACGTCCGAATGGCCCGGGTCAGCACCGACGTGTACGCGCGGTCGAACTCGAACCCTTCAGCCCTGAGCAGGCGTCCCGCCTCCCGCGCTTCCTCGCGGCCCCTCTCGGTCAGGTCCACGTCGGTCCACCCCGTGAACCGGTTCTCCTTGTTCCAGGCGCTCTCGCCGTGTCGCAGCAGCACCAGTCGCATCATCGTGAGGCAGCGTCCTTTTGCCGCAGGACGGCGCGGCCGGCATAGCGCGCGCCGGCGCCCAGCTCTTCTTCGATGCGCAGCAGCTGGTTGTACTTGGCCACCCGATCGCTGCGGCTGGCGGAGCCGGTCTTGATCTGGCCCGCCGACGTCCCCACGGCCAGGTCCGCGATCGTCGAGTCCTCGGTTTCGCCCGAGCGATGCGAGATGACCGTCGTGTAGCCGGCGTCCTGGGCCATCGCCACGGCATCCAGTGTTTCCGAGACCGTGCCGATCTGATTCAGCTTCACGAGGATGGAATTGCCCACGCCATCCGCGATACCGCGGCGAAGGATCTCCGGGTTGGTCACGAACACGTCGTCGCCTACGATCTGGACCGTCTTGCCAAGGGCCGCCGTCAGCGTCTTCCAGCCGCTCCAGTCGCCTTCGCCGAGCCCGTCTTCGATCGACGCGATGGGGTACTGCCGGACCCAGTCGGTGTACATCCGCACCATCTCGTCGGACGTCTTCGTGGCCTCTCCCGACTTCTTGAACACATAGCGGCCGTTGTCCCACAACTCGCTCGCGGCCACGTCGAGCGCCAGGAACACGTCCTTGCCCGGCGTAAAGCCCGCCTTGGCCACGGCCTCGAGCACCACGTCGAGCGCCTCTTGATTGGACTTGAGGCTCGGCGCGAACCCGCCCTCGTCGCCCACCCCCGTCGAGTGTCCCGCCTTCTTGAGGATGGCCCGCAGGGCGTGGAAGATCTCGGCGCCCGTCCGCACCGCGTCGGCAAAGGTGGCCGCGCCGGTGGGCATCACCATGAACTCCTGCAGGTCCACGCTGTTGTCGGCGTGGGCGCCGCCGTTCAGGATGTTCATCATCGGCACGGGCAGCAGGTACGGCTCGTCGCCCCGGCTGGCACGGCCCAGCGCCGCGAAGTGCGCATAGAGCGGCGTGCGCGCCGCGGCGGCCGCGGCCCGAGCCACGGCCATCGACACACCCAGGAGCGCGTTTGCGCCCAGGCGGCTCTTGGCCGGCGTGCCGTCGAGCGCGATCATTCGGGAGTCGATCGCACGCTGGTCGAGCGGCTGGCCGACGAGCGCCTGCGCGATCTCGCCGTTGACGTGGGCCACCGCCTTGCGGACGCCCTTGCCCAGGTAGCGGGTCTTGTCGCCGTCCCGAAGCTCCAGGGCTTCCCGTTCGCCAGTGGATGCGCCCGAAGGCACGGCCGCGCGGCCCAACATGTCACCGGCCCACACGTCCACTTCCACCGTGGGGTTGCCGCGCGAATCCAGAATCTCTCTTCCGTGAATACCGGTGATCGTGTGCATGAGTGAATGGGGCCGGGTCGCGGTCACTACGCGGGGGCGCTGCCGCGGTCCGCTGCCGCCTCGAGTTCGAGCGCGCGGGGGTCGATGCTGCCCACGAGCGGCTCGTCGTTGGCCGTCACCACGACGACGCCCGCGTCGGAGACAGTGTGTCGGCGTCGATCTTCCACCGGATCGAACCCGATGATAGCGCCTCGGGGCACGACGACGTCGCGGTCGATGATGGCGCGCCGGATCTTCACGTGTCGTCCCACGCGAACCCCCGGCATCAGGATCGAGTGTTCAATGGAGCTGAAGCTGTGCACCCGGACGTTCGGGCACAGGATGCTGCCGGTGACCGTGCTGCCCGAGATGATGCAGCCGTTCGACACAATCGAATCGTGCGCCTGACCGCACCGCATGCCGTCGCGGCCGAACACGAACTTGGCGGGCGGCGCCTGCGGCTGATAGGTGCGCAGCGGCCACTCGGGGTCGTAGAGGTTGAACTCGGGGCTCACGTGGCACAGGTCCATGCTGGCGTCGTAGTAGGCGTCCAGCGTCCCGATGTCGCGCCAGTATTTCGCCGCCTTCTTGTTCTCGTCGTAGAAGCGATAGGTGTAGACCGCACGTGTGCCGAAGAGCGACGGGATGATGTTCTTGCCGAAGTCGTGCTGGCTGTCCATGTTGCCCGCGTCGTGCTCGAGCGCCTTGATGAGAACGTCGGCCTTGAAAATGTAAATGCCCATCGACGCCAGCGCCAGATCCGGCAACCCCGGGATCGCAGGCGGTACCGCCGGCTTTTCCTGGAAGTCGCGCACGCGGTCATCCTCGTCGACGGCCAGGATACCGAAGCGGCGGCCTTCGGCCGCCGGGATCTCCAGCGCCGCCAGTGTCGCGTCGGCGCCCTTGTCGAGATGGAAGCGCAACATCTTCGAGTAGTCCATCTTGTAGACGTGGTCGCCGGAGAGCACGACCACGTGGCTCGGCGATTCGCGGACGATCGAGTAGAGGTTCTGGAACACCGCGTCGGCCGTGCCGAGATACCAGTGCTCACCGACACGTTTCTGGGGCGGCAGGAGCTCGATGAACTCGCCCAGCTCCTCCGAGACCACGTTCCAGGCCATCCGGATGTGACGGCTCAGCGACAGCGACTTGTACTGCGTGGCGATGAAAATCCGGCGCAACCCCGAGTTGATGCAATTACTTAGGGTGAAATCCACGATGCGGTAGGGCCCGCCGAAGTACACGGCCGGCTTGGCGCGCTCGGCGGTCAGGGGGTGCAGTCGTTCGCCGGCCCCGCCTGCCAGCAGGATCACCAGCACATCGTCCAAGCTCATTTGGAGTGCCTCACCGCCGTTGCACCACCTCGGCCGGTGTGATTCCGGCCGATCGATGATAGTCGGTGTTGCGCTAGAAAACCCCAGGTTTGGCTGATATTTAGCGCGTTCGCTCGATTGACTTGCCCCCGTGGCCACGCCTATGATCGAACGACTTAGCCGGCGTCGGGTCTCCGGTAGATCCGCGCGTATGGAGCCGCGGACGAGCGCCCACCGCTCGACGGAAAGGACACAGGGGGATGAAGATTCGCAGGGGATTCGCGCTCGTCGCCGCCGTGGTCGCCGCCGTGACCTTTTGGGCCACCGTGGCGCCTCTCGTCGCGCAGCAGCGGAACAACAACAACAACCAGCAACGGCCGCAGCGCAACAAGACCGAGCAGGTGGACGTCGAAACCCTGGTGCGTATGGTGGACGGCGTGGCGGGCGGCATACAGCAGGCCCCCGCGGACGTGCCCATCGCCTGGGAGAACAATCACTTCGTCAAGGGTCAGGACGGCATCACGTACCTGCCGTTCACGCTGAACATCGACCGCTCGAAGTTGAGCAAAGGCGACGTGGCGCTCTACGTGCGCGTGGTCAGCAAGACCCCGGCGCCGGCCCCGGCGCCACCACCCGCCGCCGAAGCCAAGGGCGACGCGAAGAACCAGCCGCCGCCGCGCCCCGTGTACCCGTGGGACAACATCTCCTTCATCGAGGTCCCCTCCAGCGGCAAGCTGTCCCGCGCAATCGCGCTCCGGCCCGGGCAGTACGAGGCGTTCATCGCGATCAAGGAAAAGGGCACCGACCAGCGCAACGCGCCGCCGTCGAAGATGGGGCTCCTGCGGAAGGACCTGACGATCCCGGATTTCAACGTCGCGGAGCTCGCGACGAGCAGCATCCTGGTCGCCAGCGCGATCGAGGTGTTGGCCGCGCCGCTGCCCCCGGCGCAGCAGGAGGAGAACCCGTACGTCTTCGGCCCCATGAAGATCGGCCTGTCTCCCGACGGCAAGTTCGCCAAGAGCGGGGAGCTGAACCTGGTGTTCTGGATTTACGGCGCCGGCGCCGCGGCAGCGGGCAAGCCCGACGTGCAAATCGACTACGCATTCCACCAGAAGCTGGCTGAGGGCGAAAAGTACTTCAACCGCACGCAGCCGCAGGCGCTGAATGCACAGAGCCTTCCGCCGGAATTCGACGTGGCGGCTGGCCATCAACTTCCGGGGACGCTGACCGTACCGCTGGCCAGCTTCCCCGCGGGCGATTACCGGCTGGAGATCAAGGTCACGGACAAGACCTCGGGCAAGACTGTCGTCCAGAACGTCAGCTTTACCGTTCTGCCGGCGTAGCGAGCCGATCCGGGCCCACTCGCCGGGTGACCGGCGATAGAGACACTGGGCGCGTCGTGCGGGGGCACGAGGGAGCAGGGGATGAAGGGCACGACCATGCACCAGTCAGCCTGTCGCGCGTCGGTCTTCGTAGTGCTGCTGACGGCCGCGCTGTGGCCGGCGTCTGCCGCCGCTCAAGTCTCGCCCAAGCCGCAGCCCGTCACCCGCCTGGCCGACAGCGTCTCGGCCGCGGTGTCCCAGGAAATCGCCGGTGTCGTAACCGACCACGCCGGCCAGCCACTCCGGGGGGCCGTCGTGTCGGCCCTGGGCGTGTCCTCCGCCTACGCGATGTCGGACCGGGACGGCAGATTCGTGCTGCGCAACCTGCCCTCCGGACCCTATATCGTGCGCGCGCATCTGCACGGCTACGTGCCGGCGCGAGGCCGCGTGGTGCAGGTGGCGACGGGCGCTCGAGGGCCGCTCTCGATCACTCTCCAGAGGCGCGCGGCATCACCAGACGATCCACCACAGGTCCTGGCCGCCGGTGTCGGACCGTTGCAGCCGGCGCAAGACGATGAGATCGAGGAATCCGACAACCACGACCACGCCGAGGTGGCGTGGCGCCTGCGCCATTCCAGGCGCAGCGTGCTGAAGGACGCCACCGGCAACGTCGACCTCGACGGGCACGAGCCCGACGAGCGCGAAGGGGTGGCAACGGGTCTGGGCTGGGCTGTCGAGGGCTCGTCCCGCCTCGCGTCGGCGCTGCTGCCAGACCTCGATTTGAACGGGCAGTTCAACCTGCTGACCTCCACGTCGTTCGACCATCCACAGGAGCTGTTCTCGGCGTACGGCCAGATACCCAGGGGCGTGGCGTTCCTGTCGCTCGTGGCGCCCGCGGACGGCGGCGAGTGGCAGATGCGCGGGACCATGACCCAGGGCGATCTGTCGTCGTGGATCGTCTCCGGGTCGTTCGTCCGAAAGATCGACGCGGTCCACGCGTACGAGGCAGGCGTGTCCTACGCGATGCAGCGCTACATGGGTGGAAACGCCGAAGCGCTGGTGGCCCTGCGCGACGGCAGCCGCAATGTGGGCACGTTGTACGCGTTCGACAACTGGAAGGTGTCGCCGCGGTTGCGACTGACCTATGGCGCACGGTACGCCGACTACGACTATCTGGACGACGAGCGCCTGTTCAGCCCGCGTGCCGGCATCGTCGTGCAGCCGGTCCCCGCGGACCCGACATTCCGTGTCCTGGCAAGCGCGAGCCGTTCCGAGACTGCTCCCGGCGCGGTGGAGTTCCTTCCCCCGGTGGCAGGCGTGTGGCTGCCGCCGGAGCGGACGTTCTCGTCGTTCGGCGATAGCCGGCTGGTGCCGCAACGCGTGGATCACGTCGAGGCCGGCGTGGAACAGGACATCGGCGCGTTGGTCGTCACGGCGCGTGCGTTCAAGCAGCAGACGATGGACCAGGTGGTCAGCGTGTTCGGGTCGCCGATTGCCTCCACCTCGTCGCGAACGGGGCACTACCACGTCGGATCCGCGGGGGATTTCAACGCAATCGGCTGGGGCGTCTCGGCCCAGTCGGCCGTGGGCGGCCACACGCGCGCGTCTGTGGACTACCAGCACGCCGTGGCCGAATGGCAGCGGGGTTTGCGCCCGTCCACGATGCCGGTGTCGCTGCCCGACGCTGTCGACGCGGTGTTCCGCCACGCCGACCGCGTGCACAGCCTGTCGGCGTCGGTTGACAGCATCGTCGCACCCAGCGAGACCAGGCTGCTCGTGATTTACCGGCTCAATTCCGCGAGAAGCATCCTGGATGAAAGCTCCGCCGCGGGCGGAAGCCGTTTCGAGGTGCAGGTCAACCAGGCGCTCCCGTTCCTGGCGTTCACCAACGCGAGATGGGAAGCCCTGGTCTCGGTACGCAACACGTTCTACGGGCCGGGGGGCGCAACGTCGCTCTACGACGAGATCCTGGTGGTCCGCCCGCCAACGCGGGTACTCGGAGGTGTCACCGTCAAGTTCTAGCGAGGCCCTGGCCCCAGACCCTCGAGTATGTCAACGACCAGGGCCTCGCTAGAACCAGTATCACTGGCCCGCGCTCCGCGCGGGCGTAGACGTCTTGAACGGAGTGGAAACGTGGACTCATTGACAAGAATTCAGACCGTTCAAGACGTCTAGCGAGGCTTCGACGCGCCGGCAAGACAGCGGGGAGGCTTCCTTACCTCCCCATTTTTTGCCTCCGGCGACGCCTCCATCTAATTGAATGCCTGCTTCTGAACATTGGATTCGTGACGCCAATCGGCTGACACCACAGGGGTGGTTCGGGTCGTCCCTGCCCATCCTGGTCGTGTCCGTTCTCGTGTGCCTCGGCCTGGCCAACGTCGCCTCTCGATCGGCCTGGCGCGAGGTCGAAGACGGCGTGCTGTGGGCAGCCCGAGCCGAGGGCGTGGTGGCTGCCGAGATCGCTCCTGGCACGTCGGCCGCCGCGGTCGGTCTCCAGCGAGGCGATCTCCTGGTTGCCATCGACGACACACCCGTGGACGAGCCGTCCGACGTCGTCGAAGTGCTGCACGCCGCCGGGCGCGAGTCCACGCTCCAATACACGGTGATCCGCCTGGGCTCGCGCGATGTGGTGAGCCTGCGCGTCGCGCCGGTTCCGGGACGTCCAGGCGCGCTCTATTACGTGCTCGCGGCGGTGGCGATGTTCACGCTGCTCGTCGGCGGCGCGGTGCGTCTCCGCCGTCCACGCGATCCCGCAACCCTCCACTTCCTGTGGCTCTCGGCCGCGTTCTTCGGCCTGCTGACGTTCTCTTTCAGCGGCCGGCTGGATCGGCTGGACTGGGTGTTCTACTGGGCCGACGTCGTCGCCATCCTGTCCCTGCCGCCGCTCTTCCTGGACTTCACGAGGGTCTTTCCCGAGCGGCGCCGCGGCACGCCGCGCAGCCGGGTCGATCGCCTCGTATCGGTCGTCACGTACGCGCCGGCCGTGGTGCTCGGCCTCGCGCGCGTCGTGGCGGTGGCGCGCAGCTCGGCCGATGCGGCCCAGTTCGTGCGCGTGAGCGAGACGCTCGATCGTCTGGAGCTGCTGTACCTGGCCGTCTGCTTCATCGGCGGTCTGCTGGTGCTGACCCGGGCACTGACCCGGACACGGTCGACGATCGTGCGCCGCCAGCTGAAATGGATCGCGTGGGGCACGGCCCTCGGCGCCGGGCCGTTCGCGCTGGGCTACGCGCTGCCGTACGCGCGCGGCGCCGAGCCGTCGCTGCCCTGGCAGTTGTCGGCGATTCCGCTCAGTTTGATTCCGCTGGCCTACGCGTCGGCCATCGTCCGCTACCGGCTGCGCGACATCGAGGTCATCATCAAGCGGGCGCTGGTCTTTGCCACCATCGTCGCGGTGATCGTGGCCATGTTCTTCGGCCTCTTCGCCGCGGCGCAGCGGATGTTCCCGTCGCAGGTGGACGGGCAGAACTGGATCTTCGCGCTGCTGGGCACGCTGGTCGCGCTGCTGCTGGCGCCGCTGGTCAAGGACTTCGTGCAGACGACGCTCGATCGCGCCTTCTACCGGGATCGGTACGATTACCGGCGCGCGCTGGTGGGCTTTGCCCGCGATCTGAACAGCGACCTCAATCCCGCCAGCCTGGCCAAGCGGCTCGTGTCGCGTGTCGTGGAGACGCTTGTCGTGGATCGCATGGCGATTCTGATGGACCACGAGGGCGACGGGCAGTTCGTCGCCATGCACTCACACGGCCTCGAGACGAACCGCCCCGTTCTCGTGCGCGCGTCGGCACTGGGCCAGCGGCTCGCGGACGGACAGCAGGTCACGCTCGACGACCCGACAGCCGTCGCCCGGTACGCGCCGGAAGACATCGACCCGTGGCGCGATGCCGGCCTCTTCTATTTCGTGCCGTGCGTGTCGTCGGCGGGGACCACCGCCGTGCTGGCGCTCGGGCTCAAGCACGGCACGGAGCCGCTGAGCAGCGAGGACATTGCGCTGCTGGCCGCGGTGGCCGGCCAGATTGCGACCGCGCTCGAGAACGCCCGTCTGTACCGGCAGCTGCATGTCAAGGCCGTGGAGCTGGACCGCCTGCGTGCCTTCAACGAGAACATCCTGGAATCGCTGGACGACGGACTGCTGGTGGCCGACCTGGACGATCGCATCGTACGGTGGAACAACGCACTCGAGCGCGCGTACGGCGTGACGCGGCAGGGCGCCATGGGCCGCCCGCTGGACGACCTGTTCGACGCGCCGTTCCTCGAGGCGGTGCGCGCCGCGCGCCGGGAGTCGCCAGCGGGCGTCGTCTTGTCGAGAGTCCCGGTGACCGCCCGATCGGGGGCCGCCGATGCCGCGCGCCTGATGAACGTGGCGGTGGTGCCGCTTCGCGCATCGGAGGGCGACGACGAGGTCACCGTGGGCACGGTGGTCATCCTGCAGGACGTGACCGGCCGCGTCGAGCTGGAGGAGCAGCTGCAGATCTCCGAGAAGATGGCCTCGATCGGCCTCCTGGCGGCCGGCGTCGCCCACGAGGTCAACACGCCGCTGACGGGAATCTCCAGCTTCACGCAGATGCTGCTGCAGGGCGCCGATCCCGACGATCCTCGAACCCGGCTGCTCGAGAAGATCGAGCGCCAGACGTTCCGGGCTGCCAAGATCGTCAACGGTCTCTTGAGCCTGTCCCGGCCGGGCACGACCGCGTCGTCCGACCGCGCGGTCATCGACGTGAACGCCGTGCTGGCCGACGTGCTGGGCCTGCTGGAACACCAGTTCGCCACGCACCGCATCAAGGTGCGGAAGGAGCTGAGCGAGGATCCCGCGCTCGTGTCGGGCATGGAACACAAGCTCCAGCAGGTGTTCCTCAACCTGTTCCTCAACGCCAAGGACGCGATGCCCAAAGGCGGGTGGCTCTCCGTTCGTACCGCGGTCGAGCCCGAGCGGGTCATGGTGGAGCTGGCCGACACGGGCGGCGGCATTCCCAGCGAGCACCTGTCCCGCATCTACGACCCGTTCTTCACCACCAAGTCGATGAACCAGGGTACGGGTCTCGGGCTCTCGATTACCTACGGGATCGTCCGGGAGCACGACGGCACCATCGAGTGCGACAGCACGGTGGGGCAGGGCACGCGGTTCGTGCTGTCGTTTCCGGTCGTGCCCTTCCGCTCCGCCGCGGCCGCGACGCGAAACTGACCATGCGACGCCACAGCTCGGTACTGGTCATCGACGACGAAGAGGTGATGCGCGAGATCCTCGAATCGCTGCTCACCACCGACGGCCACCGCGTCACGACGGCGGGAAGCGGGGAAGAAGGCCTGGCGCTGGCCCGGTCGTCGTCCTTCGACGCCGCGGTGGTGGACGTGATGCTGCCGGGGATGGACGGCATCGAGACGATGCGGGAGCTGAAGAAGCTCGACGACGAGCTGCCCGTCGTGCTGGTGACGGCCTTCGCGTCGGTCGAGACGGCCATCGCGGCCATGAAGCGCGGAGCCTTCGACTACATCACCAAGCCCTTCAAGAACGACGAGGTGCTCGCCGTCGTCAGCAACGCCGTCGAGCGCCGGCAGCTGATCGCGGAGAATCTGGCGCTGCGCCAGAGCCTGCAGGCGCAGGCGCAGCGATTCTCGGGCATCATCGGCCGCAGCGCACGCATGAAGCAGGTCTTGAACCTGATCGTGCAGGCGGCCCCGAGCCGCTCGACCATCCTGATCACCGGAGAAAGCGGAACCGGCAAGGAGCTGGTGGCACGGGCGATCCATGGCAACTCGTCGCGAAGCGACCGCGCGTTCGTGACGGTCAACTCCGGCAACTTGCCGCCGGATCTGCTGGAATCGACACTCTTCGGCCACGTCAAGGGCGCCTTCACGGGTGCGATCAGCCCCAAGCGGGGCTTGTGCGACCTGGCCGACAAGGGGACGTTGTTCTTCGACGAGATCGGCAACATCGCGCCCGAGACGCAGGCCAAACTGCTCCGCCTCATCCAGGAGCGCGAGTTCATGCGGCTCGGCGGCATGGAGACGATCAAGGTGGACGCGCGCATCGTCGCCGCCACCAACGGCGACCTCAAGGAAATGGTGGAGGACGGTCGTTTCAGAGAGGACCTCTTCTACCGTCTCAACGTGATCAACGTCTACCTGCCGCCGCTGCGTGAACGTAAGGAGGACATCCCTCCCCTCGTCCAGCACTTCCTCGAGAAGTACGGCGCCGAGAACGGCAAGGCCGGCATCGAGATCAAGGCGGAGGCGCTGGACCTGTTGATGGAGTACGGCTGGCCAGGCAACATCCGCGAGCTGGAGAACACCATCGAACGCGCGGTGGTGCTGAGCTCGGGGACGAGCATCGGGGCGGACATGATTCCCGATTACATCCGTTCGGCGCCGACGTTCCGCATCCCGAACTTCGTCGTGCCGCCCGAGGGGCTGTCTCTCAAGGAAGTCATTACCAGCGTGGAGCGCCGGCTCATCGAATCCACGCTCGAAGCGGCCGGAGGCGTGCAGAAACGGGCCGCCGAGCTATTGAAGATCAAGCCGACGACGCTCAACGAGATGATCAAGCGGCACGAGATCGACGCACGGCGGAAGCGGTCGTACGGCGGGGCGGGCGAGACCGCCGAGGGCCCGGCGAAGACTCGCTCCGCGACGGAGCTTACGCGCGAGTGAGCGCTCGTTGGTCGTTGGTCGTTAGTCGTTGGTCGTAACTACCAACCTCCATCGATAGTCCGCACCAACCTCCACCGACAGGCCGCACCAACCACTACGGAGCGTTACCTCGGTCCGTATCCGTCCAAGCAAGCGCTCCAAGCGCAGCACCACGCCGTCCCACCGGTAGTGTTCCTCGATGTACCGGCGGCCGTTGTTGCCCAGCTTCTGCCGCAGCGGCGCGTCCGACGCAAGCCGCTTCAGGCACTCCACGAACTCCTCGCGGTTCTCGTAGTACAGCCCGGCGTTGGCCTTGCTGCAGTGCTCCACGGCGGCGGCGTTGCGCGCGCTCGCGAGAACCGGCGTGCCCACCGCGAAGCTCTCGAGTACCGCCTCCGCCAGCAGATCCGACGTGGCTGGCGCGAGAGTCACTTCAGCGGCTTCGTATGCCACCATCCGATCGCGATCGGGCAGCACGCCGGCCTGACGGAGATACGGCGCGTCGCCGACGCGCATCATCTTCACCCCCATCAGGACGAGCGACAGCGGATCGGGTTCCGCGGTTGCGTAGGTGTCGAAGTAGTCCAGCATCTCCTGGCACCCGTTGTCGGCCTCGACGCGCCCGCCGTAGAGCGCGAACGAATCGTAGAGGCGGTGGCGGCGCCTGAAGGGGATACCGCGGCCTTCCAGCGGCGATTCAGCCGACCCATCGCCGTCAGGGGCCGGGCCATCGTCGCTCACCTGGTCGTCAGCCGGATCCTGCTGGTGCCGCGGATAGGCATGTCCCGGGGAGCGCTCGATGCCGATGCCGACCACCTCTTCGTTGGTGACGCCCGCGCGGACGTAATCCCGCATCAGGGACCGCTCCGCCGCCGACACCAGGCCGATGGCCCGCGCCGACGCCAGCACTTCGGCCCACAGGCCCAGCCGCAGCGTCGGCGAGAGCTGGAGATAGGGGAAGAGGATGCTGCGAGCCGAAACCATGGGCAGCCCGAACACGGTCGTGGCCGCCGACATCGAGAAGAACACCACGGCGTCGTAGGCGTGCAGGTGCTGCTTGAGGTGCTCCAGCAGGCCGGCGCTCCACGGGCCGGACTGCTTGACCCAATCGAGTTCGTCGGCCCGGCCGTGGGGTTCGCCCGTGAGCTTGGCCATGGCCTGCGCCGCGTCGCCGGCTGCCGGCTGAGACACCGGGAATCGCCGGATGCGCACGCCCCGGACGCGATCCGGGCCCTCCGCGTACTCGTTGCGCCAGGAGACGGCGTGCCTCGCGCACGTCGTGATGACATCCACGTCGTGGCGTCTGGAGATGTGTTCGGCGAGCAGCCGGCATGCGTGCTCGGGGCCGTTGACGATGTCCGCGCCGTAACGCGGCGTGACGAATGCAAGTTTCACGATGCTCTACTCGCGGACTCGGCCTGGTCGAGGACCGGACCCCTGGGTAAGGCCGCCACTACCGTCTCGGCGGGCGGCAGCCGCCGCCTGCGCCTCGAGAACCAGCCAGGCAGCGCCGGCGCGGGCGCCGGTGGAGCTGTGTTGGCAAGCCGATCGAACATGCCCAAGTACTTGCCCTCGATGACCGGCCAGGCGTAATTGGCCGCGTAGAAGGCGCGCCCATTCTGGCCCATCCGCACCGAGACGTCGGGCCGATCGAGCAGCGTCTCCAGCATGGCCTCGAACTCCCGTCCGTCCATGTAGTACAGGCCGGCATTGCTGCGCTGACATTGCCCGGCCAGGACGTCGCAGCGTCCGTTGGCGAGCACCGGCCTGCCGAGCGCCCAGGCCTCCAGCGCCACCATCGACAGGCTCTCGAACGGCGAGGGCATCACGAGCGCCTCCGCGGCGGC
>CAWEBF010000035.1:0-272391 GCA_963807235.1 uncultured Acidobacteriota bacterium
CCAGGGACCGGGCCATGTCGCTCACCAGCACCGACGTGTGGTTGATGCTGCCCGACTTGAGCGGCGCGGCCGACACAGTGGCCGTGCCCGCACCGACGCCGACAGCAGCGATAGCCGTCAACTTTTGGATTAGTTCACGGCGGCTCACCGTGCCTCGTTCGAATCCGGAGATTAGCGCGTCGATGACAGGTTCCATGCTTCGTCTCCACGCCCGTAGCCCGTAGCCTGTAGCCCGGAGCCCTAGAAGTTCACCTTCGACGCATCGTCCAGAATCATCGACCGGTAGAGCGGCAACGACCAGCCGGCCTTCTCGAGCTCGGTCAGCCGCTTCTCCACCGCCTTCACGTAGGCCTGCTTGCTCTTGTACAGGTCCTTCAGCTTCGCCGGCGGAATCGCGACCTGCGAGGTGCTCAAGCCGCACATCTGATTGGCCGCCTGCTGTCCCCCGCGGGCGATGTAGGAACTTGCGTCGGCCGGGACCGTCGCGGCTGCGGCCGGCCGGATCGTGTACTTCGCCGTCGGCACGTCCACGTAGCTGGTGCGGATGCCGGCGCGCGGGTTGCCGTGCTCGTCGAGCGCCATCTGGGAGCCGTCGTTGGCTTCGTTGCGATCCAGCAGGATGCGCTCGGCGCGAGGCGGCACGGTGCCCTTGTCCACCCACGCGAGCAAGTGATCGAGCGCCACCGACATGTAGGCCTGCACCGGGAACGTGCTGAGCGGGAGCGCGCACGGGTTGGGCTTCATCCGCACGCTGTCGCGCGTGTCGATGTGGCCCATGCCTGAGAACTCATAAAGGCGGTACTGCTTGCCGGCCTCGTCGCTGTCCTGCTTGTTGGTGATGTTGCCGCTGACCTCGTGCATCGTCGGCACGTGGATCATCGGCACGTCCACATCCCGCACCATGGCGCCGTTGGACATCGGCAGGAAGCCGTCGTAGATGCGCTCCATCTTCGGCGTGCGGTAGACCATGTGCGCCGGCAGGTAGTTGATGAGAACACCGGCCGTCATCGAGGTGCCCCCGAGCACCATCTTTCGCACGGGCCCGGGCAGCACGCCGCCGCTCCTGACGAGCGCGCCTACCTGCGCCAGGATCTCGGCGGTCTGCGCGCCGTTCAGCTTCATGGCCTTGTATCTGGGCTCGTTGAGCGCGACGAACTGCGCGGGGGGCGTCGTCAGGATCTCCACGGCGCCGTGGCCCGACGACATCAGGTAGATCGAGGTGAACTCGAACATGTGCGCGGCACCGCTGCCGTGCATCGCCTCGGCCAGAACCAGACCGCTGAACTTGGAGGCGTCGGTCGGTGTTCGCACGACCAGCCGCGTGGTGTAGGCCTCGCCGTTGGCTGTGCCCGACACCATGTATTCATGCGCCTGATAGCCGAATGCCGCCAGGCCCTTGCCCGGCGCCAGCGACGGCGACGAGTCGAACATCGGACCGGGCCCGGTGATCTCGGCTGACAGCGTCGGCAACGCGACGGCCGTCGGCGACGTAGGGAGGTTCACCGGTGCGGCCGGAGGCCCTCCAGCCCTGCCGCGCCCACCGCCCTGGGGTGCGCCTCCGATCTGACCCACCACCGTGGACACGCCGAGCAACACCACCAACCCGGCAACGAGCGCAAACAGCAGGAATCGGCGCACAGGACACCCCTTTCGGGCGTCAGTGTATCGCGAGCAGCGCTTCCCTCGGAGCGGTTTTAGGCGTAGCCTTCGCTAACACTGGAGGTTGAGCCATGAAGTACTCGCGCAGAGAGATCGGCCTGCTGCTGCCGGCGCTGGCCGCCACGGCGACCGCCTCGGCACAGACCACCCCGACCGCCGCACCGGCCGCCCCCGCACCGGGCGTGGAACAGCTGCCGGTCATGAAGACGCGTGCCTTCATCTACGCGGAGTTGCCGGTGACCACCAACGGCCAGAACAAACAACGGCGCATGTTCACGGAGAAGACCCATACCGGGTTCAAGATCGAGTCGCATCAGAGCGACATCGCTCCCGGCGAGGTGAACCACGCGCCGCACCGCCACCTGCGCGAGGAGATGATGCTCATCCGTTTGGGGACGATTGAGCTGACGATTGCCGGCAAGCCCTACAAGCTGGGACCCGGCGACGTCGGGGTCATTGGCTCGAACGAGATGCACAACGCGAAGAACATCGGCACGACGCGGGCGGAATACTTCATCGTCAACATTGGAAGAGATGACGTTTAGGCTCCAGTCTCCAGTCTCCAGTCTTCGGTCCTGGAGGTGCGAAACTGCATTCATGGTCCGCTTTCTGAACTCTGAACTCTGAACTCTGAATTTTGCCTTTATGCGACCACTGACACTCTTCTTGTGGGCGTCCGCCGTCCTCGGCATGGCGGCGCAGGAGGCGATCTTCCGGGGCACGGCCGATGCCGTGCGCGTGTTCGCGACGGTCACCAAGGATGGCCAGCTGGTCCCGAACCTGACGCGCGAGGCGTTCGAGATTCGCGACGAGGGCAAGCCCCAGCCGATCACGATCTTCGACAACACGCCGCAGCGCATCCGTCTCATCGTGATGCTGGACGTCTCGGGCAGCATGGAGGGCAACCTGCCGCTGCTGCGCGTCGCCACCGAACAGCTCGTCGCGCGGCTGCGTCCCGACGACGTGGCCCGCGTAGGCACGTTCGGGCACACCGTGGACATGAACCCGCGCTTCACGCGGGACGCCCAGGAGCTGCTGGGGTCGCTGCCGCGAAACATCGCCAGCGATGCGCCCACCCCGTTGTGGCGAGCCGCCAACGAGGCGCTGGAAGCGTTCGGCTCGCGCGTGGAGGAGCGCTCGGTGGTGCTCGTGCTCAGCGACGGCAAGGACACCGGTCCGACCCGCTTCGGTGAGCACTTCTACAGCCAGGCCGAGATCATCGACCGGGCGCGCAAGGACGATGTGATGGTCTACGGCGTCGGCATGCGGAGCCGAGCGGCGAGGCCGCGTACGCCCGGCATCGGCCCAGGCGGCCTGCAAGCAGCGTTGATGGCCGACCTGCCGGATCCCGGCCTGGCGCTCGTCGCGCAGGAAACAGGCGGCGGGTATATCGAGATTCGCTTCGGCCAGGACCTCGCCGCGGCCTTCGCGCAAGTGGCCGACGAGCTGCACAGCCAGTATCTGCTGGGGTTCGCGCCGCCAAAGCGCGACGGCAAGGTGCACGACCTCTCCGTGCGGCTGTCGGACCGAAGCCTGAAAGTGCGTGCGCGCAAAAGTTACGTCGCCCCAAGAGACGGAAGGTAGGAGGACTCGCATGCGGCACTACGTCGGGCTGTTCCCGTTGCTTGTAGCGTTGACCGCGGTCGGCTGCACCAGTCAGCCCGCGCCTTCCGAGGCGCCACTACCGGCATCCACGCCGGCAGCCAGCCGCCAAAGTCATCAGGACTGGCCCACCGGCCACTACAAGGTCGTGGAGGGCTGGCCCAAGCCGCTGCCCGACACGCGCCATAGCCACGCGGGCTGGACCTGGGGATCTTTCGGCGGCGTGTATGCGGAGTCACCCGATCGCATCTGGATTGCGATGCGCGGTGAGCTTCCCCTCCCGAAAGATGTCGCACCGTGGACCCCGTACGCGGCGCTGACGCCTCCTCGCCAGTCGACGGGCAACGGCGACGGCATCTCAGCGACGTGCGAGCCGGCCGACAAGCGCGGGTGGGAGCGCCGCTTTCAGCACTCGATTCTGATCCTGGACGGTCAGGGAAACCTGATCGACGAGTGGGCCCACCTGGACGAGCTGTTCAGCAAGCTGCCCTGTGGCCGCGGGCCGCACCAGATCAAGATCAGTCCCTACGATCCGGAGAAGCACGTCTGGATCATCGACGACCAGCTGCACATGATCTACCGCTTCACCTACGACGGAAAGCTGGTGCACAGCAAGGGGGAGCTGGGCGTGCGCGGTCGGGGGCCCAACACGTTCGACCGGCCCACCGACATCGCCTGGCTGCCCGACGGCACCTATTTCATCACCGACGGCTATGGCGGCACCCGCGTTGCCAAGTACGACGCCAAGGACAACTTCATCAAGGACTGGGGCCAGGCTCCGGCCGATCCGAAGAATCCCGGGCCGAACGAGTTCAACACCGTCCACAGCATCGCCATCAGCGCCGACCGGCGGTTGTTCGTGGTGGACCGCGGCCACGCGCGCATGCAGGTATTCGACGTGGAAGGAAAGTTCCTCGACATGTGGCCGCTGCGATCGCCGCACTGGCCCGCCAGCCAGAACACCCTGATGGTGAACCACTTCATCGACGACAAGGGGTTCATCTGGGTGGGCGACGCGCCGACCAACCGGATCCTGAAGTTCGATTTGAACGGCAACTTCCTGTACGGCTGGGGCGCGCCGGGCGGACAACCGGGGCGTCTCGCCTGCTCGCATGGGATGTCCACGGATCAGCTCGGCAACCTCTACGTCGCGGACTGCTTCGCCGGCCGCGTGCAGAAGTTCGAGCCGATCCCGAACGCGGACCCGCAGAAGATCGCGGGACAGATCGTTCGAACGTGGGATACGTGGAAGAAGCCATGAGGGGTCCAGGCTTCTTCCGGCTCTAGGCTCTAGGCTCCCGGCTTCCGGCTCTAGGCTTTAGGCTTCGCGGCGGTCCGGTACACGTCGAGCGTGCGCCGGGCGGTGGTCTCCCAGGAGAACTCCGTCGCGCGCAACAGGCCTTTGGCGCGAAGCTGGCCGCGCCGGTCGGGGTCCAGTGCCAGCATGGCGAACGCGTCGGCCCACTCGCTGCTGCGGCGCGGATCCAGCAGCAGCCCTCCGTCGCCCACGACCTCGGGACTCGCTGCCGCCTCCGACGCAAGGACCGGCGTGCCGCTCGCCATCGCCTCGACAAGCGGCAGGCCGAAGCCTTCGTACAGCGACGGATACACGAGCGCCAGTGCGCGGTCGTACAGCACGCGCAGCGTGTCTTCCGGCACGTGGCCCAGCGCGATAACGGCCTTCACCGCGCCCGCCGCCCGCGCTTGCGCGAGAAGCGCCTCGCCGACTCCCCTGTCCACACCAGCCAGGACCAGTGACAGCGACGACAACTCCCGCACCTTTCGCCGCGCTTCCAGCACCGCGGTGACCGCCATCGGCAGGTTGCGCCGTTCGTGGAGATCGCCAACGTGCAGCACGAACGGCGTCGCCACGCCGTCTGGCAGGCGCCCCTCATTTTCCTGACGACTGCCGAACGTCGCGTCGGCGCCGAGCGGCACCACCACGATTCTGGCCGGTTCGATACCGTAGGCGGCGTTGATCTCCGACGCGGAGAATTTCGAGTCCGTGATCACGATGCTGGCGCTCAAGGCGGACCGCCGGTAGAACATGCGCCGCAGCGCGTCGCGCCGGTAGGGAAACCATTCGGGATGGCGTTCGTAGCTGACGTCGTGGATCGTGAGCACCGTGGGAGCCGGGCTCCAGAACGGCGCCGTGTAGGCCGGTGCGTGCAGCACGTCCACTCGGGCGCGGCGAGCCGCCAGCGGCAGGCCAACCAGCATCCACCCCGCATTGGTGGGCGGGTGCCACGGCTCGTCGATCCGCTCGGCACCGCGCGGGAGAGGTACGGACGGGTCGCCGCCGAGGAGCACGAGCTCGAGCGGCTCTCCCAGCGACGACAACGCGTCCAGGAGCGACCGCGCGTAGCGGCGAACGCCCGCCGCGGGCGAGGTCAGAGCGCGGCCGTCGAAACCGACCCGGAGCGCCCGATGCGAACTGGGATCGGTCACACGGGGGTGGCCTGCGAGATGTCTCGCGGAATGCGCCACGACTGGTTTCTGGCCGCATGCCCGACCCAGGTGAACCAGTTCCGCAGGCTGGCGGTGTGGCCGTAGTCGTGCAGCGTCATGACCAGGAAGAAGAGGTACACCCGGCGCGGGTGGATGCGGCTGTTCAGCACGACCATCGTGAACATGGTGGTGCCCAGATCGCCGAAGTGCCCGTAGGTGACCGCGTCCTTGAAGGCCTGCGCGGGGACCCGAAGCACGAAGTCGCCGCTCGCCTCCCCGCGCCGGAGCGTGCCCGACCACGGGTCGTAGCGCAGACGCCCGACCTCCAGCTCGAATCCGATCCCGCGCGGAAACAGGAGCGCCAGCATCCAGCGGCAGTGGTTCAGCTTCGTCTGCAGCCGCGCCAGGTCGTGGTCGTCGAGCTCGACGGCCCGATCCAGCGCCTCCTGGGTCTGCACCTTCTGCTGGATGGCCGCATCCTCATGCAGGTACTGCTCCGGTGGCACGCTGGTGTACGAGCCGTCGGCCAGGTCGAGACGGGTGAACGGGGGCAGCAGTCGCGTGCCGCCTTCCCAGTGCGACGCCAGATCGTCGTAGGTGACCTTGAAGTGGTTGGCCCACGCCGAATCCCGGCGCTTGTAGATCACCTGGCTGGCGAACGGCATGAAATCGTGCGCGCCGAGCAGCCTGCAGTTGTCCACCACGTAGCGCACGTACTCCGCCTTTTCCTTCATGCTGACGCGCTCGGCATCGCGCACGAAGCTGTTCACGATACTGGCGGGCGAGTAGCTGCTCAAAAGGATGCGCCGTTTCGACGGGGCGATCTCGTCCAGGCTGGCGCGCAACTGCTTGAGCTGTCCCTTCCTCGGCTTGCTGTCGTTCTGGTTGACGATCACGGCGTGGGGCGTGTCGATCACCAGCACGCTGTCGTCGTTGAACAGCGGAATGCTGAGGAGCCTCACGTCGGGGTGCACACTCGTCCATCGGAGAGGCGGCACCACGTCGGCGCGATGTCCCTGGGCGGTGAGGTACGGAGTGATGCGGCCCTGCGGAAACTCAGGAGACAGATACCGCGTGTCCTTGCCGAGCAGCCGGATGCTGGCGGTGTGGAAGTGGTCGGGGTGCTCGTGCGTGATGAAACAGTAGGGGACCGACTTCAGCTCCTGCATCAGCTCGGGACGGGGGTAGTTCTGCAGCCACCAGCTGCGCCAATAGCACGAGCCGGCGACCCAGGGATCGGTGAACAGCACGGGCGCGCCCGCGTCGTCCCTGATGAGCAGACCGGCGTGTCCCACTGTCTCGATGTTCATGTGCCGTGGCTGGCGGAGCCCTCGAGGGCGCCACGCCGATTATAAGCGTCCGTATCGTGCTTCCTCGGCGTAATACGCGGGGAAGCCGACGGCCGACTTGAGCTGCTCGAAATCCATCGCGCTCGTGGGCCGTCCCGCGGCCAGGGCCGCCAGGGCATCGCGCATCGCGCGGATCGAGACGTTGAGGAGCGTCAGCGGGTAGACCGCGATCTTGTAGCCAATCGTCTCGAGATCGGCGTGAGCCAGTAGAGGCGTCTTGCCGCCCTCGATCAGGTTCGCCATCTTCGGGCCGTCCACTTCGCGGCAGTAGCGCCGCATCTCGTCGGCCCCGAGCGGCGCCTCCAGGAACGTGATGTCGGCACCGATCCGCCGGAACTGCTTGCAGCGCTCGATCGCCTCGTCGAGACTCACGCAGGCGCGAGCGTCGGTGCGAGCCATGATCAGGATGTCCGCGCCCGCCTCCCGCGCGTCCACCGCGGCCTGGATCCGCGTGAGCGCCTCGTCGCGCCCCACCACCGACTTCCCTTCCGTGTGGCCGCACCGCTTCGGCGCCACCTGATCTTCGAGCATGATGCCGGCGAACCCGGCGCGCGCGTAGCCCTGCACCGTCCGCTTGATGTTCTGCGCGCTGCCGAAGCCGGTGTCTCCGTCGCCGATGAAGGGCGTGTTGGGCGCAGCCCGGCAGATGTTCTGGCCCTGCTCCACCAGCTCGCCGTAGGAGATGAGACCCGTATCGGGCATGGCCAACCGATCGGCCGACACGGCAAAGCCGCTCATGAATCCCAGGTCGAAGCCGGCTTCCTCGATGAGCCGCGCCGACATCGCGTCGTGGCAGCCCGGCATGACGAGGAGTCCGGGCCGAACAAGAAGCGCGCGCAACCGATCAGCTGGAGTCATGGGCGCATCATAGCGGTTCGTGGTTCGTGGTTCTTGGTTCGTAGTGGTTTGTGGTTACGGCTGCCGGAGCCAAGACCGGAGGCCAACTACGAACTACGAACTACGAACCACGAACCAACGATAAGATCTCTCCGATGCGGACACTGATCAGGTTCCTTTTCACGGTCGCCCTAGTCGGTCTGGTGATTCTGGGCGGCGCGTGGTGGTGGGCGGGGCGCATGGACGGACCGGCGGTGGATTTGAAGACGCCGCAGAAGTTCATCGGGCGCGCGACGGCGCTGGAGATGTCGGTGCAGGCGCCGGGCGGCCAGTTCTCTCGCGTGGACGTCACGCTGGAACAGAACGGCCAGACCTACCAGGTGTTCACGCTGGAGCAGCAGGGGCAGTCCCAGGTGCGGCAGGAAACGGCCGAACGGCTCTACGTGATGCGCCCTGTGGGCAAGCTGGCGATCCCCGAACTCAAGTCGGGTGCCGCCCGGCTGACGGTGCACGCCGCGCGCCCGGTGCTCTACGGGTTGAGGCACGCCGAGACGACGGTGACCCGGGACGTGGACGTGCGGCTGGAGCCGCCGCGGATCTCAGCTGTGTCCACCTTCCATTACGTGAACCATGGCGGCAGCGAGTTCGTGGTCTACCGGGTCATGCCGGAGGGGGTCGTCTCCGGTGTCCGGGTGGGCGACAAGGAGTACACCGGCTTTCCGGCCAAGGGCGCGGGCATCACCGCGGACCCGGCGCTGCGCGTGGCGTTCTTCGCCCTCCTGTACGATCAGGACCTGAAGACGCCGATTCAGCTGTTCGCGCGTGACGAGGCGGGCAACGAGGCCACGACCGCGCTGGATCATCAGGTCTTCCCGAAGCCGTACGCGAAGAGCCGGATCGAAGTGAACGACGCGTTCCTGCAGCGCGTGGTGCCGGCGATCGCGGGCGCGAGCCCCGACGAAAAAATCGCGACGGACGACCTCCTCGCGGGCTTCCTGACGATCAACGGCGATTTGCGACGAAAGAACAATGCGTTGGTGGCGGGGCTGGCGGCCAAGACGTCGCCGGACCTGAAGTTCAAGGACGCCTTCCAGCAGCTGGGCGACTCGCAGGTCGAAGCGAAGTTCGCCGACACGCGTACCTACGTCTACAAGGGCAAGGAGGTGGACCGGCAGGTGCATCTCGGGTACGACCTGGCCGTGACGGCGCAGGTGCCGATCGCCGCCAGCCAGCGTGGCACGGTGGTGCACGCCGGCGATCTCGGCATCTACGGCAACTGCGTGGTGCTGGATCACGGCCTGGGCGTGCAGTCGCTGTACGGGCACTTGTCCTCGATCGAGGTGAAGGTGGGCGATTCGGTGGAGAAGGGAAAGACACTCGGCCGCAGCGGGATGACGGGGCTGGCCGGCGGCGACCACCTGCACTTCACGATGCTCGTGGGCGGCCAGCAGGTGACGCCGGTGGACTGGTGGAGCCAGCAGTGGATGGACGACCGCGTCCTCCGGAAGGTTACGGCCGCTGGCGGAACCCCCTAGGGCCAGCGGCTCGATCCCCCTTTTGCCTTTTGCCTTTCGCCTTTTGCCTTGGCGAGCCCCTCGAGGATCAATAATCGAGGGTTGGAGCCCCTCACATGCTGTCAGCCCGTGTCCCCGCGTCGTCGCTGCTGGTCCTCTTTCTTGCCGTCGGCCCGTCCGCATGCGGCGGCAGCGGCGGCGGTGAGAACGCCGCCCCCCCGCCCCGACGGCGCCCGTCACCAACCCGGTCGATCCGGCCACGGCCGCGACGGTCACGGGGCGCATCACGTTCTCCGGCCAGGCGCCGGCGGCTCGACCGATTTCGATGGCCTCGGACCCCCGGTGCATCAACCCGGGCGCCGTCACCGAGACGTTGGTGACCGGGGCGGACGGCGGGCTGCAGAACGTCTTCGTGTACGTGAAGGATGGGCTCGGCGACCTGTCATTTCCGGTACCCGCGACACCGGCGGTCATCGATCAGAAGGGGTGTCAGTATCGGCCCCACGTCTTCGGAGTGCAGGTGGGACAGCCCATCGAGATCCTGAACAGCGACGCCACGCTGCACAACATCCACGCCTTGCCGATGGCGAACCAGGGATTCAACGTGGGCCAGGCGCTGCAGGGCCTTCGGCACACGCACACCTTCAGCACGAAAGAGGTGATGGTGCCCTTCAAGTGCGACGTCCACAGGTGGATGAGCGCGTACGTGGGCGTGCTGGACCACCCCTTCTACGCCGTCACCAAGGCTGATGGAACGTTCGCGCTGAAAGGTCTCCCGCCGGGCACCTACACCGTGGAGGCGTGGCATGAAACCCTGGGCACGATGAGCCAGAGCGTCACGGTCGGGGCCAAGGAGACCAAAGAGGTCACCTTCTCGTTCGCCGCCTGACGCCGGCGCACCACCGCCGATGCTCCATCTCTACGCGCTCGTCGTCGCCGCCTCCACCGCCGTGCTGATCTTCGCCGGCGGCCTGGTCACGAGCACCGGCTCTGGCCTGGCGGTGCCCGACTGGCCCAACTCCTACGGCTGGTTCATGTTCACCTTCCCGCTCGAGAACATGGTCGGCGGGATCTTCTACGAACACGGCCACCGGCTGATCGCCAGCACGGTGGGGTTTCTAATCCTGGTGATGGCCGGGGTGCTGTGGCGGGTCGAACCGCGCGCGTGGGTCAGGAAGCTGGGGTACATCGCGCTGGCGGCCGTGATCGCCCAGGGCATCCTGGGCGGCATCACCGTCCTGTGGTACCTGCCGGACCCCGTGTCGATCGCCCACGCCAGCCTGGCGCAGATCGTGTTCTGTCTCACGACCACCATCGCCGTGGCCACCGCTCCGGCCTGGCGCCGCTCGTATGCGCACACCGGCGGCGTGCCGGACGACCGGACGCTCCGGAGCATCGCGGTCGCGACCACCACGCTCGTCTACCTGCAGATCGTGATCGGCGCCACGATGCGGCACACCGATGCGGGCCTGGCGATCCCCGACTTTCCGTGGGCCTTCGGCCGTCTGGTGCCGCCGCACTGGAGCCCGCAGATTGCCGTGCACTTCGCCCACCGTGTCGGCGCGTTGACCGTGGCTGCGATGGTGTTGGCCGCGGCCGGGCACGTGCTGTATCACCACGGCCGGCGGCGCGCACTGGCCATGCCGGCGACGATCCTGGTGGCGCTCGTCTGCGTGCAGATCACGCTGGGGGCGCTGACCGTGCTGAGCGGCAAGCAATACATCATCAATTCGCTGCACGTGGTCACGGGCGGCCTTGTCCTCGTGACATCACTCGTCCTCACCTTGCGCGCGCATCGGACACGGTTTCCGCTGGGTGAATCGCTGAACGGCACGCTGGAGTCGCCGGCCATCGTGGGATCGACAGGCCACGACGGATCGACGGCCGGAGTACGCGCGTGAAGGCCGGTGCCTCGGCGGCGGGCACTCCGGCGGTACGGGCGGGCGGACGTGTCACGTCCGACCACTTCGGCGATCTGCTTGCGCTGACCAAGCCGCGGCTGAACTTCCTGGTCCTGCTGACCACGCTGGCGGGTCTGTATCTGGCGGCCCCGGAGGGCGTGCCGGTTGGCCTGCTGGTGCACACGCTGGTCGGCGCCGCGTTGGTTGCCGGCGGCGCCTCGGCGCTCAACCAGGTGCTCGAACACCGCACCGACGCGCTGATGACCCGCACGGCGCGGCGGCCCGTGCCCTCGAGACGGCTTGGCATCGAGCAGAGCGCCTGGTTCGGCATTTTCCTGTCGGTCGCGGGCATCGCCGAACTGTGGCTGGGCGCGAACGGCATGGCGGCGGCAGTCGCCGCAGCCACGCACCTGAGCTACGTTGTGCTCTATACGCCGCTCAAGACCCGCACGTCGCTCTCCACGCTGATCGGCGCCGTGCCAGGCGCGCTGCCGCCCGTGATCGGATGGAGCGCCGCGACCGGCGACATCACGATGCCGGCGCTCACGCTCTTCGGCATCGTGTTCTTCTGGCAGATGCCGCACTTCCTCGCGATCGCGTGGATGTATCGCGACGACTACGCACGGGCCGGCATTCCGCTGCTGCCCGTCACCGAACCCGACGGACGCCGCACGGGCCGGCAGGCGCTGCTCTACGCAACGGCGCTCTGGCCGGTCAGCATTCTGCCCGCGGTAGTCGGCCTGGCCGACTGGCCCTACAGCGCCGTGGCGACGCTGCTCGGGGCCGGCTTCATCGGGCTCAGCGCCGCCTTCGCGCGCGACCGCTCACTGGAGACGGCGCGCCGTCTTTTCTTCTACTCGATCATCTACTTGCCGCTGCTGCTCGGCGCGCTCGTCGTCGACCGCCTGTGGTTGTAGATGTCGATGTCGATGAGTATTCAGGACCTCCCAGCCGTCAACGCCTCGCTGAACGCGCTGGCGGCCGTGCTCCTGACCATCGGCTACTTCTTCATCCGGGCGGGCCGGCAGCGCGCGCACGAGCGGTGCATGCTCGCGGCCCTGGCCACCTCGTCCCTTTTTCTCGCTTCCTACGTCGTCTATCACGCCAACGTGGGGTCCCGACCCTACGGGGGGCAGGGCGCCGTCCGGGTCGTCTATTACACGATTCTGGTGACCCACGTGCTGCTGGCGGCGTCGGTGGTGCCGCTGGCGCTTGTTACGGCCACGCGGGGCCTTCGGCGGCGCCTCGACGCACACGTCCGGATCGCCCGGTGGACGCTGCCAATCTGGCTGTACGTGTCCGTCACCGGGGTTGTGATCTACCTGATGCTCTATTGGTAATTTCCGGAAGCCGGAAGCCGGAAGCCGGGAGCCTGCTGCGGTAAGATCCCCCCCATGGCAGTCCTTCGAACCGCCGCCGCAGTCCTTGCGCTCCTGGTCCTGGCCGTGCCCGTTCTTGCTCAGACCGCGCGGGCCGTCGGCACCGTGCGCGACCTGACCGGCAAGCCCATCAAGGGCGCCACCGTTCGCGCCCTCAACCCCGATGCGTATCCGGGCGACCTGACCTCCGCCACCGACGACAAGGGACGCTTCGCCATGATCGGGCTGCGCACCGGCACGTGGCGGTTCGTGGTGGATGCGCCGGGCTTCCTGCGCCTCGACCTGCAGGCGCCGGTGCGCGTGGCCAACTCGGCCCCGATGCAGTTCTCGCTGGCGAAGGATCCTGGGCCGGTGCCGAACTCGCTCGAGCGCAACGTGCAGCAGCGGCTGCAGGAGGCCGCCTCGCTGCGCGACGCCGGGCAACTGGATCAGGCGCTCGCCGCCTACCAGGACATCTACGCGAAGAACCCGAGGCTGACCTCGGTGAACCTGGTGATGGCCGACGTGTACCAGCGCAAGGCGGCGCAGGCATCCGATGTGCCAGGGCGCCAGGCCATGCTCGACCGCGCCGTGGACGCCTACAACGAAGTCCTGAAGAACGATTCCTCCAACGAATCCGCTCGTGCCGGCGTCGCGCGCCTGCGCCCGGCACCCTCGAACTAGTGGCACGTCGCAGGTCGGATGCCGGCTAGCGCCCCCATTCGCACGCGCCGATGGCAGGCCATCGGCATCACCCTCGTCGTTGGCACAATGGCGCTCGGCGCCGCCGCCGCGGGTTGGTGGTACGCACGTGAATCGCCGCCCCATCAAGGTCCCATCGTCCTCGTCGCCATCGACGGCCTGTCGAATCGGGAGCTCGCGGTCTACGGTGACCCGGCGAGCACCATGCCGTCGATCGACGCGCTGGCCGCCGAGGGTGTGACCTTCACGCGGGCGTATGCGCACACGCCGCAAGCCCTCCCCGGCTACACCACGCTGCTGACGGGCCGGCTGCCGTTCGAGCACGGCGTCCGCGACGACGGCGGCTTCGTGCTGCGGCCCGAGGTGCGCACGCTGGCCGAGCTGCTGCGAAACCGCGGATTCGCGACCGGCGGCGCGGTGTCCACGTTCCTGCTGCGCAGCGAGACCGGGGTCGCGCAGGGTTTCTCGTTTTTCGACGGCCGCTTCCCTGAAACCGCCGTCGAACGCGACGGCGGCGCCACGGCGAAGGCCGCACTGACGTGGCTGGATTCGCAGCGAGGCCAGCGCTTTTTCATGTTCATCGAAACGCCGCGAGCGGGCGCGGACGGCGTGGTGGCCAGCATCGTGTCGCGTCTCAAGGAGC
The DNA here is from genome assembly GCA_963807235.1 of uncultured Acidobacteriota bacterium. Lineage (GTDB taxonomy): Bacteria > Acidobacteriota > Vicinamibacteria > Vicinamibacterales > UBA2999 > CAWEBF01. The sequence goes on from CAWEBF010000035.1 coordinate 14,014, forward strand.
GCGACATCTACGACGACGCCACTGTGTTCGTCGTCGGCGGGCGCGGATCCACGCAAGTGGGCGCGCGGCTCGACGACGCTGCGCTGCGCGTGGCCTTCGTCGTGAAGCAGCCTCGCGGCGCGTTTGCCGGCCGGCGGGTGACGGCCCCCGTGCAGCTGGCCGACGTGGCCCCGACGATTCTGGAGCTGGTGCGCGCGCCGATCCCCGGCGGTCTGCACGGCCGTTCGCTGCGCCCCGTGCTGGACGACGCCGACGGCACGCTGCTGTCGCGGCCGTTCTATGCCGAGTCGATGGCGGCCTATTACCGGCTGGGCGCGGCACCGTCGTTCGCGCTGACCACTGAGACCAGGCGCCTGGTCCGCGAAGCCACCGACACCATCGTGCCGATGCCCGTCGTCGAGGACACGGCCGAAAAGACCGATGGGCCCGTACCCGAAACGGTGCCGCTCGGTGCGGTACTCGACGAGCTGGTGGCCGGCAGCCTGCCGACGCGTCCAGAGCCACTGAGCATCGAGGACGAGAAGCGGCTTGCGGCCGCCGGGTTCCTGGCCGGACCCGAGCCCCGGCTCGAGCCCGGTCCGCAGACCGTCGTGTCGGATGCGGCCGTCTTCGACGCGCACGCCCGCGCCGCGCGTCTGGTCGCCGAGAGCAAGCTCGCCGAAGCCATCGACGCCCTCCAGGGCATCGTCAAGGCCCACCCAGAACTGGGCGCGGTGCACTACGGCATCGGCCAGCTGATGGCGCGCATGGGACGCCTCGACGACGCGGCCGCCGCGTTCGACCGCGCCGAGCAGGCGTGGCCGGGCAGCCTGCCGGTGACCCTGGCGCTCGGCGACGTGCTGCGGCGGATGGGCAAGCTGGATCTCGCGAAGACGCAGGCCGAAACGGCCATCGCACGCGCGGAACGCGGCACGCCGCGAGACCGCGTGGCGGCCCAGGAAAGCGCCGCGCGGGTGGCGCTCGCGCTGAAGGACGAGGCCGCGGCGACCTCCTATGCCGCGGTGTCGGCCGAAGTGGATCCCACCAGTGCGCTGCCCCGCTACGTGAAAGGGCGTCTGCTCTTCGACGCGGGCCGGTACGAAGAGGCTGTGGAGGCGTTCACCGAACCGGAAGCCGACGACGACGAGGCGGCGCCGGCCGCGGTCGCGGAGCTGGAGCTGTACAAGGGTGAATCGTTGGCGCGGCTCGAGCGCACCGACGACGCCGAGGTCGCCTTCCGGAACGAGATCGAGGCCTTTCCACGCGACCCACGCGCGTACCTGAGCCTGGTCACGCTGTACCAGTCCACCAAGCCCGAGGAAATCGCGGAGGTGCTGGACGACCTGATGATGGCGGTTCCAACGCCGGAAGGGTATGGACTGGCGGCCGCCGCGTGGGCCACGGTCGGCGACACCCAGCGGGCCAACGCGATTCGCGCCGACGCGCGCGTCAGATTCCGGGGGGATCCGACGCTCGGGCGACTGTTCGGACGCGGTGGGCGCCGATAAGCGCCAGCCCGACCCCCGCCCAGAACAGATTCCGCACCTTCCGCACCACGGCCAGCGTGACGCCGTGCGCCGAGGCCATCGCCAGCACCGGCGCCAGCGCGCCCGACAGTGCCTCGTCCACGCCGACGCGGAACGGCACGAACTTGAACGCGATGGTGATGGCGCGGTTCAGCGCCTCGAACACGACCGACTGCGTCCACGTGGGGCGCCCCTCGCCCATCAGCCAGCCGAGGACGAGGTACACCTCCAGCACCGCCAAGACGTGGAAGGCGACTCCCAGGGCGAACACGCCCCAGAGCCGCTCGGGGTGGCCTTCGGCGAACCCGAGCGCCGCTTCGCGCAGCTGCGCGAGACGTGCGCGCCACGGGGGCCGAGTCCCCCGATCGGGTGACCATGTGCCCCGCAGCAGCCGCTGGGCCACAATCGCCCCGCCCGCGAAGAGCACCAGCGCCGCCAGCGCGATTTCCCGTCCGGCGGTGCTCAAGGGCACCGTGAGCAGCGCCACCACCACGCCCACGGCCACCATGCCGATCGCCGAGGCCGCGTAGACCAGGTTGTCCACCGCCAGCGACGTCACGGCCTCCGCCGACGGCAGCCGGGCGCTGGCCAGGAGCATCTTGGTGGGCTCGCTGGCCGCCAGCCCCAGCGGGGTCACGCTGCCGATCGCGTCGCCCGCCAGGAACGCGCGGAGCGCGGCGCCGAAGGGCAGGCGCACGCCGGGGCGCATGCAGAGCCGCCAGGCTTGTGTGCGGAGGCAGAACCGGACACCGCCAATCGCGAGGATCAGCAACAGCCCGGCGCCCACGCGCCTGACGCCATCGGTAATGACGGAGAGGCCCACGCTCCGGACGGCGTAGGCGAAGAGGAGCGATCCACCAAGCGCCGCGGCTCCGGAGAACAGGAGCTGCCGGCGGCCCGGCGCGCGAAGCGCGCCAAAAAGATACTGGCTACTAGCCAAGGCGCAGCTCGGAGTCAGCCTTGGCTGGCTTCTATCTGCTTGAACGTGTCTTCGATCAGCCGCGCGTTGTCGTCCTTCGACACGTTGCGCTGCAGCAGCTTCGACGCGATGTTCACGGAGATGTCCACGGCCTCGTGGCGAATCTGCTGGATCGCGCGCGCGGTTTCCTGCTCGATCTGCCGCTCGGCGTTCTTGACGATGCCGTCGGCCTCGGTGCGGGCCTTCTGGCGCATCTCCTCGCGGAACTGGTTCACGTCGGTCCTGGTAGCCGACACGATGGCTTCGGCCTCGACGCGCGCCTGCGCGAGGATCTTGGCCGAGTCGGCGTGCACCTTCTCCAGGTCCTGCCTGGCCTGCCGCACGTCGTCGAGCGACTTGCGGATGGCCTGCTGCCGCTCGTCGAGCGCGGCGAGCAGTGGCCGCCAGGCGAACTTCGCCAGCAGCAACACGAGGACCAGGAAGGTGACGATGGTCCAGATGTAGAGCCCGGGGTCGGGTTGGACCAGCGGGTTGTTCATCGCAAGCGTCCTTTCAATTCCCTACTTGAGGAGGACGATCAGGAGCGCGAACACCAAGGCGAGAATCGCCACGCCTTCGAGGAGGAACAACGGCAGGTTGACCGCAGCCGTGATCTGCGCCGTCGCGCTGGGCTGCCGGCCGATCGCCTCCGCCGCTCCGGCCGCCAGCTTGCCGATGCCCAACCCGGCCCCTATGACCGCGAGGCCCAAGCCGATCCCGGCTCCCATGTATGCAAGCGCAAATCCTTCCATGTGGTTCTTCCTCCGTTAGTAGCTCAGTGATGAGAGTGGATGGCCATCCCGATGAACACGGCCGTCAAGAGCGTGAACACGTAGGCCTGAACGAGCACGACGATGATCTCGAGCCCCGAGATGGCGACCGCGAGCGGGTACCGACAGAAAGAGCCCGACACCCATACCCAGATAGCCGTTCATCTCCGCGAAGATGAACACGAACGACAGGATGGCCAGGATGGCGATGTGGCCGCCGGTCATGTTGGCCGCGAGTCGCATGGTGAGCGCGAACGGCCGCACGAACATCCCCATGATCTCGATGGGAATCAGCATGATCGTGACCGGAAGCGGCAGACCGGACGGCACCATGTTCTTCCAGTGCTGCACGAAGCCGTGCGCGCGTGCGCCCGCCACGATGATGGCGAAGAAGGAGATGGTGGCCAGCGCCGCCGTGACGTTGTAGTTGCCGGTTGCCGTCGTGCCGCCGTGCAGCACCTGCGCGAAGAACGACTCCTCCGGCGCGTGGATGACGGTGTGCTGGAGAAGCGACAGCACGTCGAAGATGGGAATCAGGCCAATCAGGTTCGCGCCCAGAATGAAGAAGAAGAGCGTGAGCAGCAGCGGCGTCCACGCGTCCGTCCACTTGTTGCCCAGGCTCGGTCTGAACACGGTCTCACGCAGGTAGTCGACGAGGATCTCGAACGCCGCCATGGGTCCGGAAGGCACCAGGCGGTCCTGTCGCAGATAGCGCCGCACCACGGTGGTGATGACCAGGAAGAGCACCGTCGCCACCAGCCACAGCATCAGCACGTGCTTGGTGACCGAGAAGTCCACGCCGAGCACGGTCGGCAGGTGGATCAGCGGGTGATCGATCGGGCTGTTGGAAACGTGGTCGATGATGACGGCGCCGGCGTTGAACCCTTCGCCGGCTTTCTCGGCTGCTTCTTCCTGCTGCATGGCTCGTGCTCAGCTACTCCCGAATCACCGACTGGCCCGGCCCCGCGAACAACTGCCGCAGGAAGTAGGCCTCCATGGCATAGAGCGCGATGAAGAACCCGGCAAAGCTCAAGGCGAACGGCACCGGCCGCACGCCGAGGCCCCGCACCATCACCACCACGTAGGCCGCGAAGAGAATCGCCTTGGCGGCCATCCCCACGACCATGACGCCCGTGACGCGCGCCGGATCCGCCGCGTGAATTCTAGCCGTCACCAGCCAGCTGCACACCACGGCCACGAGCGGCGCGGCCATGCCGAGCGCGGCCTCAGGGCTGACCGCGTCCCCGCCCAGCACGACAAGGGCGGCCCAGCCGGCCAGGCCGGCCGCGACCATCCACGCTGCGGGCGTCAACGCTGCCATGTCGTCTTGATCAGTTCGTAGAAGCCAACCACGATGCCGAGGAACAATCCCGCCACCGACAGCCACGGCCTGGTCCCCAGGCGCCCGTCCAGGAAGTACCCCAACCCACCCAGCAGCAGAATCGCGCCAATCAGGGTGTAGCTGGCGGCCGCAACCGGGCCCGAGCGCGAGACATTCTCCTGCAGAGCCCTGGTCGCTCGGGCAATCGAGAAACCCTTGGTTTTTGGCGCCTGGCCCACGGTTCCTCCCGCAGATCCGCGCTGCGGCTCCAGTATACCGCTACTTTGTGAAAAACTTCACCAAGTTCCATGGGCAACAGGGCCGAGATCCCAACCTGTTTGTTTTCAATGAGTTTCCGCCTTTCAAGATCTTGACGGTCGCCCTGGGCGGGCCTATACTTGCGGCACACCGCCAGTAGAGACACGGGACCGCTCCATGGGCATGTCACACCACCGGCCGATCCTCGCCGCCCTTGCGGTGTCGTGCGGTCTGGCAGCCGCGGTCGCCCCGCCCCCGGTCCTCGCACAGGCGCGCGAGCGCACCCTGTTCGTGAGCGCACTCGACAAGGACGGCAAGCCCGTTGAAGGGCTGGGGCCCGACGCCTTCGTCGTGCGCGAAGACGGAGCCCGCCGCGAGGTGATTCGAGTCTCCCGGGCCACCGAACCGATCGACGTCGCGCTGCTCGTGGACAACAGCACCGCCTCGGCCGAAGCCATCGTCCACTTGCGGAATGCCCTGTCGGCATTCGTGGCGCGAATGGCTCCGAAGAACCAGATCGCCGTCGTGACGCTGTCCGACCGGCCGACGATTCGCGTGGACTACACCAACGACGCCCCACGGCTGTCGAACGCCGTCGGCAGCCTGTTCTCGATGCCGAACAGTGGGATGACCTTGCTCGACGGGTTGACCGAGGTCGCGCGGGGTCTGGCCAAGCGCGAAACGCCGCGCGCGGTCATCGTGCCGGTGGTAACCGACGGCCAGGAGTTCACCAACACCTACCACCGGGACGTAATCAACGCCCTCCGCGGCGCCAAAGCCGCGCTGCACCTGGTGACGATCGGGCAGTTCCCCTACAGCGAGGAGCACGGGACGCGCGAGCGGTCGTTCCTCCTGGAGCAGGGCCCGGCCGAATCAGGTGGTCAGCGGATCACGCTGCTCAGCCCAATGGGCTTGGACAAGGCGATGACGCAATTGGCCACGGAATTGCTGTCGCAGTACAAAGTGGTCTACAGCCGGCCGCAGTCGCTCATTACGCCGGAAAAAGTCAGTGTGTCGTCGGCGCGTTCCGAGGTGGACGTCCACGGCGCGCCGGCTCGCGGGGAGAACGGAGATTGACGTGAGTGCAAGACTTGCCTGCGTGTTGGCTGGGCTCCTGGCGCCCGCCGTGATGGCCCAACAGGCCGCCGCCCCACAGGACCGCGCGGCGTTCCGCGCGGGCGTGGACGTGGTGTCGCTCAACGTCACGGTCACCGACGGCACGAACCGCTATATCACCGACCTGGACCAGCCGGACTTCTCGGTCTTCGAGGACGGCGTCAAGCAGGAGATGACGTTCTTCAACCGGCGCCAGCAGCCCATCGCGCTCTCGCTCCTGCTGGACAGCAGCGCCAGCATGGAAGACAAGCTGCCGATGCTGCAGACGGCCGCGGTGAGCTTCGTGAAGCGGCTGAAGTCCAACGACATCGCGCAGGTGATCGACTTCGACAGCCGCGTGGAGATCCGGCAGCCGTTCACGGGCAACCAGCTCGAACTGGAGCAGGCGATCAACCGGACGGCGGCCGGCGGCTCGACCTCGCTGCACAACGCCATCTACATCGCCCTCAAAGAGCTGCGGAAGATCAAGGCCGTGTCGGAGGAAGACGTGCGTCGCCAGGCCCTCATCGTCTTCTCCGACGGCGAGGACACCTCCAGCCTCATCTCGTTCGACGAAGTGCTGGATCTGGCCAAGCGGTCCGAGACGGCGGTCTACACGATCGCGCTCCGGGGCGCCGACAGCCAGTCGAAGGGGTTCCGCGAAGCCGAATTCGTGATGCGCCAGCTGGCCCAGGAAACCGGCGGCCGCGCGTTTTTCCCGGCCAAGATCGAGGACCTGACCAGCACCTACGCGCAGATCGCCGACGAGCTGTCCAGCCAGTACACCCTCGGGTACATGCCGAAGAACGGCAAACGCGACGGCGCCTGGCGCCGGATCGTCGTTCAGACCGCGCGCGCCAACGTGACGCCTCGTACCAAACGGGGCTACTTCGCCCCAACCGCCCGGTGAACCTGCTCCCGCTGGCGCTGTACGCAGCCGCCGGCGTGGCCTACGCGTTCCACTTCGCGCGACGCTCGCCGGCCGTTGGACGTGCGGCCACCACTTTGCTGCTGCTGGGTGTGCTGACGCACACGTTTGTCATCGGGATGCAAACGATGGAGGTCCGTCACGTACCCTTCGCCAACCCGTCCAGGGCCGTCTCCACTTTCGTGTGGCTGCTGGCGCTTTCCTACCTCTATCTCGAGATCACGGCCGACGAACGGGCGATGGGCGTCTTCATCCTGCCCATGCTGGTGGGACTGCAGGTGATCCCCGCCGTCTATCCGGGCGTCGAGAACGCCGACCCCGTGCTCGACAGCCCATGGTTCTGGGTGCACGTGGCGTCGCTCCTCTTTGCCTACGCCAGCTTCGCGCTGGCCGGCGTGCTGGGCGTGACGTACATGCTCCAGTTCAAGGAGATCAAGAAGAAGCACCTCGGCTTCTTCTACACACGGCTGCCGTCGCTCTCGATCCTCGACTCGATGAACCTGCGGGCCGTGGTGGTCGGCTGGGCGTTCCTGACGGTTGGTGTGGTGGTGGGACTCATCTGGACCGCGCAGGCGCGGCAACTCGCGCCGGGCGATCCGAACCTGCAGGCCATGTGGGTGGGCGACCCCAAGGTGTTCATCGCGCTCGTCACGTGGGCCATCTACTCCTTCGCGCTCGTGTCGCGACAGACGATGGGATGGTCGGGCCGGCGCGCCGCATGGCTGTCGGCGCTGGGCTTCGTGGTGGTGCTGCTGAATTTCCTGCCGGTCAGCTACTTCGTAGAGACCAGCCACACATTCCAGTAGCCTCATGCACCTCTTCTTGCTCGGGGTAAGCCACAAGACGGCGCCGATCGAGCTGCGCGAGCGGCTGGATTTCTCCTCGCGCGATCTGGCCACGGCGGTGCAGGCGCTGGCGTCGCGTCAGGCCGCGACCGAGGCCGTGCTCCTCTCGACGTGCAACCGATCGGAGGTCTACGTCGCCAGCGACGATCCCCTGCAGGCGCGGACCGAGATCATCGACTTTCTGACGAGCTACCACGGGTTGCCGGCCGACGCCTTCGTCCCGCATCTCTTCGAGCGATCGGATGCCGATGCCACGCGACATCTGTTCCGCGTGGCGGCAGGTCTCGATTCGCTCATCGTCGGCGAGCCCCAGATCCTCGGCCAGGTCAAGGACGCGTTCCAGGTCGCCGCCGATCGCCAATGCGTGGGTCCCCTGCTGACGCGGCTCTTCCAGTCGTCGTTCGGCGTCGGCAAGCGCGTGCGGACGGAAACCGCGCTCGGCGAAGGCGCCGTGTCGATGGGCTTTGCGGCGGTCGAGCTCGCGCGGAAGATCTTCGGCCGCCTGGAAGGCAGGAACGTCCTGGTCGTCGGGGCGGGCGAAATCACGACGCTGGCCGCGCAGCACCTTCGTACCCAGGGAGTCGGAGACATCGTGGTGACGAGCCGCACCGGCTCGAGCGCGGAAGCGCTGGCGGCCAGGATCGCCGGCCGCGCGATCGGCTGGGATCAGATGGCGGGCGCGGTGCCGGCGGCTGACATCGTGGTGTCCGGCACCGGCGCACCACGGCCCGTCCTCACCAGGGCCCACGTTGAAGCAGCCACGGCGGGGCGCTCGCAGCCGCTCTTCATCATCGACCTTGCCGTCCCCCGGGACGTCGAAGCCTCCGTCGGACAACTGGAACATGTCTTCCTGTACAACGTGGACGATCTCCAGGCGCTCGTCCACGAGAACGTGTCACGGCGCGGGGCCGAGATGGAGCGGGCCGAGTTCATCGTCACCGAGGAGCTGACGCGATTCGCCGCGTGGCACCGGTCCAGGGGCGCCGTGCCCACGGTTGTGGCGTTGCGGCGCCGGTTCGAGGCCATACGGCGGGCCGAGTTCGAGCGTCTCGGCGTGAAGCTGTCGGGGCTCTCGCCGTCGGACCGCGACCGCGTGGACGAGGTGACCCGGCTGATCGTGGAGAAGCTGCTCGTGGAGCCCACCGAACAGCTGAAGGCGCTGCCCGACGAGGAGACGCAGGCGGCCTATACCGAAGCCGTGAACCGTCTCTTCGGACTCCGCGACGAGTTCGACGTCAGGTCGCTCAAGGAGCCGACGACCTGAAGATCCGTCCCCTGAAAATCGGAACACGCGGGAGCCAGTTGGCGCTGGTGCAGGCGCGCACGGTGGCGGCGCTGCTGCTCGAGCATGGCGATACACCGTCCGACATCGTCGAGATCAGGACATCGGGGGATCGGCTCACGGACGTGTCGTTGAGGGATGCCGGCGGCAAGGGCCTGTTCGTCAAGGAGATCGAGGACGCCTTGCTGGCGGGCGTCGTGGACATCGCCGTACACAGCAGCAAGGACATGCCCGCGTCGCTCCCCGCGGGGCTGACGCTGGCCGCGACACTGCCGCGGGAGAACCCCGTGGATGCGCTGGTGCTCCGTGCGGGAGCCGTCGCACCATCCTGGGCCGACGCCGTGACGGCGCTCGGACCGTCGCCCAGAATCGCCACCAGCAGCGTGCGGCGCGTGGCGCAGCTGGCGGGGGCCATCCCAGGCGCGGTGTTCCCCCCGATGCGCGGGAACGTGGATACGCGGCTGCGCAAGCTCGACCAGGGGGGTGAAATCGACGGACTGGTCCTCGCAGCGGCCGGCCTTCGGCGGTTGGGCCTCGAGAACCGGGTCTCGACGCTCGTTCCCGTGGGCGTGTGTCTTCCAGCCCCAGGGCAGGGCACGGTGGCCATCGAGGCGCGCGTGGGCGACTCCCTGGTGCTCGACGTGCTGCAGGGAATCGGCGACGAGGGTGCAATGACCACGCTCCTGGCCGAACGGGCTGTAGTATCTCGCTTGGGGGGTGGTTGTCAGATGCCCATCGGGGCATTGGCCACGATGTCGGGGCATACGCTGACGATGAGGGCCATCGTCGTGTCGCCCGACGGTTCCCGCGCGGCACGCACGGAGGTGTCCGGCCCATCCGATCGAGCGGTCGAACTCGGCGAGGAAGCCGCCGAACGGCTCCTGGCGGCCGGGGCCGACCAGATCCTCGACGCACTGAGATGACAATCGGCACCCGACGCGAACACCAATGATGAAACCTTCCGTCTACCTGATCGGCGCAGGGCCCGGCGACCCGGGCCTCATCACCGTGCACGGCCTGGAGTGCGTGCGGCGGGCCGACGTCGTCATTTACGACCGCCTGGTCTCGCCGCGGCTGCTGCGGCACGCCAAGCACACCGCCGAGCTCATCGACGTGGGCGTCGCCGCGCCCCAGCCGATGGAGCAGGAGGCGATCAACTATCTGCTCGCCGAGAAGGCACGGGAAGGCAAGGTGGTCGCAAGGCTGAAGTGGGGCGACCCGTTCGTCTTCGATCGCGGTGGCGAAGAGGCGCTGTTCCTGCAGCAGAACGGCATCGTGTTCGAAGTCGTGCCCGGAATTCCCGCCGGAATCGCCGTGCCTGCGTACGCAGGCGTGCCCGTTTCTTATCCAGGCGGTGGCGACACGATCACGCTCGTGCGCGGTTTCGAGGACGAAAGCCGCAAGCCGCCGAAGATCGATTGGGCGGGGCTCGTGCGCCTCGAGGGGACGGTGGTGTGCTACGCCGGTGCGCAGCAGCTCCCGCTGATCCTCCAGTCGCTCCTGGCCAACGGATGGCCAGCGGACGGGCAGGCCGTGGCCGTCTACCGCGGCACGCTGCCAAGCCAGCAGACGCTCACGGGCACGCTGGCCGAGCTGTTGGAGGTGACGGCGGAAAAGCGCGGCCGCGAGCCCGCGATCCTCATCGTGGGCCGTGTGGCCGGGCTGCGGGAGCACCTGCGTTGGTACGATTCGCGGCCGCTCTTCGGCACGCGCGTGCTGGTGACGCGCTCGCGCGAACAGGCGACGGAGCTGGCCGACCTGCTGACCGGCCTTGGCGCCGACCCGGTGGTGGCGCCGATGATCCGGATCCTGCCACCCGAGGACCGCGCGCCGCTGCTGCGCGCCGCCAGCTCGGTGAACACGTTCGACTGGGTGGTCTTCACCAGCGCGAACGCCGTGGACGCACTGATGCAGGCCGTGGTCGAAACCGGCGGCGACGTGCGGTCCTTGAAGGGGCCCATGCTCTGCGCCGTGGGCAGCGCCACCGCGGAGCAGTTGGCGCGCTACGGCATCAAGGTGGACCTGGTGCCCAGCGAGTACCGGGCCGAGGCGCTGGCCGGTGCGCTGGCCGCCCAAGGCTCGCTGGACGAGGTTCGCGTGCTGCTGCCTCGCGCCGACATCGGGCGTGAGGTGGTGGCGGAGAGCCTTCGCGCCGGCGGTGCACTCGTCACGGAGGTCGTGGCGTACCGCAACGTGCTGGACGAGGCCACCGACGGACCCGACATCTACCGGATGCTGCTCGACCGCGAGCTGGACGTCGTCACGTTTACGAGCGCGTCGGCCGTGCGCAACTTCGCCACGATCTACGGCGCGGAACAGGCGGTGGACCTGCTGTCCAAGACTGTCGTCGCGGTGATTGGCCCCGTCACGGCCGAGGCCGCGGCGCGTCTCGGCATCCCGGTGCACGTGCAGCCCACGACCTACACGGTGCCGGCGCTCGTGGAGGCCATCGTGCGTCATGTCACGGCCATGAAGTCGCCGGCCGCCGTGGGTCGACGATGAGCGTGGCGCAGACGACGTCGCGTCTGGGGCTTTCGAAACGCCCGAGGCGCCTGCGGGCCACCGAAGCCGTTCGGGCGCTGGTTCGCGAAACGCGGCTCACGCCCGACTGCCTGATCTATCCCCTCTTCGTGTGCGAGGGCCACGACGTCCGGCGGCCCATCGGCTCGATGCCGGGCATCTTCCAGTTGTCGGTGGACGAAGCCGTGCAGGAGGCCGCCGCCGCCCGGGAGGCCGGCATCGCCGGGGTCCTGCTCTTCGGCCTCCCGGAGCACAAGGACGCCATCGGATCGAAATCGTCGGACGCCGGCGGGCCGGTCCAGACCGCCGTGCGCGCGATCAAGCGCGGCGTGCCCGGCCTGCTGGTGCTGACCGACGTGTGCCTGTGCGAGTACACCTCGCACGGGCATTGCGGCATTCTGGACGGCGAGCACGTGGTCAACGACCCGACCGTCGCGCGCCTGGTCGAAACGGCCGTATCGCATGCGCACGCGGGGGCCGACTTCGTGGCGCCGTCGGACATGATGGACGGGCGCGTGGGAGCGATCCGCCAGGCGCTCGACGAGCGAGGCTTCGACGCGACCGGCATCATGTCGTATTCGGCCAAGTACTGCTCCGGCTTCTTCGGCCCGTTCCGTGAGGCGGCGGACTCAACGCCGCAGTTCGGCGATCGCCGCACCCACCAGATGGATCCCGGCAACGTGGAAGAGGCGCTGCGCGTCGTGCAAATCGACATCGAAGCGGGCGCCGACGTGGTGATGGTGAAGCCCGCCGTTCCTTATCTGGACGTGCTGCGGAGGGTAAAGGAGCGGTTCGGGCACCCCACCGCGGCGTATCACGTGAGCGGCGAGTATTCGATGCTGAAGGCCGCCGCCGAGCGCGGCTGGCTGGACGAGGACCGCGTGGTCCTCGAGACGCTGATCGGCATCCGCCGGGCCGGCGCCGACATGATCATCACCTACTACGCGCGGCACGCGGCACGCCTGCTCGCGTGATGCCGTAATGCGTCATACGGCCAGCAAGCGTCTGTTCGCTCGCGCGCGCAAGGTGCTGCCGGGCGGAGTCAGCAGCCCCGTGCGCGCCTTTCGTGCCGTCGGCGGCGACCCCATCTTCGTGAAGAAGGCCTCGGGCGCCACGCTGGTGGACGTGGACGGCAACCGGTACATCGACTACGTGATGTCGTGGGGGCCGCTGATTCACGGTCACGCGCCGAAAGGCCTGGTGCGCGCGCTCGCTGCCGCGGGCAAGAGCGGCACGAGCTACGGGGCGCCGAGTCCGCTCGAGCATCAGCTTGCCGAACGCGTGCGCGAGCTGGTGCCGTCGATGGACCTGGTGCGCCTGGTCAGCTCAGGCACCGAGGCCGCGATGAGCGCCGTGCGCGTGGCGCGCGCGTTTGCCGGCCGCGACAAGATCGTGAAGTTCGAGGGTTGTTATCACGGCCACGCGGACGCGTTCCTGGTGAAGGCCGGTTCGGGCGCCACGACGCTCGGCACGCCCACGAGTCCAGGCGTGCCTGCGCACGTGGCCGCCGACACGCTGCTCGCCAGCTACAACGATCTGGCGTCGGTGGACGCGGTCCTGACCCGGCATCGAGGACAGATCGCTGCCGTGATCGTGGAACCCATCGCCGGGAACATGGGCGTGGTGCCGCCGGCGGACGGGTTCCTGCAGGGGCTGCGCGACCGCTGCACGGCGCACGGGATCGTCCTGATCTTCGACGAGGTGATCTCCGGCTTCCGCGCGGCAGCCGGTGGCGCGCAGGCCGTCTACGGCGTGCGGCCCGACCTGACGTGCCTGGGGAAGATCATCGGCGGCGGGCTGCCGGTGGGCGCCTACGGCGGCCGAGCAGACATCATGGGGCTGGTAGCACCGGCGGGCCCCGTGTATCAGGCGGGTACGCTCTCGGGCAACCCGCTGGCGATGACGGCCGGGCTGTGGGCGCTCGACCGCCTGAAGCCAAAGCTCTATTCCACGCTCGCGGCGCGCGGGCGGAAGCTGGTGTCGGGCCTGGCTGAGGCCGCGCGAGCGGCCAAGGTGCCGCTGCAGGTCAACGCCTTCGGATCGCTGCTCACGCCGTTCTTCGTGGATGCGCCCGGTGCGGGACTACGACACGGCCCTACGGGCCGATACGGAAGCCTACGGGCGGTTCTTCCGCGGCATGTTGGGGCGCGGCGTCTATCCGCCGCCGTCCCAGTTCGAAGCGTGGTTCATCTCGGCCGCGCACACCGAGCGCGACATCGCACGGACGATCGCCGCCGCCGAGGGCGCGATGCGGGAGGTCCGCAGGGGCTGACGGCCGCCGCTTACTTGGCGGCCCTGCGAAACGTCAACGGCAGCGAGCCGGGGCCCTGCGTGAACGTGCCCGCCAGCTCGGAGCCGTCCGCGTTCAACGCGCCGGCGAACGACGCCTTGGTCATCTTGACTTCCCACGTCACGGCGCCGTCCTTCTCCGTGACCAGCGCCGGAAGCTCCAGCCCGCCCTGATCCAGGCTGACGACGGTGGCCTGCGAAGTGCCATCGGCCTGATTGGCGATCCTGAGGTCGAGCCGCAACCGCTGCCCCGCCACCTCGAGCGTGCCTTGCCAGTTGCCCTCGAGGCTCTTGCTCACGGGCGCGCCGCGCGGCGGCGCCTCGATAACGGCGTCGCCGGTTCGCGTGAGCTTGAAGGGCGCGGTGCCGAGGGGGGACGTGGCGTCGCCCGCAATCGTCTTGCCGTCCGCCACGGTGCCCGTGAAAGTGGATGCGCCGGCGCCAGCTCCGACGAGAAAGCGAACCGTCGCGCCCTCCACGGTCACGCTGGACAAGGGAAGGCCCCGCATGCCCTGGGCAGGCTGACTGAACGCGCCATGCCACTCACCCTTCGCGTTTCGCGCCAGATCCACTTCGATTCGGATCTCCCCGAAGGGTGCCGTGACGGCGCCTTCCCAGTGGCCGGCCGGGTCGCCAGCCGTCTGCGCCCCCGCGGGAAGCGCGAGAGCCACCAGTGTCAGAATGGCGGCGATGCCGCGAGGCAGTGTTGTCATGACATTTATATACGTAGCTTCTCGCGGCTTGTTCTGCCTTGTCCTGCTTACAGTTGCGGCTGCCGTCCCGGCACAGGCTCAGCGATACAGCGCCGTCCAGCAAGGCGAGATCGTGACGCTGGCCGATCGCACGGCCGACACGGTGGTGACCATCGTGCCCTCGGTCGGCAACATCGCCGTCGAAATGAAGATCAAGGGGCACAACGTCCTGCGCTATCCGCAAGGCTCACTGGAGGAGTTCAAGGCGAGGCCCGGCACCACAGGCATTCCCTTCATGGGCCCGTGGGCCAACCGGCTCGACGAGCAGGCGTTCTACGCCAACGGCCGCCGTCACGCGTTCGACATGGGCCTGGGCAACGTGCGCGGCGAGGTGCCCATCCACGGTTTCGTGACCACCACCAACCTGTGGCGTGTGATGGCCGTCACGGCAACCGCCGGAAACGCGTCGGTCACCAGCAGGCTCGAGTTCTATCGGCAGCCGGCTTGGATGCGCCAGTGGCCGTACGCCCACACCATCGACATGACGTACCGGCTGGCCGATGGCGTGCTGGAGGTGTCCACGACCATCACGAATTTGAGCGGCGAGCCGATGCCCGTCGCGATCGGGTTCCATCCGTACTTTCAGCTGACCGACTCCCCGCGCGACGACTGGGCGATCTCGGTCGGCGCGCGAACGCGGTGGGTGCTCGACGCCCGAAAGGTACCGACCGGCGCCACGGAACCGGCGGCGGCGCTCTTTCCGCAAACGCGCGTACCGCTGCGCGACTACAACCTGGACGACGTGTTCAGTGACCTCGCGCGCGACGAGCAGGGACGCGCGACGATGACCGTCTGGGGAAAGGCGCAGCGGCTGGACGTGGTGCTGGGGCCTCGTTACCGCTCGGTCGTGATCTGGGCTCCGAGCCCGTCGGGCAAGGGACGCGGCGGCCAGGGCGACTCCCCTGCCGCCGAACGCAACTTCATCTGCTTCGAGCCAATGACCGGCATTACCAATGCGCTCAACATGGCGCACCGCGGGCAGTACAAGGAACTCCAGACCATCGCGCCCGGGGGCACGTGGCAGGAGAGCTTCTGGGTCAGGCCGAGCGGATTCTAGAGAGATTCAATGCACAATTCAGAATTCACAAGTCACAAACTGCGCTCGCCTTTCGGCCTGCTCTTTCTCTAGAGCTCGAGAGCTTTCCACCGATCCGACGTCCCCGGTTCTGAATAGCGTTTTGGTTTAGAGTCCGGCTCTGGAGAAAGGGACCGGACGATGAAGAAGGGGTTTACGGAAGGCCAGATCGCCGGCTTCCTGCGCAGAGGCTTGACGCCGGAGGGTCTATGAGATTGTCCGCGCTCGTCACGATCACAATGGTGTTCGTCTCTCCTCTTTCGGTGCAGCGTGGCGATGGTCAGGCGCGTGTTGAAGTCGCCTCGATCAAGGCGGTGAAGGGACCGGATGATCCACGGGGTTTGTCGTGCGCCCTACCGTATGTCGAGCGCACCGGCCGTCGCATCTGGATACCGTTTAGTCAGGTATGTGGACTCATGCGCGTGGCATATGACCTGTCGGACTACCAGGTGTTTGGAATTCCTCGCGACACGGGTGTTGGGTCGTCGAACTTCTTCGAGGTTGATGTGCGCCTCGCGGAAGGGGACGTGCCGTCGAGGGAGGAGACACGAGTGGTGCTCCGAGGGCTGCTAGCCGAACGCTTCAAACTCCGAGCACACTCCGAGTCGCGCGAAATGCCCATCTACATGCTAATAGCCACAACCAATGGGCCGAGGCTGACGCCCTGTTCCAATTCAAAGGCTGGGAGTGGTTATGCGCCGGGGCGCATTCTCAGTTGCGATCCGCCGCTACCAATGCCGAGACTCTTGCAGTTCCTTTCGAGCGAAACAGGTAGGCCGGTTTTCGACAAGACTGGGTTGGCAGCGCCGACGTTCGAGCTTCGCTGGCTGCCGGCCAAAGCTGAGCCGGAGCCGGATTCCCCGCCCGGGCTGTTTACCGCCATTCAAGAGCAGCTTGGACTCAAGCTCGAACCTCAAAGAGGTTCCGTTGACACCATGATCGTCGACGCTGTTGAACCGCCAAGTCCGAACTAAGGACGGACCAAGGACCAAGGACGGACCAAGAACCAAGGCCCAAGAACCAAGGACCTAAGTGGGCGCTACACCGATCCGGAAGCTCTCTAAAGCGGAACCGGTGAGTCCACACGCACTCGAAGCACGGTGCCCTGCGGCAGCTCCACTTCCTTGCCTTCGGTGGCCGCAATCGTGCCGCCGCCGCCGATCAGGATGCCGGCAATCGCGCCCTTGAAGCCGCCCAGGATGCCGCCGATGATCGCACCCACGCCGGCGCCCACGCCGACGCGCCCGGCCTCGCCCCTGATGCCTTCGCTCTCGAGCGCCTGGGTCACCGTGCCGCGCATCGGATAGGTGCGGCCGTTCATCGTCAACTGATCGAAGCTCACCGTCATGCGGCCGGTTCGGTTGGTGCGGGTTGCCGGCTCCACCGCGCTGACCACGCCCCGCATCACCGCGCCCGCGGGCACGATGGTGCGGCCGTCGATCACCAGATCGACGAGGGTCGTCGCCTCGAACCGATCCTCGACCTTCGCGGTTCCGGAGCTGAGGACGTTCGAGAGACGCACGTCGAGCTCGGTACCGGCGGGGATCTCGCGGCTGGTGGACGTGCGGGCAGGTGGAAGCGGAGCCGGCTCACGAGCGGGGGCGGGACGGGGAGGAGGAGCCGGATCAGGAACCGTCGAGGCACTGCTGGCGCGCGCGCGGCTGCGCACGCCTTCGATGCGCGACTCCACGTCGCCGAACTCGCTGCGGGCCAGCGTGCGCTCCTTGCGGAGCTTCACGCGCAGGTAGATGACTTCATCGCCCAGCTCGTCCAGTTCGCTCTGGAGCTGCGTGGCGCGCGCCGAGTCCCGAGTGCGCAGCTGGTTCACGTCGCGTTCGGCCAGGTAGACGTTGTCCTGCAGCCGCTGCACGTCGGCCGCGGAGATCTGGGCCTGCGCAGTCGCCGGTATGGCCAACCCCGCAACCAGCACCGCCGCCGCAACCATTCGAGTCACCCACATGGCTCAATTCCTCCAGGGCATTAAGCGCTCAATCCAACTGACGCGAGTGAGGTCGTTGTAGATGACCGTCACCATCAGCATCATCAGCACCACGAAGCCCGCCAGCAGCATCTTCTCCTTGACCTGCATGCTGAAGTCGCGGCGTGCCACGCCTTCGAGCACCATGATCAGGATGTGTCCGCCGTCGAGCACCGGCACCGGCATCAGATTCAGCAGTCCCAGGTTCAAGCTGATGACGGCCATCAGCGAGAGGAGCGCGACCCATCCGGCCTGGGCCGATTCACCCGAGAGCTGCGCGATACCCACTGGTCCTTGCAATTGGCGGACCGACGTGGCGCCCGTGAACAGGCCCCCAAGTGTGCGGAAAATCAGGCCACTCGACGCGATGTTCTGCTCAATGCTGAGCCGGACGGCCTCGAAGGGGCCCGGCTTGAACGTCCTCGTCTCCTCTGAAATGGACACTCCGATGAGCCCACGGTCGCCGCGCTGTTCGGGCGTGACCGGCAGGCGAAGCTCTTCGTTTCCGCGCCGAATCAGCAGCTCGATCTGCTTGCCTCCGTTGCGCGAGATGGCGTCGGCCAGATGACGCGCGAAGATCATGCGCTCCCCGTTTACCGCCACCACCACGTCCCCGGCCTTCACGCCGGCACGCTCGGCCGGGTCCCCTGCCACGACCGACCGCACGCTGGGGCTGACGTCGGGCAGCACCCCGATGTCGCCGATCTCGTATTTCCCTTGCGCGGCGGGTCGAACGTTGAGGGTCTGCGTGCGTCCCGCCGCGATCGAAGGTGATTGGGATGTCGCGGTTGGCGCGGGTGCCGATGGCCATGTCCACGTCCCGCCACGTGGGCACGTCGTCGCCTGCCACGGTGAGGATACGGTCCCCCGTTGTAATCCGGCGCGCTCGGCCACCGAGCCGTTCTCGACCGCACCGACCAGCGGCGACTTGTCCTCGTAGGCGGGCACCTCGGCGCCCTGCGCGAGCACAATCGCCAGCACCACCACGGCCAGCAGGATGTTCATGACCGGCCCCATGATCAGGATCTGGAACCGCTCCCACTTCGTCTTCGACATGAACTCGTCGGGGGCACCCGATCGGGGGTCCTCCGGGCTCTCGCCGGCCATCTTCACGTAGCCGCCGAGCGGGATGGCGCTGATGCAGTACTCCGTGTCACCGCGCTTGACCTTCAGGATTTTCGGGCCAAAGCCCAAAGAGAACGTCAGCACCCGTACGCCCACACGCCGGGCGGCCAGGAAATGGCCGAGCTCGTGCACGAAGATGAGCACGCCGAGCACGAAGAGGAACGCCAGAAGAGTGGTCAACGGGCTCGGGACCTCAAATGTGTAATTTAGCGAGGCTCGCCTCAGACACAAAGGACGCTCGCCTCGCTAGAACAGTGTTGCTTTGCCCGCCTTCGGGGGCGGGCCGGCTCGACCGGGGAAACTGACTCATTTACCAGCATTCTTCGGTCAGCCGGCCAGCTCGCCGGCTACGGCCGAGGCGTGATTGCGCGCCCATGCATCGACGCGCCGCACGGTGTCCAGTGAAGAGACGGGTTCGGGGACGTGGTCGTTCATCACGCGTTCGATCAGGGCCGGAATCGCGGTGAATCCGAGACGGCCCTCGAGAAAAGACGCCACGGCAACCTCGTTGGCCGCATTGAGCGCCACGGCGCGGGTGGCGCCATCTCGGAGCGCCCGGTACGCCAGGCCCAGACACGGGAAGCGGTCAAGGTCGGGAGCCGCAAAATCCAGCCTGCCTGAGCGAACCAGGTCGAGACGCGGCAAGGCGCCGTCCCAGCGTTCGGGATAGGAACAGGCGTATCGAATCGGCAGCCGCATGTCCGTCACCCCAAGTTGTGCAATCACCGATCCATCGGCCAATTCCACCAGGGAGTGCACGATCGACTGCGGATGGATCACCACGTCGATGGCATCGGCCGGGAACCCGAAGAGCCAGTGCGCCTCGATGACCTCCAGGCCCTTGTTCATCAGCGTCGCCGAATCGATGGTGATTTTCCGGCCCATTTGCCACGTGGGGTGGCGCAATGCCGCATCGGGGCGCACGGCGTTCAGCGCCGCCAGCGGCATCTCTCGAAACGGGCCTCCGGACGCCGTCAGGATGAGACGCCGCACTTCCTCTGGCGACCGGCCGTGCAGGCATTGATGGACGGCGTTGTGTTCACTGTCCACCGGCAGAATGGACACTCCGTGGCGGCGAGCGGCCGCCATGACCAGTTCGCCGGCCATGACCAGCACTTCCTTGTTGGCGAGCGCGATGCGCTTGCCGGATTCGATTGCCGCCAGCACGGCCTCGAGCCCGGCCGTGCCAGAGGAGGCGCACAGGACGATATCGGCCGACGGTTCGGTGGCGACCGCCACCAGGCCTTCGGCGCCCGCCACGACGGCGCCCGCAAAATCGGGGTAGATGGCGCGGAACCTGTCGGCGGACTCGCCCGTTCCCAGGGCCACGACGGCGGGACGCACACGGCGCGCCTGCTCCGCCAGCAGTTCCGCGTTGTCGCGAGCGGCAAGCGCGACAACCTGGAGGCGACCAGGATGCGCGTCCACGACCGACAGCGCGCTGCGGCCAATCGAGCCGGTGGATCCGAGGATCGCGAGCCGCTTCAGAGACCACCTCGCACGAAGAGATAGAAGGCCGGCACGGCAAAGAGCAGCGCGTCCACGCGATCGAGCACGCCACCGTGGCCGGGAATCAGGTGCGAGCTGTCCTTGATGCCCGCGCCGCGCTTGAGCTGCGACTCGAACAGATCGCCGCAGATGCCGAGCAGCGCCACCGCGACACCGAGGCCCGCCAGGCCGGCGCGCGAGAAGCCGGGGAGGATCAGCGGCCCCGCCGCGGCGAGAAAGAGCGCGGCGGCGATCACTCCACCCATGGCACCCTCGATGGTCTTGTTCGGGCTGATGCGTGGCGCCAGACGCCGGCGTCCAAACAGGCGGCCCGAGTAGGTCCTGCATCGAATCGCTCACGACCACGGTCGCCACGAGCAGCACGGCACACCCGCCATCCACCTGCTCCGCGCAGGCTGACCAGCAACCCGAGCGGGATGCCCAGATACACGATCCCGAAAACGGCGGCCAGGTTCGACGGAATCGACCGGCCACGGCCCAGCACGGCGGCGGCTGCCACGGCCAGGACCACCAGGGACACGACCGGAGCCCAGGACGGCCCGTCCGCGAACGCCCACGCCGACAGCGCAGCCAGCACCACGACTATCCATCGGCCGGGACCGCCCGGACGTCCAGCCAGGCCCGCGTATTCGAAGGCCGCGGCCGCGGCCAGCACACAGACGGCGACCCTGAACGTGAGCGGCGGCAGCCAGACGATGGCGGCCAGCGCCACGGCGCCCATGACGATGCCGCTGGCTAGACGGACCATGTCCTTGCCCGCATCGCAATTCTCGATTGCACGTCCTTACTTGACGCCAATGACCTCAGGGGCCGGGATGCCCCCGTAACGCCGCTCGCGCTTCTGATAGGCGAGCACGGCCTCGAGCAGGTGGCGCCGCCGGAAATCGGGCCACAGCGTATCGGTGACGTAGATCTCCGAATAGGCGATCTGCCACAACAGGTAGTTGCTGACCCGCATCTCTCCACTGGTCCGAATCATCAGGTCCGGATCGGGTTGGCCGCGGGTGTAGAGGAAGCTGGCGAACGTTGCCTCGTCCAGTTGATCGGGCCGCAGCCCCGATGCCATCGCACGCCGGGCCGCATCGACAATCTCGGTCCGCCCGCCATAGTTCAGCGCGATGTTGAACAGCATGCCTCTGGCGCCGGCGGTCCGCTCGATGGCTTGATCCAGTTCCTCCCGCACGTCACGCGCCAGCTCGTCGGTGCGGCCGATGACGCCGAACCTGATGTCGTTGCCGAGCAGCATGTTCAGCTCGGAGCGGAGATAGCGCTTGAGCAGCACCATCAGCGTGCCCACTTCCGACGCAGGCCGCTTCCAGTTCTCCACCGAGAACGCGTACAGGGTGAGAACCTTGAAACCGAGGCGAGCCGCGGTCTCGACGGTGTCGCGCACGGCGTCGATGCCGGCACGGTGTCCCTCGACGCGCGGCAGATGCCGCTGCGCGGCCCAGCGGCCGTTGCCATCCATGATGATGGCCACGTGCGCGGGGAGCCGATCGAACTGAACCTGGCGGGCCAGTGCGGCGTCGGGATGCCCCGATGGAATCCACGCCAGGATGTCGTCAAGCACGGCGTAGTCCTTGTGAATGCAACCGTTCAATCATAGTCCACACCGACGAGGAAGAGCCCCTGCGGCGGGGCAGTCGGGCCTGCGTGATCGCGACGGCCCGAGCGCAGCAAGTCGGTGATCGACTCCGGTTGCCGCAACCCCCGCCCCACCTCGACCAGAGTTCCCATGATGGCGCGAACCATGTGGCGCAGAAACCCGTCGCCGCTGACTTCATAGGCCAGCAGATCGGCATCGCCGCGTCCAGACGAAAGCAACGGGTCCCCCACCGGGGCCGCGTGTCGCTGAATCGTGGACGCGCTGATCGTCCTGACCGAGCCTGCCGTGTCGCTCCCGGCGCTCTGGAACGCCGCGAAGTCGTGCGTGCCCTCGAGCAGCGCGGCCGCGGAATGCATGGCCGCATGATCGAGGGGCTGGGGCACGTGCCACACGAAGGCTCGCTCGAACGGACTGACGAAGGGCGCGTTTCGAATCAGGTACCTGTAGGTCTTCGAACGCGCGTTGAACCGGGCGTGAAAATCCTGTCCGGCCTCTTCCACTCGCAGGATGCGCACGTCGGCGGGCAGTTGGGCATTGAGGGCACGCATGAGCGTGTCACCGTCGTGATCGAAGGTCACGCGCGCGCTCGCCACTTGTCCGAGCGCGTGCACGCCGGCATCGGTGCGGCCGGCGCCGTGAACGACGATCGGCGCGCCCTCGAAACGGGCCAGCGCGTCCTCGAGCAGCGCTTGAACCGAATCGCCCTCAGCCTGCCGCTGCCAGCCGACCAGTCGCGTGCCGTCGTAGCAGACGGTCAGCTTCAAGGTGCGTCCGGGCTGATGCTCGACGCCCACGGCCGGAGGGATTCAGGCGCGGGAGCCCGGCTTGACGATCGGCGCGCCGGCCGCGCACAACGGGCAGGCCTCGGGCTGGAAGGTTGGAAACGATACCGTCGCGAGCGAATAGTACGGAACATCGAGGCCCTGGTTGCCGCCGCTGCGGTCGATGATCGACGCCGCGCCGACGACAGTGGCTCCGGCCGCCCGCGCAACCTGGATCGTCTCGCGCGTGGATCCGCCCGTCGTGACCACGTCCTCCACCACGAGCACTCGGTCGCTGGGGAGCAAAGAGAACCCGCGCCGCAAGCTCAGCGTCCCGTCCTGGCGCTCGGCGAAGAGCGCACGCACTCCCAGCGCCCGGGCGACCTCCTGGCCGATGACGATGCCCCCCAGGGCAGGCGACAATACGACGTCGGCCCCAAGCGTCGCGGCGCGCGCGGCTAACGCGGCTCCAAGAGCCTCGGCCTCACGCGGATACTGCAGGACGAGCGCGCACTGCAGGTACCCGGGGCTGTGCAGTCCGGAAGTGAGCCGGAAGTGACCCTCGTGCAAGGCCCCGAGTCGCCGGAAAACGTCTAGCACGGTGTCGGAGGTCGGCGCGACGGGCACGGTTTTAGTATACCTAGCGAAGTAATTCGGCCGAGAGGCGGGTCGGAGATCAGAACCTCCCATGACCTACCGCCGTCTACACAAGGGACTTTCGTGAGCGCCCCCGTCTGCGGGGCGCCTGGAGCAGGTGAAACCAATGCGCGCGATGTTTCGATTTCGAACAGTTCCTGTCCTGTTTCGAACAGCTCTCGTCCTGATTGGCGTCCTCGGTGTGGCGCATTCGCCAGCCCGGGCGCAGGCCCGGTTTTCGACCGCGGCCCTTTCGGCCGTGGTGCGCGACGCGGGCCCTCCGGTGACCCAGGCTCAATCAGGCGGCTCGACGCAGGCCCCGCAGGCCAAGCCGGCGAGCCCGCAAGCCGAGGCGCAGACGCGCCGGATGACGATCGAAGAAGCCGTCAAGCTGGCCCTCGAGAACAACCTGGGCATCCAGCTCACCCGGTTCGATCCGCTCATCCAGGACCTGACCGTGTCAGAGGCCCAGGCCGCGTGGTCGCCCACCTTGTCGAACGACTTTCAGAAGGCGAACACCAACAACCCGAACAACAACTTCCTGGCCGGCGGCCAGGGATTGAAGACCACGGACGACCGCTTCCTCAACACGCTGGCCGTGAACCAGACGCTGAAATGGGGCACGCAGTACAGCGTCGGCTGGGACGGGTCCCGGCTGACGACGAACAACGCCTTCGCCACGTTTTCTCCACAGATCCGCTCCTCGCTGGCCCTCAGCATCACGCAGCCGATCGTGCGCGGGTTCAGCATCGACAACGTGCGGCAGCAGGTCCTCCAGGCGCTGAAGAATCGGGAGATCGCCGACGTCCAGGTGCGGCAGACGGTGGCGTCCACCATGCGGTCGGTGCGCAACGCATACTGGAACCTGGCGTACGCGCACGCGGCGCTGCGCGCAGACCAGCAGTCGCTCGAGCTGGCACAGGAGTCGCTGCGTAACACGCGGTCGCGCATCGAGATCGGCACGCTTCCCCCGATCGACGTCGTGGAAGCCGAGTCGGAGGTCGCCCAGCGCGAAGAGGCGGTGATCGTCTCCGAAGCGCAGATCCAGACATCGGAGGACATCTTGCGCGCGCTTGTCCTCGACCCGGACTCACCAGATTTCTGGACGGTGCACATCGAGGCCGTGGACCCGCCGCTGTTTCAGGCGGTCACGGTGGACGTGGACGCTGCCGTGCGGAACGCGCTCGACAAGCGCACCGACCTCCAGCGGTCCGTCAAGTCGATCGAGCTGAACGACGTGAGCATCCGCTTCCTGCGCAATCAGACGCTGCCCGAGGTGACTGCGAACTTCGACTACGGGCTGTCGGGCATCGGCGGCACGCAGCTGCAGCGAGGCGTCGGCCCGTTCGGTCCGGGCACCGGCGACATCCTGGCGACGTCGCAGCGCGGATTCGGCACGGTGCTGGGCGACCTCCTCACCAACGACTTCCCTGCCTGGACCGCCGCACTCAATATCAGCTACCCGCTGGGGACCAGCCAGGCTGAAGCCGGCCTGGCGCGGGTGCGCCTGCAGAACAGCCGGACGCGGACGGAACTGAAGAACCAGCAGCTGCAGGTCGTCACCCAGGTGCGCGAGGCGGCGCGTCAGGTGCAGACGGACCAGAAGCGCGTGGAGAGCACGCGTTCATCGCGGCAGCTCGCCGAGAGGCGGCTCGAGGCCGAGCAGCGCAAGCTGGCCGCCGGCACCTCCACCAGCTTCGTCGTCTTCCAGACGCAGAGGGACCTGGCCGTGGCCCGCAACAACGAGCTGCGTGCCATCCTGGACTTGAACCAGTCGGTCGTGGACTTGGAGACGGTGCAGGAGATTCCGCTAGGGGGCATAGCTCCCTAGCGGTTCGGGCTCCAGGCTCCGGGCTCCAGGCTCCAGGCCCGCTGAAGGCCAAGAGCTCAAAGCCTAGAGCCTAAAGCCAGCTACGACTGGAGACCGAGGGTAACATTCACCCCCGTGCCTCCCGTCTCCGTCACGATCATCACCAAGAACGAGGCGGACCACATCGAAGCCGCGATCGACAGCGCGGCCTGGGCCGACGAGATCGTGGTGGTGGACGCGCACAGCACCGACGACACGGTGGCCAAGGCCCGGGCCAAGGGCGTGCGCGTAGAGACGCGCGACTGGCCCGGCTGGGTCGATCAGAAGAACTATGCGGCGAGCGTGGCGTCGCACGACTGGATCTTCTCCCTCGACGCCGACGAGCGGCTGACCCCGGCGCTGGCCGCCGAGATCAAGCGGGTCCTCGAGGGACCCGCGACGATGGCGGCCTACCGCGTGCCGCGCGTCACGTTTCACCTTGGGCAATGGATCCGCACCACCGACTTCTACCCCGACTTCCAGACGCGGCTCTACGACCGCCGGGCCGCGCGCTGGGCGGGCCGGTTCGTACACGAGTCGGTGACCACCAATGGGCCGACGAGCACGCTGACGCAGGAGCTGCTCCACTACTCCTACCGCGATCTCTCCGATCACCTGGACCGCATCAACCACTACACGACGCTGGCGGCGAGGCAGATGTTCGAGCGCGGCCGGCGGGCCTCGGCGCTCGACCTCGTCGTGCAGGGACCCGCGGCTTTCCTTCGCAACTACGTGCTGCGGCGCGGCTTCATGGACGGCTCGGTCGGGTTCACCCTGTCGGCGGTGAACGCGTGGGCGGTGTTCCTGAAGTTCGCGAAGCTGTGGCAGTTGGGCGTGGCAGGTTGCCGGACGGGGGTTCAGCAACTTGAATTCACAATGCACAATGCACAATTCACAAAGAAGATCGGAACTGCGGTTCCGGCCCTACTCCGATTTGTGAATTGTGACTTGTGAATTGTGACTTGTGAATTCTCATGCCTCTCCCTTCACATCGACACTGCGCGCGGCTGGCGCGGGGGCCAGGGGCAGGTGAAGTACACCGTGCTCGGGCTGCGGCAGCGTGGCGATCGCGCGGTGCTGGTGGCCAACCCCGAAGGCGAGCTCTTCAAGCGGATGTCCGAGGGGCTGGATCTCGTTCCGCTGGCGCCCCGCAACGAGGTGGACCTGGCCGCCGCCTGGCGGCTCGCGCGCGTGCTCAAGCAGTACGCGCCGGACGTGATCCAGGCGCACGACCCGCATGGCGTGGCGATGGCCGCCACGGCGCTGGCCATCTCGGCGCCTTCGCCCAAGCCGCCGCTCATCGCCACTCGGCGGGTGGATTTTCACATCGCCCACAACTCGTTCTCGCGGTGGAAATACGGTCAGGTGGACTGCTTCATCGCCATCACGAACGCGATCGCCGACATGCTGGTCGCCGACGGCATCCCCCGGGCGAAGATCGTTCTCGTCAACGAAGGCGTGGACGTCGAGCGGATCGTCCAGCTGCCTGCGGCCAACGTGCACGCCGAGTGTTTTCTGCCCGTCAACTCCCCGGTGGTCGGCAACGTGGCGGCGCTCGTGCCGCACAAGGGCCAGCACTACCTGATCGAGGCGGCCGCCATCGTGGTGCGGCAGGTGCCGGACGTGCGCTTCGTCGTCCTGGGAGAGGGCGAGCTGCGCGAGCAGCTCGAGCGGGAGATCAAACAGAAGCACCTCGAACGGCACGTCTTCCTGGCGGGGTTCCGAGGCAACCCGGTGGAGCTGACGAAGAGCTTCGATGTGTTCGTGATGAGCTCGCTGACCGAGGGACTGTGCACGGCGCTCGTGGACGCGATGGCGGCTTCGAGGCCGGCGGTGGCGACGACGGCCGGCGGCATTCCCGAGGTCGTCGTGGACGGTGAGACCGGCTTTCTCGTGCCGCCGAAGGATCCGAAGGCCATGGCCGATCGGATCGTGCAGCTGCTGAAAGACGAGGCGTTGCGCAGGCGGATGGGCGAAGCGGGCCTCGCGCGCGCGAGGGCGCGCTTCACCGTGGAGCGGATGGTCGAGGAGACGAACGCGGTCTACGAACGCGCGGTTGGCACACGCCGCGAAGCGGGCACTGCGCATCGCGCTGGGCGCGGTTGAAGCCGCACGCGTTCATCATGCCCACGTGGCACAGCGAAAAGTCGTAGCGCACGGGATCCTGCCGGTCGATCGCGCGAAGCGACGCCGTGATGTCCGACGCCATCGCCCAGCCGGGGCTGATCCGTTGGGTCAGTCGCAGGCAGCGTCCGAGCCGCACCACGTGCGTGTCCAACGGCACCACCAGGCGGGACGGCGCCGGGGACCGCCATACGCCGAGGTCGATCGCGTCGCGGCGAACCATCCAGCGGAGAAACAGGTTGAGGCGCTTGCACGCGCTGCCGCCGGACGGACGCGGGAAGAAGTAGCCGACGCCGGCGCGGCTCGGCAGGTGCGATCCGTAGGCGGCGCGCAAATCGGTCTCGAGCGCACGCGAAGAGAACGACTCCAGGGCGTCGCGCACGTCGGGAGCGGCCGCGTCGTCGCCGGCCGCGAAGAAGGCCTCGATGGAGCCGTGGTCCCGGAGCATGCGCTGCAGGACGAGCATCAACGCCAGCAGATCGCGGCCGCGAATCCACCGGTGCCCCAACGGCGCGAACCGCTCTTTCTCGCGCGCCGGGTCGAAGGAGCGCACGAACCGCGCCGGCCGGGGGCCCATCAGCGCGAGGAGCGCTTCGATCGACTGGAGAACGCTGGCCACGCGGCCAAACGCCAGGCCGGCCGCGCAGAAGCCGACCACCTCGCGATCGGCGGCGTCGCTGAAGCGGCGAACGATGTGCACGGGATCCGTCGCCGAGTGCACGTGGTCGAAGCCGGCGTAGAGCTCGTCGAGCGACGACCGCATCCGCGTGGAAAGCTGCGCCTTCAGCAAATTAGGCCCGACCCCAAATCGGACAAGTTACAGGTCTGTAATCGGCGCGGACGGGTTCACGTAGACCGTGCGGCCGCCCACGATGGTCCCTGCCACACCGCCGCGGAAGCGCCATCCGTCGAAGGGCGTGTTCTTGGAGCGCGACCGCAGCTTGGCCGCCTCGACGGTGACCACGAGGTCCGGCGCCATGATGGTGACGTCGGCAATCGCGCCCGCGGCGAGCGATCCGCCGGCCACCCGGAGGATCCGCGCCGGGTTCACGGACATCAGCTGCACCAGCCGCGATAACGTCACCACGCCGGCATGCACCAGACGGTCGAGCGCCAGCGACACGGCCGTCTCGAGCCCGACGATGCCAAACGGGGCACGGTCGAACTCCACGCGCTTCTCGTCCAGGTGGTGGGGCGCGTGATCGGTGGCGATCACGTCGATCGTTCCATCGCGGAGGCCCTCCAGCATCGCGTCGCGGTCGGCGGCCTCCCGAAGCGGCGGGTTCATCTTCGTGTTGGTGTCGTAGGGAATCGGCGTGCCCAGCGATTCGTCCGTCATCGTGAAGTGGTGCGGCGCCACCTCGCACGTGACGCGAATGCCCGACTCCTTGCCCTTCCGAACGGCGCGCAGCGATTGCCGCGCGCTCATGTGGGCCACGTGGAACGCCGAGCCTGTGAGTTCTGCCAGCAGCACGCCGCGCTCGACGCCCAGCGCTTCACACGCGCCGGGAATGCCGCGCAGCCCGAGGCGCGAGGCGTGATAGCCCTCGTGCGCCACGCCGTCGCCCTTGAGGGTCGGGTCCTCGCAGTGCTCGATCAGCGGCATGTCGAACATGCTGGCGTATTCCAGCGCGCGTCTCATCAGAATCGCCGTCGACACCGGGTGGCCGTCGTCGGTGATGGCCACGCACCCGGCCTGCCGCAGCTCGGCGATGTCGGCCAGGAGCGATCCGGCCGACCCCTTCGACACCGCGCCGATCGGGTAGACCCGCGCCAGGTTCGCGGCGGCGGCTTTCGCGAGGATCAGGCCCGTGACGTTGGCGTTGTCGTTGACCGGCGTGGTGTTGGGCATGCAGGCCACGGCCGTGAATCCGCCAGCCACGGCAGCCGCCGTGCCCGTCGCCACGGTTTCCTTGTGCTCCTGGCCGGGCTCGCGCAGGTGGACGTGCATGTCGATCAACCCGGGGCACACTACGATAGCCGGCCGGAATCGTCACGACGGTTGCGCCGTCCACCGGCAGGTCGCGTCCGACCGCGGCCACGCGGTCGCCGTCGATCAGCAGGTCGTATGTGCCATCGAGCCCGTTGGCCGGGTCGATCAGGCGGCCTCCCTTAAGCAGCTTCTTCATGTTCCGCTCCGCCCGCCAGCAGGTACAGCACGGCCATGCGAACCGCCACGCCGTTGGCGACCTGATCGAGGATGACCGAATACGGGCCGTCGGCCACCTCGGACGAGATCTCGACGCCGCGGTTCATCGGGCCGGGGTGCATGATCATCACGTCGGGCTTGGCAAGTTTGAGCCGCTCTTCAGTCATGCCGAAGACGGTGGCGTACTCGCGGAGCGACGAGAAATACGCGCCCTCCATGCGCTCGAGCTGGATGCGCAGCAGCATCACCACGTCGGCATCCCGCACCGCCTCCTCCACCACGTTGGTCACCACGACGCCGAAGCGGCGCATCTCCTGCGGCACGAGCGTGGGCGGCGCGCACACCCACGTTTCCGCGCCCATCTTCGTCAGCAGGTGCAGATTGGAGCGCAGCACGCGGCTGTGGAGCAGGTCGCCGATGATGGCCACCTTCAGCCCCGCCAGGCGCTTCTTGCGCTCGCGGATCGTGAACGCATCGAGCAGCGCCTGCGTGGGGTGCTCGTGCGTCCCGTCGCCGGCGTTGATGATGGCCGACTTGCAGATCCGCGACAGCAGGTGGCAGGCGCCCGACGACTGGTGGCGCAGCACGATCATGTCGGGGGACATCGCCTCGAGGGTCAGCGCGGTGTCCACGAGCGTTTCGCCCTTGACCACGCTCGACGAACCGATGGCGATGTTGAGCGTGTCGGCGCTCAGCCGCTTCTCGGCGATCTCGAACGACGTGCGGGTGCGCGTGCTGGGCTCGAAGAACAGGTTCACCACCGTCTTGCCGCGCAGCGCCGGCACCTTCTTGATGGGACGCGACCCGATCTCCTTCATGGCCTCGGCCGTGTCCAGAATCAGGCCGATCTCGTCGGGCGAGAGATCCTCGATGCCGAGCAGGTCCTTGCGGCGCAGCGCCGTCACCTGCCGTCCGGATTCCAGCTCCTGGGTGGTCATGCGGCACCCCCGGTTTCCAGCACGACTTCGTCGTGCCCGTCTGTTTCCTGCAGCCGCACGTGCACCACGTCGGCGAGGGCTGTCGGGATGTTCTTGCCGACGTAGTCGGCCTTGATCGGCAGCTCGCGGTGGCCGCGGTCCACGAGCACCACCAGCTGAATCGCGCGCGGCCGTCCGAAATCGATCAATGCGTCGAGCGCCGCCCGTGTGGTCCGGCCGGTGAACAGGACGTCGTCCACCAGCAGGATCTTCTTTTCGTCGATCGAGAACGTCACTTCGGTGCGCCGCACGACTGGCTGCGGTCCGACCGCGTGCCGCATCAGGTCGTCACGGTACAGCGTGATGTCCAGGGAGCCGGTCGGCACGTCGTGGCCGGTGATGTCCTTGAGTGCGCGCGCGAGCCGTTTGGCGATGGGCACGCCGCGCGTACGCACGCCGACGAGCGCCAGGTCTCCGACGCCCTTGTTGCGTTCGACGATCTCGTGTGCGATGCGGGTGAGGGCGCGGCCGATGCGGTCCGCATCCATGACGATGGGCATGAAACCTCTTTGCGGCCTCGCAGGACCGCGGTTAAAGAGCGACCACCATTATATACTTCTCACAATGCCCGTCGACGTCGAGGCACGGGTGATCAGCAACACGCGCCTCTCCCCCGACTACAACGTCATCGCGCTCGACGCTCCAGAGATCGCCCGCGACACGGCACCGGGACAGTTCGTGATGGTCAAGCCGGGCCGCGGCACGGACCCGTTGCTGCGCCGTCCGTTCTCGGTGTTCGAGGTGCTCGAAACCGATGGCCGCGTGTCGGGCCTCTCACTGCTCAGCAAGCGCATCGGCGTCACGACCCGGCTGCTCTTCGACGCCGTGGAAGGCGACGTGGTCTCCTGCCTGGGGCCGCTGGGCCGGCCCTACTCGCTGGTGGCCCCGCCGGCCGAGGCATGGATGGTGGCGGGCGGCGTCGGGCTCGCGCCCTTCGCGACCCTGGCTGATGCACTGGCGTCGCGCGGCGTCCGCACGACGCTTTTCTACGGCGCTCGCAGCGGGCAGGAGCTGTTCTACCTGGACTGGTTCCAATCGCGTGGCGTGACGCTGGTACTCTCCACCGAGGACGGCTCGCGCGGCGACAAGGGTCGGGTGACGCTGCCGTTGGAGCGGGCGCTGAAGGCAAGCAGCGCGTCCGACGTCATGGTGTACGCGTGCGGGCCCGAGCCGATGCTCGAAGCGGTGGCCCACGTGTGCGCCCGCTACGGGCGCGCGTGCGAGGTGTCGGTCGAGCGCGTGATGGGCTGCGGAATGGGCGGGTGCTACAGCTGCGTCGTGCCGGTGAAGGACGCAGGCGGGGGCCATCACTACGTGCGGTCGTGCATCGGGGGGCCGGTGTTCAAGGGCGCCGACCTCGTATGGGATTGAAGGACCGGGCCACAATGGATCTCTCTGTTCAGGTCGGATCGCTGCGGCTCACCAACCCGTTCATGGCGGCCAGCGGCTGCTTCGGCTACGGCGTCGAGTACGCCGAGGCCGTGGACCTGACCTCCATCGGCGCCGTGGTGTCGAAGGGCCTCTTCGTCAAGCCCCGGGACGGACACCCGCCCGAGCGGATAGTGGAGACGCCCGCGGGCATGCTGAACGCCATCGGGCTGCAGGGCATCGGCGTCCACCGGTACATCGCCGAGAAGCTGCCCGAGCTGCGCCGGATCGGCGCGACCAACATCGTGAACATCTGCGGCAGCACGCTCGACGAGTACGTGGAGCTGGCGCGGATCCTCTCCGATGCCGAGGGCGTGCATGCCCTGGAAGTGAACATTTCCTGTCCGAACATCAAGGAAGGTGGCATCACCTTCGGCTGCAGCCTGCACGGCACGTTCGACGTGGTGTCAGCCGTGAAGAAGGTGACGCACCTGCCGGTGATGCCCAAGCTGACCCCCAACGTGACGGACGTCGCCTCCTTCGCCAAGGCGGCGGAGGACGCAGGGGCGGACGCGGTGTCGCTCGTCAACACCTTCCTGGCGATGGCGATCGACGTCGAGACGCGGCGGCCGAAACTGTCCAACATCGTCGGCGGCTTGAGCGGCCCAGCCATCCGGCCGATCGCCGTGCGCATGGTCTACGAGTGCCGGCGGGCCGTGAAGATTCCCGTCATCGGGATGGGCGGGATCGCCACGGCCACCGACGCGCTGGAGTTCATCATCGCCGGCGCCACGGCCGTCCAGGTAGGCACGGCCAACTTCGTGGATCCCTTCATCTGGAGCAAGCTGGTGGACGGGCTGCGCGACTACATGCGGAGGCACGGGATCGCACGCGTCGTCGATCTGGTGGGATCGATCGACGTCAGCACGCGCGAAAAGCAGTGGATAAGCTCCTAGTTGCACTGGATGTAGATACGCGCGAACGCGCGCTCGATCTCGTGACGGCCCTGCGCGGCCTGGTTGGCGGCGTGAAGATCGGCAGCCGGCTCTTCACGATGGAGGGCCCCTCCTTCATCAGGTCGCTGGCGGAACAGGGCGCGAAGGTGTTCCTGGACCTCAAGTTCCACGACATCCCCAATACGGTGGCGCAGGCGGTCGAAGCGGGCACCGCGACCGGGGCCTGGATGATGAACGTCCACGCGTCGGGCGGCGTGCCGATGATGCAGGCCGCCGCGCAGGCCGCGGCCGAGGCCGCCGGCCGGCTGGGTCGCCCGCGGCCTCTGGTCATCGGCGTGACCGTGCTCACCAGCATGGACGCCGAGACACTGCGGCGTGTCGGGGTCGATCGGCCGCTGATGGACCAGGTGGTCACGCTTGCCGACATGGCGAAGTCGGCCGGCCTGGACGGCGTGGTGGCCTCGCCGCTCGAGACGGCAGCCATCCGTGCGCGCTGCGGCGGCGATTTCCTGGTGGTGACGCCGGGCATCCGCGGCGCGTCGGCCGGCGGCGAGAAGAACGATCAGAAGCCGGACGATGGGGCCGGCCGAAGCCGTCGCGGCCGGGGCCAGCTACATCGTGGTGGGCCGGCCCATCATCGCAGCGGCCGATCCCCGGCAGGCAGCCCAGGCGATCGCGCGCGAGCTGGCAGGTTCTTAGCCGGAAGCCGGAAGCCGGAGCCGGAAGCCGAACGAGAGCCTACTTCAGCGCTGACGTCCAGTTCACAAGGATCGTGAACGGCGTCTGCGCGGCGGCGGCCACGGGCGCGACGATGAGGAACCGCCCGTCGGACGCCACGTCGTACCGCGCATCGCGGCCCGGCTGCGCGCGGTTGACGATCAATGGCGTCTGAAACAGCTCTTGCGGCCGGCCGGCCGTGAACGCGGTGCCCGCAGAAACCGGCACGGCCATCAGCTTGCCGTCGAGCCCCAGGAAGTACAGCTCCCGCCCGTCCCGTCGCCACCGCGGCTCGACGCCCCCATCCGAGGTGATCTGCCACCGGCCCCCTGCGCCGTCGGGGAAGGTCTGCACGAAGATCTCGGTGCGAGCCCGATTCGTTGCTCGCATAGGCGACCAACCGGCCGTCGGGAGACAGCTCCACGTTCAACTTGTCGAACGCCATTTCGAGCACCATCGTCGGCTTGCCGCCGGCCACCGGCTGCGCCCAGGTGTCGAATCCGGGGCCGTTCGGCTTTCGCCGTGCAAACAGAATCTGGTCGCCGCGCTGCAGCCAGGTGATCGGGACGGCTCCGCCGTCGTCGCCGGCGACCGCGGCGGGTGTGCCGACGCCCGACGCGGCCTTCACGTAGATCCTGGTCTGCCCGACGTCGCCAGTGTTCGAGCCGTAGGCGATCCGGGTGCCGTCCGGAGACCACGTCGGCGTCCACTCGAAGCTCGGCTCGAAGGTCAGTCGGGACATCACGGCGCGGGCCAGGTCCATTACCCAGACGTCGCGGTTGCCATTGGTCCAAGCGTCCACGGCGGCGCGGTCGCCCGACGGCGACAGCTCCAGGCTGCCGTACTCGCCCGCCTCCCCGACCGTTCCCGCGGTCTTTCCCGAACGGTCGTACCACGTCAGCTGGCGGCCAACCGACGGCTGCGCCTTGTGGTACATCAGGACGTTGTCGTCCGACACGGAGGGGGTGG
This sequence comes from uncultured Acidobacteriota bacterium, assembly GCA_963807235.1. Classification (GTDB taxonomy): domain Bacteria; phylum Acidobacteriota; class Vicinamibacteria; order Vicinamibacterales; family UBA2999; genus CAWEBF01. The sequence continues at coordinate 48,336 of CAWEBF010000035.1, forward strand.
CGTCGATGTCCTCGGCCACGACGGCGGGTTCGCCTTCGGCGACGCGGCCGCTGGCGTCCATCTCATACGCGAGAATCCGGCCGTTGTTCAGGATCAGCAGGTGGCCGGATGGCGAGTAGGCCATCCAGTTGAAGCGCTGCGGGTGGATTGCGATGACGCGTGACGGCGCGACGGCGCCGTCGAGCGAGGCCAGAAAGACGCCGTGGTCCGCGGGGTTGGTGCCCGGCGACCGCCAGGTACACGAAGCGGTTGCCGTCCGGCAGGAACACCGGCAAGCGCGTGGAAGATCTCTTTGCGTGCCGGCGTCCAGTTTGGTCACCGGCGTCATCGGCCCGCCCGAATCGGGCATCCGTACGATGACGTTGTCGCTGACCCGGCCCAACAGCATCACGCCGTTGGGACCCCAGGTGACGCCACGAATCTGCGGCGGCACGTCGGTCAGCACTTGCACACTCGCCACCCGCGGCGTTGACCTTTCGCAGCTTGCCGTCGGAGATGAAGGCCAGCTGCCGGCTGTCAGCAGACCACATGAACGCGCCGGCGCCCTCGGTGCCCGCGAGAGACTGCGGCGTTTCCGCGTCGATTGGGCGCACGAACAGGCCACGCCTTCCGTCGGGCGAGAGGCTGATGAAAGCGATGGCGTGCCCGTCGGGCGCCAGCGCGGCGTTGTTTCCGACCAAACCCGGAAACGACGCCTCGAAGCGCATCGAAGTCGGGGCCGACGCCGACGCGCGCGAGTACACCCAGGCCATCGGTATGGCTGCCGCGAGCAGAACGACGACCGCAGCCGCCGCGATCCACGGGCCGCGACGCGCCGGGCGCTCCGCCCCGGATAGCGGCGCGGCAGGGAGCGCGAACGCCGGATCCAGGAATAGCCGGGCGTCGCCGATGTGCTGCAGCCGCTGCGCCGCGTTCTTCTGCAGGGTCGCCGCCAGGAGCGAGCGCAGCGCGGCAGGTGTGTCGGCCGGCAGGCGGTTCAAGTCGGGCTGCCCGGTCACCACCTGCGCGATGACGTCGGTGGCGGTTTCGCCGGCAAACGTCTGCCGCCCGGTCAGCATCTCGTAAAGCACGCAGCCGAACGCCCAGATGTCGGTCCGTGCGTCCACGTCCTTGCCGCGCGCCTGCTCGGGCGACATGTAGGCCGGCGTGCCCAGGATCATCCCCGGCATCGATCGCGTCAGTGCCGTTTGCATCGAGGTGGCCTGCGTGTCGGTGGTGCTCGGACCGACCGCCTTGGCCAGACCGAAGTCCAGGACCTTCACCCGCCGTTGGAGGAGAGCTTGATGTTCGCCGGCTTCAGGTCCCTGTGGACGATGCCACGCTCATGCGCGGCCGCCAGCGCTTCGGCCAACTGCGCCGCCGCGACGCGCGCCTCGTCGGAGGGACATCGGACCGTTCTTCAGGCGGTCGGCGAGCGTGTCGCCCTCCACCAGCTCCATGACGATGCAGGTCGAGCCCTCGGCCTGCTCCAGCCCGAACACCTGCGCGATGTGGGGATGGTTCAGCGACGCCAGAATCTGTGCTTCCCTCTGGAATCGGAAGAGCCGATCGGGATCGTCCGCGAGATTGTCGGGGAGCAGCTTCAGCGCGACGTCGCGCTGCAGGCGCGTGTCCCGCCCGCGAAGCACCACGCCCATGCCGCCTTCACCCAGGGGGCCCACGACCTCGTAGGCGCCGATGCGCGTGCCAGGGCCAATCGCCATTTGGACGGCGATTATAGCTAAGGGCTCCAGGCTCCAGGCCCCAGGCCCCAGGCCCCAGGCTTTTCGAGAGGACAGCGCGGCCATTCGCGAGCCCTTCTCTGACTCGATTTACCGCATTGTTGGGTTGGCACGTGACCTGCACCTCTAGCGCCCGGCTCCCCTAGCTCGTCCCCTCAAGGAGGCAGGCATGTCCAGGAAGATGGTCTGTTCACTGGCGCTCGGCGCCCTTGCGCTGCTGGTGCCGGCGGCGGGCTCGGCGCAAACCTTTGTAGACGTCGGCATCTGGACGTCGGGCGGCGGCGGCCGGGTCGTGATCGGTGGCCCGCCCGTGTATCAGGTGCCCGTCTACCATGCACCCGTTTACCGCGCACCCGTCTACTACCGCGCGCCAATCTATCGGCCGGTGTACGTGGCCCCGGCGCCGGTCTACGTCGTGCAGCCGTATTACGGATACGACCGGGGACGCCACAAGGGATGGGGCAAGAAGGGCCGCGGACCATACGGGGCCCCCTATGTCTACGCCGACGACTATCGGTACTGACGGCCGCGACTATCGGCGCCGGCGCTAACGACGAACGGGCCCGGCTCTATCCGGGCCCGTACCCCGCGTCCGGATGAACGACCCGCAGCACGAACGTGAAAATCGGGCCCGTGATTGCCGGGAACAGTTGCCAGGCCACCAGCAGCCCCAACGTTGACGCCATCGGGTTGGTGCCGAACTGGCGCACGGTGCTCGCCAGCGGCTCCGGCACGAGCGCGCTGAAGACGGCCGCGCCGTCGAGCGGCGGCAGCGGCAGCAGGTTGAAGATTCCCAGAAAGACGTTCTGAATCAGCAGCACTGAGAGGAGCATCGTCAGGAAGTTGGACTCGCCGTTAGCTCCTGCGACAATCGTCTCGAAGGTCACGCGGTCTGGCGCGATGAATGCCCCCAGGCCAAGCCCCACTCGCAGCGCCACGAACGCGGCGGCCGCGATCATGAAGTTGCCGGCGGGTCCTGCGGCGGCCATCAGCGCCGCGCGGTTCGGATAGCGGTTCGCCCAGTAGGGATCGTAGGGAGCGCTGGCCCAGCCGATCGCCCACCCCTGGGTCATCGCGGTCAGCAGCGGCAGCACCAGCATCCCGATGGGCTCGCGCTTGATGTGCGGAACGGGTGAAAGGCTCACCTGCCCGCCGTTGTAGGCGGTGGGATCGCCCAGCTTCCAGGCCACGAGCGCGTGCATGGCCTCGTGGACGGTCGTTGAAAACAGAAACGACAGGAACCAGACGAGCCCGGTCGCTAAGTCGATCTGCACGCGCTATAGCTTCGAAATCTCGTCGTACAGATACGCCGACGCAATCACACCGTTGTGGAAATTGCCCAGGTCGAGCCGCTCATCGGGGGCGTGTGCGTTCTCGTCGGGCAGCCCCACTCCGAAGAGCACGCTCGGCAGGCCCAGCTCCTGCTGGAACGTGGACACGACGGGGATCGAGCCGCCCTCGCGGTTGAAGACCGGCGACTGGCCGAAGCCGAGCTCGATGGCGCGTCCGGCCGCCCTCACGTACTTGTTGTCGAACTCGGTCATCCACGGCTTGCCGCCGTGCATGCGGGTCAGCTTCACATCCACGGTCTTCGGCGCCACCTTCTTCAGGTACGCCTCGAACAGCTCGGCGATCTTGTTGGGATCCTGGTCGGGCACCAGGCGCATGCTGACCTTTGCCATCGCCGTGGCGGGAAGCACCGTCTTCGCGCCTTCGCCCGTGAACCCGGACAACAGGCCGTTCACCTCGAATGTCGGCCTGGCCCACACCCTCTCCAGCGTCGAGTAGCCCGTCTCGCCGAAGAGCCGCGGGGCGCCAAGCTCCTTGCGGTACTTGGTCTCGTTGAACGGCAGCTTCTTCCACTCGGCCCGTTCGGCCTCGCTGAGCGGCCGCACGTCGTCGTAGAAGCCCGGAATCTTGATCCGGCCGCTGCGGTCCTTCATCTGGGAGAGGATCTGCGCCAGCACGTACCCGGGGTTGGCCACCGCGCCACCGAACGAACCCGAGTGCAGATCGGACTTGGTGCCCCGCACGTCGATCTGGAAATAGGCCAGGCCGCGCAGGCCGTAACAGATCGACGGGATGCCGCGGTCGAACATCGGCGAATCGGAGATCACCACGACGTCGGCCGCCAGCTTGTCCTTGTTCGAGCGCACGAAGTCGTCGAGGTGGACGCTGCCCACCTCCTCCTCGCCTTCGATGAAGAACTTGATGTTCAGCGGGAGCGTGCCGCCCTTGGTCAGGTGCGCCTCGACGGCCTTGATGTGCATGAACACCTGGCCCTTGTCGTCGGCCGATCCGCGCGCGTAGATTTCGCCGTCGCGAATCGTGGCCTCGAACGGCGGGCTCGTCCAGAGGTTCACCGGATCGACCGGCTGCACGTCGTAATGGCCGTAGAAGAGGATCGTCGGCTTGCCCGGCGCGTTCAGCCAGTCGCCGTACACGACCGGGTGGCCTGGGGTTTCGATCAGCTCGACGTTCTGCAGCCCGGCGGTGCGCAGCGCGCCCGCGGTCCACTCCGCGGCCCGGCGCACGTCCGCACCATGCTCGGGCAGCGCCGAGATGCTGGGAATCGCCAGGTACTGCTTCAGCTCCTCGACGTATCGATCGCGGTTGACGTTGATGAAGTCCACGACGTCGTTCATGCGTCCATGATATGCCACGCATCGCCGCGCCGGCTGGCCCGGCCTTCGCGCTCGAGCTTCACGAGATGCGCCACGATGCCTTCGCGCGCCAGCTTCAACACGGATTCGCCGAGGCCCGCGTAGATGTCGTCCACGATGGCGGCCGGCGTGGACAACCCGCGGCGCAAGGCGTCCACCACCTGGTCTTCGCGTTGACGGCGGTGGTTCACGTAGCGTTGGAGGAGCTTGTCGGCGTCGTCGATGATCGGGCCGTGCGCCGGCAGGAGCCGCTCCGGCGCGAGCGCTCGAACCCGCTTGAGGGAGTCCAGGTAGTCGATCAGGTCGCCGCGCAGGCTCGCGGGGATCCACACCGTGTTTCGGGTACTGCACCAGATCGCCGCAGAACAGCGCGCGCGTCTCGTCGTGCCAGAAGCACAGGTGGTCGGGGGCATGACCCGGCGTGTGGACGGCGACAAGCATCGAATCCCCCGCCGCGACGATCTCCCCGGCGACGATCGGATCCCAGCCCACCGGCCACTTCTCGTCGCGCCCGGGCCACGGCATCTTGCGGAACCTCACGCCGGGAAACCGTTCGGCGACGGCCGCCGACCCGCCGATGTGATCGACGTGCGCGTGCGTGACCAGTACCTGGGCCAGGAGCGCGCCGCCGAGGGCCTGCTCGATGGCGTCGAGATGCGCGGGCATGCCGGCGCCCGCATCGATCAGCGTGTTCACGCGGCCCGTGATGAGCCACGTCCAGTTGCCGTCGCCCGTCATCGGCCCGGGATTGTGCGCGTGCAGCGGGATGGGGGTCACACCTGAACGTCTGGAAAAGTCATGAACGGTTCGAGTCGAGCACGCTATCGCGAACCGCCGAAAACGTCCATGCCCCGCGGTTTCTCCTTCCTGTCGCGCGCATCCGTCGCTAAGATCACCGCGATTCATGGCGCTCTCCGCTGGCACGCGCCTCGGCGCATACGAAATCGTGGCATTGCTCGGCGCCGGCGGCATGGGCGAGGTGTATCGAGCCCACGATCCGCGTCTCGGCCGCGACGTCGCCGTCAAGGTCCTGCCCGCCGCCTTTGGTGCCGACCCCGAGCGGCTCCGCCGCTTCGAACAGGAAGCGCGCGCCGTGGCGGCGCTGAGCCACGCCAACATCGTCACGATCCACTCCGTGGAGGAGGCGGAAGGCGTTCGGTTCATAACGATGGAACTCGTGGAAGGCCAGCCTTTGAGCAACCTGATCCAGCCTGGTGGCCTGCCGCCGGATCGGCTGGTCGCCGTGGCCATTCCGCTGGCGGACGCCCTTGCCGCCGCACACGCAAAGGGCATCACGCATCGCGACCTGAAGCCCGCCAACATCATGGTGGGCGCCGACGGCCGCGTCACGGTCCTCGATTTCGGCCTCGCGAAGCTGCAGGTGTCACCGCCCGGCGCGGACGCGGCGACCGCACTACCGACGGCGGACATGACCGGTGAAGGACGCATCGTCGGCACAGTCGCCTACATGTCGCCCGAACAGGCGGAAGGCAAGCCCATCGATCACCGCTCGGACCTGTTCTCGCTCGGCGTGATCCTCTACGAAATGGCCACCGGCCGCCGCCCGTTCACAGGCGAGACGAGCGTGTCCGTCTTGTCCTCGATTCTCAAGGACACGCCGCCGTCGATCACGGATCTCAAGGCCACGCTGCCCCGCGAGCTGGGGCGGATCGTCCGGCGGGCGCTCACCAAGGACGCCGAACGCCGCTATCAGACCGCGAAAGACCTGCGAAACGAGCTCGAGGATTTGCAGCGGGAGCTCGAATCCAGGCCGGTCGCGCCGGTCATCGCCCAGCGGCCGGCGGAACGGGTAGCGTCGATCGCCGTGATGCCCTTCACCGACATGAGTGCGGCGAAAGACCAGGACTGGTTCTGTGATGGGATTGCCGAGGAAATCCTGAACGCGCTCACGCCACTCAAAGGCTTGAGAGTCGCCGCGCGCACGTCCGCGTTCTCGTTCAAAGGCAAGGGCGACGACCTTCGCACGATCGGCGAGAAGCTCTCCGTGACGACGGTGCTTGAAGGCAGCGTGCGCCGTGCCGGGGATCGCGTGCGCATCACCGTTCAGCTGAGCGATGTGCGGAATGGCTTTCAGCTGTGGTCGGAGCGGTTCGACCGCGAGCTGAACGACATCTTCGACCTCCAGGATGAGATCGCCAAGGCCATCGCCGAGCGGATGCGGGTGACCTTCGCCGGCGAGAAGGACAGACTCGTCGAACGGGCGACCGCCAATGTCGAGGCATATCAGCTGTACCTGCAGGGCCGTCAACTGGCGCTTCGGCGAGGTATCAGCCTGCCGCCCGCACTCGAACTGTTCCGAAAGGCCGTAGAGCTCGATCCTGACTACGCGCTGGCCTGGGCCGGGATTGCCGACGCGTTCACCGGCATGGCGATCGCCGGGTCCGTGCGAGGTTCCGAGTCGAAGGCGAAGGCGCTAGCGGCCGCGAAGCGGTCGATCGAGCTCGATCCGACCTCCGCGGCGGGCCATGCCGCGCTGGCGAACGCCACTTTAGTGCACGAGAACGACCGCGCGACGGCGAAGCAGGAGTTCGAGCGGGCGTTGGCGCTCAATCCCAACGACGTCGTGGGTCGCTGCTGGTACGCGCTCCTGTATCTTCAATGGGCCTGCGGGGAGCTCGAGCAGGGCATTTCGGAAGCCCGCGTGGCGCTCGACAAAGATCCGCTGTCGGCGTACGTCGCTTTCACTCTCGGGGCCTGTCTGTGCACGGCCGGACGGACGGACGACGCTATCGAAACACTTCACCGGGGCGTTCAACTGGATCCCGAGTCGTTCGTGGCGCGATGGATGCTCGGTGTCTCGCTGGGAACGGCTGGACGATTTGAAGAGGCTGTCTCCACGCTCGAGACCGCCCTGAAGTTGTCGCGGCGTGCCTCGAGTGCCCTTGCTAGCCTGGCGACCGTCCTCGGGCACTGGGGGAAGCCTTCGGAAGCGAACGCGCTGCATGGCGAACTGCTGGAACGCGCCTCGCGCTCCTTTGTGCCGCTAACCTATCTTGTTCTTTCGGCCGAGGCTTCCGGTCAGCATGAAGAGGCGATGACGTTCGCTCGACGTGCCTGGGACGAACGCGAGCCGACTTTCCTCCTCCACGCGCGCCACTTTCCAGAGTACCGCAGCTTTCGCTCGGATCCGCGATTCGCCGCGATCGTGCGCGAGATGAACGACCCTGTGAATCAGAAGTAGAACTTCAGCGCGTACACGAAAATGCGGCGTGACAGGCGGCCAATCGTGCTGTTGAAGGTTCGTCTCTTCATCGGCGTTTGCGCCAGTCGTCCGGCCCGGGTGCACTCATTTGAACGTGGTCACGCCGCTGGCGGGATCGACATTACGGTTGTTCTCCTGACAGACGAATTCCTGAATCTTGAGATCGGCGCGGAACCGATAGGTACGTGTGTCCGTCCACGAGGCGACGTAGGCTTCAGGGTCGTCGTAGGTGATCTCATAGGCCAGCATCCCCGGGGCGGTCTGGCGAAAACGTTCGATGAGCCGCAGCTTGCTGCTATGCGGCAGTGGCGGTCGGCCGCCGAACGCCACATCAGTACGGATGCCAACGGTGTCGACCACGAGCACGTCGCCCTCCCATCGTCCGATCGAGTGGCCCACGAAGGTCTCCTCCAGCTCGTCGGCTGGCGGATGCTGTTTTTCGTCCATCCAGATACGCCGCGTCCCCGCCTTGAACTCGCTGCTGATGGCGATGACCTTCGGTGTCTGCAGGATCTCCATCCCGTAGATCGCCCCCATCATGCCCGGCATGCCCTGCGGAAGACACAGCGCGCCCGGATCCGGCAGCGTGCCGTCGGCGGCCTGTTTGAGCAGCGCTTCATAGCGCTCCTTGTAGGGCGATTTCATTTCGGGAACAGTCGCCGGGCGCTGGGTTTGAGGCACGTTCTGTGCGCGCCCGCCACCGCCGCCGCGGCGCGGCCCGCTGACGCCCGCCGGCCCGCGGTAGGTCTCGAGAAAACCGTTCGGCAGGTCCCAGAACCCGGTCCAGTTCGGCTTACCGTCGGGCAGGCGCGCCGGCTCAGGTGCTGGGCGCTGCGGCGCTGGAGCCTGGGTCGAAGCCGGCGGCGCCTGCGACAAGACCGGGACCGCCACACTCGTGAGCACGCTGAGCGCGCCAAACAGCAGCATGTTCGTCTTCATGTGGGTTCGCATGCAGTCCTCGATGAAACGTCTACCGTACGTTCGAAGGCGCGGCGGTGGCTGGAAGGCGGTCATTCAGGTCCGGAAGGCAGTAGGCCTCCTCGATATCTGAATTGTCGTAGCGGAACCATCGCTTGGTGTTCCTCCATTCGCCTTCCCAGTTGTCCGGGTCGGTCATGATGAAGGTGTCTTCCATCGTCTTGCCGTCGTCAATCAGACGGATGCGCTCGACAATCTTGAGCTTGGGGCCGACAGGAATGCCGCTCATGATCCAGTGGTGTTTAGGTTCGAAATTGGTGGTTTCAACCACCAGCGTGTCGCCCTCCCAGTGCCCGATGGAATCGCCCGCATAGCTGGCCGCCTTGATCTCGGGATCCTCGTGCGGCCGGCCATCCAGGTAGATCCAGCGAATCTCGCCCTTGAGCATCTGAATCATCACGATCATGGTCGGCAGCTGGATGGTCTGGTTCGGCCAGACGCGGGTCATCATCTGCGGCATGCCGGCTGGCCAGCACGCGCCCTCGTCGTTCTTATAGGCCAGCCCTTGAGCCTGCGCCTTCCGCGCCTCGTCGTAGCTGGCCTGGGCGGCCGGCTTCAGCTTCGGCAGCGGCAGGTAGCCGAACCCGCCGTTCTCCTTGTTCTGCTGCGGGGCGAACATCCAGTTGCCGGTGAGGTCGAATGGAGGCTTGGGTCTGGCTTTGGCCAGATTGTCCTTGGCCAGGGCGCCGGGCTTATCGAGCGGGTTCGCGGGTTGCGCGGCGGGCGCCGGGCGCTGCGCTGCAGGGGCGCCCTGCGCGTAGATGGCCACTGTCGCCATCGTCAAAGCCAAGGCTGCGGCCGCCGCCAGCGCACGCCGCAGACGTCGTGGTTCGTGAGTCGGTCGTGTCATCTCAACCCCCTGTAGGCTTCGGATCTCAGAAGTTCGGACCACTTCGTCCCAGCTCGGTTCCGTCGGCGAGTGTCGCTTGCACCAGCTGAGCGCCAGGACGGCCGTCCTTGAGCGGCCGGCCGACGATGGTGACTTTGTCTCCGAACTTGAGGCTGGATCTTCTCCATCCCGACCGGACCAGCGCCTGCGTGGAGGCAGCTTCGATGTTCCAGTCCACCGCCTGCCCCTTGTCGTCGGTCACGGTTATCAAGAATCGTCACGTGCGGGTTCGTGAAGATGAACTCCTTGATCGTGCCCTTGAGCGTGATTTGCTTCATCGGGTCGAACATTATGCCCGAATGATGGGCTTGCAACGGAATGCTGAGCAGGAAAGCAATCGTGAGCGAGGTTAGGAGTCGCATATGGAAACTGTTCTCCAGGCTGAGCCGGTGGACTGGGGTATACGTGTCTCTAGAAGTCGAACCGGAACCCGATCTGGACCTGGCGCATCAGGTCGGCTGCGTTCGGCACGATGCCGTTCAAATCTGTGACCAGCCCGGTCGTTCCGCCGATGTTGTTGTTGTAGCCGGTGAGGTTGACTCGGTTGGTCAGGTTGAACGCCTCGATCATCCCGGTGAGCCGGCGCGTCCCGATCAGCACATCCTTCGAGAGACGCGCACTGATCGTCATGTTCGCCTCACCGATAAAGGAGTTGCGGCCGACCACCTGGCCGGTCGTGAGGTTGAATGGGTAGCATTGGCTGTAATACACCTGACAGCCCTGCGCTGGGGACGGACGTCCGTTGGTCACCGGATTGATCCGGATGCCGCTCGTCGCTCTGAGGAGCGGCGCGATATTGATCCCCCACGGCAGCGCGAGGTTGCCGGTGATGTTGAGGATGTGCTGTTGATCGTTGGAAGCCGGCCCCTGGTCAACGGAGTAGTCGAACGGGTTCGTGGCGGGGGTTCCAGCTATGCCATTACCGAGGTTGTTGATCGAATTGTTGGTCGCCGAGCCGAGCGCATACGCCACCTGCATGGCGTCACCCCGCCGCGACAGGTAACCGACCTCCACCAACAGCTGCTTGACGTCCAGCACGCCGCCATTCCCCAGCTTGTTCAGCGCTTGAAACACTGGATCGATGATCCGCCCTTCGGTCGTCAGGTTCACGTTCCGAAGAATGTACTGGTCCCGCCCCTGAATGAACTTCAGGTCGGCGGCCGCGGACAGGCCACGTCCGAGATCGAACTGTGCGCCGATCGTCTCCTGACGTGTGTACGGCGTCTTGAGGTTCTCCTCGATGTGCCCGACGCTCAAGGGGATAGGATTGAACGCCACGACTGGCAACGTGGTCGTCACCCCGTTCACGGTGACAGAGGTGGCCGACAGGTTTGGCGCGGTGTTGTTGATGACCGCGTAAGCCATCACTTGTCGCAGCGCATTCTGGAGATCGGCCGGCACACCGCCGACGCACCGGGTGTTGCCGAGGCAGTAGGGATTCAGCGTCGCGTTGTTCGAGACGATGTTCATGAGCGCGCCTCCCGGCCGGAGAGGGTTGCCGATCTGCCCGGCCCACCCCGCGAACGTGGCGTTCTTGGCCGTGTCGTAGAACATCCCGAAGCCGCCGCGAATGGCCATCCGCGTGGTGCCTCCAGGCGCCCATGTGAATCCCAGCCGCGGCGCGACGTTGCCCAGGTTCGGATTGACGTGATTCAAGTGGGTGTTGTAAGGCGTTTGCATCGCGTCGACGTCGGCGTTGATGGACGAAACCTTCGCCTCGGCGTCGTAGCGAACGCCGAGTGACAGCGTCAACCCCTGCCCCACGCGCCAGGTGTCTTGCGCGAACAGCCCAAACTGACCGCCGCCCAGCGCCCAGCCGGGATGCTCGCCTGGCTCGAAGCTGATCGCATACCCGATCGGATACGTCGCCGGAATGGCTTGGTTGAACAGCGCCACGCTCGGCATCGTGTACCGCCCGCTCTGATTCTGCGTCTCGACCACGTGATTGACCGGATGCACGAACACACCTCCGATTTTCAGCGTGTGCGGCCCGCGATTGGTCGTGAACGCTTCGTTCACGAACCACCCCTCCTCGAAGGCGTCGCCCCACCGGGTATTGCAGCCGAGGGTGGGCCCGCCAGAGGGATACACGAACGTCGGAGTGGTGAGCGCTGTAAGCGAGGTCGGCCATCCAAAAAGCGTCGGAGCGGCAAAACAGCCGTTTTGAATGTGATTTCTCCGAAACTCCACACGAGTGTCGAGAAGCGAGGAGGACGACATCACCCACGTCCACGCCACCTGCGACGAATCATTCAGTTGATACTGCGGTCCGCGGGAGGCGGTCAGCGGCACGTTCGTCGCCGTCGCCGAGCCGTTGGCGGACTGATTGAACTTGCGGACGATGATCCGCGGCGTCAGCGTATGGGCCGACCGGGCGGTAATCCACCTTTACAATCATCGAGTGGATGACGGTGTCCTGCTCGACTGTGCCCACGGCCTGCGTGCCGGTGGAGTTGAGCGAGACGTCGGGCACGGTCCCGACGAAGATCGGTGAAATCGACACCGGGATATTGGTCAGCGAATGGTTGCGCTCGTAGCCGACAAAATACAACAGTCGGTCCTTGACGATCGGACCACCCACCTGCGCTCCGGTACACTGCTGTCCGAACGGGTTCTTGGTCGTGGCGCGCCACAGCCTCGCGTTCAACGCCTCGTCCTGGAAGTAGCCGGACACGCGGCCTTGGGTCCGGTTGGAGCCCGAACGCGTCACAGCGTTGACCACGCCGTTCTGTGCGTTGCCGAACTCCACGGGAAACTGGCTGGTCAGGACGCTGAACTCCTGAATCCAGTCTTGAACCAGCTGCATCGCCACGCCTCCCACCGTCGGTGCCTGCATCGAGGTGCCGTCCACCTGAAATCCCGTGCTGTTCGCCGGCGCGTTGCCAATCGTGACGTTGCTTCCGGCCACTGTCACCCCAGGCGCCGACGCTGCCAGATCGGTGAAGTTCCGATTCAAGCTGGGCAGCGCATCGATTTGGTCGGTTCGGAGAATGGTGGCCAGACGTTTGGACTCAGTCTGGACGACCGAGATTTCCGCGGTGACTTCGACCGTTTCGCTGAGCCCGCCGAGCTTCAGCGTGAAATCGACGACGACCGTCTGACCCACCTGTAATTGCTGGGCGCGTTGCAGCACCGGAGCGAAGCCCTGGAGCTCGGCCCGCACGTCGTAGACGGCTGGCGGCAGACCCAACACGGTATAGCGCCCGGCGCTGTCGGTAATGGCGGTTCGCACCAGCCCGGTCGCAGTATTGGTCGCGGTTACCGTCGCGCCCGGCAACACGCTGCCGGTGTCATCGGTCGCCACGCCTGTCAGCGTGACGGTATTGGTCTGAGCGCCCACCACGACCGGGCAGAACAGGCAGGAGAGGACGAGGACGAACGAAACGAAATGACGCAGGCTCATGCATCGCTCCTTCGGGACGAACCATCACCTACGATGGGGCCCAACGGCCCCGCCTACCCCGCCGTTGCGCAGTCAGGATTCTCATTTCGGGAGCTCCCCTCCGACCGGGCGCCCCTCGGCATCCAGCACCGCGAGCATCAGCCCGAAACGCGTGCCGTTCTTGGCGGGGTTCGCCGTTACCGTGACCTCGTCGCCGGACTTCAGCGAGTTCTTCGTCCAGCCGTTGCGCCGGAGCACGCTGGGGCTGATCATCTCGAAGGACCATTCCTCGTCCTCCTGCCCGTTCGCGGTCTTCCCCTTAACCACCAGCCACGCATGCGGATTGGTCCACTGGAACTCGACGACCCGTCCCTTCACCGTGACCTCACGCGACTGGTCGAACGCCGCAAACGAGTGATGGGCCACGGCGGGAACGCCAGCCCCCAGGAGCAACGCCACAATCAGATAAGACCGAATGCCCATCGGGTCTCCTCCGCGCAAACGCAAATGCGCGCAGCCCCACCCGGGACAACGGGCCAGGAACCGCGACGCGCGCGGGGACTCTACGGCGAAGATGGCACCCTCGTCCTTCCTGTCCTCTGAATGGTTCCGAATAGTTCCGAAACGGGGCGGAATATTTGTGAAACGTCAGGTCGGTCGGCCGCGCCGCCGGTTACAAGATGGACAGGGGCGAAAGGGGAAAGGAGATTCCTGGGTCAGCGATTATCGAAGCCGTCGAGCACCCAGATGCTCGACGACATCTCGCTGACGGGTACAATCAGCCGGTCGCCACCAGCCGAAACGCCGAGCTGCCTGAGGCGAGAGGGAATGGCCTCGGAGGAGCGGGCAAACGTGGTCACCTGGAACGGCGCTCCAACCGGCTCCCCGGTCGCGGGATGAAGGCGGCGGCCCCACAGGTTGAAGAAGCCGGTGCGGTTCGACAGAAAATACAGTGTCCCGCCGTCAGGAGACCAGCGCGGGTGATCATCGAAGGAACTGCCATCGGTGATCGGGCGCGACGCGCCGCTCTCGACGCCGACCATGTGAACGGCCGAGGCTCCCGCCCTGGCCTCGACAAACGCCACCCATCGCTGATTGGGCGAGAGCCGCGCGAGGCGAAGGTACCCTTCGGGAGCGGTGGCCAGCGTGCGGACACGGTTCCCGGTGTGCGACGGGTCGGCGCGCACGAGTCGCAACTCGGAGAGACCAGCCGGGTTGCGTCCGCCTCCCAGCAGCCAGCGGCCATCCGGGGCCCAGTCCCATACATACTCCAGCCTTTCGGCCATGGACTGGACGACGTGTTCGTTCCCGCTGAGCAGATTCGCGGACACCACCTCGTGCCGCGGCGGAGCATCCCGCGCGTAGAACACTTCGCGACTGTCGGGCGTCCATCGCAGCACCGACCTGCCCCGCTGGTCGCCCTTCACGAGCACCGTGTCGGCGCCCGTCTGCATGTCGCGCACCCGCACCTCGCCAACGTCGCCCTGCTGAGCCGTGTACACCAGACGCGAGCCGTCCGGCGAGACGTCCGGCGACAACGCGTCAAAGGCCTCCGACGTCAATGGCTCTCCCGCGCCGAGCAGCCGCCCCATCCGCGAGTCGAACGGGAACGACCACAGGCGCACACGTTCGCGCCGCGAGACAAAGGCGAGACGCGTCCCGTCCCGTGAGAGCTGCGGCCTGGCGTGGCGATCGGAAGACGTGGTCAACCGCTCGGGCCCGTTCGTCCAGGCCAGCGTCTGCGGATCGACGCCGACTTTCCAGAGGTTGTGCACGCCGCGCGACACACCTTCGAACACCAGGGCATCGCCTCGAGGCGACCAGCTGAACGCTGTGGGTGTGCCGTCGACTTCCCTGAAGCTCAAGGCGCTGCGTTCGAGCTCCGCCAGCACACCGGGAGCAGTGGCCGACTCCACGACACGGGTCCCATCGAGAGCGGCCGTCCAGAAGCCGAGCCCGGTACCTTGACGCACGCCCCACACGGAGACATGCCGCGAGTCGGGATGCCACGCAAATCGAAGCGTGGTGAACCGGCCCAGAAACTCTTCGAGAACAGGTCGAGGGGGAGCGCCGTCGAGGGTCGAGATATACAGCTGGGCGGGACCCCAGTCCGAACGCGTAAAGAGAATCGACGACCCGTCGGGCGACCACTTCGGAGAGTTCCCGAACGGCGCAATCTCGTGGACAGCTCCACCCGTGCTCGACATCACACGAATGCCGCCGCCGACTCCCAGTGTGGCGAACACGAGCCGCTTGCCGTCTGGCGACCAGTCAGGTTCCACGTCTGGCGACGACGACTGCGTCAGCGGCACAGCTTCTCCGCCATCCACCGGCTTGAGCCAAATGTCCTCGTACCCGGATCGATCGGAGCTGTATGCGATCCTCAGTCCGTCCGGCGACCACGCTGGATGGTCTGTACGCCCTTGTCGAATGTCAGCTGCCACAGAAGGCTCGGCGAAGAACCCGACACAGGTACGCCGCTGCCACCAGTCATCTTGCCGATGATGGCACCGAGCAGGACGGCTCCAGCCGCGGCGAATAGCGCCGAGCGGACGCCGACACGGCGCGGCTGCTGGCGCAGGTTGGCCGGGTCCGCGGGAATGGCTCCTCAGCGGCCTCGCGCTCTTCGACCTGCGCTCCGAACCGGTAGCCGGTGCCGGGGACGGTGACGATGTAACGATGCGAGCCGGGGGTGTCCTCGAGCACCTTCCGGAGCAGAGAGACCTGCTTGGTCAGGTTGCTCTCCTCGACGAGGGCACCGCGCCAGGCCTCGCGAAGGAAGTCTTCCTTCTCCACAACCCGGTCACGATGCCGAATCAGCGTGACCAGAGTGTCGAAGGCCCTGGAACCCAGCGGAACCGCGCGGTTGTCTCGAAGCAAGGTTCGATTGACCGTGTCGACCGTGAACGGAGGAAACACGAAGAAACGAGGAAGACGATCCGGGTGAGTCGTCGAATCCCGGCCTTGCACAGGCGCGATTCTACTAGAAAGCCCCCCGGCAGGAGATCCCCGCCCCGGCAGGTGCCGCATCCGGACCTTGCGCAAAATGACGCCAAATTCGCGCGTCGGAGGAGCGGATCAGAAGTAGACCTTCAGCCTCAGGTATACGAAGTCGCGGCGCGACAGGCGGCCGATGGCGGTGGTGGACGTTCCGGTGAGCAGCCCGCCGGAGCCCTCCAGCCACACGTCGTCGCGCAGGCTCACAGCGCCGATCGCGCGCACGAACGTCGTGCCGTCGGTGGGAGCGTGAACGGCAAACAGCCTCAAGGTGCGCGTCTCGCGGGCGAAACTGCGGTCGGCGGCCGCGACCAGCGTGACGTCGGTTCCGTCCAATCCTGCCTCGCCGCGATCCCGCGCTTCGAGATCGGCCGCGTCGATCGACCGGTGGGAGAACAGCACGTTGCCGGCGAGCCTGTAGCTGCCGGCACGGCGATCCACTCCGATGCCTGCCTCCAGGGAGCGGCCGTCCACGCCGCGCAGGAGCCGCGTCGACTGCAGCTCGTCGTCCACGAAGAAGGCGGCCTCGCCCCTGACACCCCAGGCACCGCGGACTGTCTCGAAGTCGGCGCCGATCATGGTGTAGCGCGGAAATGTCTCGAGAAGCGGCGGGTCCGAGGGCCGGGCCGTGAGGGTGGGAAACGCACGCAGTCCACGATAGAGGCTCGCGCCCCAATCCAGCCGGCCGGCCGTTGATGTCACGCGGGCTCCGCCCTGCAGGCTGTCCGTCCCGAACGACGGCTCGAGCCGCTCGACGAAGCTCCCCGGCACGACGCGAAGATTGAACGGCGACGTCGGCTCGTCGAGCTGATCGAAGCGGCCCGCGCGGAACGCGGGCACCGCGAGCACCTCGAGGGTCGTCGATGCTGGCAGGAAGAACCGCCCGCGCACGAGACCCACTGCCAGACGAGCCTCGCTTCGGCCCTCGAACAGGAACCGCGACAGGTCGATCGGGTTGACCACGTCGGTCGGCTGAAACTCGTCCAGCCGTCCCCACACGATGCGCGACGCGCCGGCCCGCACTTCGAGCGCGTCGCCAGACCAGCTCGGCGTAGAGATCCAGCGGACGGACGATCGCGTCTCGCACCGTGTTCGCGCCAACGCCTGTGCGTGCAACGAGACCGTCCACATGACCCGACAGCACCAGCCGCAGACGCGACCCGAACTCGTCGCGGCGCTCGGCAAACAAGCGCAGCCGGCCTTCGGTCACCGTCTGGCGCCCCGGACTGGCATCTGGATCCGGCAGCGCGTCGAACAGCACCGACACGTGTCCGTTCGCGATGTTGCGCTGAGCCTGCGCGGGCGCCGCGGCAGAGGACGAGCACCAGCGACGCGACGAGGGAAGGGACCCGGGTCACGCCACCGCGCGCGTCGGCGAGAACCGCGACGCGCCGAACATCCGCGGCATCAGCATGATGACCGCCGGCACGACGAGCACCTCGGCCAGAAACGCCACGACCATCGTCAGCGCCAGCAGCCCGCCGAACCACGCCGTCGGCTTGTAGGCCGAGAACGATCATGATGCCGTAGCCGAGGCTGTTGATGATCGGCCGTCGTCAGCGACGCGCGCCCCTCGTGCATCGTCGCCATCTCGATCGCCGTCTCCGTGCTGGCGCCCCGGCCGCCGCCTCGCGGCGGAACCGCCCGATGAAGTGAATCGTGTCGTCGTCCACGATGCCGAGCGCCACGCTGGCCACCATGACCGTGGCGACGTTCAGCGAGATGCCGAGCCATCCCATCAGGCCGAGCACGGCGCACACCGGCAGCGCGTTGGCGATGATGGCCAGCACGCCGAAGCGGGCCGAGCGAAACACCAGGAAGATGACGGCGAACACCGTCACGAACGCCGTGGCGAAGCTGCTCAACTGCGAGACGACGAGGTAGTGGTCCAGCGTGGCGAAGATGCGGCCGGAACCGGTGACGGTGGCGTGATGCCGATGCCGGCGAACACCGCGGCCGCCTCCGCCTCGGCGCGGTTGATCTGCTCGAACACCAGGTCCGAGCTCATCGACGCGAGCTTGACGGAGATCTGCGCGCGCGAGTAGTCGCTGGCGACACGAACGCGCTCCAGCTCGCGCCGGCCCTCGTCGGACAGGCCGAACACGAAGAGCTCCTGGGCGATCGCGTCGGCGCTCGCGGGCACGACCGCCTGCGCGGCGTCGCCGCCGTTCAGCTCGCGGTTCACGCGCTTCACGTAGTCGGCGACCGACACCACCTTGCGGACGAACGGCAGCTGCTCCAGCCGCCGCCGCAGCTCCTCCATCCGCCGCAGCGCATCGGGCGACTTCATCGAGTCGGGCGCCCCCTCCAGCAGGATGTTGAAGCTGTAGATGCCCGACAGCTGCTGGTCGATCACGCGGCCGACTGGTGCAGCGGATGGTCTCTCGGCGAAGAAGTTGATGTGGTTGGTATCGACGCGCAGGCGCAGGGCCCCGACGGCGGCAATCGCCATCAACCACCACGGTGGCCACGGCCACCCGCGCGGCGTGGCGCATCGAGAAACGCGCCACGCCGCTGCATCGGGCCCAGCAGGTAGCGCTCCTGCGGCGCGACGCCGCGGCTCGGGCTGCAGCCAGCATCAGCAGCGTCGGCACGAGCACCAGCGACATCACGAAGTCGACCATCACGCCGACCGCGGCGCCGATGCCGAACGCTCGCACGGCGACGACGTCGCTGGTCGCGAGCGACAGCAGGCCGAGTGCCGTCGTCCCGCTGGCGCCGAGCAGCGGCGCGAACAGATGCTCGCACGCTCGACTTGAACGCGTGCTCCTTGCTGCCCGTCGCGCGCAGCTCGTGGTTGAAGTGCTGCACGATGTGCACGTCGTCGGCGATGGCCAGGATCATCACCAGCGGCGGCAGCATGCTGGCGAGCACGTTGTAGCTGAACCCCATCAGCCACGAAGAGGCCCATCGTCCAGACCACGCTGACGAGCACGGCGACAATCATCAGCCGGTAATGCGCCAGGAGCGGAACAGCACGAAGATGGCGGCGATCGTCAGCGCAGGATCGGCGGCGTGAGGTTTCTGGTGTTCGCCAGCGTGACCCGGTTGTAGGTCTCGCTGATCTCGAGGCTGCCGTTGTAGAACGCCTCCATGCCGGCCGGCAGGCGCGGGATCGACGAGCGCGTGGATCCGTTCGATGACGCCCGCGCGGACGTCGTCTATCCGGTCCTCGTCGAAGGTCACGACGATCGCCGTGACCGTCCCGTCCTCGGACACCAGATCTCCCTGAGCAGCGGGTCGTCCAGAACCGTGGTTCGCGCCTGCGCTGCTTCGGCCACGCCGATCGAGTCGCCGAGAAGCGGCTGTACCTCGATGCCGCCTTCCTCGCCGGGATCCGGGCCGGGTGGCAGGCTGCGGACGATGTTGGCGGTGGCCAGGCTCTGCACGCGCTCGACGGTGGCCACACGCTCGATGTCGCCGGTCACGGTCCGGATGAACTCCAGGGCCTCCGGCGTGAACAGTCCTTCGACCGCAGCGCGACGATGAGCGTGCGCTGGCCGCCGAATTCCGTCGCGAAACCGTTCGTAGGTGACGTAGACGGGGTCGGCCTTCGAGACCCACATCGTGATGTCGTTGTCGATTTCCGTGAAGTTGACCGACGGCGCGAAGTAGACGAAGCCGAGGACGATGAAGGCGCAGAGCGGCCGCCTGAAACGGAACATGAACTCGGCCACCCAAGGGCTCATCGCGTGCCCTGCTCGAGCGCCCTGCGGCTGAAGTCGTCGTCGGTGAGCCCGACGTTGTATCGCATCGAGGTCGTGGTCAGCTCGGTACGCGTCTTTTCGCGCTCGTTGGCCACCACCAGGTCGAGCGCGCGTCCAGATGCCGTCCACGCGCTCGAGCCGCTTGACGTCGAAGACCTTCGCTCGTTCGTCGCGGCGGTTGAAGATGTCGGCGTGCACCGACACGAAGTAGTCCTTCAGGACGATGCTAACCGAGCGGGGGAACTCCGCGTCCTTGTCCTTCGCACGCGACTCGAGCGCCCATGCCGCGTGCCTGGTACCGTCGGGTGCGGTCCACGCGGTGTTCTCGGACGCGAACGCATAGGCGTAGTCGGCGACGTCGCGGCCGCCGATGTCCTCGTAGCTCAGGTCGCTGCCGACGAAGCTCTCCTGCTTCTCCTGGCCGGCGATCCGGCGTACGCGGCCCAGCGCCGGCAGGTAGAGAAACCGTTCATCGTCGCCGTCGGGGTGTTCCCACACGAGGAACGAGGTGTCCCGAATGTCGTTCGGGGAGGTGAAGCGAACCAGCGTCTTGTCGCCCTTGCCTGCTGTTCCTCGCAGCGTCGCCATCGACAAGCTGCGCTCGCGCACACGGCCCTGGCGATCGAACAGCCGCATGCGCATTTCGCCGCGAGAATCGCGGCCGGTGTCGCGGCTCTCCATCGCGCGGGCCACGCCTTCCGGCGTCAGCGGCTGCGAACCACGACCTGGCTGGCTGGATTGCCCGGCTTGAAGGGATGAAAGCGCCCAGGCCAGGACAACCGTCAGACACGCCACCGATCTCACGGGTCCTCGCCCTCGAGAATCGTGACGAGCGACAGTTGCCAGGCGTCGCCCCTGGTCCACGTCATCTCCACCTCGCGCGCATCGACCGAGTCGGCCCCACCCTCGGCGGCGGGCTCCCTGAGCGTCACCGTCGTGCGCGACGTCGCCGTGCGTCCGTCCTCTGCGAACGATGGATCCAGATCCTCGATCGATACCGTGAGGCCCCGTGGCGGCCGCAGCCGCGTGGCCAAACCCAACGCCGGCTCGCGCCCGTCGATGGCCACGCGACCCGTTGGACCGACAAGCCGGACGCCCGGCGCAAGCAGTCGCGACAGGGCGGCGGCTCGCGTGATCCTGCCGAGATCGGGCTCGCCGGCCGGAATCGATGCCGCCCGGGCCAGTTCCCGGCCCGCGGCGATGATGCGCCGCCGGTCGGTGGGCCAGTACCAGAACGCCAGCAGCGCCAGGAGCAGCCCAACCACCCCTGCGATCGCGCGACGGTTCATGCCGCCACCGGCGAACGTCGAAACTGCAGGAAGAGAGAGAGGGCGACGTAGTACACGGGGTAGGCCAGCGACGCGAGCACCAGTGCGCGCGACGTCTCAGGATATCGCCACAGCACAGCGAGCACGGCCGCGGCCCACGCTGCCCCGAATGCGTTGGTCAGCACGGGCAGCACCGAGGTCCTCGATGGGTACACGAACCGGATCGGCACGAACACCATCACGCAACACGCCATTAGGACCAGCGCGTTGAGGCCAGGCGCCCATTTCAGCAGGAACAAATACAGCACCACGATGTTCCAGTACGACGGAAAACCTGTAAAGAAGTGGTCGGGCGTCTTCGCCTTGATGCGGCTGAAACCGAACCCGCTGGAGAGAAGCATGGCGCTTCCGACAAGAGGCGCCCAGCCGTCCGGCACGATGCCGCCCCGCCACACGGCCAGGGCGGGCACGAACACGTAGGTCAGGAAGTCCACCAGGTCGTCGAGCGTCTTGCCGCTGAACTCGGGAAGACGTTCGGCCACTCGTGCCCGGCGTGCCAGCCAGCCGTCCGTGGCATCCACCGCGACCTGCAGCCACAGGTAGAGGAACGCCGATCGATAGTTGCCCTCGACCACCGCGCATCGCCGCCAGGAAGGCCAGCACGAAGCCGCTGGCCGTGTAGAGGTGAACCAGCCAGGCAGCGACGACGGCAGGATTCATCGGGAAGACGCTACAGGCGCCGGACGACCGCGGGAAAGTCCCTCCACACGGGCACGCCGCAGAAGTGGGTGCCTTCGGTGCACCGCGGGGAAATGAGGCCGTTGCGGATCACGCACGGGGGGCCGATGTGCCGGCCGATCGCGCGGATGGACGGCGCGAACCTGCTCGATTTCGTCCATCGACGCCAGGTAGATCTCCTCCTGGGCGTTGAAGCAGGTGCGCATCGTCCACTTGTGGAGGAGCGACAGCAGGGAGCCCGACTCCACGAACCGCAGCGTCTTCGCGTTTGGCAGCACGTACAGCGCGAACTCGAGCGGCACGCCCAGGGCGAGCAAGCGGTTCTTCGCGTCCCACGCCTCGCGCATCGCCTCGTCGTAGATCGCCCGCGCGCGGGGGTTGGCCGCGATGAGACGCGGCGTGATGTAGTCCGGGCGCTCGGTGTCGGCGAAGGTGAGCATCGGCCGCGACGCCGGCACCATCCGGTGGCGCTGGTCCTGCGAGTCCGCGGTGTGGCTCAGCCGCTTCTCGAAGACGTAGGTGGCGTGGTGCAGCGACCGCATCAGCGGCGAGTGGTGCGCCACGTTCAGCACGTCCAGCCTGTAGCTGTTCCGGGCCGGGTTCATCACGCGGTCGATGGCCTCGTCGTCGGACAGCTCCTCTGGCAGCAGTCCAAAGACAGCCCGAACAGCCTCCGCGACGACCGATTCCGCTTGCAGCGAGGTGTCCCGAAGGCGCGACCACCGGCCGTTCAGCCGTGCGTCGAACTGCGCGGCGAAGGCATCGCCGCCGCCACGCGGTCTCGGGAATCCCTCTTCCGGCAGGCTCTCGACCCCCAGCGGGCCCGCCCCTACCTTGTCGAAGAAGAGCGGATCCCATTCCTTCACCAGCCGCACCATCTCGGAGATGACGAGCCGCGCCTCATGCGGCGTGTCGCCCGACTGCATCATCCGGTACAGCCGGTGGAGGACGATGCCCGACACGGTGTGCACCATCGACGTGAACGCGCCGATGGGAATCACGTAGCGAGCCGTTTCGATCGCGCGCTTCTCCGCGTCCTTGTCGATCAGCTTCAGACGCTCCGGCGTCGTCGTCGGGCGGACGTACCGCAGGTCCTTCAGGATGCCGAACGCGTCGTCCTTGAGCAGGGCCGACAGCTCGGCGTAGCGGTCCCAGGCGCGCAGCACGGCCGACTCGTAGATGCCGAGAGCGTCGCCCGTGATGGGCGGCACGAAGGCGCGCGGCTCCTTCAGCTTCACGTAGCGCTGGCTCGACTGCTCGGAGTTGTAGAAGGGATACGAGTGCAGGAAGGCCCACACGAACTGCCGCGAGATGTTCTCGAGCCCGAACTCGAAGTGCGCGTGCTGGTAGACCGTGTGATGCCCGGCGTCGAAAGTCAGCGCGCCGATGGTGTCGCGCTGCGAGTCGGTGATCTCGGCCGTGCCGATGACGCGCGGCGAGTAGCACGTGCGCGCCGCCGCGATGGCGCCGTCGAACGGCACCATCGGGGCCGTGCGCAGCGTGACGCGGGGCGCTCTCGGCGAGGCGAGCAACTAATCCTCGTCTCTTTCGCGTGATAGCGCGAGTATTCGTCGAGATAGGTGAGCGACTGCATCGAGGTCATGCGGTCGAAGAACAGGACGCCGTCCAGATGGTCGGTCTCGTGCTGGGCGACCCGTGCCGCGAAACCCTTGAGCGGCAGCTCCAGCGCCTTGCCGTGGCGATCCAGCGCGCGAATGGTGATGTCGGTCCAGCGTGGCACCATGCCGCGGATGTCCGGGATGCTGAGGCACCCCTCCCAACCCTCGGCCGTCGTGTCACCAACCGGCACGATCTCGGGGTTGACGATCACCGTGGCGTCCGATTTCGGACCCGGATCCTCCTCGAGCAGCGCCACGAAGATTCGAATGTCCTCGTGCACCTGCGGCCCGGCCAGGCCGACGCCGTGGTACTCGTGCATCGTCTCGACCATGTCGTCGATGAGCTTCTGCAGCAGCACGTGCCTCAGCTCCGCCGGCTCCACGGGTCGCGCGCGTTCCCGCAGCACGGGATGTCCCATGCGCGCGACTTTCAGAATGGACATGAAGGAAGATTATAGGCCGTCGCATGCACCTCCATGACGAGCGACCCTATAGCTTCTGCCCGATGTGCGGCGGCGAGCTCGAGCCGCGCAGCCTGAAGGCCACCGAGCCCGAGCGGCTCGTGTGCGTACGATGCGGGTTCGTCTTCTATCTGGACCCCAAGGTCGCCGTCGGCACCATCATCACGAACGACGAAGGCCGCATCGTGCTGGTGCGGCGGGCGATCGAGCCGGGCTACGGCAAGTGGGTGTTCCCCGGGGGCTACGTGGACCGGGGGGAGCAGGTGCACGTGGCCGCCGTGCGCGAGGCGAAGGAGGAAGCGGGCCTGGACGTCCGCCTGGACCGCCTGATCAACGTCTACTCCTACACGGGCCGGGCGCCCGTGATCATCGTGTTCGCGGCGTCGATCGTCGGCGGCGAGCTGTGCTGCGACGACGAGGGCCTCGAAGCGAGGTGGTTTCACGCGCACGAAATCCCGTGGGGCGAACTGGCCTTCCCCAGCACGCACGACGCGCTGCAGGAGTTCCTGGGCCGGGCTAAGGGAGACGCTCGAGCCAGTTCAGCATCACGCTGATGCCGGCGCTCTGCCGGTCTTCTTCTACCGTTTTGATCAGGAACCGGCCGTCGCGCGACACCGCGTACTCCCGAGCGCCACCGCCTGCGGGTACTCGCGTCCTGAACAAGGCGACAGGTTCTCCGATTTGAGGCTGCTCACCGCCGAGATCGATTTCGACAGCCATCAAGGTTCGATCGGGCGCCAGGTAATACAGCTCCCGTCCATCACGGCGCCACCGCGGCACGTATCCACCGGCCGTGGACACCTGAAGCTTCCGGCGGTTGTCGGCAAGTCGAATGAACGTAGATTTCGTCCGGCCTGCCGGCGCCAGGTTCGTTCGACTGGTAGGCGAGCCAACGCCCATCGGGCGAGACCCGCATGTTGGTCTCGCTCGCTGGCGTATTGGTCACCCGGATTGGCTTGCCTGACGTCTGATCGAGCACCCACGCGTCACCGTCCTGGACGAACGCGATGTACCGCCCGTCCAGAGACCAGTCGAATGGAGTAATCGCGGTGGACGCCTTGAGCAGCACCGTCTCCTCGCCGACAACGCCGAACTCCCTCGACGCCAGAACACCGATGGCGCCGTCGCGATCGGAGCGGTAGGCGATTCGGGCGCCGTCCGGCGACCACTGCGGGACACCCTGATTGCCGGGGGCCGACGTCAACCGCGTCGTCAGCCCTCGCACGAGGTCCCTGGTCCAGGTTTCCCCCTCGCGCCCACCGCCCTCGTCCCAGGCAACGAACCTGTCGTCCTTCGACAGCTCCGGATTCACGTAGACACTCAAAGGCGCCGCCTCACCTAGGCTCTTGCCTGTCCGGTCGAACCAGATCAGCCTGGCGTTGACGCCAGCAATGATGGCGGCGAACGCAATCACGCCGCCGGCGGCAGACAACCGGCCGGTCGGGGCTGGACCCAGGAACGACACGTTGCTGTACCGATAGTGCGTCGCCAAGCGGCCGCAGCGAGCCGGCATCGAACCGCTGGGCCATCAGGGCTCCGTCCCTGAGAAACAGAATGTGCCCGCTGCTGCTGTAGATGGTGTTCGACTCGATGCCAGGGAGCTCCGTGACCTCGTTCGAATCCAGACTGCCGACGTAGGTCGGGAACCGGCCGGCGGCCGTGCGGACGTTGAAAAGGTAGTGTTTGCCGTCAGGCAGGAAATTGGGGAACAGATAGGTCTGTTCGTCGCGCGAAGCATCGGGTTGACGGAACCGCTCGGCTGCTTCCGTGCCCGCCCGGACTCTCAGCAAGCCCGTGTTCTGCGGCGTGCTGGCAGCTGCACGGTTCGCTCCTCCGAGGACCCCTCCGAGTCTCACTGAGCAGGATGTCTCCACCCGCTCCCCACGAGCCGTAGTACTCACCGCGGCTGGGCAGGAGTGGCGACCTGGCGAGCGGGTCCACCGGAAGCGGGAACGGCCAGCAGCCGTCCGTCGCGGGCAAACGCGATGGATTGACTGTCGGGTGACCAGAAGAGCGTGGTCGCGCCGTCGGTACCCTCGAGCCGGCGGGCATCCTGCGAATCGATCGAACGCGCCCAGATCTGGTTGGCGCGGTTCGTTGAGCGCCAGGAATGCCACCGTTCGGCCGTCGGGTGACACACTGTACGGGTCCAAAGCCGGCAGCCCCTGGTGGCAGCGGAATCTCGAAGCGCACAACGGCGGGTGGGTCCGGAGCCGGGCGGGCAAACCACCAGCCAGCGCCGGCAACGCCCACGAGCACCGCGCCCGCCAGCCCTGCCGACGATCAGCCGCAGGCTCGAGGCGGACTGCGCGGTTGTCGGACCGCGGTCGATTCGACCAGCGTCGAGTCATCGATCTCCAGGCGAACGTCGGCGACATCGGCGAGCCGCCGGCTCGAATCTTTCGTCAGCGCGCGCCGCAGCAACCGCCGCACCGATGCGGGCGTCGCGGCCGGGAGTGCGTTCCAGTCGGGCTCGCCGCGCAGCACCGCCGCCAGCGTGTCGGACACGGTGTCGCCGTCGAACGCGCGCCGGCCGGTCAGCATCTCGTACAGCACGCAGCCGAACGCCCAGATGTCGGCGCGGCGATCGACGCGCGTCGCCGCGCGCCTGCTCGGGCGACATGTAGGCGGCCGTGCCGAGGATCATGCCGGCCTGCGTCATCGCCGGCGTGGTGATGGTCGGCAGCTGCGACGCGTTGGCGGCGCGCCCGGACGCGTCCAGCGCCTTGGCCAGGCCGAAGTCCAGCACCTTCACGGTGCCGTCGGGCCGGACCTTGACGTTGGCCGGCTTCAGGTCGCGGTGGACGATGCCGCGCTCGTGCGCCGCCTCGAGGGCATCGGCGATCTGCCGCGCGACGCCGAGCGCCTCGTCCAGCGGCAGCGCGCCCTGCGCGATGCGGTCGGCGAGCGTTGGCCCTTCGACCAGCTCCATCACCAGGGCGCTGACGCCGTCCGCGCGCTCGAAGCCGTAGATGGCGGCGATGTTGGGGTGGTTCAGCGAGGCCAGCACCTCGGCCTCGCGCTGGAACCTGGCGAGCCGGTCGGCGTCGCCGGCGAGCGATGCGGGCAGGACCTTCAGCGCCACGCTCGCGCTTGAGGTTCACGTCGGTGGCCCGATACACCTCGCCCATGCCGCCCTGCCCGATCAGCGCGGTGACTTCGTAGGGGCCGATCCGGCTTCCAGGGTCAGCATCCCTGGCGTCGGATTATAGGCGCACGCCGGTTGCCCCCGGCATCATGACAGGCGCGGGGCCGCCGCCCACAGATCGTGCATCCGCCGTGGCATGCGTCAGCCAGCTCCTCGTCGAGCTGGGCTTCCTGAATGACCTCGGAGCCCGGGATAGCTGCAGGAGTTCACGCACGTCCCACAGATCTTGGGCGCCGCCGGCATACAGCTTCAAGCAGGACGAGATCGACGGCGGTGACGACGCCTGGACCATCCATCAGCGGCTCGGCCCTTTCCACGGCACGGGCCTGCCAGGAAAGCTTTCCCACGATGACATCAACGGGACGTTCGCCGGGAGCGTCGAGGCGGACCACGCCGCCAAGCGGATCGTCCGCATCCGCATACCGGATGTCGACCGTCACCCCATCCTTAGCAGATCGCACTCCACAACTCCGCCTCGAGCACGCGGCGATCGGTGGTCAGGAGGTCGATATCGTAGGTGGAACGCGCGATGCCCCTGGCAGCCAGTGCCGCAGCACCGACAAGAGCGTGCGCCACCTGCTGCCCCGACAGCAGCCGGTGGACACGGTCGAGAAGGGTCATCGAGACTCTGAAAACGCGGCAACCGAGGCGTTTCGGCCGCGCGAACGACTGGCGCGAAGGCGGGCCAGGGCCGAAGCCGGGTCGATGCGATTGAGCGTCGCAAAGCGGGCGAGGTCCTCATCCCCCAACGACAAGGCGAGCGCGATCCGTTGGGTCACGCTCAACCGCAGGACGTGCGCGCTGTTACGAACACGAAGTTCGTCTGCCACGGAGCGCATGGGGAATTATAACTAAGCGATGGTAACGTCCTTCGACAGGTAGACGTCCTGGATGGCGTTCAGCAGGCCGACGCCTTCCTTCATCGGCCGCTGGAACGCCTTGCGGCCCGAAATGAGGCCCGTGCCGCCGGCGCGCTTGTTGATGACCGCGGTCTTCACCGCTTCCTTCAGGTCGCTCTCCCCCGCCGACGCGCCGCCGGAATTGATCAGGCCGGCGCGGCCCATGTAGCAGTTGGCCAGCTGGTAGCGCGTCAGGTCGATCGGGATTGTCGCTCGATCAGCTGCGAGTAGACCGCCTTGTGCGTCTTGCCGAAGTTGATCGCGTTGTAGCCGCCGTTGGTCTCGGGCAGCTTCTGCTTGATGATGTCGGCCTCGATCGTCACGCCGAGGTGGTTGGCCTGCCCCGTCAGGTCGCCGCCAGGTGGTAGTCGACTTCCTTGGTCTTGAACGCGGGGTTGCGCAGGTAGCACCACAGCACGGTGAAGAGCCCCAGCTCGTGCGCCTGCTGGAACATCTCGGACACTTCGACGATCTGCCGCTTCGACTCCTCCGACCCGAAGTAGACCGTGGCGCCGACGCCGACCGCGCCCATGTCGGACGCCTGCTTCACCGAGGCGAAGCGGATCTGGTCGTACGAGTTCGGGTAGGAGATGAACTCGTTGTGGTTGAACTTGAGGATGAACGGGATCTTGTGCGCGTACTTGCGCGCCACCGAGCCCAGCACGCCGAGCGTCGAGGCCACGGCATTGCACCCGCCTTCGATCGCCAGCTTCACGATGTTCTCGGAGTCGAAGTAGGCGGGGTTCGGCGCGAACGACGCGCCGGCGGAATGCTCGATGCCCTGATCGACCGGAAGAATCGACACATAGCCGGTGCCGCCAAGGCGGCCGTCGTCGAAGAGCGACTGCAGGCTGCGCATCAACGTCCGCGGCGACCGGTCGGACAGCGCGAAGACCCGGTCCACGAAGTCGGGCCCGGGCAGGTGCAGGCTGTCGCGCGGAATGGTCTTGCACTGATGCGCAAGGAGCGTGCGCTCTTCCCCAAGGATCGATTCGATGCGGTCGATTCCCGCGCCTGCCGCGCCGCCAGCTATAGCCACGTTGCCTCTCCTCGACGAACCATCCTACCAACTTGTACCCGCATCAGACTATTTCGAAGGGAATTCGAAGTCTTCGGCCGGCGCGTCCCCGACGGCTCGCGCCACCAACTCCTCTATGGGCAGGTTCAGCTCCGCCGCCTCCACCTCCGTCAACTTCGCCCGGGTCATGGGGTTGCGGGGCGTGAACAGCGTGCAGCAGTCCTGGTCCGGGATGATCGAGATCGGGTAGGTGCCGAGCCGCTGCGCCTCCGCGGTGATCTCGTCCTTGTCCATCCCGATGAGCGGCCGCAGCAGGGGCAGGGTCGCCACGCTGCCCACGACCGCCAGGTTCTCGAGGGTCTGCGACGCCACCTGCCCCACCACATCGCCCGTGACGAGCGCCTGGCAATGCCGCAGACGGGCGATGCGCTCGGCGATCCGCAGCATCAGCCGGCGGTACACCACGACCCGCATCGGCCCCGGCACCGAGAGCACCACCTGCTGCTGAATCTCGCCGAAGGGCACCAGGTACAGGCGCGACCGGTGCTGCCACTTCGTGAGCAGCGTGACCAGCTCGCGCGCCTTTTCTTGAGAGGCGCGCGACAGGATCGGATAGCTGTGGAAGTGGACGAACGTCACGGTGCAGCCGCGCTTCATCATGCGGTGCGACGCGACGGGTGAGTCGATGCCGCCCGACAACAGGCACGCCACGCGCCCGGCGGTGCCCGTGGGCAAACCACCCGGCCCGCGATCCTTGCTGAAGAAGTAGAAGGCCTGATTGGTCAGCAGCTCGAGCCGGATGTCCAGCTCGGGCTCGTCCAGATCGACCGTCCAGCCCCTGGCTTCCTTGATGCGTCCGCCCACCTCGCGCTCGACCTGGGGCGACGTCAGGGGGTAGCGTTTGTCGGCGCGCCGGGCCGATACGCGAAACGTGCGGCACGACCGATCGCCAAGGTCTCGCAGGATGTTCTGGGCGATCGCATCGAGATCCAGCACGGACCGCCCGGCCAACGAGAAGTTGGCGACGCCGAACGTGTGGCGGACACGCTCCGAGACGGCCTCCACCGGCGCGCTCGGCCCCAGCACGATCTCGATGCGGCCCATCAGCGCGCGAACCGAGGTGACGTCGAGGTCGGAGACGGCGTGGCGCAAGTGGCGAACCAGCCGGCCCAGGAACCAGGGTCGGTTCTTTCCCTTGAGGGCCAGCTCCTGATAGTGGACGACGATGGAGTTCACAGGCTACGAACGCCCTAGATGCCGTGCGGCGGCGCGGGCAGCCGCATGGCCACTCGCCACCGCGCTTTCGATGGTAGCTGGCAGCCCTGTGGCGATCCAATCTCCCGCCAGGAAGAACCCGGGCACGGCGGTTTCGGTGCGCGGACGGGGCGGCGACCCCGCGGCCACCGAGAAGGTGGCGCGGCGCTCTCGCACCACGAGACCATGCCGCAACACCGCCGTGCGCGCCTTCGGCATCACGTCGCGGACCGCCGCAAACGCGGACTCGACGAGCGCCTCGTTCGTTTCTTCCGGCATGCCGTCCGCGGCGCTGGCGACCACGGACAGCTGGCCGGGCGATCCCCAGCCCCCGCCCACGTCGAACGCCCACTGCCAGCGCCGTCGGGGAAGCCCGAGAAGCGGGACGTCCATGACGCGCCGGTCGAGCCACAGGTGCACGGAGACGATCGGCGACGCCGGCGTGGCGGCCGCCGCCCGCCATGTCGGACGAAGCCCGGCCGGTGGATCGGGGCACAGCTTCTCGAGGGCGTGCCACTCCACGGCGGCGATTATGGCGCGCGCTTCCATCCGGTGCCCCTCGACTTCGACGGCTGCGCGATGATCGCCATCGAAAACCAGCCGGGCCAGTGCCTGCGTTCTCACCTGCCCCCCGTGCTCTTCGATGAACGCGCGCGCCGGGTGAGCGAACAGCTCGTCCAGCCCGACGCCCGGCAACGCCAGCGAGGCGCCCGCGCGCCCTCGAAGCATCCGGCCGACCACTTCCACGAAGGGTTCCGCGCCGGCCACGTCGATGGGCTGGTTCAACGCGGCAAGAGCCAGCGGCTCCCACAGAAGCTCGATCAGGCGAGGCGTCTGGCCATGCCGAACCAGCCAGCCTTCGACAGTTTCCGACGGACGCGGCGTCGTGCGAGCGGCCAGGCGCAGAGCGGATAGCCTGTCCGGCCAGCGAAGGGCCGGCCATCGCCACAGTCCAGCGAGCAGGTTCAGCGGCGCGGGAAGCGGGGGGCACGCCAGTCGCGACCAGTGCCCCGCACCGTCGACGCTGTCCAGGACAAGGCCTTTCTGGATCGCCACCCTGGAGCGGCGCCGATGCGGCGCAGGAAGGCGAACGTGTCGTCGTAGCAGCCCATCAAGACGTGCTGCCCGTTGTCGGCGCGGCTCCCCACGGCTGCGACCGGGTAGGTGGATGTGCGACCGCCCAGCTCGGGCCTGGCCTCGAGCAGCACCACCCGCTCGCCGTGTTCCGCCAGGCTGGCCGCCGCGCTCAGCCCTGCCACTCCGCCGCCGATCACGATCACGTCGGCCATGCCGGCCACGTCGGCGCCGAAAACGGCCGCCCTTTCTTGCAATGTCGCTACCTGCGCCGGAACAGCCGGAGGGGTGAAAACAGGCTCGCCACCCACAGGCGCAGCGCCATCAGCGCGCGGCGCCATCGCGGCACGCGAATCACGCGCGAGAACACGTCGTACCTGGCCCGCTCGATCCGGCGGAGGATGCCAAGGTAGATCGCGCCCATGATTTCTGCCGCCACCAGGCTCCCCCGGTCGACCCGCGGCAGATGCTCGTTGGCGAGCCGGTAGTAATCCCGGGCGCGACGGCACTGATAGCGGAGCAACTGCCGGATCCGCGGCGTGACCACGGCGCGCGAGAGATCGGCCTCGCTCACCTGGAACCACTGCATGTCGTCCAGCGGCAGATACACCCGGCCCTTCTTCAAGTCCACCGACACGTCCCGGATGATGTTCGTCAGCTGCAGAGCAACCCCCAGGTTGACGGCGTAATCCCGCGCAGCCGAGTGGCGGTAGCCGAAGATCTCCACGCAGATGAGGCCAACCGAGGACGCGACCCGGTGACGGTACTGCAGCAGCGTTTCGAAGTTGGGATAGCGGTGATACGAGAGGTCCATCTCCACGCCGTCGATCAGGGCCTCGAACTGGAGCCGCGGCAGGTTGAATCGCCGGACGAACGGCTGCAGCGCCTGACCTTGAGGCGTCGTCGGGGTTCCCTCGAACACCTCCTTCACCTCGGCCCGCCAGCCCGCCAGCGACGTGGCGGCGAGCGCGCGCGCCTCCGCGGACAGCGACCCCCGATGCGACTCGGGCGCCACTTCGTCCACCGCGTCGTCCACGGCCCGGCAGAAGTCCCACACCGCGATGATGGCGCGGCGCTTGGCTACCGGAAGCACGAGGAAGGAATAGTAGAAGCTGGTGTCGCGCTTGCTCATCGCGGCACCCAGGTGACCACCCGCCAGGTCAGCCATCCGAGATCCAGCGGCCCGAGACTCGGCCGGCGCGCCAGGACATCGAAATCCACACGCTCGATGCGGTCCAGGATACGCGTGCCGCCCAGCCATGTCGCCCGAAGCTCGAATCGCAGCCGGCCCGGCAGGCCGTCGCACAGCGGGCGCCCCACTTCGTACAACGTGCGGGTCCGCTCGACCGCCGCCGCCAGCGCGAGCCGCCACGGCCGGGACGTGCTCGCCGCCCTCAGGTCGGCCTCGTCCGCCGCGCAGGCCGCGGCCTGCTCCCGCGGCACGTACACGCGCCCGCGCTCGAAATCTGGTTTCACGTCCTGCCAGAAATTGGTCAGCTGCAGGGCGGTGCAGATCGCATCCGACCACGAGTCCAGCTTCGCGTCTTCGTATCCGGCGATGCGCAGCACGAGCCGGCCGACGGGATTGGCGGAACGGCGGCTGTAGTCCAGCAAGTCATCCCACGTGGCGTAGCGGCAGACGCCCACGTCCTGCCGGAACGCACTCAACAGATCCTCGAAGAGGCGCAGCGGCAGGCGCTTCTCCCGAATGGTTGCGCCGAGCGCATGGAAAATCTGCGGCGTGCCAGCGGGCTCCCCCGGACGCGGCCCGGGACCCGGCTGTTGCCCGCCTTCCGCGGAGCGCAGCCTCGACAGCCATCCGTCCAGCAGGTCGTAACGCTGGTCCCGCCCCAGCTCGCCCTCGTCCGCAAAGTCGTCCGCGGCGCGGGCGAACGCGTAGACGGCCGCGACGTGGCGGCGCAGGGGCCGCGGGAGCAGCAAGGAAGCCACCGGAAAGTTCTCGTAGTGCGCCTTGGCGATCTGCTCGCAGGAGGCGTACGCCTCGTCGAGTTCGCTCACCACTCGGTCTCGGGAACACCCCGCCGATGATTCGAGGCCCTGGCCATGACGAACAGTAGATCCGACAGCCGGTTGAGATACCTGACCACGATGGGCTCGGCGGCGCTGCCGCCCAATCCCACCACCCGCCGCTCGGCGCGCCGGCAGACGGCGCGAGCGACGTGCAGCCAGGCACCCGCCTCCCCGCCGCCAGGGAGGATGAATCGGCGCAGCGATGGCAGTTCCGTCTCCAGTTGGTCGATCCACTGCTCTAAACGTTCGACGTCGGATTCTCGAACACCGGCCTTGGTCACACGCTCGGCTATCTTGACCGAGGGGTCCGCCAGCGTGGCGCCCACGGCAAAGAGCTGCTGCTGGATGGAGGCCAGTGCGTCCCGCAAGTCGGCATCCGGGCAGACGCCTCGCGCCGCCCCCAGGCACGCGTTCAGCTCGTCCACCTCCCCGTAGGCATCTACACGATGGTCGGCCTTCGACACGCGCGACCCGTCGAAAAACGACGTCTCGCCCGCATCGCCGGTCTTTGTGTAGATCTTCACGCGTGGAATTATAGGTGCGGATGCGAGAGGCTCCCCTACCGTCATCGGCCGAGCGGCGGCGCTTTCGGACGAGGCTCCTCGGCTGGTACCGGCTCAACGGACGGGACCTGCCGTGGCGCAACACCACCGATCCTTACCACGTGCTCGTGTCGGAGGTCATGCTCCAGCAGACACAGGTCGAGCGTGTGCTGCCCAAGTATCACGAGTGGCTGGTCAAGTACCCGTCGCTCGAGGCCCTGGCGGCGGCGGACGAAGCCGACGTCAGCGCCACCTGGCGGCCGCTTGGCTACAACATCCGGCCGAAGCGTCTTCACTCGATCGCTCGGGAGTCGATGACCAGCTACGGCGGTCAGCTGCCATCGGATGCCGAGACGCTGCTCTCCTTCAAGGGCATCGGGGCGTACACGGCAGGAGCCATCCGCAGCTTCGCATTCGGCCAGCGCGCGCCAATCCTCGACACCAACGTGGCGCGTGTGCTCTTTCGCGTGTTCATCGCGAAGGGCGACCCGAAGGCGCACGCGATGAAGCGGCGGCTGTGGCAGCACTCGGAGGCGGTGCTCCCGTTCAGGCACTTCTACGACTTCAACCAGGCGCTCATGGATCTCGGGGCCACGGTGTGCGTTGCGCGAAGCCAGAAGTGCGGCGTCTGCCCGATGCGCCGCTTCTGCCGATCGTCTCAAGCCAAGCGGAAGAAGACGTGACCTCGGTGGACGTCGTGGCGGCCGTCGTCGACGACGGTCACAGGTACCTCGTGACGCAGCGTCAAGCCGGCGTCCACCTGGCGGGGCTGTGGGAGTTTCCTGGCGGCAAGGTGCGCGACGCGGAATCCCACGAACAGGCGCTTCGCCGCGAGATGCTCGAGGAGCTGGGAGTGGATGTCGAGGTGGACGGCCTGGTGCTGTCGACGTCGCACGAGTATTCCGACCGCACGGTGTCACTGCACTTCTACCGGTGCAGGCTGCTTGGCCTTCCCACGCCGCAGCTCGGACAGCGGATGCAGTGGGTGACGCGCGCGGAACTGGGTGCGCTGGACTTTCCGCCGGCGGACGCGGATCTCATCGCGCTGCTGTCAGATTCGTAATGGGGTCGGGCGTCCTATTTTGTGGAATTGGGGTCGGGCCTAATTGGGAGCAATTACCCATCAATTAGGCCCGACCCCAATTCCACAAAATAGGACGCCCGACCCCATTTCAAGAGCGCAATCGGGCGGCGACGGCAGCCCCCGCGGTGGCCACCGTAAACTCTGTACCCGGCGACAGGAAGTCGCGGTGGACGTAGCCAAGGGCCACGGTCCCCGAGCGGTCCGAAACCGCTGCGCTCGTGATCCAACCCACCTCGCGGCCAGCGGCAGTGAGCTTCGCGCCAGGCTCTGGCCTGGGTCCGTCGATCGTCAAGCCCACCAGCTTCCTGGCCACACGCCCGTGCCCACGATGGAGCACGCGAATGATGACTTCCTGGCCGACGTAGCAGCCCTTCGTCAGCGAGATCGCCCTCTCCTCGATCCCGGCTTCGAGCGGGATCGTGTCCTCTTTCATGTCGACGCCGAACAGCGGATAACGTGCCTCGATCCTGGCCACCTCGATCGCGTCCTGGCTGGCCACGCGCGCGCCCGCGGCGACGAGCGCCGCCGTCAGCACTGCGGCCCGCGCTGGAGGGACATAGACGCTGAACCCGGGCGCACCCAGTTGATCGATGCGCGCGACCACAACGGGTTCGTCCTGAAACTCGATGGGCTGATGACGGTAAGCCGGCCAATCCGCCAACCCGTCCGCCCCCTCCAGGACCTGCTGCAGTACGGCGGCGGCTTGATGGCCATGGATCCACACGGCCTGAAGCGACGAATCCAGCGAACTGAGGGTCACGTCTTCCGAGAAGAGGAACTGCTCCAGCCGCGCCAGCGTTGCGGCCCCGGTGAAGCTGGGTACATCCAGCAGCGCCATATTGGCCGACTGGAGCACGTGCATGTCGGTCAGCATGCGGCCCTGCGGCGTCAGCCACGCGGCATAGCAGCCGGTGCCCGGTTCGAGCGCCTGGATGTCGTTGGTCAGCAGGCCCTGGAGGAACGACGCGCGGTCCTTGCCCGCCACCGCCAGCTGAACGCTGGGCTGAACCGCCCCGATGACCGCCTCTTCGAGCAATTCGTTTCTTCCTTTTGCCTTTAGCCTTCAGCCCTTTGCCTTGGCGAGTCTCTTGTGAGCTGTCTGATACGATCCGCTCAGATGCCCTACCGCTATTCTACGTGGGCGCTCGTGGCCCTCCTGGGCACAGGTGCCGCGGCCCAGCAACCTTCACCGGCCGCAACCGGTTACACGATCTTCCTCAAGGGATCGCCGGTCGGCCACGAGGACGTGGCTGTCCGCACGGATGACACGGGCACGACGATCACGAGCGTGGGCCGCGCGTCTGTGCCGGAGAATTCCACCATCGGCAAGGCGGAAGTTCGATACTCCCGCGACTGGACGCCCGAGTCGTTTGTTCTCGAGGGCACCGTCAGCGGAGGGCCCATCACCGCGAAGTCCACGTTCGCGAACGGCGTGGTTCGCACCGAGGGCTCACAGACAGGGACGCCGTTCACGCGTGAGCATCCGGTGGCTCCGCAAGCGCTGGTGCTCCTGCCCAGCTCGTTCTTCGGCGCCTGGGAGGCGCTGACGCGTCGGGTCACGACCGTATCCGAGCCCTTGGAGCTTCGCGCCTACATCCTGCCGCAAGTCGAACTGGGCGTGCGGGTGAATACGGTCACTGCCGAGCGGATGCAGATCGGCGGGAACTTCCACGACGTCCGCCGCTACGACATCGTGCTGCGCGGCCCGATAGGCGATATTCCCGCCACCATCACGTCCACCTCTGAAGGAGCGCTGGTGCGGCTGAGCATACCGGCGCAGGCGCTTGACGTGGTCCGTGATGACGTGGCGTCGTCCACGTCCCGCACGCAGATCTACTCCAACCCGGGCGACGAGTCGGCGACGATCCCGGCGCTCGGGTTCAACATCGGCGCCACGTTGACACGACCGAAGACCGGGCCCGCCAGGCTTCCTGTCGCGATTCTGCTCGGAGGATCGGGCATCGGCGATCGCGACGGCACCGCGTTCGGCGTGCCAACGCTGGCGCAGCTCGCGGGCCGGCTCGCCGACGCCGGCATCCTGGCCGTGCGCTACGACAAGCGCGGATTCGGACAAAGCGGAGGCCGCGCCGAGTCCGCCACCCTGAACGACTACGCCGAGGACACGCGCGCGGTGGTCAGGTGGCTGGCGGCGCGCAAGGACGTGGATCCCAAGCGGATTGCCGTCGTCGGGCATTCGGAAGGCGCGTGGGTGGGCATCCTGGCGGCGTCGCGCGAGGGCAAGATTGCGGCGCTCGTCACGCTGGCGGGCGCGGGCTCGACGGGCGCCGAGCTGATCCTCGAGCAGCAGCAGTCGGCGCTCGAGCAGTCGGCGATGACACCAGCGGATCGCGAGGCTCGCGTCGTCCTGCAGAAGCAGATTCAAACAGCGGTGGTAACTGGCAAGGGCTGGGAGGGTGTCCCGCCGGCGCTCCGGAAACAGGCGGATACGCCTTGGTTCCAGAGCGTGCTCCTTTTCGACCCGGCCAGAACGATAAAAGGGGTCCGCCAGCCGATGCTCCTCGTGCACGGCGCACTGGACAAACAGGTCCCCATCGCGCACGCCGAGCGGCTGGCCGGCCTGGCGCGCAAGGAAAGCAGGAGCAAGGCCGTGGAGCTCGTGGTCGTGCGGGGCGTGAACCACTTGCTGGCCCCCGCAACGACCGGCGACGTATCCGAGTACGCGACGCTGACGGACAAGAACGTCAGCGCCGACCTGTCCAAGACGGTCACGGACTGGCTGACCAGGACGTTCGCGGCAATCAAGTAGAGAATCGGGGATCAGACATGAGCCGAAGGCACGGGACCGCAGCGCTGAGCGCCGTGTTCGTCCTTGGGCTCGGGACGCTCGTGCTGGTGGTGGCGCAAGGCCGCTCCTCCGCGCCGGCGACCACCCCCGCTTCGCAGGCGAACCCGAAAGGCATCACGGCGGTACCAGGCATCAAGATCGGCCACTTCACCCTGGCCGAGCGCCCCACCGGGTGCACGGTGATCCTGGTGGACGGCGAAGGCGCGGTGGGAGGCGTCTCTCAGCGCGGAGGCGCGCCCGGCACCCGCGAAACGGACCTCCTCGCCTCCGAGAACATGGTGGACAAGGTGAACGCCGTGGTTCTCGCTGGCGGCAGCGCCTACGGGCTCGCGGCGGCCGACGGCGTGATGCGCTACCTGGACGAACGCAAGATCGGGTGGAACGTGGGTGCGGCGGGCGTGGTGCCCATCGTGCCTGCGGCTATCCTGATCGATCTCGGATTTGGCGGCGATCCGAAAGTGCGCCCCACAGCCGATTGCGGATACCGCGCGGCCACGGCAGCGGCTTCTGGCCCCGTCGCTGAAGGCAACGTCGGTGCGGGCGCGGGCGCAACGGTCGGAAAGTTCGGCGCAAACGCGCGACGCGCGATGAAGGGCGGCCTCGGCACCGCCAGCATCACGCTGCCCAACGGCCTG
This sequence comes from uncultured Acidobacteriota bacterium, assembly GCA_963807235.1. Taxonomy (GTDB): domain Bacteria; phylum Acidobacteriota; class Vicinamibacteria; order Vicinamibacterales; family UBA2999; genus CAWEBF01. Next base: position 86,473 of record CAWEBF010000035.1, read on the forward strand.
GTGGTCGGCGCGATCGCGGCGGTGAACGCGGTTGGCGACGTGGTGGATCACGCGACCGGGCAGCTGGTGGCTGGACTGAGGACGGAGGACGGCAAAGCGCTGGCCGACGTACGCGCGCTGCTGCTTGCAGGAGCGTTCACCAACGCACCGGCGCCGCGCGCCGGCGGCAACACGACCATCGCCGTCGTGGCCACCAACGCACGGCTGTCGAAGGCCGACGTGAACCGCGTGGCGATCATGGCCGACGACGGCTTCGCCCGGGCCATTCGACCGTCCCACACGGTCGGCGACGGCGACACCGTATTCGTGCTGGCCACCGGCCAGGCCGGTCCGGCGAGCCCGACAGTGGTCGGGGCGCTGGCCGCGGAGGCGCTGGCCGAAGCGATCGTGCGCGCCGTGGTTCAGGCGCGGTCACTCGGCGGCCTGCCCGCGGCCCGCGACCTGGGAACGGTCCCCGCGCGCTTCCGGTGAACTTTCACCTGGTCGTCGTCGCGCTCTATTCCTTTGCCATCGTCGGCATGGGCGTGTGGACGTCACGCCTCGTGCGGACGAGCAGCCAGTTCTTCGTGGCCGGCCGCAGCCTGAGCGCGGGCCTGGTGTTTTCCTCGATGCTCGCGGCCAACATCGGCGCGGGGTCGCTCTTCGGCGCCAGCGGGCTCGCCTACAGGGACGGAGTCAGCGCGTGGTGGTGGGTCGGATCGGCGGGTCTGGGCTCGCTGGTCTTCGCGTTCGCCGTCGCGCCGCGGATGTGGACCCTGGCGAAAGAACACGACTTCTACACCACCGGCGACTACCTGGAGTTCCGCTACGGGCCTTCTGTGCGCGGGCTGGCCACGGCGCTCGTCGGCATCGGATCGCTGGCACTTCTGGCCGGCCAGTTGATCGCCGGCGCCACCATTCTGAACATCCTGACCGGTATGCCGCGGTGGGCGGGGGCACTGACCGGCGGCGCGATCATGACGATCTACTTCGCCTCGGGCGGACTGCTGGGATCGGCCTGGATCAACACGGCGCAACTCGCGGTCATGGTGGTTGGCCTGGGATTGGCCGTGCCGGCCACCTTGCTGCCGGTGGGCGGGCTCGGCAACCTGCTGGTGGATGCGCCCGCGTGGCTGGTCGATCCGATGTACTCCGCGGGCCCGGGATCGGGCTGGACGCTGCTGGCGTTGACCGGTCCTGCCTTCATCGTCTCGCCAGGATTGATCCAAAAAGCCTACGGCGCGCGCAGCGCGAACGCCGTGCGCGTCGGCGTGGCGGCGAACGCGTTCGTGCTCCTGGCTTTCGCATTCGTGCCGGTGCTGTTGGGCCTCGTGGCGCGGGTGGCGCTGCCGGGCATCGAGAACCCCAACGAGGTGCTGCCGCGCGTGCTCACTCAGCTCCTGCCGCCGTGGCTCGGCGCGATCGCTCTGGCGGCGGTGTTCTCGACGGCCGTGGACACGTGCGATGCCGTGCTGTTCATGATCTCCAGCTCGGCGACCAAGGACCTGTACAAGCGCTTCATCAACCCCGCCGCGTCCGACGAGATGATGCTGCGAGTGGGCCGCCGCATCACGATCGTGGCCGGCGTCGTGGGCGTGCTGCTGGCGATCCTGCTCCAGACCGTGCTCGGGGCCGTGACGGTCTTCTATTCGCTGCTCGTGGTGACGCTGCTCGTGCCGGTCGTGGGTGGCCTGTACACGACCCGTGCCGGGTCTCGCGAGGCGCTGGCGGCGATCGTCGCCGGGGTCCTCACGCTGTTCGTGGTCCGCGTGGGGGTGTGGGGCTACATGCCGGCGCTGGATCCGGCGCTGGCGGGGATTTGCATGGCTGCCGCTGTATTCTTGGGGTTTACGCTGGCCAGGACGCCGGCCGGCAGGGCGACGACACCAGATGTATGACGGTCTCCGAGAGATGACAACGTTCAAGATTGCAGTGATTGCGGGCGACGGCATCGGCAAGGAAGTGATTCCGGCCGGTCTCGAGATCATCAAGCTGGCGGCCGAGCGCGGGGGCTTCGAGCTGGACCTCACCAGCATCCCGTGGGGCTGCGACTACTACCTGGAACACGGCCGCATGCTGGACGCCGACGGGATCGCGCGCCTCTTGAAGTTCGACGCGATCTACCTCGGCGCCATCGGCGACCCGCGTGTTCCTGACCACATTTCGGCGCGCGATCTGATCCTGCCGCTCCGCCAGCGGCTCGGTCAGTACGTGAACCTGCGGCCGATGCGATTGCTGCCTGGCACCAAATCGCCCCTGGCGGGGCGCACCGCCGCCGACATCGACATGATCTGCGTGCGGGAGAACTCGGAGGGCGAGTACTGCGGCCTCGGCGGGCGCCTGCACGCGGGGACGCCGCAGGAACTGGCCGAGCAGACGGGCATCTTCACCCGCCACGGGATCGAGCGCATCGCCCGCTACGCGTTCAAGCTGGCGCAGTCGCGGCCACGGAAGATGCTGGCCAGCGCCACGAAGTCGAACGCGCTGCAGCACGCGATGGTGCTCTGGGATGAGGTAGTGGCGGAGGTGGCCAGGGAGTTTCCGGACGTCGAGCTGAAGAAGTACCACGTGGACGCGTTGTGCGCCCGCATGGTCACGCATCCGCAGACACTCGACGTGATCGTGGCCTCCAACCTCTTCGGCGACATCATCACCGACATCGGCTCGGCGATCTCCGGCAGCCTGGGCGTGGCGCCCGGCGGCAACATCAATCCCGACTACACCACCCCGTCGATGTTCGAGCCCATCCACGGGTCGGCGCCAGACATCGCCGGCAAGGGCGTGGCCAATCCGATCGCGGCGATCTGGGCGGGGGCGATGATGCTGGGCCACCTGGGCCATGCCGGCGCGCAGGACCAGATCCTGGCGGCCATCGAACGCGTGCTCTCGACCGGCGACGTGAGGACTCCGGACCTGGGCGGCAAGGCGACGACCGCAGAGATGACCACGGCCGTCCGGGCGGCGATGGGCTAGGTCAATAGATCGTCCGATCGCTCTTGTTCATCCACTCGTCCAGCAAGCGTTCCGCCCGCTCCGAAGCGACCCGTTCCATCACAACGCCGCGGCGCTCGATCGGCATCAGGATCTCCTGGTAGATGCGGCTGTCGTCGAACCCGATGCGCGCGGCGTCCTCGCGCGTGCTCGCGAAGTACACGCGTTCGATGCGCGCCCAGTAGATCGCGCCCAGACACATCGGGCATGGCTCGCAGGTGGAATAGAGCGATGTGCCGTGCAGGGCGAATGTCCCGAGACGCGTACACGCATCGCGGATCGCCATCACCTCCGCATGGGCCGTGGGGTCGTTACTCGAAAGCACGTGGTTGGTGCCCTCGCCCACGATTCGCCCGGCTTGCACGATCAATGCGCCGAATGGCCCGCCGTGGTTAGCTTTAACCGAGTCGGCAGCCAGTTGTACGGCTCGATCGATGTATTCGTGAGGTTCGATGCAGCGAGTGTAACGCAGTCGATCGCGCCCTAGGGCGGAAAGCCGATAGCCAGCTTCACCGCCGCATACTCCGGGTGCACCTCCCCAGCCGCCGTGCGAATCACGAGCGGCGGCTCCACCCAGGTGCGCGCGCGCATCGCCTCCGGCAGGTCCGCCGCGCGCATCATCCCGAACAGCGTGATGAGCGGCGACTCTCCCTCGCGGAAAACGACAGGCCGCCGCCGCACGACGACGAGTCCGGCAGCCGCCGCCCCTGCTTCGAGACGCGGCCGCTGCTCCTCGGGGAAGACGCATGCGAAGAAGCCGCCGCCGGCAAGGTGTGAGCCTGCCACGGTGGCGTAGTCGCCGATATCGCCCCGCAGCTCGAAACGGCACGCCACCTTTTGCGGGTGATCGCCATGGATCCCGGTGCCCAGCGGAAAGTACGGCGGGCTGCCAAGCACCAGGTCGAAACGCTCCGTCTCTCGCAGCACGCCGCCGTCGCGGAAGTCGCCCTCCCGGATCTCGTACCGATCCTCCAGGCCGTTGTAGCGGCACGATCGCCGCGCCAGCCCGACGCTCTCGGCCTGCGCCTCCACGGTCACGAAGCGGGCGCCCGGCAAACGCCACGCGGCGATCATCCCCACCGATCCGATACCCGAGCCCAGGTCGAGCACGGAGTGCGCTGCCGGCACCCACGTGGAACCGTACCAGGCCGTCAACACGTCGTCCGTGGAAAACCGGTGCCCATCCTTCAGCTGGTAGATGCGGAAGTGTCCGCTGATGGCATCGAGCGTCTCGCCTGCGTCGGGTTGTGCGCCGGAGCGTGCGCCCGGTGGTATCGGCCCCGGCTTCGCCCATCCCTTGAAGTGGCTGTCGATCTCGTGCGGCAACCGATTTTACTTATCACGAATCGCGGATCACGTCTGGTCGGTTGAGGAAATTGTGGCACTCTTGCATCGAGTCGGCATTCGGCCCAGCATCCAAGGCGGAATTGGCCCGCAAGAAGGCGGTATCTGACAAGCCCCTGCCCCGTCCGTTGGGTTTGTGAAACGTCAGATGTGACCATCCTGTAACGTAACGTGCGCGTTGCGGCGCCGTCATTGCCGCCCGGTAGCGTGAGTGGACGGAGAAACGTCCATGCACGCCAAGCATCCGCCGCTGCACACCCGCTTCAGTCCCGTGTTCGTCCTGGGATGTACGGGTTCCGGTACCAGCCTCACGTGCCGCCTGCTACTCGATCATCTCGGTGTCAACTTCGGCACCGAAAGCCAGTTCATCATCCGATACGCCCGACACATTGCGCGCTACGGCGACCTGCGAGTCCGCGGGAACATGCGTCGCCTGTTGACCGACATCAGCCGCGAACGCTTCTTTCCGCGCACGCGCCGAAACTTCGGCTTCGTCTTCGACGTCGATCGGGCCCTGCGCTACGTGACGGAGCCCACTTACGCTGGCGCGCTGCGGGCGATTTTCGAGCAGTTCGCCACCAGCAAGGGCCTGGTGCGATGGGGTGACAAGACCCCGGAATACAACTACCACCTGGACGTCCTGCTGGAGCTGTTCCCGACCGCGCAGTTCGTTCACGTGGTCCGCGATCCCAGGGACATGGCCGTGTCGCAATTCAAGGCGGGCTTCGGTTCGAAGACCGCCTACGAAGCGGCGCGGGTACTGGCGCGAGGTACTGGGCCTGATCCGGGGCTTCGCCGCCCGCGTAGCGCCCGAGCAGTTCATCGAGTTTCGATACGAAGATCTGCTCGAACACCCCGCGCGAACCCTCGACCGCGTGGCGAGTTTCCTCGGCATCACCAACCATGCCTCTCTGACGGCCGCAGTTGCCGCGCAGCTTCGCGTCCAGGTGAGGTCGGGAAACTCGAAGAAGTGGCACGCTCTCCAGTCACGCGAGCTGGAGTGCATCGAAGCCGTGGCCGGGCCGGAGATGGCCGCGCTGGGCTACATCAGGGCAACGCACGGCAGCATACGGGTCGGCCCCGTCGAACGTGCGACGTGGCGGGCGCAGGGCATCTGGCGGCGTATCGCCGACCGGCGCTATTGGGCCGACAGTGTTTATCGTCTCGCGGTACGCGCGCACGTCGCGCCGATTCTGCCGCGGCGATTGGCGAGGTCGTGATGGCGATGACCGCAGCTACTTCCGCTCGAGAGGCGGCGCCGGTCGCCATCCTGACGCGACCCGACATTCACTGGCAGGCCCTCGAGGTCGACCGCCGCGCGCGCGCGGGCATCAAGGGGCAGAACCCATGCGTCCTGTGGTTCACGGGCGTGTCTGGAGCGGGCAAGTCCACCATCGCGAACCTGCTCGAGAAGCGCCTGCTCGCGCTGGGGCGCCACACCTATCTGCTGGACGGCGACAACGTCCGTCACGGGCTGAACCGCGATCTCGGCTTCAGCGACGACGATCGTGCCGAGAACATCCGGCGCGTGGCGGAAGTGGCGAAGTTGATGGCCGACGCTGGCCTGATGACTCTGGTGTCCTTCATCTCACCGTTCCGGGCCGACCGGCGGATGGCTCGCAACCTGATGCCGCCAGGAGAATTCATCGAGGTCTTCGTCGACACGCCCATTCACGTCGCCGAAGCCAGGGATCCCAAGGGGCTGTATCGCAAAGCCCGGCGCGGCGAGCTGAGGAACTTCACGGGTGTGGATTCGCCCTACGAGACGCCCGAGTCGCCGGAAATCGTCCTGAACACCACCGCGATGTCGCCGGAAGAGTCGGCGGAGCGCATCCTCGCCCACCTCTGCGCGGCAGGGATTTTCGACGTCCGGCAATGACCTCACGGGCCGAACTGCTCGAGTGCGTGGTGTCAGCCGTCCAGGCGGCCGGCGCGGCGATCATGAGCTCCTACGGGCACGCTGGCGAAGTGCGCACGAAGGCCGATCGGTCCCCACTGACCGCAGCCGACCTGGCGTCGCATCGTGTGCTCACCGAGCGCCTGTCTGTCATCGTCCCGGCCCTGCCCGTCGTCTCCGAGGAGGGGCCTGCATCCGACGAGTCGCGGGCCGCGTGGGCTGCGTACTGGCTGATCGATCCGCTCGACGGCACGAAGGAGTTTCTGGCGCGAAACGGTGAATTCACCGTCAACGTGGCACTGGTCGAAAGCGGCCGGCCGACGCTCGGCGTGGTCGGGGTTCCGGCCCGAAACACGATCTTCACCGGAGACGTCGCGGCGCGCCGCGCCTGCCGGATCGATTCGAGCGGCACAACCCGGCTCGCCGCCCGGGCGTACGGCGGCCGGCAACCGGTTGTCGTGGCCAGCCGCCGCCACGGCGCCGACGAACTGACCGGGCCCCTGGCCAGGCTGGAGCGCGCGCACGGTGCCGTGCAGTTCCGCCAGATCGGAAGTTCCCTCAAGCTGTGCATGCTGGCAGAGGGCGGCGCCGACATCTATCCGCGCCTGGCTCCTACGTCCGAATGGGACACTGCCGCCGCCCATGCGGTGGTCGAGGCCGCCGGCGGCGCCGTGCTGCAGCTGTGCGGTACCCCGCTTCGTTACAGCAAGCTCGACGTGCTCAATCCCTCTTTCGTTGCCGTGTCGGATCCAACAGTGGACTGGACGCAATGGTTCCGCTGACGTTGTCGCGGCCCACGACCGGTTCGACCGCTCCGGGCGAGTCGTTCCGGGAGTTCTTCGAGCACGCGCGCCGCGTTCCTGTGTTCGTCATCCTCGGGGTGCAGGGTTCCGGTACGAACTTGCTGAGAAGCGTGCTCGCCAGCGCGTTCGGCTTTTGCGTCATCCAGGACCAGTCGATCATCTTCAGCTCCGCCGCGCGACTGGGACCGGATTCGGAGCCTGACGACATTCGCCGGCAGTTCCACCGGCTCAGCGCGCGCCTGTTGCCGTCCGCGGTGCGGCGCAAGACCACCAGGATCGTCAGATCGAACTCGGACTACAGCGAGATTGCGGACTATTTCGCCTCGGTAGACCTCCGGTCGGGCGCCGATCTCGCCCGCTTCGTCTATGCCTATGGAGCGTTCCGGCTGCGCACGACGCTCATGGCGGTCAAGTCGGACGACCTCTGGCAGCACATCGACGCGATTGACAGGGTGATCCCGAACCGGCGGATTCTGCTGCTGACCCGCGACTTCCGGGACAACCTCCTTTCGATCACGCGGGCGGACTTCGGCCCGATTGAGCCTCTGGTTGCCGCCAAGTACGTCCATGACCGGTTCACACGCTACGAGCGAGAGTTCGATCGGACGCCGGAGGACTATCGTCTGCATGTTCGCTACGAGGACCTGCTGGCGGCTCCGCACGCGTTCGTCGAGCGATTCGGCCGCCACTTCGGCCTGGCGCCCGCGTTGAACGGCCACGCAGCCGTCGAGCGTCTTCCAATCCGCCGGAACAACGTCAGCAAGTGGGGCGAGCTGGATTCCGCCACGCTGGCGCGCTGCGAAGCGATCCTGCACGCGGAGCTCGAACGCTACGGCTACGGTGTCGGGCCCGGCACCATCGCCCCGACCGCCGGGACGTGGGCGCTTGCGAGAAGCCGTGATGTCCTGCGGCGGGTGCCGCAGAAGATGGTGAAGATCTCGAGCCGTCTCCGCAGGTGAAGGACCTCAGCGCCGGGTTTTCTTGTCCACGGCGTCGAGAAATGCCCGTCCTCGAGGCGACAGGCGGTAGCCGACCTCCAGGCTCTCGGTGAGGCCAAGCTCCTTCAGTTGACGGACCCGCGGCTTGAACAGCGACGTCTCCATGCCGAGAGACTTGGCGAGCCGCGCGGCGAGAACGCCCGGCCGCTGCTCGATCAGGCTCAAGACGCGCATGGCCCACGGCCCGTCCTTGGACTTCGCGCCCATCGCAGCGATCTGGTGCTCGAGAGCGTGGACATCGGCGTCCGTGAGGCGCGCGTTTTCTCGCAAGCGCCACACGCGGGTCGGCACCCGCCAGCCGCACGGTGATCCGATACAGCTGCCCGTCTGGATACTCCGCCAGCTCGTTGAGGAGCGCCGCCTTGGACGGGTAGCCGGCCGCGCGCGCGTCCGCGTCGCCAAGCCGGAGGACCGACGACTCGTCGACGGCGTCCACCGCGACGACACCGGCCGGCGTCTTGAAGGTCGATCCCTCCTTGACTCGAGGGGTGGTCCAGCGCCGGAACACAGCGGTCACGGTGCCGCGCGCGATGCCGTCAAGGGTAGTTTGTGAGAGCAGCACTAGCGGACCCAGAGCCGGAAGGCCTGGGCCAGAGCCTAGAGCCCGTTCTACTCGTATCTCAAGGCTTCGATGGGATCGAGGCGGGACGCCCGCAGGGCGGGCACGAACGAGCTGACAAGTCCCACGACCATCAGGATGCCCGTGCAGACCGCCAGCAGCTCGAAGGACAGGTTCAGATAGATGTCCACGGCTCGCGTCCGGTCATCGAGCAGTTCCGAGAGGAACGGCCGCGGGCTGAACATCCACACGAGCACGTAGGAGATGGCCACGCCGACGGCGCCTCCCGCGAACGTCGTCGCCAGCCCCTCGGCCAGAAACTGCCCGAGGATGGTCCGGCGCCTGGCGCCCAGCGCCTTGCGCAGGCCGATCTCGCGCGTGCGCTCGGTCACGGACACGAACATGATGTTCATCACGCCCACGCCGCCAATCGCCAGGGTCAGCACGCCGATGAAGCCCAGGACCAGCTTGAGCCCCAGGACGATGCTCGCCGTGATGTCCTGCGCCTGCGCGGAGCCGAACGATCGCAGCGCACGTTCGTCCGCAGGGTTGAACCGCAGACGCCGGCCCAGCACCTCCTTGACCTGCCGTTCGGTGCGCACCGCCAGCGTGGAGTCCACTGCCTGGAAGATGAAGGTGCTGAGGTATTCGGTGTTCCACAGCTGGCCGGCCGTCGTGTGCGGAATGAACACGCTTTCCTTGTCGGGGCGGCCGTAATTCGAGAGCTGCACCTTCTCGCGCTGCACGCCGATGACGTGGAACGCCATGCCGTTCAGCCGGACGGTTTCGCCGACGGCAGCCTGCGTTCCGAAGAGCTTGCGGGCGACCTCGCTGCCGAGGAACACCACCCGCCGCTGCAGGCGCACGTCCTCCGAATCGATGAAGCGGCCGGCGGCGGCGGGCTGCGTGCGCATGACCCCATAAGCCGGCGCCACGCCGCGGGCGCGGTAGCTGGCCTGTTTGGCCCGCCATACCACCAGGACGTCGCGCATGAATTCGGGGCTCCATGCCTTCACGAACGGCAGCTCGCCCACAGCGCGCGCATCATCCATACGCAACCGGATCGGCTTCCCTGCGCGCTCGCCGCCAGACTGCATGCTGGTCTGGCCGGAAAACATGATGGTGACGCCGTCGCCGTAGGCGCCCTGGAATCCGCGCAGCAGGGCCTGGTTGAAGCCCTCTCCGTACGCCAGCAGCACCACCACCGACACGATGCCCCAGGAGATCCCCAGCATCGACAAGCCCGCGCGCATGCGATTGCGCGCCAGCCCAGCCGCCGCCTCTCGAACCACGGTTTTCATGATTCGAACCGCAAGGCCTCGACGGGAGGCAGCAGCGCGGCGCGGCGGGCCGGCAGCGTGGAGGTCACCACGCCGATCAGCACTAGCAGACCCATGGCTCCCAGTCCGGCGGTCCAGGTGATGACCAATCCCTGAAATCTCACCGGCATCGGCAGCTGGTTCACGCCGGCACACAGCGCAAAGGCCACGGCGAACCCGATGGTGCCGCTGAGCATCGTGAGCAGGAAGCCTTCAAGAAAGAACTGGCGCTGCACGTGATGAGTCGTGGCGCCAAGCGCCTTGCGCACGCCGATTTCCCGTGTGCGCTCGCGAACGGCCACCAGCATGATGTTCATGACGCCCAGGCCGCCGAGTGCCAGCGTCACCACGCTGACCAGCGCGAAGAACCAGTTCATGTGCTCGATCATCCGGCCGAACATCAGCGTCTCGAGTGACGTGTCCCACATGGCCACGGCATTGCGATCGGTCGGATCGAAGCGGTGCCGCGGCGCCAGGATGCGCCTGACCTCCTGCTCGAGCGGCCAGTCCACGTCCTCGATGCGGCCCGTCCGTGCGTCGAGAACCGCCGGCAGCTGGTCCACCACCCACTCGTGCGGCGACACGATCAGGTTCGACAGCACGCCCGGCTCCGCGTCCGGCCGCGGAAAGTCGCGCAGCATCGCCGAGAACGGCACGAACACCTTGTCGTTGTCCGGTCCGCTGTAGCTGCTGTCCTGGTCCTTCTTCCGGATCTTGCCGATCACCGTATACGGCAGCCCGTTCAGGTAGACGCGCTGCCCCAGGCTGTCACGCGTGCCGAAGAGCTGCGCCGTGGCGTCGGCGCCGATGATGGCGACGCGCCGCGCCTCCTCTTCGTCGTTCACGCCGAACATCCGGCCGCGCTCGACGTCGATGGTCCGGATGGCCTGGTACTGAGGCTCGATGCCGTGGACCTGGAGAGTGGCCGAATTGTGGGCGCTCTTGATCCTCATGGCGCCGCGCTGAATCTCCGCGCTGACCACGGCGATGAGCCGCGACTCGGTGGCGAGCGCCTTGGCGTCGGCGGCGGTGAGCAGAATCTGGTGGCCGGCTCGCTCGCCTCCGGCCTGGAGCGAGGTGCGGCCGCCCCACACGATGCCGATGTTCTTGCCCAGCTCCTCGAGCACGTGCTGGTTCCCGCGCTGGAACCCTTCGCCGGTGGCCTGCAGGATGACCACGGACACGACGCCCCAGGCGATGCCGAACATCGTCAGGAAGCTGCGCAGCTTGTTCGCCCGCAGGTTCTGAAGGACCTGGATCAGAACCTCTCGCATGGCCGCTTAACCCGGCAGCACTACCCGCTCGCCGGCCTTCAGACCGCTCAGGATCTGGATCCGCGTGCCGTTGCCGACGCCCACCTTGACGTCCACCTTGCGGCGGCCCTCCGGGGCGACCGGGTCGACAACGTTCACCGACGCGTTGCGCTTGTCGTCGAACGTGATGGCGGCCTCGGGCAGCAGCAGCGAGTTCGGGAACTGCTCGAGGACGATCTCGGCGTTCGCCGTCATGTTCGCCTTCAGCTCCTTGGCGGCGTTGTCGATGGACACCTCCACCTCGAAGGTCGTGACGTTGTCCTTTTCGACGCCGATCGGCGAGATCTGCGTCACTCGGCCCTCGAAGGCCTTGTCGGGAAACGACTCGGTGGTGATCTTCGCCGACTGCCCCAGCCGCACCCGTCCGATGTCGGCTTCGTCCACCTTGCCGCGCACGAACACCCGCTCGATGTCGCCGAGGGTCATCACCAGCGTGGCGTTGGCACCGAGGTTCAGGATCGACGACACGGGGCTGCCCACTTCAACGTCGCGCGTCAGCACGGTGGCCCGGATGGGCGCTTTGATGGTGGCGTTGGTCAGCTCCTCCTCGGCCCGCTCCACCGCGGCCCTTGCCTGTGACACTTGGGCCGTGGCCTCTGCCACGCGTGCGCGTGCGACCACCAGCTGGCCGCTGGCGGCGCGCTGACGGTTCTCGGCCTGCTCGACGGCGCTCTGCGCTTCGTCGAGCGCCGACTGCGAGACCAGCTTCTGCGCGAATAGCTGCTCAGCGCGCGAGTGGGCCCGGCGTGTGAATGCAACGTTCGGGCGACTCCGCCTCGATCTCGTTCTTCTTCAGCTGAGCGGCGGCGCCCTCGCGCGCGGCTTCGGCCGCCTGCAGGTTCGCGCGGGCCTCGCGGAGTCGTGCGTTAAGATTCTCCTTGTCGATCTCGGCCAACACCTGGCCAGGCTGCACCACCAGATCGACGTCGACGAGAAGCCGCTCGATGATGCCGTTCGCCTTCGATTTGATCTCGACCTTCGTGATGGGCTCGACCTTGCCCGTGGCCACGACCGACCGGGTCATCGTGCCTGCCTCGACCGTGGCGATCTTGGCGGGGTCGATGCCGTCGGAGGCCCCGCTCAGCGTGGAAAACCCCCAGGCGGCGGCAACGACGAGGGTGGCCGCGGCGACCCAGAGGCCGAGTTTTCGAGATTTTCGCATTGCGTCCTCGTGGAATACGGCCCTGCCGGGCCGACAGGGACATTGACGACGAACCCGCCGGAAAAGTTGCACCCCGCCCCCGCGGAGCGGGGGCAATCAGACACTGCCTCTGGCGAGGCGGAGCCTAGAGATGCGTGGAGGAGCCTCGCTAGATGTGGATTCTGAGAGTTGAAACCGAAGGAACCCCCGAGAAGACTTTCAGGATGCTGCCCGGGACGGTGCGGACCGTGGGCCGGTCCACCGGAGCCGACTTCATCGTGGACGCCGCCCTGGTCTCACGGGTTCACTGCAGGCTGAGCGCCCTGGCCGATGGCGGGCTGGAGGTGGCGGACCTCGACAGCACCAACGGCACTTACGTAAACGGTGACCGCGTGGAACGAGCCTCGTTGAGCTCTGGAGACCGGATTCGAGTCGGGCGGCTCGAGCTCGTGGCCACGAGGGAAGACTCGTAGTTCGTGGTTCGTGGTTCGTGGCCTTCGTAGTTTCGCGGGCGGAACTGCGTCACTGGCCGCGGGACAAGTAATCCACGACGAACGGATTCGTGGCGCGCTCGCGCGCAATGCTCGTATCAGCGCCATGCCCCGGGTGAACGATGGCTGCGTCACCCAGCGGGAAGATCACGTCAGTAATCGAGCGCATCAGGCGCTCGTAGTCGCCGCCCGGCAGGTCCGTCCGGCCAATCGACCCGGAGAAGAGCGTGTCGCCCACGAACAGGTGTGTGTCTGCACTGCCGCGCCTGGCGATCTGCAGGCACACGCCGCCCGGGCAATGGCCGGGCGTGTGGTGCACGTTCACATCGAAGTCGCCGAACTCGATCGCTGAACCGTCGTAGAACACGTCGGGCGTCGGCTGCGGCGACACCTTGAAGCCGAACATCGCGCCCTGTTCCACCGCCGCCTCGTAGAGAAACAGATCGTCGCGGTGGAGGTAGACCGGCGCGCTCAGCTCGTTCTTCGCGGCCGCCACGCCCGTTATGTGATCCACGTGCGCATGCGTCAGAAGGATGTGGCGGACGTCCAAGCCGTGGTCGCGCACGGCGGCCAGCAACTGGTCGACTTCGTCGCCGGGGTCGATCACGATACCCTGGCGCGTCCGCTCGCATCCCACAACGAAGCCGTTCTTGTAGAACGGCGCGACGGCGCGGACTTCGAGGATCATTGGAGGAGATACTCTCACGTTCGTAGTTCGTAGTTCGTAGTTCGTGTCGTGGTTCGTGGTTGGTGGTTGGAGAGGCCTGTGGCCTGGAGCCTGGAGCCTGGAGCCAGACATGGTTGTATTCCTCGTCGACGATCTCTTCTTCTCGATCAAGATCAAGACGGCCGCCCGACTGGTCAATGCCGAGGTCTACTTCGAGCGTACCGGCGAGAACACCCTCGAGACCATCCGCGAGAAGCAGCCACACCTGGTCGTGTTCGATCTCGACAGCGTGAAGTTGCGGCCGATCGAAACGGTAGCGGCCATGAAGGCGGACCCCGACCCTGCGGTCCGTTGCGACGCTGGGATTCGTGTCGCACGTCCATGCGGACACGATCGCGGCGGCCCGCGCCGCCGGCATCGATCAGGTGCTGGCGCGGTCGGCATTCGCCGACCGGCTGGGAAGCATCCTCACCGCCGGGACGCCGGCTTCCAGCGCGGATCGACCTCGCTAGGGCGGTGTCTTTTGGCCCGCTAGCGCGGGGCAAGGAGACTGAGCGCCAGCCACACGGCACCGGCCAGCAGGACGAGCACCAGACCCACTCGCGACCACCGGCCAGAGGCCTATCGGACCTTGCGGCGATCTCGGTGTCGGCGCGGGCGTCACTCGCGTCCATCGCCGACACAAGGGCCCGAAGCTCGCCCGCCAGCACCGCCATGCTCTGGGGACGGAGGTCTGGATTGGGCGCCACGGCACGGAGCGTCAGCTCGTCGAGCTCATCGGACACGTGCCGGTTCGCCGCGCTGGGGGCCGCCGATCCGCGCGGGTTCGGCCGGCGTCCAGTCAGCATCTCATAGAGGATGGCTCCCACCGAGTAGACGTCTGAGCGTTCGTCCGGCGGCTGACCCTGCATCTCTTCCGGCGAGTCGTAGTCACGCAGCCTCCCGTCGGCCCGTGTGAAGCCGGTGTGCGCCGCCAGCCAGAACGCCGGGACCTTGGCGTGCCCGCGCGCCGTCATCGACACGGATTCTGGGCTCAGCCCGCCGTGGATCAGCCCCGCGGCGTGGGCCGCGGCAATTGCATCGGCAATCTGGATCGACGTCTCGACCGCCCTGCGCATGTTCAGGTGCTGTCCGTCGATCTCCCGGCGAAGCGATTGCCCTTGCAGGAACTCGAAGGCGAGGAACACGCGCCCCTCGTGCTCGTTGGCGTCGAAGAGCGTGATCACGTTCGGGTGCGACAGCGAGGTCATCGAGCGTGCCTGGGCGACCAGTTCGGCGCGTGCCGCGGCGTCGGGTGTGAAGTCGGCGGGCAGCCATCGCACCGTGACGGTGCGGCCCAGCCTCGTGTCGCGGGCGCGAAACAGCTGGCCCGGCCCCGATGGCTCCAGCGCTTCGAGCAGGTTGTAGTGGGCTACGACCCCTATGGGGCCGGTTGGACCGGATCCGGAAGGCGCGCTCACGTTCGCTCGAGCTCGATCACGGTCTGCAGCAGTTCCTTCGCATCGCCGATCTGCTCCACCACGAGGGCGATGTCGAGCGTGGGTCTTCCCGGTGTCCGCGCGCTCTGACAGTAGACGCCGTGCTGGCCCACCATGGCCAGCGCATCGGTCAGCAAGTCGAGCGCAACCGCGAGCCGTCCGCGGCTGGCGCCCATCATCGTCTCGTGCAGTTCGAGCTGCTTCCGGTGCTTGATCAGCGCCGAGCGGTCGCCTTCTGACATCGGTCAGCCCTTCCGCGGCGGCTGGGAGGGCCGAATCTCCACGCGGCTCGGGAGGCTCCTGCCCGGATAACTCACAAGGTCGCCGATGACCTGGGCGACATCCTCGGGCTGCAGGGCCCAGGCCGACTTGTCGCGAGCGCCGCCCCCAAACGCGGTGTCCACGGACCCCGGCGCCACATACGCCACGCGCACGCCGTCGTGCCGGACCTCCTGCATGAAGGCCTCGCTGAACGCGTTGACGGCGGCCTTGGTGGCGCAATACGCCGCCCCGCCCGCAAACGGGTTGGTGCCCGACAGGCTGCTCACGTTAATCACCCAGCCGCCACCCCGTGCCTTCAGGTACGGCAGCGCGGCGCGCGACGTGTTGAAAATGCCCGTCACGTTGGTTTCGAACATCAGGCGCCACTCGTCCACCGACATCTCCGCGACCGGCTTGAACACGCCGACGCCGGCGTTGTTGACCACGATGTCGATGCCTCCCAGCGTCGAGGACGTTCTGGCCATGGCCGCCTCCATCTGGCCGAAGTCGCGCACGTCGGCCGCGAGCGGCTCCACGCGGCCCTCGCCGGCTTCGCTCGTCAGCGCATCCACCGCGGCGCGAAGGTGTGCCTGGTTGGTGCCGACCACGGCAACGGACGCGCCCTGCCGGCGCAGCAGCCGCGCCGTGGCCAGCCCGATGCCACGCGAGCCACCTGTGACGATCGCCACTTTGCCGGAGAGTGTCATTTCTCGTTGGTCGTTGGTCGTTAGTCGTTTGTCGAACCGGAAGCCGGGCGACGACGTCGTTGGTTCATTACAATACTTCACCGACACATGAGCAGGGTCGCCATCCTGGGCGCAGGCGAGCTTGGTGGGGCCACCGCGCACGCGCTGGCGGCACGGGGCTGCGTGTCGCGCGTGCTGCTCATCGATACGCACGGGCAGGTGGCCGCGGGCAAGGCCCTCGATATCCAGCAGGCCGGCGCGATCAGTGCGTTTCCCACAAGACTCGAGGGCACCACCGACCTCACGCGCGTGACCGGATGCAGCGTGTGCGTGGTCGCGGACCGCGCCGGACCGCCACCGTCCGAATGGCGGCGCGAGGATGGGCTGGAAGCTATCGCGCGTGTGGCGAAGGATGCCGGCCCGGCTCCGCTGGTGTTCGCCGGCACCGGCCAGGACTCCCTGATGCGTACGTTGGCGACCGAGGCCGGCGTGGATCGGCGCCGCCTGATCGGTTCGGCTCCCGAAGCGCTGGCCGCGTCGGTGCGCGCCATGGTGGCGATCGAGGCGGGCTGCTCGGTCACGGAGGTCAACCTGACGGTGCTGGGCTGCGCGCCTCGCGGGATCGTCGTCCCGTGGGTAGAGGCATCGGTGGCGGGCTATGCGCTGGAGAAAGTGCTCACGCAGGCGCAACTGGCGCGAGTGGAAGCGCGGCTCGCGCGCCTCTGGCCGCCAGGGCCGTACACCCTGGGGCAGGCCGCCGCCTGCGTGGTGGACGCGATCACGCGGTCGTCTCGACGGCCCCGTTGCGTCACGGCCGTGCTGGACGGCGAATTCGGCGCCAGGGGTCAGGCCGGCGCCGTTCCGGCGTATCTGGGCCCGCTCGGCATCGAACGTACCGCGGTTCCCGCCCTGAACACGCGCGAACGCGTGCAGGTGGAAGCGGCCCTCAACATCTGAATCAGCTACGATCCCGCTATGCGATCGTGTCTGGCCCTGGCGTTCGTGGCGGCGTGGGCGTTGGTGCTTGCCGCCGCCGACGGGCCGGCCATCTCCACCGACAACCTCCGCACCCATCTGCAGTTCCTGTCCTCGGACGAGATGCGCGGCCGGGCCAACGGCTCGGCCGAGCTGGAGCGCGCCGCCGACTACATCGCGCAGCAGTTCGAGCAGGCGGGCCTCCAGCCGGGGGGCGTGAACGGCTGGTTCCAACCCTTCGAGATCATCGCGGGGCTGCTCGTCGGCGAAGGGAACCAGCTGTCGTTGACGGCGGGCGGCAGGACGGTGACTCTTGCCCTCGGCATGAGCTATTACCCGCTGGGGACACCGGCCGCCGGATCGATCACGCGGCTCGACGAACTGGACGTGGTGTTCGCGGGTTACGGCATCTCGGCGCCTGAGGCGAAGTACGACGACTACGCCGGGCTGGACGTGCGAGGCAAGGCCGTGCTGATCTTCAGCCACGAGCCGCAGGAGCGCCGCGAGAACAGCCGCTTGAACGGCGCGCGGCCGCTTGCGCAAACGACGCTCGAAGCCAAGGCCGCCGCGGCTCGCGATCGCGGCGCACGGGTGCTGGTCGTCGTGAGCGACCCCACGCACCAGATCGACCAGGCCGACTACGACTTGTTCGCGCGGGATCCCGACGCGGATGCAGCCGAGATCCCCGTGCTCAGGGCCCGCCGCAAAGAGGCCCAGGCGCTGGTCGACGCGTTCGCGCTCGACGTACGCGCCCGCCGAATCGACGACGACCTGGTCCCTCGGTCCGGCCCGTTGGCAGGCGCCAAGATCAGCTACGTCGAACACCTCACGAAGAACCGCCGCACCGTCCGCAACGTCGTGGGCGTACTGCCTGGCAGCGACGCGGCCCGTCGCGCTCAGGCCGTGGTGATTGGGGCGCACTACGACCACGTGGGCGTGGGCGGCCGGCTGTCGGTCAGCCCCGATCGCACGCGGCCAGATCCACAACGGCGCCGACGACAACGCGTCGGGTACGTCGGCCATCATCGAGATGGCGAGGGCGGCCGCCTCTGACAAGACCCGGTTTCCACGGTCGCTGGTCTTCGTGGCATTTGCGGGCGAGGAACGCGGACTGCTGGGATCGGCGCACTACACGTCGGTGCCCCCGATCCCGATCGCCGACACCTGGGCGATGTTGAACCTCGACATGGTGGGGCGCGCCGGGGGCAGCGTGGACGTGAGCGGCCTCGAGGTGTCTCCCTCGATGGAAGACGACTTGAAGACGGCGTCCAAGGCAGTGAGGGGCCTGGAGATCAAACGTGAGGGTCCCGGCGCCGGGCGGAGCGACGATTCGTCGTTCCTGGACCGGCGGGTGCCCGCCATCAACTTCTTCACCGGCTTCCACGGCGACTACCACCGTCCGTCCGACGATTGGGAACGCGTGGATCTGCCGGGCACCTCGCAGGTGGCCGCGCTCGCGCTGGAGCTCGCCGCCAGCGTGTCGGCGCGCGGTAACAAGCCGGAGTTCGTGTCGAAGTAGCGCCGGACCTCGCACCGCCTCTGCATGGGCCTCTTGGCCGTCGTCCTCGTCGTGGTACTGATCCTCGTGAACGCGGTCTACGTGGCCGCCGAGTTCGCGGCGGTCAGCGTGCGGCGCAGCCGGTTGAGGCAGCTGGCCGGCGACGGCAGCGTGCTGGCCAGATGGCTGCTGCCCTACGTGGACAACGCCGGCCGCCCTCGATCGCTACATCGCGGCCTGTCAGATAGGCATCACCCTGTCGAGCCTCGTCCTGGGCGCCTACGCCCAGGCGACGTTTGCCGTGTGGCTGGCGCCGTGGGTCGCGTCGGCAGGCGGGCTGGAGACGCTCGCCGCGCAATCGACGGCCGCGGTCGCCGTGCTCCTGGTGCTCACGGCCGCCCAGGTGATCCTGGGCGAGCTGGTCCCGAAGTCCCTTGCGCTGCAATACCCCACGCCGGCGGCGATCTATACGTTCCCGGCGATGGTGGCCTCGTTGTGGATCTACCGCCCGTTCCTCGCGTGGCTGAACGGCAGCGGGCTGTTCCTCCTCCGCCTGATCGGCGCGCCGATACAGACGCACCGTCACATCCACTCGCCCGATGAGATCGAGCTGCTGATCGCAGAAAGCCGCGACGGCGGCCTGCTGGAACCAGACGAGCACGAGCGCCTGCAGCGGGCCTTGAAGCTGAACCTGCGGCAAGCCAGGCAGCTGATGGTGCCGCGCCGGCGGATGGCGGCCCTCGACATCGACACGCCGCTGCACGAGGTCGTCGCCATCGTGGCCTCCAGCCCGTACTCGCGGCTGCCTGCCTATCGGGGCTCGCTGGACAACGTCGTCGGCGTGCTGCACACGCGCGACCTGGTGCAGTGGTTCGTGGACGGCAGCAAGGAGTCCACGCTGGCGGCGCTGATCCGGCCGATCTCGGCCGTGCACGAAAGTGTGACAGCCGACCGTGTGCTGCGGCACTACCGGGAGCGCCGCGCCCACCAGGCGCTGGTCGTGGACGAATTCGGCGGCACCGCCGGTGTCATCACGCTCGAGGACGTGCTGTCCGAGCTCGTTGGCGAAGTTGGCGACGAGTTCAAGGGCGGAGCACCGGTCGCCGAGCCGCTACCAGACGGGCGCGTTCGACTCCCCGGAGCCATGCCGGTACACGACGCCGAGGAGGCGCTCGAGACCGCGTGGGAGACCGACGCGACGACTGTCGGCGGGCTCGTGACCGCGGCGCTGGGCGACCTGCCCGAGCCTGGCGACAAGGCCACCATCGGCCGGTTCCAGTTCCAGGTGGAGCGGGTGGCCGATCGCGCGCTCGAATCGGTGCTGGCGTTGCGAGTCTCGCCGGAAGAAGGAGACGCGCGGTGAGCGTCGTGGTGATCCCTCTCGTAGTCATCACGCTGCTGATCCTGGCCAATGCCCTGTTCGTGGCGGCCGAGTTCGCGATCGTGGGAGCGTCGCGCGCGCAAATCGAACACGACGCCAGCGAAGGAAGCCGGCTGGCGCAGCGCGTGGCTCGCATCCTGCAATCGCCGATGCAGCAGGACCGCTACATCGCCACGACGCAGATCGGCATCTCGATCGCCAGCCTGGGCCTGGGGATGTACGGCGAAAGCGTGCTGGCACGCTGGATCGAGCCGCGGCTGATGCCGTTCGACCAGTACCGCTGGTTCGCCGCGCACACCGTCGCCAGCGCAACGGCGGTGTCGATCCTGACCTACTTCCACATCGTGCTCGGTGAGGTGGTGCCCAAGGCGCTGGCGCTGCAGGCGGCACAGCGAACCGTCCTGTACGTGTCGCCCATCATCACGGCGATCCAGGTGGCGATCTCTCCGCTCGTCACGGTGCTGAACGCCTCGGGCAACGGCCTGCTGTCGCTTCTTGGCGTGACGCGGCAAGGCAACGCCGGCGAGCGGTATCACACCACCGAGGAATTGCAGCTCATCATCCGGGAAAGCCACGAGGGCGGGCTCCTGAGAGGCGAGTCGGGCCGCATCCTCGGCGAGCTGTTCGAGTTCGGCAGCCTAACCGCGGGAGAGGTGATGGTGCCGCGGGTGCGGCTCGTGGGCATCCCGTCGGGAACCGACGTGGACGAGCTGCGCCAGATCATCCGCAACAACCCGCACACACGCTACCCGATCTACAACGGCGACCTCGACCACATCGTGGGCAGCGTGCACGTCAAGGTGCTGCTCCGGCACCTGGTCGCCAACCGGCCGGTGAACATCCGCGACGCGAGGCCGCTGCCCTACGTGCCCACCACGACGCCGCTGGACGAGCTGCTGTCCGCGATGCGGCGCAACCGGGCGCACATGGCCGTGGTGATGGACGAACACGGCGGCACCGCCGGCATCGTGACCATCGGGGACCTGTTCGAAGAAGTGGTGGGCGACATCACGGAAGGGCGCGGGCGCGGGCCGGTGTACCGCGATGGGGCCGGCCGAACGCTCGTGCGCGGCACAGTGCGGCTCTCCACGGCGGCCGACGCGCTCGGCATGACGATCGAGCACCCTCAGGTGCAGACGGTCGGCGGGCTGGTTCTGTCGCTGTTGGGCCGCCCGGCGGTAGTCGGCGACGCGGTCGCGTACGGGTCGGTGCGGCTCGAGGTCACGGCGACGTCCGGGCTGGGTGTCGCCGAAGTGGCCATGTCGAAAGTCGAGCGGGTCTAGGGCCTCGTTCCTGCCTCGGCTCAATTGATAAGGTTCATACGCTTCGACAGCGCGATGAACCGCAGGTCCCCGCGGAGGGAATCCCAAGCAGGCTCGACGCCCAGAAACACCATGCGAACGTCCCGTTCCTCATAGGCCCTCTCCAGCCATTGCAATGCGTTGTCGGTGTCGCGGAGTCCTTGATACACCAGGGCGAAACTGTACGGTGAGACATACGTGCGCTCGGCGGCGACCCGCATTTCGCTGAGCGTACGCTCCGCTGCCTGCCGCTTCCCGGAAGCCGCCTGGGTGAAGCCGCTCAAGGCCACCGGCGTCCACGAGCCGCCAAACTCCTTGGCTTTGCTGAAGTCGGCTAGCGCCTCTTCGTAGCGGCCGTCGCGCTCGTACAGCCTCCCGCGGTGCTGCAGTGCGATCCAGAATGTCGGGTGACTCTCGAGCGTTCTGCGCAGCTGCTCGGCTGCGTCGCCGTATCGTCGCGCGTTGAAAAGGAACTGTCCTTTGAGCGGTACTGGCTATTGGCGATCGCGGCTCAGCGGCAAGCGCCCGGTCCACCTCCCGCAGCGCCTGTTCGTGCCGGCTGGTAATCGACAGCAAATGCGCATAACCGAGGTGAGCTGAAAAATCATCGGGATTGAGCTGCAGCGCGCGCTGATAATTGGCCTCGCTGGACCTCCAGTCCCACTCGTAATAAAAATCAATCCAGCCCAGCGCCGCGTACGCTTCGGGGAGCCGGTCGTCGATTCCTACTGCTTTGAGCGCAGCTGCCTTTGCCTTCGCCATGGGTTCGCGCGACGATGCGTCGGTCGCGATTGCGATTCGGCTGTTGATGTCCGCTAGGCCCGCGTGCGCCGCGGCGAAATTTGGATCTCTCCCCACCGCTTCCTCGAAGAGTTCTATGGCCCTCCGAGGCTGCGCCAGATCCATGAAAAAGCGTCCCCTCAGGTAGAGTTTGTACGCGTGGGCGTCAGCGGTGTGCCGTCTGATAACCTGCTCGCGCTCGTCGCCCGTGAGTTCCAGAGCCAGAGCCCGCGTGACCCTCTCGGAAATCGCATCCTGAACGCCGAAGATGTTCGTGAACTGTTCGTCAAACTGACCCGCCCATAACTGCATCTGGTCAGCGACGCGCACGAGGCGTACCGTCACTCTGATGCGATCGGCCGAGCGGTGAATGTGACCATCAGGTACCGCCTCTACGGCTAACTCGCGCCCTGCACTGACGGGGTCCTGTTCAGGCGTGCTGTACCTGCGAACGACGCCTAGGGGACGCACTGTGAGGTCGCGAATGTTGCTCAGTTTTGCGATCAGGCTGTCGGCCATCCCGACCTCCAGCGCCTCGTTGCGGCTTCCGAGCACCAGCGGCTTAAACGGCAAGACCGCGACCGTGCTCACGGGCGCATCCCGCCCGGCGCCAATCGAGCTCCGCCAGCGTAGCAACACGAGCAGCACCACACCTGCCACGAGGCCGATGATGATCGCTTGCCGCACGTAGCGTGATGTACCGGGACGTCCCGCGGGCTGGACAGACGGGCTGATAGGGAC
Source organism: uncultured Acidobacteriota bacterium (assembly GCA_963807235.1). Lineage (GTDB taxonomy): Bacteria > Acidobacteriota > Vicinamibacteria > Vicinamibacterales > UBA2999 > CAWEBF01. The sequence continues at coordinate 109,076 of CAWEBF010000035.1, forward strand.
AGTAACCACGGAGGCGACGGGGAACCCAGTGTTCTGGGATGAAGCGCCGAGGACGGGCGGTGCAGTAGGCGGGCGGTCGTCGGCGACTTCCCTGACGGCGGCGACGAACCGGTAGCCATGGCCCGGAACCGTCGCAATGTACCGGTTCTCCCCGCGAGCTTCTCCCAGCACGCTTCGGAGCTTGCTGATGTTCTGCCCCAGATTGTTTTCTTCGACGATCACATCCGGCCACAACGCGTTGAGCAGGTCATCCTTGGTGAGAATTGCGCCCCGGTGCTCGACGAGGTACACGAGCGTATCGAACACTTTCGGCGTGAGCGGGACCGGCTCTCCGGCTCGGAGGAGGCGGCGCGTCGAGGGCTCCAGACGGAACTCTCCGAATTCATAAGTGTGCGGTTTGGCGCCGGCCATGGGGCCTTTCACAACTTTCAAATATTTTCAGCGGCCGTTTCAAGACATTCACGGCCCGAAGGGAGAGTATCGCCCGAAAGAGGAGGGCACGATGAATTGGAAAGCAATTGAGAATGCGTTACGGATGATGGGGCGGCCGGGGCTCGTGGCAGCAGCTGCCGCCGCGTTGATGACCAGCCCTGCCCTGATTGAGGCCGGGCAGAACGATCCCAGTGCACAGTCTCGAGCGCGCCAGCTGCAGGGCACTTGGCGCGTCCAAATCACTCTGCTTAATTGTCAGACGGGAGACGCGCTGAGGCCTCCGTTTCCTGCGATGGCGACGTTTGCGGCGGGTGGAACTGTAACCACGTCAGACGGAGGGTTGAGCCCGCTCGTGCGCGGCGCCGGCCATGGCGTCTGGCGGCATGTGGGGGGCCATACGTTCGAAGCGCTGACCGAGGCGTTTCTCTTTACGCCCGCCGGCGCGCTAAACGGAGCACAGAGGCTTCGGCAATCTCTCGAGATCGGCTGGGATCCAGACGAGTTCAATGCCACCGTCTCCGCGGAGATCCTCGACGCGCAGGGCACACCGATCGCGACGGGATGCGCAACGTCGGTTGGCCGTCCATGGTGTCATGGACCGCCGGGTGCCGAAGGAACGGCCGTTCGATCGAAGACGTCGCAGAAGTGGCGGATCAGCGAGTCCTCGGCCTCCGCCATCGGGATCTCCCGGCCGGTGGCCCGCTCGAGCGACGTCACGCCGCGGTCGGAGATGCCGCACGGGACGATCAGGCGGAAATGGTCCAGCGCCGGTGCCCACGTTGAACGCAAACCCGTGGCTCGTGATCCAGCGTGAGATGCGGACGCCGATGGCGCCGATCTTCTCGGCCCCGATCCACGCGCCGGTGAGCCCCTTGATGCGGCCCGCCGTGAGTCCGTAGTCGGCGCACGTCCGGATCATCACTTCCTCGACGTCGCGCACGTAACGGTGCACGTCGCAGCGATCGGGCTTCAGGTCGAGGATCGGGTAGCCGACCACCTGGCCGGGACCGTGATAGGTGACGTCGCCGCCCCGGCCGGATTCGTGCACGGTGATCCCCAGCTCGGCAAGCCGCGACCCGGTCGCGAGGATGTTCGCGCGCCCGCCGTCGCCCTTGACGCCGAGCGTGATGACCGGGGGGTGCTGCAGCAGCACCAGCAGGTCGTGGACCGTCCCCGCGCGGCGCTCCTCGACGAGCGCGCGCTGCAGCGCCAGGCCGTCCTCGTAAGGAACGACGCCGAGCCGCCGGACTTCTAACGGTTTCGCCATGCGGTCGGGCGTCCTATTTCGTGGAATCGGGGTCGGGCCTAATTGGGCACCAGGAACCAACAATTAGGCCCGACCCCAATTCCACGAAATAGGACGCCCGACCCCATCACGAAACTGTCTCGATGTGGCGCTTGATCTCGGCCATGAAGGCGTCGGCCACGAAGCCGTCCACCAGCCGGTGGTCGAAGCCCAGCGTCAGGTACGCCATGGTCCGCGCCGCCAGGGCGTCGTCCACCACCACCGCGCGCTTTTCGATCGTGCCGACGCCGAGGATCGCCACCTGCGGCTGGTTGATGATCGGCATGCCGAACTGCGCGCCCAGCTGGCCGGGGTTCGTGATGGTGAACGTGCCGCCGTGCACCTCGTCGGGCTTCAGCTGCTTCAGCCGCGCCCGACCCGCCACGTCGACGATGGCCGTCGTCAGCTCCAGCAGGTTCATCTTGTCCGCGTGCCTGACGACCGGCACGATCAGCCCTCCCTCGATCGCCACGGCGATGCCAAGGTTGATGTCCTGTTTGTAGACGATGGTGTCGCCGTCGAGCGCCGCGTTGAGAATCGGGTGGCGCGCCAGCGCCACGGCGCAGGCCTGCGCGATGAACGCCATCGGCGTCAGCTTCACCCCGGCGCGCTCGAACTCGGTCCGGCGGGCGGCACGTGCGGCTTCGACGGCCGTGAAGTCCACGTGGAACACGGTGTGCACGTGCGCCGACGTGCGGCGGCTGAGCACCATGTGCTCCGCGATCTTCCGGCGCACGATCGACAGCGGCTTGATGTCCACGGGCTCGCCCGGCTGGTACGGCGGCACGCGAGAGGCGGCCACGGGGAACGCGCTGCTTCGGCTCGGCGGCGGCCAGCCGCTTGTCGAGGAACTTGAGGATGTCGCGCTTGGTTACGCGGCCGCCCGTACCGGTACCCGAGACGGCGCTCACGTCCACGCCCTGGTCGCGCGCGATTCGCCGAACCAGCGGAGACGACTTGCGGCGCCGGCCCGAGTAGATCTCCTCGTCCGTGATTAGGCCCGGCCCCGATTCCACTTTTTCGGACATCCGGTCAGGCGACAGCTCGGCCTCTCCAGCTGGCTGCGACGACGGCGGCGCGGCGGACCCGGCTGCGGGGCTTCCCGTCGCGTCGGCCAGCTGCTCCCCCTCCGCGCCGATCACGCCCACCACGCTCTCGACCGGAACGGTCTCGCCTTCGCGAACGAGGATCGCCAGCAGCACGCCGGCGGCCGGCGCGGGAATCTCCGCGTCCACCTTGTCGGTCGAGATCTCGAAGAGCGGCTCGTCGCGATCCACCGTGTCGCCGACGCGCTTCATCCAGCGCACGATCGTGCCTTCGGTGATCGACTCCCCCATCTGGGGCATCACGACGGAAGTCGGCATGGGCTCGTGGACTCCGCCTCGAACTCTACAGGTGAATCGCCGCGCCGTGCGCGGCGTGCGCCGCCTCGCCCACGGCCTCGGAGAACGTGGGGTGCGCGTGGATCGTCCTGACCAGCTCCTCGACCGTGCACTCGAGGCGGAGGGCCAGCACGGCCTCGGCCACGAGCTCGGTCGATCGAGGCCCGATCATGTGCACACCCAGCACCTCGTCGTACTTGCTCTCGGCGACGATCTTGACGAAACCCTCGGACTCACCAGCCATCCTGGCGCGCCCCAGCACGCCGAAGGGGAACGTGCCGACCCGCACGTCGAACCCGCGGGCCCTGGCCTCGGCCTCGGTCAGGCCCACGCTGCCGATCTCGGGGTCGCAGTACGTGCAGGCCGGGACGTGATCGAAATTGATCGGCTTACGTCTTTCCCGGCCAGCCGCTCCGCCACCAGAATCCCTTCGGCCGAGGACACGTGCGCCAGCTGGGGGTGCGCGCCCTTGCCGCCCACCGTGACCACGTCGCCAATCGCGGAGACGTGCGGCACCGACGTGCGGTACAGCTCGTCCACCTTGATGTAGCCGCGGTCCATGGTGAGGCCCACGTCCTCGGCGCCCAGTCCCTCGGTGACCGGGGCCCGCCCGGTGGCGACGAGCAGCAGGTCCGACGTGATCGCCTGCGTGCTCCCATCGGCCAGCTCGAGAGTGACGGTGACGTCCTTCTCACCGCGGCGGCGGCCGGTGACCTTCGCGCCGGTGTGCGCCGCGATGCCCTGCTTCTTGAACGACTTCTCCAGCTCGGCGGAGATGGCCTCGTCCTCGTTCGGCACCAGGCGCGGCAACAGCTCGACCAGGGTGACCTGACTGCCGAAGCGCTGGTAGATCGACGCGAACTCGACGCCCACCGCACCGCTGCCCAGGATGACCAGCGATGCCGGCACGGCGCGCAGCGAAATGGCCTCGTCGCTCGTGATGATGCGGGTATGGTCGATGGTCACACCGGGGATGGTGCGCGGCGTCGAGCCCGTGGCAACGATGATCTCCCGTGCCTCGAGGTCCTCGGCGCCGCCCTCGCTCGTGACGGCCACGCGCCCCGCGCCGGCGAGCCGCGCGCTGCCCTTGATCCAGTCCACCTTGTTCTTCTTGAACAGGTACTCGACGCCCTTGGCCAGGCCGCCCACGATCTTGTCCTTGCGGGTCTGGACCTGGCCCATGTCCATTGCCGGCGCGCCGAAGGGCAGCATCACGCCCCACTCGTTGGCGCCTTTGATCACCTTGAATGCGTGCGCGTGCTCGAGCAGCGCCTTGGTCGGAATGCAGCCCCAGAGCAGGCACGTGCCGCCCAGCGCCGGCTGACGCTCCACGACGGCCACGCGCTGACCGAGCTGCGCCGCCCTGATCGCGGCGACGTAGCCCCCGGTCCCGGCGCCGATGACCACGACGTCGTATGCCTTGGACAAGAAGATTCTCCGGTGGCGAACGCTCCACGTTAACAGGAAGGAGGCCCGCTTTCAAAACGCGGAGCGTGCCAACAAAGGCCTCCTTCCGCAGTGTTTGATGGCCCGCCCACCACCACCCCAGCACGCTGGAAAACGCGTGCCGGGGACCCCGGGTCCGGCGGGCGGGCTATACTCGCGCACCCGAGATGGCCGAGCTGCGGAAGACCGTTCTCGTCGTCGACAAGGACGAGAGAGCACGCGAATCCCTGGTGTCCGCGCTGCGGCGCGATTACCGGGTGCTGCGCGCCGCGTCGGGCGAGGCGGCGATCGAACTGATGCAGGGCGAGGACGTGGACGTGATGCTCCTCGACCTCCACCTTCCGGGCATCGGCGGGTTCGACGTCCTGAACATCACCAAGGAGAACTATCCGCACATCGAGGTCGTGGTGGTCTCCGAAGTGCAGGAGCTGGGCGTCGCAATCGAGGCCATGCGCCACGGCGCGTTCCATTACATGGCCAAGGACCTCGAGGCCGACGCCGTGCGGCTGCTCGTGGCCAATGCCAGCGAGCGCCAGAACCTGAGCCGCAGCGTCCTGCGGCTGAACGCCGAGGTGGCCGAGCAGCACGATCGCGAGTTCATCGTCGGGCCCAGCCGTGCGACACGCGAAGTGATCGAGCTGGTGCAGAAGGTCGCCAAGCTGCCAGCCACGGTGCTCGTCCTCGGCGAGAGCGGCACGGGAAAGGAACTGCTCGCGCGGCTGCTGCATCGCCAGTCGGGCGATGCCGGCGCGCCGTTTGTCGCGGTGAACCTGGCGGCGATCCCGCGCGAGCTGGTCGAGAGCACGCTCTTCGGCCACGAAAAAGGATCGTTCACCGGCGCCATCCGCCAGCAGATCGGCAAGTTCGAGCTGGCGTCGGGCGGCACGCTCTTCCTCGACGAGATCGGCGACCTGCGCGTCGACCTGCAGGCGAAGCTGCTGCGCGCGATCCAGGAGGACGAGATCGAGCGGATCGGCGGCACGCATCCCATCAAGACCAACTTCCGCCTCATCGCCGCCACCAACGTGGACCTGGAGCGCGCCGTGAAGGAGGGGCGGTTCCGCGAGGACCTCTACTTCCGCCTGCGCATCATCCCCATCCGCATGCCGGCGCTGCGCGAGCGCATCGAAGACGTCCCGGTGCTGGCCAACTTCTTCCTGCGGCGCTACAGCGTGAAGTTCCGCAAGAACCTGGATGGCATCGCGGAGACGGCACTCGACACGCTGAAGGGCTATTGGTGGCCGGGCAACATCCGCGAGCTCGAGAACCTGATCGAGCGCCTGGTGGCCGTGTCCGACAAGCCGTGGATCACCGACGAGGATCTGCCCGTCGAGTTCCATGTGGCCCAGCTGAACAGCGACGGCCCGTCCGGCGAGAACATGCTCGATCGGGCCGTGGCGACCTTCGAGCGGAACTACATCGTGCGCGCGCTGGACAAGTACGAGTGGAACGTCACGGCCACGGCCCGCGCCCTGGGCATCCCGCTCAGCACGCTCAAGGCCAAGATGAGCCGCCTGGGAATCCGGGAGATCGCGCGCCGCATCCGCGGCGACTGAACTGCATAGAACCGAACCGAGGTCTGGTGCTTGTTGTGTATCGCATGACGATCCGCGCGCGAAGCGCGCGAGAAAGAAATAGTGTTTTCAACCAAGCAAGCGTGCAGACTTTCGAGCTATGTGCTTGTTGACACGGCGCAGTCGATACGCGCCGGGCGGCTAGGGATTGCTCGAGGCCTCGAGGGGGACTTCGGGCGCCGACGCGGGCGCCTGGGCCTATTTCTTGGGAAGAACCGCGTCTTTCAGCTGCTTGGCGATGCGGGCCTTCACCACGGTCTTGGCCGGAATCTTGATGGCCTCACCCGTCGCGGGATTGCGGCCCATCCGTGCCTTGCGCTTCTGAACGACCAGCTTGACCATGCCCGGCAGCACGAACTCGCCGGACCGCTTCAACTCCTTCTCCGACAGCGTCGTCAACTCATCAAAGAACTCACGTGCCTGCGTCCGCTTCACTTCGAAACGATCGGCAAAGTGCGAGAACAACTCCGACTTGCCCATGCGGCGGGCCTCTGCCATTGTGTCCCCCGTTCCTGCGCGCCACCATCGACCGCGGTGCAGTGGCGCGCGCCGGTCACTGCAGCGGAAAGTCTTGGAAAAAAGTGAGCAATGCTATCGTGCGCGCAACCGAGTGTCAACGAAACGCCCCGCGCGATCGAGGAATTTCGGCCTAAAGTGATAAAATTTTCGCCGGATGTCAAGCGAGCCGGCGCTCGAGACCTTCCCCAGCCCGCGCCCGGACCGGGAGTTCGAGATCGCGATCAGCTGCCCCGAGTTCACGTCGGTGTGCCCCATCACCGGCCACCCGGACTTCGGAGAAATCCGCATCACCTACGTGCCGGCGGATCGCTGCATCGAGCTGAAGGCATTGAAGTACTACATGTTCAGCTTCCGCAATCGCGGCATCTTCTACGAGGCCGTGACCAACCAGATCCTGGATGACCTGGTGGCCGCGTGCCAGCCGAGAAGAATGACCGTCGTGGGCGACTTCACCGTCCGCGGAGGGATTAAGACGGTGGTAACCGCCCGATACCCTGCTGGTTCGTAGTTCGTGGTTCGTGGTTCGTGGTTGCCCCCAAGGACCGCGACTGCAGTTCCTCTAACTACGAACAACGAACTACGAACTACGAACTAGTGCATAGCGCCGGATTGCCGCCGCGACTCCGCACTCATCTTGAGTCGCGGTCCGGGGCCAATCGCGCTCCAGCAGGCCCGGAACCGCGTTACCCATGATCACCGGCAATCCGGCGTACTCGAGCATATCGAGATCGTTGAAGTTGTCGCCGATGGCCATCACCTGATCGGGGACAAGGCCGAGCTGCGAGGCGCGCCAGGCCAGCGCGTGGCCCTTGGTGGCGTCCCGATCGGTGACGTCGATCAACGAGAAGTTCCGGTGTTCGTACTCGGTGAGCGACACGGAGACGGCGGGGTCCACTTCTCGCATCGACTCGAACAGCCGGCGCATCGGCTTGGCCGCTCCGCTGAAGAGCACCTGCACGGGGTCTTCGACGAGCGCCTTCTCGAGCGGCACCGACTGGGAGATCAGCGCCCGGTTGCGATCGAAGTACCCCTTGCGGCCCGGCTGACTCCAGTCCATCGACTCGAACACGATCTGATCGGCGTGGTCGCGGTCGAAGACCAGCGCGGCGTAGGCGCGATGGGCGGCGGTCCGGTCGAGCACGGTCCGCGCGGCGTCCCGGCTCAGCAACCGCCGCACAATCGTCGCGCCGCTCATCGAGCGTTCCACGGCCCCGCTGCTGACGATGAGGGACACGCTGGCGGGCAATCCCTCCACCACCGGGCGGGCGAATGGGTAGCTGCGCCCCGTCACGATCGCCACGTGGACGCCCGCGTCCACGGCGGCCTGCACGGCCGCCTTGTTGGCCGCCGGCAGTTTGCCGCTGCTATCGAGCAGAGTCCCGTCGAGGTCGATGCCGATAAGTTGGATCATCAGGGTTCGCCGGCCTGGGAGTGGCGACGCAGTAGCATAGATCCAGCGCGTATGACATTGGACGAGTTCAGCGGAATCAACGCCGGCTACGTGCTCGAGCTGTACGAACGGTTCCGGGCCGACCCGCAGTCGGTGGACGAGAAGACGCGCGCGCTCTTCGCGACGTGGACGCCCACCGAGCTTCCGCCCGCCGATCGCGCCGACGGGCCGGACATCGAAGTGGCCGTCGCGGCGACGAACCTCGTGGAGTCGATCCGCCGTTACGGCCACCTTGCGGCGCAGCTCGATCCCCTGGGCACACCACCGCTGGGGGACCCGTCTCTTTCGACGCAGTCGCACGGCATCACCGACGACGACCTGAAGGCGCTTCCCGCCTCGCTCGTGGGCGGCGTGGTGGCGGAGAACTCGCCGAACGCGTTCGAAGCGATCGAGAAGCTACGTCGCGTGTACTGTTCGAGCACCGGGTTCGACTACGCGCACGTGTTCGTTCCCGAGGAACGCGAGTGGCTGCGATACTGCCGCCGAGTCGGGCCGCTTCCTGCCGCCGATGGATCCGGAGAGCTGCGAGGCGCTCCTCGATGGCATCACGCAGGTCGACGTCTTCGAACGCTTCCTGCACCGGACGTTCCCCGGCAAGACGCGGTTCTCGATCGAGGGGCTCGACATGCTGGTGCCGATGCTCGACGAGATCATGGCCGGTGCGGCAGGAGTGGGCACCCGGCACACGCTGGTCGGCATGGCGCATCGGGGCCGGCTGAACGTGCTGGCACACGTCCTCGACAAGCCGTACGCGCAGATCCTGGCGGAGTTCAAGGATCCGGTCGCCCTCCAGACGCTGAGGCTGGACGTCGGCTGGATGGGCGACGTGAAGTACCACGCCGGCGCCTCGACGGCCGTGCCGCACGGCCAGATGTTCGTGACGCTGGTGCCGAACCCCAGCCACCTCGAAGCCGTGAATCCCGTGGTCGTCGGCATGGCGAGAGCAGCCGGCACCGCCGCGGGCACCAGGGGCGCGCCGCACTTCGACGGCGCCAAGACGCTGCCCGTGCTGATTCACGGCGACATGGCGTTCCCGGGTCAGGGCATCGTGGCCGAAACGCTGAACCTGTCGCGCCTGCCCGGCTACCACACCGACGGCACGCTGCACATCATCGCCAACAACCAGCTGGGCTTCACCGCCACTCCAGGCGATTCCTACAGCACCAGCTACGCGAGCGGCCTGGCGCGCGGCTTCAAGATCCCCATCGTCCACGTGAACGCGGACGACCCGGTGGCGTGCCTGGAGGCGGCGCGAACCGCGTGGGAATATCGGGCGCGCTTCCGGCGCGACTTCCTGATCGACCTCGTGGGCTACCGGCGATACGGCCACAACGAGGGCGACGAGCCGGCCTTCACGCAACCCGAGATGTATCGCGCGATCGCATCGCATCCCACGGTGCGGGAGCTGTATGCGCGCATGCTGGTGGAGCACGGGATGGTGCCGGAAAGCGCCGTCGTGGGCCTGGAGAAGAAGCACTTCCTGGCCCTGGAAGCCGCCTACGCGTCGCTGAAGCCGGAGGAGGACTTCGTGGCGCCGCTGCCCCAGCCGGTTCCGGCGGGTATCGCCAGCGTGACCAGGACCGGCGTGCCGCTGGACCAGCTGCGCGACCTGAACCAGGCGCTGCTGTCCACGCCCCAGGGGTTCACCGTCCACCGGAAGCTGGAGCGGCCCCGCGAACGCCGGCGGATGATGCTGGCTGCCGCCGGCGAGCGCGTCGTGGACTGGGCCGCGGCCGAGGACCTGGCGTTCGCGTCGGTGCTGGCCGAGGGCGTGCCGATCCGCCTGACCGGCGAGGACGTGCAGCGCGGCACGTTCAGCCATCGTCACGCCGTCTTGCACGACGCCTCGACCGGCACCGAGTACGTGCCGCTGCAGTCGATTCCCCAGGCGCGCGCGTCGTTCGAGATCCACAACAGCCCGCTGACTGAAAACGCGACCATCGGCTTCGAGTTCGGATACAACCTGCAGGAACCCGGTCACCTGGTGATCTGGGAGGCGCAGTACGGAGACTTCATCAACGGCGCGCAGGTGATCCTGGACCAGTTCATCACGTCGGGACGCGCCAAGTGGGGACTGCGGCCCTCGTTGGTGCTGCTGCTGCCCCACGGCTACGAGGGCCAGGGGCCCGAACACTCGAGCGCCAGGCCCGAGCGGTTCCTGATGGCCGCGGCCGACATCAACATGCGGCTGGTGAACTGCACCACCGCCGCGCAGTACTTCCACGTGCTCCGGCGCCAGGCCGTGTTGCTCGAGCGCGACCCGCTGCCGTTGATCGTGCTGACGCCGAAGAGCCTGCTGCGGCACCAGGCTGTGTGGTCCACGCCGCAGGAGCTGGCCGACGGCATGTTCCTGCCGGTCATCGACGACGCCGAGGCCAGGCAACGCGCCGCGGCCGTCACGCGGCTGGTGCTGTGCAGCGGCAAGGTCAGCGTGGACGTGCTGTCGCACGAGCGGCGCGCCGCGACGCGAGAGGTGGCGATCTGCCGTGTCGAGCAGCTGTATCCGTTCCCGAAGGCGGCGCTCAACACCGTGCTGGCCGGGTATCCGTCCGTTCGCGAGGTGGTGTGGCTGCAGGAAGAGCCGGAAAACATGGGCGCGTGGGAATTCATGCGTCCGCGGCTCGACGAGCTGATTGGCGACGGACGCACGCTGCGCTACATCGGCCGGGCGCGCAACTCCAGCCCCTCGGAGGGCTCGCTGGCCTGGCACCAGCTCAACCAGAAGGCGCTGGCGTCGCTGGTGTTCGAACTCGACACCGACGCTACGTCGCCCTCAGTGGTCCTGTCGAAGGCGGCGCGCAGCTACGTAGCCGCCAGGCACTGACTCCACCATGCCCAACATCGTCGTACCCACGCTTGGGGAATCCGTCGTCGAAGCGCGTGTCTCGCGCTGGCTGAAGCAGGTAGGGGACCGCGTGAACGTGGGCGACGCCCTCGTCTCGCTGGAAACCGAGAAGGTGGACGTCGAGGTCAGCGCCGACGTGAGCGGCGTGCTGACCTCCATCTCGCGGCGCGAGGGGGAGGACGTCCAGATCGGCGAAGTGCTCGGCGTGCTGGACGACGCGCCGTCAGCGCAGGCGGCCGAGCCCGCGGCCGCGCCGACAAAGGCCGAGGCGCCGGCACCTGCGCCTGCGCCGGCCGCGACTCCTGCGCCCGAGCCAGCACCTGCAACACCGGCCGCGCCCGCGCCCGCCCCGCCAAAGCAGGCGCCACCCCGGCCGCATCCGCACCCGGTGCCCCGGCAGCGCCAGCTGCCGCGGCCGCGCGGCGGCCCGAGGATCCCCGGGGCGAGAAGCGCGTCCGCATGACGAAGCGCCGCGCCACGATCGCCAGGCGCCTCGTGGAGGCGCAGCAAACGGCGGCGATGTTGACCACCTTCAACGAGGTGGACATGTCGGCGGTGATGGCGATCCGGGAACGGCACAAGGAGACGTTCAAGGCACAGCACGGCGTGGGGCTCGGCATCGCGTCGTTCTTCGTGCAGGCCTCGACGGCTGCTCTGCGCGCGTTTCCCCAGCTCAATGCCGAGATCCAGGGCGACGAGATCGTCTACAAGCCGTTCTACGACATCGGCATCGCCGTGGGGGCCGAGGGTGGACTGGTGGTGCCGGTTCTGCGCAATGCCAACACTCTGGCGTTTCCGGCCATCGAGCTGGGCATCCGGGATTTCGCCAAACGGGCTCAGGACGGGACGCTGACCCTCGAGGACCTGGCGGGCGGCACGTTCACCATCACCAACGGTGGCGTGTTCGGGTCGCTGCTGAGCACCCCCATCCTGAACCCGCCCCAGGTGGGTATCCTGGGGCTCCACAAGATCCAGGACCGGCCGGTGGCCGTCCAAGGACAGGTGGTCGTGCGTCCAATGATGTACATCGCCTTGTCCTATGATCACCGTATCGTGGACGGCCGGGAGGCGGTGCAGTTCCTGGTGAAGATCAAGGAGCTCGTCGAGGACCCCGGCCAACTGCTCCTGGAGAATTAGGTGACGAAATTCGTTTTCGGCGTGACGATGCTGGTCTGGGCGCACACAACGTTTGCCCAGGCGCCCCAGGTTCCGGCGGATCTGACCGAACCGCCGGCCAATGCGACGAAGAGCGCCACGGGCCTCATCTCCCGCGTCCTCCAGCCCGGAAAGAGCGCCGAGAAGCCGTCGGCCAGCGACATCGTGACCGTGCACTACAGCGGCTGGGCCAGCGACGGGCGCATGTTCGACAGCTCGGTGGCCCGGGGCAACCCCTCCATGTTTCCCGTGAACCGGGTGATGACCGGGTGGCGCGAATGCCTGCAGCTGATGGCTGTCGGCGAGCACCGGCGCTGCTGGGTCCCACAGGACCTGGCCTACAAGGGCCAGGCCGGGCGCCCGACGGGGACCGTCGTATTCGATATCGAACTGCTGGACACGCGGCAGTCGCCGACGATCCCGCCTCCGGATGTCGCGGAGCCGCCCAAGGATGCCGGCCGGAGCGGCAGCGGGCTGGCCTTCAAGGTGCTGCGTCAGGGCACGGGGGTGCGCAACCCGGACGGGCTGCGGCGCGTGACCGTGCACTACACGGGCTGGACGACCGACGGCAAGATGTTCGACAGCTCAGTCGTCCGGGGCACACCCGCCACGCTCAGCCTCGACGACGTCATTCGCGGATGGAAAGAAGGCGTGGAGATGATGGTCGAGGGCGAGCGCAGGCGCTTCTGGATCCCTCAGGACCTGGCGTACAAGGGCGAGTCAGGATCGCCCAAAGGAATGCTGGTGTTCGATATCGATTTGATACGGATTGAGTAGGGCTCCGGGCTCCAGGCCGGGTTATCGCCCGAGGGACACACCTTCCCTCAAGATCTTCGCGAGGCGCTCCATTTCCACATTGTTCTCGGCGCACACGTATTCCTGCAGGCGCGTTCCTTCCCGCAACATCAACTTGGTCTTGATCGTCCACGGCTCGGTCAACACGTTCGGGTCTTCCATGGTCACGACGTAGTCGATCTGATCCTTGTCGATGCGGGTGTAGCGTTCCGTCACGCGCAACGCGTCGGTATGATGCGTGCCCGTTCCGGTGAGCCAGCCCTTGTCGTTGAAGCCGGTCACGTCCACGACCAGCGTGTCGCCTTCCCACCGCCCGACGGAGTCGCCCATGTAAGTGGGGACGATGTCAGCCGGGTGTTCCGCGTTCAACGGAATCACGCGGAACACGCTCATGTACTCGTGAAGAATCACGATCTGTGTTGGCGTCTGCACGATCTGGATCGGAAACAGACCCACGAGTGAGATCCGCGGGACGCCGAGCGGCAGGCAGAGTCCCGCCGGATCGTCGATGCCCCGCTTGTTGAACGATTCGACCACGCGCGCGGCCGCCTCCGGCGTATATGGAGCGGGATCGGTGATGACTTGTTGTGAGGCGGGATTTGCCGGTGCCGACGGATCGAGTCCGGTGCCGCCCACGCCGAGCCCGGAGTTGGCTTCCTCCCATGTTCCCTTCCTGCCGTTCCCGCCTTGCCAGACACCCGTGAGGTCTGGCTTCCCGTCGGCAGTACGCGGGACGCCGTTTGCGGTTGTGGATGTTGCCGCCTCGTTCGTGGTCTGCGGAGATCCGCACGCAGCGCACGCGAACGTCGCAACGATCGCCGATGCGAACAGCCGTCTCATGGCACCTTCACCGCGGGAGCGGCTCCGCCTTCACCGGTTCCCGCGGGAGGTCCGTAGAACAGTTTTTTTCCGTCGGCGAACGTCACTTCTCTGGCGTGCGCCGAATTGCTGCCGTCTCTCGCGCGCCACCCGAATACCGAGACGGTATCGCCGATTTTCATGGTCACGTCGCGTTTCCAGCCGGTGCGATACAGCGCGTTCACCGTATATCCAGAGAACTGCCACGTGACGCTGCGTCCTCTGTCATCTTTGACGTCGAGAGAAAAGTGGCTGTGGGGATTGGTCCATTCGATTTTCGTGACGACGCCTTTCAGGGTGACGGGCTTGCGGCCGTCGTATTCGGCGCCGAAGGAGTGATGCGCCCGCAAGGGAATCACAAGCGCGAACACGAGAGCGACCAGGCCGACGCATGGAATGAGCCTGACCATCGTTCACCTCGGCGACAGTATAGGAGGCATTAGATCCAACCAAGTGAAAGTGCGCTCTACGAAAACTTGGATATCGCCACGCAACTCCCCGTAAATCGTTGATTCTCTGTGTCAATCTGCCCGGGTCCCTCGGCGATGTAATTGCTCCCCAGTTCCCGTCGGCGCGAATGGTGGCGTGCGTCTATGTCACCCTCGCATAGCTCGATAGCTTGCGGGCATAGCTGAAGGAGATGCGATGAGTCACCTCTTGAAGGCCCTTCTCGTTGCGGCCGTTGTTCTGTTGCCAACCATCGCCCATGCGCAGTCTCTGGCGGGCACCATTCGGGATGCGTCAGGCGCCGTGCTGCCTGGCGTGACCGTGGAGGCCGCCAGCCCCGTGCTCATTGAAAAGACCCGCGCGGCTGTCACCGACGGCAGCGGCCAGTACCGAATCGAGAATCTCCCTCCTGGCGCCTACTCGGTCACCTACACCCTTCCGGGATTCGTGACGGTCAAACGTGAAGGCGTAGAGGTGAGCGGATCGGGGGTCCTCACGATCAACTCGGAGATGCGCGTCGGCGGCATTCAGGAAACCATCACCGTCACCGGTGAATCGCCAATCATCGACACGCAGACCAGCACCAGACGCCAGATAGTGCTGTCGGACGAGGTGATCCAGTCGATTCCCGCCTCGCGCGGATACGGCAACCTGCTCGCGACCGTGCCCGGGATTCAGGCCACCGGTCTCGACGTAGGCTCCGGCGTGTCCACGAATTTCTTCACCGCCCGTGGTGGACGCGGTAACGAAGGCACGATCCAGATCGACGGCATGAACGTCGGGTCGGCGTTCAACGGCGGCGGTGTCGCGGGCTTCGGCTATCCGATCGGCGAGTCGTCGGAGATTCAGGTGACGATCGCGGGCGGCCTCGGCGAGGTCGACCGCGGCGGCCCGCAGTTCAACCTCATTCCGAAGACGGGCGGGAACACCTTCAGCGGCACTGCGTTTCTGAGCACCGCGGGAAAGTGGTCGCAGGGCGACAACCTCACCGACGAGCTGAAAAGCTTCGGTCTGACGAACGTTCCGGCGCTGATCAAGAACTGGGACACGAACTTTGCGCTCGGCGGTCCGATCATCCGGGATCGGCTGTGGTTCTTCAACAACGTCAGGAGCTACGGCAACCAGCAGGAGATTCCCGGTCTGTTCGGCAACCTCAACGCCGGCAATCAGGCGTCGTGGAACTACCAGAAGGACGAGAACCTCCCGGCACGTGCCGCGGCGGCGAAGATGATCGAGGCCATTCGCCTCACCGGACAGGTAACGGCCCGGCACAAGGTCGGGTTCTACCTGGATTATCAGCAGGTGTGCAACGGGTCTGCCTACACCCAGGGCGCGGAGCAGTGCCGCGACCGTGGTGAGGACTGGGTCGCGCTCGGCAGCGTTGGCGCAGGGTTCTTCGGCGCGCTCGCGCCAGAGGCCGGCAACGTCTGGGACAACCGCGAGAAAATCACGCAGGGATCGTGGACCTCGCCGTTCACGAACAAGCTGCTCTTCGAGGCCGGCGTGTCGCAGTTCGCCAGCCGCTTTGGCGGGCAGATTCCGGGCGGCGCGCTGACCAACTTCATTCCGGTGCAGGAACAGGTCTCGACGGCGGCGACGGGTACCCCGGTCGGCAACTTCAGTTATCGCGGCTGGGTCTCGGCCGGCGCGAACGAACAGGCGCACAACGTCTGGCGTGCGTCGGCGGCCTACGTCACCGGGTCTCACAGCCTGAAGGTGGGCTACCAGGCGGCCTTCCAGGTGCAGAAGAACTTCCAGAACGCCGGCAGCCAGATCAGGTACATCTTCAACAACCGGAACCCGATTCAGTACGAGCTGCGTGATGCGCCGTTCTGGTCGAGCAACCGCACGCGTTTCGATGCGTTCTACATCCAGGATCAGTTCACACGCGGCCGGCTCACGCTGCAGGGCGGCCTGCGCTACGAGCATGCGTGGAGCTGGTTCCCGGAGGGGGAGAACGGTGTGGTCGAGGACAACGCGTACGGCTCAAAATTCATCTTCCCCGAGAAGGATGGCGTAACCGGATATCACGACATCACTCCGCGCATGGGCGCGGCCTACGATCTATTCGGCAACGGCAAGACGGCGCTGAAGGTCAACTTCAGCAAGTTCCTGCAGGCCGCGAACAACGACGCTCAGTACACAATCGCAAATCCGGCGACCACCTTCCAGCAGACCACGAACGTCGCCTGGACCGACTCCGACGGCGACAAGGTCGTGGACTGCAACGTCATGAACCGCCTTGGCGAGAACAACGCCGCGACCGGCGGCGACGTCTGCGGCCCGTGGCTCAACGGAAACTTCGGCAACCCGTTCAGCACGACGGTCGTGAACCCGGATGTCCTGCACGGCTGGGGAGTCCGGCCCTACGACTGGCAGTTCAGCATCGGCGCCCAGCACGAGCTGCTGACGCGCGTCGCCGTGGACGTGACCTATAGCCGCCGCTCCTGGGGCAACCACTTCTTCACCGACAATCGCGCCCTGACCCCGGCCGACTTCGATACGGCCACCATCACCGCGCCGAGGCATCAGGACCTGCCGAATGGCGGCGGATACCCGGTCACGTTCGCGACCAGGAACGCGCGCTCGCCCATCGGCGCTGTGGACAACTACTACACGTTTGCCGACGACTTCGGCGACGTCACCACCTACTGGCACGGCGTCGATTTCACCCTCAATGCGCGGACGAGCAACGGCATCACCTTCCAGGGCGGCACCAGCACGGGACGCGGGGTACACGACTACTGCGACATCACCGCCGCGCTGCCGGAGCTGTTCGTGACGGTCGGATCGGTGCTCGCCAATGCACAGAACGCAGCGTGTGCGGTGGATGAGCCGTGGCTGTCGACGTATCTCGGCTCCGTGACCTACACGGTTCCGAAGATCGACGTGCTGCTGGCCGGATCGATCAGATCGACTGCGAACGTGCAGCCCTCGACGATCAACACGTTCGTGGCCTCCAACGGCGCATCGCTGCCGGCGAATTACAACGTCAACAGCGCGATCATGCAGACGTCGAACCTGGCACGGCCGCTGGCGCCGGGTCTGCCGTTCCAGACCGTCGATCTCACCTTGCCCGGGGAGGTCTACATGGACCGCGTCAACCTGGTCTCTCTGCGGGTCGCGAAGATCCTGCGCTTCGGCCGCACGTCGACCAACGTCGGCTTCGACTTCTACAACCTGCTGAACGCCAACACCGGGACGGCGTTCCAGCAGGTCTACAACGTCGATCCGAACAACGTCGTCTGGGCGAGGCCGACGACCATCCTCACCCCGCGCTTCGCGCGGTTCAACGTGACGCTCAACTTCTGATCTTCAAGCGACGCTACGCCAAGGGAGCGAGGCGCGGATCAACGCCTCGCCTCGCTCCAGGTTGCACCCCAACCTTCCTGGGTATATCCTCGGCCACCTCGCGAACGGACTGGGAGGTACGCCAGATGCTGCGCGGCCGAGAGCCTTTACGCCGGTTTGTCGTCGGAGTCGTGTTCCTTGCCATGGGGGCCACGGCCGTCATCGCGCATCATTCGTTTGCTGTGTTCGATCACAGCCAGACGGTGACCGTCACCGGCACGGTGACGCGGTTCCAGTGGACCAACCCCCACGGCTTTCTCGAAATGGACTACCGCGCCGCAGATGGCTCGACGAAGCACTACACCATCGAGCTGACCAGCATCAACATGCTGTCGCGCGCAGGGTGGACCTCGCGATCCGTGAAGGCCGGCGAGATGGTGAAGGCGATGGTGGCGCCACTTCTCAGCGGTGAGCCCGGGGGCCTCCTGCTCGAGATGACGTTCGCGGACGGACGCAAGCTGGTGTCTCCGGTGCCGGCCCCGACCACGTTCACTCGCACACCCGAGAAGGAGCTTCGATGACTGCGGCTGCATGGGTTGCTGCGGCGGCGGTGCTGGCTGGCGCCGCCGCCTTCGCCACGGGCGCCGATGCGCAGTCGGCGGCCGGTGGCGGAGCCTCGGTTCTTCCGGATATCACCGGCTCCTGGGAGCGGGTAGGGCCTGGCGCGCTGGCTGGCGGGCAAGGCACCGACACTCGCACGCCGCCCCCCGTGCCGCCGCCGCCCCTCAAGATGGCGTATCTCGGTGAGTGGCGGGCGCGCCAGCAGGCGGCGCGCGAGGCCACGGCCAAGGGACAGCCGATCGGCATCAACTGGGTCAACTGCCTCCCTGACGGCATGCCTGGGATGATGCAGGGCCCGTTTCCGATGGAGATTCTCCAGACACGAGGCCAGGTCACCATCATCCAGGAGTCGTTCACGCAGGTGAGACGGATCCTCCTGGATCGTCCGCAGAAGAAGATCGACGAGGTGGACCCGAACTTCTACGGCCACTCCGTCGGCAAATGGAACGGCGACACGCTCGTCGTCGAGACGATCGGTATCAAGGAAGACGTGCGGTATCAGAACGTCCCGCACTCGAGCGCCATGCGCATCACCGAGCGGATCCGGTTGGCGCAGCCCAACGTGCTCTGGGACGAGATCACGATCGAGGACCCCGAAACGCTGGAGAAGCCGTGGGCGTTCACATTCGCCTACCGGCGAATGCCGAACTACACGCTGCTCGAGTACATCTGCGAAGACAACCGCGAGTACATCGACGAGAAGGGCTTGCAGCGGATGCGGCTCGGCGGCACTGCGCCCGCGCGTTGATCGCTCGGCGCCACGCAGGCGCACGCCTGCAAATCAGCGCCGCAAGGGGACCTACTCCTCGCTCATGTAGGGGTAGGTGTAATCCACGGGGGGCACGAAGGTTTCCTTCACCGTCCGCACGCTCGCCCACCGCAGCAGATTCACCTTCGATCCGGCCTTGTCGTTGGTACCCGACCCGCGCGCACCCCCGAACGGCTGCTGCCCCACCACGGCGCCCGTGGGCTTGTCATTGACGTAGAAGTTGCCGGCGGCGTTGCGCAGCGCGCTCATCGCGTGGCGCACCGCGCCGCGGTCGGTGGCAAACACCGAACCGGTCAGCGCATACGGCGTGCTTGTGTCCACGACGCGCAGGACGTCGTCCCACCCCGAGTCGGGGTAGACGTAGGCCGTCACCACCGGCCCGAAGATCTCCTCACGCATCAGCCGGTACGACGGGTCCTTTGTCTCGACGAGCGTGGGCTCCACGAAGAAGCCCACGTCATCATGAGCGCCCGCGCCCTGGTGAATCGTGGCATTGCGGCGCGCGTCGTCCAGGTAGCCGCTGATGCGGGTCAGCGCCTTGCGGTCGATCACGGCGCCGCAGAACGTGCGGAAGTCGGCCACGTCGCCGACGCGCATCTGCCGCATGATGGCCACCACGCGGTCGCGAACACCGGGCCACAGGGAGCTGGGCACGTAGATGCGGCTGCACGCCGAGCACTTCTGCCCCTGGAACTCGAAGCCGCCGCGCGCAATTGCCACGGCCAGCGCCTCGGGGTCGGCCGACGCGTGGGCCAGGATGAAGTCCTTCCCGCCGGTTTCACCGACCAGGCGCGGGTAGGAGCGGTAGCTGCCCACGTTGGCCCCTACCTTGTGCCACATCTCGTTGAACACCGCCGTGCTGCCGGTGAAGTGCACGCCGGCCAGATCTGGTGATGCCAGCGCCGCCGCCGACACCATGGCGCCGTCGCCAGGGACAAAGTTGATGACGCCGGGTGGCAGTCCCGCGGCCTCGAGCAGCCGCATCAGGTAGTAGCCGCTGAGAATCGCGGTGGACGCGGGCTTCCACACGACGGTGTTGCCGAGCAGTGCCGGCGCCGTGGGCAGGTTCGCGGCGATGGACGTGAAGTTGAACGGCGTGACGGCGAAGACGAACCCTTCGAGCGGCCGGTACTCCACCATGTTCCACGCCGCGGGGGTGCTGAGCGGCTGCTCGGCGTGGAGCTCCTGCACGAAGTGGGCGTTGAAACGCCAGAAGTCCACGCTTTCCGCCGCTGCATCGATCTCCGCCTGGAACACGGTCTTCGATTGACCCAGCATCGTGGCCGCGTTCAGTGTCGGCCGCCACGTCGTGTTCAGCATCTCCGCCGCACGCAGGAACACGGCCGCCCGCTCGTGCCACGCCCAGCTGGCCCACTCGCCTTTGGCGGCTTGCGCGGCGGCGATCGCGGCGGCGACGTGATCCGGTTCGGCCATGTGCCAGTCAGCCAGCACGTGCGCGTGGTTGTGCGGCATCACGGCCTGCTGGAGCTGGCCGGTCCGGATCTCCTTGCCGCCGATGATCAGCGGAATGTCCGCCTTCTCTCCCGCCATCTGCTTCAGCCGGGCCTTGAGTGCGGCGCGCTCCGGAGAGCCGGGCAGATAAGAGCGGTTGTAGTCGTTCTGCGGTGCCGGGACCCGCGGGATGCCTGCGAAGGAAGACATGAGGGGATCTTAGCGGACTGTCGGTGGAGGTTGGTACGGACTGTCGATGGAAGTTGGTGGTTCGTGGTTCGTAGTTCGTAGTTCGTAGTTGAGCTCAGCGAGACTTTGGCATCAGGGTCCGGAGGGCGATCACTTCGGCCGCGATGGCGGCCTTCAGCGTCGGCTCTCGGTCGGGCGCAAACTGCGCCGAGTGCAGCGAGGGCAGCGGCGCGCCGCCCTTGATCGACGCGTCGTACTTGGACTGCTCCACCGCCCCGATGCGCAGCATCAGCGTGGGCACGCCCGCCAGGTGAAACTCGGCGAAATCCTCGCTGGCCATCTCAGGCGGCGCGTCCCTCACGGCGGTGCCCAGCTCGCGGACCAGCGCGTCCTTGACGCGCTCGGTGAGCGCGGGATCGTTCACGAGCGCCGTCGCGCCCTCGACAAACTCGACCAACGGCTCCCTGGGCGCGTCGGCCGCGGCCGCCTCGGCCTTGACGTTGCGCCTGATGCCAGCCAGCAGGCGCTGCCGCACGGGCTGGGTGAAGGAACGGACCGTCAGCTGCAGCTTCACCTCGTCGGGGATGATGTTGTTCTTCGTGCCGCCGTGGATCGTGCCGACCGTGATCACCGCGGGGTCGAACGGCGAGTTCTCGCGCGACACGATTGTTTGAAGTGCCAGCACCACGCGTGCGGCAATCACCACCGGGTCCACCGTGGACTCGGGCCGCGCGCCGTGCCCGCCGCGGCCGTAGATCGTGATGTCGATGCTGTCGGCGTTGGTCAGAATCGGACCTGCGTGGTAGCCGACCACGCCGGCGGGAAGCCGCGCGTCGTCGTGAATCGCGATCGCATAGTCGGGCTTCGGAAACCTCGTGAACAGGCCGTCCTTCAACATGGCCTGCGCACCGGCGATCAGCTCCTCTGCCGGCTGCCCGATGAGCATCAGCGTCCCCGACCAGCGGGTTCGATCCCCCGCCATGATCCGCGCCGTGCTCATCCACGCGGCCATGTGGACGTCGTGTCCGCACGCGTGCATCACGCCCACTTCCGCCCCGCTGCCGTCCTTGGTGCGCACCGTGCTGGCGTAGGGCAAGCCTGTCGCTTCGGTGACGGGCAGCGCGTCCAGTTCGGTTCGCAGCATGACCGTCGGCCCCGGACCGTTCTTCAATACACCGACGACGCCTGTGCCACCGATGCCCGTGGTGACGTCGTAGCCCAGTTGGCGCAACCCGGTGGCCATCTTGGCGGCGGTCTGGGTTTCTTTGCCCGAGAGCTCCGGCGACTGATGCAGGTCCCTGTAGAGCGCGTCGGCCTGGGCGTACACGGCCGCGACCTCCGCCTCGACACCCGACGGCGCGTTGCGCACTCAGGTTCACGGCCGGAAGTATCGCCAACACGCACAGAAGGACGATTCGTTTACTGGAGCCTGGAGCCCGGAGCCTGGAGCCTCTCATCGACACCTCTAGTTGAAGGTGCCGATTGTACTGTTTCGTGGTGGATAATCGGCGTCGTGACGGCCGCGCGTTCGGCGCTCATCGTCGGCGCCGGCATCGGGGGTCTCGCAACCGGGCTGGCGCTCAAACGAGCCGGCTGGCACGTCCGCATCTTCGAACGCGCAGCGAATCCACGTGAGCTAGGGTTCGCCGTCCTGCTTGCGCCAAATGCCATAGCCGCCCTGGAGGACCTGGGCGTCGCAGGACCTGTCGTTGCGGCCGGCGCCACACCAACGTCCGCAGAAGTGCGCCGGCCCGATGGCCGTGTGCTGCGCCGAATCGACGTGGCCGACAGCCGCCTTGCGATAGGCGGCGTGCCGGTCATCGCGCTGCGCCCGGTGCTGCACGGCACGCTGCTGGAGGCGGTTGGACGCGAGGCGCTGACGCTGAGCGCTGAGGTGACTGGCTTGTCGGCGGCCGGCAGTCATCCATCGATCACGCTCGCCAGCGGCGAGACCGTCAAAGGCGACCTGGTGATCGGCGCCGACGGCGTTCACTCCGCCGTCCGCCGTGCGGTGCATCCGAAGGAGCCGCCGCCGAAAGCGTCGGGCCTTCGTGCCTTGCGCGGTGTGGTATCGGGCACGAGCCAGCATCTCGGACAGCTGGCGGGCGTGCTGTACCTGGGACGCGGGCTGGAGTCGGCGGTCGTGAAAGCCGGCACCGACGTCGTGTACTTCTACGTCTCTCTTCGCGATGATCTGGTGGCCGATGTGCCGCGCGACCCCGCGAGCCTGCTGGCACGTTCGCTGGAGATCCTGGACGAGGGGTTCAGCGCCGTTGCCGGATCGACCCCGCTCGAAGACCTGCGTGTGGACGATCTCTTCGATCGCGACCCGCTGCCCTACTGGGGAACGCACCAGGTGACGCTCGTCGGCGACGCGGCCCACCCGTTGCTGCCGCACACCGGCCAGGGCGCCGCGCAGGCGCTCGAGGACGCGGTGGCTCTCGGCCGTGTGCTCCAGCATGAAGCACACATACCTGACGCCCTCCGGCACTACGAACGTGTTCGCGCGCGGCGCACCACCGCTCTCCTGTACCAAGGGCGGCGCTACGCCGGTGCGATGCGCACCACGAACCCGCTGTTCTGCTGGGTTCGCGATACCGCCGTGCGTCTGGTGCCTCGCTGGATGGTCGTGAGGTCCTTCGTGATGGGACAGAAGACGGACCCTTACGAAGGGCTTTAGGCTTTGGGCTTTAGGCTTTTGGCGCGCCAAGAGCCCAGAGCCTAGAGCCGAGAGCCCTACGTCCGCGCCGGCTCTATATCAACGCGGATGTTGCGCCATTTCTCCTGTCGGAACCGGAAATAGCTGAGGGCGCAGCGCGTCATGTGGCCGAGGACGATGGCGGTCCAGATGTCGCTCGGCTGCAGGCCACGCAGCGACTGCAGGGTGGCGCAGATGCCCAGCGGGATGATCACCTGCGACACGATGGAAATGTAGAGAGGGCTTCTCGTGTCCCCGGTGCCCTGCAGCCCGCCGGTGTAGCTGAGCGCGACGGTGATGAAGAGACCTGACACGCTGAGGTACGCCAGCAGCTGCCGTCCAAGCGACAGCACGATCGGGTCGGTCATCCCGAAGACGGCCAGCAGATACCCCGGGATCAGCAGGAACAGCGCGCCAATGCCGACCGCCACTCCGAGCCCGAATTTCGAGGCCACGCGCACGCCCTCGACCGCGCGTTGCGGGTTGCCCGCGCCCAGGTTCTGGCCGGCGATCGTGGCCGACGCGCCCATCAGGCCGACAGACGTCCAGGTGATCAGCGAGAACAACTCGGTGTAAGCGACCGCGTATGCCGCCTGCGCGGCCGCGCTGTGCTCCAGCGATCCGATGAAGCGGAGCAGGAACACGCCGCCCACGTTCATCGCGATGCCCTGGACGCCCGTGGGCAGGCCGAAACGGAACAGGGATCTGATGATCGTGATGTCGGGCCGCAGGCTCATGCCGCGCTCGAAGTGGATCACCGACCCCGGACGCGTCAGGTACCACAGGCCGTACAGCGACACGATGGAGCTGCTGGCGATGGTGCCGATCGCCGCGCCCAGGGTGCCCATCATGGGGATCAGCACGACATTGAACGCGATGGTCAACACCGTCATTCCCAGCCCCAGGTGGAGCGGCGTCTTCGGGTCTCCAGCCGCGCGGAAGGCCCCGCTCAGCATGAAGAACATCATCAGGCCCGTGATGCCCACGAACATGCCGCGCAGGAACGGCAGCGCCTCGGCGGCTACCTCGGGAGCGGCGTTGACCAGGCGCAGGAGTGCCGGCGACGCCACGTAGCCCACTGCCGCCAGGATGCCGCCCACGAAGAGCGCGGTGAGAAAGGCCTGATAAACGACGCGATTTACCTTGTCGGGTTGGTTCGCGCCGGCAAAGCGCGCCACCAGCACGCCCATGCCCGTGAAGAGCGAACTCGTGAACACCACGACCACGAGGACGATCTGCCAGCTGACGCCGATGGCGGCATTGGCGGTATAGCCGACGAAGAACCCCACCATCGCGTGATCGATGATGCCCTGCAGCCCCGCGATCACGTTCTGCAGCATCGTGGGCCACGCAAGCCGCCACACAGCCGGCCCGATGGGTCCTTCAATAATCGAGCGATCGAAGGCTCTCTGCTTCTGGGGCGTAGCTGTGGCCACGAGCTTGGCAGTGTACTACGCCGCCCTGGATGGGTCCGCTGACGGCGCGCGTCGTGCAAGAATGCCGAAACGCCTCATGGATCATCTCCGCCGCCTGTTCGACAACAACCGCGCGCTGGTCGAGCAAGTCACCCGCGACGACCCCGACTACTTCAGCCGCAAGGCCGCGAAGCAGGAGCCGCACTTTCTCTTCATCGGGTGCGCCGACAGCCGCGTGCCCGTCGAGACGCTGACCGGCGTGCTGCCGGGCGAGATGTTCGTTCATCGCAACATCGCGAACCAGGTGCTGCCCGGGGACTTGAACCTGCTCTCGGTGTTGCAGTTCGCAGTGGAGGTACTGGAGGTCGAGCATGTGATCGTGTGCGGCCACCACCAGTGCGGCGGCGTGAAGGCCGCGATGGACGACGAGACCCACGGCCTCGTCGATCACTGGCTGGCAGGCGTCCGCGACTCGGCCCACCGTCATCGCGACGAGCTGAGCGTCTACGACGACGAGGAGGCCCGGTACAACCGGCTCGTGGAGCTGAACGTGGTACGCCAGGTGTTCAACCTCGCGCGCAACCCGATCGTGCAGAACTCCTGGAAGCGCGGGCGCCGGCCGATCCTGCACGGCCTGGTCTACGGCCTGAAGGACGGTCTCCTGCGCGAGCTGTTGATGGGCGTCGACGGACCCGACAAGGTGCGCCCGGACGCCTAGCGGGGGTGCTCTAGACGTCGAGCTCCTGCGCGTCTTCGGCGCGTTCCATGATGAAACGGAAGCGTGCCGACGCGTCCTTGCCCATCAGCTCGTTGATCACGCGGTCGGTGATGATGTGGTCAGCGATGTCCACGCGCAGCAGCCGGCGCGTCCTGGGATTCAGCGTGGTGTCCCACAACACGCGCGGCATCATCTCGCCCAGCCCCTTGAAGCGCGTGATGTCCGGTGATCCGCGCCCATTGCCGTACTGCTTGAGCAGCTTGTCGCGGTGGGCGTCGTCGAGCGCCCAGAACGACTCCTTGCCGATGACGATGCGGTAGAGCGGCGGCTGCGCCAGGTACACCCTGCCGGCGGTGATGAGCTGCGGCAGGTGGCGGTAGATGAAGGTGAGGAGCAGCGTCGCGATGTGATGGCCGTCCGAGTCGGCGTCGGCCAGCACGATCACCTTGCCGTACCGGAGCCTCGACAGGTCGAAGTTCTTCCCCAGCCCGCAGCCGAGCGCCGTGACCAGGTCGGCCAGCTCCTTGTTCTCGAGCACCTTGGCGAGGGTCATCCCCTCGGTGTTCATCACCTTGCCGCGCAGCGGGAGGATGGCCTGGCGGGCACGATCGCGCCCCTGCTTGGCGGAGCCGCCCGCCGAGTCGCCTTCGACCACGAAAAGCTCCGTGTCGTCGCGGCCGGCGTTGGTGCAGTCGCTCAGCTTGCCGGGAAGGTTCAGGCGGCCGGTGGTGGCGGTCTTGCGCGTGACCTCGGCCTGCGCCACGCGGCTCGCTTCGCGCGCGCGGGCCGCCAGGATGATGCGCCCTACGATGGCTTCGGCGGTGGTGCGGTTGTGATTGAGCCAGTGCTCGAGCGCCGGCCGCACCGCCGAATCCATCGCCGACAAGGCCTCGGGATTGTTCAAGCGGTCCTTGGTCTGACCCTGGAACTGCGGCTCCTCCACGAACAGGCTCAGCACGCCGGTGAGGCCTTCGCGAATGTCCTCGGCGGCCAGCGTGACGCCCTTCGGCGACAGGTTGTGGGTCTCGATGTAATTGCGGACGGCCTTGCCCAACCCCGCGCGAAGCCCGTTCTCGTGTGTGCCACCCGAGCCTGTCGGAATGCCGTTGACGTAGCTGCGCAGGTGCTCGTCGGTCGAATCGGTCCACTGCAGCACCAGCTCCAGCCGCGGGCCGGCATCGCGATCCAGCTGGAACGCCGCCTCATGGACGGGCGTCGCCGCGCGCTCCTTGACGATCTTCTTCAGGTAATCGAGCAGGCCCTCCTTGTGCTCGAAGGCCTGCTTGGTCCGCGGCGCTTCGTTCTCGAAGGTGACGCGCACGCCCTTGTGCAGATAGCTGACCACCTCGAGCCGCTCGCGGATCATCTCTGGATCGAACTCCACGCGCGGGAAGATCGTGGAATCGGGCCGGAAATACACCGTCGTGCCGCTGCCCCTCGCGGCCCCGACCTTCCGGAGCGCACCCTGCGGCGCGCCTCGCTTGAACGACAGCTCCCATTCCGCTCCATCCCGCTTGACGCGCGCGCGCAGCTCCGTGGACAGCGCGTTGACGACGCTGGCGCCCACGCCGTGCAGGCCTCCGGCGGTTTTGTAGTTGCCGGGCTCGAATTTTCCTCCCGCGTGCAGCACGGTGAAGATGACCTCGAGCGCGCTCTTCTTCGACTTCGCGTGCTTGTCCACCGGAATGCCGCGCCCGTCGTCGGCGATCGTGATCGAGCTGCCGTCGGCGTGCAGCGTGACGGCGATGGTGGACGCGTGCCCGTTCATCGCCTCGTCCACCGCGTTGTCCAGGATCTCCCAGACCAGGTGGTGAAGACCGGACGTGCCTACGCCGCCGATGTACATGCCGGGCCGCTTGCGGACGGGCTCCAGCCCTTCGAGAACCGTGATGTCTTTGGCTGTGTAGTCGGCCATGTATAAGGCGTGGCGCGAAAGCTCAGATAGCGTAGCACCGCGAACGGTTCAGCCGGCCATGGTGTGCTGCGCGATCGACGGTCGAGCGAGATAAGGCACGGTGTTTGCGAGTGCGACACCTCGAGAGGGAGACATAGATGACTTCGCGCCTCCTGTCAGGAGTTGCAGCGTTCGCCCTGGCGATCGGAAGTTCCGACAAATCGATCGCTACTAGCCCGACGAGGACGTCAACCGTCACCAGCGTGAGCAGCACGACCGGCGTGCCGAGCGGCTGCAGCAAGCCCGTGGCGCCAGCCAATCTGCGGGTCGCGTCAATCCAAGGTTCGACCGTCGAGTTGATGTGGTCGCCTGCCGAGGGCGCGACGAGCTATACGACGACGATTGGCTCGACGCCTGGCGGCGACGACGTGCTGTTCGGCCACACCTCTCAGCCCTCCTTTCGCTTCGCCGCGCCCGACGGGCGGTCCCATGCACGCGTTGCGGCCTACACGGCCTGCGGCGCGGGCCCTCCTACGGGGTCGATCAGCTTCGTGATTCCAGAATAGGCACCCGGTCCCAGACTCGGCTACCATCTGGGCGCAGCGCGCCGTGGGCCTTCGCCTTCTTTCGGCCGTCGCCGCCGTGTGGATAGTGGCCGTGGCGCTCTTTGCCTCGGCGCTCCGGTGGACCGGTCCAGGCCGCCACCCCCCGCGGCCACCCACCACCTCGGGACTGGCCCGCTCCCTCAACGCCGCCGAACCGGACGACCATCATTGGCGCTGGTCGGTCACCCACGCCCAGGCGTCGCAAGGGGCGCTGGTGGTCGAAGCCGACGTCTTGGACCTGTCGGAGGCGATGGCGAGCGCACGCGCAATCGTCGAGCCGGTCCGGAACCAGTACTCGGAAGTGCTGGTTTATGTGCGGCGCACTGGCACTCCCGGCCGCTTCGCATCCCGCCGGGTCCAGTGGACGCGGGCCGTCGGTTTCGTCGAGATTCCCCTCGACGACACGCCTTGACCCCTTAGCCTACAATCTGGCCATGATCGATACCTCACGAGTCCTGCTCCCCGCCTTGTGCGCGGCGGCGTTTCTTGCCGTTCCGATTGCGGCGCGTCAGGCTGGGCAAGCGCAGTCGTTCTACGACCTGGACGCACGGGCGCTGGACGGCAAGCCCGGCAACCTGGCGCAGTACAAGGGCAAGGTCAGCCTGGTGGTGAATGTGGCCAGCAAGTGCGGCTACACACCGCAGTACGAGGGCCTCGAGCAGCTGCAGCGCGAAATGAAGGGCAAGGACTTCAACGTGCTGGGGTTCCCGAGCAACGACTTCGGCGGACAGGAACCCGGCACGGCCCAGGAGATCGCCACCTTCTGCCGCCTCACCTATGACGTCACCTTCCCGATGTTCGAGAAGGTGGTCACGATGCGAGGCGCCGGGCAGTCCCCCATCTATGCGTTCCTGGGACGCTCCGGAAAGCTCCCCGCCTGGAACTTCACCAAGTACGTCGTGGACAAGCAGGGCAAGGTGGTGGCGTTCTTCGAAAGCCAGGTCACGCCTGAAGATCCGGCGCTGCGCGCGGCGATAGCAAAGGCGATGGCGGGGGGATAGTCGGGCTTCGGGCTCCAGGCTCCGGGCTCCAGGCTCCAGGCCGAGTCCGGTTATGCTCTCTGGTCATATGCGCAAACTCTCATTCCTTATTGCGACACTCGTGCTCTGTTCGCACGCGGCTGGGCTCGCTCAGAACGCCGGCGAGCGATGGGTCGGCACGTGGGCGACGGCACTCGTGGCGCGTGCCGTACCGCCGGGCGCGCCCGCTGCTCCGGCAACGGCGGCAGCCCCGGTTGTCTCGGGGCAGCCGGGTCCGGCAGCTGGTCCAACTGCCGGGCCGCCGGCTGGCCCTGCAGGTGGACGATTCGGCGGGCCGCCGCCGGTCACGGTCAACAACCAGACGCTGCGGCAGATCGTGCGCACGAGCGTGGGCGGGAGCCGCGTGCGTGTCGTGTTGAGCAACGTCTTCGGCACCGCCCCCATCGCCGTTGGCGCGGCCGACATCGCGCCGCGATCGGGAGACGCGTCAGTCGTTACGGCCTCAGTGAAGCCCGTCACCTTCGGCGGATCACCAGCGGCAACGATTCTCCCGGGCGCTGTGCTCGTCAGCGATCCGATCGACATGGCGGTGGCGCCGCTGTCGGATCTGGTCGTGGACCTGTTCCTGCCGGGCGAGCTCGGCACGAGCCCCTCTCCCGTCACAACCCACAACGGCGCCTCGCAGACCAATTATTTGTCGCAGGCCGGTGACCACACCGGCGCAGCGGTGTTGCCGTCGCCCACACGGACGGGCGCCTGGTTCCTGCTGGCGCGTATCGAGGTCATGGCCCCCGCCAACGCCGCGGCCGTGGTGGCGTTCGGCGACTCGATCACCGACGGCGCGCGCTCGACCGTGGACACCAACAACCGCTGGCCGGATCACCTGGCGCGGCGTCTGGCGGCGAGCGGCCGGCCCGTGGGCGTGCTGAACGCCGGCATCAGCGGCAACCGCGTCCTGAGCGACGGGGCGGGCGTGAGCGCCCTGGCCCGTTTCGACAAGGACGTGCTGCTGCAGACCGGCGTCACCCACGTCGTGGTGATGGAAGGGATCAACGACATCGGCCTGGCTCGCGCCAACCCCTCGCCCAGCGCGGCGGACATCATCGCGGGTCACAAGCAGCTCATCGAGCGCGCGCGCGCCCGCGGCCTGAAGATCTACGGCGCCACTCTGACGCCGTTCGAAGGGGCGGCGTACTTCAGCCCCGAGGGCGAGGCGAAGCGCCAGGCGGTGAACGAGTGGATTCGCACCAGCAAGGCCTACGACGGCGTGATCGACTTCGACGCGGTCACGCGCGATCCGGCCGCGCCGGCGCGCTTCCTGCCGGCATACGATTCTGGAGATCACCTCCACCCCGGCGACGCCGGCTACAAGGCGATGGGCGAAGCCGTGGACCTGGCGTTCTTTCGATGAAAAGACTCCCGGCTCCCGGCTCCCGGCTACCGGCTTCCGGTTCCAACGACTAACGACTAACGACCAACGACCAACGACCAACGAGAGGCACTGATGTCAAAGAGACCGATGACTCTGGCGGCCGCGGGGCTGATGACGTTCGCGCTGGTCGCGACGTTGGGCGCCCAGGCCCGTGAAGGTGGACGTGGCGGCGGGCGCGGCGGGTTCAACCTGCCGCCGCTCCTGATGGAATCCGAGGCGTTCCCGGACGGCGGCATCGTGCCGCCGAAATACGCCGGGCGCGGAGGCGTGCAGCCGGGGTTCAAGTTCTCGGGTGCGCCGGCCGGAACGGTCAGCTACGCGATCATCTTCCACGACCTGGACGTGGCCATCGGCGGGAACACGGGCGACGTGCTCCACTGGATCGCCTGGAACATTCCGGCGTCGGCCAACGGAATTCCGGAAGGCTCGCTTCCGGCGGGATCAGTGCAGGGCCCGAACATCACGGGCCAGAACACGTACTTCGGTCCTGGCGCGCCCGCGGGCCCGCGGTATCACCACTACGTGTTCGAGCTGTACGCGTTGAGCGCGAGCCTGGATTTGCCGGCGACGTCGGGCCGCGATGATCTCCTGAAGGCGATGGCTGGGAAGATCGTCGCGAAATCGGCTTACGTGGGCCGATTCCGCGGCGACCCGCCGAAGTAGGCTTGCCCACCGAAGCGCCGAGCGAATGCCGGCGCGAAGGTGGGCCTCAGTCTCCACCGCTCCGCGCGCGGCTGGTCTTCCGCGCGCGAGGCGTGCGGGGCTTGGCGGGCGTCGTACCCGTGGAGGCCACGACGCTCTTCGCCGCCCGCGCACGCGGGGCGCGCTCGGGGGGCGCGGCAGGTGCGGCCGTGCGGCGTCGGCGTCCGACGGGGGCGGCAGAGGGCCCAGAAGACGACGTCAGTTGGTTGCCCGGCTGCGGCCCTTCGTCCTCGTCGTCCCCCAGCACGCGGCCACCAGCCGGCTCGGCCGCAAACGGCTGACGATCGTCGTCCACCTGTGCGTCGACGATTGGCAGGTCCGCCACCACTTCGGTGACGGGCTCCGCCATCACGGTCTCGTTGCCGGCTTCGGCATCGTCCTCGACGTCTGCCGGCAAGCCCTCCAGGCCAACCGAGTGCGGCCTCGACAGCAGGTTCAGCCCGGGGAAGACCCGCACGGCGCCCTGCCGGTCGCGCTCGATCCGGAGGACGTTCTCCTTGCCGGCGGCACGCAGCAGATCCACCACGGAGGCGAAGCCGTATCTGCGCTCGTCGAATCCCTCGATCGCGGTCCGCAGGAACTGGCGGGCCTGCCGCACGTACATCGGCCACCGGACGTTGTGCGCGTGCGCGAACGCATGCTGCACGGCACGGATGCCGTCCTGCATGCTCATGGGCGATGCAGGCATCGTCTCGTCTTCGTCGTCGGTGTCGGTATCGGTGTCGGCTTCGGCATCCGGTTGTGATGTGACGATGGGCTGTGCCGCCGGGACAACCGGGTCCAGCGTTTCGGGCGACGGAGCGGCGGCGCTGGCCGCTGCCGCGACCGCAGCCGGGCTACCCTCCACGGCCTCGACCAGCATGCTGCGGCCGGCGTGCTTCAGTTCCACGGCGCCCGTCTGCGCCACCTTCTCCATGAAGTCGCGGAAACTGCCCGGACCGTAGTTGCGCTCGGAGAACGTCGAGTCGAGCTGCAGCAGCGTGCTCTTCAGCAGTCCCAGTTGCGGCGTGACCTCGCGCTCCGACAGCACCTTCAGTGCACGAAGCACCAGAGGAAGGGCGGCCGTGATCTGCGAGGTGGCGCCCGCGGGCTTGCCGCCGCGTTCGTGCTGGCGGCCGCGGCCGCTGCCGCCCCCACTGGCGCTCGTCGAACCCACAAGGTTCTCGTAGGCGATGAACTCGTGGCAGTTGCGCTGCATGGTGCCGCTGGTGAACTGCCGGCCGCCCACGACCAGCACCTTCCGGCCGTACTGCTTGAGCTTCTCGACGAGCGAGATGAAGTCGCTGTCGCCGCCGACGATCACGAACACGTTGATGTGGTCGTGCGTGAAGGCCATCTCGAGCGCGTCGAGGGCCATGGTGATGTCGGCGCCGTTCTTGTCGCCGCCCGGCGTCAGGTTGCGCTGCACCATCCGGATGGCGTGCTGCGTGAGGTGGCGGCTGTAGTCACCCGCGCGCTTCCAGTCGCTGTAGGCGACCTTCGTGACGATTTCGCCGCGTTCCTTGATGGCCTCGAGCACGAGGCCGATGTCGAAGTTGCCGCCGATGGTCGATTTGACGCCGATCTCGACGTTGTCGAAGTCGATGAAGACGGCGATGCGGTTGTTGTTGGGTGTTGAGGGGTTGGATGTTGAGGGTGTTGGAATCACATGTGTCCGTACAAGGGTCGAGGCAAAGGGCTCAAGGCCCCAGGCCGCGTTCCTCGCGTTATTCGTTCAAGCGTATTGCCTGACTCAGTCGTTGATGTTGCGGGCTCGGATCAGGGGGCTCAAGCAAGGAATCAGAGGGATTCCCGCGAAACTGCCATGAGGACCCGGGGGCCGTGCCCGACCGCGGCGCCGCCCTCGCTGGGCAGTCACCGACGATCAGTATAGCCGGGCCCCGGGTGGATTCGCCAAGAATTCGCCAACTATCGCCTGGACGCCTTCTTCACGTGTTTGCCGGCCCAATCCAGCATGATGTCGGCGATTTCAAGGTTCTTGGAGTCGAGCATCATCATGTGCGTCACGCCCAGCATGCCCATCTCGTCCAGCTTCAGGTAGTCGGCCCGCGCGGTTCCCTGCTTCTGGGCGCGCCGGGCATTGATGGCGTCCACGGTCTCCTGGCACTGCTGGCTCGTGGCCGTGTAGTCGCCCTTGATCGCCATATACGGGATCGCGTCGAAGTCCGCCGCGCTCAATCCGCTGTTGGGAAGCGAGCACCCGCCCTCGACGGTGATGAGCCCCTTCACCAGATCCAGCTTGCCGCGCTCCTTGAGGATCCTGACCATGTGATGGCCCATGATGCCGGACTGGGAATGCGTGGCCACGATGGCCCCGCCCAGCCGCTCGACCAGGAGCGCCAGGTTCTGCGGGGTCCACGTGTTGGCCGGCGACAGGGCTTGCGGGTTGCACGACGCACACGTCGAGCCGGGCAGCGTGACCTCGGCGTTGGGAACCAGCTGCTTGTAGTACTCCGCCACGGCATTCATCGGGAAGAGCGGCGCCACGTGTGGCTCTTTATCGGTGCCCTTGTCCGGATCCTCGGCGGACGCATGAGGAATCAGCCGGCCCGTCGCCACCGTCGAACCGGCGGGAACCAGGTGGCCGAACCAGGCCGTCCACGCGCCGTTGTCGGTGATGCGTCCGAAGGCCGGGATCAACTCGGCGGCCGCCTTCGCATCGCCGGCGTTCAGTTTTGCTTCCGCTTCGTGCAGGACCGACTGATCGAACCCGGATCGCCCGCGGCCCGACTGGTCCACCACGTAGGTGGCCACGCCCTTGCGGACGAAGTACGGGAACCACCCTTCGCGGCCGTCGGGGGTGGATTCCAGAGCGGCGCCCGTGTGGGTGGACCCGTGCACCATGATCACCGGCCACCCGGCTCCCGCCTGTCGCGCCGGGATCTGGAACTGCACGTACATCTGGCCGATCGTGATCTGCTGGGGCGTGCGCGCCGGAACGGGTTGCCCCGGCGGCGCGAATGGCACCGCGGCGTGCTCGCTGACCTTGGTCACGCCGCCGATGAAGAAGCTGCCCTGGTCCTCGATCGTCACGGGCCCGCCCATGAACTTCTTGTGCGGCTGCCCCTGGCCGGCGATCGTTGCGTTGAGGCCAAGCGCGAGAACAACGAGTATGAGTGCACAGCTTCTCATCGGATTCACTCCTCAGGAAACGAGCCGAGGGGATCTTACAGGCTCCAGGCTCCGGCTCCAGGCTCCAGGCTTCCGGCTTCCGGCTTCCGGCTTCCGGCCAACGACGAACGACGAACGACGAACGACCAACTTCGGTATACTCAAGGCATAGCCAACCTATGCCTAGGGACACTGGACTGCCGCCAGGGACGCTCATGATGCTGGTGCTGCGGCTCCTGAGCCGGGAACCGCTGCACGGCTACGCGATCGCGCAGCGCATCCACCAGCTGTCCGCCGAACAACTCCGTGTGGAGGAAGGCTCGCTCTACCCGGCGCTTCAGAAGCTGCTGGTCAAGGGCTGGGTGAAGGCCGCGTGGCGAGAGTCGGAGTCCGGACGGCAGGTTCGGGAATACCGCCTCACGGCCAGCGGCCGGCGGCAGCTCGAGGCCGAAGTGACGGAGTACCGACGGACGGCGAGCGCGATCGGCCTGCTGCTGGACGAGGTCTGAGATTCGCCGTGGCCATCATCGGAGAGTGGCTTCGTCGTCTCGGTTACCTGTTCAGGCGGGGCGCGATGGAAGACGAATTACGGCGTGAGATGGAGTCGCATCGCGCGTTGCTGGAAGAGCCGCAGGCCTTTGGCAACACCTTGCGGCTGCGGGACGAAGCGCAGGATGCCTGGGGGTGGCGGTGGCTCGACGCCTTCGTGCAGGACACGCGCTTTGCGCTGAGGACGTTGCGCCACAGCCCCGGGTTCGCGCTCACGGCGGTCCTGACCCTCGCGCTCGGCATCGGCGTCAACAGCGCCATGTTCAGCGTCGTCAACGGGCTCCTGCTGCGGCCGTTGTACGAACACGCGGACGAGGTCGTGGGCGTCTACAGCCGCAGCACGAAGGCTGACGGCGGGTTCCGCGGCGTCTCCTACGCAAACTACCTCGATCTTCGCGAAGGGACCGCTGGAGTCTTCGCGAATTTGGCGGCCCATGAGTCGCTCTTCGTCGGCCTGGACACAGGCGAGGGCGCGCAGCCCACGCTCGCGTCGGCCGTGACCTCCAACTACTTCCAGATCTTTGGCCAGCCGCTCGCTCGTGGGCGTGCGTTCACCGAGGAGGAAGAACGGCTCGGAGCCAATGCCAGGGTCGCGATCATCAGTCACGCGCTGTGGCAGCAACGTGGCGCCGACCCGAACCTGCTCGGCGGGTCCGTGCGCGTGAACGGCGAGCCCTTCACTATCGTCGGCGTAGCCAGTGAGGGGTTTACCGGAGGGAGTATCCCGGGACCGGAGGTGTGGCTGCCGATGGGCGCGCACGATGCATTCAGCCCGGAACGCGCGCCGGCGGATGGCCCTTTCGGTGCGCGCGAGAGGCACGACTTCGGCGTCGTCGGACGGCTTCGGGGCGGCGCCCGGATCGAGACCGTCGCGCCGGCACTCGAGACCGTCGCCCGCCGGCTGGAGCAGGCGTTTCCAGAAGTCAACGCCGGCTACACGCTGCAGGTGGCGGCGCCTTCGCGTCTCATGTTCATGCCGGGTCCGGGAAACGGCGCGGTAACGGCAGCACTGGCCCTGCTCCTGATGGTGATGCCGGCGATCGTCCTGCTGGTTGCTTGCCTGAACCTTGCCGATCTGCTGCTGGCCCGCGGGCACGTGCGCCGGCAGGAGCTGGCCATCAGGTCCTCCCTCGGTGGCGGCCGGGGGCGCATCACACGGCAGCTGCTCACCGAAGGGCTGCTGCTCGCGTTGGCCGGAGGTGCCGTCGGGCTGTTGCTTTCCACCTGGGCGACCAGCGCGCTGCTCGCCACGGTGCGTCCTATGCTTCCGGCGGCTTTGGCGCTTCCGGAACTCGATCTCGACTGGCGGGTCCTGGCCGGGACCGTGGCGTTCAGCCTGGTGGCGTCGCTGGTCTTCGGCGCCTGGCCCGCCTGGAAGCTGACGGGGCGCGCGGCCGTCGCCGACCTCAAGCGACAGGTTGGGGAGGAGGGGCGCCGGCCGGGCCGCGTCAGGCTCGGCAGCGCCCTGGTGATCGGCCAGGTCGCGCTCTCGCTTCTCCTGCTCGCATGCGGTGGGCTGTTCCTGATGAGCGCGATCTCGGCCGCGACGGCGGACCCTGGGTTTCGCCTCGACGGCGGATTGCTCGCCGAAGTCGATCCGGCACTGGCCGGCTTCGACGAGGCGCGCGGGAGACAACTGCATCTGGCCCTCGTGGATCGGCTGCGAACGCTGCCGGGCGTGGAAGCGGTGACCATCGGGGCGGCCTTTGCGTTCACGTCATTCCGGGACAGCCGCGTTGTGGCTCCGGCTGGCGCCACCGGGCCCCAATCGAGGTCCGTCGACGCCGTGTTCAACGCCGTCGGCCGCGACTACGCGCGAGTCCTGGGGCTTCCCGTGCGTACCGGCCGTGATTTCACCGACGCCGAATTGGCACCTGGCGCCCAGGCGTGGGTGGCAATCATCGACGACGAGCTCGCGCAGCGTCTGTGGCCGGGAGAAAGCGCGTTGGGGCGGCTGGTGCAGTTCCTCGACGCAGAGGGGCCCGAAGCCGGACGGACCATCGAGGTAATCGGCATCGTCCCGACCGTGAAGCACTCGCTCAGCAATCCCCGGCCGTTCCCGCATGTCTACGTGCCGCTGGGACAGCGCTACGAGAGCGCCATGACGCTGCAGCTGCGTATCGTCGACAAGAACGCCGAACGCGCCATGCTGGCAACGCTCGCCCGCGTGATCCGCGACGTCGATGAGCGCGTGCCCGTCCTGAGGGTCGAGACGTGGCGGAATCATGTCGATCGCGGCGTCGACGCCTGGATCTATCGCACCGGCGCCAGGGTGTTCTCGGCGTTCGGAGCGATTGCGCTGGTGCTGGCCGTCATCGGCGTCTACGGCGTCAAGTCGTACACCGTGTCGCGGCGGACGCGCGAGTTCGGCATAAGGATCGCGACGGGCGCGCATCCACGCGCCCTGCTGTGGCAGGTCCTCCGGGAGGGTGGCCGTACCACGGCGGTCGGCATCGTGATCGGCCTGCTGCTGGCGGTCGGCGCCGGGCAGCTCCTCCAGGGGCTCCTCCATGGCGTCAGGAGTGTCGAACCCGTGGTGCTGGTAGCGGCACCGCTAATCCTGCTCGCCGCGTCGCTGCTCGCGTCGTTCATCCCGGCGCTGCGCGCCACGAAGATCGATCCCGACGGTCGCGCTGCGCTCCGAGTAGCCAGCGCGGAAGGTCAGTTAACGCCAACCCGCTTGCTTGTGGACGCACCTCGACGACGTCAGGCTGGAACGGAGCCCGAATCGTCGTGGGGTCGAGCCTCCAGCAGGAGACTGCCTCCTGCATGTTGGCCCGGCATTCTGGTCACGAACCGTTCCCCGACGATAGCGATTCCTGCCGCGGCCGCCGGGCGCACGAGATCCGCCTTCAGACGTCGCGCGACCGCCGCAGCCTGCGGTGGGAATGTCTGTGGAAGGAGAAGGACGACGTCGCCGTTCGGCAGTGCGCCTGCCTCGTCGCCCTCCCTCAGAAAGCGACGAGACTCGATGACGAGCGCCGCGGCTTGCGTTGCGGTAGGCGGCGGCGAGCACCTGAACACGAACAGCGTAATGGGAGCGCCGCGCTCGAGAGCGCTCGCCACAAGTTGGTCGATCGCGGCCGCGAAGTTGGTGGAGTCGGGTAAACGCCCGATCGAGGGGTCGGGTCGCTCGGCCCAGGTTTCCAGAACATCGGCGACGGCTCGCGCCTGCTCATGCTCGGCCGGTGTCCAGGGCGGCGGCTCAGACCCCTGCGTCGCCTGTTCGGCCCGTTCGGATTGAGCCGAGCCGACGGGCGACGCGCCGTTGAGTCCGGCCGAAAAACGCACCGTGCTGGCGCGAAGCGCACGGCGCAGGGGGTAAAGCGCGCGTGCCAGCGCGCGCGTGCGATCCAATGGAACGGCGGCAAGATCGTTCGCCACCGCCAATGCCACGCGCACGCTACCCGCGCGGGTGGTCAGCGCCAGCGTAGTGTCGAGCGCCGAGACATACGCCGCCAGCACTGCCGGATCGCATGCATCGATCTCACCCAACAGGGCCAGCAGCCAGGTCGAGTTGGCGCTGCGCGTAAGCGTGACCACCAACGCGCCGGCGACGCCCTCCACAAGCGTTAGCGGCATGCGGGTCAGCTGCAGCGCCTCGGGCACGGCCTGGGGCGGGAACACCAGCGGCGGCACCTCGGTGGCCCGTCCGGCAAGCGAGACGACACGCTTGAACACCCCGGGCGCGGTTTCCACGAAGCCCACAACCTCGATGTCGTGCCACACGGCCAGCCCTTCGGCGAACATCGACACCAGCCGCCGATCGGAGCCGTCGAATGCCGCGGCGCGCAGCGCCTGGTTGAGTGCCGCCAGGTGATGAGTCCAAACCACTTGGCTGGCCAAGTGCTGCTCGACGGCCGTTCGCAGCCAGCCGCTGACCGTGGCGAGGTCCCCTCCGCCGGGAAAGACATCGCCTGAATCGAGGTGCGCAACCATCATCACACCCGCGACGGTTCCGCCGATGCGGACGGGTAACAGCGTGACCGCGTGCGGCCCGAGCCGCGCCACCTGCGTCGCCTGGAGGCCTATCGCCGCTTCGGCGGCGGGACGCAAGCCACGCATAGCCTTGTGATCGAGCGCGCCCGCCGGAGCCCCGGGGCGCGCGGGAAAGAGCAGCACCGGCTCGAAGGCCAGATCGTGCAGCTGCACTTCGAGCGACATGGGGCTGCAAAACGCACGCAGCCATTGCCACGATCGGCCCGACACCAAGTGCTGGAGAGGTCCTCTCATCACAGATGCGCAGGGCCTTTAGGAACGCCTGCCCACCCCCGCCTGAATTGCAATTAGACCGCCATTTCTTACGGGACGGGACTTTTTTTTCGCAAGCGGTGCTCTACGCCACTGGCCCGTACGCGGCATTCGCCTTCGGACGTCTACCACGCGGTACGCGAAGCCTCTCAACGCTCCCTGTCACGAGGACAAACGATCGTGAAGGCCACACGATCGTGCAACGTGGTGTTGACTGTGTCGCGATATCGTGGACAATTCAAATTGCCTGCGCATTGTTGCGCGCCGGTCGTTTTGCGCTTACGGTTCGATTGAAAGGCCTGCGGTTCGCGAATGCGAGCCGACCGTGAATATGCCGTATCCGGTAACTGATCGACCCTGGTTGTGATCAATCCTCAAAGCTCGCGGGCAGCGGCACCGGCAAACGACGGCTTGGCCAGTTGGTACACGCCGGGGCCCGATCGACGGTTTCGGCGATCGGTTGCTGATGTTCGACAACAGCGGGACCGACTCGCTGGAACTGCTCCGCTTCTATCCCTCGCTGGCAGCCGTCGCCGGATTCGAAGAGGCCCTGCGCGAGCGCGTCCACCAGGTCGGCCAGATCCGCGATCACGCGTTTCCGCTCATCGTCGCCGTGGAGCGGCTGGAAGGGGACGGGACGCTGGCGCTCGTGTCCACTCATATTCCCGGCAAGCGCCTGTCGGTCCTCTTCGATCGTCCGGGGCGTGCGGGGTCTCAATCCGTCGTTCGTCACAGGCATGGTCAAAGCAGGTCGTCAAGTCGTTGACGGTCTTGCAGTCCAAGGGACACGACATCACGCACAGCGCGCTCACGCCAGACCGTGTCGTCATCACCACGCAGTGGCCGTGTCTGCATCGTCGAGCACGTGCTCGGGTCGGCCTTGCGCCAGCTCAACCTCTCGGCTTCGCAGTTATGGTCCGACTTCGGTCTGGTCACTCCGCCCGACCCTTCCGGATCCGTCCGCCTCGACGCACGCACCGATGTGTTCCAGCTCGGCGTGCTGGCGCTCGAGCTGCTGCTGGGCCGGCGGCTGACTCGCCTGGACCTCAAGGAGCCGGCTTCCGGATCTGCTCGACCAGTGGAGCGCCGCTGTTGCCCGTACGGGGCTGTCCAGCGACCACCTGCGCCTGTGGCTGGAACGGGCGCTGCAGATCGGGCACCAGACGCCTACCAGACCGCCGCCGACGCGTACGCCGATCTCCGCGACATGCCGTCCGAGTCCACTGCGGCTGCCTTCGAGTTGCTGACAGGCGACGTGGACGCCCTCGCAGCCCGGCGAATGCAACCCGCCGAAACAGGCAACTGACACGAGAGGTTTCCACGGCCAACGCCTCCGCACGGCGCGAATGCATGAAGCAGCGGCGGCCGACTGCTCCACCGGCGCTCACGCCCCGATTCGATCTTCGAAGCCACAACACGAATCAGCTCAGACCGCGTCGCCGGTTGTGAGGGCGCGCCACAGTGCGCCGGATGGCGCGCCGAAAGTCCACCGCGCATCACCCTGGATCACAGCCGCGCTTGGTCTCCTGGCGCTTCGTCGAGGCGGGCGTCATCGCCGCGCTGGTGATGCGCCAGCCCGCGGTCGCCACGACCGCGGCACGCGCAGCCGAACCTGGCGTGCCGATCGCCGGGAGCGAGCCGCTCTCGACCCCGGCGCCACAGCGCTTTCGGCCGTAGCACTTTCGGCGGCTCCAGTGACCTCCGTAACGGCGACAGCGCCAGACCCAATCGCCGCGGCCAACAATCAACGTTCGGGTGGAGTGCAGCTTCAGACGCCGATCGAGCTGAAAGTGCTGCATGGCGACGAGGTGCTCGGCTCGACCGCTGACGGCCCGATCATCATGAGGGCCGGCACATATCAACTGGACCTGATCAACACGACGCTGGGGCTCCGCATGCGCCGCGACGTCACGTTCCGCGAAGGGCAGCTGGCGAGAATGGACATCACGCTGCCGATGGGGCGGGTCAGCGTGAACGCACAGCCCTGGGCTGAAGTGTCGATCGACAACCGGGCGTACGGGGAAACTCCGCTCGCCAATCTGCCCGTGCCGATCGGCAACCACGAGATCGTGTTCCGTCACCCGGATCTTGGCGAGCGTCGTCAGATGATCACCGTGCGGGCCGACGGCGAGACGCGCGTGGGCGCGACGTTCGGACGATAGCCGTCGTTGAGCGGCCAGGTTCACGCCTGTCGTTCACTAGGGTCGTGCGGCGGCGGCGACTGACTGAGTGGGCGACGCTGGTAAGAACGGTCGCACCTGACGGTGTGTCTCCGCCGTTCACCGGTTCCTCAGTCACCATCACTCCGACGATCGCGCGCGGCACGGCGGGCATCTGCTGGGCGAGCGTGACCGTTCCGTCTGGTTCGGCGGCGAGCGGTCCCATCTTCACGGCCGTGGTGCGCGTCAGCAGCCACGCCTGGTGGGTGCCGTTCGCCGGCGGCGACGGCAGACAGCGACCCGCTGACGACGAAGCCGCGCGAGCGGCTGACCAGGGCCTGACCGGATGCTCCGCCCGCACCGGAGAGTCGGAAGCGGAGGAGATCGGGCGCAGCCAGGACCTCCGCAATCCGCTGGGCGCGATTCGCCATCTCTCTTGCGGTCGCGAGTTCCTTCGCCGCCGCCAGGCGTCCGGCCTCGGACTGGCGCGCGGCATCGTCCAGCACGGCCTGATTCTTGAGATCGCTGACACGCTGCCGCTCCTCGGCCGCCGTGATCTGACGCTGCAGCCGCCAGCCGAACACTCCTGCAACGTTGCGGCGATGGCCAGGCCGAGAACCGCAGCGGCAGACCCACTTGACCGGGATGCCCGTTGCGCTTCCGAAGGCGCCGCGGCCGATGATCGCCTCGAGGAACGGGCGCCCCGGATCTTCGGAGCCCGCTCCGCCGACAAAACCTGGCGCCGTCTCGGCCGCAGACGAGTAGGGTAACTCTCTGGCTTCACGGACGCCTTCGCGAAGCTGCCCGTGCAGCCGCGTCACGTCATCGAGCGACCACTGGTTGGAGGCGTCTTGCGAGGCAGGCTGACGATCGAGCCGCGTCTTGATTTCGGCCAGTGTGGACTGGAGCTCTTTCGTCAGCTCGTTCAGCCGGAGGTGCACGTCATGCTCGAAGGCGGACCGTAGATTCCGTTCGAGGTCCTGCTGCGAAGCATTCGCCATGGCCGCGGACACCTGCGTCAGGCTTGCCGCCTGCTCGCGAAGCTCGCGAATCGGCTCCTCCTGCATCCGCTTCAGGGTCTCGAACCCGCGCTCGACGGTTGTCACGAGCTGTTGCAGTCGATCGGCCGTGTCCTCGCGCATCTGGCGGCTGGCGTCGCGCCACTGGCCAGCGTATGCCTCGAGTTCTCCTACGATCCGGGAATGACGTTCGACCGTGACGGCGCACGCCTTGAGGTACATGGCGTACTCATCGGCCATCGATGCGAGGCGCTGCTCGATCGGCAGTACGCCGGCTTCCGCTTTCCGCAGACGCTCGAGCCGCGATTGCACGGTCAAGAGATGCTGTTCGAGTTCACTGCTTTCGGACATGACCGCCTGTTGCGCATGATACACAAAGCAAGGGCTCCGCGACGGTCCGT
This sequence comes from uncultured Acidobacteriota bacterium, assembly GCA_963807235.1. GTDB lineage: Bacteria > Acidobacteriota > Vicinamibacteria > Vicinamibacterales > UBA2999 > CAWEBF01. Next base: position 151,520 of record CAWEBF010000035.1, read on the forward strand.
TGCCGCAAAGTGGCTCCGTCGCCTGGTTTCAACGCGATCCACTCCGCGACCGCTAGCTTCCTTCGAGCGGTTCCGGGTTCGCGACCTCTCCCGGCACGATGCGCGTGAACTGGCCGCGTTGCAGCAGCTCGCGGCCCTTGCCGCCGCGTCCGGTGACTTCGTATTTCGTCGTGCTGATCGTCTGTTCGGCGCCGCGGCTGGTTTCGACACGCAGCAGGTCGCGGTCGCCCACCGACGCCACGAACCCGAGGACACGGTCCTCGTTCGGCTTCAGCTTGATGAGAATCACGCCGCGGCCGGGCCCCGACAGGTAGTTCACCTCGTCGGCGTTGCACAGCATGCCGCGCGCCTCCCGCGTCGCCGCGATGATCACCTCCTCGCCGGTGATCTTCGCCACGCCCACGACTTCAACGCCCTCCCCCACGCGCGCATAGCGCCGGCCCGCCCGCGTGCTGGCCTCGACGAACGGCTGGAGACCGAAGCGCAGGCTGTAGCCGTCGCTCGTCACGGCGATGGCGTGCACCGGCGGCGGCTCGTCTTCGGCGACGACGCCGCGCTTGTTGGCGACCGGCGCGATCTCGCCGGCCACGCGCGGGTCCAGGCTCAGTGCGGCCACCACCCGTTCGCGGTCGCGGAACTTGAAGAGCTTCTGGATGGGCTCCCCGTACCCGGTGGATGCCGGCACGTCGATGATTCGGGCTGTGTAGGCGGCGCCGAGGTTGCTGAAGAACACCACCGTGGCGCGCGTGCTGCCCGGCAGCACCGCCAGCACCGAGTCCCCTTCGCGCAGCCGCGTAGAGGACAGGTCCCGCACTTCCTTCTGACGTTTCAGCCAGCCGTCTCTCGAGACGATGACGACGTTGTCCTCGTCGACGATGAAATCGTCGGCCGTGAACTCCACCTCCTCGGCGGACTCGATCACGGTGCGGCGCTTGTCGGTCTTGCCGTAGGCGTCCTGCACGGCCGCGATGTCCTGCCGCACCAGGCCCCAGCGTCCGTCCTCGTCCTTCAAGAGGCCCGTGATCTGCCGCGCGCGCTTGCGCTTGTCGGCCAGCTCGGTCTGGATGACGAGGATCTCGAGCCGTGCCAGGCGATAGAGCTTGAGCTCCAGGATGGCGTCGGCCTGCTCCGCATCCAGGTCGAAGCGCTTCATGATCTTGTCCGCCGAGTCCGCCTTGCCGTCCGACTTGCGGATGATGCGGATGATCTCGTCCAGCGCGTCGAAGACCTTCTCGAAACCCTCGAGAATGTGGATGCGCCTGCGCAGCGACTCCAGCTCGTGCTCGAGTCGTTTGGTCACGACCTCGAGCCGGAAGTGCAGGAAGTGCCAGAGGATCGACTTCAGGTCCAGCCGTTCGGGCCGGCCGACCTCGGGGTTTTCGGTCGGAATCAGGCACGTCAGGTTGACGATGACGTTGGTCTGGAGCGGCGTGTTCTTGAACAGATACGCCATCACCATGCGGACGTCGGCGTCGCGTTTCAGCTCCAGCGCGATGCGGACGTCGTCGGTCGATACGTCCTTCACGTCGAGGAGCGGCGGGAGCTTTCTCGACAGCACCACGTCGGCGATGCGCTCGACGAGTGTGGATTTGTTGACCGCGTACGGAATGCTGGTCACGTAGATCGTCTGGGTGCTGCGGGTCTCCGGGCCTTCCTCCCACGTCGCGCGCACCCGGATCGTGCCCGAGCCGGTCCTGTAGATCTCCTTCAGCTCGTCAGCGGAGTTGAGGATCTGCCCGCCGGTCGGAAAGTCGGGCCCCTTGATCCAGCGGCACAGCTGCAGCGTGCTGAGCTCGGGGTTGTCGAGCAGCTTCAGCAGCGCCGTGCACACCTCGCCCAGGTTGTGGGGCGGCACGTTGGTGGCCATTCCCACCGCGATGCCGGTCGTTCCGTTGACGAGGAGGTTCGGCAGCCGGGCCGGGAGCACCACCGGCTCGGTGCGCGTGCCGTCGTAGTTGGGCCGGAAATGGACGGTGCGCTGCTCGATCTCGGCCAGCATCTCGTCGGCCACCCGCGCCAGGCGGCATTCGGTGTAGCGCATCGCCGCGGCGCTGTCGCCGTCCAGCGAGCCGAAGTTGCCCGAGCCGTCCACCAGCGGGTAGCGCAGCGAGAAGGGCTGCGCCATCCGCACCAGCGTCTCGTAGAGCGCCGCGTCCCCGTGCGGGTGGAAGTTGCCCATCACGTCGCCCACGACCTTCGCGCACTTGCGATGCTTGGCGTCGGCCGTCAGGTTCTGCTGCCACATCGTGTACAAGATGCGGCGCTGCACCGGCTTCAGGCCGTCGCGCACGTCGGGCAGCGCGCGCGACGTGATCACCGAGAGCGCGTAGTTCAGGTAGCGGCTCTGGGCGGCCTCGTGCAGCGCGACGGCGTCGGGAAAGCCACCGGGCGGCGGCGGTGTCGGTGGATCGGGTTCTGGAGAGTCGAACAGCGAGGGCGTGCGCCCTCCGGGCCTGCGTGCCATGGTTCAACGAAAGATCCTACACAAGTCCTACACTATCTTTCCGGGGTTCATCAGGTTCTTCGGATCGAGGGCCCGTTTCAGCGTGCGCATCACGTCCACGGCAGCGTCGCCGTGCTCCTCGATCAGGTACTGCTTCTTGCCCATGCCGATGCCGTGTTCGCCGGTGCACGTACCGCCCAGCGCCAGCGCACGCCGCACCAGCCGCGCGTTGAAGGCCTTGACTGCCTCGTAGTCGGCGGCATCGGCGGGGTCGATGATGATGTTCAAGTGGAAGTTTCCGTCGCCGGCGTGGCCGACAAGCGGCGCGAAGAGCGCGGTTGCCGCCAGGTCTCGCTTGGTTTCCACGATGCACTCGGCGAGCCGTGAAATCGGGACGCAGACATCGGTGACCCACGGCTTGCCGCCGGGTCGTCGTGCCAGAGCGGCGTACAAAGTATTGTGGCGGGCCTGCCACAGGCGGGTGCGATCCTCGAGTGTGGTGGCCCACTGAAAGTTCGAGCCGCCCCGCTCGGCGGCCAGCTCCTGGACGGCGGTGGCGCTTTCGGTGACGCTGGCCACGCTGGTGCCGTGGAACTCGAAGAGCAACGTCGGCTTGGCGGCGTAGGACAGTTTCGAATACTGGTTGACCGCGTCGATCATCACCTCGTCGAGCAGCTCCATGCGCGCCACGGGGATGCCGAGCTGGATCGTGGCAATCACGGTCTCCACGGCCTGCTCCATCGAATCGAAGGCGCACACGGCCGCCGACACCGCCTCGGGCTGGCCAAAGAGCCGCAGCGTGACCTCGGTGATGACGCCCAGCGTCCCCTCGGAGCCGACGAACAGACGCGTCAGGTCGTAGCCGGCCGACGACTTCCGCGCCCGCCCGCCCGTACGGATCACGCGGCCGTCGGCGAGCACCACGGTCAGCCCCCGCACCACTTCGCGCATGGTGCCGTAGCGGACCGTGGTCGTCCCCGACGCGCCCGTGGCGGCCATGCCCCCGATGGTCGCGTCGGCCCCCGGATCCACCCAGAAGGCGGTGCCCGTGTTCGCCAGCGCCTTGTTCAGCTGGCGGTGCGTCACCCCGGCCTCGACGGTGGCGTCGAGATCCTCCGCACTCACGCGCAGCACGCGGTTCATGCGCGAGAAGTCGATGGACACGCCGCCCTCGACCGCATTGACGTGGCCCTCGAGCGAGCTGCCCGCGCCAAACGCCACCACAGGCGCATCGTGCGCGGCCGCGGCTCGAACAATCGCCGCCACCTCATCGGTCGACGTTGGGAACACCACGACGTCCGGGGCCGCAGGCGGGTGCCACGACTCGCTGTGGCTGTGGTGCTCGATCTGCGTCGCGTTGACCGTGGCGCGGTCGCCGGCAATGGCGGTCAGATCGGCCAGAAGCGCCGTGCGCGCGTCGAGGGAGAGCCTGGAGGACATTTTCCGAATTGTATGATTCGAGGGATGTCGTCGCCGTTCAGCACAATGGTCTACGGTCTACGGTCTACAGTCTACGGTCCACAGTCCTCGCAGTGCGGAACTGCAGTTCCGCATTGGGGCCAGAAGTGCAGTGGAACTGTGATACAAGCGGCGCCATGAGCCAGACTGCCGTTCCACAGGCTTTGCCGCAGGCCGGATCCGACGCGCACGACGAGACCGCGCAGGCCCGGCAGCTGCCACCGCTCGTCAACGAGGACTGGACGGCGGTGATCGTCGGCGCGGCGCTCATAGCCATGGTTCTCCTTGGCGTGCGTCCCGCCACGCCCCGCTTCACCTGGGGAACGGAGGAAGCCCCGGTCGCTGCGCTGGTGGCGGCCGAGAACGTGGCGCGTTCCGCGCAAGTGGGGCTGCTGGTGCTCGCGCCGCTCGTCGCCGGCGCCATTGTGTTGCGCGCTCATGTGCCGGCATTCGTTCCCGGCGCACTGCTGCTCTTCGTGCTGGCGTGGGTGGCGCAGGCCATGGCGGGCCATGTCTCTGCGGCAACCTGGGGACTGGAGTACGTGATTTTCGCGCTCGCCATCGGACTCGCGATCAATCACACCGTCACGATTCCGGCCTGGGTGCGGGAAGCCGCGCGAACCGAGTTCTACATCAAGACCGGCCTCGTCGTGCTGGGCGCGACCATTCTCTTCGACGAGATCGTCGGCGCGGGCATGCTGGGCATCCTGCAGGCGCTGGTCGTGGTGATCAGCGTGTGGGCGTTCTCTTTCTGGCTGGCGAAGCGGCTCCGCGTGGACGACGAGCTGGCCACGATGATGGCAAGCGCGGTGTCGATCTGCGGCGTTTCGGCGGCTATCGCCACCTGCGGCGCCATCCAGGGGGACAAGCGCAAGCTGTCCTACGTGACGTCGCTGGTCCTTGTCGTCGCCATGCCGATGTTGATCCTGATGCCGTGGGTCGCTCGGGCCGTTGACATGCCCGCCGTGGTGTCCGGTGCGTGGCTCGGCGGGACACTCGACACCAGCGCGGCCGTGGTCGCGGCCGGCGAGTTGCTGGGCGAAGCGGGCCGCAACGCCGCGGTGGTGGTGAAGCTGTCGCAGAACGCGCTCATCGGCGTGGCAGCGTTCCTGCTGACAGTGTGGTGGGCGATGCGAAACCAGACGGAGCGTCATGGCGCCAGCGTCAGCCTGATCTGGGATCGGTTCCCGAAGTTCGTCTTCGGCTTCCTGCTGGCCTCGGCCTTCTTCTCGTTCGCGCTTCCCGACGCGTCCGTTGCGGCGACCCGGGGACTCCTCAACAACCTTCGCACCGTCCTCTTTGCGATGGCCTTCGTGTCGATCGGGCTCGAGACGTCCTTGGGCAGCCTGGTCACGACCGACGGCGGCCGGCCCGCGGCGGCCTTCCTGGGCGGGCAGGCCTTCAACATCGTGGTGACGCTCGTGGCCGCCTACGCCTTCTTCGGCGGGTGGTTGTTCCCGTTGCCGAATCTGGGCTGACCGGATTGTCTGCTCCAGCGGCCGAGTATCAGGCGCGGCTCGACCGCGGCCGCCTGGCATTCGATCAGTGCAGGCGTCTGGATGCGCGCCTGGCCGGCGCGCGTCTGGTGGTCTTCGGCGCGGCCGTCATCCTCGGAGCCCTGGCCTGGCTTGCCGGAATTTCAGCCTGGTGGCTCGCTGCCCCCGCCGTGGTGTTTCTGGCTCTTGCGGTGTGGCACGACCGCGTCCTGCGCGCGCGCGATCGCGCCGCGTCGGCCATCGCGTTCTACGAACATGGGCTCGCCCGCATCGAAGACCGTTGGGCCGGCCTGGGCTCGACCGGGGAGGCATTCCACGACGAGCGGCATCCCTACGAAGCCGACCTCGACCTGTTCGGGCCGGCCTCGCTTTTTGAACTGCTGTCGCTTGCCCGAACGCAGGCCGGCGAGGCCACGCTCGCCGGCTGGCTGAAAATCGCGGCCGATCCTGGCGAGGTCCTCGAGCGTCAGGAGGCCTTACAGGAGCTGGCCGCGGCCCTCGATTTGCGCGAGCACCTGGCGGCGACAACCGCATCGGCTCGACGGCAAGTGGAGCCGGCGCTGCTTCTCGCCTGGTCGACGGCACGACCGGTGCTCGACCCTCGCGGACGGGCCGTCGCCGCCGCAATCACGGCAGGAACGCTTCTCGCCGGCGCGTCGATTCCGCTGACCGAGACCGTGACGCCGCTTCTCTTCATGCTCGGCGTGCAGTCGGCCTTCGCGCTGCCGTTCGAACGGCGCGTGCGCGGCGTGCTGCATGGCGCAGACGGGCCCGCGCGCAGCCTGACTGCCCTGGCACCATCGCTTGGCCGGCTCGAGGCCGAAACCTTCACGGCGCCTCGATTGAAGCTGTTGCTCCAGCGCATCCAGGGCCGCGGGATTCCTGCGTCGACGGCGGTGGCCCGGCTGGTGCGGCTCGTCGAGATGCACGATTGGATGCACAACCAGGTCTTCGGGCCGATAGGGGCGCTGCTGCTCTGGGGCACGCACCTGGCGTGGGCCGTCGAGGCGTGGCGCCGCGAGCACGGAGCGGCGGTCGAGGCGTGGCTGCAGTCGGTCGGGGAGTTCGAGGCGCTCTCGTCGCTTTCGGCCTACGCCTACGAGCATCCGGCGGACCCGTATCCGACCTTCTCATACGCGGCGGGCAGCGGTCCGGTGCCCGCGACATTCGACGCGGAGGGCCTTGGCCATCCGCTCCTGCCGGCCGCCCGGATGGTGCGCAACGACGTGCGGCTCGGAGCCCCCGCGCACGTGCTCATCGTGAGCGGCTCGAACATGTCGGGCAAGAGCACGCTGCTGCGCACGGTCGGCGTCAACGCCGTGCTGGCGCAGATGGGCGCGCCCGTGCGGGCCACGTCGCTGCGACTCTCGCCCCTGCGCGTCGGCGCCACGCTGCGTGTCCAGGACTCGCTGCGGGAAGGCCGGTCCCGGTTCTATGCGGAGATCACCCGCGTGCGCGAGCTGGCCGACATTGCGCGGGGGCCAGTTCCGCTGCTCTTCCTGCTCGACGAGCTGTTTCACGGAACCAATTCACACGACCGGCTGGCCGGAGCCACGGGTGTCCTGCGTGACCTGATTGCGCAGGGAGCGATCGGACTGGTGACCACGCACGACATGGCGCTGGCGGCCATGGCCGACTCGCTCGACGGCGCGGCGGCCAACGTCCACTTCGAGGACTGGTTCGACGGCGGCGAGATGCGGTTCGACTACCGGATGAAGCCCGGCCCGGTTACCCGCAGCAACGCCCTCGCCTTGATGCGCGCCGTGGGCCTCGACGTCCGCGACTAAGCCCTCCGTAACGCAAGCGCGACGGAGGGCCGGCCGTTCCGGCCTTCAAATCAGCCCCCTTTCCGCGTTGCCCTTGACCAGACCGATTTGGTCGGATATAGATCTTGCGGGTGAGACTCAGTCTCATAATCAGTTTCGGGGGACCCCAATGACCCTTCGCACGGCGTTCTTCTGGCTCCACCTCACGGCCGGCATCGTGGCCGGCGCCATCGTCCTGCTGATGTCGGTGACCGGGGTGGCCCTGACCTACGAGCGCCAGATGATCGCGTGGTCGGATCGCGAATTCAAATCGTCCCCGCAGCCGGGCATGGAACGCATGCCGGTCGAGCGCCTGGTGCAGGAGTTCCGCAGCCAGAACCCCGGCCAGGAACCGACCGCCGTTACCGTCGAGGCGGGTCCGAGCGAACCGGTAGCCGTCACGGCGGCGCAGCGCACCTTCTACCTCGACGCGTACTCGGGGCGTGTGCTCGGGACGGCCAATCAGGGCATGCGGCAGGCGATGTCGAAGCTGCGGGCCTGGCACCGGTGGCTGGCGATCGAGGGAGCTGGGCGCCCCGCCGCCCGTGCCATCACGGGCTGGGCGAACGTGCTCTTCCTGTTCATCGTGGCCTCGGGCCTCTACATGTGGTTTCCGAGGCGGTGGACGTGGCAGACGGTAAGGGCGGTGCTGCTCTTCCGGCCCGCGCTTCGCGGCAAGGCCAGGGACTTCAACTGGCACAACGTGATCGGCATCTGGTCCTCGGTTCCTCTGCTCATCGTCGTGGCCAGCGCCGTGCCCATCTCGTTTCCGTGGGGGAACGCGCTGGTCTACCGGATGGTCGGTGAAGAGCCGCCGGCACGCGGCGGCGGCCGCGGCGCCGCGGCTGGCGAGGCTGCCGAGGGTCGGGGCCGGGGCCGCGCGGGGAGTCCCGCTCCGTCCTTCGACGGTCTCTCCCCGCTCCTCGCGCAGGCCGGGCGCCAGGAGCCGGACTGGCGCACCATCAACCTTCGGTTGCCCTCGGCGCCCGACGCGCCGGTGGTGTTCGCCATCGACCGCGGAGACGGCGGCCAACCCCACCTGAGGTCCACGTTGACCCTCACGCGCGAGGGAGCGGTCGTCTCCTACGAGTCGTTCGACACCCTGACAACCGGTCGCCGGATTCGGAACGTGATGCGCTTCGCCCACACCGGGGAAGTGCTCGGGCTCGCCGGACAAACGGTGGCCGGCGTGGTTTCGGCCGGGGGCGTCGTCCTGGTCTGGACCGGCATCGCGCTCGCGTTGCGACGATTCCTGGCCTGGATCAAGCGCCGTCGCAGCCAGGAGCTGGAGCCAGCCTCACTCGAAAACCCGGCGGCGTAACGAGACCCCTCGGAGCATTCGGACCATGAAGAAGATGACATTCCTCGGTCGGCGGACCGCGCGTCGCAAGCGCGGCACGGCGCGGCTGTTCGTGCTGGGAGCGGCCGTCGCCGCCACGAGCGCGGCAGCCGCACGGCCGGCCGCGGCGCAGGCGCCGGTGCCCGATGGGCCGTTACAGACCCAGGCGCGAGCGACACAGCGGTTCGATATCCCCGCCGGGCCGCTGCAGGTCGTGGCCGCCGCGTTCACGCGCGCCACGGGGCTCCCCGTGCTCTTCTCCAATCCCGACCTGGGCCTCATCGAGTCGCCGGGGGTTTCGGGCAACCTGACGCCACAGGCGGCCCTGACGGAGCTGTTGCAGGGCACCTCGGTCCGCGCGACATTCTCCGGCCAGGGCGTGTCGCTCGAGGTGGGCGGGTTGTCGGAATTCGTCGAGGTCCTGGGTGGTGCGGCGCCGGCGGTGTCGTCGCCCAAGTACCTCGTGCCGCTGCGCGACGTGGCGCAGTCGGTGGCCATCATCCCCCGCAAGGTGATGGATGAACAGGGCGCGTTCACGCTGAGCGATGCGCTGCGCAACGTACCCGGCATCACGCTGCAGGCGGGCGAGGGTGGCGGCGCGTCGAACACGGCGGGCGACATGTTCAACCTTCGGGGCTTCAATGCCTCGAACAGCTTGTTCGTGGACGGCGTGCGCGACGACGGGCTCATTTCCCGCGACGTCTACAACCTGGAGCAGATCGAGGTCTTCATGGGACCCACCGGGTCCGATGTCGGGCGCGGCACGGCCGCCGGCTACGTGAACATGCAGACCAAGACCCCGCACCTCGACTCTTCGACCGCCGCCGACTTCTCCGTCGGTTCGGCGGATCAGCGGCGGTTGAGCGCGGACTTCAACTGGGCCGTCCCGGAAGGACGCAGCGACCGGTGGATCGGCAAATCGGCGTTTCGCCTCAATACGCTGTGGCAGGACGGCGGCGTGCCGGGCCGCGACATCACCGAGCGCGAAAGCGTGGCCGTGGCCCCGTCGCTGGCGCTCGGACTCGGAACGATGACGCGCGTGGTGGTCTCGGCGCAGTTCCTGAAGCAGGAGGGCGTGCCCGACTACGGCGTGCCTGGCGCGGCCTGGCACGAGTCGCTCCTGGCGCCCACGACGGTGCACACGTCGTCGCCCGTCGATCAAGCCAACTTCTACGGGAGCGTGGGCTACGACTACGACGACGCCACGCAGAACACCGCGATGGCCCGCGTGGAACGCGACCTCGCGCGCGGGCTCACGCTGCGCAACCAGACACGCTACAACCGCACGCACCGTGAAGCCGTCATCAGCACGATCCAGAACGTCGCGGCGTACAACCCGGCCACCAACCTCGTGACGATCGCACGGCAAGGCAACGAGCGCGAGAACAGCATCTGGTCGAACCAGACGTCGCTGACGGATCGCTTCACGACCGGCCGCCTGCGCCACGCGGCCACGGCGGGCATAGAGATCTCGCGCGAGGAGCAGTTCGCTCCGACGCTCACCGGCCTTGGCACGCGCGCTCCGGCCGACGTGTACCGGCCGAACCCGCTGGACGCCGTCACGGGCTATGCACCCGCCCGCACGCTTGCGCAGAGCAGCGGCGGAACGACCACCGTCGGCGCCTACGTGTTCGACACCGTGGAGGTCAGCTCGCGCGTGCAGGTGTCGGGCGGCCTTCGCTACGACAGGTACGGCACTGAATTCAGCGCTCTCGACGCCGCAGGCGTCGAGAGCACGTCGCTCGAGGCGTCCGACGGCGTGATGAGCGGCAAGGCCAGCGTCCTCGTTCGCGTGGCTCCACAGGGGAACGTGTATGTGGCTTACGGCTCCTCCGTCACGCCTCCGGGGACAGCCAATTTCACGCTGAGCGCCCAGGCCAACAACCAGAACAACCCCAGCGTGGAGCCGCAGGAATCGACCAACATCGAGGTCGGCACCAAGTGGGACCTTGGCGGCGACCGCCTCTCGCTGACGGGCGCGATCTTCCGCACCGACAACAAGAACGTCATTTTCACGGTGGACGCCACGTCGATTCCGCCGCTCTACAACCAGGACGATGCGCAGCTGGTGAAGGGCGTCACGCTCGGAGCCCTTGGACGTATCACCGATCGCTGGGAAATCCTGGCGAACTTCGGCTACCTGGACACCGAGCAGCGGTCCCAGAACCCGGCCAACAACGGGCAGCCGCTGGTGCTGACGCCGGCCTTCGCGACCAGCATCTGGAGCACCTATCAGGTATCGAGCAAGCTGACCCTGGGCGGAGGCATCCGCCACACGGACGAAGTGGCCGTGAACGCGGCCAATACCATCACGGCGCCCGGCTACGCGGTGGTGGACGCGCTGGCCCAGTACGCGGTCAACTCGCATCTGAGTCTGCGGCTCAACGTGAACAACGTGACCAACGAGAGCTACATCCGCAACGTGAACAACAACGGAGGCCGCTACAACCCGGGGTATCCCCGGTCGATCCTTCTGACGACGAACGTCGGTTTCTGAGCCGCGCCATGATCCTGCAGATTCCCGACGTCCTCGGCCCGGAACAAGTGGCCCAGGCGCGGCGTCTGCTGGGCGACGCGGCGTGGGTGGACGGACGGGCAACGGCCGGGCATCAGTCCGCGCGAGCCAAGGACAACCTGCAGCTGGCGGAAACCGATCCAGTGGCTCGCCAGATCGGTGAGCTGATCGTCACGGCCCTGCAGCGCAACCCGCTCTTCATCTCGGCCGCGCTGCCGCTGCGGGTGTTCCCGCCGCTCATCAACCGCTACGAGGGGGGCCAGTCCTTCGGCAACCACGTGGACAACGCCATCAGGCAGTCGGCGGCGGGCCTCCGTATCCGCACCGATCTGTCGGCGACGCTCTTCCTCGCTGAACCGGAGGAGTACGACGGCGGCGAGCTGGTGATCGAAGACACGTACGGCGTGCACTCGGTGAAGCTCCCAGCCGGCCACATGGTGCTCTACCCCGCGAGCAGCCTGCATCACGTGCGTCCCGTGGTGCGCGGAGCACGCGTCGCCTCGTTCTTCTGGCTGCAGAGCATGGTGCGCGACGACGGGCAGCGGACGCTGCTCTTCGATCTGGACGCGGCGATCCAGCGCCTCTCAGTGGATCTGCCGGAGCATCCGGCCACGGTTCAGCTCACGTCGGTTTACCACAATCTGTTGCGACGGTGGGCCGACGCCTAGTTAGTCGTTCGTGGTTCGTCGTTCGTGGTTCGTGGTTCTTCTGTGCGGAACTGCAGTACTACCAACCACGAACTAGGAACCACGAACTAGCAACTCGAGCTCTTCACGCGATGTGAGCCCCTGTCGTTTCCACATGAACCGCATACAGGCTCTGACTGGCGGTCATGAAGAGTCGATTCCGGCGAGGGCCGCCGAAACACACGTTGGCGCACGTTTCCGGTAAGCGAATGATGCCGATGCGGTCGCCGTTGGGCGCGAGCACCTGAACGCCCGGCCGCGCGCCCGCCCAGATGTTGCCGTCCGCGTCGCATCGAATGCCGTCGGCAGCGGACGGGGCTCCGGTGCCTGGAATATCGAGCTGGGCAAAGCGCTTCCCGTTTCTCAACGACTGCCCGTTCACGTCCCACACCTTGATGTCGCGGGGCATGCCCGTGTCGGCTACGTACAGCCTGGTGTAGTCGGGCGAGAAGCAGAGGCCGTTGGGCATGCCGACCTCGTCGGTCACCATCGCCACCTGCCCCGACTTCCCGTCCACACGGTACACGGCCTCCTTGGTCTCCGACTCCGCCTTGAACCCTTCGAAGTTCCCGCGGATGCCGTAGGAGGGATCGGTGAACCAGATGCCGCCGTCCGGGTGCACCACGACGTCGTTTGGGGAATTGAGGCGCTTGCCTTGGAATCTCTCGGCGATGGTCGTCACCGTGCCGTTGGGCTCGTAGCGGGCCACGCGGCGGCCGCTGTGCTCGCACGACAGCTGCCGGCCCTCGTAGTCGAACGTGTTGCCGTTGCTGTGGTTCGAGGGACGGCGGAAGAGTGTCACGCGGCCGTCGTCCTCGATCCACCGGAGTTGGGAGTTGTTGGGGATGTCGCTCCACACGAGAAACTTCCCCACTCCGTTCCACGCGGGCCCCTCGGCCCACTCGGTGCCAATGTGCAGCCGCTTGATCGACGTGTTGAACACGATGTACCGCCGGAACCGCGGATCCAGGGCCACCATGTCGGGATCGGGATACGCAATCGGCCCCGGCCGGTCCCAGTCGCGCGGCGTGGGAACGGGCGAGATTTGGGGCGCTGCCTGGGCGCCCTGCGTGAAGACGCGCGCGGAACTCATCGCCCCGCCAAGAGCAGTCGCCAGGAAGAGTCGTCTATCCATGGGTCACCGGCACTCGAAGTTTTTCGCGTCCTGCGTGTCGCCCTGACCTTTGTAGTGCGCGTGTTTGGGATACGCGCAGAGCGGCCGGCTGCGTCCGGGGAACGCCCGCCCGGTTGCAGTGACTGCATCGGGGGCCGTTCCCTTCTCCACCCAATCCACGACGGCCGTCAGCAAGTCAAAGGAGTCGAGCGCCGATGCTCCGCCCTGACAATGTCCCATTCCCGGCGCCAGGAACAGACGGCTGAAGTTGGCCGTTTGCGCCGCGCCGCCGTTGGCCTTGGACATGCGCTCGAAGTAGTCCACTGTGTCGAGCGCCGAGAACCAGGGATCGCTGACGCCGTGATAGAAGAGCAGCTTGCCGCCGCGGTTCGAGAACGTGTTCAGGTTGGTCCACCACGACGACGACAGCACCGCGAAGGTCGGATCGCTGATCGCTTCCTCGGCCAGTCGATCGACGTCCATCGTCATCGCGTCGAACGGTAGCCCGACGGGACTCGAGCCGCCGTGCAGCAGGCCGGGAATGCCCTGCGTGGCGTCGAGGCCCGTGTCCCACGGGAAGCGCGGATAGACCAGTTTGCCCTTGGAATCTTTCAACCCGCTGAACGCCTTCTCCACGGCCGCGGCCTGCTCGTTGGTCAGACACCCCTCGGCCTTGTTCACGCCGCAGGCGAGCGCCTTCGGGTCGAACTTGCAGGACATCGTGTCGAACACCTGGCCGTCCTTCACGCCGTCGCTGCCGTCGCACGCGTTCAGCAGCCCGCCCATCACGGCCTTCTTGTTGGCGTCGCTCAGGGCCTGTCGCGTTTGCGCCTTGCCGCTTGCGTCCTTGGGAGCGACCTGGTTGAGCGACACGGCCACCCACTGGCCGCCGATGCCGGAGAAGTTGGTGCGCATGGCCGGTGCGCCCGCGACGATGCCGTCGAAATAGGTCGGGTGGCGCTGCGCCACCAGCATCGCCTCGCGGCCGCCTGTGGAGCAGCCGGCGAAGTAGGACTTCGACGCCGGGCGGCCGTAGTGCCGGGCGATGACCTGCTTGGCGATGAGCGCCACTCGCTCGACGGCCTGGTAGGCGAAGTCGAGGCTCGCCTGCTGCTCGCGCATGAAAGTGGCGTCGAACCCGCCGGCGGTGTGTCCGGTGTCGGTCGAGACCACGGCGAACCCGCGGGCCAGCGCGGGCGTGTCGCCCGCCGCCTGGGCGCCGAGGGGCAAGCGCACGCTGCCGTTCAGGCCGCCGCCGCCCTGGAAGAGGAAGCGTCCGTTCCAGTCTGCCGGAAGTGCAAGCGCGAAGCCGATGCCGTAAGCGGTGCCGTCGGCGCCGGTGCGGCGATCGAGCACGCCGTCGAGACGGCAGAACGCCGGCAGCTTGAGCTGCGGCGCCGCCGCGTTCGGTCCGGGAGGCGGCAGGGGTGCCCCAGCGGGGAACCACTCGGCCTTCGTGATCGAGAGTTCGAGGCCTGGAATAGTCAGCGAGGTCAGTGCCGCGCACGCCGTCGCCGTCTGCCCCGCGCCGGCCTGCGCGTAGGCGGCCGACGTCGTCATCATCGCGCCGAGAACCAGGCCCACGATCCGCTTCATATCTCCTCCGACCCGGCCGTTCCCCGCCAGCCGTGGCGGGAGCATACTGCAGGCCGCATCCGTTTCGCACGATTCAGGGCGTGAAATACTAGCGAGGCTCCGCGTCATACCCGACAACTATGTGCTCCGCCTCGCTAGTGCAGTGTTTGATTGCCCCGCCTTCGGCGGGGCGCAGAAAACTTGACCCATTCGGTCAGGAATTCGGCGGTCAAGTTTTCTTGGGGCGGCAGTCATGACCGACCATCGCTTCAAGCACGCCTTCCTGATTGCGCTCGTCGCCGCCATCACGGCGGCGTTCTTCGCCATGGTCTGGATGTTCGCGCTGACGGTCGTCCTGGCCGCCATCTTCTCCGGCCTCAGCTACCCGTTGTATGCGCGCCTGTCCGCGGCGCTGGGTGGCAAGCCGCGTCTGGCCGCGGTGATCACGCTGCTGTTGGTGCTGGTGCTGATCCTGGGACCGCTGGGCGCCGTGCTGGCTGCCGGGGCCAACGAAGCCATCAAGCTGGGCCAGACGATCGGCCCTCGGGTGCAGCAGCTGGCACTCCAGCCGGGGATCTTCCTGGAGCGCCTGCAGGGAATCCCGGGCTACGCGTTCCTGGAGTCCTACCGTGCAGAGATCATCACCAAGGTCGGCGAGCTGATCGGGCAGACCAGCACGTTTCTGTTCTCCGCGTTCTCGGCCACCACGCGCGCCACGGCCGTCTTCGTCTTCCACTTCTTCGTGCTCCTGTACACGATGGTACTTCTTCCTGACAGGAGGGCCGTCGCTGCTGCGCTCGGTGTTGAACGTGCTGCCCTTGTCGGAACTCGACAAGGCGCGCATGCTCGACAAGTTCGTGTCCGTCACGCGCGCCACGTTGAAGGGCACGATCCTCATCGGGACCACGCAGGGGACGCTGAACGGCCTGGCGTTCTGGGCGGTCGGCATCGAGGGGCCGATCTTCTGGGGCACGGTGATGGCGGTGCTGTCGATCATTCCCGGGATCGGGGGCGCGCTGGTGTGGGTGCCGGCGGCGATCATCCTCGCCGCCACGGGCGAAGTGGCGCGCGCCCTCGGTCTGGCGGCTTTCTGCGGCCTCGTGGTCGGGACGGTGGACAACGTGATGCGCCCGCGGCTCGTGGGCCGCGACACCGAGATGCACGACCTGATGATCTTCTTCTCGACAATCGGCGGCCTGGGCCTCTTCGGCGTCACCGGCTTCATCCTGGGCCCGATCCTGGCGGCGCTCTTCGTCACCGCGTGGGAGATGTTCGTGGTGACGTTCCAACGGGAACTGGACGAGGCCGCCTCGCCGATCGTGGGGCCCGACCTGAGGCGGCCGGAGTAGAGAGGGCGCCAGGCCCCAGGCTCCAGGCTCCGGGCCCAGCCTCAGGTCCTCCGCGCTTCGGCTATCGCCGCGGCCACGCGTTCCGGCGTGAACGGTACCTCCCGGATGCGCACACCCGTGGCGTCGAAGATGGCGTTGCCGATGGCGCCGGCCGCGACGGTGATCGCGGTCTCGCCGCTGCCGCACGCTTCGGCGTCGGGCTGGTTCACGAGCGCGATGTCGATGACCGGAGCTTCGTAGCCAGCCGAAAGTGTCCGGTACGCCCGCCAGTCCACGGAGGTGATCTTCTCCGCGTCCCACGTCACTTCCTCGCCCATCGCGCGGCTGATGCCCTGGACGGCGCCGCCCTCGATCTGGCTGCGCAGGCCGTCGAGGTTCGAGATAGGCCCGACGTCCTGGCCGACCACCAGGCGCAGCACGCGCACCCGGCCGCTGCCGCGATCGACTTCTACTTCGGCCACCATCGCCACGTAGCCGTTGTCGCCCTCGTAGCACACACAGGCCATGCCACGGCCGCGCACCAGCCCCGTCCGTGGGATGTTCGGGCGGGGCGACGGCCGTGTCTCCCAGTTGGCGGTCCTCGCGGCCGCCGCGATGGCGCCGGCCAGCCGCGGATGGTCCAGGTGACGCAGCCGGTACGCGACCGGGTCGGCCTTGACGTGGGCCGCCACCTCGTCGATGAAGCTCTCGTGAGCGAACGTGTTCTGCAAACGCTCCGGTGCCCGCAGCGGCCCGGTGAAAAACGGAGAGCGCACGCGGTGCGACAGCACGCGCTCGCTGCGCACGACACCGGCGCCATTCTGGCTGCCGCCGACGCGGCCGGCGATGTAGGACGGCGCGGTGTTCAAGTTGTTGTCGAGCGGCGTCGTCGGCGCGGGCGCCGGCGAGCGCGGCGGCACGGGCGCGGGCTCCATGCCGAGCAGGTGTCCCGTCACCACGTTGCCGGGCGTGGCATAGCCGGGACGCCCGCCGCGGCCGGCCGACCAGGCCTCGTAGTCCCACGCGATGATCTCGCCGTTGGCATCCAGGCCGATGCGCTGGTCGATGACGAACAGGTTTCCGTAGTTCTCCCACGCCATCTCGTCCTTGCGCGAGAGTTGCACCTTCACCGGGCGCCCAACGGCCTGCGACAACACAGCTGCGTCGTAACTGACGGTGTCGGCGCCGTTGATGCCGTAGCAGCCCGAACCTCGCACGTACACCACGCGCACGCGTTCGGCGGGAAGACCGAGAAGGATGGCCGTGGTATCTCGAGTGGGAAACACAGACTGCGTGGCCGACCACACCGTGGCCGAATCCGCGCGCACGTCGGCGATCGCGCACGAGCTCCCCACTGAGCCGTGCATCTGATAGGGATGACGATAGGTGGCGCGCACCACCGTCGCCGCCTTGGCGAGCGTCGCATCGACGTCGCCGGAGTCCACCAGCAGCGTGTCGCGCGCCGGCTGCTTGCGGATGTCCTCGTAGGCGCTGCGCTGCGGGGCGAGCGCCGGGCCGGGCGTCCACGTCACCTCGAGTTTCGCCGCCGCCTGCACCGCCTGCCAGGCCTTCTCGGCGACGACGCCGACGAAGTTGCCCTTGGTGACCACCTCGACCACACCCGGCATGCTGCGGACGGCCGCGCCGTTCACTCGTGCCACTGTCGCGCCGACGCTCGGCGGCCTGACCACGCGGCCGTGCAGCATGCCCGGCACCTGCATGGTGTGGACGAACTCGGCGTGGCCGGTCACCAGACCCGGCAGATCCACTCGCGGCACCGGAAGTCCCAGGACCTTCCACGTGCTGGGATGCTTGCGCTTCGCCGACGGGTCGAGCGTCAGGTCGAAGCGGCGCCCGCCGAGCAGCTCCGTGTATGTGAACTGCCTGGCCGTGTCGGCGCGCACCACGCCGTTGTCGGCAGTCAGAAGGTCTCCTGGAACATTCAAACGCTCGGCCGCCATCCGTATCAGCGCCTCGCGCGCGGTGGCTGCGGCCAGAGCCAGGTTGGACTTGTTGAAGTTGGCGGGGTGTGACTGCTGCCCCGATGTGGTGCCCTGATCCGGCGTCAGCGAGGTGTCGCACTGCAACAGCGTGACGCGCTCCATCGGCACGCACAGCTCCTCGGCCACCAGCTGCATTTGCGCGGTGTAGAGGCCCTGGCCGAACTCGCACTTGCCGGTGTAGGCGGTGACCATGCCGTCGGCGCCGATTGCGATCCACGAATCGAGCCGCTGGCTGCTCCGCCCGTTGATGCCCTGAGCCAGCACTGCGCCGATGCCGCCCGAGGAGGCGAAGGCGACCACCATTGCGCCGGTGCCCCGCAGGAACTGGCGTCGCGACAAGCCGGCCTGATCCAGCGCCGCGCGCGCGTCGGAGGTGAGGCGGGGCGTCACGCGCGCCTCCCATCCGCGTAGCGACGGATTGCCTTGATCATCCGGCCGTTGCCGAAGCAGCGGCAGAGCACGCCCGACAATTCCTGCCGCACGTCGGCGTCGGTGGCCCGCGGGTTCCTGTCGAGCAGCGCCTTGGCCGTCAGGATCACGCCGCTCAGGCAGAACCCGCACTGCGTGGCCTGCTCGTCGATGAACGCCTGCTGCAGCGGATGCGGCCGTTCAACCGTGCCCAGGCCTTCGAGCGTCACGACCTCGCCGGCGACCGTGTTGACGGGCGTGACGCAGGACCGGACGGCGCGACCGTTGACGAGCACGGTGCACGCCCCACATTGACCCAACCCGCAGCCGAACTTCGGCCCCTTCAGCGCAAGGTCGTCGCTCAGCACGTAGAGCAGCGGCGTGGCCGGGTCCACGTCCACGCGGCGAGGCGTGCCGTTCACCGTCAACGTCAGGACGGCCATGTCTGGCAAAGAATAGCGCAGCCAGGGTATCGTCGACTCTTGTTCCTCCGCAGCCTCGTGGTGGTGTGGCCGGCGATCTGGATGACGATCTGGATAACGATCTGGACAACGCTGTCAGGCGGGGTCTCCACGGCCGCGCAATCGAAGTCCGAGGACGAGCTTCCCGACGGCCCCGGCCGGAAGATCCTGCAGGCCTCGTGCACGAGCTGCCACGAACTCAAAGAGGTCACCAAGTTCAAGGGCTACTACACGCGCGCGCAGTGGCGCGACGTCGTGCAGACGATGGAGGACTACGGGGCCAAGCTCCAGCCTGGCGAGGCCGAGGTGCTGGCCGACTACCTGGCCGAGCACCTGGGCAAGCGCTGATCCCGGGCCGGGAGCCGACCGGGAGCCGGAAGCCGGAAGCCTATTTCATCGTCACCGTGATGACCCGCTTGGGCGCCTTGCCCACGGGGATCTTCGAGACCACCTGCCGCGTGGCCACGTCGAGGGCCACGGTGATGTCCCGATTCTCGGTTGCGATGTACACGAGCTTGCTGTCGGGCGTGAACGTCACCCAGTCGGGGCGCCCGCCCAGATCGGCGTTCCCGAGGAGCGTGAGGTCGGGCAGCGAATAGACGTAGACCTTCGCGTTGGGACGGCTGGTCACCCACAGCGTTCTGCCGTCGGGCGCCACGCCGAGCCCGTGCGACGGCGACCCGTTGAACGGGCCGGGGTCCACTTTGTCGGCCGGGACGTCGTTGGGCAGGATCACGCGCGCCACTTCCTTCTTCTGCGCGAAGTCCACCACGGCGAAGCCGTGCACATTGGAGATCTGGACGAAGATCCGTTTGGTGCTGCCGTCGGCATTGGTCTCGAACGCCATCGGGCGCACGCCTTCTTCGAAGAGCGTCCACGCGGGCTGGTCGGTCGCCGCGTCGATCACGGTCATCACGCGGCCCGCGATAGAGCCCGCCACCACGTGGCGGCCGTCAGGCGTCACGTAGACGTTGTGGATACCGCCCTTGGTGGGAATCGACTTCACCTTCTCGAGGGTCTTCGTATCGATCACGTCCACGGCCCCCGGGGCCGACACGATGCCGACGTAGACACGCGAGCCGTCGCGGCTGATCGAGATGTTGTTGGGACGCCCCGAGAGCGGAATCTTCTTCGTGGTCTGCAGCGTCTTGCCGTCCACCACGTGGAGCGTCTGTTCGGCCTCGCTGCTGAAGTACAGCTGGCGCCCGTCGGGCGAAGCCGCGGCGCCATGGTTGATCGGCACGCCGGCCACCTCGGCCACCACCCGGTTGCTCGCGGGGTCGATGACCGAGATGTTGTGGGTCGCGCCGGAATTGGTCTGGAGAATGCGGACCTGGGCGAGCGACGGCGCGGCCACGGCCAACACGGCCGCCGCGGCAGTCAACGCGTGCCGCCGCCCGAAACTCACGACTTCGACCCCATCGCCCCGTCGACGCTGAGGTGGCCGGCACCACGTGACGCGATGTACAGGAACGCGAAGCAGAACAGCACGGCCAGCTGGCCATTGTTCACGATCGGGAGCGGACCCGTGGGCTGGTGAATCATGAAGTAGGCCACGGCCATTTCGCCGCTCGAGATGAACGCCGCATACCGGGTCAGGAACCCGATCATGATCAGCAAGCCGCCCACGGTCTCGATGACGCCCGCGGCGCCCCCCATCGACATCAGGGGTGGCACTTGCCCACCGAACATGCCCATCGTCTTCTGCAACCCGTTGCACAGGAACAGGAACCCGAACACGATGCGAAACAATGCATAGGTCGTGGGGGCATAGCGCTCTGGAATCACGTGGGTACCTCCGGGCGGGATTCTACCCGAAGACCTGAGGGCTCGCCCGCTGGCTCCGGCCCGGCCACGCGCTAGAATCGGAGGGCAATGCTGAGCCGTCTACGGGCCGCCGCACGGGTGTTCAGGCCCCGTGCGCTCGCGCGCACGGCCAAGTCGGTGGAGGACCTCACCACTGAGACCCAACAACTGCGGCGCGCGATGAAGGACGCGCTGGCCGAGTCGGCGCGGATGGCCGAACGAGCGGAGCGCCTCGAGTCCAGCGTCCGAACGCTCGAAGGGTCGCTCGCCTCGGTCGCGCTGCGCGAATCCCAGCTGTCGGCGATCTATCGGCTCGACCGCGAACTGGAGCATGAGGTGGTGGGTCTGCCGGCCGTCCTCGATGTGGCGGCAATCGCCGCGCACACGGAACGCGCCCTCACCGAAGCGCCGCTGCAGCTGCACCCGTTTCCCCACATCGTCGTGGACAACGTGTGGCCGGAGCCGTTCTACGATGCGCTTTTGAAGGGCATCCCGCCGCCCGAGCTCTTCGCGGACAGGCCGCTCAACAAACGGCGCCTGGTGGTGCCCTTCGAGTGGTCGCACCAGTACGGCGCGCGCGTATGGAACTTCCTGGTGCAGGAGGTGCTGGATCGCGTGGTGGCCCCGGTGCTCGTGCGGAAGTTCAAGGAGCCCCTCGGTGAGTGGCTGCTGGCCAACTGGCCGCTGCCGACGGCCGCGCCCACCGAGAGCGTGCGCTTCCAGAGCACCGACGGCCGCATCCTGCTCCGTCATCGCGGCTACCTGATTCCCCCACACCGCGATCCCAAGTGGGGCCTCATCACGTGCCTCATGTATCTCGCCCGGCCCGGCGACAGCGAGGCCTGGGGCACGCAGCTGTACAGCGTGGACGACGACGTGGAGGCGCCGAGCGTGGCCGCCTACTGGATCAAGGCCGAGCGCTGCCGCCTGGAGAAGGACGTGCCGTTCCGCCGGAACAGCATGCTGATCTTCCTCAACTCCGCCGGAGCCCACGGCGCGCGCATTCCCACCGACGCCGAGCCGGCGGATCTCGAACGCTACATGTACCAGTTTCGCGTCGGCCCCACCGCGTCGAGCATCCGCGAGCTGATGCGCATGCTGCCCGAGGAACGGCAAGGACTGTGGGCGGGTAAGGTCACGGATTACAACTAGGGGCTCCAGGCCCCGGGCTCCAGGCTCCGGGCCTGGAGGCGAGTACATTAACGACGCTTGCAGCCGCTCTCTCGCTTCGGGCCAGAGCTTCTTACGGGCGCCTCCGTGGTGTTCCTGCTGTTCGGGCCCGTGGGCGGCTCGACGATGGACGACGAGGAGTACCGCAACGTCGTCGTCAGCCTGGTCATCCACGCGCGTGCGCTTCTGGACGGTTACTACCCGTTCTGGACGTCCGACCTGGGGCTCGGCATGCCCCATCCGCTGCACCCGACCTTCTTCTTCCACCCGCTGATGCCGCTCTTCGGCGTGCTGTCGCCGGGCACGGCGGTTCGGCTGTTCTTCATCGCGCACGCGGTGCTGGGCGCCGCGGGATGCTGGGCGCTCATGCGACAGGTGGGCGCGGGCCGGTGGACAGCCGCGCTGGCGACGAGCACGTGGCTGCTGGCCACGCCGGCTCTCGACTACTCGCACGCCGACCTCTGGCTCGGGCATTTTCTCGGATGGTCGCTCTACCCATGGCTGCTGCTCTTCACGCGCCGCATCCTGGACCATCCCGAGGCCTCGCAGCCCTGGCGTGCCGCGTTGCAGCTTGGTCTTGTGGCGGGCCTGCTGGGCGTGAACGGGCACCTCGGTCAGGTGCCGGTCCTGATCCTGCCGATGGCGGTGATGTGCGTTGCTGAGCCGCGAGCGATCGCGCGGCGTCTCGCTCCGCTGGTCACCGCCGCCGCCCTCGGCGCGGCGATCGCGGCTCCCGTCGTCGTGAGACTGCTGCGGGAGATGCCCTTCTTTCCAGACATCCCTCGCGAATCGGTGGATGTCGTGATCGACAGCCGGACCGCGGTCGATCTCGTGCTCCGGCCTTTTCTGGACATCGGCCCGGACGGACGGCTGCGAATCGGCGAACGTGGCCTGCTGATCCCGTTCTTCGGCGGCCCGATGTTCTTGCTGGCCGCGGCCTACATCCTGGGCGCAGGGAGATCGCCAGGGCTCTTCCGGGAGCCGGAAGCCGGGAGCCGGAAGCCGTACAGCTATCGGCAGGGCATGGTGGCGGCGTTCGTGGCTTCCACCATCCTCCTGTTCGATCCGGGGATCCTCGGCCAGGACTTCAGCTCGGGCGGGTTTCTCTTTCGGGATCCGATGACGCTGTTCGGGATCGTGCTGGGAAGCCTGGCGTTCGAAGCGCTCGTGCGACGCTCGGCCGCCACGGCCGCCGGCATCGGCGCGGTGCAGATGCTGACGCTGCTCCTATGCGCGTGGCCCTTCGCCTGGGCCGCGTGGGAGAGCCGCGGCGCCGAGCGGGCGGCGCTGGCGCGCACACCGACAACCGAAGCGCTGCGCGAGTGGACGACGCGCGTTCCCGGACGCTGGTACCTGGCCCCGCGGCTCGATGCGCTGGTCCGCGACGGGCGCTTGCAGGAGGCCGGGTTGTGGCGCGACACCTGGATCTATCGCGGGCTGCCCGTCGTCAACGGCTCGTTCAAGGGCGTGTCCACCGACGTGCTCTACCCGAGCGGCAGCCTGCCGATCGGCCGCATCGTCGGGGAAGCGGCCACTGTGCTCAACGCCGCGACGCTGGCCGGGCTGGGAATCGGCGCCGTGCTGGCAACGGCCGACGAGCCTGTGGCCCCTGAGCTGGTCGAGGTGGCGCGTTACAGCGCCGAGGGCGAGACGATTCGGCTCCTGCGTCACCCGGCGGCCTGGCCGGGCGGCGCATTCGTAATGCCGGCGGCCCTTGCCACTCCGCTCCCCGAGCTTCCGGATTGCCGCTTCCCTGGCCTGTTCTGCCGGGACTTCTCGCCGGTGGTGGATGCGGGAGTCGACGCCAGCGTCTCCATCACGCGGCAACACGGCACACTGGATGCGCGCTTCGCGCCGGGGAACCAGCCACGCGTGCTGATCGTGTCGGAGATGTACCGCCCGGAATGGACGGCGCGCGCGGGGGGCACCGAGTTGCCGGTTGCGCCGGCCTGGGGCGGGATGATCGCGGTGACGGTGCCGCCAGGGGCAGGCGCAGTCGAGCTGCGCTATCGCCCGCGGCTCGTCATGGCCTTGACGGCCACGTCCGCCCTCTTGATCGCCGGTGCGGTCCTCATGCTTGCCTTGCGAAGATCGCGTGCGTCCGCCCGCGCCTGAGCGGCTTGGCCAACGCCTCGCTGAAGCCCTGGCTCGCCAGGCGTTCGGTGGCCCACTCCCGGTCCGCGTCGAGCATCGTCACAAACACCGTTCGAAGCGAGCGGTGCGCCAGCGTCGCGCCCGCCCCTTCGATCACGGCCCGCACCGAAGCCAGGTTGCCGATCCGGAGATGATTGGCCGGCGGCAGCTCATAGCGCTCGACCGCGCGATCGAGTGAGGTGGCGCAGACTGGTTGAACCAGGGAGCGTCCTTCGCCCGCGGGGCGGCGCGGCTTCCAGGGCTCGGCATCGACCGCGTGGCGGGACTGACCCGGGTGACCCAGCGGAAACTTCAGGCGGCCAAACCCCTCGAAGTCGGCCAGCGCGACCGGCAGCGGCGCCACCGCGCCGTCACACCCGTTGAGCAGCAGGTTGTCGCACAGGTCCTTGAAGGCGGCGTATCCAGGCTCGAAGGCGACGACTGTCGCGCCGCGATGGCGGGCCGCGATGACAGTGTAGAGCCCGGCGCCCGCCGCCAGGTCGTAGACCACGTCGCCGATGCCGACGCGGTCGACAATCCACCGCACCACGCTCTTATCGAGGCGATACGGCTCCCCATCCTCCGGCGCGACCATCTGGATGCCGGCGCCGTTCTTACCCTTGCCGAACTGCACCGCTACTGATGGGCGTACGCGAACCGTGGAAACGAAGTCGTCCCCGACACCGACGTCGAGAACGGCATCGTCGGTGTCGGCGTCGTCAGCGTCGCTGGCAGCGGCGGTCGCGTCTTCGGTCCTGGCCACGGCGCCGGCCGTTCCAGCAAACGTGCGCTCGAGTTGCTCGGCGAGCAAAGACGACACCGGCCGATCGATGCCGTGGGGCCGCAGGAAGTCGCCGACGAAGCGACGGATCGCCGCCGGGTCGGATGGCGCCGCCAGCTCCGCGTCCAGCTGGTCGATGTGCGCATCCAGCCCGTTGGCCGCGCGGACGAATCCGCCCTCCCGCTCGAGCAGGTAGTGGAAGTGCAGCGTGCCCGACTGTCCATCGGCGTCGGCGTCGCCTGCCAGCACCGTGTAGACGGGCCTTCCGACTATTGCTGCCTCCAGCTCGGCGCTCGTGTTCAACCCGACCACGGCGGCGCTGTGAACGATGCACTCGTGCAGGCCCTGCATCGCGCGATCGGAGGTCCGCAGCACCACGGCGCGCGGATCGTCGAAGGGGCGGCTCACCAACCCCTGCATCCCCCTGGCGGCCGGCCAGCGGAACTGCTCCACCGGCACATCGGAGCCCAGAAGCGCGATGTCGGGATGGGGCCGGACGATCACGTTTGCGGCGCGCGCCTTGCCGGGAGCCGCGCGAAGCGCGCGGAGCCACTTGTGCACGAACGCCAGCTCACCGGCGGAGACAAACGGCGACGAGCACACGTAGAGCAGTGTGGGCGCCGAAGGGTCGAGCCCCAGCGGCGCCAGAAACTGCTCGGGCGTCATCAGCTGCCGTAGCGAGAAGAACGAATCGAACCGCGGCGCGCCCACCACGACGACGCGGTTTTCGGGGAAGCCGTGCAGCGCGGCGGCCTCGGCCCGCTGGCGTTCGTTCCACACGAACATCCAGTCCGGCGTGCGGTGCAGGCGGCCCTTGGTGCTCAGGTTGTCCCAGCTGAAGAGCAGCATGCCGACCGGAATGCGCAGCTGCTTCGCACTGGCGACCAGATCGGCCTGGGCGGAACCGAAGTGCACAACGGGCGAAAGCAGCAGCACGTCGGGCCGCTCTTCCCGGAGGAAGTCGTCGTAGAGCCGGTCGGTGGGCAGGTGCTGCTCGGCCAGCTCGAGGATCGCGCGCAGCCTGTCGATCTGTTCCTGGGGAAGCTGCCGAAGCACCTCCGCTGCGTGGCGATCGTCCACGCGAAGCCTCAGCTCCTCGCGCAGCTTGTCGATGGTGCGCGCCTGCAGCTTCTGTGCGCCGTGCAGCCGAGGCTGCTGATAGTGCAGGCAGTCGGCGAGGCTCCGCAGCAGCGGCGCCGTCTCCGCCCACGGATCGGTCCGGACGGTGGGACCTGGCCTCAGGGAGAAGCTGTCGGAGACGAGATCGGCCGCCAGCTCCTCGACGCGCGTGTCGTGCCGCTCCTGCACCGCCAGGGTCACGGTGTGACCGCGGCCGACGAGCGCCCGGATCGTGTCGAGGAACGTATCGACGTTCTTCTTCTGCTTGACGACGATCAGAAACTTCATCGGGCCGCGGTCCATCGTGACCCGCTGGGCTTGCGAGGTCAAGCCAGCGAGGCCCGGCCGCTCTGCCTCGCTAGCTTGACGACAGTGTCTGCTTGCCCGCACTACGTGCGGGCGGGGCGGCGGCTACAATGCGCCGTGCGCTATGACGCGATCATCATCGGCGGCGGCCACAACGGGCTGACGGCCGCCGCCTACCTGGCGCGGGCGGGCCGCAAGGTCCTGGTCCTCGAACGCCGTCACGTGCTGGGCGGCGCCGCCGTGACCGAGGAAGTGTTCGACGGCTTCAAGTTCTCGGTGTGCTCGTACGTCGTGTCGCTCCTGCGTCCCGAGATCATCGAGGAGCTGCAGCTCCGCCGGCACGGCCTCGAGATTCTGCCGCTCGACGGCACCTTCACGCCGATGGCGGATGGCAACTACTTGTGGCGGCCCGACGATCACGAGCACGCGCGTCGCGAGATCGCGCGGCACTCGGCCCGCGACGCCGCCGTGTACGACGAGTACTACGAAGCCATGGCCGAAATGGCGCGGTTCATCAAGCCCGTGCTGGGACTGGTGCCGATCGACCCGTTCTCGCCGGACCTCCGGTCGGCAAGAGAGCTGTACGCGATCTACCGCCAGTTCCGCGCAATGCCCCTGCGGCTGCAGCGGCTCTACGTGCAGCTGATGACGATGAGCGCCGCCGACTTCCTGGATCAGTGGTTCGAGACCGATGTGCTCAAGGCGACGATGTCGGCTTCGGGCATCATCGGCACCTTTCTGGGCGTCCGGTCCCCGGGCACGGCCTACGTGCTGCTGCACCACTACATGGGAGAAATCGACGGCGAGTTCCGCTCGTGGGGCTTTGCACGCGGCGGCACGGGTGCCATCTCGGAAGCGATCGCTGCCGCTGCTCGCGAGGCGGGGGTCGAGATCCGCACCCAGGCCACCGTCGCAAAGGTGCTCGTGACCGGGGGCCGAGCGACGGGCGTGCGGCTCGACGACGGCGAGGAGATTCCCGCCGGCATCGTGGCGTCGAGTCTCGATCCCCGGCTGACGTTCACCCGGATTCTGGATCCGGCCCAGCTGCCCGACTCGTTCATGCGCGACGTGCAGCGCTTTCGCTATCGAGGGTCCTCGGCCAAGGTGAACATGGCGCTCGACGCGCTGCCCCGCTTCACCGCGATGCCCGAGCCGGGAGCGCACCTGCGCGGCGCGATCTCCATCTCACCCAGCCTCGAGTACATGGAACGCGCGTACGACGACGCCAAGGCCGGCCGGTTTTCGCGGCAGCCGTATCTCGACATGGTGATTCCCTCGCTCAGCGACGACACGCTGGCCCCCGCCGGCACGCACGTGGCCTCCTGCTTCGTGCAGTACGCGCCGTACCGGCTGCGGAACGGCTCCTGGGACGAGCAGCGCGAGGCGCTGGGCGATGCCGTCGTGGAGGCCATCGCGGCCTTCGCGCCCAACATGCGGGAGATCGTTCGTCACCGGCAGGTGGTGACGCCGCTGGATCTCGAGCGGGTGTGGAGCCTGTCGGAGGGCAACATCTTTCACGGCGAGCTGACTCTGGAGCAGCTGTTCTTCCTGCGGCCGGTGCCCGGATGGGCACGGCACCGCACGCCGGTCGGCAACTTCTACCTGTGCGGCTCCGCCACTCATCCCGGCGGCGGGATCATGGGCGCGCCTGGGCGCAACGCGGCTCGCGTGATGCTCGAAAATGCCTCGTAGCCGCACCATCGTCGTCGGCGCGGGACACAACGCGCTGGCCGCGGCTTTCTACCTGGCCAGAGCCGGACGGCGGCCTCTGGTGCTCGAACGCGAGCCGGCGGTCGGCGGCGGCGCGGCAAGCACGGAGTTGGCGCCGGGATTCTCATGCCCGACGTTTTCGCACGAAGAGCAGCTGCACCGCCGGATCGTTGCCGACATGAACCTGCCGGCGGTCGGCGCGTCGTGGATTCGGAGCGAGATCGAGGCGTGCGCGCTGTCCCCCGACGGGCCCGCGCTGGTGTTCCACGCGGATGCCGCCCGCACCGCGGCTGGCCTGCCGCCTCCCGATGCCACGGCGTGGGCGGAATTCTCTCGCGCCACCGGACGCGTGGCCGGCGTGCTTCAGGCACTGCTCGACGAACCGGCCCCGAACGCGGCGAGCCCGTCGATCCGCGACATCCTGCGCCTGGGCGGACTGTATCGCAGGACCAGAGGGCTCGATCGCGAGGACGCGCACCGCCTGCTGCAGTGGCTGCCGATGCCCATCGCCGACATGGTGGAAAACTGGTTCGCCAGCGATTTGCTGCGCGCGGCCGTCGCCGCACGCGGGCTCCTGGGCACACCGCACGGCCCGCGCGCGGCCGGCAGCACCCTGGTCTGGTTGACGCGCCTGGCGCACCGGATGTCCGCGCACCCCTTACCGATGCAGATACGCGGAGGGCCTGGCGCGCTCACGCGCGCGATGGCGCGCGCGGCGCAAGCCGCCGGCGCCGAGATCCGCCTTGGCCAGGCTGTCGAACGCATCGTGATCCGAGACGGGCGCGTGGCAGGCGTCATCGCCAGCGGCGACGAGATCGTCGCCGACTGCGTGGTCTCGGGCGCCGATCCGAAGACGACATTCCTGAGGCTCATGGATCCCGCGGATCTGCCGGCTGACTTCGCGGCGCAGATCGGTCACTACCGGTCCAACGGGTCCGTTGCCAAGCTGAACCTGGCGCTCTCGGCGCTGCCGGCCTTTCGTGGTGTGGCGCAGCCGTCGCATCTCTCGGGACGCATTCACATCGGCCCGTCGCTCGACTACCTGGAGAGCGCGAGCGACGCCACGAAGTACGGCGACTGGTCCCCCGAACCGTGGATGGAGATGGCGATCCCGTCGGTGCTCGACGACTCCCTGGCGCCGGCCGGCGCACACGTCGCGTCCATCTACGTGCATGGCGTACCCCGGCACCTGAAGGCGCGCGACTGGCCGGCGGAGCGCGAGCGGCTGTCGGCCGCCTGTCTGCGGCTGCTCGAGCACTACGCGCCGGGGGTCACCTCGCTGGTCGTCGCGGCCGAGCTGTTGACACCCGCCGATCTCGAGCAGCGGCAGGGGGCGTGGGGCGGGCACGGATTCCACGGGGATCTGGCGCTGGACCAGTGGTTCGCGATGCGGCCCACGTGGGGCTGGGCGCGCCACGACACGCCCGTGCGCGGTTTGTTTCTGTGTGGCGCGGGCACGCATCCAGGCGGGTTTCTGACGGGAACATCCGGACGGCTGGCGGCCGAACGAGTTTTGGGGCGGCGGGTGTGAGTGGCCAGAGCCCAGAGCCTAGAGCCCAGAGCCAGGGGCCCTTAACAAACTCCTGACAACCCCAGGGCCCCTCCCAGCGTCATACTTTTCGTGATGAGGCCCCGAACTCTCTTCGCCCTCGGCGTCGCATGTCTTCTGTTCGTGGTGGGCGCGTCGGCGCAGCGCGGTGGCGATCCGGGCGGCGGCGGGCAGGCTGGCGCACGCGCCGGCGGCCAGCGAGGCGGAGGCGGTGGGGACGGGCTCGCGGGACTCCTACGCGGCCGCGGGCGCGGCGATCAGCCGACGGGCACTGGCGTCATCCGCGGTCGCGTGACCGCGCAGGACACGGGCGCGCCTGTTCGGCGAGCCCAGGTGCGCGGCACGGCGGGCGGCGCAGGGGTCGCGCGGCTCGCCACCACGGATGCCGAAGGCCGATTCGAGCTGCGGGATCTGCCGGCCGGCCAGTGGTCGCTCCAGGCGTCCAAGCCGGGCTTCGTCACACAGCGGCTCGGCCAGCGGCGTCCGTTCGAGACCGTGGTGCCAGTGGACCTGCAGGACGGCCAGCAGCTGGCCAGCGCCAACTTCGCGCTGGCACGCGGCGGCGCCATCACGGGCCGCGTGTTCGACGACTTCGGTGATCCCGTAGCCAACGCGCGCGTCCAGGTGCTGCGCAGCCAGATAGTCGAGGGCCGCCGCCGTCTCGTCCAGACCGGCAGCGGCGATGAAACCGACGACACCGGCGCGTTCCGTCTCTATGGATTGGCGCCGGGGGACTACTACGTGGCCGCCACGCTCCGCGCCGGGCCTCAGAACTTTGTAGCCTTCAATGGCGGCAACGTTCTCGATGCCCTGGGCGGCGGCGACCGTGCCGGGTACGCACCGACCTACTTCCCTGGCACGGGGAACGTCAGCGAGGCGCAGCGCATCAGCCTTGGAGCCGGCGAGGAAACGAGCGTCAGCTTCGGCCTGTTGCCGGTGCGTACGGTGCGGATCTCAGGCACCGTGGTGAGTGCGAGCGGCACGCCGCCGACCAACGGCGCCGTGATCCTGACGGCCGCCGACACCGACGAGGTCGGCATCGTCACGCCGGCCGCCGGACAAATCCAGGCAAACGGCGCGTTCACGATCGTCAACGCGGTACCCGGCTCATATGTGCTCAGCGTTCGCACGGCCGGCGACGGAGGAGGGCGCGGTCGTGGACCGCTCGCTGGCTTGCGCGATGGAACCGGCGAGGTGGGCATCCTGCCAATCACCGTCGGCAGCGAGGACATGACCGGCGTGACCATCGTGACCACCAGGGGCGGGTCGATCGAAGGCACGGTCGTCTTCGAGGGCGGCGCCACGCGGCCGCGCGTCGATACGTTGCGGGTGGCCGCACGTCCGATTCGCGCGTCGCTGCAGGGGCTGGGGGGACGGGCCAGTCAGTCGCCTGTTGCGGCCAACGGCACGTTCACGCTTTCGTCGCTCGTCGGGGCGATGACGCTCCGGGTCGAGGGACTCCCCCAGCAGTGGGTCCTGAAATCGGTGGAGGCGGGAGGCAGCGACGTCACCGACACGCCGCTCGACCTCAAGGGCACCGAGCAGCTGACCGGCGCCCGCATCACGCTGACCGACAAAATCACCGAGATCAACGGCACGGCCACCCTGGGCGGCGGCGCGGCGAAGGACTTCTCGGTGATCGTGTTCGCCGACGATCGGAACAAGTGGGCCTTTCCGACCCGGCATGTGCGATCGACCCGAGGCAACCAGCAGGGCAACTTCAGCATCCGGGGCCTGCCCCCCACGGGCTATCTGGCCGTCGCCCTGAGCCACCTCGAAGAGGGCGAGGCGCAGGATCCCGAGTTCCTGGCGCGCCTGCGCGAGCAGGCCTCGTCCGTGTCGCTGCGGGAAGGCGAAACGAAGACCGTGGAACTCAGGGTTCTCGAGCGGTAGATCGCGTGCGCATCGCATTGGCGCTGGCGTTCATCGGCGCGGCATCGGCGGTTCCAGCCCAGGACGACCGGGCCGGCGCGCGGCCAGCGGCCGCCGCGCTTTGCGACGTCGGTCGCATCGACGAGCGTCGTGCGCGGCATCGTCATATCCACCACGGGGGCGATCATCCGCGGCGCCGAGGTCCGGGCGCGTGAGGTCAACGGGCGCGAGAATCGCCTGGTCACGACCGACGACCGAGGCATCTACGAGATTCGCGATCTGATTCCCGGCAGCTGGAACATCACAGCATCGAAGACAGGATTCATCACCCAGCAGTACGGACAGCGGCGGCCGTTCTCGGCGCCCGAACCGCTGACCGTCGGCGAACGCCAGACGGCACAGGCCAACTTCACGCTGAGCCGCGCCGGCGCCATCAGCGGGCGTGTGCTCGACGAATTCGGCGACCCGGTCGCTGGTGCGCGTGTGCAAGTGCTGCGCTCGCGCTTCGTGCGGGGGCGGCGCACGCTGGCCCCGACCGGCGTAGGCGACCAGACCGACGATACCGGCGCCTTTCGCCTCTATGCGCTGCCGCCCGGCGACTACTACGTGGGCGCGGCGCTACGCGCCGCCACGGGCGAGACGACGGGGATCGACGCCATCGTGGGCGCGCACACCTACTACCCCGGCACACCGATCATCGCCGAGGCGCAGCGAATCAGGCTTGGGCTGGGGGAAGAGCAGCCCAACGTCACGTTCTCGTTGTCGCCGGTCCGAGCGGTGCGTGTCTCGGGCACGGTGCTGAGCGCGCGCGGGGGTCCGGCCGACGACGCCTCGGTACGGCTGCTGAACGTGTCCGACTTCAGCGTCGTGGGCGTAGCGCTGGGAAACTTCGGGATGACGCAGGCCGACGGCACATTCACGATCGTCAACGTGGTGCCGGGGTCCTACATCCTCACGGCGAACGCGGGCGCCCTCGGACCCGTGTCGCCGGACGCCGAGGACGCCTCGATCCCGATCACCGTCGGAACCGACGACGTGACCGGCCTGACTGTCACGACGGTTCCGGTGGGGAATGTCACGGGACGCATCACGACTGAGAGCGGTGCACGGCCGCCCGCAGGCACGCAGATCAGCTTCGACTCCACAACTATGGCAATGACGCTCTCCGCCACGGTGGACGGCCAAGGACAGGGCCGTGTGGGAGGGCCGGGCCGCGGGGGCGGGCCGCCACTGCCGCCGTATTCGTTCCGTCTGCCGGTCGTGCAAGGCGCATTCAACATGAGCGTGGTTCCGCCTGACGGCTGGATGCTGAAGAGCATCCAGGTGGGCGACGCGGACTTCACCGATCGCACGGCGGATCTCAGAGGCGCGGCACACGAAGCGATTGTCACGCTGACCGATCGCGTGACCCGGCTCGACGGCACCGTGACCAGCGGCACGCGTCCGGCCCCGAACGCCGAGGTGGTGCTCTTCCCGGACGAGCCCTCGCTCTGGGCGTTCCCGGCGCGTCACGTGCGCGTGCTGAAGTCGGACGCCCAGGGCACGATTCGGGTCAGAGGCATCCCGCCCCACCAGGCTTATCTGGCCGTGGCGCTCGACTACCTGGACGACGGCGAAACCCAGGACCCCGAGTTCCTGGAGTCGCTCCGGGACCAGGCCACGCGGTTTTCCATCGATTTTGGCGAGTCCCGCACCGTCGGTCTCCGGCTGGTCCAACGACGCTAGCGCCAGGCCCGGAGCAGGATCCGACAACTTTGAAGACGTAATTCACCGATCCCACAAAGATGGGCTGGTCGAGACCTGTTTCATTTCAGCGTGCTTTGACTAGGATCGAGCGTGGCGGAGGCCCGCGATGCGCTTGGACGGCTACGACACCGGCGGCTTCTACGACGAGATGTTCGACCCGTCGGGGCGCCCACGGCCTGAAGCGCAGCTCCTCCTCGATACGATCGGCGGCCTGGGCGAGGGCCAGTTGCAGCGGTGCCAGCAGGCAGCCGAGCGCATCCTCGTCCAGCTGGGCATCACCTTCAACGTCTACGGCGATTCCGCCGGCACGGAGCGTCGTTTCCCTTCGACCTCGTGCCCCGCATCGTCCGCTCGGAGGAGTGGGACTGGATCGAGCGCGGCCTGCGTCAGCGCATCCACGCGCTGAACCAGTTCATCAACGACATCTACCACGAGCAGCGCATCATCAAGGACGGCGTGGTCCCGGCGGAGATCGTGCACTCCGCGGCGTTCTACCGCCCGCAGTGCGTCGGCATGAACCCGCCGAAGGGCGTGTGGTGCCACATCACCGGCACCGATCTGGTGCGCACACGGACGGTCAGGTGTACGTGCTCGAGGACAACCTCCGCGTGCCCTCGGGCGTCTCCTACATGCTCGAGAA
The DNA here is from genome assembly GCA_963807235.1 of uncultured Acidobacteriota bacterium. Classification (GTDB taxonomy): domain Bacteria; phylum Acidobacteriota; class Vicinamibacteria; order Vicinamibacterales; family UBA2999; genus CAWEBF01. The sequence continues at coordinate 184,983 of CAWEBF010000035.1, forward strand.
CCGGGACCTGATGAAGCGGACGTTCCCGCAGGTCTTCGAGGGCCTGCGCGTGCGGCCCGTCGACGAGTACCCGAGCCTGCTGCTCGAGACCCTGCAGTCCATCGCACCCGGCGACGCGCCGGACCAGCCGGTCGTGGTGCTGCTGACGCCGGGGATGTACAACTCGGCCTACTTCGAGCACAGCTTTCTGGCCCAGCAGATGGGCATCCAGCTCGTCGAAGGCCGCGACCTCGTGGTCGAGGACGACACCGTGTGGATGCGGACCACGAAAGGCCTGCGCCGCGTGCACGTGATCTACCGCCGCATCGACGACGACTTCCTCGATCCGTCGGCGTTCCGCCCCGATTCGCTGCTCGGCGTGCCCGGCCTGATGAAGGCGTACCGCGCCGGCCGGGTGGCGCTCGCCAACGCGCCCGGCAACGGCGTCGCCGACGACAAGGTGATCTACGCCTACGTGCCGGAGATGATCAGGTACTACCAGGGCGAGGACGCCATCATCCCGAACGTGCCGACCTTTCTCTGCTGGCGCGACACGGATCGCCAGCACGTCCTGCAGAACCTGGACAAGCTGGTGGTGAAGGCGGCGAACGAGGCGGGCGGCTACGGCATGCTGGTCGGCCCGGCATCCACCGCCGCCGAGCGCGAGGCCTTCGCCGGGAAGATCGCAGCGAATCCGCGCAACTACATCGCGCAGCCGACGCTGGGCCTCTCGCGCGTGCCCACGCTCGTCGGCGACACGCTGGAAGGGCGGCACGTGGACCTGCGGCCCTACATTCTCTACGGGGACGACATCCGCGTGGTGCCCGGCGGGCTGACGCGCGTGGCGCTGCGCAAGGGGTCGCTGGTGGTGAACTCGTCGCAGGGCGGCGGCAGCAAGGACACCTGGGTACTGTCGGCGGGGGCGGGAGGCCGGTCATGAGAGCCGAGCCGATGCCGCTCCTGAGCCGCGTCGCCGACTCCGTGTACTGGATGGCGCGCTACATCGAGCGCGCCGAGAACGTGGCGCGGTTCATCGGCGTGAACCTCAACCTGCAGATCGACCTGCCGCTGGCGCCCGCGCAGCAGTGGCAGCCGCTCATCGACACGAGCGGCGACGCGGCGATCTTCAAGGAGCGGTTCGGCGACGCCACGCATGACGCGGGTGATCGAGTACCTGGCCTACGACCTCGAAAACCCGAACTCGATCGCGTCGTGCCTGCGGTTCTCACGCGAGAACGCGCGCTCGGTCCGGGAAACCATCTCGTCCGAGATGTGGGCGCAGGTCAACAGTATGTACCTGCAGATCCAGTCGCAGCGGTCGCTGCCGGAGCCGGAGCGGATGCTGGACGCCTTCCGCGAGATCCGCATGGGCTGCCATCACTTCGCCGGCGTCACCGACGCGACGATGACGCACAACGAGGCGTGGCACTTCATGCGCCTCGGCCGCATGCTCGAGCGTGCCGACAAGACCTCGCGCATCCTCGACGTGAAGTACTTCATGCTGCTGCCATCGGCCCAGGACATCGGCACGCCCTACGACGACCTCCACTGGTCCGCGGTGCTGAAGTCGGTCAGCGGCTTCGAGATGTATCGGAAGAAGTTCGGGCGCATCGTGCCGGCTGACGTGGTGGACTTCCTGGTGATGGACAACGAGTTCCCGCGCGCCGTGCGATTCTGCGTCACCTCGGCCAGCGAGTCGCTGCAGGCGATCACGGGCACCCCGATCGGGGCTTTCCGCTACCGCTCCGAGCAGCTGATGGGCCAGCTGCGCGCCGAGCTGGACTTCACCTCGGTGGACACCGTGATCCGCGGCGGGTTGCACGAGTACCTGGATCGGCTGCAGCTGAAGATGAACGCCGTGGACAGCAGCCTGCGCGACGACTTCGCGATTCGGGTCACACCGACGTCGCTCGGCTCGGGCCAGAGCCAGAACCAGAGCGCCTGACACCGATGGGTATTCGCGTCGCGCTGCACCACAAGACTGTCTACCAATACGACCGGCCGGTGACGCTGTCGCCGCAGGTAGTCCGCCTGCGCCCCGCGCCGCACAGCCGGACGCCGGTGCACAGCTACTCGCTGAAGGTCGAACCCTCGAACCACTTCGTGAACTGGCAGCAGGATCCGCAGGGCAATTTCCAGGCGCGGCTCTCGTTCCCCTTGGCCACCACCGTGTTTTCGCTCGAGGTCGATCTGGTGGCCGAAATGACGGTGGTGAACCCGTTCGACTTCTTCCTGGAGCCGAGCGCGGAAAGCGTGCCCTTCGCCTACGACGATCTGCAGCGCGCCGAGCTGGAGCCGTTTCTCCGCGTCGAACCCGCGGGACCGCGTGTGGCGGCGCTGCTCGCCTCGATCTCCCGGACGCACTCGCACACGGTCGGCTTCCTGGTGGAGCTGAACCGCAGGATCCAGTCCGACGTCCGGTATCTGATCCGGATGGAGCCCGGTGTGCAGTCGAGCGAGATCACCCTCGCCAACGCCAGCGGGTCATGCCGCGACACGGCCTGGCTGCTCGTGGAAACGCTGCGCCACCTGGGCATGGCCGCCCGCTTCGTGTCCGGCTATCTGATCCAGCTGGTGCCCGATCAGAAGCCGTTGGACGGGCCAGCCGGCCCGCCGGAGGACTTCACCGATCTCCACGCGTGGGCCGAGGTCTACCTGCCGGGCGCGGGCTGGGTTGGCCTGGATCCCACGTCGGGGCTCTTCGCCGGCGAGGGACACATTCCACTGGCCGCGACACCGAACGCGGAGTCGGCGGCGCCGGTCTCGGGCCTCGTCGAGTCCGAGCCAGGTCGAGTTCCACCACGAGATGTCGGTGACGCGGATCCACGAAGACCCGCGGGTCACCAAGCCCTACACCGACCCGCAATGGCGCGACATCCTGGCCCTCGGCGACCGTGTGGACGCGGAGCTTGCCGCCGGCGACGTGCGGCTGACGATGGGCGGCGAGCCCACCTTCGTGTCCATCGACGACATGGACGGCGATGAGTGGAACACCGCGGCTACCGGACCCGCCAAGCGGCGGCTCGGCGGCGTCCTGCTGCGGCGCGTGCGCGACGCGTTCGCGCCTGGGGCACTGCTGCACTACGGACAAGGCAAGTGGTATCCGGGCGAGTCGCTGCCGCGGTGGGCCTTCGCCTGCTTCTGGCGCACTGATGGCGTGCCGCTGTGGAGAAACACCGCGCTCGCGGCCGACGACGATCGGGATTACGGCCACGGCGCGGCCGAGGCTCGTGCGTTTGCCGAGGCGATCGCCGATCGGTTGTCGGTGGGCCGCGAGCACGTGCTCACCGCGTTCGAGGATCCGCTCGCCTACGTCCACAAGGAGCGCGAGCTGCCGATCAACGTGGAGCCCGAAAACAACACGCTCGACGATCCGGAGGAACGGGAGCGCCTGCGCCGCGTGTTCAGCCGGGGGCTCGGGTCCCCGACCGGCTTCGTGCTTCCGCTGGCGCGCGTGCCGGGCAAGGACGGCCCGCTGTGGCAGTCGGGGCTCTGGATGCTGCGTGCCAGGCACGTGTTCCTGGTGCCTGGCGATTCGCCCGTCGGCTACCGGCTGCCGATGCACAGCCTGCCGGTTGGCCCGTCGTTCGACGTCTTTCCGGTGGATCCGATGAGCGCATGGGCGCCTTTGCCCGCGCCGGGCGCCGCGACGCCGACGCCGTTCGTGGTCGCCGCGGCGTCGCGCCGTGGCCCAGGACAGGTGGCGCTGACCGCGGAGCAGCCGCGCGAGCGGCGCCAGACGCAGAACGAGCAACAGGCTCCCGGCTCCCGGCTTCCGGCTCCCGGCTTCGGGCTCCAGGCTCCAGGGGGACCACCGCTCGTTCGTACCGCGCTCACAGTGGAACCGCGCGACGGCAAGATCTGCGTGTTCCTGCCGCCGGTGGAATCGGCCCGCGACTACGTGGATCTCGTCGCCGCGATCGAGGACACGGCGGAGCAGCTCGAGACGCCGGTGCTGCTCGAGGGCTACACGCCGCCCTTCGATCCGCGCATCCGCCAGATCAAGGTCACGCCCGATCCCGGGGTCATCGAGGTGAACATCCACCCCGCCTCGAGCTGGCGCGCGCTGGTGGACACGACGGCCACGCTGTACGAACAGGCGCGGCAATGCCGGCTCGGCACCGAGAAGTTCATGATCGACGGCCGGCACACCGGCACCGGCGGCGGCAACCACGTGGTGCTGGGCGGCCCGACGCCGGCCGACAGCCCATTCCTGCGCCGGCCCGACCTGCTCAAGAGCCTGCTGGGCTACTGGCTGAATCACCCGTCGCTGTCGTACCTCTTCTCCGGCGTCTTCATCGGCCCGACCAGTCAGGCCCCCCGCGTGGATGAGACGCGGACGGATGCCGTGTACGAGCTGGAGATCGCGATGGGCCTGCTGAACGGCGCGGCCGGGTCGTGTCCGCCCTGGCTGGTGGACCGCATCTTCCGCAACCTGCTCGTGGACGTGACCGGCAACACCCACCGCGCCGAGTTCTGCATCGACAAGCTGTACTCGCCCGACAGCGCCACGGGGCGGCTGGGCCTGGTGGAGATGCGGGCGTTCGAGATGCCCCCGCACGCGCGCATGAGCCTGGCGCAGCAGCTGGTGGTGCGGGCGCTCGTGGCGTGGTTCTGGCGGGTGCCGTTCGAGGGCGCGCCGATTCGCTGGGGCACGCGGCTTCACGACGCGTTCCTGCTGCCGTACTACGTGGAGCGCGACTTTACCGCGGTGGTGGACGAGCTGCGCGGCGCCGGCTACCCCATGGAGTCCTCCTGGTTCGCGCCGCACGTCGAGTTCCGTTTTCCGGTCTACGGTCGCGTGTGCTACGAAGGCGTGGAGCTGGAGCTGCGGCAGGCCATCGAGCCGTGGTACGTGCTGGGCGAAGAGCCCGGCGGCGGCGGCACGGCACGCTACGTCGATTCGTCGGTCGAGCGTCTGCAGGTGCGGGTCAAGGGGCTCGTGTCGGAGCGGTACACCGTGACGTGCAACCAGTTCCAGCTGCCGCTTCGCTCCACCGGCACGGCCGGAGAGTTCGTGTGCGGCGTCAGGTATCGCGCGTGGCAGCCCCCCCGCTGCCTGCATCCCACGATTCCCGTTCACACGCCGCTCGTCTTCGACGTCGTGGACGGCGCCGCGGGGCGCTCGATCGGCGGGTGCACGTATCATGTCGGGCATCCAGGAGGGCGCAACTACGACACCGTGCCCGTCAACTCCCACGAAGCCGAGGCCCGTCGCCGCGCGAGGTTCTTCGAGTTCGGCCACACGCCCGGCGCGAGGCTCGTACCGCGGATGAGCGAGAACCCCGAGTTCCCCCATACGCTCGAATCTGCGGCGCCAGCCGGCAGGTCCCGCCACCGCGTGAGCGACGCGGCCTCGTCCTCTCGAATCGCGCGCGCAACCGACTGGGGGTATCGCCCACCCGAGTCGGGGCATTGGGACGAAGCGCTGGATCCTGCGGGACAACCGAGACCCCACTGGCGTCGGCTGACCGTGGCGCTCCGGCGCATGGGGTATGCCGAGTTCTCGCGCCGGTGGGACGTGGGCCAGCAGCTCATCCAGGCCAACGGAGTCACCTACAACGTGCACGGGGATCCGCGGGGCACGGCGCGCCCGTGGCCCATGGACCTGCTGCCGCTGGCGCTCGACGCCGCGGAATGGGCCCGCGTGGAACGCGCCGTGGCGCAGCGCGCCACGTTGCTCAACGCGATCCTGGCCGATCTGTACGGGAGTCATCGGCTGGTTCGCGATGGCCACATCCCGCCGGAGCTGGTCTTCGCCAACCCGGGGTTCCTTCGGCCGTGTCACGGCATCGTGCCCCAGGGCGGCGTCTTCCTGCACAACTGCGCGGTGGACATCGCGCGGGCGCCGAACGGGGACTGGTGGGTGATCTCCGATCGCACGCAGGCGCCGTCGGGCGCCGGCTACGCGCTCGAGAACCGGCTGGTGAGCGCGCGCACGCTGCCGTCGATCCTGGAGCGGTGCCACGTCCGGCCGCTCCACCACTTCTTCGAGACGATGATCAAGGAGCTGATCGCCCTGGCGCCACAGCGCGCGCCCAATCCGCGTGTGGTGGTGATGACGGCCGGACCCAACAGCGAAACCTACTTCGAGCATTCCTTCTTCGCGCGGCAGTGGGACTTTCCGCTGGTGGGGGGCGCCGACCTGACCGTCCGCGACCAGCGCGTCTACCTGAAGACGCTGGCGGGCCTGAACCCCGTGGACGTGATCCTGCGGCGGCTGGACGACGACTTCTGCGATCCGCTGGAGCTGCGCGGCGACTCGCTGCTGGGCGTGCCCGGACTGGTGCAAGCCGCCCGCGCCGGCAACGTCTACATCGCGAATTGCCTCGGCAGCGGCCTGGTGGAAGCGCCCGCGCTGATGGCGTTCCTTCCAGCCCTCTGCCGCCAGCTGCTCGGCGAAGAGCTGCTGATGCCCTCGGTGGCGACCTGGTGGTGCGGGCAGGAGTCGGCGCGGCGGGAGGTGATGGAACGGTTCGATCGCGTGGTGATCAAGCCCGCCTTCCCGCGTTTCGGCCAGCACGCGGAATTCCCCGCGTCGATGACCGAGGCCGAGCGGGATCAGCTGGCCGCCCGCGTCGAGGCGCAGCCCCACCGGTTCGTGGCCCAGGAGCAGGTGGACCTCTCGACGACTCCCGTGCACACGCATCGCGGCCTCGAGCCCAGGCACGTCGTGCTGCGGGTGATCGCGGCGTGGGACGGCTCCTCCTATGCGGTGATGCCTGGCGGCCTGACCCGCGTCGCCACGGGCCAGCAGTCGCTGGTCGTGTCGATGCAGCGTGGCGGGGGCAGCAAGGACACGTGGGTGCTCGGCCACGACTACGAGCGAGCCGGCCCCGACGTGAAAACGCCGGCGCCTCGCGCCACCTACGTCACATCCACCGAGCTGTCGAGCCGCATGGCCGACAACCTGTTCTGGTTGGGGCGATACGCCGAGCGGCTGGAGGCGACCGCACGCCTGATCAGGGTGCTGCTGCCCGCGCTGTCGGGAGAATCCGATCGCGGCAGGGACGCGTCGGTGGTCACCGTGGTCCACTACCTTCGCGGCCTGGACCTGCTGCCTCCGGAGTACCGCCACACCTCGGTGCGCCGTTGGTGGAGCCTGGAGAAGCTGCTCACCGACATGGTGCTCGACGCCAAGGGCGCGGCCAGCATCGGCTGGAACCTGGCGCAGCTCCGGCGCCTCAGCTGGGAGGTCAAGGAACGGCTGTCGACCGACACGTGGCGCGTTCTGCAGCAGATCGGGGATCTCTTCTCCGACGTGGCGCCCACCAACTACGACCGCCGCGTGCTGGCGGCGATGGCCAAGCTGGACGACCTGGTGATCATGCTGTCCGCGTTCGCGGGGCTGCTGGCCGAGAACCCGACGCGCGGCCACGGCTGGCGGTTCCTGGCGATCGGCCGCCGCATGGAGCGCGCGCTGCAGATGCTGGAGCTGCTGCGCGTCGGCGTCGCGCAAGCGCCGTTTCCCGACGATCAGTATCTCGAGGTGTTGCTGCAGCTGGCTGACAGCGCCACCACCTATCGCTCCCGATACCTGGCCTCGATCCGGACCCGCTACGTGCTGGAGCTGCTGATGACCGACGTCAGCAATCCACGGTCCGTCGCCTACCAGATCGCCGTGGTGGCCGAAGAGAATCCAGGGCCTGCCGGCCCACCTGGACGATCGCGCCGCGGGAGGCGCGCCGCCGGAGGTGGCGCTGGCCCTGGGCGTGGGCCGGCTCCTGCAGGACGCCAATATGGACGACATCAAGCGCCGCGATGCGGAGGGCAAGCGGCCCGCATTGGAAGACCACCTGCTCAACGTGAAGTCCGCGATGGCCGACCTGGCCACCGCACTTGCCGCGCGCTATCTCAGTCACTCGGAGCCGTCGCGCCTGCGGTTCAGCTGAGATCTGTCGACGACGATGCGCTACCGCGCCACGCACACCACGCGATACGCCTACGACGGCCAACGTGTCGCAGTGTCAGAGCGAGGTGCGGTTGACGCCGCGGTCGCTGCCCTGGCAGACCCTGGTCGAATCCCGCATCCAGACGACGCCCGAACCGTTGTCCATCGCGCGGCACAAGGACTACTTCGGAAACGAGGTGACCAGCTTCACGATTGTCGAGAGCCACGACCGCTTCACCACGGTGGCCACGAGCCTCGTGGACGTCGTGGAGCGAACCGCTGCACCGGCCGCCGACACTCCGTGGGAGGCCGTGCGCGACGATCTGGCCACGCACGATCGGCCCGAGCTGCTCGAAGCATTCGAGTTCATGCTGATGTCACCATTCGTGACCACCGATCCCGTGCTCGCCGACTACGCGCGAGCCAGCTTCGCGCCCGGGCGCGGCATCGTCGAGGCCTCCGAGGACCTGTCGCACCGCATTCACGCCGAGTTCCGCTACGAGCCGGAGGCGACGCACATCGACACGCCCATCCTGGACGCCTTCGCGGCCAGGCGCGGCGTGTGCCAGGACTTCGCGCACGTGATGATCGGGGCGCTGCGATCGACGGGGCTGGCCGCGCGCTACGTCAGCGGCTACCTGCGCAGCGGCGCGAAGTACCTGGGCGCCGAAGCCTCCCACGCGTGGGTGTCGGTGTTCGTGCCCGGCCGCGGCTGGTTCGACCTGGACCCCACCAACGACGTGCGGCCCGGCACCGGCCACATCACGGTGGCATGGGGCCGCGATTACGGCGACGTGGCACCCGTAAAGGGAATCGCGCTCGGCGGCGGCAAACAGATGGTCGAGGTCGAAGTGCGCGTGGAGACCGTCTAGTCGATGTGGGTTTCCGTCGTCAGGGCATCCTCCGACGTCCGGTAGACGATCACGGTCGGGCCGACGTGAATCGAATCACCGTCGCGCAACCCCACCGCGGCGGTCACGGGAGCGTCGCCAAGGCGAGTACCGTTCTTGCTCCCCAGGTCCTCCAGCATCGCCCCGTCGGCGGACAGCGTCACCCGCGCATGCCGGCGCGACACGCCCGCGTAGTCCAGGCACACCGCCGCCCGGGGATCACGGCCGATCAGGTTCTCGCCGGGTGTGAGCACGATGGACCGGCCGCTCACCAGGAGCCAGTGCCGCGACCCGGATGCTGAGGAGCGGTCGCCGTCGGACTCGATCGCAAACGCATACCCGACGCCATGCGCCGTACGAATCCGGGACGACACGCCCGGCTGGTCGATCGCGCGCCGCACTTCCTTGACGAGGCCGGTCAACGTCGCCTCGGACACGAAGGTTGCGGGCCAGAGCCGTTCATGTAGTTCGGCCTTTGGCACGACGCGAGGCGCCTCGGCCACCAGCAGGCACAGCAGGTCGAACGCCTTCGGCGTCAGGTGCACGTCGGTGCCGTCGCGCGTCAACCGCCGCGCGTCGCCATCGAGCCGGTAGTCCTCGAAACGCACCGTGAGCCCCATCCCCAATCCCCCGAAATTCCCCCAACTCCCCCAGGATTCCCGCCCACCGGTTGAGCACGATCCTCCAACAGGGTCGTGATCCTACAAGGAGGCTCTCGCGACCCGCAAGGAATGGGGCCCGACGAGCCCGTTACAGGAGATGGGGACAATGAGCACTCTACGCAACGCTTACACCCGGCTGTTCTGCAGCGCGATGGTGGCCGGCACGCTCGCCGCAGCCACTCCGGCACGGGCGGGTGCCGTGGAAGACTGGAACGCACTGGCCGTGGGCTTCATCAACCAGGCCACCGCCCTCCGGCCGCCACCGTTTCCGCCGGTGGACCTGGCGGTGATGCACATCGCCATTCACGACGCCGTTCAGGCGTATCAGCACCGCTTCAAGACCTACAACGCGCCGATTCCAGGCGCGTCGGGGTCAATGGTCGCCGCAGTGGCAAAGGCCGCGCACGACGTGCTGGTGAGCCGCTTCCAGATTCCGGCTCCGATGCCGGCCCTGATCGCATTGGTCGATACGGCTTACGCCAACTACCTGATCAGCAAGGGGCTGCCGGTCAACGACCCGGGCGTGGCCGTGGGAGAGCAGGCGGCGCTGAACGCCATCCTCAATCGCGCCAACGACGGCGCGTTCCCGGCCAATCCCGAGATCTTCATCGGCAGCACCGAAGTCGGCCAGTGGCGTCCGACGCCGCCGTTGCTGTTGCCGATGGCCGCGCCGTGGATGGGCAACGTCACGCCGTTCGTGCAGAAGGACACCGAGGGACAGCTGCACGAGCCGCCGCCACCGCACCTCACGAGCGGCAAGTACACCAGAGACTACAACGAGGTGAAGGCGATGGGCCGGCGGACGGGCAGCTCGAGGACGCCCGAACAGACAACGTTCGCGCGGTTCTACTCCGGCAATTTCATCATTATCCTGCAGGGTGTTCTCCGGACGGTGTCGCTGGCGCGCCTGACCGACATCGGCGATTCCGCCCGGCTGTTCGCGCAGGCCAACATGTCAGGCGCCGACTCGCTGATCAACGTGTGGAACAACAAGCGCCTTTACAACGTGTGGCGCCCCAGCACCGCTATCAACGAAGGCGACAACGACGGCAACCCCAGGACCGCGGGTGATGCCGCGTGGCTGCCGCTCATCGACAACCCGCCGTACCCGGACTACACCTCGGGAGCAAACGGCGTCACTGGAGCGACCATGCGAGCGCTGGAAAACTTCTTCGGTGACGACGTCTGGACCTTCATCGCCACGACCAACGCGCTGGAGAACGGCCAGCCGATCGCGCCGCGGACCTATCACAGCTTCTCCGCGATGGCCGACGACGTGGTGGAGGCGCGCATCCTGCTCGGCATCCACTTCCGGTTCGCCGACGAAGTGGCGCGGCGGCAGGGCAAGCAGTCCGCCGACCAGGTGTTCGCGCACTCACTCCAGCCTCTGGACTGACCACTCGCTCCCCTCAGGGCCTCCTGCCGCGCGCGGCAGGGGGCTCAGCGCGGACGCAGCCGATCGGCGATCTCGGCGAGCCAGTTCTGGACGACGACGAACGACGGCTCGGTGCCCTCGTCCAGGTTCTTGATCATCAGGAACCGGCTGCCATCGGGCGACACGTCGTAGGCGCGGCCCCCGATCGCCGAACCAAAGCCGGCGTACTTGCGGCTAGGTGGAATGATCCTCGTAGACGGGCCGGGCACGAACACCTGCCCGGCCGCGACCGGCACGGACAGCAGGGCCCCGCCGAAGTCGCGATAGAAGAGCTCCCGCCCATCACGGGACCACAACGGCGACCGCCCACCGCTGGCGGACACCTTCCAACGGCCGCTGTCGGGGGCGGCGTAGGGCCGGACGTAGATCTCGAACTGGCCGGTCTCGTCCGACATGTAAGCGATCCACCGGCGATCCGGCGACACCTCGGGGCTCAGTTGCTCACCCGGCGCCTGAACCAGCGCCTCGACCGCCTTCGTACTCAACGCCAGCGCCTTGATCTCCCTCCCGCGCCCGGGTACCGACTCCGTAAAAATCAAACGCCCATCGGATGCAAACGACACGGCCTGTTGGAGCAGCGGGCTCGTCAACAGCTGCTCCGCGGCGCCCGAGCCGTCGGTTGCCTGCAGGAACATGTTCGGCACACCCGACAGGCCGCTCGTGAACGCCAGGTGCCTGCCGTCCGGGCTCCAGGCCGGCAGCACGTTCTCGGTCGGGTCCGAGGTGAAGCGCTCCATCACCTGCCGCTTGAGGTTCCACATCCAGACGTCGCGGTTCGGCCCGGGCACGTCCAGTGCGATCCGGGTGCCGTCGGGAGAGATGCGTGGATACGCGTATTCGGCGATGGGCGCGCCCACCAGCTGCTCGCGGCCGCGTCGATCCACCCAGACCAGCTCCCGCCGGCCGTGGCCGAGGCCAACGCCATACATCAGCGTGCCCTCGTTGGACGCGGCGAACTCCGCCGACCCGTCGCCGAGCTGCACCGGCTCGCCCACAGTGGTCAACCGTGCGAGATCGAAACGCACGGCCAGCAAGTGCTCCCCGGATGCGTAGAGCAGATGACCCGACGGCAGATAACGCGGCCGTCCGCCGCCTCTGACGACCACGGTTCGTGCGCCGCTGTCGAGGTCCAGCGCCTCGATGCGGGCGGTGGACGAGGTGGCCGAGTCGCCGAGCGTGTTCGATTTCGTAGAGATCACGGTGAAGAGCACGGCCCGTCGTCCCGGCAGCGGCTCGGGAAACGTCACCTGCTCGCTCGGGCCGAGCAATCCGAGGGGCAATCGTTCGGGCGTACCGCCGTCGGCGGATACGCGAAACAGCCCGTTGACATCGGCGAACACGATGCCGTCGGCAGCCCAGGCGCCAATCGCACCGGCGCCTGTATCCGCCAGGCGGATCACCGGCCCTCCGGCCACGGAGACCTTGCTGAGGCCGTCGAGCGTGCCGGCTATCCATTTGCCGTCGGGCGAAAAAAACGGGAAGAAGCCGATGTCGGCGGCATCCAGCACGTCCACATCGAGGCGGTCGAGCGTGCGCACCGCGAGCCCCCTGGTGGTCAGGTAGGCGATTCGCGTTCCGTCGGGTGACATCGCGAAAAGCCGGGTCTCGTCGCCGCCGTCACGAAGCGGCGCCGAGGCCGGCGGCACGATCTCGAAGCGGCGTACCTCGCTGGCGCATCGGACCCGTCGCGCAGCGCGATCCAGCCGGCGCCAGCAAGCCCCAAGACGACGGCGGCCGCAATCGCAGGCCAGCGCTTGCGGCGGTCCCGGACGGCGACTGCCGCTGGGCCGTCCGTCAACACGGCATCGGCCAGCTCCAGCCGTGCGTCGGCGATGTCGTGGAGACGCTGACGCACGTCCTTGGCAAGGGTCCGCCGGAGCAGACGCCGGATCGACGCCGGTGTCCCGGGTGGCAGTGCGTCGAAGTCGGGCTCTCGTTCGATGATGCGCGCGATGACATCGGACGCCGTGTCGCCCTCGAACGCACGCTTACCCACCAGCATCTCGTAGAGCACGCACCCGAAAGCCCAGACGTCGGCTCGCCAATCGACGGCTCCACCCCTGGCCTGTTCCGGGCTCATGTAGGCCGGCGTGCCAACGGCACCGCCTGCGGCGTTGGACGTGGTGGCCGTGGCGAGCTGCGGGTCGGGGTCCGACTGCGACTCGGCGCCGAGCGCCAACCCGAAGTCCAGAACCTTCACGGTGCCATCCGTTCGTATCTTGACGTTGGCGGGCTTCAGGTCGCGGTGCACGACGCCCCGCTCGTGTGCGGCCTCCAGGGCATCAGCCATCTGACGCGCGATCGCGACCGCCTCTGCCACAGGGAGCCCGGTTCCGCGCGCGCGGCGTGCCACGGCGATGTGATCCGCAAGCGTGCCGCCCTCGACAAGCTCCATCACCAGGGCTTGCAGGCCACCTCCCTCTTCGATGCCGTACAGCGTGGCGATGTTGGGATGGTTGACCGCCGCAAGGGTCCGGGCCTCCTGCTCCAGTCGAGCGACGCGGTGAGCGTCGTATCGATGCCGGTCGGGCAGGACCTTCAGCGCGACGTCACGCCTGAGCCGGCTGTCCCGGGCGCGGTACACCTCGCCCATCCCGCCGGCGCCGAGCGGGTGGACGATGTCGTACGGGCCCAGATGATCGCCGCTCTGCAGTGACATGGCTCCCCGGGGGGGAGAGGGGCGGATCATACCCCTCCCTCAGAAGTAGTCGCTTCTCCAGTAGAAAACGCCGTCCGCCGGCAAATCGCACACCCCCGCTTCGAGCGAACGAATCATGAAGATGTCCTTCGAATCGGTGCGGCGACTCAACGACACCTGTGGAGGCACCGGGAACGACCGCGGCCACCAGGCGCGGATGAGGGGAGCAGGGCGGGAAGGGTCGCGAGCAGCCAGCACCTGCAGCATCCCGCCGAGACGGGCGCCAGCCGGGTCCCTGTCACCAGCCTCTTCGAGCGTCCAGCCGTGCTTGTTCTGCGACAGCACCACATAGGCGGCTGCGGCGGTGCCCTCCTCGGCGACGAAGAACTCCAGCGCGTGCGTGCCCGGCGCGCTCAGGCCGGCGAAGAGGCGCTTCTTCGACACCGCGTAATGCAGCGCCGCCGGGTCGCGCCTCAACGCGAAATGCGCTCCCGCCGTGCACGTGGCGTACATCGCGCAGATGGCGTCGTAGTCGCGCTCGGTGCCGGCGCGCACCAGCATTGCAGGCGCACCTTTCTTCAGCGCGATGTTGACGGTGACTTCGTCCATCGGCACCTTCTCGAACCCCAGACGTCCGTAGTAGGCCTCACCGATTTCCGAGAACAGCCCGGCGACAAGGGCGCCCGCTTCGCGGGCGCTATCCACCACGCGCTCGATGAGCGCCGCGGCGTGCCCCTTGTTGCGATGTTCAGGCAGCGTGAGTACCGCGCCGATGCCGCACATCCATCCGTCGCGTCCGCCGATGCGGACGTCGTGGCGATAGCGTTTGAGCGAGGTGAGCAGGCGTCCGGCGTCGTCGACCAAAGCGAAACGGGTCAGACGCTCCCGGCCCCACGGCGTACGGAGCTGCGCGGCGTTCCATTGAGAGTAGGCGCGCCTGGTCAGCCCCTCGTGCCAGATGGGAAAGGTGCTATCCAGGACGCGCTCGAGCAGCTCGCCCTCGGCGACCACGAGATCCATCGTCTCCGATTGTATTGGTGGTGTGTGCAATCCGCGGGAACCTGAAGTACAAGTGCTAGCGAGGCTTCGCCTCGGACCGACGAGCATCAGGCTCCGCCTCGCTAGGGCAGTGCCTGATTGCCCCGCCTCCGGCGGGGCGTAGAAAACTTGACTCGTTGGTCAGGATAGGGAGGAGTCAAGTTTTCTAGATGGAGCTCGAGGCGCTGCGTTATCCGGTCGGGAAGTTCGACGACACGATGGCGTTCACGCAGGCGACGCGCAAGGCCGCCATCGATCGCATCGCGTCGCTCCCGGCCGACGTGCGCGCGGCCGTCGGCGGCCTGGACGACAAGCAGCTGGACACGCCGTATCGCCCGGAGGGCTGGACCGTCCGCCAGGTCGTGCACCACCTGGCCGACAGCCACATGAACGGCCTGATACGGACCAAGCTGGCGTTGACCGAGAACGCCCCCGTGATCAAGCCCTACGACGAGAACGCCTGGGCGACGCTCGCCGACATGGGCCTGCCGATCGAGATCTCGCTGGGAATGATCGACGGCATCCACGCGCGCTGGGCCGCGGTGTTCCGTTCGATGGACGACGCGCAGTTCTCGTGCGTCTTCGTGCACCCCGAGCGCGGCGCAACCCTCACGCTGGAATTCCAGGTGCACGACTACGCCTGGCACTCGTCGCACCATCTCGCGCACATCACGCGCTTGCGCACGCGTGAGGGGTGGTAAGATGGCCGCCGCGCCTGGACCACGTGGTGGTCAAACAGGCGGTCAGAAGAAGGACTCCCCAGTGGCCTCAGACAAAGCACCCCCGGCTACACCGCTTGGCGACGCGCTCGGCATGATCGAGACGCGCGGGCTGGTCGGCATGATCGAAGCCGCCGACGCGATGCTGAAGACCGCCAACGTGGTGCTGGTCAGCTGGCAGAAGGTGGACGCGGGGCTGGTGACCGCGATCATCCGCGGCGATGTGGGCTCCGTGAAGGCCGCCACAGACGCCGGGGCCGCCGCCGCCCGCCGCGTGGGCGAGCTGGTCGGCGTGCACGTCATTCCGCGGCCGGCGGACGACCTCGAGAAGGTCTTTCCGATTTCCTGACCGCGGCCCGGCCGGGTGCCGTGCGGCGCTTGCGCTCACGCCCGGTGACCTGCCGCAGGCTCAGATCCTCTCCGACCATCAACAGCGGCTGCGTCGGCATGTCGAGGTCGAACAGCTGTCCGTCGGCTGCGCGCGCGTAGATGCGGTCGCCACCCACGAAAAGCGTCAGCGGGCCGCCGTCGCCGATGGCCTCGTAGAGCCGGATGCCGAACACGTCGCGCAGCGTCTGGAGCAGCGCCCTGAGACGCGCCACCGTGAAGCCGCGGTGCCGCAGATCGGCCAGCGCCTGCAGCTCCAGCACGTCGAGCGGCGTGTAGCGCCGCTCGGTGTAGCCTCCCGCTTCGGTTTTGTGCGACGCGACGGCCGAAGCGAACAGCCGGTTGGCGTCCCACCACTGCAGCTGCCGCGCCGAGAGGCCCGTCATGGCCGCGACCTCGCGCGAGCTGTACAACTTCTTCAGGCGCATCGACGGGGTGGCCGCGCCGCCTGGCCGTTCATCATTGACCGCGGAAGTGGCGCTCGGCCATCCGCGCGCCGTCGATGTCCTTGGCCGTCACGCCGCCCTGGCTGTGAGTGCTCCACGAAAGCGTGACACGTCGATAGTTGATGGCGATGTCGGGATGATGGTCGTCGCTTTCGCAGTCCGCGACCAGGCTGTCCACGAAGGCTACCGCCTGCGGGAATCCGGCGAAGGTGAACTGCTTGTGGATGGCGTCACCGGAGTACGTCCAGCCGTCGAGGGCGCGGAGCTGCTTGTCGATCTCGTCTTTCGGCAAGAGCGCCATGAAGAACCCTCCCGTTCACTTCAGAGGCCGAACCGGGCCGGCCGCATGGCGGCCAGCTCGGGCGCCGCCCGGCCGTCGAGCACCAAATCGGCCACCAGGCCGGCCGTCAGCGGCGCCAGTAGCACGCCGCTGCGATAGTGGCCCGCCGCGTAGAAGACCTGCCGCATTGTGGCCGAAGGCCCGATGATGGGCAACTCGTCATTGGTGGCGGGACGCAGGCCCACGCGCACCTCCCCGAAGACGGCCGAGTCCAGTCCAGGCACGAGGGCCGACGCCGCGTCAACGAGCGAGCGCACGCCCCCGAGCGTCGCGCGCTCGTCGAAGCCGACGTCCTCCACGGTCGCGCCCACGAGCACTGTGCCGTCCTGCCGCGGCACGATGTAACAGCCAGGTCCCCACAGGACGCGCGAGGCGACCGGAGCGCACGTCCGCATATGAAGTAGTTGGCCACGGATGGGACGAATTACGGACTGTCGGGGGAGGTTGGTGCGGACTGTCGATGGAGGTTGGTGCGAACTGTCGGGGGAGGTTGGTAGGTCTGACAGCCAGCTGCCAGCCGCCAGAACGATCGCGTCGGCGTCGATCGGGCCCGCCTCGGTTTCCACGCGCGCGGTCTGACCGCCCGACACACCCGCAACGCGGGCCTCGGAGAACACGGCGCCGAGACGCGTCGCGCCGTCGACGAGCGCGTCCACGAGGCCGTCTGGCGACACGTAGCCATGGGCGGGAATCTCGAGGGCGGCGATGACCCGGTTCGACAAGCCGGGCTCCAGCAGCCGCGCGGCCGCCCCGTCCAGGCGCCGGTGCTCCACCTCCCCTTCCGCAAGCACCCGCGCCAGTTCGCTCAGCTCGCGCGCGCCCTCATCGTCGAACGCGCATTGCAGCGTGCCCGCGCGAGCGTATTCCGGCCGCTGGCCGGTCGCGGCCTGGAGCGCCGCGAGAAAAGGATCGTACGCGGCCATCCCCCGCACGCCCAGGGCGCGCAGCTCGGGGCTGTGGCCTTCGATATACGGAGCGAGAATGCCGGCCGATGCGTGGGTTGCGCCGCGTCCCGGCCGGCGCGGATCGAACACCTGGACTCGTGCGCCCCGCCGGGCACACTCGAAGGCCACGGCGCAGCCGATGACTCCGGCTCCGACGATAAGAACACGCACGGAGCCATTTTAGTTCGTGGTTCGTGGTTCGTGGTTCGTGGCGATGGCCCGAAACTCTCGGCGCTCGCAACCACGAACTACTACGAACTACGAACCACGAACTACGAACGGCGTCAGTCAGCAAGGCTGAAGCTGACTGAGACCGTCATCTGCACTTCCACCGGGACGCCATTGAGGAGCGTCGGCGTGAACTCCCACTGCTTCACGGCTGTGACGGCGGAGGCAGCGAACTCGGGCGCGACCTGTGCACTCAGAACACGCACCGACACCACGCGGCCGTTCACACCGATGATCGCCTCCATGGGCACCGCCCCTTCGAGGCCGGCCTCGCGCATGGCTTCTGGATAGACCGGGCGTACGTCCAGCGTTTTGGTCGGCTGCTTGATGTTGCCACCCATCCTGATACGTGCGGGAGCCGGTGACGCCGTGCGGGCCGCCGGGGCGGGACGCTTCGCCGTCACCCTGATCGTCTCCTGGAGCGACCCGACCTGTAGCGTGACGTTCTGGAGCGCGCGCTGCGCCGCCGACAGCACAAACTCGTGGCGCAGCGACTTGAACCCCGGCAGCGAGGCCTCGAGCACGTAGCTGCCGGCGCCAACGGGCTCGAACTTGAACTTGCCGTCCGGACCGGTGGTGGCTGGCCACTTGATCCTGTTGCCGTCCTCGAGCGTGACCTCGACGCCAGGCAGCACGCCGCCGCTCGGATCGAAGACCGTGCCTTCGACCGCGAGCGCGTTGGCTTGCGCAGCGAGCCGCAGGGCGGCTGTCAGAACGACGGCGGTGATCACGAGCGCGCTCGTGGCGATGACCGCCATGCGGGACGGTGCCCGGCGATCGAGGACGGGGTTCAACATGGCGGTAACCCTCCCTTCAAGGGTCGACTGACGCGCCATGGGCACGACAGCGGCCCACGGCATCCTTGCATCACGGTTTCCACGAGCGATTTCGACCAGCTGCTCCGCGTAGCGGTCGGGCGTCATGCCGGCCGCCAGCACCTCGTCGTCGCAGGCGCACTCGCTTTCTCTCCTGAGACGTGCGCAGGCAATCCAGAAGAGCGGGTTGAACCAGAAGATCGCGCGGACAGTTTCGGCGAAGACCTGGACCAGCCAGTCGCCGCGCCTCACGTGCGCGAGTTCGTGCAGCAACACGATGCGCACGCGATCCGCGCTCCACTCCGTGGCGTCGCGCGGCACGAGCACGGTTGGACGGATCGCCCCGAACGTCGCGAGCAGCCCTTCGCGATTCGTGACCGCCAACCGCACGGCGCGGCCGATGCCGTATTCAGCCCTGACCTCCTCGAGCAGGCGGCCCCAGGTGGCGCCGGCCTCTCCCCGGGATCGCCTGGCCAAACGACGCACATACCAGGATCCGCCTGCCAGCCTGACGAGGGCGAGCGCCGCACCCAGCGCCCACACGAACAACGCGGCATCGAGTCCCGATGGCCGGGAGGGCCGGGAGGCGACCGCAGCCGTGGCCGCAGGGCCACCATCCGGAGCGGCCTCTGCGGTCTCCCGCTCGCTCACCGCTGCCGCCGGTGCCGTGGATTCGCCCGCGGCTGCCGGCCAGGCGGACACGGGCGCCGGCAACACGCGCCATGCGGGCACGACCGGCACCAGCGGTCCCACCACAATCGCGCCGCAGAACGCGATCGCCAACACCCGATGCCGGAGTGCCGCCGACCATCTCGTCATGCACGTCACGGCCGCCAGCGCCAGCAGCATCACAGCCGAGGATCGAACGGCGAGAAGGGCGATGTCACTTGTCACGATTGGTTCTCCTTGCTGATCGCGCGAGCTCGGCAATCCTGTCCAGCTCTTCGTCGCTCAGCTTCGCGCTGTCGTTCGACAGCAGGGCCGTCATCACCTTGAGGCTCGACCCCTCGAAGAAGGTGTCCACCAGGTGCCGCAGCGCCGACCGGCGCGCGGTATGGCGCGGGACCTTCGGGGCGTAGACGTAGCGCGGCCCGTCCACCTCGTGGGCGATGAAACCCTTCTCTTCGAGGATTCGAAGCTGCGTGCGCACCGTGGACAGGTGAGGCGAACCGGGCAGTGCCGCCACGACGTCGTTGGCGGTGGCCCGGCCCGCGCGGTACAGCGCGTCCATGATCTGGCGTTCGCGCTTGGAGAGGCTGGCGTGCGAGGGCGTCGGCGTGGCTGCCATGCTAAGAAATTAGCATGTTAATACAACTAACACCGACAGGCGCATGTCAAGAGGGGCCCCAGGCGCCAGGCCTCAGGCCCCGGGCGAGGAGTGCAGTTCCGGTCCGGGTTTGTGACTTGTGAGCTGTGAAGCCTGTGAGCCTTGAGCGGACTGAACTTCAGAACCTGAAGTTCAGTCCAATCTCAATTCGTCTCGGCGCCGCTGCAGACGTGGCATGGCCGAAGAACGGCGACTGGACGTTGCCGACGAAGTTCACGTAGTTCACGCGGTTCAGCACGTTGTTGGCGGCGACCCACACTTCGGTGCTGAAGCGCCCGTTGCCGCCGTCGAACGCGTTGCCGCCACCCGGCCCACCTTGTCCTCCGCCGCGACCACCACCAGGGCCCCCGGGACCCTGCTGAAGCGCCGACGGCGCTGCGGCCGGGCGACCGCCACCACCACCGCCCTGACGTCCACCGGGGCCGCCCGGTGTCGTGCGCGCGGGCCCGAAGCTGATCTGCCGGCTCACGCGCAGGCTCATGTCAAATCTCGCCGCGCCGCGGGCCGCATTGCGGCCGATGCCAGCGGGCCGGTCGTTGACCACGCCGTCCAGGTTGTTGTCGCTGCCCGTGGTGATGTTGTACGGGGCGGCCGACTGTGCGTTGCCGTTCACGCTGGCGCGCGTGCCGAACACGAACGGCATGTTGAAGTTGAAGTTCACGCGGTGGCGCACGTCCTGGAACGACGGACCCCATTCCGCGTCCGGATCGAGGCTGTTGGCCGGCAACGATGTGGCGCCATCGGCGTGGTTCTTCACCTGCCCCAACGTGTAGTTGCCGCCCATGAAGATGCGCCGCTGCGTCAGGCGGTAGTTCAGGCCGACGTTGAGGCGGTCGCTCTGCGAACGTCCCGTGGACTCGAACTGCGTGACCGTGCCGATGTTGGGCTCCGGGCGCACCCCCGACTCGTCCGGCGCGTTGACGTTCACCGAACGCATCAGGTTCCGCCCGCGCAGCATCTGATACGACGCCTGCAGTTGAAGGTTCTCGGTGATGGCGCGCTCCGCGCCAATCGACGCCTGGTGGATGAACGGCATCGACAGGTCGGGCGACTCCTGGATGCGGCCGCCGGGAAGGATGGTGGGCGACGCGCCGACGAACGGATTGGGATAGCCGGGATTCAGGATCAGGAGGTCGCGCTGGGAAACGCCGTTCACACGCAGCGTCTGGTCGTAGAGGTTCGCGTCGTACCAATCGTAGAAGATGCCGTACCCGCCACGAAACACCACGGCAGCGGGCGCGTTCCACGAGAAGCCCACTCGCGGCATCAGGTTCAGCTTGTCGTCGATGAGCGACTGCATCTCCTGCCGCAGACCCACGCTGAAGGAGAGGTTGCGGTTCACGCGGATGTCGTCTTGCCAGTAGAGGCCCAGCTGGTACTGCGAGAACGCGGTGTCCACCTCTCCATTGCGCTGGGTGAACTGCACGGGCGTGCCGGCCCGATAGGCATCGATGTCGCTGAACGTGAAGGTGCCGGCCGCGTTACGGGCGTCGAAGTTGTCGTACGACCCGCCTTCAAACAGCAGACCCACCCGCATGGCATGCGCGCGGCCGATGTTGAAGTCGATGTTGTCGGCCACTTCGAGCGTCCGCGAGGATCCGTGGCTGTCGATGCCGGCTCCGCCTTTGTAAAACGTTTCGATGACGTTGATCGAGGGCCCGTCGGTGAGAGACCAGGCTCTATTGGCCTGGCGATTGAACTGGACGCGAACCTCGTGCAACGTCGTCTTGCCGATGAGGCCCTGTATCTGGAACCGGACCTGGTCCTCGTTGCCGGCGCGACTCGTGGCGCGTTCGGGCAACGTGAAATCCCCGACGCTCTGGTTCGAGGCTTCAGTCTGACCGCGCCGGTACTCGAGGCGCAGCGTCTGGTTGTTCGTCAGCGCGTGCTCGATGCCAGCCGTGACGTTGGTGGCCTCCGTCGGGCGCTTGACCTGGTCGCGGAAGATGCTGCCGTCTTCGTTCAGCGCGAAGATGGCGGGCGTGTCGAAGGACCGGTTGCCGTCGAGCGACAGCCGCAGCGACGTCTTGCCCGCGACCAGCGGGCCGCGGAACCCCATGTTGAAGCGGCGGAACTCCTCGGGCGTTTCCGTGCGCGCGAACGCGTTCCTGGCGTTGAACGCTTCGGTGCGCAGCCCCATGTTCGCGTTGCCGCTCCACTCGCGCACGTTGGGCCGCGTGATGATCTCGATCTGCGTGCGCCCCGCGTCGTGGTTGTCGGCCGAGAAGGAGTTCGTGCGGAAGCGAATCTGCCGGATCTCTTCGCGCGAGGGCAGCCGGCCGCCGCGGAAGCCGTTGACCTGGAAGACCGCGCCCGATCCCCCGGTCATCTGGCGCAGCACTTCGGCCAGCTCGTCGGGGTCGTCGGGCAGCGAGTCGATCTCATCCTGCTCCAGCGTGGTCGTCTGCGAGTTTCCGCTGCGGTCATCGAGGCTCGCGAGGTTGCTGACTTCCACTTCTTCAACCAGTCCCGCGATACCCAGCGTGACGGTCTGGTTGTTGGCGCCCCGGCGCAGGTTCACGGTCGCATCGTGCGCGTTGAAGCCGGGGAACTCCACGTGCAGTTGCACGGTTCCCTGCATGAGGCCGGGAATCGTCGCCAGGCCGCGGTCGTCCGACATCACCGTCATCGGTTCGCCCGCGGTGGGCGTGACGACGATGGTCGCGTTGGGAATGCCGGCACCCGTTTCGTCCACCACCACGAGCCGCAGTTGCGACTGCTGGGACTGAGCGGCGGTCTGCGCCGCCAGCGGCGCCGCCACCAGGCAGAACACGAGGGCCAACAGGAGTCGTTTCATTTGGTGAACGTGTTCTGCTTCAGGTTCGGGTTGATCCGGTAGTTCTTGATTTCCCACTCTTCGTTGGTCTGGCCGTTCACGCCGCGCGTGATGAGGTGCGGCAGCTTCATCCCGTTCACGGTCTTGTAATCCGAGAGGTGGGTCTCGATGGTGATCTGCGGGGGCGGACCGCCCGCTCGTCCGTCGGCACCGCCTCGCCCGTCGGCACCGGCGCCGCGCCGGCCGCGGCCGCCGCCGAAATCCTGTGTTCGTCATCATCAGCGGCATGTGCGTCGTCGAGTCCAGGAACACGCGGGTGGCAGCGCCTTCAGCAGGCTTGACCTCGAGCACGTCGGCCGTGCCGTCCGGGGACTGCGCCGTTCCGACCCATGTCACCGGCGCGTCGGTCGTCAGGAACCACATCAGCATCAGCCGTGCCAGTTCGTTCTGCCGTTGCCGCCGCTGCGCTTCGCGCAACCGCTCGGGATCCACTCCGCCGCCGGCTCGACCATCGGCCCCCTGTCCTCCGAAGAGTTCAGCGAACCGGCCCCGGGCTCCGGCGTCTCCGCGCCCGCCCCCGCCACCGCCGTCACCGCCGCGCCCGAACCCGCCAAAGCCCCCGCGCCCCCCGGGAAAGCCGCTGCTGATTTCTTCCCACACCTCGGTCCCGTTCAGCACCTCGACGCGCTCGCCGATCGGACCGCCGGCGGCCCCCGTCGTCTCGTTTCGCCGATAGCGGCTCGGCGACTCGATGAAAATCTCGAAGTCCCCCTCGATCGTGTTGTTGTTCCCGGCGGTGCGCTTGAACGTACCGTTGGCCTGAACCGTCTTCAGGCCGCGCAGCTTGTCCTCGCCGCCAATCGCCTTGCGGGCTTCCGCCAGGAGGCTCGCGCCCTTTTCGGCGTCCTGAGCGTCGAGCCGCGTTTCGAAACCCGCCAGCAGACCCAGGAGGGCCGCTGCGGACACCAGGGGATACGTGCGCATGGTCTGATTATTCCGCCCCGAAGGATCCGACGTCGTTAAGGGGGCGCAAAGAGATTGTTAACGATGTAAAAGCTTTGACTTCAATATGTTACGGCACATTTTCGCGTGCTAGACTTCGCTCGTGCGCTGGCCTCGACCAAACGGGCTGACCCTCTTATCGGCCGCCCTTCTGGTGCTCCTGCCCACCCTCGCGGTGCTGCAGTATCGCTGGGTTGGCCAGGTGAGCGTCGCCGAACAGGAGCGGATGCAACGCAATCTCCGCAACGCCGCAATCCAGTTCCGCGACTCCTTCGACGTTGAAGTGGGACGGGCGTTCGGCGCACTCCAGGTCGGCGTCAACACGGCGCGCGACGGCTTCTCGGAACCGTACCTCGGATCGATACGAGGCGTGGGTCGCCACCGCCGAGTACCCGGAGATTGTCTCCAACGTCTACGTGATCGACGCGCCCGAGGACGCGCTGCGCGCGCGGCAGTGGGATGCCCGCCGGCACGCCTTCATCGACGTCGACTGGCCCGAGTCATTGACAGCGTGGCGCCCCGAGTTCGCGCGACAGCTCGCGGAGTACGACCAGACGCAGTTCGGCCGGCGCCCGTTCCCCGCTTTCCCCGACGATGAGATGCTGCTCGTGGCGCCGCTCCGCAACTTCGGACCGCGACCCGGCGAGCCCGGTCCACCGTCCACCCCGGTCTTCGGATATACGGTCGTCCAGTTGAATCGCCAGTTCATCGTCGACGACGTCCTGCCCGGACTGTCGCGGCGCTTTTTCATTCACTCGGAGGGCGACAGCTACCGCGTGGCCGTCGTGAAGACCGCTCAGCCCGAGACGGTCATCTATCAGTCTGATCCCGCGATGCCGGTCCACCCCGACTCGGCCGACGCCACGGAGTCGTTCTTCGGACCGCGCGGGCCCGGGTTCTTCGGGCGCCGCGGAGGACCGGGCGGTCGAGACGGCGGCGGCGGAGGATTTCGTGCGCTGCCACCCGGACCTGACGGACAAGGGCCCGGTGGGCCACGGGGAGACGGGCAAGGCCCGCCGCCCAACCTCGGTCGATGGCTGGTGGCCGTCCAGCACGCCAGCGGATCGCTGGAGGCGGCCGTGGCCACCGTGCGCCGGCGCAACCTCGGCATCAGCTTCGGGGTGCTCCTGCTGCTCTCGGTCAGCGTGGCGCTGCTGGCGCAGGCGTCCCGCCGCGCCCAGCGGCTCGCCCGGCAGCAGATGGAGTTTGTGGCCGGTGTCTCGCACGAACTGCGCACGCCGATCGCCGTGATCCGCTCGGCCGCGGAGAACCTGTCGCAGGGCGTGGTGGGAGGAAGCGACCGCGTGAAGCAGTACGGGCGCGTCATGGAAGGCGAGGCACGGCGCCTGGGCGAAATGCTCGAAAGCGTGCTGCAGTATG
Source organism: uncultured Acidobacteriota bacterium (assembly GCA_963807235.1). Lineage (GTDB taxonomy): Bacteria > Acidobacteriota > Vicinamibacteria > Vicinamibacterales > UBA2999 > CAWEBF01. Next base: position 209,880 of record CAWEBF010000035.1, read on the forward strand.
CCGGCGTCGAATCGGGGCGAGGGCTGGGAGCGCTTGCGCCGCTGGCTCCCGCCGATCTGATCGATGAGGCCATCGATTCCGCGCGGGTCAGCGCGAACAGCTCGGCCGAAGTCGAGCGGGTGATCCCGCCGGATCTGCCGGGGGTCGTCGGCGACCACGCCGCGCTCAAGTCCGCGATCCAGAACCTGGTGGTCAATGCGTTCAAGTACGGCGGCGAGGCGCAGTGGGTCGGGGTGCGCGCCGAGCAGGTGTCGAGCGGCCGCAAGACGGAAGTGCACATCACGGTCGAAGACCGCGGGCCCGGTATCCCCGCACACGAACTGCCGCACATCTTCGAGCCCTTCTACCGCGGGGCCCTCCCCGTGAGCGAGCAGATTCACGGGAACGGTCTGGGCCTGTCGCTCGTCCAACGCATCGTGCGCGCGCATGGCGGTTCGGTGTCGGTCAGCGCCCGGGAGGGGGGCGGCACCGCCTTCACGATTGTTCTGCCAGCCGCCGCTCCGGAACCCAACCCCTCTTCGTTCGCCAACGCTCGCGCCGCGGCGCACTAGCACGAGCCGAACGACGTTGGCACGGCTGCTCCTGGTCGAAGACGAGCTTGGATTGGTGATGACGCTCACCGACCGTCTCGAGTCGGAGGGCTTCACCGTGGAAAGCGCCCGCGACGCCAAGTCCGGCCTGCAGCGCGCCACCGAAGAGCGATTCGACATGATCCTGCTGGATGTCATGCTGCCGGGCGGCAGCGGACTGGACATCTGCCGTTCGATCAGGCAGATGGGCATCCAGACACCGGTGCTGATGCTGACGGCGCGTGGACAGGTGGTGGACCGCGTGGTCGGCTTGAAGCTGGGCGCCGACGACTACCTGGTGAAGCCGTTCGAGATGGCGGAGCTGCTGGCGCGCATCGAAGCCGTCTCGCGCCGCACGCGACCGACGCCATCGCCCTCGACCGCGGAGGCGTTCGAGACGGGCAACCTTCGGATGGACTTCCGTCGCGCCGAGGTGACGAGAAACGGCGAGATGCTGACGCTTTCCGCGCGAGAGTACAAGCTGCTGCGGTATTTCGTCGAGCACCGCGGCGCCACGTTGTCGCGCGACGAGCTGCTGAACGAGGTGTGGGGCTACAACGCCATGCCTTCGACCCGAACCGTGGACGTGCATGTGGCCTGGCTTCGCCAGAAGATCGAGGAGAACCCCAGGCACCCGAAGCACATCCTCACGGTCCACGGCCTCGGATACAAGTTCGCGGACTGAACTGAAGGGTTTCCACAGTTCAGTCCGCGAACGCGTTCCTGTATCTCTTGGGCGCGCTTCGCACGCCGGGGCTCCGGGCTTCGGGCTCCAGGCCTTTTGACCAGCCCGGAACTGCGATCGTCATTTTCCGTGGACACCCCGGCCGGATTTGCGCAGAAATGGCGGCTCAAGGCCCAGGATTTAGCGGGTTTCCTGGCCCCGCCTCCAGGCACGCCCCTTGCTCAATGAGCTGCTATGGAAATCACAAAGGGAGCCTTGGGGTTGGTGGCGGCCGTCGGTCTCGTGGCCGGGGTGGCGGGGTCCTTCGTGGCGAGCCACGTTGGCACACCGGCGCAGGGCGCCGAGCCTCGCATCGAAGCCGCGGAACCCGTTGCGCAGCCCGTAGAGGCCCCGGAAACGGTGACCACTGATCTGCTTGCTACCGCCCGGCCTCGCGCCGCTGAGCAACCCGCGGCCGAGCGCAAACCGGCTGCCGTAAGCACCACGCGTTCACGGGCTTCCGTTCGACCCTCGGCGCCGGCCGCTCCTGCGGCCACTGCGGTCGCGAATGCTGATGCCCCGGCCCCTCAAATCGCTCCGGTTGCTCCGGTCCATGCGCCGCTCGCCGACCGTGAGCCCGACGTCCTGGCGGCGGTCGAGGAGCCCCGCTACGAAGATTTCGTGCTGCCGGCGCAGTCGGTCATCGGCATCCAGGTTGAGCGCGCCGTGTCGAGCGAGACCGCGCAAGTCGAGGACGAGGTCACCGCCCGCGTGACGCGCGACGTCCGCGTCGGCGACCGCGTGGTGATTCCGGCCGGCTCGCGAGCGACGGGCTTTGTGACCCTGGTCGAGCGCGGCGGACGCCTGAAGGATCGCGCGCGGCTGGGCTCCGCTTCACGTCGGTGACGCTGGCCGACGGCACGCGCGTGCCGATCGTGACCGAGGCCATCTACCGCGAGGGCGACTCGCCGCGTAATGAAAGCGCGGCCAAGATCGGCGGCGGCGCCATCGGAGGCGCCATCCTGGGCGGCATCCTGGGCGGCGCGAAGGGTGCGGCCATCGGCGGGTCGATTGGCGCGGGCGCGGGTTCCGCGGCGGTCTACGCGGGCGGCCGCAACGCGGCGACGCTGCCGGCCGGCTCTCCCATCACCGTCCGCCTGGAAAACCCGGCCACGGTCACGGTCGAACGCTAGACTTCGTCCGGCTTCCGGCTTCCGGCTCGTCACGACTAACGACTAACGACCACGAGGCCGCCTCGCACCGCTGTTTTAGCGAGGCGAGGCGCTGTCCGCTAGGACTACAATCGTGGCGGAGGAAAGCCCGCCATGAAACTGTTCCAGGCCGCCGCCCTTACGTCCGCGTTGGTCGCTTGCGCCGTCCTGTCGATGAGCGCCCAGGTCAAGAAGTCGGAGATGCAGGGCGTGCGCAACTTCTCGCGCGTCGATGCTACCGTGGGCTGCGGCGGCGCCGTGGACCCTAGCGCCATGGCCGGGCTGCGGAAGGAAGGCTTCGTCTCGGTGATCAACCTGCGCCAGGCCAGCGAGGCCGGCGCTGACGTGGATGCCGGGCGCGCCGCGGCGCAGGCCGCGGGCCTCAAGTACATCCACCTGCCTTTCAACGTCGCCATGCCCGACACCAAGGTGGTCGACAGCTTCCTGGGCGCCGTGGCCGACAAGAGCAACCAGCCCGTGTTCATCCACTGCGGATCGGCCAACAGGGTCGGCGGCATGTGGATGATCAAGCGCGTGCTGCAGGACGGCTGGCCGGTGGACCAGGCCAAGACCGAGGCCGAAGCCATCGGCCTGAGCAGCCCGCAGCTGGTCGCGTTCGTCACCGACTACATCAAGACCCACAAGCGCTAGAGAGCGCTCCGTCAGACCTGTGGACTCGCACGAGTTCAGGCGGCACGGCCACTCGCTGGTCGAGTGGATCGCCGACTACCTCGAGCACTCGGATCGATACCCGGTGCTGGCCCGCGTGGCCCCGGGCGAGCTGACGCGCGCGCTCCCGGCCAGCGCTCCCGAGGACGCCGAATCGTTCGACGCCGTCGTCGCCGACTTCGAGCGGTTGATCGTGCCGGCGCTCACCCACTGGAACCATCCCGGCTTCTTCGGGTACTTCTCGGTCTCGTCCAGCCCGCCGGCGGTGCTGGCGGAGTTCCTGGCCGCCGCCATCAACCAGCAGGCGATGCTCTGGCGGACATCCCCGGCCGCAACCGAGCTCGAAGGCGTGACATTGGGCTGGCTGCGCGAACTGATGGGCCTTCCGCCCGCGTTCGAGGGGGTGATTTACGACACGGCCTCGATCTCGACGCTGCACGGGCTGGCCGCCGCGCGCGCGGCCGCGGTGAGCGGCGTGCGCGAACAGGGACTTCCAGGGCGCGCCGACGTCGGGGCGTTGCGCGTGTACTGCTCCGACCAGGCGCACTCGTCGGTGGACAAGTCCGTGATCCTGCTCGGCCTGGGACACGAGGGGTTGTGCCGCGTGCCGAGCGACGGCGAATTCCGCATGTCAGTCGCGGCCCTGCGCGACGCCATCGCCCGCGACCGTGCCGCGGGCGTGACACCGATCGCGGTGGTCGCCACGCTGGGCACAACGTCCACGACGAGCATGGATCCGGTGGACGAGATCGCGGCCGTCTGCGAGCAGGAGGGCCTGTGGCTGCACGTGGACGCGGCCTACGCAGGTGTGGCAGCGATCATTCCCGACATCCGCCCCCGGTTCGCCGGCTGGGAACGCGCCGACTCGATCGTCGTCAACCCGCACAAGTGGCTGTTCGTGCCGGTGGATCTCAGCGCGTTCTACACGAGGCGCATGGACGTGCTGCGCCAGGCGTTCTCGCTCGTGCCCGACTATCTGCGGACGGCCGAAGGCACGGCGGGCGTGCGCAACCTGATGGACACGGGCGTGCAGCTGGGCCGCCGCTTTCGCGCGTTGAAGCTGTGGATGGTGATGCGCGCGTACGGCGCCGAGGGGTTGCGGGCGAAGCTCGCCGAGCACATGCGCCTGGGCCGGCTCTTCGCAAGCTGGGTCGACGCGGACGCGACGTTCGAGCGGGTGGCCCAGACACCCTTCAGCGTGGTGTGCTTCCGCGCGTGTCCCGCGGGCGTGCCCGTCGGCGACCGTCGACGCGTTCAACGAACGGCTGCTCGACGCCGTGAACGCGACGGGCGACGTGTTCCTGTCGCACACGCGGCTCAACGGCGCGTTCGTGCTGAGGCTGGCCGTGGGTCAGATGCGTACGACGGAGGCGAACATCGCCAGGGCGTGGGAACTGCTGCAGGCGAACGCCGGTCTGCTATCGCGCTGACGCGGCGGCCGCTGGTGCTTGCGGGGGCTGGAGCAGGAACGCGCGACGCCGTTCCATGAAGCCGCGCAAGCTGTCGGGGCCCATGCCGAGGCCGCTCTGGAACGCCTCGAAGCTATATAGCTTGCGCGCGTCCACCTTCATCTCCTCGGTCAGGAGCGCCCGGTACTGCTCGACCAGCGGCTCCAGGTTCCGCCAGTCCATCCACTTCTGCGCGATGTCCTTCACGTAGCCGAGGTACCTGGCGCGCAGCGCCGGCACGGCCAGCAGCCGCGAGCGCAGCGGCTTGGTGGCATCGTTCAACCCCACCAGCGGCTCGAGAGAAACGCCGCCCCCGCCGCCAAAGCCGAAGCGGCCATCGTCCATCGCCTCGTTGATGTCGTGCGGGATCACGTGGAACTTGCCCGACGGGTCCTGATAGATGTTGTAGTCGCTGGCGCGCGCCCAGTAGCCGTCGCTGTTGACCAGCGCCACTTCGAGCGCCAGGAACTTCAGCGCGCCGTCGATGTCGAGCAGCGGCGACAGCGCCGCCTCGAGCTTGTCGAGCGGCGTCTCGTTCAGGACCTTGAACATGTGGATCATGTCCGCCCACGACTTCGGCGTGTCCTTCGACTTGATCTCGTAGAGCCGCTTGTAGGTGGCGACCGACTCGCCCAGGTACTCCATGCCCGCCTGCCCGCGCGGGCTGCCCGGCACCTTCCACCGCGCGCCACCGGTGGTCGAGTACCACTCGCGCGTGAAGTCGGTGTTGAACTGCTGCGAGTTGATGAAGGTGCCCCAGTCCTCGCCGTTGATCACCACGCGCACGTAGTTGCTCTTCGGAGTGGGCGTGTAGTGCCGGGCGATCTCGCTGTACAGCACGGCGCGCATCATGGTGGGATCGCCGTTGCCGTTCAGCAGGTTGAGCGTCTTGTAGCCGCGCAGGCGCTGCTGCGGGTTCACGAAGTCGAACGTCAGGTTGAGCGACCGTTTCGCGCCGTCGGGCACCATCCGGAACGACGACATGCCGCGGAAGTGCACGCCCACGTCCTTGTAGGTGACGCCGTCCACGATGACGGTGGCGGGCACGTCCACGTCGGTGCCGTAGAAGGCAGCCAGCTCGTTCTCCCAATCGCTGGTGTTCTCGAACTGGAGGAACAGCGTGCGATAGGAAGCGGGATGGTACAAAGCGGCCTGGCCGCCGCTCTTCACGTCGGCCGGCGACAGGGGCCTGCCCACCTGCGAGGCGCTTTGCCTCCCGGAGCCGAACCGGCGGCGGCCGAACCCGCGGTTGTTGTTGGTGGACAGCCACTGCCGTGCGGGCTGGCGTTCGGACGCGTCGAGCCGGCCGTTGGCGTCCTTGTCGAACTGCTTGACGACCTGGATGTCGGGTCCGCCACCGAAGCCGAAGCCCTGTGCGCGCGAGGAATGCTGCAGCACTGCCACCAGCACCGCCGCACACAACACAGTCCAGGCGCGACGACTGGAGCGGCTGTCCCACCTGTTGGCGTGCTCGGTCATGGCAATCCCTTTCGAACTCCGGGGGCCAGCGTGCCTTGTTAGTTTATCGTTTTCAGCAGAAACGCCCTGCGTCGCTCCACGAAACTCCTGAGGCTCTCGTCGCCCGTGGCGACGTTGGACTGGAACGCCTCGAAGCTGTACAGCTTCTTGGTATCGGCCTTGACGGCTTCAGCGATGAGCCCCTGGTAGCGGCGCACCATCGGCTCGAGCGTGCGCCAATCCAACCATTTCTCGGCGATTTCGCGAACGTAGCCGAGGTATCGCGCCCGCAGCGCGGGCACCGCCAGCAGCCGCGACCGAAGCGGCTTCGACGCGTCGTCGAGGCCGATGAGCGGATCCAGTTCCACCGTGGCACGGCCGAAGTTGGCCGGGAACGTCATCCCAGGAGGCAAGGGGGGAATCCCGGAGGGGGCGCGCCCGGCGCACCGGGTGGCGGCGGGAAACCCGGCGGGGCCATGCCGGGCGGGAAGCCGCGGCCGGGCCCCGCGCCGAAGTTCTCTTCCTCGAACCCTTCGTTCGTGTCGTGCGGGATCACGTGGAACCGCCCGCGCTCGTCCAGGTAGATGTTGTAGTCGCTGGCGCGCGTCCAGTAGCCGTCGGTGTTGACGAACGCGTTCTCGAGCGCCAGGAACTTCAGCGCGCCGTCCACATCGAGCACGGGCGCGAGCGCCGCTTCGAGCCTGTCGAGCGGCGTCTCGTTCAGCACCTTGAAGAAGGCGATGAGACTCCGCCACGACGCGGCGTTGTCGTTGGTCTTGATCTCGTAGATGAACTTGTACTTCTCCGCGTCGTCGCCCAGATAGGCCATGCCGCCCTGACCCATGGGGCTGCCGGGAACCTTCCAGCGCGCGCCGCGCCTCGTGCCGAAGCGGGCCTGGATGAAGTCGGCGTTGAACTGTTCGACGTTCACGTAGACGCCCCAGTCCTCGCCGTTGATCACCACGCGGGCGTAGTTGGCCTTCGCGGCGGGCAGGTATTTCTGCGCGATCTCGTTGTAGAGGATCGGCCGCGCGAACGTGGCGTCGCCGTTGACGTTGAGCAGGTTGAGCGTGCGGTAGCCCATCAGCCGCTGGTCTTCGTTGGCGTGGTCCACCGTCACGTTCAGCGACCGCTTCGAGCCCTCGGGCGTCATCATGTACGACGACATGCCCCTGAAGCGGACGCCGACGTCCCGATACGTGCGCCCGTCCACGATCAGCGTGGCGGGCACGTCCACGTCGGTGCGGTAGAACGCCTCGAGCTCCTTCTCCCACGCGGCGTTCTCGAACTGCAGGAAGAGCGTCCGCAGCGTGCCCGTGTCGTAGAACGGCGCCGATGCCGGCGCGGGTTTCACATCGGCCACGGCAACGCGCCGGCCCGGGCCCGAGGGCACCGGTCCGCGCCCGCCCATCATCTTCGCCATGCCGGCGCGGCCGCCCGGCATGCCGCGGCTCATGAAGTCCATCATGGCCGGGATGCCCGTGAGAGGCTGCGTGGCCATCCACTGGCGCGCGGCGGCTCGTTCGGCCAGCTCCAACCGGCCGTTGCCGTCCTTGTCGAACTGCTTCACCAGCGGGCGATCGGCCGCCATCGCCTCCAGTCCGCCCGGGGGCAGCGCAAACGGGAACCCGGGAGGTCCGCCGGCCGGCGGACCCTGCGGGGCCGGCGCCTGTCCGGCGACACCAACCAGGAAGACGGCCAGAAAGGCCGACAGGGCGAGGACCCAGCGCGACGCGCTCGTCATGCGTATCTCCTTACGAATCCACGACTTCATCCGAGCGGTTGAGCCCGACCGACTGCACGCCTTCGAGACGATTGATCGCCGTCACCATCGCCTGCGCCTGATGCTGGTCCTTGAGCGCGAGGCGATACGACACGTCGATCGACCCGCCCTGCCGCGCCGTGGCCACGCCGGTCACGCGCGAATGCGTGACGAACGGCGCGAGCACCGGGGCGACCACCTTGGCCTCGTCGAGACCGAGCGCCAGGCGGACGTTCAAGGTGAAGGGCATGTCGGCCGCGGTTTCCGGGCGGCTGGTCGCTTCGCGTGGCAAACGCCGCCACGGCCACGATGGCGATGCCCGCCGCAGCTACCCAGAAATGCCCCGCACCGACGGCCATGCCCACGGCCACCGCCGCGATCACGTAGGCGGTGTCCTGCGTGTCGCGCACGACCGTGCGGAAGCGGACGATCGACAGGGCGCCGACCAGGCTGAACGCGCGCGCCACGTTGTCGCCGATCACCTGCGTGACCATCGCGATCAGGATCGAGAGCAGCACCAGCGTGGTCGTGAAGGAGCCGGCGGGCACGCGCCTGCTGCGGCGGTAGACGAACGCCACGACGACGCCGAACAGCATCGCCACGACGAGGCGGAACACGATGACGCCGACGGGGTCGGCCGTCACGGCAGCCGCCCCGAAAAAATCAGGCATGCATGCCGGCTTCGCGGATGGGATCGACGGCCTCGGACACCACGTGTCCGATCGCCGCCATGCCGAACCGGTATTTCGACGCGGGCGACGGGCTGAGCGCGAACTCCTCGACCAGCCGCTTGAACGTGGCTGGCAGGTAGCCCCTGAACTTCAGCTCCAGGATGAGCCGCGGCTCGGCGATGGGCACGCCCAGCTCGTCGCTGAACTGCACGCCGTCGATGGCGTGCGACGCGAATCGAGTCGTCGAGCGTCAACCGTGCGGGGCCGCCGTCGTCGATGACGCCTCGGGCCGTGCGGTGATAGGACACCTGGCACGTGGGACGCAGGCCCCGGGCCTCGAGGCGGCGAAGGAACCAGCCGCCTGGCCAGTCGGCGCCTGCCGCTCCGCCTTCGAGCGCGGCCAGTTGCTCGAGATCCACTTTCGTGCGGCGCTTCGCCACCAGCCGGGGCCGCCGCAGCTTTCGCTCCAGGAACGCGAAGTCGCCGCCGGAGTACCGCCGGATGCGGTACTTCGCCCTCCCGTAGGAACCATTGCCGCCGCAGGACGTCGAACGTGGGCGTGTCGAAGTACAGGCTGCTGATCAGGTACTCGTCGCCGAAGGGTCCGGTGCCATGGGGATCGGCGTCCAGATTGCCCCGCGCCCAGCGCCGGATCTCGTCGGCCAGACCGGCCTCGACAAGGAATTTGATCTCAGAGGCGCGCGCCCGCGTTTCCCGAGAATCGGTCCATAGGAGGCTCAGAGTAACCTAATAGCTAGCGGGGCCGTGTCAACAATTTGCAAAATAGTTCGCTTCCATACCTCCATAAACGCCGCGCGGGCGGTCCCGTACTCCCCCCCAGGGCGCCGGTCTCGGCCGTTGACACTCTTTGGCACAGCGACTGATACTAAAGGGTCGTTCGTGCGGCGATTTCAACGACTTGATGGGCCGCACACGCCGGCGCCGCCGGCTGCTCTGTCTAAGTCGCGTACAACCCGCGACCGTCGCGGGTTTTTTTGTGGAGTGTTATGGCCAATAGATACATTTTTTCCTCGGAATCGGTCGGCGAGGGTCATCCGGACAAGGTCGCCGACACGATCTCCGACGCGGTCCTGGATGCGTGCCTCGCGCAGGACAAATTCAGCCGCGTCGCCTGCGAAACCTTCGTGAAGTCGAACGTCGTCGTGATCGGCGGCGAGATCACGACCAAGGCAAAACTCGACTTCGAAAAGATCGCGCGTGAGAGCATCCGCGAGATCGGCTACGTCAACGACGACGACGTGTTCCATGCCGACAAGGTGTTCATCAACATGATGGTCACGCAGCAGTCGCCCGACATCTCGCAGGGCGTGGACGCAAAGAAGGCCGCCGGCAAGAAGACCGCCAAGCAGGGCGCGGGCGATCAGGGGTTGATGTTCGGCTACGCCAGCAACGAGACGCCCGAGCTGATGCCCGCCCCGATCATGTTCGCGCACCGCCTGGGCCGCGAGCTGACCCGCATCCGCAAGAGCGGCGCGGTGCCGTGGCTGCGGCCCGACGCCAAGTCACAGGTCTCGGTGATCTACGAGAACGACAAGCCGGTGGGCATCGCCAACGTCGTGATCTCCACGCAGCACGCGGCCGACGTCTCCCACAAGGAGATCGAGAAGTTCTGCATCGAGAACGTGATCAAGAAGGTGCTGCCGGCCAAGCTCCTGAACGCCAAGACCGAGTTCCTGATCAACCCGACCGGCCGCTTCGTAGTCGGCGGACCGCAGGGCGACACGGGGCTGACCGGCCGCAAGATCATCGTGGACAGCTACGGCGGCATGGGCCGTCACGGCGGCGGCGCGTTCTCGGGCAAGGATCCGACGAAGGTGGACCGCAGCGCGGCCTACATGGGCCGCTGGGTGGCCAAGAACATCGTGGCGGCCAAGCTGGCGCAGCGCTGCGAGGTGCAGTTCGCCTACGCCATCGGCCACCCCGATCCGGTGAGCGTGCACATCGACACCTTCGGCACGGCCAGCGTGCCGGATTCGAAGATCACGCGAGCGGTCAACAGGGTGTTCAGCTTCCAGCCGTCGGACATCATCGACCAGCTGAACCTGCGCCGCCCGATCTACTCGCTGACGACCAACTACGGCCACTTCGGCAAGAAGGGCCTGACGTGGGAAGAGACGAACAAGACGGGCGCTCTGCTGAAAGCACTCTAAGCGCGCGCCAGTTGGTAGTCGTGGTAGTGTAAAGCTCTAAAAACCTCGTACCAGCGGCGGTGACGGGCTGTCACCGCCTGCTGGACGATTCCCGCCTGCGCGCCCAGCGCACGCGCCTTCACGTCATCGACCCCAAACCGGGATGCGGCGGCCTGGACGTTGCCTTCGAGGGTTTTCACCTGGCCCTCGCTCAATTCACGCGCTGCGATCGCCACGTAGACATGCTCGAGCAGCGGGGCCACCGCCGCTTCCGACGGCTTGGTGGCCACCACCGCATCGATAATCTGCGCGGCCAGTTCCTTCACGGGGGCCTCCGCTTCGGGGACCTTGATGAAAACCGTCAGGTCGTCCACGAAGTCCTGGCGCGCCTGCGGATCGCCGTTCACCACGCCGCTCAGGTCGCGCCCCAGGTCGCCCAACTGGTTGGGCACGTCGTCGGCCTTGGCGTCGGGCATGGGTCCGTCGGCCATGCGGCACGCGGCCGATAGCGTTGCGCAGAGGCACAGGATCAACAGCAGCCGGCTCATGGCCCACCAGACTGACCTGAGCGAGCCGCCGATGGGGTCAAGCGCTCCAGGCTCAGGCTCCGGCTGTCAGACGAGGACTCGCTCCGCTGGTCCGGCGGCGGCGACGGTGCCGCTGTCGAGCACGACGGCGTAGTCGGCGATCGCGGTGGCTTCGTCGCTCACGTGGGTCACGTAGACCATCGGGATCTGGAGTGTGTCGCGCACGTCCACGAGCATCTCCAGCACGGTGCGCTTCATGGCCCTGTCCAGGGCCGCCAGCGGTTCGTCCAGCAGCAGGATGGCGGGCTTGGACGCCAGGGCACGGGCCAGCGCGACACGCTGGCGCTCGCCGCCGGAAAGGTCCGTGACGGGCCGCGCGATGAGATGACCGATGGCCAGGCGCTCGACCACCGGCTCCATGGTGGTCCAGTCCGCCGCCGGGGCGCCGTACATGATGTTGCGGCGGACGTCGAGATGGGGAAAGAGCAGCGCGTCCTGCGGCACATAGCCCACGCGCCTGTGCCGCGTGGGCACGTCCACGCCGGCCGCTGCGTCGAACAGCACGTGACCGCCGATGGCGACGCGCCCTCGTTTCGGCCGTCGAATGCCCGCGATCACCTCGAGCACCGACGTCTTGCCCGAGCCCGACGGTCCGTAGAGCGCCAGCGCGCGGACGTCGCAGGACACGGCAAAGTCCAGCCGGAACGCGCCCTGGGCAATCGAAACCGAGATGTCGAAGGCCGCCATCAGGGCTAGCGTCAAGACGTCTGGCGCGCCAGCCGGTTCGACACGAAGATGGCGCCGCAGGCCAGGATCATCGACAGCACCAGCACCGCCAGCGCCTTGTCGTCCTGGCCCGTTTCGATGAACGAGTACAGGCCGACGGCCAGGGTCTGCGTGCGTCCCGGGATCCCGCCGGCGACGACGATCGTGGCGCCGAACTCGCCGAGCGCTCGCGAGAATCCGAGAATCGCGCCGGCCAGGATGGTCTTCGCCGACAGGGGAATCGTGATGGTGGTGAAGACGCGCCACGGGCCGGCACCGAGCGTCTCGGCCATCTGTTCGTGGCGGCGCGTGACCTGCTCGAAGCCCGCGCGGGCCGTTCGCACCAGGAGCGGCAGCCCCATCACCGCCATGGCCAGCACCACCGCCGCCGGCGTGAACACCACCTCGATGCCCACGGCCTCGAGTGCGCGGCCGAGCGGCCCTCGCCTGCCAAACAGCCACAACAGCATCAAGCCGGTGGCCACGGGGGGCAGCACCAGCGGAAGGGAGACGAACGTCTCGACGACGGTCTTGCCGCGGAAGTCGCGCCGCGCAAGCACCCATGCGAGCGCGACGCCCGGCACCAGCATGACCGCCGTGGCGACAAGGGCCGTCACCGCCGTGAAGGCCGCGAGGTCCCACACGCTCGTCATCGGGATTTTCGGCTGGCAGCCAGGGGAGGCGCGAAGCCCGCCCGCTGCATCAGCGACGCGACTTCGGGGGACCGCAGGAACCGGAGCAGACGGTCGGCGGCGGCCGGATTGGGCGCATCGCGCACGGCAACGGCCGCGTAGCGGATGGCGGGGCCTTCTTCGTGCGGCACCCGCCAGGCCACCCGCGACCGCTTCGCAACCGCCGCGTCGGTGCGGTACACGACGGCTGCGTCCACGGCGCCAGACTCCACGGCCGCCAGCGCCAGGCGCACGCTGCCGGTCGGCACCACCTTGGGCTGCAGCGTGGCCCACAGGCCGATGCGCGTCAGAGTACTCCTTGGCGTAGACACCGGCGGGCACGCCAGCCGGATCGCCCACGGCGATGCGGCGCACCTTCGGGTCCACGAGGCCCTGGATCGACGTCCAGGCGGACGGCCGGTCGTCGGGAACGACCACGACCAGCTGGTTCGACGCGAGCTCCACCCGCGATCCAGCGCGCACCAGGTGCGCCCAGCTGGTCGATCTGGCGATCGTCGGCGCTGACGACGACGTCCACCGGCGCGCCGGCCTGCACCTGTCGAACGAGCGCGTTCGACGCGCCGAGGTTCAGGACCACGCGGGCGCGATCCCGCGCTTCGAAGGCGCGGGCCACTTCCGTGAACACCTCGCCGAGGCTCGAGGCCGCGGACACCAGCACCTCTTCCGGGCGGCCTTGCCGGGCTTCGGCCGGCCAGAAGGCGCAGAGGGCGAGAAGCAGAGCGATTGTCGATTTCGGCCGGTTCAAGTCGATCCCGAGGTCGATCTTAACCGACTCATAGGCCCAAGGCTCCGGGCCCCGGGCTCCAGGCCCACCCAGGCCCCAGGCCGGCCCTAGAGCGTCCTGACCCGGACGTTCCTGAACTTCACGGTGCCGGCGCCGTACTGCAGGGCAATCGGCCCGCGCGCGTGCTTGGTGTCGTCCATGTCCACCATCTTCATGCCGTTGAGGACGACGGTGAGCTTGGTCCCCCGCGCGGTGATGTCGAAGCTGTTCCACTTCCCGCCCGTCATCACCACGCTGGCCGGCTTGGCCACGTCCACGATGCCGCCGGTGCGGAACGACTGGTCCGGGCGCTTGTCGTAGATGTTCACCTCGTAGGAATTCGCCGCGGTGATGGTCTTCGGGTCCTGGCATCGGATGAAGACGCCGCTGTTGGCGTCGTCGGTCACCCAGAAGTCCAGCGTGATCTGAAAGTCCCCATAGGGAACGGGCGTCACGAGGAACCCGGTGCCTTTGTTGGCCTGCACCACGCCGTCAACCACTTCCCAATTGGCGTCGCCGACGACGTTCCAGCCCTTCAAGCTGCCGTCGAGGAGCGTGGTCCAGGCCCCGCCCTGGGCACTGGTGGTGGGCGCCAAGGTGGTCAGCCCGATGAGGAGCGTCCCCAGGACCAGAGCAGTCGTGCGCGTCATATACCCTCCGTGAACCGAGACAGGACCGTCGCCGCCGTGTGCGCGGATTATAGGCGAACGGACCGCCGGACACTTGCGGTCCCTCGACGGTTTCGGGTAGCCTTGAAAGCTCATGGTTGGTTCGGTTCGCCACGCGCATCACCATCACCACGGCCACCGGGGCCGTCTGGCCGGACTGCGCGCACACGTGAACTGATTTCCCAGTTCAGCACCAACGCGAAACGCAGCCCCGCCGGACGAGATGGCGGGGTTTTTTGTTGTACGGCCACAGGCATCTCGGGCCTGGAAGCCGGAGGCCGGAGCCGGCGAGGGAACGAGGACATGGACTTCACGAAACTCGACGGCCTGATACCCGCGGTGGTCCAGGACCACGTGAGCGGCGAGGTGCTGATGGTGGGCTTCATGAACGCGGAGGCCTGGGACATCACGAAGCAGACGGGCTACGTGACGTTCTTCAGCCGCACGCGCAACAAGCTGTGGACGAAGGGCGAAACCTCCGGCAACCGCCTCGCGGTGCGCGAGGCCTTCGTCGACTGCGACGACGACACCGTGCTGGTGAAGGCGGAGCGCCTCGGCGATGGCAACGTGTGCCACACGGGCGACCGCACCTGCTTCTCGAAGCGCGCGGAAGGAGTCACCATCCCATGAAGCTCAAGCTGGGGCTCCCCAAGGGGTCGCTGCAGGACGCCACGGTTCGCTCTTTGCGCGGGCCGGGTTCAACGTCTACGTGAGCACGCGGTCCTATTTCCCGTCCATCGACGATCCCGAAATCGAGTGCATGCTGATCCGCGCGCAGGAGATGACGCGCTACGTGTGCGAGGGGGTGCTCGACGCGGGACTGACCGGCCTCGACTGGGTGGCCGAGCACAAGTACGGCCGCCCCGAGCACACGTGCGCGACGAACCTGGCCGACCTGGTCTACTCGAAGCAGAGCTTCGGCAAGGTCGAGATGGGTGCTGGCCGCGCCGGAGGATTCGCGATTCACCAAGCCCACGGATTTCGACGGCGCCGTGATCGCGACCGAGCTGGTGCAGGTAACCAAGCACTACTTCGACAACCTGGGCGTGAAGGTGAAGCGCGTGGAGTTCTCGTGGGGCGCCACCGAAGTGAAGCCGCCGGTACTGGCGGACGCGATCGTGGAGGCCACCGAGACCGGATCCACGCTGCGCGCCAACCGGCTGCGCATCCTGGATACGGTGATGGAGTCGAACACGCAGCTCATCGCCAACCAGACGGCGATGGCCGACCCTGGAAGAAGCAGAAGATCGACAACATCGCGCTGCTGCTCAAGGCCGCCATCGAGGCACAGGGCCGCGTGGGGCTGATGCTGAACGTGAAGCGTACCGACCTGCCGAAGATCCTGGCGCTCCTGCCGGCGCTGCAGCGTCCCACGATCTCGTCGCTGAGCGACGAGGAATGGGTGGCCGTGAACACGATCATCGAGGAGCGCACCGTGCGCGACATCATTCCGAAGGTGAAGGCGGCGGGGGGACAGGGGATTGTGGAATACCCGCTGAACAAGATAGTTGTCTAGTTCGTGGTTCGTCGTTCGTGGCTGGTAGTTCCGCCAAGAGCGCTTCTACCCCTGCGGCACCACGAACGACGAACCACGAACCACGAACCCGAGGAGAGCCATTGCGCATCGTCGAATCATCAAACCGCCGCGCCGTGCGTGAGCTGCTCGCTCCCGAACGCGTACGAGACGGCGCGACGGAGCGGCGGGTCGCGCGCATCGTCTCGGCCGTCCGCAAGGACGGCGACAAGGCGCTGCTGCGGTTCGCGCGATCGCTCGACCGCCTCGAAGGGCCGATGGAAGTGTCGCGGGCCGAGATGAAGCGGGCCGCGGCCTCGGTGTCGCGCGCGGTGCGCGCGTCCATCCGCACCGCCGCGCGCAACATCCGCGCCGTGGCGAAGCAGCAGGTGCCAAAGCCCTGGCGCCTCACGGTGGCGCCGGGCGTCACGGTCGAGCAGCGCGTGACGCCGCTCGAGCGAGTGGGCTGCTACGTGCCCGGCGGGCGCTATCCCCTGCCGTCGTCGCTTCTCATGACCGCTATTCCGGCGAAGACCGCCGGCGTTTCCGAAGTCGTGGTCGCGTGCCCGCGGCCCGACGCCGTGGTGATGGCCGCGGCGCTCGAAGCCGGCGTGTCGCGGCTCTTTCGTGTGGGCGGAGCCCACGCGGTGGCCGCGCTGGCCTACGGCACGGACTCGATCCCGCGGGTGGACAAGATCGTGGGTCCTGGCAACCGCTTCGTGGCGGCGGCCAAGGCGCTCGTGGCAGCTGACTGCGGCATCGACTTCTACGCGGGGCCGACCGAGATCGTGATCGTCGCGTCCAAGGGCCCGGCGTCGTGGATCGCCGCCGACCTGATCGCGCAGGCGGAGCACGACCCCGACGCCCGGGCCGTGCTGATTACGCCCAATGCGGCGCTGGCGACCGACGTCGCGGTTCACGTCCAGGCGCGGATGCCGGCAAGCGGCCCCGCGCGCGCGTCCCTGGACGCGCATGGCGGCGTGATCGTGACGAAGTCGCTGGCCGAAGCGATCGAGCTGGCGAACGAGGCCGCGGCCGAGCACCTGGTGGTGGACGACGATCGGGTGGCGGCGAAGATCCGGCGCGCAGGGTCGCTCTTTGTCGGCCCGTGGTCGGCGCAGGTAGCCGGGGACTACGCGATCGGCTGCAACCACGTGCTGCCCACCGCGGGAACCGCGCGCGTGCGCGGGGGCCTGTCGGCCGCCGACTTCGTCCGCCAGATCACCGTGCAACGCGTGACGAAGAAGGGTCTGTCGACACATCGGCCCGAGCGTGATGACGCTGGCGCTGGCCGAGGGCCTGGTGGCCCACGCCGCCTCGATCGCAGTGCGTCTCCATGACGCCCCGCCAGGGAGGAAAAGGTCGTGAAGGCACGCACGGCGAAGTTCGACCGGCGGACCAAGGAGACGGACATTCGCGGCGCGCTGACGATCGACGGCCAGGGCCGCTACGACGTCCGCACCGGCATCCGATTCTTCGATCACATGCTGGAGCTGTTCACGCAGGCACGGCGGGTTCGATTTGTCGCTGAAGGCAGTGGGCGATCTGGACGTGGACCAGCACCACACCGTGGAGGACGTGGGGATCGTGCTCGGTGAAGCGCTGCTGAAGGCGCTCGGCGATCGCAAGGGCATCAACCGCGCCGGCTATTTCGTGATGCCGATGGACGAAACGCTTGCGGTGGTGGCCGTCGATCTCGGCGGCCGCCCCCACGCCAAGGTGGACCTGAAGGTGAAGGTGCGCCTGGTGGGCGATCTGCAAAGCGAGCTCGTGGCCGACTTCTTCGACGGCTTCGCCATGGGCGCCAGGGCCAACGTGCACGCGAAGGTCCTGTACGGGCGCTCCAGCCACCACCACGTCGAGGCGGTGTTCAAGGCATTCGCGCGGGCGCTGCGCGTGGCCTGCGCGAAGGACGCGCGGCTGGCGAAGATGCTCCCGAGCACGAAGGGCCTGCTGTGATCGCGCTGGTCGATTACGGCGCCGGCAACCTGACGTCGGTGCGCAAGGCATTCAGCACGCTGGGCGCGCGCTTCTTCACGCCCACGGCGCCGGGCGAGTGCGCGGACGTGGCGGCCATCGTCGTGCCTGGCGTGGGTCACTTCGGCGCCACCGCTGCGCTGGACGCGCCGTGGCGCGAGGCGATTTCGCGCGGCTGTGGCGAGGGGCACGCCGCTCTTCGGCATCTGCGTCGGCATGCAGTGGCTGTTCGAGGGCAGCGAGGAAGCGCCCGGCGTCCCCGGCCTGGGCGCGCTGCCCGGGCGCATCGCGCGGCTCGACGGCAACGCCACGGAGCGGCTGAAAGTCCCGCACGTCGGCTGGAACGCGCTGGACTTCGCGAAGCCCGCGCGCCTTCTCAGCGGGCTCACGTCCGGCGCGCAGGTGTACTTCACGCACTCGTTCGCCGCCCCGGTCACCGAGGCGTGCGCCGCCGCCACCACGCACGCCAACACGTTCGCCTCGGTGGTCGAGCGCGACAACGTGTTCGGCGTCCAGTTCCACCCGGAGAAGTCGAGCGACGCCGGGCTGCGCATCCTGCGCAACTTCCTCGACCTGGTCGAGGCCCGCCGCGCGGAGCGCGGCAAGCCGACATGTCTGATGCTGACCAAACGCATCATCGCGTGCCTGGACGTGCGCGACGGCCAGGTGGTGAAGGGCGTGCAGTTCCAGGAGCTGCGGCACGCCGGCGACCCCGGCGAGCTGGCCCGGCGCTACAACGTGGAAGGGCATCGACGAGGTGGTGATCCTGGACATCACCGCGACGCTGGAGAAGCGCCAGGCGCTGGCGAGGACCATCGCGGCGGTGGCCCGTGAGATCTTCCTGCCGCTGACCGTCGGCGGCGGCATCCGCACCGAAGAGGACGCGGATGCGGCCGTCGAGGCCGGCGCCGACAAGGTCAGCCTGAACACGGCCGCGCTGAAGAACCCGGGGCTGATCACCACACTGGCGAAACGCTACGGCAGCCAGGCCGTGATCGTGGCGATCGACGCCAAGCGGCGTGACGACAAGTTCGCCGTGTTCGTCCGCAGCGGCACTTCAGATGCGGCGCGCGATGCCGTGGAGTGGGCAAAGGAAGCCGAGGGCCACGGCGCGGGCGAAATCCTCCTGACGTCGATGGACCGCGACGGCACCCGCGCCGGCTTCGACTGCGAGATGACCGCCGCGGTATCGGATGCCGTGAACATCCCGGTGATCGCGTCGGGCGGCGCCGGCTCGTTCGAGCACTTCACCGACGTCTTCACGCGCGGCCACGCCGACGCGGCCCTGGCCGCGTCGATCTTCCACTACGCCGAGTCGAGCGTCGCCGATCTGAAGCGCTATCTGCGCGATCGCGGGATTCCGACTCGGCTCATCAGCTGACGTTCGCGGACTGGCGAGCGCGCCTCGCGCGGGCAAGCGCGCCGGCGATTCCGAACGCGGTCAAGGCCAGCGTTGCGGGCTCGGGGACCACGCCGTTTTCCGTGACTCCGTACCCGAGGCGCCCACGAACTGCGCGCTGACTGGCCTGCCAGCGGCGTCGAGCGCCTGCAGTCCGGTAAGCGTCAGCGTGTGGAAGAAGCTGGCGGAGCCGGAGCCTGTACCTTCTACTTCGACGAAGGTGACGTCGTCATCGCCGAAGACGACCGGGCGTACCGACAGAGGTGCCCAGGAAGTTCATCAGATAGAACGGCGTCCCGTAGGTAAAGGAAATCGGCACGTTGATGCTGGCGGGGCCGGAATACAGGCCGAACACGGAGTGCTCCAGATTCCAAGGCCCGTTCAGACCCCATTGCACGCCGACCTGCGCTCCCGCGAATGCCTCACCGGCGCTCGACGCCGAGCCGGAAAGAGTGAAGCCGACATTGAGCGTACCGGCAGTCCCGGCGAGTCCCGCGGCGTTGACGGTCAGCAGCTCAGTCGCCGTGGCGTTCGCGAAGGCAAAGCGGGTGTCGGGTGACGTCAGATTGAACGTCCCGGTTACGCTCGCGCTCAGAGCGCCGAAGTCCGCGTCGGCCTCAGCGAAGTAGACGAACGCCGGATCGGCAAAGCCGTCGGTGACGTTGCTGACGCTGATGTAACCCGCGCCGGCGCTGTCTGAGCCTGAGTAGGACTGGTCGGGGCCAAACATCTGGAAGTTGATCGGATCTTCATCATTCAAGCACTGACCAGCGCCCCCGTATGGGCCCGCTGGGTCGCACCCGAGGTTCGCGCCAACCACGGTCTCCAAAAGGAATGAGTCCGCGGAAGCCGGCACCGTTAGCAACAGAGTACCAACCACCCCCGTGATCAGGATCTTGGCTGCTCTGGAAACACTGACTGCGGTCATTGAAGCTCCTCTCTGTCTGACGGACAGAAGTACGGAAGCTGCTGAGCCAGCAATCGTGGTGCCGATACCCCGAATCGGGTGTTTTCCGAGCGTTTCGATCGTTTAGCACGAGACGCACTCCATGAAGTCCAGAAGCTGGGGGAAATCAGTCTTCCGACTCTTGTTGCGGGATTGGGGGCCGTCGAGATAGAACTGGCCTGCGTTCGCCCGATTGACTGAAGGAGATCCTTCCATGCGATTAGCCCTTGGTGTTCTCGCCTGCGCGGCTGCCCTCGCGTCCGGCTCGTTCGTCGCCCCCGTCGGCGCATCCACGGGCCCGATCCCACTCGACTGCAATCGCGCATGCCTGGAGGGCGTGATCGACCAGTATCTGAAAGCCGTAGTGGCGCACGACCCGAAGCTGCTGCCGCTGTCGCAGGACGTCAGGTTCACCGAGAACGGCCAGCTGCTGCCGGTGGGCGACGGCTTCTGGAAGACGGCCCAGGGCATCGGCAACTACCGGCACATCTTCGCCGACCCGGAGTTCGGGCAGGTGGCCGTCATGGCCACGATGCGCGAGGCGAACACCAACATTCTCATGAGCGTGCGGCTGCGCATCGAGCTGGGCCGAATCACCGAGATCGAAGCCGTGTACTTCAAGCCGGGAGGCGGCGGGCCCAACAACATCGACGCCGTGGACAAGAGCGGCAAGGCCGAGGACATGTGGTTCAAGACGATCCCCCCCGCGCAGAGGCTCTCGCGCCAGCAGATGATCGGGATCGCCGATGGCTACTTCACGAGCGTGCAGAAGAACGACGGCAAGGGCATCAATGGCACGGGGACGTACCCGTTCACCAACGACTGCCACCGCATCGAGAACGGGTCGCCGACGACGAACGTGCCGCCGCCGCCGAATTCGAAGCCCGGCATCAACCTGTTCTCGATGGACTGCCTGGCGCAGTTCAAGATGGGTCTCTACTACGTGGTGCAGAACATCCACAGCCGGCGCTACCCGCTGGTGGACCAGGAGCGCGGCGTGGTGTGGGCGCACTCCGTGTTCGACCAGGGCACGGTGAATTCCGGCGTGCTGTCGGACGGCACCAAGCACAGCTATCAGGGGTTCAACCGCCCCGAGCAGCATCCTGGTGACCGAGGCGTTCCTGATCGAGGACGCGAAGATTCGTCGCGTGGAGATGATCGGCCCGGCGGCGACGTATCACCTACAACCGGCATGGCCCGGGGGGCTGAGCGGTAACTGAGGGCGCCAGGCTCCGGGCGCCAGGCTCCAGGCCTGGCCAAGGACCACTGAGCAAAAGCGTAACGGCGCGTACGAAGTTCCGACGTCCTTCTTCATGCCTGTAGCCCGGAGCCTGTAGCCCGGAGCCCATCCAGCCCGGCAGTCCGATTGCACTGCCGGTCTGGATGGCTCACACCGGACTCAGCCGTAAATTCTTCGTCGCGCTCGCGTCGGCGGCCGCGCTACTGGCCTTCCCGCACACGGCCGCGTCGGCCACCTACAACGTCGGCCCGGGCCAGACCTACGCGACGCCATCGGCGGTGCCCTGGGAATCGCTCCAGCCCGGCGATCAGGTGCTGATCCACTGGCGTTCCACGCCCTACCAGGACAAGTGGGTGATCTGCCGGCGTGGCACGGAGTCCTCGCCGATTGTCGTGCGCGGCGTGCCCGGGCCCGCCGGTGAGCTGCCGATCGTCGACGGCAACGGCGCCGCTACCAGGCTCGCGCTCGACTACTGGGGAGAGAGCCGCGCGGTGATCAAGATCGGCGGCGCCAGCATCCCGGCCGACACGATGCCGGCCTACATCACCATCGAGAACCTGGACGTGCGGAGCGCGCGGCCTCCCTACACCTTCACCGACGATGCCGGGGGCACCCAGACCTACGCCTCCAACGCGGCGGCCATCTGGATCGAAAAGGGCGAGCACATCGTGATCCGCAACACGCGGATGCACGACGCCGGCAACGGCCTGTTCGTCAGCTCGGCGGACCCCAACGTCTCGCGCGACGTCCTGATCGACGGCAACGCCATCTACGACAACGGCATCGTGGGCAGCATCTACGAGCACAACACCTACACCGAGGCGCTGGGCATCACCTATCAGTTCAACTACTTCGGCCCCACGAAGGCAGGGGCCGGGGGCAACAACCTGAAGGACCGCTCGGCCGGTCTGGTGGTGCGTCAGAACTGGATCGAGGGTGGCAACCGCCAGCTGGACCTCGTGGAAACCGACAGCCCCACGATTCAGAACAGCGCCGCCTACCGGTCCACGTTCGTCTACGGCAACGTGCTGATCGAAACCGACGCGTCTGGCAACCGTCAGATCGCCCACTACGGCGGCGACAGCGGCACCACGTCCAAGTACCGCAAGGGCACGCTGTACTTCTACAACAACACGATGGTGTCGTACCGGACGGACCGGACCACGCTGTTCCGATTGTCCAGCAACGACGAGCACGCCGACGTGCGGAACAACATCTTCTACGTCACGGCCGCCGGGAACACGCTGTCGCTTGTGGACGCCACGGGCGTGCTGAACCTGACGCACAACTGGTTCAAACCAGGCCGCGTGTCCACCTTCGGCACGCTGACCGGCGTGATCAACGACGACGGCACGTCCATCGTCGGGAGCTCGCCGGGTTTCCGCGACGAAGCCGGGCAGGACTTCCGGCTCGCGGTCGATTCGGCGGCAGCCAACGCCGGCACAGGGCTTCCGGCGGTGCTTCTGCCGGAACCGGCGATCGCGTGGCAATACGTGAAGCACCAGGGCAGCGAGACGCGGCCCAACGACGGCGTGTTCGATCTCGGCGCGTTCGAGTTGACGGACGGCCAGGTGCCGAACCTCGCGATCTCGACGAGCAGCTTGCCCGCGGGTACGGTGGGCGTGCCGTACAACCGAACCCTGACAGCAACCGGCGGACTGACACCGTACGCCTGGTCCATCGTTGCGGGCGCGCTTCCGGGTGGCCTGTCGCTCAACGCAGCGACCGGCGCCATCTCTGGCACTCCGGCCGTGGCTGGCTCATCCTCGTTCACCGTTCAAGTGACCGACGGGCAGACACCGGCCGACGTCGCTACGGCCGTGCTGTCGATCACCGTGGCGGCGGCCCCAGCGCCGAGCCCCGTATCGATCATCACCACCAGCCTGCCGAACGCCAAGCGCAACAAGAACTACAGCCGGACATTGCAGGCCAGCGGCGGCACGACACCCTACTTGTGGAGCCTCGCCGGCGGCAGCCTTCCGCCGGGCCTGTCGCTCAGCGCGACCGGCGTCATCAGCGGTCGCGCGACGACCCTCGGGCTGTACTCCTTCACGGTGGGCGTGCAGGACAGTCAGGCGACCCCGGCCACGGACACGGCTGCGCTGTCTATCAGGGTCACCAGATAACGCGCCGGCTACTCATTTTGGGCGCGCAGTCGAGACGGCCCGGCGGGCCTCTTCGATTTCCGGCAGGCCTGCGTCGGCATTCGCCCACAACGTCACGAAACGCTGGTACTCGACGCGGGCGCCGGCCGCGTCTCCCTCTTGGTCCAGCAGACGCGCCAGCGCGAGCACGTGGCGTGGCTCGAGCACCGCGGACCGGCCTCCAGGGCCCGCAGCGGTCAGGCGCCTGTATTCTTCGACCGCTGCCGCGCGATTGCCGCGGGCAATCTCGACACGCCCCCGGCCGTCGCGAGAGGGTGGATTCATGGCAAACACGGCCAGGACGCCGCTCCCGAGCGTGGACCACGCGCGCGCTTCCGACGCCTTGAAACTCGACATCGCTCGATCGTATTGAGCGTGCGCGAGCGCGATCTCTCCTTCGAGCGCCGCGACCCAGTTCGACTCGACGCGGTCGTCGCCATCGACCCGCGACTTCTGTGAGCCACCCCGAGCGACTGCGCTCATAAGGTTCCCTCTGCGAAGGTCGGCCACACCTCCGACGAGGTCGGCGAGCACTAGAAGAGGCTGGTTGCGTTGCTGCCCAAGCGCAGTCTCGGCGGCGCGAAGTTCCTCCAGAGCGCGGGCGTACTGTCCGCGCTCGATCAACAGCCACGATGAGGTCAGGAACGTACCGGCCGTTGCCTCGGCATCGTCATTCTGTTTAGCGTCTCGTTGCCCCTCTTCAAGAGCCTTTGCGGCGTCCGCGTAGCGACCGGCCCGCGACAACAGAAACGATTGGACCGTGAAGTCCGGCACCGCCGTTGCCAACGCTTCCTGGTACCGGCCCAACGCCGCCAGCGCGAGTCCCCGTCCGAGAATGGACGACTCGAACCTCGGCTCGATGGCGAGCGCCCGCGAGTACGCATCGAATGCCTTGTCGGGCATGCCGCTCGCCAGATACCCCTCGCCGAGGCTGTCCCAGGAATTCGCCTCGGTGGGCTCGCGATTGGCCACGCCCTGAAACTGTTCGAGCGCCCGCTCCAACTGGCCGGCCTGCAGCAGTGAATACCCCTCTTGGTTGTCGAATACCGTTTCGATCCTCGATCCGATTTGAGGTGAGACGATTGCCGCGATCGCCAGGCCGAGGAGAATCACCCCGGCGCTCACTTTGAGACGCTTCGGGATGGCCGGAAGACGCATGCGCGTAATGCCGCGCGTAACCTTCAGCTCCTCCAGCGCGAGATGCACGTCCGCCGCCTGTTGATAGCGATCGCCAGGGTCCTTCGCCAGACACCGCTGAATGATCGTGGCCATCGGTGCGGGAACGGCGGGGGGCAGCGGGTCGGCTGGCTGATGCAGAATCGCGGCGCTCAGCTCGAAACCGGTCCCGCCCGTGAACGGCCGGCGGCCACCCACCATCTCGTACAACAGCACGCCGAGAGCCCAGATGTCCGCGCGTTGATCGCCGCGTACCCCGCGCAACAGCTCCGGCGCCATGTAGGGCAACGTGCCGGCGATCATGCCTTCTGCGGTCAACGAACGTTGCGAGAGGGACAGGGCATCAATCTGATGCGTGTCGAGTATCCGAGCCAGGCCGAAGTCGAGCACCTTGGCTCCGCGAGCCGTGATCATCACGTTCGTGCTCTTCAGGTCGCGGTGAGTCACGCCGCGTTCATGGGCGTGCGCGAGCGCGTCCGCGATCTCGCTGCCGAACCTGCTCGCATCCGCGATCGACAGCGGCCCTTCCCGGATGACGTCCGCCAGCGATCGGCCATGGACGAGCTCCATGACGACGAACAGCTGGCCATCGTCGCGGCCCACGTCGTAGATGTGACAGATGTGCGGGTGGCTGAGCCGCGACGCGTGCTGCGCTTCCCGGCGCAGCCTCGCCTGCGCGTCAGGACTGTCGAGGGACGCGACTTTCAGCGCCACCTCGCGACCGAGCTCGGTATCGCGCGCCGCGTAGACGCGGCCCATGCCGCCGCTGCCGAGGATGTGCCCGATCTCGTAGTGCCCGATCACTCGGCCGCTCATCAGCGCAGCCGCGGCCGGATGCTCGATGAAGTCGGCGGTATGGAGGTCGGCATCGAGCAGGCGCTCGACTTCAGCGCGTACCAGCTCGTCACCGGCTGCCTGGTCGGCCACGAACGCGGCTCGCGTGCTCGCGTCCTGTGCCAGGGCGGCGTTGAACACCTCCTTGACGCGAGTCCACTGCTCGGGAGTCATGAATGCCGGCCGCTCAAGCGGTGCGACCGAGCTCGGCGGACAGCCACGCTTTCGCGATTCTCCAGTCGCGGCCGATCGTCGCCGGCGAGATGTGCATGACCTCTGCAGTCTCCTCCGTTGTCAGGCCACCGAAGAAGCGCAACTCGACTATGCGGCTCTGCTGAGGATCCATGGCGGCCAGACGCGTGAGCGCCTGATCGAGCGCAAGCAGATCGACATCCGCGACGCCCCCAATCATCATGATCGCGTCGTCCAGAGGCACTTTGCGCATGGCGCCGCCGCGTTTGCCGGCCGCGTGGGCGCGCGCATGGTCGACGAGGATCCGTCGCATGGCCTGAGCGGCGATGCCGAAGAAGTGGGCGCGATTCTGCCACTTCACTTTCCGCTGATCGACGAGCTTGAGGAACGCCTCGTTGACGAGGGCTGTTGGCTGCAGCGTGTGGTCGGGGCGCTCTCGCCGTAAATAGCTGGCGGCGAGCTTCCTGAGCTCGTCGTGAATCTTCGGCAGCAATCGGTCGAGCGCCTGCTCCTGACCTTTGCTCCATTGCTGCAAGAGCTGGGTGACGTCGGCCCCGGCAGCGTCCATTTGCCAAGAATAAGGCCCCTCCTGCGCGTGCTCAAAGCGGCCGCCTCAGCTGCCCCTGCTCGCCCTTTTCCCTCCGTGAGCGGATTCCCGCGGGAATCCCGCGTGAGTGGATGGGGGAAGCAAGGCGATGCGTCACAACTTCTACGGCGTTCTGGTCGCGGCGGTGGGAATCGTGGGGGCCGCCGCTGTCTCGTTGCATGCCGCCGAGACCTCGATC
Source organism: uncultured Acidobacteriota bacterium (assembly GCA_963807235.1). GTDB lineage: Bacteria > Acidobacteriota > Vicinamibacteria > Vicinamibacterales > UBA2999 > CAWEBF01. Next base: position 236,103 of record CAWEBF010000035.1, read on the forward strand.
GTCGTGCGCACCTATACCGAGGCGGCTTCTGCGGGAAACCTTCGGACGGCTCGTCGCACGGCCGGCGCTATTCTCGAACGGGCGGGCATTCAGGTTGTCTGGTTGGAGTGCGCGCGGCCCGACGGCCCCGCGCGCGCCGACGCATGCACGCAGGCACCTCGGTGGAACGAGCTCTTCGTGCGCATTGTGTCAGCCGGCGCGGTGGACGGCCGGCCTGGCGTGGACACGCTCGGTTTTGCGCTCGTCGATGTGGATGCTGGCGCCGGCTTGCTGGCAACCCTCTATGCGGACCGCGTCCGGGTGGTGGCGCAGAGCGCCGGCTTCGACGAGGCCGAGCTGCTGGGCCGGGCGATGGCGCACGAAGTAGGCCATCTCCTGCTCGGCACCAACGGTCATGCCGCGCATGGGTTGATGCGCGCGTCCTGGTCCAGTGTTGACCTGCGTGGACACCGCGCTCAGTGGTTCTTCAATGGCAAGGAAGGCGAAGCGATGCGCAGCGGAATTGCCAGCCGCTTCCGCTTTTAGCCGCACGACGCGGTGATCGGTCGGTCATCTGTAGAATGATGCGACCGGCGATTGACGACATCCATCCGTTACCGTTTTGGCGAGTTCGTCCTGTCCCCGCGGCAGCGGGTCCTCTGGCGCGGCGACGCCCCGGTGGCGCTCATCCCGAAATACTTCGATCTCCTGCACCTCCTGATCCGCCGGCGGCATGAGGCGATTTCGAAACAGGTCATCTTCACCGAGGTGTGGAGCGACGTGATCGTGTCGGACGGCGCGCTGTCGCAGGCGATCAGGATCCTGCGGCGAACGCTCGACGACGACGCGCGCGATCCCCGCTTCATCCGTACGGTGCCCCGCCACGGCTATCAGTTCGTCTGGGTCGCGCTGGAAGAGCACCCGGACGAAGGGCAGCTGACGCCGGCGGCGGCAAACAGCGGTCCGCGGCTCGCGAATCCGGCGGCCGACACAGTCGAGCAGCCTGCGCTCGACACGCTGATCGACGAGCTGCTGAGACTCGCATCGGCAGGAGCTTCCTCACGCGACGACGCGAGAGACGTGGCGGAGCGGCTTCACGCGTCTGGCACCGAGGGCGTGGTGGCGCATCTCACGGCCCGGCCGCATCACGCGAAGGCTCTCGCCCTGCTGCGCGACAGCCGCTGGCATGTTCCCGGCGCGGGGCCGGTCCCGCTCAAGGGCCCTCAAGGCCTGGCCGCGGGCTTCGAGCTGATACGCCTTCGCCTATCCGACATGCGGCGGACCATTGCCGCGCGATGGGCCGGGGCCGCGGGCGCGGGCGCGATTGGCGGAGCCTGGGCCGGCGTGTTCGGGGGCATGGCGCTTCTCCTGGCGCCGTCTTCGACGGCGCGGCCGGAGGCGCTCGTCGCGCTCTCGACCATCGGGTTCACAGCCGGCGCCATCGGTGCCGCCGGGGTGGGGGCTGGGCTCGCGGCCGCCGAGGTCATCGCCCGGTCACGCAGGCGCGTGGCCCTGACCGTCGGTGGCGCTGCGGCCGGCGCCACGGTAGGCGCGCTGGCGATCCTGGTGCTGCGCGCGATGCTCGACACGTTTCTCGGTCTTCGACCGATGCCCGGCGGCGGCGCTGTGGAAGGCCTGGTCCTCGGCGCCGCGGCGGGTGCGTCGTACGCGCTGGCGACGCCGCAGCCGCCGGGTGGCGGCGTCGCGGCCCCGGGCGGGCGGCGGCGGTTGCAGGTGATGGCGGCCGTTGGCTTGAGTTGCGCTGCCGGGGCGCTGGCGCTGAGTTGGATGGGCTTCCCGATGGTGGGGGGCTATGTGCACGCGGTGGCGCAGGCGACGCGCGATGGGCAACTGCTGTTGGCGCCGCTGGGGAGCTTCATCGGCGAACCTGGCTTTGGTCCAGTGACCCAAACGGTCCTGGGCGCGTTCGAGGGCGGCGTGTTCGGAGCCTCATTGGCCTATGGCCTGACGCGACGCCCGTCCCCCAAGCCCTAACCACGAACTACGAACCACGAACCACGAACTAGTTCACTGACAGTTCAGCCATCGCTCACAGTTCGCTGACGACTTCCACGCGCCCCACCCGTCATCCTCCATACCTGCCCGCACGTCGCGGGGGCATCAAGGAGGACCGTGTGACTTTTCGTAAACTGCTGGCCGTCGCGCTCATCTTCGCCGGGGCATCGGCGGCCTGGACCATCCTCGGCTCGTCGGTCCTGGCGCGAACCGGACAGTTCGACGACCGCCTGGAGCGCGAGGTCCAGCTGTTGTGGGGCGGCCCGCATCGGCAAACCGCGCCGGAAGCGTGGATCGAACGCCCCGGCACCGACACGCAGATCGAAGAGACCAAAGAGCCAGACGGGCGCGTGATCCGGCGCGAGGTCACCAAGCCCGTGGTACGGCGGGTCGGCGTGGGTGTGAACTCCACCCGGGCGGCGGCCGATCTGGACCTCGAGCACCGGCGGAAGGGCTTGCTGTGGTACGCCACCTACACCGTGGCCTTCAAGGGCACCTACACGTTTCGCAACCCGGACTCCGTTGAACGCCTGATGGGCGTGCGGCTCCCGCTGCCCGCCGAGAACGCGCTGTTCGACGACTTCGTGTTCACCGTGAACGGCCAGCCGGCCGCGCTGGCGGGCGACGTGTCGAAGGAGATGGTCGCCACGGTGACCGTGGCGCCGGACGCGGTGGTCACGCTGGACGTGGGCTACCGGTCCCGCGGCCTGGGCACGTGGACGTATGCGTTCGTGCCGGCAACCACCGGCACGGCCCGCGTGCGCGACTTCCAGCTGGCGGTGGACACCAACGTCGTGGACATCGACTTCCCCGCCGGCTCGATGTCGCCCACCCAGCGAACCCGCACGGCCGACGGCTGGCGCGTCCAGTGGAACTTCACCAACCTGCTGTCCGGCCAGGCGATCGGCGTCACGCTGCCCGAGAAGCTGAACCCCGGACCCTTCGCCGCGCGGGTCACGTTCTTCGCGCCGGTGGGCCTGCTGTTCTTCCTCTCGGTGATGGTCATTCTGGGCGCCACCTCGGGTCCCTCGCTGCACCCGATGCACTACTGGTTCGTGGCTGCCGCTTTCTTCGCCTTCCATCTCCTGCTGGCCTACCTGGTCGATCACGTGCCGGTGCACGCGGCATTCGGCATCTCGGCCGCGGTCAGCCTGGCGCTGGTGGTCAGCTACCTGCGGCTCGTCACCGGGATGCGTCACGCCCTCCTTCAGGCCGGCACGGCACAGGCCGTGTTCCTGGTGCTCTTCAGCTACGCGTTCTTTTTCGAGGGATTCACGGGGCTGGCCATCACCATCGGCGCGGTGATCACGCTCTTCGCGCTGATGCAGATCACGGCACGCGTATCGTGGGACGAGGTATTCGCCGGCGTCACACCGGATGCGACTCGAAGGACGGAGCTTCCCCATGCCAGCCGTTAGCGACGCGTATGCCCTGGAGAGCCCCGCGCCGGCAGTGCAGCACAAGACGCTGACCGTGCACACGGTGCACCCGATGCAGTTCCTGGACCTGACCCGCCTGATCGAAGCCGCGGTGCAGCACGCCGGCCTCTACTCGGGAATCGTGAACGTGCAGACCCGGCACACGACCACCGGGATCCTGATCAACGAGCACGAGCCGCTGCTGCTCGCGGACTTCCGCGCGATGTTCGAGCGGATGGCGCCCGCGCGAGCCTCCTACGCCCACGACGACTTCGCGCGGCGCACGGTGAACCTGACGCCGGACGAGCGCCGGAACGGACACGCGCACTGCCGCGCGGCTCTTCTCCGTAGTTCGGAAACGCTGAGCGTCCGCCAGGGACTGCTGGAGCTGGGGCGCTGGCAGCGAGTGATTTTCGTGGAATTCGACGGGGCTCAGCGCCGGCAGGTGGGGCTGACGATGATCGGAGCGCCAGTGCCGATGCCAAAGCGCTAAGCCCATTCTACGCAGACACAGGAAGCGGGTCTGGGTAGAATGGGCCGGCGTCTTTCCAGGAGTCCAACCACATGAGCACACCACTCGCGCATCGAGTGCCGGTCGTCGTGTCGAGCCTTGCGATCGCCTTTTGTCTTGTTTCCCGGCCGGCATCGGCCCAGGACGTGGCGATCACCAACGTGCGGGTGATCGTCGGCAACGGCACCGTGATTAATTCCGGCACCATCGTCGTCCGCGGCGGCAAGATCGTTTCGGTCGGCCCCGGCCCGGCGAGCACGCAGGGCCTGACGGTCATCGACGGCAAGGGCATGAGCGCGATGGCCGGCTTCATCGACGGCCACAAGCACGTCAACAACGGCGAGACCGCGGCGGCGCAGATGCGGTCGCTGCTCGAGGCCGGCTACACGACGGTGCTGGCCGGCGGCGGGCAGGCCGACGCCAACATCGCGCTGCGGGATCGGATCGACAAGGGCGAGTTCATCGGCCCGCGCATCATCCCGTCCGGACAGGTCCAACTGCGGCAGACGCCTGCGGAAGCGCGCGCGGCGGTGCAGGCGCTGGCGGCCAAGGGCGTGAAGCACACCGGCGAGATCGGCCTGACGCCGGAACCCGCGCCGCCGCAGGCCGAGATCGAAACGTTGAAGGCGATCGTCGATGAGGCCAAGAAGGCGGGGATCCAGGTGAACGTGCACGCGGTGAGCAGCCCGGCGATGGCGGCCGCCGTGGACGCCGGCGTGACCCGCCTGGTGCACCTGCCGAACAAGGATTTCACCACCTACGAGCAGGCCGAAAAGGTGGCCCAGGCCGGCGCGATCGTAGCGGGCCTCATCGCCTTCGGCGCGCCGAACATCGACAGCCTGTCGCCGGCGCCGGCGCAGGTGCAGTGGCCCAAGGACAACACCACGCGCTTCCGCGACGGCAAGCCGTGGCCGGAGGCGATTGCCGGGGCAAATCGCGACCCGAAGGGCCGCGCCACGGGTACCGAGGGCGGCTACACCATCATCAACGCGCGACGGATCTGGGATGCCGACGGCGTGAACCGCGGCACCATCTCCTACTCCACCGACCAGAACGCCGCCGACATCGTCGTGCTGGAGCACGAGCTGAAGTCGTTCAGCATCGTGTTCTCGATGGCCGACATTCACCGCATCATCGGCGCCAACGCCGCCCGCTACGTGGGCATGGCCGATCAGATCGGCACGCTCGAGGTCGGGAAGCTGGCCGACATCATCCTCCTCGACGGCGACCCGACGCAGAACATCTACGAGATGCTGAAGACGAAGGTCGTGCTCAGGGAAGGCAAGAGTTTTGATAGATAAGCGCAAATAGGCTCTAGGCTCTGGGCTCTAGGCTTTGGGAAGAACCGGAACTGGGTAAATGAGAACGCTCGACAGACGGACCGCGATCGGAGGCATCCTCGGTGCGCTGGGCCTGGCATCGGTGCCCGGGCCGCTTCGCTTGATCGCGCAATCGCAGACGGCGCGCCCGCACCGCGTGGACATGCACCACCACTTCGCGCCGCCGGCGTGGGTGACGGCCGTCAAGGGACGGCCGCTGCTGCAGCCCGCCAACACCACGTGGACGCCGGCCAGGTCGATCGAGGACATGGACCGCGGCGGCGTTGCGACGGCCATGGTGTCGATCACCAACCCCGGGCTGTGGTTCGGCGACGCGCCGATGACGCGCACGCTGGCGCGCGCGTGCAATGACTACGGGGCGCGGCTGGTGCAGGATCATCCGCGGCGCTTCGGGTTGTTCGCGGCCATGCCGATGCCCGCCGTGGACGCGACGCTGGCCGAGATCGGCTATGCGTACGACACGCTGAAGGCCGATGGCATCGGCCTGTTCACCAGCTACGGCGACACCTGGCTGGGGAACGCGCGGTTCCAACCGGTGATGGAAGAGCTGAACCGGCGGAACGCCGTGGTGCACGTGCACCCCACCGCCGCCAACTGCTGCCGCAATCTCGAGTACGCGCCCGGCGTGGCGCCGGGCAGCATGGAGTACGGCACCGACACCACCCGCGCCATCATGGGCGTGGCCTTCAGCGGCGACGCGCGGCGCTACCCCAACATCCGGTTCATCTGGTCGCACGCGGGCGGCACCGTGCCGTTTCTCGCCGGCCGCATCGAAGGCGCCTCGCGCGGCGCGGGCGACAGGCTGCCCGACGGCTTCACGGCGGCCATCAAGCGCTTCTACTACGACCTGGCAGGCGCGACGAACCGCGGCGCCGTGGCGTCACTGCTGCAGCTGGTCACGCCGTCGCAGGTGCTGTTCGGCACGGATTTTCCACCGGGAGGCACGAGCGCCGAGTACGTGAAGGCGCTGGCCGAGCTGGGCCTGTTCGCCGCGGCGGACGTGCGCGCGTCGAACGAGACAATGCGGTTCGCCTCTTGCCGCGACTCGCGACCGCGCAGTGACAGCGCGGCTCTGGGCTCTGGGCTCTAGGCTCTGGCAGAACTGGAGACTGGAGACCGGAGACTGGAGACTATTCCAAGTGCTGATTCCCTCCATCGACCTCCAAGGCGGAAGTGTCGTTCAGCTCGTCCAGGGCGAGAAGCTTGCGATCAAGGCCGACGATGCTGAACCCTGGATTGTGAAGTTCTCCCGCTTTCCGCGCGTGCAGCTGATCGACCTGGACGCGGCGAAGGGAACGGGCGACAACAGCGCCATCGTGGCCGGCATCTGCAAGCGGCTGCCCTGCCGCGTCGGCGGTGGCATTCGCTCGTTGGCGCGCGCCCGATCGGTGCTCGACGCGGGCGCGCATGCCGTGATCGCCAGCTCGGCGCTTTTCCGCGACGGCGCGGTGGACACCGTCTTCGCCGCCGAACTGGCCGCGGCCGTGGGGCGCGAGCGCGTCATCGCCGCCGTGGACAGCCGCGGCGGCCGCGTGGCCATCCACGGCTGGAAGACCGTGCTCCCGATCACGGCCGTGGACGCCGTGAAGGCGCTGGAGCCCTACTGCGACGAGTTCCTCTACACCCACGTGGACAAGGAGGGGCTGATGCAGGGGACCGACATGGGCGCGATCCTGGCCGTTCGCGCGCGCCACCGCGCGCCGCGTGACTGCCGCTGGCGGCATCACCACGTGGGACGACATCGACGCGCTGGACGCGGCCGGCGTGGACGCGGTGGTGGGGATGGCGATCTACACGGGCCAGCTGCCGCTGGAGCGCTGACCCAGCGCCGCTGGGACCGACGCTCCCCCTATAATCAGCGCCGCGCTCATGGCACTGTCTCCCGGCACTCGCCTCGGCCCCTATGAAGTCACCGCCCAGATCGGAGTCGGCGGCATGGGGGAAGTGTATCGGGCCCGAGATGCCAGGCTTCAGCGCGATGTCGCGATCAAGGTGCTGCCCGAAGCCTTTGCACAGGACAGCGGGCGTCTGGCGCGCTTTGAACGCGAGGCTCGGTACGCTCGCTTCGCTGAACCACCAGAATATCGCGGCGATTTATGGACTGGAGGATGCAGAGGGCGTGAAGGCCCTCGTGATGGAACTGGTCGAGGGGCCGACCCTCGCGGACCGCATCGTGCAGGGCGCAGTTTCCGTGGACGAAGCGCTCGCCATCGCGAAGCAGATTGCCGAAGCGCTTGAAGCCGCGCACGAGCAGGGCATCATTCACCGCGATCTGAAACCCGCCAACATCAAGGTGCGGGCGGACGGCACGGTGAAGGTGCTGGATTTTGGGCTGGCCAAGGCGATGCAGCCGACGGGCGCGATGGCGGCGAGTAACTCGACGTCGCCGACGATCACGATGCCCGCGATGACGGAAGCCGGCCTGATCCTCGGGACTGCGTCGTACATGAGCCCTGAGCAGGCGAAGGGGAAGCCCGTCGACGAGCGCACGGACATCTGGGCCTTCGGGTGCGTGCTCTACGAGATGTTGAGCGGTCACTCCGCTTTCGGCGGTGGAGACGCGGCAGGGGTTCTCGCGCGCGTGCTCGAACGCGAACCGGACTGGACCCGCTTGTCGAACGACGTGCCGCAGTCGGTCCGGCGGCTGCTGCGAGTCTGCCTGGACAAGAGTACGAAGAACCGCCGGCAGGCTGCGGGTGACTTGCGCATCGACATCGATCAGATACTGACCGCGCCACTCACGGAGCCACCAGTGCCGCCTCGGCGACGCGTGCAAGTTGCCTGGCTCGCGGTCGCTGGGGTGCTTGTCGCTGCACTGGCTGTTCCCGTCTTCAGGTTCCTGTGGGGTATGCCGCAGCCCACTGCGCCGACCGAAATGCGGCTGCACATCCTCACTCCCTCCACACCTGCGCCGTTTCAGTTTGCGCTGTCACCAGACGGTCGACACCTCGTCTTCGTCGCGTCCGGGGACGGGCCGCAGCGGCTGTGGCTTCGGTCGCTGGATCGGACTGATGCACGGCCGATGGCGGGGACCGACGGCGCTCAATACCCGTTCTGGTCGGCTGACAGTCGATCGATTGGTTTCTTTACGGCGGGCAAGCTGCACCGCATCGATATCGCCGGCGGCGCGCCACGCGCGCTGGCCAACGCGCCGGGCGGTCGCGGCGGCACCTGGAGCGCGGACGGCACCATCGTGTTCGCTCAAGGAATCTCGCTGCCGCTCTTCCGAGTGGCCGCCTCGCACGGCCCGGTCTCCGCTGTCACGACACTCGAGGCGGGCCAGAGCGGCCACCGGTTTCCGCAGTTTCTGCCCGACGGCCGGCGGTTTCTCTTTTATGTCTCCGGTAACGTGGAGACGTCTGGCATCTATCTGGGTTCGCTCGATGGCGGACAGCCGAAGCGACTGACCGGGGCCGACACGGCCGGGGCGTACCTGCCGCCGGACCGCGTCATCTTCGTGAGGCAACATGAACTGGTCGTGCAGCAGCTGGATGCGGGCCGACGCGAGCTGACGGGCGAGCCGATTGTCTTGGCTGACGGTGTCGGCACCGAAGCGCCCAATCTGGGCGGATTCTCAGTTTCCTCCAGCGGCCTCGTGGCATTTCGCACAGGTGGCGGCCAGCGTCTGCAGTTGGTGTGGCGCGATCGAACCGGTCGCGCCCTGGGAGTCGCCGGAGAAGCGGACGCGAACAGCCCGTCCTATTTGGAACTGTCATCCGATGGGCGCCGCGCCGCCGTCCAACGAATCGTCGAGAACAACACGGACGTCTGGCTGCTGGACCTGGCACGCGGCGGATCCAGCCGCTTCACGTTCGACATTGCCAATGAACAGCTTCCCACATGGTCGCCCGATGGAACGCGGATCGCGTTCTCATCGAACCGCACGGGACGAAACAATCTCTACCTGAAGCTCGCGAGCGGAGCAGGCAGTGAGACGTTGCTGCTCGACACACCCAACAACAAACAAGCGCAGGACTGGTCGAGGGACGGCCGGTTCTTGCTGTACTACGAGATCGATCCAGTGATGGGGCGCGACCTCTGGGCGCTCGACATGACCGGCGAGCGGAAGCCGACAATCGTCGCGAACACCATGTTCGAGGAGCGCAGCGCTCGGTTTTCGCCGGATGGCCGCTGGGTCGCGTACCGAGACCAACGAGTCAGGGCGATTCGAAATCGTGGTGCAATCGTTCCCGGAGCCGCACGGCCGGTTGCTGGTGTCCACCGGCGGGGGCATGCACCCACGCTGGAGGGCCGACGGCAGCGAAATCTACTTCATCGGGCCGGACGAGGTGCTGATGGCCGCGACCGTAGTCTCTCGGCCGGCACGTCCCGGAGGGACGGAGCCGACCTTTGAGGCTGGGAAGCCCGCGGCGTTGTTCCCGACGCATGTCGTGGGCGGTGCCTCGGCAAACCTCGTCAGGGCACAGTACGACATCTCCGGCGACGGTCGGTTCCTGCTCAATGAGACGGTAGTGGAATCGGACGCCGAGCCCATCACGCTCATCTTTGCAGCCACCCTATCCAAGCCCGGGCTTGACCGTGTTACGTTAGATGACGTAACCATTACGGACTTTTACGTAATCGATGCAGAACCCCTTCGTGTACGGCGAGATCGTTCCCGACGACGCGTTCGTCGATCGCGAGGTCGAGCTGGATCGCCTGGTGACCGACCTGGCCGGCGGCCAGAAGGTCTTCCTCATCTCGCCCCGGCGCTACGGCAAATCGTCGCTCGTCCGGCAGGCGCTGGGGGCGCTGGCCCGGCAGAACGCGCTCACGGCCGAGGTAACGGTCAGCAGCTACAGCTCGTACCTGGCGTTCCTCGAGGGGTATGCGGGCGCGCTTGCCGCGTTGGACACGAAGTGGGAACGGACCAAGAGCTGGTTCAGCGGCGCCATCAAGTCCACCCGCCCCGAACTGCGGTACGAGCCCAAGGAGATGGGCCTCGGGCGGTTCTCGGTGGCGTTTCCGCTGGTGCGATCCGACCGCGACGTGACACGGCTCGCGAACGAGATCTTCGCCCTGCCCGGCCAGCTCGCCGACGCGCGCAAGCGTACGGTGGTCGTGGCGCTCGACGAGTTCCAGGCGGTCAACGGGTTCAACGGAGGCAGCGTCGAGCACGCGCTGCGTGCCGCCGCCCAGCAGCAGCGGAGGGTCGGCTACGTCTTCGCCGGATCGGAGCCGAGCCTGATGGAACAGATGATCGGCCCGCGGCGGCCGTTCTACAAGGCGGGGCCGGTGATGCGGCTCGACAAGATCCCGGCGGACGTCTTTGCCGAGGCCATCGATCGTCGATTCACCAAGAGCGGCATCAAGCCCGAGGAAGGACTGGGGGTCGCCATCGTGGAACTGGCGGGCAACCTGCCCTACGACGTCCAGCGCCTCGCCCACGAAACGTGGGACGACGTGCGAGCCGCAGGCGGCAAGCGAGCCGGCCTCGATCACCTCCACGCCACGCTGTCGCGCCTTCTCGCGGAACAGGACACGATGTTCGAGGCATTGTGGCAGCGGCTGACGCTCGCGCAGCGGGCCGTGCTCCGCGCCGTGGTCATTCAAGGCGGCCGTGAGCTGCTTTCGGCCGACACGCGCGCACGGCACCGCCTGGGTGTGGCGTCCAGCACGCAGGCCGCGCTGGGGGCGCTGGCCAAGCAGGACCTCGTGATGAAGGAGGGCTCGCGGCACGTCGTAGTGGACTCGCTGTTCCGCGAGTGGGTCGCGAGGAAGACGTTTTAAAGAAGACGCTGTGAAGAAGGCGCTGTGAGGGAGACGCTGTGACCGCCTGGCTCGCGCGCGTCGGGCTGGACCGGCCGGAGCTGCGAGCCTGGGCGATGTACGACTGGGCGATCTCCGCGTTCTGGTGCACGGTAATCCTGGCCGTCTTCCCGCCCTTCTTCGCCGACTATGCAGCCGCGGGGCTCGCGCCCACCGTGGCCACGGCGCGGTTTGCCTGGGCCACCACCATCGCCGTGACGATCGTCGCCGTGATGGGCCCGATCCTGGGCGCGATCGCCGATTACCGCGCGATGAAGAAGCGTCTGCTCGCGGCATCGATGGTCCTTGGCGCCGCGGCCACCCTGCTCATGGCCACGATCGGCCGCGGGCAGTGGGAGTACGCGGCCGCGCTCTTCATGATCGGCAACATCGGCGTGGCCGCGAGCCAGGTGTTCTACGACTCGCTGTTGCCACACGTCGCGCGGCCGGACGAACTGGACCGCGTGTCGACCGCCGGGTTCGCGCTGGGCTTCGTGGGAGGCGGGCTCCTGCTGCTGGTGAACCTGGCCTGGATCCTCTCGCCGGGCACCTTCGGCCTCCCCGACACGCTGTCGGCCATCAAGCTGTCGTTCGTCAGCGTGGCGGTGTGGTGGGTCGTCTTCAGCCTGCCGCTGCTGCGGCGCGTGCCGGAGCCGCCGGCCGCCCTCGAACACGACGAGACCGGCCGTGAACCGGCGCTTCGCGTCGCGTTCACTCGCGTGTGGGAGACCTTCCACGAGCTGCGCCGATCGTACAGGCAGGCGTTCCTGATGCTCGTGGCGTTCCTGCTCTACAACGACGGCATCCTGACCATCATCCGCATGGCCGGGATCTACGGCGCCGAGATCGGCATCGACCAGAACTTGCAGGTGGCCGCCTTCGTGATGGTGCAGTTCGTGGGCGTGCCCTTCGCGTTCATCTTCGGAGCCCTTGCGGGCCGCATCGGCCCCAAGCAAGCGGTGCTCGGCGGGCTGGCCGTCTACGTCGGCATCACCATCCTGGGCTACTTCATGCGGACCACGTGGCAGTTCTTCGCGCTGGCGTTCCTGGTGGGCATGGTGCAGGGCGGCACCCAGGCGCTCAGCCGATCGCTTTTCGCCCGGATGATCCCCAAGCACAAGTCGTCGGAGTACTTCGGCTTTTTCGCCGTGTTCGAGAAGTTTGCCGGCATCGCCGGCCCCGCCATCTTCGCGCTCTCGATCACGCTCTTCGGATCCAGCCGCATGGCCGTCCTGTCGGTGATCGTCTTCTTCGTCCTGGGTGGGCTGGTGCTGACGCGCGTAAATGTGGAAGAAGGCGAGGCCTATGCCAAGGCCCACCCGTAGCGCATCAGCGAATCAGCCGGCGCAGACGTCCCCGAGGTATCCGCCGCCCCCGCAGTAGCGGGCGTCCTGAATCTGGATCGGCAGGCCATCCGGGTCGGTGAAGTACAGCTCCGGCGTGCCTTCCGGCGCCCCGCCGCGATTGGGCATGCGATTGGTGACGTACGAGACGAGCGGTGGGGTGCCGGTGGCGTCGCCGCGCGGCTTGATCCCGTAACTCTCGAGCGTCTTCAGGATGCCGTCGCGATCGAAGCCGGTGAGGTTCAGGCAGATGTGGTTGATGCTGGCCGGCCGGGGTTGGCCGCCGCCCCTCGCGCCTCCCCCGCCGAACATGAGGAACTGGATCTTGTCTCCCACGCCGAGCAGTGGAGCCGTGGGCCCCTGGCGCGCCTGCACGTTCAATCCGAACAGCTGCTGGTAGAACGCGTTCGAGCGCGCGGCATCGCCCGTGAACACGGTGAGGTGGCTCCAGTCGCGCGCGGCGAGCAGACCCTTCTTCGCGGACGGCTCGACCCGGCACATGTTGCCCAGGGCGCCGTCGCCTCCACAGTAGGTCGTGTCGTGGAGCTGCACGACGATGCCATCAGGATCGCTGAACGTCAGCGCTCCCTTGGATGCGTCTCCCGATGTGATGCCGTGTGCCGCCAGCTGCTTCAACGCCCGGGCGGCATCGAAGCCTTCGACGCTGAGGCTGAAGCGGTCGAACCGCGGCGGAGCGGCGCCGGCGGGGTTGAGGGCGAGAAACTGCGGCCCGGCTCCCAGTCTCAGCAGCACCGTCGATCCCTGCCGGGCCTGGACCGGCATGCCGAAGAGGCCCTGGTAGAAGTCCACGGAGCGGCCCACGTCCGACACGTTGAGCGTGAAGGAGCTGAGCCTTCTCACTGAAATGGGCGCGGCCGCGGCCTGGCCAAGAGCCCGACGGGCGAGGAGGGCCGCCGGCAGGGCGGTGAGCAAGCTTCGTCTCGAAAGGTGAACCATGACGGGGGCGATTCTACGTCAGCCCCCGTTGGCCCCCGAGCGCAAATCGAAGGCAATATTCGTGGAGACGAGAGGCTCCAGGCCCCAGGCCACAGGCCGGGACCGAACGTCGCGGGCCGGTGTCAAAACCGTCGTGCCCTTTGTCGCGCAGACGGATCTGGCGTCACCGCCGCCTGACCGACCAAGCCTGGCCACCGCGGTCCAGGAACAGCTCGGACTCAGGCTCGAGGGCCGGCGTGCACCACTCGAGGTCGTGGTCGTCCAGTCGGCCTCCCGCATCCCCGAGCCGAATTGATCTGATTCCGGGTTCTTCCCAAAGCCCAGAGCCGAGAGCCTAGAGCCTCTTTCTGGGCCTGGAGCCAAGCACCACCCTCCTGCGCTACCATCTTTGTTTCCACCGCCCATCAGAAAGCGAGACCGCCGCCCACCAATGGCTGACATCAACCTGCTGACACCCGGCCGGATCAACGGCTTCGACACTCCCAACCGAATCTTCATGGCGCCCATGACGCGGTCGCGCGCGCATGCGAACGGCGTGCCCTCGGAGCTGGCGATTGCCTACTACGAGCAGCGCGCCTCCGTCGGGCTGATCCTGACGGAAGGCACCGCGCCCTCCGCGGTCGGCCTGGGCTACGCGCGCACGCCGGCCATCCATACGCAGGAACAGATCGACGCGTGGAAGAAGATCACCACCGCCGTCCACGCCAAGGGCGGCCACATATTCCTGCAGTTCATGCACGTCGGCCGCATCGCCAATGCGCTCAACCGGTACACCGACGAGCCACCGGTGGCGCCGTCGGTGGTCAAGGCCGCGGGCCAGATGTGGACCGACGCTCAAGGCCTGCAGGACTACGACACGCCGCGGGCGCTCGAGTTGAGCGAGATCCCCGGCGTGATCGAGGAGTACGCCCAAGCCACACGCAACGCGCTGTCGGCCGGCTTCGACGGGGTGGAGCTGCACTCGGCGTCCGGCTATCTGCCGATGCAGTTCCTGTCCACCGGCACCAACAAGCGCACCGACGCCTATGGCGGCAGCGTCACGAATCGCATCCGGTTCGTGGTGGAGGCGCTGGAGGCCATGATTGCGGCGGCGGGGTCCTCGGGGCGCGTGGGCATCAAGATCAGCCCGGCGATGCCGTTCAACGACTGCACCGACGACGATCCGATCGAAACCTACACGACGCTGGTGAAGGCGATCTCGCCGCTGAACCTCGCCTACCTGCACGCGCTGCGCACCACGATCCCGAACACGTTCGAGCTGCTGCGCCCGCTCTTCAAGGGTCCGTTCGCCGCGGGCGGCGGGTTCGACCTCGAAAAGGGCAACGCGCTGCTGGCATCGGGCGGTGCTGACTTCGTCGTGTTCGGCAAGCTGATGACGTCGAACCCCGACCTGCCGAAGCGGTTCGCCAAGGGCGCGGATCTGACGTCGTGGGACGCCGCGACGTTCTACTCACCGGGCGAAAAGGGGTACACCGACTTCGAAACGGTGTAGCGCGGACCGCCAGAAAACTTGACTGCCCAATCTTCAACGAAACGAGTCAAGTTTTCTCCGCCCGCGCGAATGCGCGGGCAATCAAACTCTGCCCGTCGCGCCCTCATCACCATCGGTACGCTGGCGCTGGTGGCGCTTGTGGTGATCGTGGCGACGGGCGGCTTCATCGTCGAAGTCGGCTCGATTCGCCTGACCGCTCGCAGCGTCAGGAACCCGCTCATCATCGGCGCCATCGCGTGGGGCCTGCTGGCGCTGCTCGACCGGGCGGCCTTGGGGCGCACGACGAGCGAGGTCGCGCCGTTCCTGCACCGGTACGCCACCAGCATCGCCATCGTGATGGCGGCGGCCTGCGCCGGCACGGGCTTCGGGTTCAACACCTTCGCCGCGCACAGCACCGACCCCTCGGGCTACGTCAGCGCGTCGAAGCTTCTGCTGACCGGCGGCCTGGTGCGCGTCGAGCCGCTGGTGAAGACGTTCGGCTGGAATGGCGGCGGATGGAACTTCTCGCCGTTGGGATATCGGCCCGGCGTAGCCGAGGGCGACATCGTGCCCACCTACCCGCTCGGCTTTCCGGCGATCATGGCGCTGACCCGCGCCGCCTTCGGCGAATTCGGCGCTTACGCCGCCACGCCGCTGATGGGCGCCGCATTGGTGCTTGGCTGCTTCCTCCTGGGACGCCAACTGCATTCGCGGACGGCCGGACTTGTGGCTGCCGCGCTCGTGGCCAGCAGCCCCGTGGTGCTCTTTTTCGTCGTGCACCCGATGAGCGACGTGCCTGCGGCCGCGTGGGTCGTGTTTGCGCTGGCCGGGGCGCTGGGGCGCACGTGGTGGTCGGCCATCGCGGCCGGCATGTGCCTGGCCATGGCGGCCGCTACGCGGCCCAACCTGGCGCCGCTGGCCGTTGCCGTGGCGGCGTGCGCGGCGGGCTGGCCCCTCCGTTCGTGGCGTCAGCCGCGCCTGACGCGCGTGGTGCTTGTGGGGGTGGGCCTCATCCCGGTGCTGGCACCGCTAATGATTCTGAACCTCCAGCTTTACGGGTCAGCGTCCTCCACTGGCTACGGCGGACTGGATCAGTACCTCGACCCATCCAACGTCCCGCAAAACATCAGCGACTATTTCTGGCGGATCGTGACGGGGGAAACGGCGGCGCTGTGGCTGGTCGCGGCAGCGGTCCTCATCGTCGTCCTCCGGCGCCGTGCGGCTGTCGAGGAAAGCCCTGGCCTGTGGCCGAGCGCCTTCGTCGCGAGCGTCATCGGCGCCCTGATGCTCGCCGTGTACCTGCCTTACGGCATCTTCCCGGACTGGGCGTACCTCCGGTTCCTGATGCCGGCGCTGGCCGTCGCATTCGTTTTCGTGGGTGCGCTCGTGACCGAGGCCGCCGCGCGCGTGCCGGCGCCACTGCGTGGACCGGTGCTCGTGCTGGCCATGGCCGTCGCGTGCACGGCCAACGTGCTCATCGCGAGGCGCGAACAGGTCTTCAACCTGCGGTTCTATGAATCCCGCTATCGCACGGTGGGCCACTACCTGAAGGAAACGCTGCCGCCGAACCCCGTCGTGATCACGTTCCAGGAAAGCGGCGCGATCAACTACTACACGGGTGCTCCCATCGCGCGATGGGACTACCTGCCGCAGGATCTGGACGACTCGGTATCCGCGTTCAGGCAGCGCGGACTGCACCCGATCCTGGTCGTGGAAGATTGGGAGCGCCAGACCCTGCGCGCGCGGTTTCCCAAGTCCCGGCTCGCGGCGCTCGATTGGACCCCCCGCGCCGACATCGGCGAGACCACCCGCGTCTGGATCATGGACCCGGCCGATCGCGGCGCCGAACAGCCGCCCGTCACCGACCGCTTCAAGTAGCGGCAGAAGGAGCCTGAGATGAGCAGTCTGAGTGCCCTTGTGATCGTCGTGGGGTTCCTGCTGCTGGTGGCCGTGGGGCTGGTCATGCTGACCCGGCGCGCCGATCGCCGGGCTACGGAGCGCGCGGCACAGGCCAGTCGCGAGTTCGAAGCGGCGCTGCTGGCGCCCGATTACGCCGCGCTCGAACGGAGGTTCGGCGCACCTGCTCCGCCGCCGCTCCGCGCGCTGTATTCGGATCGCGAGCTCCTCGGCCGAAGCGACGTCCTCATCGGCGTGCCGAATCCCGCCGAGCGCAGCGCCGAGTGCTACGTCGCGTTCTTCGAGCCACTCACCGGCCAGGCGAGCGGCTGGCCGGCAACCGAACGTCTGGTCGCGATCGCGAACAACGGCGCCGGGGATGTCTATCTGGTGGATCCGACCGTCCAGGATCCGCCCGTGAGCTACCTGCAGCACGAAGCCGGCACCCTCGTGCCGCTCGGTGTCACGCTGTCTCAGTGGCTCGCCGCGCCGCGGCGGGATCAACCCGACGAGTGATGCTGGACCCGCTCAGCCCAGCCGCTTCGTGGACCGGAGCGTGGCGAGCGTGAGCACCACCGTGCCCCACACGAAGAGCGCCACGGCCTGGGGCCACAGCGTCTCCAGCCCCACGCCTTTCAGGAAGATGCCGCGCAGGATGATGAGGAAGTAGCGCAGCGGCACCAGATACGTGACCGGCTGCACGATGTCCGGCATGTTCTCGATCGGGAACACGAACCCCGACAGGAACACCATCGGGATCATGAAGAAGAACGACGCCGTCATCATGGCCTGCTGTTGCGTGCGCGAGATCGTGGACACGAAGAGGCCCAGGCCCAGCGTGCACAAGAGGTACACCCCGCACATCGCGAACAGCAGCACCAGGCTGCCGCGCATGGGCACTTCGAACCAGAGAATCGATACGATCAGCACCAGCGCGACATCCAGCATGCCGATGAAGGCATAGGGCAGCAGCTTTCCCGCAATCAGCTCCCATCGAGCGATGGGCGTGACGCTCAACTGCTCGAGCGTGCCCACCTCCCGCTCCCGGACGATCGCCATCGACGACAGGTTGGTGGTGACCATCAGCAGCAGCAGCGCGACGATGCCCGGGATCATGAAGAACCGGCTCTCGAGCTGCGGGTTGAACCACACGCGCACCTCGGCCGACACGATCGGGCCCGGGGCGGCGCGGCCCGCCGGCGCCGCCAGCTCCGCGGCGTAGGCCGATACGAGCGCGCCGGCATAGCCCAGCGCGACGTTCGTGGAGTTGGCATCGGTCCCATCGGCAACGACCTGCACCGTCGTGGGAGACCCGATCCGCAGGCGCTCGCCATAGTCGGATGGAATCGTCAGGGCCATCCATGCCCTGCGGGTGTCCAGCGCCGTCTCCACCTCTCGCTCCGACGTGGCCGCGCCCACGACCGTGAAATTGGCCGATGCGTCGAATCGTTCGATGATCGCGCGGCTCTCGGCGGACTGGTCCTGGTCCACGACCAGCACCGGCACGTCGTGCACGTCGGTGGTTGCGGCGTAGGCGAGCAGGGTCAGCTGGACGATCGGCGCGATGACGACGATGCCGAAGAGCCGTGGATCGCGCCGCAGCTCGATCAGCTCTTTCCGGAACAGGTGCATCAGCCGCCGCATGATTCAGGCCCACTGCCGCTTCAGGCGGGCGGATGCCAGCCCCAGGAGCACGACGGCGATGACCGCCAGCGCGGCCAGCTCCCGCCACAACATGTCGGCGCCGATCCCCTTGAGCAGCACGCCGCGCAGAACGGTGAGGAAGTAGCGGGCCGGCACTAACTGTGTCACGCCCTGGAGAAACGCCGGCATGCTGGAAATCGGGAAGATGAAGCCCGACAGCATCAAAGTGGGCAGGAACGAGGAGAACAACGCCAGCTGAAATGCCACCTGCTGCGATTCAGCGACCGTCGAGATCAGCAGGCCCATGGCCAGTGCCCCGACGAGAAACACCGACACCGACACCACGAGCAACACCCACGATCCGCGCATCGGCAGGTCGAAGAGCGCCATGGAGACCGCCACGACACCCATCGCCGACGCGAGCGAGATGACGAAGTACGGCAGGGTCTTCCCCAGCACGTAGCCCACCGGGCCGATGGGCGACATCCGGATCTGCTCCATGGTTCCGGATTCCTTTTCCCGCACGACGGAGAGCGCCGTGGAGACCACCGCCGTCAGCATGGCGATGTAGGCAATGAGCCCGGGCACGAGGAACAGCGCGCTCCGAAGCTCCGGGTTGTACCAGACGCGCGGCTCCAGCGTGACGAGCGGCGCCAACCCCGTTCCGAGCGGGTCATTCCACGCGCGGGCCAGCACCTGGTAGCGCGCGGATTCGGCGCTCACAATGCCTATCACGTAGCCCATCACGGTGGACGCGGTGTTGGCGTTGTCTCCGTTGATGAGCACCTGCACGGCGGCGCGCTCGCCGATCGATGCCCTGGCGCCGAACCGGGCCGGAATCACCAGCACCGCGCGTGCGTCGCCACGGTCCAACAGGCGCACGACCTCCCGGTTGTCCTGCGCGGCCGCCACGAGGTCGAAATAGCCCGAGCGCACGAACGCCGACACGAGCTGCCGGCTCTGGACCGACTGGTCGTTGTCCTGGACCGCCAGCGCGATGTTGCGGATGTCGAAGTTCAGGGCGTAGCCGTAGACGAAGAGGAAGAACGCGGGCACGAACAGCAGGATGAGCAGCGTGCGCTTGTCGCGGCTGATCTGCCGCAACTCCTTGCGAGTCACGGCCAGCACACGGCCGATGAATTTCATGCGACCACCTGTTCGGCCCTCTCGGCCACGTCCAGGAACACGTCTTCGAGGGACGGCATCACGCGCACACAGGAGTCCACCTCGATGCCGGCGGCTCGCAGCCGGCCGGCCAGACCCGCCGCATCCGCATCGCCGGACCGCATGACCGCGTGCACGGCGGTGCCGAAGATGCTGGTCTTCTCGACTTCGGGCATGCGGTCGAGCGCCTGCATCGCGTCCACGGGGCGCGGCGCCCGAACCTCGAAGATCGGCCTCGACGCGAAGATCGACTTCAGCTCGGCCACGGTGCCGATCGCCGCCAGCTTCCCTGCCTGGATGATGGCCACGCGGTGGCAATGCTCCGCCTCGTCCAGGTAGTGAGTGGTGACCAGCACGGCCACGCCCGCCCGCGACAGCTCGTCGATGAGCCGCCAGAAGCGGCGGCGCGAAAGCGGGTCCACGCCGCCCGTGGGCTCGTCCAGAAAGACGATCGACGGCTCGTGGAGGATGGCGCATCCAAGCGCCAGCCGCTGGCGCCAGCCTCCGGACAGGTCACCGGTCAGTGTGTTCTCCCGACCCCGCAGCCCGGCCATCTCCAGCACCATGTCGCGGCGCCTGGCCAGGCGATCGCCCTCGAGCCCGTACACGCCGCCGAAGAACGCGATGTTCTGGTCCACCGTCAGCGCTCTCGTACAGCGAGAAGCGCTGAGACATGTAGCCGATGCGCCGCTTCACGCCCTCGGGATCGCGGCCGACGTCGATGCCGCCGACGGTCGCCGTGCCCGACGTGGGCCGCAGCAGCCCGCACAGCATGCGGATGGTGGTGGACTTGCCCGCGCCGTTGCTCCCGAGGAAGCCGAAGATCTCGCCGGCCTTGACGTCAAAGGACACGTCGTTGACGGCGACGAAGTCGCCGAACCGGCGCGTCAGGCGCCTGACCTCGATGGCCCCTGAGCCTCGTTGATTTCGCGGCTCAGGCGTCATCGCCCCAGGGCTCGATCGAGCCGCGCCTCGGCCAGCCGGACGCCAGCCAGCGCGCGCGTCCGCTCCAGTTGCGCCTGCACGAGCGCGAGTTCGGCGTCGAGCACCTCGCTTTGCGCAATGACACCAGCCCGGAAGCGTTCGCCCACGACACGGCTCGCCTCGGTGGCCGCGCGGATGGCCTCATCGGCTGCCGCCACCGCCGCCCGCCCAGATGCGATCTCCAGCGAGCGTTGCGTGACCTCCGTCGACAACACGGCGTCGAACTCCAACAGCCGCTGGCGCGCGGCCTCGGCTTGAAAGGAGGCCTGCGCCACATCCGCTGCCACGCGGCCGCCGTCCCAGAGCGACCATGTGAGCGCCACGCCGACGTCCCACGAGTCGTCCCAATGGTCCGCGCGCGGGAAGATGCGCGGGTTGGGGCGCGAGTAGTCCACTCCGCCCGCCACGGCCACCTGCGGCCGGCGGCCCGCCTCGGCGGCGGCACGAGTGGCGCCGGCCAGGTCAATGCGCCGTTCGATCACCGTTCGCTCGGCCCGCTGCTGCCGCGCTTCCGCGGCCAGCGCGTCTCGTGCAGCCACCGGGGCAACGGCGTCTTCGAGCGTGGCCTGCGGTTCCACCTGTTGGCCGGGGGCCGCGCCAACCAGCCGTGCCAGGTCCGCCGACGAACTATCCCGGAGGTTGCGCGCTTCCACGAGCAACATGCGCTGGCGCGCGGCCTGGGCCTCGGCGGTCGCGACCTCGTTGGGAGGCACGAGGCCGGCCGTCAGGCGCGCGCGCGCATCGGCCACGTTGGCCTCGCCTCGGCTCACCGCCTGTTCGAGAACGGTCACCGCGGCGCGCCCGGTCACCACCGCCCAGAAGGCACGGGACACCTCCAGCCGCAGGTCGGCCCGCGTGACCGCCGTCTCGGCGGTGGCCGCCGCGGCTTCCGCGCGCGCGGCGCGCACCAGTGCGTCGCTGCGGCCGCCCGAATAGATGGGCCACTGCACGTCCAGGCGGGTGCGGTAGTTGTCGGGCACGTCGGGGTACACGACGAGCCGGGTCAGGCCACCACTCTCGCCGGCCCCCGGCACCGCGAACTCCTCGACGTGATTGGTCCGCGTGTAGCCGGCGCTCGCGCTCACGAGCGGCCGCTCGGCCGCGATGCGCGCGTCCACACCGGCCAGCGTCGCGGCCTCGCGCGCCCTGGCCTCAGCCAGGCGGTGGCTGGTTTCGAGGGCGCGAGCCCGTGCGTCGGCGAGCGACAGCCTCAACACCGGTTGATCCTGGGCCTGCGCGACGCCGGGCGCACCGGCAAGGCACGCGGCGAGAATCGCGCAGCCCGATGCCCTACGCATGTGCCTGCTCCTTCTGCTCGAGGGTCGCGATGAATACGTCTTCGAGCGACGGCTCCACCACGCGCACGTGGGCGTCGGCCAGTAGATCCCGACGCAGGCTCGCCGCGAATCAATCGACGGTCGCCGTGTCGGCGGCGGCCAGCCGGACGTGCAGCCGGTCGCCAAACGCGTGTGCGTTGCCCACACCAGGAAGCGCGCGTACCGCGTCCAGCTGCAGCGCGGCTCCCGGCGCCACCACCTCCACCAGCCCGCCGGGCATCTGCTTGCGCAGGCGTCCTGGCTCGTCCACGGCCAGCACCTGTCCTTCGTGCATCAACGCCACACGGCTGCAGCGTTCGGCTTCGTCCAGGTACGGCGTGGACATCACGATCGTCACGCCGCGCGCCAGGAACTCCGACAGCAGCTTCCAGAACTCGCGGCGGGAGACGGGGTCCACGCCCGTCGTCGGTTCGTCGAGCACCACGAGGTCGGGCTCGTGAACGAGCGTGCAGGCGAGCGCGAGCTTCTGCTTCATGCCTCCGGACAGCCGCTCGGCCAGCCGCGTCCGGAACGGGGCGAGCCGCGTCATCTCGAGCAGCTGCTCCCGGCGGGACCGGTAGTCGCGCACGCCGCGGATCTCTGCGAAGAATTCGATGTTCTCGTCGATGGTCAGATCGCCGTACAGCGTGAAGCGCTGCGACAGGTAACCCACGCGCGCGGTCACAACCCCATGCTCTCGGGCCGGATCCGCCCCGAGCACGCGCACGGACCCCGCGTCGGGGTGCAACAGGCCGCACAGCACGCGGATCGCCGTCGTCTTGCCGGCGCCGTCGGGGCCAATCAGGCCGAACATCTCGCCCTTCGCGACGTCGAAGGTCAGGCCGGCCAGCGCGGTCGTGGCCCCGAAGCGCTTCTCGACCGCGTCAAACCGCACGGCGTCGGCGCTCATGGCAGCACCATGGTCACGTCCACCGGCATGCCCTGTTTCAGTATTCCGGCGGAGTTCTCCACGCTGACCTTGATGCGGTAGACGAGCCGTGAACGTTCGTCGGCGGTCTGCACGTTGCGCGGCGTGAACTCCGCGCGGGACGAGACGAACGTCACGGTTCCCTGCAGCGTCTGGCTCGCGTCGGTGTGGACCGTGGCGGCTTGTCCCAGCTTGATGCGCGGCACCGCCGGCTCCGGCACGAAGGCGTTGGCCCATGCACGGTCGAGGTCGGTGATGACGACGAGTGGCGTGCGGGGCGCCACGATTTCCCCGGCGTCAACCAGGTCCTGCGTGACGATGCCAGCGGTTGGCGCCTTCACGACCGCGTCGGCCACGCTTTTCTCGAGGACAGCCAGCTGCGCCGTGACCGCCGCCACGCGCGTCCGCGCCGCCGCCACTTCTTCGGGGCGCGCGAACGTCTCCACTCGGGCCACGGCTTCCCGCGCGACACGCACACGTTCGCGAGCGCCTCGCTGCCGCTCGCGCAATCCGTCCAACCGGGCACGCGCATCGTCCCGCTGCTTCTGGGACCCGGCGTTGGCCGCGAGCAGCGACTCGAAGCGGGCCAGGTCAAGTTCGGCCGACTTGATGTCGGCGTCAAGTGCCGTGACGTCCGCCTCCGCGGCGTCCACCTGCGCCTGCGCGTAGCGCACGTCCACGACACGGGGAGCGGCCTGGACGAGCCGGAGCTGGGCCTGGGCCACGTCGCGCTCCGCACGGATGCGGTCCATCTGCAGCTCGGCGTCCTTGGTGTCGAGCCGCGCGATCACCGCGCCTGCGTCAACACGGTCGCCTTCCTTGACGGCCACCTCCACCAGCCGGCCGCCCACCTCCGCGCCGACGGTCACCTCGGTCGCCTCCACGTACCCCGACGCCCGCAGCTCGTTGGTGGGCGCCTCTTCGGCGCAGCCGGCGGTCAAGCCGCAGAGCGTCGTCATCAGGGCGGCAACCGTCAACGCGCGTGCAGTGGACATGATGGATGTCACGGTCGGCTCCTTCACTTCGAAACCAGCTTTCGAGCGGCGCGGCGCATGTGGACCACGAATTCATCCAGCCGTCTGGGTGCGGCGAGCCCCGTATGCTCCTGATGCGAGAGCAGGGCCCGTTCACGCGCGAAGTAGATCAGGATGGGCGGCATGATCGTCAGGTGGGTCATCAGCGGATCGACGTCCGCGAACACGCCCTCGCGCTGCCCCTGCTCCACGATGTCCCGCACGGCGCCGAAGACGACGTTCATCATCGCGAACGTCTCGGGATCGAGCCGGGGCGCTCCCGACGCCAGCTCCCGCAGCATGATGGGAGGGAACCACGGACGCGCCGCGGCCTGTTCGATGATGGTCGTGATCCAGGCGTCCAGCTTGTCAACGGCGGGGCCGGGCCCGTCGGCGAGTGCGCGCGCGCGCACGCCTACGGCGCGGAACATGTCGCGCAGGACCTCGGTGTACAGCGCCTTCTTGCTGCCGAAGTGGTAGTAGAGCATCGCCTTGTTCACGCGGGCGCGCGCCGCGATGCGGTCCACTCCGGCCGCGTCGAACCCGCGTTCGGCGAACTCCTGGGCCGCAGCCGAGAAAATGGCTCCAGCGGTCCCGTTCTCCGTTGCGGCGGCCTTGATGGCACCCGGCATGAGTTAACTAACCAGTTAGTTAACACAATTTTCAGTCGCGAGCAACCTTTCGGAAGCCGGCAGCCGGGAGCCGGAAGCCTCTCCGCGATAAGGTTATGCCCGTGAAAGTGCTGATGACCGGCGGCACGGGGTTCCTTGGGACGGCCCTCGTCCAGGCGCTACGTCACCGCGGCCACGACGTCACCGTCCTGAGCCGGCATCCCAAGAAACCGGGAGAAGCCCTGTGGCCGCCGGACGGCGAGGAGGGCGCCGTGCTGGCCCGGGTCAATGGTCCCGATGCCGTGATCAACCTGGCCGGAGAATCCATCGCCGGCAAACGGTGGACCCCCGCGCGCAAGGAGGCGATCCGCGCGAGCCGCGTAAACGTGACGCGGGCGCTCTCGGCGGCCATCGCACGCGCGCCGGCGCCGCCGGCGGTGTTCTTGAGCGGCTCGGCGGTGGGGTTCTACGGCGTACGGGACGAGACGCCGCTCGACGAGTCGTCGAGCCGAGGAAGCGACTTCCTGGGCGACGTGTGCGCGGAGTGGGAAGACGCCGCGTGGTCCGCGTCGGGCCGCACGCGCGTCGTGTTGTTGCGAACCGGCATCGTCCTCGACGGCAAGGGCGGTGCACTGCCGCAGATGGCGCTGCCCTTCAAGTTCGGGGCCGGCGGCCCGATCGGATCGGGTGAGCAGTACCATGTCATGGATTCACCTCCAGGACTGGATGAACCTGGCTCTATTGGCGCTCGATCGGAGCACCGTCAGCGGGCCGCTGAACCTGACCGCGCCCACGCCGGTCACCAACGCCGAGTTCGCGCGCACGCTGGCCGGTGAATTGCGGCGCCCCGGCTTCCTGCGCGCTCCGGCTTTTGCGATGCGGCTGCTCCTGGGCGAAATGGCGGACGCCCTGATCCTCGGCGGGCAGCGGGTGCTGCCCCGCAAGGCCGAAGCCGAGGGCTACGCGTTCAGGTACCCGCACCTGGCGCCGGCGCTGCACTCTGTTTACGGTAGGTGAGTCGCCAATGAGCGGGCGCAACTTTCCCCCGACGACCTCCGTCTAAGCTGGCATTACCAAGAAAGTCTTGGTAATACCCGGGCCGCCCGAGGGCGGCTCGACGGAGGCCCATGCCTGCCAAAACGCCCAATGCGCTGCTGCACGGCACGCTGGACGCCCTCATCCTCAAGACGCTGACTGGCGGTCCACGCCACGGCTATGCCATCGCGAAGTTCATCGAGGACGCCTCGGCCGAGACCGTGATCGTCGAAGAGGGGTCGCTCTACCCGGCGCTCTACCGGATGGAGCGGCGCGGCTGGCTCGAGGCGGAATGGGGCGAATCTGAGCTTGGGCGGCGGGCCAAGCTTTACCGGCTTACGCGCCAGGGACGCACGCAGCTGGCGGCCGAAACCGAAGTCTGGCGTCTGTTCACCGCGGGCGTCTCGAAGATTCTGCTCGCGCAATGAGACGGTCGCTGCGTTCGTTGTTGTGGCGCGTACCCGATCGAGCGGGAGGTCGAGGAGGAACTGGCTTTCCACCTCGAGATGCGCCGGCGGGAAGGCAGGCCGGTCGATGCCGCCGAGGTCGAGCGCGTGCGCCGGGTCTGCCTCGAGATCGCGAGAAAGAGGGACAGGGAGATGCGGATCACGCAATGGCTCGACGACGTGGCGACCGACATCCGCTTTGCATTTCGACAGATGGGAGCATCTCCCGGCTTCACCTTCGTCGCCACGCTGACGCTGGCGCTGGGCATCGGCGCCAACAGCGCGATTTTCGCGCTGGCCGATGTCACGCTGCTGCGCCCGCTGCCGTTTCCGGATTCCGGACGTGTCGTGGCCGTCATGGAGCGTTCGGTCGCGGCGCCCCGTCTGGGGGTGTCGCCCCCGACGCTGCGCGACGTCCGCGAGCAGAGTCGGAGTTTCGAAGCACTGGCGGCAATCGCCCAGGGCGCCGGGGGCGGCCCGCTGGTGACAGCGCCGGATGGCACGGTCGAAACCGTCGAGCGCCAGTACGTCACGACAGGGTTCTTCGAGGTGCTCGGCGCGGTCCCGGTCGCAGGGCGCACCTTCCGTTCGGTTGACGAGGGGCCGAGGCCGACGACGGTCGTCTTCAGCGAGAGCCTGTGGCGGTCGCGCTTCGCGGCAGACGTCTCCCTGGTCGGAAAGACCGTGCGCTTGAACGGCGAGCCGTTCACGGTCGTCGGCGTGGTCCCCGACTGGGCTCAGCTGACGCGTCCCGCCCGCATGTGGACGCTGATGCCACAGGTCCCGGAACTGGACCAGCGCGCAGCCAAAGTCTTCGAGGTCGTCGGCCGATTGAAGCCCGGCGTCACTCTCGACGCCGCCCGCGGCGACGTGGAGGCCATCGGCGCCCGCATCGCGCGAGAGCATTCTGATGCGGGGGCCGGTTTCGGCCTCGCCATCGAGCCGGTCCGCAACTGGCTGATGGGACCGGACCTGCAGCTCACCTCGCTCCTCCTGCTCGGCGTGGTCGGCTTCGTGCTGCTGATGTGCTGCGCCAACGTCGCGAACCTGCTGCTGGCGCGCGCCAACGTGCGGTCGCGGGAACTGGCGGTCAGGGCGGCGCTGGGCGCGGGGCGCGGTCGCGTCATCGCCCAGATGCTGATCGAGAGTCTCGTGCTGTCGCTGGTCGGTGCGGCGTTCGGGCTCGCAATCGGGGCCGCGATCCTGCGCGCGGCACCGGCGCTGATTCCTCCGGGGCTCCTGCCGGCGTCGGTCACCCTGGGATTCGACGCCAGGGTGGTGATGTTCGGCATCGGCGCCGCGGTGGCCGTTGGCATCCTGTTCGGGCTTGGTCCGGCATGGCAGGCGACCCGCACCTCGCTGACGAGCACGCTCGCCAGCGAGAGCCGATCGTCCACGGGCAGCGGACGATTCCGCAGCGTGGTGGTCTCGGGCGAAGTCGCCGCCGCCGTGCTGCTGCTGTGCGGTGCGGGGCTCCTGCTGCGCACGCTCCTCGTGCTCGTCAACGTCGACACCGGGTACCGCGTCGACGCCAGCCGTGTGTTGACGCTGGACTTCAGCGTGGACTTCGGACCGAAGACGCCGCGGCCGACTCCGGAATCGCTCATGCAGTTCTACGACACGGTGGCGCGCGAGGTCGGTGAGCGGCCGGAAGTGAAGAGCGTCGGGTGGACGAGCAGCCTTCCGTACGGAACGACATCAGAGCTGGGAATGTGGTCGATCGAGGTGGTCGGCGATCCGTCGGTGGCCGCGGAGAATCGCCCGAGTGCCGACTTCGCCGTGGCGGACGAGGGATATTTCCGGACGCTGGACCTTCCCATCGTGGCCGGCCGCGGCTTCAGCGATCGCGACACAACCGCGGCGCCGTCGGTCTGCATCGTCAACGAGGCGTTCGTCCGGCGGGTCCTTGGGGGCCGGAACCCGATCGGGATGCGGATTGCTCTGCGGCGGGTGCCGCAGATGGAACCGCTGATCAAGGAGATCGTCGGCGTCGCCCGGCCAACCAGCGGGCGAGCCGCGGCACCCGAAGACCTGCTTCAGGTCTACATGCCGCTGCGCCAGTTCCCGACCGGCAACGTCTACCTCGTCGCCCAGGCAGCCACAGGGCCGGCGGAGGCGCTGACGCCCCTCGTCCGCGCGATCGTCGCCCGGCACGATCCGAATACGCCGGTGCGCCGCGAACGGACGCTCGAGTTCCTGTCCGTCGAGTCCACGGCCGGATACCGGTTCCGGGCGGCGATGGTCGGCACGTTCGCCGGGTTGGCGCTCGCTGCTGGCGCTGGTGGGCGTGTTCGGTGTCCTGGCGTACTCCGTCCAGCAACGCCGGCGTGAGTTCGGGGTCCGCATCGCGCTGGGCGCCAGCGGATCGAGCGTCCTCGGGCTGGTGCTGCGCGGCGCGGCAACGATGATCGCGGCCGGGACGCTCGTCGGACTGGTGCTGGCGCTCGCCGTGTCGAAAACGATCTCGGCGTTCCTCTTCGGCGTGCAGCCGATCGACCCGGTGACGTTCGGCGGCGTGGTGCTGGTCCTGGCGGTGACGGCCACTCTGGCCGCGGCCGTGCCGGCGTGGCGCGCGGCACGCGTCGATCCGGTGGTGGCGTTTCGCAACGACTGAAACGGCAGAAGGTTCGCGAGAACCTTCTGCCTCAGTGGAGTTTCTGAATTCTGAATTGTGAATTGTGAATTGTGAATTGACGAACGCGCTAGACGATCGCAGGCGCCCCGGCTCGAAAATCCCCGCCAAGGATCGCCGTCGAGTTCGCGCCCAGCCAGCCGTCCAGCACGCGCGCGTACACCGACCGGAAGTCGATCTCATGGCGCACGTCGCCGCCGTTGTTCTCGAGCGTCGGATTCGCGGGGTTCGGATCCAGCGACGCGGCCGTGCCGTAGATGCCGCCGCGCACGGTGCCGCCCAGCGCCATCATGATCGCGCCTGCGCCGTGATCGGTGCCCTGGCTGCCGTTCTCGGAGATCCGGCGGCCGAACTCGGAGAACTGCAGGATCAGCGTGTCGTTGAGCGCGCCCTGGTTGCGCAGGTCGTTGTAGAAGGCCGCCACGCCGTCGCCGTAGTTGCCCATCAGGTTCCCGTAGCCGCCGGCGCCGCCCGCACCCTGCTGGGCGTGGGTGTCGAAGCCGCCCGTCTGCACCCAGAAGACGCGCGTGCCCACGTTGCGAACAATGGCACCCGCCACCGTGCGCATTGCCGCCGCGAACCCGTTGTTCGGGTACGCCACGGTGCCGGTATAGCTGATCACCGAACCCACCCGGTCCAGCGTGGCGAACGCGGCCTGCGCGCTCGTGTTCACGAAGGCGAGGTTGGGTCGTTCAGCCGGCAGGTGCGAGGCGATGCGCGTGGCGGAGGCGCGTTCGTTGGCGGCTTCCGCACCCGTGTTGGGGCTGTTGAACGCGTAGGTGGCGGCGTTGGGGATCGCGGGGACGCTCGCCTCCCGCGACTGCAGTGCTCGTGGCAACTCCTGCGTAGCGCTCCACCCCGCCAGCGGATCCGCCGGGACCGTTTCGAGATAGCGCCCCAGCCAGCCGTCGCCGACGGGCGAGGCGGGACTGGCCGTGCCCCAGATGTCGAGCCCCTGGAAGTGCGAACGGCTGGAATTGGGATAGCCGGTGCGCTGAATGACGGCGAGGCGTCCGGCATCGAAGACGGCGCGCAGCCCACCGAGTCGCGGGTGCAGGCCCAGTGCCTTGCCGCTCGAATCGGTCCCGATCTGCAGCACCTGGCCCGCGGGCACGGCGATCGATGGACGGCGGCTGTAGTAGAAGGGGTCCTGGTACGGCACCACAGTGCTCAGCGAGTCGTTGCCGCCGCTCAGATAGACCACCACCAGGTTGCGAGCCCGAGCGCCCTGCGCACGCGCGATATCGGACAGGAAGGCCGGCGCCGCGAAGCTGATGGTGAAGGCGGAAACGCCGCCGCTGATGAACTGGCGTCGTGAGATAGCCATCGAGATCTCCGTCCCTCTAGACCAACTGGTACTCGGCCGATCCGACAATCAGTCGCGACAGTCCGGCCACCTTCGTGTTCAGCTGCGCGGCAGACCCGGTCCAGGCGCCGCCGGCGAGCAGGTAGGCATGCAGCTCACCGAGCGGAGCGTCGTCGTAGGGCGACGGCGACAGGCGGTCCAGGAAGTACTCGACCATCTTCTCGGGTGACTCTCTGGCGCTCGTCGCGGCTGTAGCGAGCGGGCCCCTCTGGTTTGCCGAGATCTGCGACGCGAAGTTCATGCGGGCCAGCATCGCGCCCGTGGAGAACCACCCCTGACCCAGCTCCCAGCCGTTCACGTCGGGCGGCTCAAGAGCACCTGCCCCATCGCGGCAAGCGGCGCCCGCATGTCGTCCACTCTGAAACCGCCGTAGCCCACTTCCTTCACCGCGCGGACGGCGAACTCCACCGGCCACGAGTAGCGTGAGAACCAGTTGCCCGGGTTCTGGAACCAGCGGGACTGCATCACGTAACGGATCACCGGCTCCATCCGCGTCTCGTTCGACAGGTAGACGTTGGACGCGCCGCGCACGAAGTCGGGATCGGGATCGAAGGCGTCGGTGACGAAGTAGTGCCACAGTTTGCGCGCCAGCCGCGCGGCCGTCGCCGGATGCGTGGCCAGCGCCGTGATGAAGTCCACGCCGTCCTGCATCCCTTCAGCCGCCGAACGCGACGGAATCGTCCGCGACCCATTGGGATAGATCGCAAACGTAAAGTTCTTCTCGGTGGTGTCGTGGTTGTTGGGGAGGTAGACGAACTCGTAGTAGTTCTGGGCAGCGTCGGCGCCACGATTCACGAGCCGCAGGTTCCAGCCGGTGAACACCCGGGCCGCGGCATACACGTCTTCCTCGGTGTAGTTGCCGATCCCGAACGTGAAGAGCTCCATGATCTCGCGCCCGAAGTTCTCCTGCGGACGCTGCCGCGTGTTCAGGCGGCCGTCCAGCCAGACCAGCATGGCCGGGTCCTTGGCCATCTCGATCAGCAGGTCGCGGAAGCTGCCGAGCGCGTGCGCGCGGAAGGTCTCGAGCTGACCGCGGGGGCCCGGCAGGTCGCCTTCCTTGAGCGCCAGCATCTTGGTGGCCAGCACGGCGCCGAAGGTGCCGGCAATCTTGCTGTAGGCGGTGGCGAAATGGTTGTGCCAGAAGAGCGCCATCTTCTCCTGGAGCGGGCGTTGTGAATGGATCATGCGGAACAGCCAGCGCTGCCGCGCGTCCTCGATGATGATGTTCGCCCCGGAGGCGCCGCGGGACACGAAGTTGATGTAGTTGGGCTGGCCGATCTTCGAGTCCACGTCGTCGGGCTGTTCCTCGTAGTTCAAGAGATACGAGATGCCCTGCGACATCGACATGTTGCCCAGCGCCGCCAGTTCGCCCGGACTTGCCCCAAACCCGCCCCGGCGGAACAGGTGCTCGAGGTGCAATTGGGTTCGTGCCATCTCGCTCGCTCCAGAAAACCGGCCCCGACCCCCTTACGAATTCGTAATCTGGGGTCGGGTCTCGCAGCCCGCGCGTGTCAGGGGCGAACATTCTACGCCCTATCCGGAGCCTCCCGGGCGCGCGACGGACCCAGGATGCAAGCAGCTCGCCGCAGCGCACTACTTGGACGGGCCCATCGCCCTCTCCGTTGCCCAACCTTGATATCCTGTCCAGCCTAACTGAGCGGAGCCTCGCATCGTCCCGCATGGCGCCCCCCGCATGACAGCCGCGCGAAAGGCCAGCAAGAGGCCGGCGCGCCAGACGGCCCGCGCGCGCAAGACAACGAGGAAGCCCGCGCGCCGGGCCGCCCGCCCGCGTGCCACGGAGCCCGAACGGACACGGCGGCCGAAGGTCGAGGCCGGCAGCGGCGTCGCGCCGGGCATGCAGGCCGTGAGCCCGTATCTGGCCGTCGCCAACGTGCACGCCTCGATGCGTTTTCTCGAACAGACCCTCGGATTCGTGCCGGCGATCGTTCTGAAGGACACCGGTGGTCAGCCCCGGTACGCCGAAATGCGGAAAGGCGAAGTGGTCGTCATGCTGGTCCGCAAAGGCGATGAAACGGCTCCCGGCGGCGGCGCGGCGGCGCTCTACACCTACGTGACCGACGTGGAGGGCGCCCTCGCGCGTGCCCGCGACGCAGGCGCCGGCTGCGGGGCCGCTGAGGACACGCCGTGGGGCGACCGCGCGGCCGTCGTCACCGACCCGGACGGCTATCGCTGGGTCGTGGCGACTTTCAAGAAGCTGGTGCCGTTCGCAGAGCCCGTCAGGAGTAAATTCAGAATTCAGAATTCAGAATTCAGAAATCGGGCCGGAACTGCAGGTCCGGTCTTCTTTTCTGAACTCTGAACTCTGAACTCTGAACTCTGAATCATGCTAGCGGGTCGTCGAGGCTAGCAGCCTCTCGTAAGCAGCCTCGTACATCGGCACGACGCGGTCGGCGCCGAAGTGATCGCGCACGCGGCGGGTTGCCGCGTCGGCCATCGTGCGATGCAGCCCAGGCGTTGTCAGCAGCCGCATCACGCTGGCGGCCATCTCGTCCACGGCATCGGCGTCGTGCAGGAAGCCGCTCACGCCGTGCTCGATGACCTCGGGCACACCGCCCACCCGGGCTCCCACGACAGGCACGCCGCAGGCCATGGCTTCGAGCGCCGCAAGGCCAAAGCTTTCTTCCTTGGACGGCAGCAGGAAAACGTCGCTCACCGACAGGAGCGGCTGCACCTCCTCCTGCGCGCCGACGGCGTGGAGCAGATTCGAGATGCCCAGTTCCCGGGCCGTGCGCAGCGCAAGCGGGAGGTCGGGCCCATCGCCGACCAGGAGGAGCCGCGCGGGCAGCTGGCGCCTGACGCGGTCGAAGATCGCCATCACGTAGTCGATGCGCTTGACCGGCCTGAAGTTCGAGACGTGCACGAGGATCTTCGCGTTCGGGTCACCGTCGGTGAGGCGCTTCCTGAGGTCGGGCAGCTCCTGGCGACAATGGACCGCGCAGTCGAGAAAATTGGGGATGACCTCAATCTCCCGGCTGACGGCCAGCTCGGCGTAGGTCGAGTCGCGC
The DNA here is from genome assembly GCA_963807235.1 of uncultured Acidobacteriota bacterium. Lineage (GTDB taxonomy): Bacteria > Acidobacteriota > Vicinamibacteria > Vicinamibacterales > UBA2999 > CAWEBF01. The sequence continues at coordinate 268,947 of CAWEBF010000035.1, forward strand.
AGGCTCTTCGACACCGCGGTGACAAGGTCGGACTGTTCGATCGAGAAGGCCACAATCTCCAAGTACGACGGGTCGTTGCCGACCAGGGTGATGTCCGTGCCGTGGAGTGTCGTCACCACACTGGGCGCCCGCTCCGGACCGGCCGCCGCCAGCACCTGCTTGGCCAGGAAGGCGGCTGTGGCGTGAGGCACGGCATAGTGCGCGTGGACCACGTCCAGATGGAACGCGCGCGCAACCTCCACGACCTTGTTCGCGATCGACAGCAGATACTGAGGTTCGCGAAAGAGCGGGTAGGACGGCGCCGCCACCTGGTGAAAGGTCAGGCCGGCCTGGTAGTCGCCGAACCGGAACGGCGTCTCCGTGCTGATCACGTGGACGCGGTGTCCGCGCGACGCCAACGCCTTGCCGAGCTCGGTGGCCACGATGCCGCTGCCTCCCACGGAGGCGTAACAAATGATCCCGATGTTCATACGAGGGGGGTGTCCTAACCGGGTATCGAGATCCGGGCGCTCCACGGGCTGCCGTACCACGAACCCTTCCGCGAAGGCGACGCCAATCTGGGCGCCGAACAGCGCGTCGCGGCTCTCGATGAGCTGGTTGAACCGGTTCGACGTGAGCCGCGTGGCCACGGCATCGGAGCCGCGAGGGGCGAACTGTGACGCATGGCAGGCCAGGGCGCGGCGTTTCGTTTCGTAGTGATCGGTCACGTTCACCACGAAGGACGGCGCCGCGTGGTCGTTGATGAAGTAGTAGCACACCCACGACGGCTTCCACGCCTCGCCCTCGGCGTCGAAACGCCGCAGGCCGGCGCTGAACACCGCGTCGGCCACCAGCTCACTGGCGCGGACATGGTCGGGGTGGCGGTCCGACCAGTACGGAGCGGCCACGGTCACCGGCCTCGCCGATCGGACCAGACTGGCGATGGCGAGCGCATGCGCGGGGCTGGTGCCGAGCGCGCGATCGGGCAACCGCAGGTTTACGCGCCATTGCGCGCCCAGCACGCCCCGAGCGGCTTCAGCCTCGGCGATACGCTCGTCGACGGTGCCGTTGCTCCCCATCTCGCCGGCCGTCAAATCGCACAAGCCGACGGTGCGGCCACGGGCGACGTGCTTCACCACCGTGCCCGCCATGCCGATCTCGATGTCGTCGGGGTGCGGCCCGAATACCAGCAGATCGACCGGGTCTGGCGCGAGGGTCACCGAGTCCACCCGAAGACGGCGTCCGATTTCTCGGGGGCGTCCTGGAGCGCGCGGACGAGGATTCGCGCCGCGAGGAACGCACCGGTGGCGGAATCGCCGGGCCCGCCGAGTGCGAAGAGATGACGCGGGTAGTTGCGATGCGCGCCGACGTACATCAAACCGTCGGCGGTTTCCCCGTACGTCGTGCTCCATCCATAGTCCACGGCGAGGCCCGATATGGCGGGGTACATCGTCAGCGCCTCGTACATCAGCTGGCCGGCACGCTGGCGCAGAATCGCGTCGCGTTGTCGAGCCGGCGGCTCGTCGCGATCGGCCCCGGCGACCAGCATGCGGCCGTCCGTGGTCCAGATGACGCGGCGGCCGGCGCCGGTCAGGTCTCGCGCCGTCACGGAACGGTCCCCGACCTGTTTGCGCATGGACGCAGGCAACGGGGAGGAGAGCGCGGCGTAAATCTCGCGGACCTTGAAGTGACGCTGAAGCGGCCGGAACTCGGCAGTGGCCCGCCCCGTGGCGACGACGATGGTGCGCGCCTTCACGACGGCGTCGGCAGAAATGACCTCCACGTGCTTGCGCGCGACGCGGACCTTCTTCACGGCCGTGCGTTCGAAGATTCGTGCGCCCCGGGCCGAGGCCGCCTTGGCCAGCCCGAGGCAGGCCCGATACGGATCGAAGACGAAGGCATCGCGTGCGCGCATGGCCGCCGGCACATCGAGCGGCGTGACGGCGGTCACCTGCCGGCGCGTCAGCCAGGCCACGGAAACACCCGCCTCCTCGCGCGCGTCGTACTCGCGCAGCAATTCCTTCTCCTCGCCCTGTTGCGCCACCAGCAGGCTGTCGCGAGGCTCCAGGCCGCAGCGCACACCGAGCCGCCGCAGCTGCGCCGCGGCATCGAGGGCGCCGCGGCGCCAGGCCGAGAACACGAGCTTGGCCGTCCGAAGCCCGTGCGCGCGCGCCACGTCCCGGAAGAGCGGGCCGGGGTCCGGCAGCAGGAGACCGCACGAATGGCCCGACCAGCCCTGCCCCACGCCGCCGGCTTCGAGGACGATCGGCTTCAAGCCCGCCGTGGCGCACGCCAGCGCGGTGGCGGTGCCCGTAAGGCCGCTCCCCACGATCACCACGTCCGCGTCGTGCTCGCCCCGCAGGCGTGGTGAAGGAGAAAGCGCGCGATGGGTGGCCATCCACGGCGACTGATCGTATCGAGTGGGCATCTTCTGCATTCTCCCTTGCTAAGATGCTTCGTCACAATGCGGCGGACTCTGCGCATCGCGGCGGGGGCGGGCGCACTTCTGGTGCTCGGACTGGCTGGCACCGGCTGGTGGGCGTACGGGCGTCTGTCGCGGAGCCTGCCCACGCTGGACGGCCAACTGACTTTGTCTGGGCTGGCGGCGCCCGTCGTCGTCGAGCGGGACGGGTTGGGCATTCCGACAATTCGGGGCCGCTCGCGGCAGGACGTGGCGCGCGCCACGGGCTTCCTGCACGCACAGGACCGCTTTTTTCAAATGGATCTGGCGCGCCGGCGCGCCGCCGGAGAGCTGGCGGCCCTCGTGGGTCCGCAGGCGCTTCCCGCGGATCGGCGGGCGCGCCTTCATCGCCTGCGTCCGGAGGCGCGCACCGCCGTGGCGCTCTTGTCGAACGAGGACCAGGGGGTGCTGGACGCGTATGTCCTCGGCGTGAATGCCGGCCTGAAGGCGCTGGCCGCTCCGCCTTTCGAGTACACGCTGCTGCGCCAGACCCCCGCCCCTGGCGCCCCGAGGACAGCATGCTCGTGGTGCTGTCGATGTTCCTCACGCTGCAAGACGAGGACGGCAACTACGAGTCCAGCCTGGCGACGATGCATGAAGTGCTGCCGCCCGAGATGTTCGCCTTGATGGCGCCGGCCGGGACCGAGTGGGATGCCCCCGTCGTTGGACTGCCGTTCGAGACACCCCCAGTACCGGGTGCGGAGGTCTACAACCTGCGTCGGACGCGAACGGGCAAACCGGAGATCGAGCTGCCCTCGCGCTCGGATGTCGCCCGGCTCCAGGACCAGACGCCGTGGAGCGTCCAGGAAGACGACGTCGCGCTCGGTAGCAACAACTGGGCCGTGGGCGGCCGGTTGACGCGCGACGGGGCGGCGATGGTCGCGAACGACATGCACCTGGCGATCCGCGTACCCAACACGTGGTACCGGGCACGCCTCCAGTGGCCAGACGCGATAACGGGGGAAACGCACACGCTGGTCGGCACCACGCTGCCGGGCGTCCCCT
>CAWEBF010000036.1:0-65672 GCA_963807235.1 uncultured Acidobacteriota bacterium
TCCATACCCATAATAAGGGGTGTCCGTCGAGTTTGCCTTCTCGCTGCGCGGCACCGACGGCGCCGCGCGGCTGGGAACGCTGACGACGCCGCACGGGGTGGTGGAAACACCGGCGTTCATGCCCGTCGGCACGCAGGGCAGCGTGAAGGCCGCGCTGCACCGGGATCTCGAAGACATCGGCGCGTCACATCATCCTCGGCAACACCTATCATCTGTTCCTGCGGCCCGGCGACGAGCTGATTGCGCGTCGCGGCGGGCTGCATACCTTCATCGGCTGGGACAGGCCGATCCTCACCGACAGCGGCGGCTTCCAGGTGTTCAGCCTGGCCGAACGCCGCGTCATTCGCGAGGAAGGCGCCGAGTTTCGGAGTCACCTCGACGGCAGCCTGCACATGCTGTCTCCGGAGCGTGCCACCGAAATCCAGGCGCGCCTGGGGTCGGACATCGCGATGGTGTTCGACGAGTGTCTGGCATTCCCCGCCTCCCACGACGCCGCCGCACGGTCCATGGAACGCTCGGCCCGGTGGGCCAGCCGCTGCCGCGAGCGGCTGCACCAGGTTCGTGCCGGCGATGCCGCCGGGGTTCCTGCGACCAACCCCGGGCAGGCCCAGTTCGGCATCGTGCAGGGGGGCGTCTTCCCTGACCTGCGGGGCGCCAGCGTGGATGCCACGGTGGCAGTGGGCTTCGAAGGCTACGCCATCGGCGGCTTGAGCGTGGGGGAGCCCATCGACGTGATGTACGAGACCGTGGCTTCGACGGCGCAACGCCTGCCGGAGGGCCAGCCCCGCTACTTGATGGGCGCCGGCACTCCGGAGGATCTGGTGGAGTGCGTGGCCCGGGGCGTGGACATGTTCGACTGCGTGATGCCCACCAGGAACGCCCGCAACGGGCAGCTGTTCACGAGCCAGGGCCGCGTGAACATCCGGAACGCCCGCCACGCCGAAGCCGACGAACCGCTGGACGAGGCCTGCCGGTGCTACACCTGCCGGCGGCATTCACGGGCCTATTTGCGGCACCTCTTCATGGCCGGGGAAGTGGCCGCGTTGGCCCTCAACACGTTGCACAACTTGACCTTCTACCTTGACACCATGCAACGTATCAGGGAGGCTATAGCGTTTCGGAGTTTCGAAACGTTCAGGCAGGAGTTCCTCCGATCCGTGTCCCGCCTGGCCGTCAAATCGTGAGCGCTCACACCATGTGGAATTCGATGCAGGACCTGGGGCGGCCCGTCCTGGTGGCCATGGGTGCGCCCCCTGGAGGCGCCCCCAATATCTGGGTTCAGCTGGTTCCCTTCGCGCTGGTCCTGGGGATCTTCTACTTCATCATCATCCTGCCCATGAAGCGGCGGCAGCAGAAGGTGCAGTCATTCCACGCCGGCCTGAAGGTGGGGGACCGCGTGGTCACCTCCGGGGGCATTTTCGGCAGCATCACGCGGTTGAACGACCAGTCGGTCCAGCTCCAGATTGCCGACAAGGTCCGCATCGACGTCTCGCGGGCGGCAATCGCCGGCTACCAGGGGCAGGACCCGGTGACCACTGAAGGCCAGTCATGAACAAGAACCTCCAATACCGAGTCATCACCATCGTCATCGTGATCGCCCTGGCGATCTGGGCGTTCTACCCGCCCGGCGAGAAGATCAACCTGGGCCTCGACCTCAAGGGCGGCGTCCACCTGGTGCTGCGCGTGCAGACCGATGACGCGCTGAAGCTCGAAACCGAAACGACGGTCGAGCGGCTGCGCGATGCGTTGACTCGCGCCAGCGTGCAGTTCGCGAAGCTGGAGCAGACGAGCGCCACCGAGTTCGTGGTGGAGGGCATCGCCGACGATCAGGCGTTCCGCGCGACCGCCGTCGAGCCCGACACGGTGTTCAACCGGGCGTCGGGGGCCGGGCGCTACACCTACACGATGAAGCCCAACATCGCCAACCAGTTGCGCGGCGAAACGGTGACCCAGGCCCTGCAGACGATCGAGCGCCGCGTGAACGAGCTGGGGGTGACCGAGCCGATCGTGGCGCGCCAGGGCGGCGTGGACCAGATTCTGGTGCAGCTGCCGGGCGTCAGCGACGTGCAGCGCGCCAAGGACATCATCCGGTCCACCGCGATCCTCGAGCTGAAGTTCGTGGAGCAGGGCCCGTTCTCGTCGGAGGAGGATGCCCGCAAGGCTTACAACGACGTCGTGCCTCCGGACATGGTGATCGTGCCCGGATCGGCCGATGCCGGTGCCGCGGCGGGTACGCCTGCCACGATGTATTACGTGGTGCGGCGCACATCGGTCGTGACCGGCCGGGACCTGCGAAATGCCCGGCCCACGCTCGACGAGAACAACCTGCCCGCCGTGGGCTTTTCGCTGAACCAGGACGGCGCTCGGAAGTTCGGCACGGCCACCGAACAGAACATCGGCCGGCAGCTCGCGATCATCCTCGACAACCGCGTGTTCTCGGCGCCGGTGGTGCAGAGCCGCATCTCGGACGAGGGGCGCATCAGCGGCGCGTTCACGCAGCAGGAAGCGCAGGACCTGTCGCTGACGCTGCGCTCGGGCGCGCTGCCGGCGGGGCTCACCTACCTGGAGGAGCGGACGGTAGGGCCGAGCCTCGGCGCCGACTCGATCCGCAGCGGCGTGATGGCGTCGATCGCCGGCCTGGTCATGGTGATCCTGTTCATGCTGGTCTATTACCGGCTGGCGGGGCTGAACGCGTTCGTGTCGATCGTGGTGAACCTGCTGATCCTCACCGGGATGATGGCTTATATCGGCGCGGTGATGACGCTGCCGGGCTTTGCCGGCTTCATCCTGACCATCGGCATCGGCGTGGACTCGAACGTCCTCATCTTCGAGCGCATCAAGGAAGAGCTGGCCGGCGGCAAGACCGTCAAGGCGGCGATCACGGCTGGCTTCGACCGTGTCTGGTGGACCATCGTGGACACGCACATCGCGTCGCTCATCGCAGCCGCGTTCCTGTTCCAGTTCGGCACCGGGCCGATCCGCGGCTTCGCTACCACGCTGGCGATCGGACTCGCGGCCAACGTCTTCACCGCGATCTTCGTGTCCCGCACCATGTTCGAGATTGTGTTGTCGCGCCGGCGGGCCGCGACACTGAGCATCTGAATCATGCGAATACTGACCGACGTCAACATCGACTGGCTGCGCTGGCGCTGGCATTCGCTGGCCGTCTCGTGGCTGATCATCCTGGGGGGCGTCGGCCTGATCGCGACCAGAGGGCTGCCGCTCGGCATCGACTTCACGGGAGGCACGGCGCTGGTCGTGCAGTTCCAGACCGACGTGCCCCTGCAGCAGGTGCGAAGCGCCGTGGAACCGCTGCCCGGCGAGGAAGTGGTCCAGCAGTTCGACGATCCGTCCAAACGGCAGGTGCTCATCCGGCTGGCGCAGGTGGAGACCTCTGAACAGGGCACGAGCCTCGAGGAGGGGGCGCGGCAGGTGATTTCTGCGCTGCAGACCGCCGGCTTGCCCAATCCCGAGATCATCAGCCGGGATCTCGTCGGCGCGGTCATCGGCGAGGACCTGCAGCGCAAGGGCATCTACGCCACGATCGCCTCGCTGCTCGGCATCATGGCCTACATCTCGTTCCGGTTCCGGTTCAGCTTCGGAATCGGCGCCATGGTGGCCAGCATTCACGACGTCCTGATCACGCTGTCGTTCCTGACCTTCTTCGGTTATGAGCTGTCGCTGAACGTCGTTGCTGCCATCCTGACGCTGGTCGGGTATGGGGTGAACGACCAGATCGTCATCTTCGACCGCGTGCGCGAGAACCTGCGCATGCACCGGAACGAGGCGATGAACGTCGTGATCAACAAGAGCGTCAACCAGACGCTGCCGAGGACCGTGATCACGGCGGGCGCCACGGCGCTGGCCGTCCTGTCCCTGTACCTCTTCGGGGGTGTGGTCCTCGAGCCGTTTGCCTTTGCCATGCTCGTCGGCATCATCACGAGCACCTATTCCACCGTCTTCATCGCATCGGCCGTGGCGGTTCTGCTCAGCCCGCGCCAGCGTGAACCCAGGGCGGTGCAGGCGAGCGGCGCCGCCGGGAAACCGGGCGGCAAGCCGACCCGCCGGGCGAAGGCGTCCTGACCTACCTGTCGGCCGCGCTGCTGGGAGTCGTTCAGGGCCTCACCGAATTCCTTCCCATTTCCTCCACCGCGCACCTGCTGCTGGGTGCGCGTGTGCTGGGCTATCAGGACCCCGGCGGCGTCTTCACCGTCATGATTCAGTTGGGCGCCGTGCTGGCGGTCGTGTGGCTGTACCGGGCCAAAATCCGGGACGTGCTGATGGGCCTGCCGTCGCCAGGGCCTGCGCGGCGGTTCGCCTTGGCCGTGCTGGTTGCCTGCGTGCCGGCCTTCGTGGCTGGAGCGCTGCTCGCGGACTACGTGAAGGCCGTCCTGTATTACAGCCCGGCCGTCATGGCCTGGGCCTTTGTGGTCGGCGGCCTGGTGATGCTGGCGGCAGAGCGGTGGCGGCCCAGTGCGACGGTGACGGAACTGGAGGGCCTGACGCTGCCGCGAGCGTTGGCCGTCGGCGCGTGCCAGACGCTGGCGCTCGTGCCGGGCGTCTCGCGCTCGGGCTCGACGATCGTCGGCGGCATGCTGCTGGGCCTGGACCGCGCCGTGGCTGCCGAGTTTTCCTTCTTCCTCGCCATCCCGACGATTGCGGGCGCCTTCGTGCACGACCTCCTGGAGGTCAGGGACCACCTGACCACCGACCGCGCCCTCGAGATCGCCATCGGCTTCGTGGCGGCGTTCGTGTCGGCCGCGCTGGTCATCCGGCCGTTCCTTCGATACGTGACCCGCGCGGGTTTCGCCCCCTTCGCCTGGTATCGGATTGCGCGTGGGCGTGCTACTTTTTGCGGCCATGGCGGCGGGATGGCAATAGGCTCATGGCTGCGGCGCCGGTTCATCACCGGGTTGTTCGTGGCCGTGCCGCTGCTCGTCAGCGTCTCGGCGCTCGTATGGTTATTCGGTATCATTGATGGTTTCACGGCCCCGTTTCCGAGCGGATCCTGGGGCGGCGCATTCCGGGACTGGGGATCCTGATCATGGTGGCGCTGGTGCTCGGCATCGGCGTCTTTGCTACCAACGTCATCGGGCGCCGCGTGGTGGCGCGCGCGGAAAGCTGGCTGACGATGATTCCTGTGTTCCGGACCATCTACACGCCCGTCAGGCAGCTCATCGCGGCGTTCTCGCCGGACAACGAATACGGGTTCAAGCAAGTCGTGATGGTGGAAGACGAGCGCCGCGGGCTGGTGATGGGCTTCCTGACCAAGGAGTTCCGCGTCGAGCGCGCCGGCGGGACGGAAACGATGATGGCGGTGTACGTGCCGACCAACCATTTGTACCTGGGTGACATCGTGATGTATCCGCGGGAGGGGGCCTACTTCCCGGATCTGACCGTGGAAGAGGGGATTCGGATCTTCCTGACCGGCGGCATGTCGCTGCCAGGCGAGATTCGCGAGATTCAGCGAGACACGAGCCCGGCGCCAGCCGGGCTGACCTGACCTGATGAAAGAGAAGAGAGGAGCAATGACAGCGATGCGCGAGTTGTTCAAGGCGTGTGGGCGGGTGGTTGCGCTGGGAGCGCTTCTGCTGGCGCTCGTTCCGGCCGTTACAATGGCCCAGCAGCCCGAAGCGGCGGCCGCGCAAGAGGAGCGCGGCGGCCGGAGGCGAGGCGAACCTGGTGCTGCCCGACCTCGGTTCAGACCGACGTGGGCGGCTACAACGGGCGGTCCTTGCTGATGGTCGGCCTGTTGGTGTCGTTTGCCGGCATCCTGTTCGGCCTCGGCATCCTGAACCAGCTGAAGAACATGCCCGTGCACCGGTCGATGCGCGAGATCTCGGAGCTGATCTACGAGACCTGCAAGACCTACCTGATCACGCAGGGACGGTTCCTGGTGCTCCTCGAGCTGTTCATCGCCGCGATCATCATCCTGTATTTCGGCGTGCTGTCAGGGTTGGGAACACTGCGGGTGGGCATCATCCTGCTCTTCAGCGTCGTCGGCATCCTGGGCAGCTACGGCGTGGCCTGGTTCGGCATCCGCGTCAACACCTACGCCAATTCGCGGACGGCGTTTGCGAGCCTCAAGGGCATGCCCTACCCGGTCTACGCCATCCCGCTCAAGGCCGGCATGAGCATCGGCATGCTGCTGATCAGCGTCGAGCTGCTGATCATGCTGTTCATCCTCCTCTTCATCCCGGGTGACTACGCCGGGCCCTGCTTCATCGGCTTCGCCATCGGCGAGTCGCTGGGCGCATCGGCGCTGCGCATCGCCGGCGGCATCTTCACCAAGATCGCCGACATCGGCGCCGACCTGATGAAGATCGTGTTCAACATCAAGGAAGACGACGTGCGCAACCCCGGCGTCATCGCCGACTGCACGGGCGACAACGCCGGCGACTCGGTGGGCCCGAGCGCCGACGGCTTCGAGACCTACGGCGTGACCGGCGTGGCGCTCATCATGTTCATCATGATGGCCGTGACCGAGCCCGCCAACCAGGTCAAGCTGCTCGTCTGGATTTTCGTGATGCGCATCATGATGGTGGTGGCGAGCGCGGGCTCGTATCTCCTCAACGAAGCGATTGCCAAGAGCCGGTACAGCGCGGCCCCGAAGATGAACTTCGAGGCGCCGCTGACCTTCCTGGTGTGGCTGACCTCGATCGTTTCGGTGGCGCTGACCTACGTGGTCTCGTACGTGCTGATTGCCGACCTCGGCGACGGCACGCTGTGGTGGAAGCTGGCGACCATCATCACGTGCGGCACGCTGGCCGGCGCCATCATCCCGGAGCTGGTGAAGATCTTCACGTCCACCGAATCGAGCCACGTCAGGGAGGTGGTGACCTCCTCGCGCGAGGGCGGCCCGTCGCTGAACATCCTGTCCGGCCTCGTGGCCGGCAATTTCAGCGCGTTCTGGCTGGGTCTGACGATCGTGACGCTGATGACCATCGCCTACTTCGTCAGCGCGTCCAGTGTCTCGATGTCGGGCCTGATGCTCGCCCCCGCCGTGTTCTCGTTCGGCCTCGTGGCCTTCGGCTTCCTGGGGATGGGACCGGTGACAATCGCCGTGGACTCCTACGGCCCGGTGACCGACAACGCGCAGTCGGTCTACGAGCTGTCGGAGATCGAGCGTGTTCCGGGCATTCAGCAGGAACTCAAGAAGGACTTTGGCATCGACGTGAAGTTCGAGAAGGCCAAGGACATGCTCGAAGAGAACGACGGCGCCGGCAATACTTTCAAGGCAACGGCCAAGCCGGTGCTGATCGGCACCGCGGTGGTCGGCGCCACGACCATGATCTTCACGACCATCATGGAGCTGACCGAAGGCCTCACCCAGAACCTCGACAAGCTGTCGATCCTGCACGCGCCGTTCCTGCTGGGGCTGATCACCGGCGGCGCAATCATCTACTGGTTCACCGGCGCGTCAACGCAGGCCGTGACGACGGGGGCCTACCGCGCGGTGGAGTTCATCAAGGCCAACATCAAGCTCGACGGCGAGCGAGCCTCGGTGGCCGACAGCAAGAAGGTGGTCGAGATCTGCACCCAGTACGCCCAGAGGGGGATGTTCAACATCTTCCTCACCATCTTTTTCATCACGCTGGCGTTCGCGTTCATCGAGTCCTACTTCTTCATCGGCTACCTGGTGTCGATCGCGGTCTTCGGGCTCTACCAGGCCGTCTTCATGGCCAATGCCGGCGGCGCATGGGACAACGCGAAGAAGATCGTGGAAACCGAGCTGAAGATGAAGAACACGCCGCTCCACGCCGCGACGGTGGTAGGCGACACGGTGGGTGACCCGTTCAAGGACACGTCGTCGGTCGCCCTCAACCCGGTGATCAAGTTCACGACACTCTTCGGCTTGCTGGCTGTGGAGCTGGCCGTGAGCATGGCGGCCGACGTGGGTTCAGGCATGACCCATGCACTGGCGGCGGTGTTCCTGGCCATCGCGCTGTTCTTCGTCTACCGCTCCTTCTATGGGATGCGGATCGGAGGCGCTTCGCATTAGGTGCTGCGATTTCGCCAAGGATCTCGCGGATCTCGTTGATGCGAGATCCTTTAGCTTGATCGGGGCTGAGTCAGGTACTACAATCCCGCGTCTGGTCGGGCGAGGCTGAGCCCGATTTAGGGGCCGGCTCCGCTGTGCCAGGCGGTGTCTGCCTGGCCGCTTCGCGGGCCGGGAGCGGTTTTTTCGATGCGGTGTCTAAGGGTTGTACGGGGCCGTGCCGTTCGTTGACACGGTCATACCGGGTTGGCATAATTTGCCGCCCCGCCGCTTAGGCGACGGTTCTGTGACGGTTCCGTAGGGAGGAAGACACCGGTGCCACGCGAAGAAAAGATGTTCAGCGATGTCGTCGACCCGTCGGTGAAGGTCGGGAACCAGCAGTGGTATACCGTGCCGCTGTCGGTTCTGGTCCACACCCTGGTCATCGGCGCCATCGTCATCATTCCGCTCCTAGCCGCCGACATTCTTCCGACGCCACCCTCGATGCTGGCGTTCGTCGCGGCGCCGCCACCGCCACCTCCACCGCCGCCTCCGCCGCCGCCACCGGCCGCAGCGAAGCCACCCGAGGTGCCACAGACCAATCCGAATGCCGCGCCCACCGAAGCGCCCTCGGAGATCAAGCCTGAAACGAAGATCGACACCAACTTCGACCGCCCGACGGGCGTCGAGGGTGGTATCCCCGGCGGCGTCGTCGGCGGCGTCGTCGGCGGCCTGCCCGATCCGCCTCCGCCACCGCCGCCACCGCCGCCAGCGGCGCCGGTCCGCGTGGGCGGCAACATCAAGCAGCCCACCAAGACCAAGGACGTTCGCCCCGTGTACCCGCCCATCGCGCAGTCCGCTCGCGTGCAGGGCGTGGTGATCATCGAAGCCGGTGATCGGGCCGAACGGTCGCGTCACCGACGCGCGCGTGCTCCGGTCGATTCCGCTGCTCGACTCCGCGGCGCTCGACGCCGTGCGGCAGTGGGAGTTCACACCGACCTTGCTCAATGGCGTGCCGGTGCCGGTCATCATGACCGTCACGGTCAACTTCGCGCTCAGCTAGTCACACGGGTTCAGCGCAGCCGTGTAGCTGGCTGGCAACCCATTTTTCGGAGGGTGTTGCAATGGACGTTCGCAAGATGGGGCAGATCGTACAGGTTTCGGGTGCGGCGCTCGCCGTTGTGCTGATGAGCAGCCCTGCATACGCGCAGGAAGGGGCGACGCTGAACCTGGTGGACATGTTCGCATCCATGGGCCCCACGGCTATCGCCGTCGCCGTGGTGCTGTTCATCATGTCGTTCTGGTCCGTGGGTGTCGCCATCGAGCGCATCTACACCTACGGCAAGGCCAAGGAGCAGTCCAAGCTCTACGCACCGCAGGTGGCCAAGCACCTCAAGGACGGCCGGCTGAAGGAAGCCATCCAGCTGTCGCAGTCGAAGGACTACAAGTACAGCCACCTGGCCAAGGTGGTGCTGGCAGGCCTGCAGGAGTACCAGTTCCAGCAGGACAGCGGCAGCGGCATGGGCCGTGAAGACGTGCTCGACACCGTGCGCCGTTCGATTCAGCGCGCCACCGCGCTGACCACCTCCGACCTGAAGAAGGGCGTCAACACGCTCGCGACCATCGGCTCCACGGCTCCGTTCGTGGGTCTTCTGGGCACGGTCGTCGGCGTCATCAACGCGTTCGTCGGTATCGCGTCCTCGGGCTCGGGTGGTATCGGCGCCGTGTCGGCCGGTATCGCGGAAGCGCTCGTGGAAACCGCGCTCGGCTTGTTCGTGGCCATCCCGGCCGTGTGGTTCTACAACTACCTGCAGAGCCGCCTGGAATACTTCAACGTCGAGATGGACAACTCGTCGTCGGAGCTCGTGGACTACTTCATCAAGAAGACGTCCCACTAGGTTCTCGCAGGCGCCGGCCATTAGGGAGTTCTTGCCATGTCAATGCAGTTAGGCGGCACTCAGGGCGTCAAGTCCGACATCAACGTCACGCCGCTCGTGGACGTGATGCTGGTGCTGCTGATCATCATGATGATCGTGGCGCCCTTGCTCCAGCAGGGCGTCGCGGTCACCCTGCCGCGCGCGCTCAACACCGCCGAGAAACCCGAGACGCAGGACCAGACGGTCGTGGCGATCACGGCCGACAAGCGGTTCTTCGTGAACGCCGTCCAGATCCAGAAAGCGGATCTGCGGCGCCGGATCGAGGACGTGCTCGAGAGCAAGAAGGAGCGCATCGTCATCATCAAGGCGGATGAGGACGTGGAGTACGGCGCGGTGATGGAGGCGATGGACGAGCTGCGGGCGAGCGGCATCGAGGACATGGGGCTCATCACCGAGACGCGCCGTGGCGATCGAGCGAACGCCTTCGGCAGCGGCGGGGGCAGGTAGCCATGGCAGCCCATCAACACCACGGCGCGGAGAAGGTCTTCAAGGCCGAGATGCCGCAGGCCAACGCGGAGATGAACATCACGCCGATGATCGACGTGCTGCTCGTGCTCCTCGTGATCTTCATGGCCGCCCTGCCGCTCTCGCAGCGCGGGCTCGACGTGAACCTGCCGGCGGAAACGCAGACGAAGACGGATCAGCCGGTGGACTTGAGCCAGATCATGCTCGAGTACTCGCCGGACAAGCAGATCACCATCAACAAGCAGAACGTCGCCGTGACCGATCTCGAGGGCCGGCTGCGCACCATCTTCGAGGAGCGCAAGGACAAGACGATGTTCATCGCGGGCGCCGGCAACCTGCGCTACGGCGACATCGTGTTCGTGATCGACGCGGCCAAGGGCGCGGGCGTGGAGAAGGTCGGCATCGTCACCGAGGGCATGCGGCGCGCGGCCGCCGGCGGCGACTAGCGCTCACCAGTTCGCTCGAATTCGAGGCCGTCCTCGCGCTGCGGGGGCGGCCTTTTTCGTTGTACTTCAGGCGGTCGCGAGGCTGGGCCTGTCGGCCGGCGCCTCCCATTCCGCACACCGGGAATCTTTCGTCCCTCCTGCCCTGCCGCTGCCACGCGCAACTAGGCCTTGATTCCATCGACAACCACCGTGGCATGCACCAGCCGGGTGATCGAGCGTTCCGCTACTCCGATTCACGCGGCAACGAACCAAGGGCGGTTCCATCACGGTTGCCCTTGGTTCGTTCGGCAGTGTCTGCTTTGGCGCGCCACGCGCGCCAGGTGTTGCGGTGATTCGTCGGGACGATTCGATTCCGTGGCCCTCGATGTCGGTGTGCTCCATAGGGAGTCGCCAGCCGACAGGCCCAACCTCGCGCCCGCCATCCACCGTCCGTACTGCGGGTTCTTCTTGGCCCACCCAAGGGCAGGTATCCTGTGACCAGGAGCGGGTAGATGCCGAATGCCAGGCGCATTACTTCTCCAAGTAGTCCGGCGCGAAAGCGCCCTTCGACGACCTGGCGATAGTCGCCGCGTTTCCGCTGGAGTCGTTGCGTACGGATGTGGACTTGATCCGTCTCGAAAAGCAGAAGTCCGAAGGTTGGAGAGGTTGCTGCCTCCATCAGGCGAGGCAGGATACCGGTTGCGGAGTCTGCAGCGTGGCGTTAGTGCTCGACCGGATTCAGCCTCCGCCCAGTTGCGGCGGTGACGGGCTTTTGTTTTGGGGCGCGAGGTTGGCCTTCTCGGGCGCGGCGAAGGCCTATGCCAGTCCGACCTCGGAGAGCCGGAAAGCGACCGTAGCCGACGAACCCGTCTTCCCCCCAGCGCGTTCTCGTTGCCACGAGGTACCACAGGCGTTTTGAGCCGCGCAGTGGATGTCGCCACGAATCAGCTCCTAGACGGGTGAGGAGCGAAGGGAGCTTTCCCGGACGCAGCATCGGACTTCGCCGCGCCCGAGAGGGCCAGTCTCGCGCCCGCCGTCCGCGTTATGCTGCGACCTCGGGGTTGGCTCACTCAGTGAGTCGACTTCGTAGCAGAGTCGACTTATGAAACCCGAACAGAGGGACGCGGCGGATGTGCACGTCTTTCCGCCTGTCATTCCATTGGCCACCATCCTGCTGGGCGTTGGTCTCGATTATCTGATTCCGCTCGGTGCCGGATACACGCCCGCCGGTCGAGCGAGGTATTGGGTAGGTGCATTGTTGATGGCGGTCGCCATTTTTGGGGTTGGGATGGGGAGCGGTTCGACTCGTTCGCGGAAGCGGGCAGAGCGAGAATCCGTGGAAACCCACGACCGAAATCATCCAGCAAGGCCCGTTTCGTATCAGCCGCAACCCGATGTACCTGCAGATGGTGTTGGTATGTGCGGGTTTCGCGATCATGTTGTGGAACCTCTGGATCCTTCTGCTCGTCCCTCTCTGCGCCTGGCTGCTGCAGCGTCTGGTGATCGCACCGGAGGAGGCCTACTTGGAACGCAAGTTCGGGGAAACGTATCTCGCATACAAGCGACGGGTGCGTCGATGGATCTAAACAGACTGACCATGCGATCCATCACTATCGGCCTGACCTTTGTGTTGGCAGCTGTGTTGAGCCCCCAATCCGTCTCCGCGCAGGACCAAGCCGACGAGCTTCGGACGACCGAACGGGAACGGCTGCGGTCTCTCGTGGAAGCCGATGTCGAGCGTGCGCGGCGATTGCACGCCGACGACTTTCAGCTGGTCAACCCAGCCGGGGGAACATTGTCCAAGGACCAGTACCTCGGCCAGATTGCTTCCGGCGAGCTCGACTACCTTGTCTGGGAACCGGATGCGATCGAGGTTCGGTGGTACGGCGAGGCTGCCGTTCTCCGCTACCAGGCCCGGGCGCAAGCCACCTTCGCAGGGCAGAAGACGCCGCTTCGGCGCTTCTGGCACACCGACGTCTACGAGAAGCGCAGCGGCCGCTGGCAGGTGGTGTGGTCGCAAGCGACGCAGATTCAATAAGGGTCAGGGGCACATCTTGTGATGGACGCGAAACACGCCCGGTCGAATTTGACGGTCGGGTTGGTGCTCTTTCCGAACCTGACGCAACTGGACTTGACGGGCCCGTACGAGGTCTTCGCCAGGGTGCCAGGTGCGAAGGTGCATCTCGTGGCTTCGGCGTTGACACCCGTCCGAAGCGAGCGGGGACTGACGATCTGTCCCGACGTGACGTTCGAAAGCGCCCCTGCCCTGGATGTCCTGTGCGTGCCCGGTGGTCCGGGCGTAGACGCCATGATGGAAGACGATGCCGTGCTGCAGTTCGTGCGGGAGCGAGCTCGCAGCGCGCGGTTCGTCACGTCCGTCTGCACGGGTGCACTCGTGCTGGGTGCGGCCGGGCTTCTGAAGGGTTATCGAGCCACCACGCATTGGCTGTCGCAGGACCTTCTGCGCCTTTTTGGGGCAGAGCCGGTCGAGGAGCGTGTGGTCATCGATCGAAACCGTATAACCGGGGCTGGAGTCACCGCAGGCATCGATTTCGGCCTGGCTGTCGCCGCAGAGGTCTGCGGCCCCGGCGTCGCACAAGAGATTCAGCTGATGCTTCAATACAGTCCGGCCCCGCCATTCAGCAGCGGGTCGCCGGGAACCGCGCCAGACGGCATCGTGCGGAAGGTGCTAGCCGCGCGAGGAGAGGCTCAATCCAGGCGCAGGGCGATCGCGGAACGCGCCGCGGCGCGGGAGTGGAAGCCGTTCTAGCCGCCGCCGTGGTGGGCCAGCGGGTCGCCGTGGCCCTGGTTCTGGCCGGTATCAGGGCTCGAGCCGGGCGCCTTACGCGCCAGCCAATACAGCGTCGCCGGAGCGGTGCCCTCCTCGAGAATCTGGAATCCGGCGTCGTTCAGCATCGCGCGCCATCGGACCGGATTCGGCTTGAAGTGCGCGTTGATGCCGATGTGCGGGATCGGCATCAACACCGTGACCCAGATGTCGGGGTTCACGATCTGCAGCAGGAACTCGCCGTTCGGTTTCAGCACCCGCGCCACTTCCTTGATGGCCTTGGGCGTGCCTTCGCGGCCCATGTGATCGATCGCATAGGAGCTGATGGCCGCGTCGTAGCTCGCGTCGGCCAGGGGCATCTTCGTGGCGTCGGCGGTGATGGTGTTGGCGCGGTTCGCGACGCCGGCGATCGCGGCGTTGCGCATCATGCGCTCGGGTGTGTTGTCGGCGACCCCGAAGAAACCACTGTAGATGTCGAGTGCTGTGCCGGTGGCCCGCGGGCGGGCCAGCAGCAGGCCAATCAGCCCGCGGCCCGATCCGGCGCCGACGTCGAGCACGCGGCCCTGGCCTGACGCGAGGAAGCGTTCCGACGACAGCCGCTGCGGCGCGTTCAGGCCGCCCATGATGGTGTGGACGATCAGGAGAGCCGACGGCGCCCCAGACGCCGACGACACCGGCGAGCACGACCACCCATCGGCGCCATTTGAGCCGCAGGCCCAGCACGGCGGCGGCCAGTCCCAGCACGAGCGGAAACACGTGAGATCCAGGTGATCTGCCAGGGATAGCCGAAGTCGTAGGTGAAAGGCGATGTCATGGGCGAGAAGTACCGCAGGGCGCGTGAACCGAACCTGAACGCGTCGTTCAGCCGGCGTTCAGCGCGCGGAGTGCTAGCCTCGACTGGTGCGCATCCTGGTCGTCGAAGACGAAGCCGTGCTCTCGCGCCAACTGGAGCAGGCCATCGGCGAGGCAGGCTACGTCGTGGACTGCGCCGCCGACGGCGAGCAGGCCGACTTCCTGGTGCGCACGGAAGCCTACGACGCCGTGATTCTGGATCTGGGCCTGCCTCGAGTGGACGGCCTGACCGTTCTTCGTGCCTGGCGCGACGACGGCATCATGGTTCCCGTGCTGGTGCTGACGGCCCGCGGCAGCTGGCACGAGCGCGTGAAGGGCATCGACGACGGCGCGGACGATTACGTGACGAAACCGTTCCAGATGGAAGAAGTGCTCGCCCGGCTGCGCGGCCTCATCCGGCGCGCCAGCGGGCAGCCGCGCCCCTCGATCACCTGTGGGCCCGTGACGCTGGATCCTCGCCTGGCCCGCGTGACACGTGACGGCGAGTTCGTGAAGCTGACCGGCCACGAGTTTCGCGTCCTGTCCTACCTGATGCACAACCGGGATCGCGTGGTGCCTCAGAGCGAGCTGACCGAGCACATCTACGCCCAGGACTCCGACCGCGATTCGAACACCGTCGAGGTGTTCGTCGCCAGGCTGCGCCGCAAGCTCGGCGCCGGCATCATCGAGACCGCGCGCGGGCTCGGCTACCGGATCGGCTCATGAAAATGCGAACGCTGCGTGGGCGCCTCCTGCTGTCGAGCGTTCTGTGGACGGTCGGCCTGTTGTTCGTCAGCTCAGTCCCGTTCACACTGCTGATGGAGCACCAGTCACGCCTTCACGTCGCCATGCACGTGCACCGGTTCGTGCAGAACCCCGTCGTCATCATGATCGCCGTGTTTTGCATGTTGGCGGGGCTGGTCGTCGCCAACGGCGGTCTGGCGTCGGTGGACAAGCTGCGTACCCGGCTCGGACGGGCTGCGCGCCGGCCGCGAGCGCCGGATGGACGGCACGTATCCCGCCGAGGTCCAGCCGCTCGTGGACGATTTGAACGCCCTGCTCGACCATCGGGAGAAGGCGATTCAGCGCGCCGTCGCCAGATCCGGTGATCTTGCGCACGGGCTGAAGACGCCGCTCGCGATCCTGGCGCAGGAGGCGGCACGTGCGCGCGACGCCGGTCAGCCCGAGATCGCGGCGGCGATAGACCAGCAGGTCGAGCGGATGAACCGGCAGGTGACCTATCACCTGGCGCAAGCGCGCGCGGCGGCCTCCGGGGCGACGGGCGGTGGCCAGGCGAGCGTGAAGGAATCAGCAGACGGACTTGCGCGTGCGCTGCTTCGCCTGCACGCCGAGCGCGGCATCGCCATCGACGTGACCCCAGCGGACGACGTGACCGTACGCGTGCAGCGCGAGGATCTCGACGAGATGCTCGGGAACCTTCTCGACAACGCCTGCAAGTGGGCGCGAACGGCGCATCGAGGTGACCGCGACACGCAACGCCGACGTGGTCACGATTGTCGTGGACGACGACGGCAGCGGCATCGCGCCGGACCTGCGTGAGGCGGTGCTGCAACGAGGTGTCCGAGCCGATGAAGCCGCGCCGGGTTCGGGTCTGGGCCTGGCCATCGTGCGCGACCTGGCCGAGCTCTACGGCGGCTCAATCAGCCTCGACACCTCACCAGCGGGCGGCACGCGCGCCAGCCTCAGCCTTCCGGCATGATCCGCTGGTAACTGTCCTGTAAACTGCACTGGCGATGGCTTCTCCCACTCGACGATCGCCCGGCGTCGAGAAGAGCTGGATGATCAAGGCACCGCTTCGTGTCGAGACAGCGCGGCTGATCCTGTCGCCGCCGACTGCCGACGACGTGCAGGCGATCTTCGAGCGGTACGCCAGCGACCCGGACGTCACGCGGTTCATGGCCTGGCCGCGGCATGAATCCGAGGCAAGCACCGAAGCCTTCGTGGCCTTCAGCGCGCAGGAATGGGAGCGAGCGGCTGCCGGGCCGTATCTGATCTGGTCGCGCGCGGACGGATCGCTGCTCGGCGCCTCTGGACTCGAACTCAAGGACGAGGGCGAAGCCGTGACCGGCTACGTGCTGGCGAAGGACGCATGGGGAAAGGGCTACGCCACGGAGGCCCTGAGCGCCGTGGTCAACGTGGCGTCGAGCCTTGGCCTCGAGCGGCTGACGGCGTGCTGCCATCTCGAGCACCGGGCTTCACAGCGGGTCTTGGAGAAATGCGGGTTTCGTCGCGAAGCCCGCGACTGCCAGGCCACGTTTCCCAATCTCGCGCCGGCTCCACAGGACGTCTGGTGGTATGTGCTCGAACTACCCAAAGGCTAAAGGCGAAAGGCGAAAGGCTAAAGGAAGAGTCATGCTCACCATTCGAATCGCCGGAATGCTCGCCTTGGTCGCCAGTATCGCTGCGCTCGCCCAGCCGCAGCCTGCCCGTCAGGTGGAATGGCTCTACTTCGGCGGCGACCAGGGCGGCCAGCGCCATTCGCCCCTGACCGACATCAATGCCTCCAACGTCGGGCGGCTGCGGCCCGCGTGGCAATGGAAGCACTGGGAAACCCCGCTGGCCGATCACGGTACGACGCCCGGCCAGTTCGAAGCCACGCCGCTCATGATCGACGGCACGCTGTTCGTGACCACGCCATACAACAGCATCGCGGCGCTGGACGCGGAGACGGGACGCGAACTGTGGCGGTTCGACGGCGCGGCATACGAGCTGGGCCAGCTGCTCTCGGGCAGCGGATGGAAACTGCGCGGAACCGCCGTCTGGCGCGACGCCCAGGGCCGCTTGCGGCTGCTGCTCAACAGCCGGCATCGTCTCTTCATGCTCGACGCGGTCACGGGCAAGCCCGTCACCACGTTCGGCAACGGCGGCGCGGTGTCGCTGACGCAGGGGCTGCCGCGCATCGGCGACATCACGCACGTCTCGCAAAGCTCGCCGCCGGTCATCTTCCGCAACCTGGTGATTGTCGGCAGCCAGGTGCCCGACCGCGTGCAGCTGCCGGATCCCATGGGCTACGTCGCAGGCCTTCGACGCGCGCACTGGACGCCGCGTCTGGTACTTCTCCACGATTCCGCAGTCGGCCAAAGAACCCGGGGCCGAGACGTGGGAGAACGAGTCGTGGCGCCAGAACGGCCACGCCAACGTGTGGGCGCCGATGGCGCTCGACGAGGCCCGCGGCCTGCTGTACCTGCCGACATCGACGCCGACAAGTGACTACTACGGCGGGCAGCGCCCTGGCGCCAATCTCTTCGCGGAGTCGCTCGTGTGCCTGGATGCCGCCACCGGCCGGCTCAAGTGGCATTTCCAGACGGTCCACCATGGCTTGTGGGACTGGGACATTCCCACCCAGCCGAATCTCGTCACCATCACGGTGGACGGGCGGCGCATCGACGCCGTGGCGCAGGTGACCAAGCGCGGCGATACGTTCGTGTTCGACCGCGTGACGGGGACGCCCGTGTGGCCGATCGTCGAGCGCCCGGTGCCCACCGACAGCGACGTGCCTGGCGAGAAGCCGTACCCGACGCAGCCGTTTCCCACCAAGCCGCCGTCCTTCTCGCCGCAGGGCGTGCTGCTCGAGGACGCGAACAACCTCACGCCCGAGATCCAGAAGCTCGCCCAGGAGCGGATGAAGACGTTCCGCATCGGTCCCATCTTCACCCCGCCGTCGCTGGGCGGCACGCTGCAGCGCCCGTCGCAGAGTGGGGGCGCGAACTGGGGCGGCGCGGCGTTCGATCCGGCGAGCGGCTATCTCATCGTGCGCGGGAAGAACGAGATCGGCGTCAACGCCGTCGGCAAGAACGACGGCTCCGATCCGAACACCAAGGTGGACTACTCCCACGTGTTCGCGCAACGCGCGTCGGTCAACCTGCCGGGGGGCCTGCCGCTCGTGTCGCCCCCCTACGCGGAGCTGGTCGGCATCGACTTGAACAAGGGCGAGATCGCCTGGCGTACGGCTCTCGGCGAAGGCAACCCCGCGGTGCGGAACCATCCGCTGCTCAAAGGGGTGACGCTGCCCGATCGACTGGGCAGCCCGCAGAATCTCGGCGGACCGCTGACGACCGCCAGCGGGCTGGTCTTCATCGGCGGCGGCGACGGCTATCTGTATGCTTTCGAGTCGAAGACCGGCAAGGAGCTGTGGCGCGGTCGAGTGCCGTTCAACAACACGGCCAATCCCATGACCTACCGCACGAAATCAGGGAAGCAGTTCGTGGTGATCGCCACCGGCGTCAGCGATCAGAACGCGCTCGTCGCCTTCACCCTCGAGGGAGCCGCGAACTGAGCCTGCACCTCCTGTTCGACCTCGACGGCACGCTGGTCGATTCGTTTCCCGCGATCTCGATCTCCGTCGAGCGAACGGCTGACGATTTGGGCGTGCCCCGCCCGGCGGCCGACGACCTGCGGGCGCTGGTCGGGTCGCCGCTGAACAAGGTGTTCGACCAGCTGCTGGGGCGCGAGCAAGAGCACCTGATCGAGCCGGCCATCGCCCGGTATCGCGTGCACTTCGAGGAGGTTGGCCGCGCCCGCATCAGGCTGTTTCCGGGGATCGACGAGGCGCTGCGGGTCTTTGCCGCATCCGGGCTTTGCATGCAGATCGTGACGGCGCGATCGGCGCCGTCGGCGGCCGGCATCCTGAGCCAATTCGCTTTGGCCAGCTATTTCGAATGCGTGCACGCCCCCGCGCCGGCGACGCGCGATTACGACAAGGCCGATCACGTGAAGGCCGCCCTTGAGCGGGCGGGCATTGCCGCTGCGAGCGCGCTGTTCGTGGGCGACCGCGCCGACGACATGCGCGCGGCGCGCGCGCATCAGGTGCCGGCGATCGGTGTGCTGTGGGGCAACGGCTCGCGCGAGGAACTGGAGGCTGCAGGCGCTGCCCATGTCGTGGCAGAAGTGTCCGAGCTGGTGGCCTGGATCACCGCCAATCCTGTGGTAGCGTCGACGCGAGGTTGAACTGATGGGCGAAAACAGCCGGTTGTCGCGGAGGGGCTTGTTGAAGAAAGGCGCCGCGGTGGGTGGGGCGGTGGCGCTCTCGCAGGCACCTGCGTCGCTCGTGACGGCCCAGGCGCCGGCGATGATCACGGCAAAGCGCTTTCGCGGGTGGGTGGCCCGTGGCGACGGCCCCGGCCGGACCACGCTCCAGGATCTGACGCTCAAACCCATCAGCGGTCGCCAGGTGGTCGTGCGCACCGAGGCCACCAACCTCTGTTATTCGAACGCGGGCGCCGTGCTGGGTCTGGCGGGCTCTGGCCCGCCACCTGCCACGCCCGTGCAGCAGCAGCGCCGCATGAACGACCTGGCGGTCATCCAAGGGCACGGTGGCGTGGGCGTCGTGGAGGCCGTAGGGCCGGAGGTGCGTCGTGTGCGCGTGGGCGATCGCGTGTGCGTGTCCGGCACGCCGCAGTGCGGTTCCTGCTACCAGTGCCTGCGCGGACGCGCCGACGTGTGCCAGTTTCTCAGCCGCATCGGTGCCGACGACCTCGTGGCCGTCGCGGAGATGCGCGACGGCACACCGGTCTACGAGAACTCGCACATCGGCGGCCTGGCCGAGCTGATGGTCACCTTCGAGGAGTGGGTGGTGCCGGTCTTCACCAAGGCCACCGCGGCCGACCTGGGCATGGTGTGCAGCTGCGTGGCCGTGGCGGGACTGGGCGCTACCGTGGCGCCGACGTGGGGTGCGTTGCAGGCCGGGTCAACCGTGGCCGTCGTGGGATGCGGCCCGCTGGGCCTCAGCGCCGTTCACGGCGCGCGCATCGGCGGCGCGTCGCGCATCATCGGCATCGATCCGGTGCGCGTCCGTCGCGAGGCGGCGCTGAAGCTTGGCGCCACCCACGTGCTGGATCCGAACATCGAGGGCGCCGGCGTCGTGGACAAGGTGCGCGCGCTGTCGATGGAAGGCGGCCCCGGGGACCGCTATTGGGCGGGTGGCCGCGACACGGGCGGCCGGCGCAGCGGATCGGGCGCGGATCTCGTCGTGGAGGCCGCGGGCGTCGATCAGGTGAAGCCCAAAGTGGAGGCCGGCCCCGATCCGAGCGGCATCCTGCCGATGCAGCAGGCCTACCAGATGTGCGCCACGGGCGGCCACGTCGTGACGACCAGCCTCGTCCGCGGCACGATCTCATTGCCCGGCACGCTCTTCTCGATCGGCGGCATTACGCACCACGGCGGACAGGCCGGCGGCGCCAACCCGATGCGCGACATTCCCCGGTTCGTGGAACTGCTCGACAAGGGCCAGTTCAACGCGAAGGTGCTGGCGACGCGCATCGTCTCGCTTGCCGACATGCTGGGCGCCTACGAAGAAGTGGCGTATCGGACGACGATCACGGCGATTATGGTGATCTAGTAGGCGTCAATTCAGACCACTGACCCTGATGCCACGAGTCGCCTTGCCGCCCGATTCGAGCAGGAGTCCAATCGACCGGCCGTCCGCATCCGTCTCGAATGTCAACGCCTGGTCTTCCGTGTTGGCGACGAAGCTGCGCTCGCTCGTTGGGAAGAAGGTATTGATGCCGTCTCCCCGAGTGTCCACGAGGAGATGGCCGTCCCTGCGAGCGATCTGCAGCATCTGCTTCGATTCGAGCTGGTACTGTCCTTCGTAGACGTTCAGGGTCGCCTGGCCGAGGGTAACGAACCGAGGTCGCACGGGGGGAGGACGTGGAGGCGCCAGCGGACTGTCGCGGAACAACAGATGCCGCGCCAGATCCCACGGGGAGTCGTCGGTCCGCGCGTTGACGAGAACGACAACGCCGGTGCGAGTGCGCGGGTTGAAGACGACTGCGGACCGGTACCCTTCCTTTCCACCCGTGTGCCCATACACCGGTTCGCCTCCCAGCCGTGACGCTGCCCAGCCGATAGCACGACCAGGCACGCTGCGTTGGAGAAGCATTGCAGACCGAAGCGGTGAATCCTGCAGACCGAGATGGGACGAGAGAAACGTCAACAGATCGTTCGCGCTCGACCACAGAGATCCGGACGCCGGCGCTTCCTTCAGGTACCACGTTTCGACGGGATGGATGAACCGGTCGTGTCCAGGAACCGTCCGACGCTTCTGTTCTGCTGTCAACGTGATGGCGGTGCTCGTCAGGTTCAGCGGCTGCAGCACGCGCTGGCGGAGCAGGCCTTCGTAGTCCATGCCCGCATGACGCCCCAGCAGCCTGCCCAGCAACGCCACACCGAGATTTGAGTACTGCTGAGGAGGACCCGGCTCACGTGGCAGCTGATACGAAGACAGGAATTGATACAGCTGCTCGACCGTGTAGCCTTCATAGGGATTCGGCTCGGCCGAGAGCGTGTAGTTCCGCGGCATCGACGGCAGCGCCGAATAATGCTTGTCCAGATCCAGCAGCGTGATCGGCCGTCCCCGCTGAGGCATCGTCACTCCTG
Organism: uncultured Acidobacteriota bacterium; assembly: GCA_963807235.1. Taxonomy (GTDB): domain Bacteria; phylum Acidobacteriota; class Vicinamibacteria; order Vicinamibacterales; family UBA2999; genus CAWEBF01. The sequence goes on from CAWEBF010000036.1 coordinate 21,823, forward strand.
CGGGAAGGTACCGCGAGGCAGGGTCGTCGAGCGCGACCTCGCCGCGCTCCACCATGTCAGCGAGCAGAAGCCCGGTGAAGACCTTGGTGACGGATCCGATCTGGAAGAGGGAGTCGCCGGACAGCGGCCGACCGTCGACCGCACCGCTCTTGCCGTATGCGACGACGCGCCTGCCGCCAGGCTCGATGACGCCGACCACAACAGCTCCTACCCCGTTGAGGGCCGTACGTTCGGCCAGAAGTGCACGGATCGCGTCCGTCGCCGGCAGGCTCCACGCGCCCTCCGGCCTGTCTGCCGGCGCTTGTGCGCGAAGTGAGATCGCAGCCGCGACACAACACGCCAGCGCAGCCAGGGCTTTGGGTAATCGTGCAGTCATGCGTCCCTCCATCTCCTTGAGACGCTTCCCGCCAGATTTGGTTAGGTGATCTCGCCAGACATTGAATCCTGAATTGTCTTAGTCCGCCGTCGGCTGCTGCACGCTCTCGACGATCAGCATCTCCTGGGGCGCGCGCCGCGACTCGAGCTTCAGCCCCAGCTGTTCCTGGAGGGCGGTGAAGAGCGAGGGCCGGTCGGCGTCGCTCGATCTGATCGGTCGCGAACGACAGATCGAAGGAGAAGAGCCCGGTTAATTCGGTGACGTCCAGCACGTGTCGCTGCAGCTGGCCGGACAGTAGCTGCGCCAGCTGGGGGATCGACACGTCGCGTGCCATGACGCTGCCAGATCCAGCCGTCGAGAGCCGGCACTGCTGGCCGCCCCCGGGCGCCGTTGGCGGGCCACCGCGGCCGCCGGCGAACTGCGCCCGCAGAAGCGCGGCGCAGTCCACGATGGAGGGCGTAATCTGCGGGCCCAGCCGCCTGTCCGATCGACCGAGGACCAGGGCATAGGCGGGTGCGTCCTTCGTCTCGCGGCGCACCTTCAGCGCGAACCGCTCGGCGAGCAGGTTCTGCATCATCTTCTGCACGGGGCCCATCTGCCCCGGCGGCACTGGCACAATCTCCCCCGCCACCTTGGCCACGACGTCGAAGCGGTCGGAGTCTATCCAGCCCGGTCCGCCCTCGATAAGGAACGGCTGCACGACGTAGGCAAAGCGGACCAGATCGCGCACCGTCACGTTCAGCGCGTTCAGCCGTCCGCCGGGCTGCAACCGGAAGCTGACGGCGGTGTCGCCCGACTTGTTCGGCTTCACCGACGCCACCTCGAACACCTGGGCGGGCAGGGCCGCGACTGCGGCGATCGTGGCAACAGCGGTCAAGAGCAGGCGCATCATCGTTCTCCCTTCGGCTTCTCCAGCCAGCCAGATACCGCCAGGATCACACCCACCATGACCGGCATCAGCCCGATCAGCCAGACAGGCTTGTTGGGTGCAATGTAGTAGAGGAACAGCGTCAGCAGGATTCCGATCGCCAGCGTGACCGCGGCGCCCATATTCTGTCCGCGCCATACGACTGCAGCCTTTTCGCGCTCGCGTTCCAACTCCCGTGCGTCGTCCTGATGCAGCTGCTCGAGCACGAGCTGCACGCTTTCCGCCGGGCGTTCAGACAGGTGCTTGAACAGCGCGTAGCGCTCGCGCGTCCTTCGTTCGGCGGCCCTGGCGTTGATCCAGTGCGTGACGCTGATCCACGTAAAGAGCACGATCAGCAGCGGCACGATCATGATGAATGCGGGCAACGAGTTCTGTCCTATCTCCATTTGCTGCATCAGACACGGCTGCGCGTCCCCGGGTTGCGTTTTCTGGATGGGGCTGCCGTGAAAATGCAACCTGGGCCGGCGCCGTGGTGTCTCATGCTCAGAGACATGCCCTCGACAGGGGCCGGATGACGGCCGAGACGCCAGCCGACGCCTGCCAAGCGGCGAGGGGGACAAGGCCGACGCGGCGCTGGCGGCGGCCGGTGACACCCAGGCGTTCGAGCGCCTGGTCGTCCGATGGCAGGGACGGCTGCTGGGCCTGGCCTGGCGGTTCTGCCGGGATCGTGCGATGGCGGAGGATATGACCCAGGAAGCGTTCGTGCGGGCGTACCGGGCGCTGCCGCGGTTCCGCTCGGAGGCGGCGTTCGGCACGTGGCTGACGGCCATCGCGCTGAACACCTATCGAACAGCCCTGCGGGATCGCCCGCCGGTCCCGGTCGCGCTGCCCGCGGCGGTTGTCCCGGCAAGCAGCGACGGTACGGTCGCCAGGCTCGTGCGGCAGGAGCAGGCGGAAACGGTCCGGGCGCAGGTGCTGCGGCTGCCCGAGAAGTACCGGACCGCGATGGTTCTGTATTATTTCCAGGAGCAGGACGTCGCGGAGACGGCGCGGATCCTGGGGGTCGGCGAAAGCACGCTGAAGGGAAGACTCCACAGGGGCCGCGAGCTCCTGAGGCGGCGGCTCACCGCGCTCGGCCTGACCTCCAGCGGCATCCGGGGACCAATGACCATGGACGATCTCGACCGGATACTGGCGTCTGAGGACCCTCTCGTCCCGTCGCGCGGCTTCACCGCGCGGGTCATGGAAGCGGTGGACGCCGCGGCCACGGAACCGCCGCCGCTGCCGTTTCCGTGGGCTCGCTTTGCCATCGGAGTCGGTGCCTGCCTGGCCTGCGGGGCATCGTGGGCGTGGGTGCTCGACAGCGTCGAGGTGGCAGCCGTCCTCGACGGGCTGGACATGTTGCCAGGCCTGGGCGAGGCGCTCGTGGCGGCCGTGGTCAGCGTGTCGGTGGCGCAGGTGTTCCGGCACCGCGCTCGAGCCGGGTTCTGAACTCGGGATACATCGTGGCAGCGCCGCCGCGCGCGGCCACCTCGGGAATGCCGCTGCGCTCGTAGTAGTCCTTCAGGAATCTGTTCTCGCCGGGCAGGTAGTGGGGCACGGCTCCCCGCGGCTGGTCCGGGATCTCCACCACGCTCTCGCACGGATAGATCAGCTGCTGCGGCGTCAGCTCGCGCGGCGCGATGCGCATGTTGGTGGTCTTGACCAGCGGCTCGGTCAGGTAGTCCGGGTCCTCCGTCACGCTGACATGCGTGAGGAGATCGCCGTGACGGATGTAGCGCTCCGTGAGCACGGTGCGGTCGCTTTGCGGCAGCCCGTTGCGGCGATGCCACATCTGCTTGATGTGCGTGGTGCGAACCACCAGCGTGTCGCCATCGAACCGGCCCGTCGAGAACCCCATCCACGTGTGTTCGGCGTAGGGCGAGGGGTGCGGCCGGCCGTCCATCCAGATGATCCGGTGCTGCTGGAAGTTGCTGATGCTCTGGTGGATGGCCACGATCTGCTCGGTCTGGAGGTTGCGTTCCTGCCAGATGCGCAGCTGCAGGGGTCCCCGCAGGATATAGGGTGATGAGTGCGCGCGGCACTGGTGCTCGGGCACCGTCAGGCGCGACGCATCCCACGCCTCGGCGAACGCCCGTGCGCTGTCGTTGATCGGCAGGCCCTGGTAGTCACCCAGCGCCGGGCCGGGAATGCGCTCTGGCTGATCCTCGTGGAAGATGGCCAGCCAACCGCCGCTCAGGTCGATCTGCGCCTGCGCCGGCGCGGCCGTCATGCCCAGGGCGCCGCACAGCAGCGCCACCGTCAGTCGCACCGCCCTCATCGCAGCCCCTGATACACGGCTTCCACGAACATCGCCGTGGTCCATGTGCCCGTGGTGGCGCCGTAGCGCGTTTCGAAGTCCAGCGTGGGCCGTGCCGCCGTCACCTGCTCCAGGCTCATGCCCTTTTTGATCATGGCTTGGACGCGGTCCCGGACGATCGTGACCATGTCCCGGTACTCCACGACGTCGAACTCGTCGCAGATCCGCCCGCGGCCCGGCACCACACGCGTGCCGCCCTCGGTGTACATCTCCGAGATGGCCAGGTCGATGATGCGGTTCAGCCCCTCGATCACGCCGTTGACGTGACCGCCCGCGGCCCGGTCGATCATCGGATACGCCGTGGTGCTGAAGAGGTCTCCCGTCGCGATGACGTCGGAGGACCGGAAGAACACCAGGATGTCGCCGGCCGTGTGTGCCTTCGGGACGTGTACGAGCTGCACACCCTCGCCGTTGAAATGCATGTCCTTCTGCTGCTGAAAGAACGTGTTCGTGGGCCACGCCCCGAACGGAATCGCCGGTCCACTCGCGGCCGGCTGGCTCATCGCCGTCAGCGTGTTCTCGTGCGCCACGATGAACGCGCGTCCGGCACCGGCCGCCCCCAGCTGGCCCAGGAAGTTGCCGCCGACGATCTGTGCGCCGGCCTCGGCGATGCGCAGGTTGCCGCCGGTGTTCGCCGCGTGCGCGTGCGTATTCACGATGTAGCGAATCGTGCGATCGCCGGCCAGGCTACGGATGGATGCGAGCAGCGCCGGCGAGTCCTGCTCCCGCATGGTGTCCACGACCAGCACGCCCTGATCGCCGATCTGCACCACGGCGTTGCCTTCGGGATTGGCGATGAGGTGGACCTGCCCCTTGACCCGCAGCGTTTCAAGCAACCCGGCGGGCCGCTGCTGCGCCAGCAATGAACTGCCGAGACACACGGCGGCCGACACCGCGATCCAAGCGACGATTCTCATGTGGGGCCCCATGATACATTGCCGCCCACGCTGGAGGCTGTCATGCGGCTGGTCAGGACGCGCAGTTGGTTGGTAGTTGCCGCGGCGCTTCTGGCGTCGGCGTCAATGCACGCGCAGTGGCTGAACACGCCGACCCCCGGCATTCCGCGCCTGCCCGACGGCCGGCCGAACCTCGCGGCCCCTGCGCCGCGTTCGCCCGACGGCAAGCCAGATCTGTCGGGCCTCTGGGCGACACCGTGCCTGGATTGCGGTCCCACCCGGCGCCAGTTCTTCGACATCACGCTGAACCTCAAACCCGGCGAGGCGGTGATGACGCCGTGGGCCGCGGCCATCCAGAAGCAGCGCGAGAGCCGCGAGCATGTGGACGATCCGTTCGGCTATTGCCTGCCCCCAGGCGTCCCCAGGATCCATTTCGTGATCGGCGCCTACCGGATCGTCTCGAACCCACAGGTCACCGCGTTCCTGCACGAGACCGCGGCAGGCTGGATCTTCCGGCAGGTTTTCACCGACGGGCGCACCATGCCCGCGGTGACCGAACCGTCATGGCTGGGCTACTCGGTGGGGCGCTGGGAAGGGGACACGTTCGTCGTGGAGAGCGCCGGCTTCAAGGATCGAGGCTGGCTGGACACCCAGAAGGGACGCCCGCACAGCGACGCGCTACGCGTCACCGAGCGTTTCCGCCGCCGGGACTTCGGCCACATCGACCTGGCCATCACGCATCGACGACCCCAAGGCGTTCGTGAAGCCCTTTACGGTAACGACTCAGCTGACCTATCAGGCCGACACCGAGCTGCTGGAGTCGTTCTGCGACAACCACGAGAAGTCGATGGAGCACCGGCGGATCGACCCGCCACCGCCGGAGCCTCCCAGCCCGCCGCTGCGTGCAAGGTGAAGAAGGAGACATCGATCATGCGACGCTTCTATTCGGCCCTCCTGGCGCTCGGGGTTGCTCTCGGCGCGACGACCGCGGCTCAACACAAGTCCGAGCAGCGCGACATGGCTCTGGTCGGCTACAACGATCTCCAGGCTCGAAGCGCGTATCAGCCGACCATCCACCACCAGGGGAATCGCTGGATTGCCTATATCGGCCACCATGGGGGCGTTCAGCGGAATTCTCTGACCGGGATGGACGAACGAAACGGCACATCGGTCGTCGACGTGACGGATCCGAAGAGGCCTCGATACCTCGCGCACATTCCTGGAGACGCGGGCCAGGGGGAGGCCGGGGGCGCGCAGATGACGCGTGTGTGCAGTGGCAGCGGACCTCCCGAGAGCCGACAAAAGCAAGACCTATCTGCTTCGCTCGTTCGGCAATTCGGGCCACGAGCTCTGGGACGTGACGGATCCGTCCAAGCCGTCCCGCGTTCTGGTGCTTCTCGAAGGCCTCACGAACACGCACAAGAACTTCTGGGAGTGCGACACCGGCATCGCGTATGTGATCTCCGGCCCGAAGGACTGGCGCACGCGCCGGATGACGAAGATCTACGACCTCGGCGATCCGGCGCGACCCGTGTTCATTCGTGATTTCGGGCTGCCTGGCCAGCAGCCGGGCTCGACGATGACGCCCGTTCCGACGGAGCTTCACGGTCCGATCTCACTCGGGCCCAAGGCGAACCGCGTCTATTTCGGATACGGCACCTCGAGGGCCGGCGTCGTGCAGATCGTCGATCGGCAGAAGCTTCTGACCGGCCCGAAGGAACCGACCGACGAGAACCTGCTCTATCCGCAGATTGCCCGCGTCGATCTTCCTCCCGACGCTGGAGCCCATACGACGTTGCCCCTGCTTGGGATGACGCTGCCCGAGTTCGCCAAACAGCGGCTTGCACCGAACGCGCCCGTGCCGGGCGGTGAACACGAGCACGGTGATGGCATCTCGTTCAGCAGCACGCAGGCGCATCGCGACTTCATCGCGGTCGTGAGCGAATCCCTCGCGAACGAGTGCGCGGAACCCCGACAGATGGTCCGGTTCCTCGATGTGACCTTCGAGTCGAGGCCCGTCGGCGTCTCCACCTGGACGGTCCCCGAAGCGAGCGGCAACTTCTGCAACAGAGGAGGACGATTCGGCTCCCACTCGTCACAGGAGAACGTCACCCCCATTTACAACGGGCGCGTGCTGTTCGTCACGTTCTTCAACGCTGGCCTGCGCGCCCTCGATATCCGTGATCCTTTCAACCCGAGGGAGATCGGTTATTACATCCCGGCCACGACCGAGCAGACCGACAAGCGATGCGTCGGCGAGGGACGCGAGCGAGCGCTGCAAGGTGGCGATCCAGTCGAACAACGTCGAGGTGGACGATCGAGGCTACGTGTACGTCGTCGATCGCGCCAACACGGGCATGCATATTCTGGAATTGACGGGCGCCGCCCGGCGTGTGGCGAACTACCCGACTGGATCGAACTGAGAGCGGCTATAGCGCGCCAGCTAGGGTGTGACCGTGACCTTTACGTAGCCGTTGGTCCAGCAGCACTGGTTTCCCGCCGAGGTGTCCAGACGGCCGAAGTTGTCGACCCGGACGCGAAGCATGTATTCACCCGGTGTCTTGAAGGTCACGGAGGTGTTTGCCGTGCCGGCGAGCTGCGCCATCGGCGATCGCGAAGGGTTGAAGGCGACCGGCCCGGGACCTGAGTGCTTGAACCAGTTCACGTTCATCGCGGGACGCTCGCGCTTGACCGCTACGGTCACCGGTTCCTTTTCTCTCACGCTGTCGTCGGTGACCCACACAGCAAGGGAGAGCGGCTTGCCCACGGCCGTCTGGGCGGGGCTTGCCTGAATGCCCGTCGGACCCCGGCCCGCCGGCCCGCCCTCCGTGAACCGCAGGAGCGGCGGCACCGAGCCCATCGCCATCGGCCAGTCGAGCTGATACGCGCTGTTCTTTGCCCGTCCGGGCACGCTGTAGGTCTGTCCGCGGTATCGCAGCGTCCAGACGACGTCACCCGAGAAGCCCGCCGGCACCGTGACCGTGAACACGCCGCGCTCCCGCTGGCGGCGCCCCCCGGCCGCGGCGTCGGTCGCATCGGGCACTCCCGGCAGGAAAGCCGTCGGCTGCCGGCCATCGAACTCCTTTGGCGTGACGACGTTGTCGGGCCCCACCGGAATCTCGACTTCCTCGCGGTTCAGATTGGAATAGCCGAACGAGAGCGTGGCCGTGCCGTCCGGGTTCTGATACCAGCCGTCGAAGAAGGGCGCCACCCTGAGGCCGCTTTCGGCCGGCGGCGGCGCGAGCGGCCTCTGCCCTTGTGCGCCCACACCGGGAGCGCCCACGATCATCGCCACCGCCAGCGCGCCGATCAGCCATCGTCCGATCACTGCCGCCTCCTGCAACACGAAAAGAAAGAGCCTCTCGAGATCGAGAGGCTCTTCGGAACCCGCTGGAAAACCCGACTGGCTACTGCGTGGAGTTCGTGGTCTTCTTCCGGCTCTCGCGTTCCTTCGTCAGCCTGGCATAGGTCTCGTCGTCGAGATGCGTGACGGCGATCCACGCGTGTGACATCTCGTCCGCGGTACGGCTGCCAAGGCCCACCCACTGATCCGGGTCGGGATTGCCCTTGTTCCCCCGGGTGTTGTCGTAGTAGCCCGTGACCACCAGGACCGCGCCCTTGGGCACGAGCGGCGCGGAGGCCTCGTCGTAGATGTGGCTCGTGTGCCAGTTGTTCGTCCAGTTCGACACCGAGCTCAGCATCTCCAGCTTGCCCGTGTCGGGGTAGAAGATCTCGAGCGTCTTCGCCACCAGCCGGAAATGCCCGTGCGGCTGGAAGCTGTCGATCCGGACCGGCGTCTTGAACGAGTGGAACCCCTGGGTCATCGCCGTCCCGTTCGGCGGCAGCTCGAGATCCCCGCCCTTCATCAGCAGGGAATAGAGCTTCAGATCCTGCTTGTGCTTCGCCTGGTGGCCTTCGGGGTACAGCCACACGCCGATCTCGATCACGTCGTCCTTGATCTCCTTGCCGACCGGGTAGTAGTGCACGTCCCATCTGACCATCGACTGCGCGGGAAGCGTGCGGCAGGCATCGGGCGGAACGACCTCACCGACCTTGCCGAGCGCGTACTCCGTGAGCCGCTCGCCGTCCACGTACTGTCCGGTCTTCGGGTCCAGCACCACCAGCTCGCTGTTGGCGTGGTGCGCCGAGGCCCGACCGTTGAGGGATGGCTTGACCACAATGGCCTTGATGCACCGATCCTTGGTCAGCCCTGTCGGGACGATCGGCCGCCACCACACGTCCTGACCCTTGGCCGCGACCGTGTAGGGCTTGGTGGGGATGATGAGATCGGGTGGCCCCAGCTCCTCGGCGAACTGCCACTTGCTGGGATCGGGAAACGTGACCGGCGGCGGCATGTCGGCGGGATTGCCTCGCGGCGTTCCGTTGTCGACCCAAAGAGCGATCGTCCGCATCTCCGCCTCGCTGAGCCGCAGGTCGTACTTCAGCTGCTGGATGCCGACGTGACGGTCGTACCGATACGGCGGCATCTCGCCGGCGAGCACCCGCTGCTTGATGGCGCGGGCCCAGGGACGCACTTCCTCGTAGGTGGCCAGCGACATCGGTCCAATCGCGCCGGACTGGTGGCAGTTCTGACAGTTCTTCTGCAGGATGGGCGCCACGTCCTTGGTAAAAGTCGGCCCCGCCGCAGGCGCGTCAGCGGCCTTGGCGGCCTGCTGCGCGACGACCGGGGAACTGACGACGTGTGCGAGAACCAGGAGGAACCCAAGGGCCGGGACAGCGGCTCGAAACATACCTACCACCTCGCTTCGCGGATTCTACCGCTTTTCGGCCCCGTGGGGGCGCGGCCCCGGCTCGGGAGGGGGCGGGCCAGCCCGTCTCGCCGGCTGGCGGCGCCTACGGCGTGATGACGAACTCGCCGACCTCGAGCTCGGCGGGCACGTCGGCCAGCTGGACCCGCAGGTTGCCGGGGTTTGTTGCGTAGAGCAGCCCGGTCGACATGGAGATCACCCCGGCGCGTATAAGTTTCTCGATCTCGCCGTCGAAGTGCTGCATCCCCTCGAGCGCGCCATCCACCATGGCGTCGAGCAGCGACTTGCCATCCGACTCGCCCCGCTCGATGTAGTCGCGCGTGCGCAACGTGGACTTGAGGACCTCGAGGACCGCCAGACGGCCGCCGGCCTTGACTCGGAACCAGCCGCTGCGAGATGAAGTAGCGGAACGACGCGGCCAGCCGCGTCCGCACCGCCTGCTGGTCGCCGGTGTCGAAGGCGCCGATGATGCGCTCGACCGTCTTCGACGCGTCGATCGTGTGCAGCGTGGAGAACACCAGGTGACCGGTCTCGGCCGCGGTCATCGCGATCTCGATCGTCTCGCGATCGCGCATCTCGCCGACCAGGATGACCTTGGGCGCCTGGCGCAGGGCGGCGCGCAGCGCCAGCGCGAACGTCGGCGTGTCGCTGTGGAGCTCGCGCTGGTGGACGGTGCCCTTCTTGTGCTGGTGCAGGAACTCGACCGGGTCCTCGATGGTGACGATGTGGTCGGCGCGCGTCTCATTGATCAGATCGATGAACGCCGCCAGAGTCGAGGACTTTCCCGAACCGGTCGGGCCGGTGACCAGCACGATGCCGTTCTTCAGCGAGGCGATCTCGGCGAGCGTCGCCGGCAGCTTCAGCTCCTCGAGCGTCGGAATGCTCGTCGCGATCACGCGCATGACGACCGCGTAGCTGCCCCGCTGCCTGAACACGTTGACGCGGAAGCGCGCGCGCTCGGGCACGGAGTAGGAGAGATCGCACGCGCCCTGATCGCGGAGCGTGCGCAGGGCGTATCTCGTTGCCGTCGATCAGATCGCGCGCGATCTGCGCCGTGTCCTCGGCGCGCAGCATCGGCAGGCTTGGAATCTTGACGGCGACCAGCTCGCCGTGCAACCTCGACCTGCGGTGGCCGTCCGGGAGAGAAGATGAGATCGCTGATGCCGCGGCCGGCGTTGAGCATCGCCGCGATTACCGCTGGCGTGCCGATCGACCCGAGAGGCCCGATGGACTCTCCGAACAGCAGGATGTCGTCTCGACTGGTAACCGAGGTCGAAGGAGTGCTCATCCCCCCATGTATCGGGGATGTACCGGGCGCTATAAGCCTTGCCGCTAGTGCCCGGCCGCATGCGGGCGGTCGAGGAGCGGTGCACGCTGCTGCACGTGACCTCCTCGACCGCGCTCGCGCGCGGCTGCTTCTCTAGTTGCGCACTGTACTTTTTCAATGCGCGCGGACCCACCTCCGCTCCGTAGACGTTGCCCTGTGCGTCCACGGCCACGCCCTCCGCGGCGCTCGTGCCGGCGGTCTTTTCCACCGGGTCGGGAATGAAGAACTGCACCTTGCCGTCCTTGGCGCTGCCGATCCGGATGCCGCGCTTCCAGCCGTCGTGGTTGCGCGACACCGACTCGGATTCCGAGTCGGCCACATAGATCATGTCCTGCCGGTCGATGAAGATGCCGCTGGGCCGGCTGAACTGCGGCCAGGTGTCGAGCAGCTTGCCCTGCTGGTCGAAGATCAGGATGCGGTTGTTCGACCGGTCGCCCACGAAGAGACGGCCCGCCGAATCCATCGCCAGCGCGTGCGGCTGGTCCATCTCGCCGGGTCCCGAGCCCTTCTTCCCGAAGGACGTGATGAACTTGCCGTCGCGCGAGAACCTCAGCACGCGCGAGTTGGCGCCGCCGTGGCCTTCCGACACGAAGACGTCGCCGTTGGGCGCCACCAGCACGTCGTTGGGTTGATAGAAGTAGTCGGGGTCCGCGGCCCCGCCGGGCTTGCCCAGGGTCAACAGGAGCTTCCCCTCCGGGCTGAACTTGAACACCTGGTGCCCCCGCGTGGAACCGGGCAACGGGCCAGATCGCTGTGCGGCCGGAGCAGCGGGGGCTGCGCCTGCCGCGGGGGCCGCCCCGCGGGCGGGCACGGGCGCGTCGTCCTGTCCGTCGGTCACCCACAGGTTGCCGTCGCGGTCCACGAAGATGCCGTGCGGGAAGATCAACATGCCCTGGCCGAAGCTGGCCACCAGCTTGCCGGAGGCGTCGAACTTCAGGATCGACGGCGAGCTGGACATCTGGCCGGTGGCCCTGTCCAGGCACGTGTTCGCGCCGCACCGCTCGGCCACCCAGATGCTGCGCCCGTCGCGGTCGATCTCCACGGCGCTCGTCGCGCCCCAGGTGCGGCCTTCGGGCATCTTGAAGTAGCCCTCGACGGTCTTGTAAGGGTTCGGCGCATCGTTGGTCGGAGCTGGCGGGCCCTGCGCCCCGCTTCCAGACGACGTGACCAGAGCCGTGAGCACGCCAGCGAGCACCACGCCTGGGGCCTGGAGCCTGGAGCCTGAAGCCTGATCTCTCATACAACACTCCTTTTGGCTGCTCTCGCCCCATACACACCGAACACCAGCCATGCCGCGCGCCGCCAGGGCCACGGCCACCATCAACCATTGCAACGACGCCGCGAGCAGCGCGGCATCCCACACGGGCCACTCGAACCGGTAGCGGGCCAGCTCTGCGCCGCGCTCGGTGGTCCAGTGCCAGGCCGTGTGGGCCACGAGGGCCGACAGCACGATGGTGCCAACGCGCTCGGCCACGCCGTAGCGAAACAGCAGGTCGAGCGCGGGCACGGCGAGCACCAGCACCACGAGCTGCCCGATCTCCACGCCGACGTTGAACGACAGCAGCGACGTCAGCAGATGATTGCCCGCAAACTGCAACGAGTCGCGCAGCGCAAAGGAAAACCCGAACCCGTGCACCAGGCCGAAGCCGAACGTGATGATCCAGCGCCGCCGCAAGGCCGGGGAGATGATGTTTTCGAGCGCCATGTAGACGATCGACACGGCGATGAGCGTCTCGACAAGGGGCGGGAACCACAACGCTCCTGGCGCAAGGTCGTAGGCCGATGCGATGAGCGTGATGGAGTGGGCGATGGTGAAGGACGTGACGATGGGCACCAGCGCGCCGATGCGGCGGAAGGGAATCACCAGGCAGAGCAGGAACAGCAGGTGATCCACGCCTCCAAGGATGTGGAAGAACCCGTCCACCACGAAGCGCCACGCCGCCTGGAACCAGCGGGGATCCAGGGCGACGATGCCCGGGTCGCCGTGAAACTGAAACGCGCGCTCGGCCCCGCCCGGAGGCAGCAGCCGGAGCGTGGTCGTGGATCGCAGCCCCGTCGATTCGAACCGCGTGTCGATCGACAGGCGCGAGCGGTCGCTCTCGATCGGGTACTCGAACAGCACGTCCAGCATTACTTGCGCCGTCGCCACCTCGGTGTCGGGCGGCAGCGGTTCGCCGGTCACGTGGTCGCGGGCGCGATCGAAGTCGTCGAACGAGGTGTCGGAGGGCAGTGCCGCCACGAAGGCCACTACGCGCGGGGGGCCCAGCCGCCGATCCTCTTCGTACAGATCGATCCGGTCGGCCACCCACCGTGTGGCGGCCTCCCGCAGCACGGGCTCCGCCCGTTCCAGATCCAGAAAGGGTCCGCGCGCCGGCCACTCCAGCTCGTTCATGGCGGCCAGCGGCGCCCGGACCAGCAGCATCGCCCGGCTGCCGTCGGGCTTGAGGAACATCCGGATGGTCACGTCGCTGGGAATGTCGTGCGCCGGCACGGTCAAAGGCCACAGCGCGAAGCCGGCGAGCAGGATCAGCCAGGCGGCGACGGTGGGCCGGCTTCGAGCAACTTTCACGATGTGATCGCCATGCGCCGGCAGATCACTATCACAGCGGTTGGAGGAATGGCTAGCAAGGCTCCGCCTGCGACTGGGGATGTGGCTCCGCCTTGCTAGCGCAGTGTCTTCTTGCCCGCACTTCGTGCGGGCGGGTGCTATAGTTCACGCCGCGTAAGGGTTGCGGAGGAGGCGTGATGCTCAAGTACGGTGGGAGAGCGCTGGGCCTGACACTGCTTGTGGCCGGTGCCTGGGCGTCGACCCAGATGCCCGTTGCGACCCAGGGACGACCGAACTACCGCGTCGATCCATGGTGGCCGCGGCCGTTCACGAACCAATCGTGGGTGCTGGGCTCGATCACGGGCGTGACCGTGGACGCGCAGAACCACGTGTGGGTCGTGCACCGGGGCGGCGACTCACTTGAAACCAACGAGAAGGGCATGATGCTGACGCCGCCGTCGGCGGCCCTCTGCTGTCAGTCTGCGCCCCAGGTGCTCGAGTTCGACCAGAAGGGCGTGCTCCTGTCGAGCTGGGGAGGTCCAGGCACGGGCTACGCCTGGCCGCAATCGCCCGGTGGCATCACCGTGGACGCGAAGGGCAACGTGTGGATCGCCGGCGCCGGACTCGAAACCGCGCCCGTCACGCCCGCTCGCGGGCGCGGCGACGCCGTGGTCGGCGAGGCGCCAGCCGCGCCCGCCGCCGCCCCAGGGCGGGGACGCGGGGCTCCGGCGGGGCCAGCCGACGCGCACGTGCTGAAGTTCTCGCGTGACGGCAAGTTCCTCCTGCAGATCGGCACGCCCGGCAAGATGGAAGGCCCCGACAGCCAGAGCACGCTGAACCGTCCGGCCGCCGTCGCGGTGGACGACGCGGCCAACGAAGTGTTCGTGGCCGACTCCGGCAATCGCCGTGTCGTGGTGTTCGACGCGAATACCGGCGCCTACAAACGGCACTGGTTTGCGTATGGCGAGCGCGCCGCCGGCGCGGCTCCCGCAGCCTACGCGCCGAACGATCCGCCGGCCAAGTCGTTTCGCGACGTGACCTGCATCGACATCGCCAAGGACGGCAGCGTCTACGTGTGCGACCGCAGCAGCAACCGCATCCAGGTCTTCCAGAAGGACGGCAAGTTCGTAAAGGAAGGGATGGTCTCGAAGAACACGTTGGGCGCGGTGGTCAGCGGCCAGTTCGGCGTCGTATCGTCGCGGGGCTCGGCCTGGGACATCGCGTTCTCCAACGACGCCCAGCAGCGGCTGCTGTTCGTGGCCAACGGCCACGACAAGAAGGTTCACGTGCTGCAGCGGGACACGCTGGCGCCGGTGACCACTTTCGGCGCCGGGGGCCGCTATCCCGGACAGTTCCTCGCCGTGGGCAGCGTCGCCGTGGACGCGCAGGGCGCGGTCTACACGGGCGAGCACCACCACGGCAAGCGCGTTCAGAAGTTCGTGGCAGGGAGGTAAGGGAGTCATGAAGCGCAATATCGCGATTGGTGGCTCGTTCCTGGCGGTGCTGGCGGCCCTGTGGGTCGCGCAGGGCCTGGCGCAGCAGTCGGCCGCGGCCCAGGCGCAAGGCGCGCCGATGGCCCCGCGATTCGAGGTGGATCCGACCTTCCCCAAGCCGCTCCCGAACGGCTGGTATCAGGGCCAGACCATCGGTCTGTGGGTGGATGCCCAGGATCACGTCTGGATCGTCCACCGGCCCGATGTGCTCGACGCGGCTGAGGGCGCGTCCAGCCAGACACCGCCGACCGGCGAATGCTGCAACATCGCCGACCCGATCCTGGAGTTCGACCAGGCGGGGAATCTCCTGCGCCACTGGGGCGGGAAGGACGGCCCCGGGTATCAGTGGCCCGACTCGAACCACGGCCTGAACATCGACGACCGCGGCAACATCTGGATTGGCGGCAACGGCGCCATGGACGGCCACGTCCTGAAATTCACGCTCGACGGGAAGTTCGTGATGCAGGTGGGCAAGAAGGGCGTGACGCGCAACAGCCTGGCCGAGGATCACTTCTTCCAGGTGGCCAAGACGTTCTTCCACAAGCCGACCAACGAAGTGTTCGTGGCCGACGGCTACGGCAACCGGCGCGTCGCCGTCATCGACGCGCAGACGGGCAAGATGAAGCGCTTCTGGGGCGCCTACGGCAAGCCGCCGGACGACAAGGCCGCGCTGGCGCAGGGCCCGTACGACGCCACCGCCACGTATCAGCACTTCCGCGGCCCCGTGCACTGCGCCGACGTGTCGAATGACGGCCTGGTCTATGTGTGCGATCGCACCAGCAACCGGCTGCAGATCTTCAAGGTGGACGGCACGTTCGTGCGCGAGGTGTACATGGCGCGCGACTCGAGGGCCGACGGCGCCGTGTGGGACACGGCGTTCTCGCGCGATCCGCAGCAGCGCTTCCTGTACATGGCGGACGGCCGGAACCAGAAGATGCGAATCTTCGACCGCCAGTCGATGGAGGAGCTCACGAACTTCGGCAAGGGTGGCCATTATCCCGGCGAGTGGTACTCGCTGCACAACGTCGCCACCGACTCCAAGGGCAACATCTACACCGTGGAGACCTACCAGGGCCGCCGGCTCCAGCGGTTCCTGTACAAGGGTCTGGGACCGGTGCGCGCCAAGCAGCAGGGCGTGCCCTGGCCGTCGGACAAGTAGCGCGCCGCGCGCCAGGAAGACACTGAGCGGGGGCGGCGCGTAATGCGCCTTCACCTGGTGGACGGCACCTACGAGCTGTTCCGCGCCTATTTCGGCGCTCCCAAGGCCTTCGGCCGGCAGGGCGGCGAGGTCGGCGCCACCCGCGGCCTGCTCCGCTCGATGCTCTTCCTGCTGGGCGAGCCCGGCGTGACCCACGTCGGCGTGGCCTTCGACCACGTGATCGAGTCCTTCCGCAACGATCTCTTCGACGGCTACAAGACCAGCGAGGGCGTGCCCGAGGACCTGCTGGCGCAGTTCCCGCTCGCCGAACGCGCGTGCGCCGCGCTGGGCCTCGTGGTCTGGCCGATGGTCGAGTTCGAGGCCGACGACGCCCTCGGCACGGCGACGGCGCGCTGGCAGCACCTGCCCGAGGTGGAGCAGGTCGTCATCTGCACGCCGGACAAGGACCTGGCGCAGTGCGTGCGCGGCTCGCACATCGTGCTGCTCGACCGCATGCGGCGGAAGGTTCTCGACGAGCCGGGTGTGGTCGAGAAGTTCGGCGTGCCGCCGGACTCCATCCCCGACTGGCTGGCGCTCGTGGGCGACACGTCGGACGGCTATCCCGGCGTGCCGCGCTGGGGCGCGAAGTCCGCCGCGGCGGTTCTGTCGCGTCTACCCGCATCTCGAGGACATTCCGGCGCTCGAAAGCGAGTGGCGCGTGAACGTGCGCGGCGCGGCCAGCCTGGCCGCCAGCCTGCGCGACCATCGCGACGAGGCGTTCCTGTTTCGCCGCCTGGCGACGCTGCGCTTCGACGTGCCGCTGACCGAGCAGCTCGACGACCTGCGCTGGCAGGGGGCCCGTCGCCAGGAACTGACGGCGCTCTGCGCCGAGCTCGACGACGCCTCGTTCCTCGAGCGCGTGAAAGTCTGGGCAGACTGAGCCTGGCGACGCTAGTGCAACCGTGACCGTCGCGTGCGCGGTGGCAAGCGCGTCAATTCCGCGTCAAAACGGCATCAAAACGCCTGTCTATTGCGTCTTTTGATCGCGCGTTCAGGTGTATAGTGCTGGCCGTCCAGCGGCGCCCCCGTAGCCGGCCGCAGAACCCGGCCGCCGGCGCCGCACCTGTCAGGGAGTGTGCAGCATGTGGCGACGCGCTATCCAAACCAGCACTGCCCTTCGGTCTCGTGACCCTCGGATTGAGCGCCCTGTGGTTGACGGCGGGCCTCTCCGGTCAGGCTGGGCAGGCTCCCTCGACCAAGAACGGCGAATGGCCTCACTACACGGCCGATCTGCGCGGCACCAAGTATTCGCCGCTCGATCAGATCAACGCCGGCAACTTCAACAAGCTCGAAGTGGCGTGGCGGTTCAAGACCGACAGCCTCGGGCACGCGTCCCGAGTTCAAGCTCGAAGGCACGCCGCTGATGATCGGCGGCGTGCTGTACACGACCGGCGGCACGCGGCGCGCGGTGGTGGCGCTGGACGCCAAGTCAGGTGAGCTGATGTGGGTGCACCGCTATCCTGAAGGCAAGCGCGGCGCCTTCGCACCCAGGCAGCTCTCGGGCCGCGGCGTGGCCTACTGGACCGACGGCCGCGGCGACAACCGCGTCATCTACGTCACGCCCGGCTACCGGCTGATCGCGCTCAACGCGAAGACCGGCGCGCCGATTCCGTCGTTCGGCAAGGACGGCGTGGTGGACATGAAGGTCGGCGTGGTCAAGGGCAGCGGCCAGCAGATCGACCTCGAGACCGGCGAGATCGGCCTCCACTCGACGCCGACGGTGGTCGGCAACACGATCATCGTGGGCTCGTCGATGAAGGAAGGCATGACCATCGAGACCCACAACAACACCAAGGGCCTCGTGCGCGCCTTCGACGCGCGGACCGGCAAGGTGCTGTGGACGTTCAACACGATTCCGCGCCCCGGCGAGTTCGGCAACGACACGTGGAAGGACGGTTCGTGGGCGGTCAACGGCAACACCGGCGTGTGGACGCAGATCACGGTGGACGAGGAGCTGGGCATCGCGTACCTGCCGGTCGAGTCGCCGTCCTCCGACTACTACGGCGGCAAGCGGCCCGGCAACAACCTGTTCGGTGAAAGCCTCGTGGCCGTGGACCTGAAGACCGGCCAGCGCAAGTGGCACTTCCAGCTGGTGCACCACCCGATCTGGGATCACGACATCTCGTCCGGCTCCGATCCTGCTCGACGTGATGGTGGACGGAAAGATGCGCAAGCTGGTGGCGCAGCCGAGCAAGCAGACCTTCTTGTATGTGTTCGACCGCGTGACCGGCGAGCCCATCTGGCCGATCAACGAAACCGCGATGCCGCCCGGCGACGTGCCCGGCGAGTGGTATGCGCCGACGCAGCCGATTCCCAGCAAGCCGCCGGCCTACGGCCGGCCCGGCCTGCGGATCCCCGACGAGCTGATCGACTACACGCCCGAGATGCGCGCGCGTGCGGTCGAGAACATGACGCACTACAAGTGGGGCGGCAACTTCCCCTACAGCGGCACGCTGTACAACCCGCCGATCGTCGGCAACGTCAAGGGGCTGCTCGGCGCGCTGAACCTTGGCAACGCCAGCGGCGGCACCAATTGGCCGGGCGCCGGCGCCGATCCCGAGACGGGCATCGTGTACGCGCAGGCCAACATGTCGGCGTTCACGCCGGAATCCGTGTCGCCACCGCCCGCGGGCTTCTCCGATATTCCGTATCAGGCGGGCGTCGTGGGTCAGCCGTTCCGGCTGCGTGAGGCGGCCGGCACGGGTACTTACGCCGACGCGCCCCGGCAGGGCGACGCCGGGCGCCGCGGAGGCGCCCGCGGCGGCGGCTCGCGGAGCCGGCGGGCCGCCGCCCGCGGTCTACAACTCAGTCGAGGGGCTGTCGATGGTCAAGCCGCCCTACGGCGTGCTGGCCGCGATCGACCTGATGAAGGGCGACCTGAAGTGGCAGGTGCCGCACGGCGACACGCCGGACAACGTCCGCAACCACCCGAAGCTGAAGGGGCTCACGATCCCGAAGACCGGGCAGGGCGGCAGCGTGGGCGTGCTGATCACCAAGACGCTGGTGATCGCCGCGGATCCGCAGGTCACGACGACGCCCGAGCATCCGCGCGGCGCGATGCTGCGCGCCTACGACAAGCAGACCGGCAAGGAAGTGGGCGCGGTCTGGATGCCGGCGCCGGTCAGTGGCTCGCCGATGACCTATCGCATCGGGGGCCGGCAGTACATCGTGATCGCCGTCAGCGGCGGCAACTACTCGGGCGAGTACCTGGCGTTCAGCCTGCCCGAGAGCGAGACGCCCGACACCAGCGGGACGCGGTAGATCGGACGAACGGGACTGTCGTTTGGGGGCGAGGTCGTTTCTGGCGGTGAGCGTGGTGGCGCTGGCATGGTGCGCCACGTCCGCGGCCCAGTCGTCGGTCTCGGTGTGGAGCGGCGTCTACACGGACGCGCAGGCGGTGCGCGGCGAGACGGCGTACCTCCAGGAGTGCGCCAACTGCCACGGCACCGCCCTCGAAGGCGGAGACATGACGCCCCCGCTCCTTGGCGGAGCGTTCACGTCGAATTGGAACGATCTGACGGCGGG
The DNA here is from genome assembly GCA_963807235.1 of uncultured Acidobacteriota bacterium. Classification (GTDB taxonomy): domain Bacteria; phylum Acidobacteriota; class Vicinamibacteria; order Vicinamibacterales; family UBA2999; genus CAWEBF01. The sequence goes on from CAWEBF010000036.1 coordinate 41,182, forward strand.
GGATCTCTTCGAGCGGATTCGGCTGACGATGCCGCTCGATCGGCCGGGCAAGCTGACGCGCCAGCAGAACGCCGACGTGATCGCGTTCGTGCTGCGCGCCAACACCTGGCCGGCCGGCAAGTCGGAGCTGCCGGCGGATTTGGCCGCGTTGAAGCAAATCAAGATCGAAGCTAGTAAGCCGTAGCGAGGCTTCGCCTCGCTGGGGGGACAGTATCTTGTGGCCCCGCTGGCGCGGGGCGGGTTACACGGGGGGTTGGCACAGGCACAGGCGGGAGATAGATAAAGGGGGAGGCATGTCGAGGACTCTCGGACGTCTTGTCGTCGTTTCCTTCGTGCTGCTGGCGCCCGCGCTGGCCGCGGCCCAAAGCACCATCACCGGCGTGGTTCGGGACACCTCGGGGGCGGTGCTGCCCGGCGTGACGGTGGAGGCATCCAGCGAGGTGCTCATCGAGCGCGTCCGTGCCACCGTGACCGACAGCGATGGCGTGTATCGACTCATCGATCTGCGGCCCGGCACCTACAACCTGTCGTTCGCGCTGCCTGGATTCGCCAGCTTCAAGCGAAGCGGCCTCTTGCTGCCCGCCGAGTTCACCGCGACGATCAACGCGGAACTGCGCGTTGGCGCCATCGAGGAGACCGTCACGGTCACGGGCGAATCGCCAGTGGTGGACACGACCACCGCGGTCCACACCCAGGTCCTGGACCGCGAGGCGATGGATGCCATTCCGACCGGACGGAGCATCCAGGGCATGGCCCAGTTGATCGTCGGGATCAGCCTGAACCTGCCCGATACGGGCGGCGCCCGCGCCATGCAGCAGACCTACATGACGACGCGCGGCATGACGCTGGCCAACAACACCGTGCTGGTGGACGGCATGATGGTGAACGGCCTGCAGCTGGACGGCGGCGTGCAGAGCTACTTCAACGACGCGATGAACGCGGAGGTCAGCTACCAGACGGCCGGCGTCGGGGCCGATACCGCGGCGGGCGGCGTCAGGCTGAACATGATTCCGCGCGAGGGCGGCAACCGCTTCAGCGGCGACTTCAAGGCCGCATTCCGGCCTGGAGATCTGCAGTCGAGCAATCTGACCGACCGGCACATTGCGCGTGGGCTCACCGCGGGGAACGCCACGGACCGCATCATCGACACCACCTTCGCGATCGGCGGACCGATCATGAAGGACAACCTGTGGTTCTTCACGTCGGCGCGCTATTACTCGGTGAACAACTTCATCGCCAACACGGTGTTCGACGACGGCAGCCAGGGGATCGACGACCAGTACATCAAGAGCGCGATGGCGCGCCTGACCTGGCAGATCAGCCCTCGCAACAAGCTGTCGGGCTACTTCGACGAGATCGACAAGTACCGCGGCCACGACATGCAGAGCAACGAGGACCCCGAGACGGCGGCGTTTCAGTGGTTCTCGCCGGCCTACAACACCGGGACGATCAAGTACACGTCCACAGTCAGCAGCAAGATGCTGCTCGAGGCCGGGTATTCCCGCAATCTGGAGTACTACACCAACAGCTACCAGGACGGCGTCGGGCAGCCGCGCTTCACGGCCGCCTGGTTCGCCGGCGCGTCGCGCCTCGAGAACGACCTGGGCGGGCGCAAGACGGCGGCGACGGCTGAGAACACGCAGAGCCCGGAGCGCCACAACGCCCAGGGGTCCCTCTCGTACATCACCGGCGCCCACAACTTCAAGGCGGGCTTCCAGTACACGTGGGGCGACTTCCTCCACACGGTCGACGCGAACGGCGACATGACGCAGCAGTACCGGAGCAACGCCACCGGCGTGCGGTTCTCGGTCCCCGACAGCGTGATCATCCGCAACACCCCGCTCAACTACGGCGAGCGGTTGAACCGTGACTTTGGCATCTTCGCGCAGGATTCCTGGAAGCTGGATCGGTTGACGGTCAATGCGGGGATCCGGTGGGAGAACATCAAGGCGCAAGTGCTGGCGAGTGAATCGCCTGCGGGCCGGTTCGTGCCGGCGCGCAGCTTCGGGGCCATCGAGAATCTGCCCAACTGGAAGGACGTCGCCCCGCGGTTCTCGGCGGTGTACGACCTGTTCGGCAACGGTAAGACCGCGCTCAAGTACTCGCTCAACCGGTACAACCAGATCCGGACGACAGGCATCGCCGCCAACTACAACCCGTTCCAGTCCCTCACCTCGGCGTCTCTGCCGTGGCGCGACGTCAACGGCAACGACATCGCCGAGGGCGAGCGCACCTGCTTGACGTTCCCGAGTGTCGGGTGTGAGATCGACTTCCGCGGTCTCCCGGCCAACTTCGGCACGGCGGCCCAGAACGAGTACGGCGCCTATCCGCGTACGTGGAATCTCGAGAACGCGGTCGAGGTGCAGCACGAGCTGCTGACCGGCCTGTCGGTGTCCGGCTCGTGGTTCCGCGGCAACTTCCACAACCTGACCTCCACGATCAACCAGAGCTGGTCGCTGGCGGACTACACGCCGTACACGTTCTACAATCCGCTGACCGGCGCACCGTTCGAGGTGTTCGCCAGAAGCCTTGCGGCCTCCAGCCGGCCCACACGCAACCTGGACACGTTCGATCCCGACCGGCGCCAGCAGTACGAGTCGATTTCGAGTCAGTTCACGTGGCGCATGCCCTGGGGAGGCCAGCTGTTCGGCGGCGGCGGGATCGAGCGGGAGCGCGTGCGCGCCTGCACGGCGCCCGACGATCCCAATTACCTGGCGGTTGGCAGCACCACGAACTTCACGGGCCCGGGGTTCTGCGACGACTTCGAAAACGACATCCCGTACCGGAAGGGCTTCAAGATGGCCGGGTCCATTCCAGCCAAGTGGGGCATCGACCTGAGCGTGGCGTTCCAGAGCAACGAGAGTCCCACGAGCACGCGGGTGATGACGGTGACCCGCGGCTTGACGCGGTATCCGGCCAATTGCCCGGCGCCGTGTCCCGCGAACCAGATCATCATGCCGACGGGCACCTTCGGGCAGACGTCGCTGACCTACTACCTCGAGTCGGCTCGCGCCACGTCCGTCGAGCGGATCAACCAGCTGGACTTCAAGGTGTCGAAATCATTCCGCATGGGCCGCATCACCGTGCTGCCCGTGTTCGAGGTGTTCAACATCAACAACTCGGACGCAATCATCAGCTACGTGACGACCAATGCGCTGGCCGCGACGTATCTGGCGCCGAACAGCATCATGCAAGGCCGCATGTTCGGGTTCGGCACGACCGTGAGGTGGTGAGTTAGCCGATCAGCGGGCGCCGGCACCTCGAGCGAGGTCGAGGTTCCGGCGCGCGTCCTCGAAACCAGGCTGCAACGCGAGCGCCCGTTCGAATGCCCGTTGCGCCTCATCGAGGCGTCCCATTGAGCCGAGCGCGATCCCCAGGTTGTTGTGCGCGGCGGCGGCGTTCGGATCGAGGCGCACGGCCTCTCCGAGCGCGCCGACGGCCTCGCGTGCCTGTCCTCCCTCGAGCAGCAGCGTGCCCAGGTCGTACGCGATCCGCGAATCGCGCGGCGCAAGCGCCACGGCACGACGCAAGTGCTCCAACCCTTCGCGCACTCGGCCCTGTGACGCCAGCACGCTAGCCAGACTGTGATGCGCCGCGGCCCAATCCGGCCGCAACTCCGCCGCGCGCCGGAGCGTGGTCTCGGCCTCGGGAAGGCGCCCGGCCTCGACGAGCGCGTTTCCAAGGTTGTAGTGGAGATCGGGGTAGTCGCCCCGGCGGCGAAGCCCTTCCTCATACACGGCGATGGCTTCCGCCAATTGGCCCTGCGACCGCAGCGCCACACCGAGGTTGTTGTACGCCGGCGCATGATCGGCGTCCGTGACGAGCGCGTCGCGATACCTCGCCTGGGCCTCCGGCTGCCGGCCGCTCTCGAACAGCGCGACGCCAAGGTTCGTCTCGGTGATGGCGCGCATCTGGGTCGACGACAACATCGGCCAGTTTGCCGCCAGCGCTGCGACGGCCGCCGTCGCCAGCGCGGCGCGCCTGGACCACAACCGCGGCAGATACACGACGCCGGCCGCGGCGAACACCATGAGGATGGGCACGAGAGGATAGCGGTACCTCGCGAACACGTAAAACGCGATGGTGCTCGCCGCGTAGGTGGCCGCCATCGCCCATAGGATCCAGAACCGGCGCCGCTCGGGCCACGTGGCCCAGAACCCCAGGACCGCAAGCGGCAACAGGATGCCGAAGTTGGTGACGGGCTGCAGCAGGGCCAGCGGCCAGGACCACACGGCGTGGGCCTCCTGGGCCTCCGTGTCCAGCATCTCCGCGCGGTTGAGGAAGAGCGCGGTCTTGCGTCCCATCAACCTGAGCCACGCGGCCGGCTCCGAGGTGATGAAGTCGAGCGCGCGTCCCAACCAATAGCGGGACACCTCGTTCGGGTTCAGTTGCCGGCCCGCCGAGCGCTCGGCGATGTCGGACGCATCCAGACGCTCGAACTCGGCCGCGCCGCGTCCGAACCGCAGCGGCCGATACGTGCCGTCGGCGGTGGGGTTGTTGCCGATGTAGAAGTTCGGGCCCAGCTGCGAGGTCGTCAGATACAGCCCGCTGCCGACCGCATAGTTGCGGATGGCCACCGGCGAGAGCCCGAGAAGTGTGCCCGCGAGCACCAATGCCGCGGCGGTGGCCCGCTCTGAAGATCGCCCGCCCACGCGCGTCCAGGCCCACACGGCCGCCACGGGTGCAAGCACGAGCGCGTTCTCGCGGGTCAGTGCCAGGCCCGCCGTGACCATGCCGAGGGCCAGCCAGCCGGGATGCCGCGCCGCCGGGCGCGCATCCAGCACGGCCACCAGCGCCAAGGCGGCCGCCACGAACAGACCGTCGAGCACGGACTTCTGCACCAGGCCGTCGAAGAATATGGCGGGCGCGTAAAGCGCCAGCGCGAACCCGGCCACCGCCCCGGCCGGTCTCGACACCAGCCGGCTGGCGGCGAAAGCCACCAGCGCGCACGAGAGCGCGCCGAGGAGCGCCTGCAGGACCCGCAGCGCCACCAGATCGTGGCCGAACACGGCATACACGACGCCCAGGAAATAGGGATACAACGGAGCCTGGTAGAACACGTCGGTGCCAACCCAGTCGCCGGCAGCGAGCCGCTGCCCCCACGCGTCGTACTCGCGGGCATCCCCCATGAGCACTGAAAAATACGGGGTTCCGTGCATCTGCCACACATGGACGAGCCGCACTACGAGGGCCGCCCCGAACACGGCGGGAAACAGCCACGCGCCAGCCCGTCTCTCCGTTTGCGGCACGATTGTGAGACTATCCCAACTAGTCAAGGGGCTCGCCACTCGCCGTGACTAGTTGGGATAGTCTCCTATGTCTTTTGGCGCGCTTCGCGCGCTGGGATCTCTTGGAGGATCGTGACATGAAGTTCAGCGCGAAGGTCACCGTGATGTTCCTGGCCGCGGGGTTTGCCGGCCACTCTGCGTGGGCGGCCCAGGGCCTGGTGATCGTGCAGAAGACCACGGTCAACGGTGCCGTTGAAACGCACCAGATTCAGATTGCGCAGCAGCGGATGCGGACCGACGTGGCAGGGCCGAACGGCCCGACGACGGTTGTGTTCGACGGCACCAAGCAGGTGCTGTACATGATCAACACGCCCCGCAAGAGCTACAGCGAGCTGACGAAGGCCGAGGCAGAGCAGATGGGCCAGCAGTTGTCGGGCGCGATGGCGCAGATGCAGGAAGCGCTGAAGAACCTTCCGCCCGAGCAGCGTGCCCAAATGGAAGCGATGATGAAGGGCCGCGGGTTGCCCGCTGGGGTCGGCGCGCCGGTGAAACCGCAGTACAAGAAGGGCGGCACGCAGAAGGTGGGCAAATGGACGTGCGACGTCTACGAGACGTCGCTCAACAACCAGCGGACCGGCGAGATATGCACGGTCAGCCCCCAGGCCCTGGGCTTCACGGCCGCCGACTTCGAGGTCTCGCGCCAGCTGGCGGAGTTCGTGCGCAGCATCCTTCCCGGAAGCGCGGACGCGATATTCCAGATCGGCAGCAACGACGCGGGCTTCTCCGGCGTGCCGGTCCGCAGCGTAAGTACGGTGCTCGGGCGCGAAACGATTACGGAGATCACCGACGTCTCGCGTCAGGAGGTGGCCGACGCCCTCTTCGTCGTTCCCGCGGGGTTCACGAAGGAAGCGCCTCTCGGCGGACTGGGCCGCGGCGGCCGCGGCCCGGGCGCCCCGCCCCGGTAGCGGAGCGGCTCTGGGCTCTAGGGCTCTAGGGCTCTAGGCTCTGGGCTCTGGGGCAGAACGAAAACGGGCCGAGCGCTTCACGCGTCCGGCCCGTTGCTTTTGTAAGGCCTGAAGCCCGGAGCCTGGAGCCCGGGGCCCTTAATTAAACGAATACCGCAAACTCACCATGAACTGATACACGTCCGACGTCGTTGCCGCGGTCTGGAACGTGTTCTTGATCAGCTCGTTGTTCACGACGCCCAGGCGGTATGTCGAACGCCCCTGGGTGTCGACCGCCGGGTTGGTCAGGATCTGGATCTGGTTGTTGAAGTTGACCGTTCCGACAGGCCGCTTGGCCACGCCCCAATTGCTGTTGAGCAGGTTGCCGAAGTTGGTGATGTCGAGGCGCACCTGGAACCCGTTTCGCGCGCCGCCGATGTTGTGGAACAGGTCCTGGCTGATCGACAGGTCCGTGCTGCGGAACATCGGCAACGACAGGCCGTTGCGCTCGGCGTACTGGCCCCGATTCTTGCTCAGATACGGATCCTGCTGGATGTAAGCTTCCCACGCCGCTGCCTGCTCGGCCGCGGTGAAGGTGCGCGTGCCCAGGTTGAAGGCCGAGAAGTTCATCTCGGCCTGGTCCCTCGGGATGTAGATCAGGTCGTTGGCGCTGATGCTGTCGCCGTTCATGTCGCCGGCGAAGGTGTAGCTCAGCCTCGATGACGAGCCATTGGTGCTCGGACGCGCCTCGAAGAACACCGACACCGACGTCGCCCCGAAGTTGAAGTAGCTGCGGGTGTAGTTGACCAGCGCGAACACGCGGTGGCCGGGCGACCAGAGCGAGATGCTCGAGCCCGGATTGTTCGGATCGGCCGAATGGCTGTTGCGGGCAAAGCTGGTGGCCGCGGTGGATTCCGGGTCGGAGATCGACTTCGACACGCCGTAGCTGTAGGCGCCACGGACCGACAGCCCGAACGCGGTGGTCTTCGACAGCGACTGGGCGAAGTTCCACGAGTTGCCCTCGGCGCCGTTCTGCAGCACGTAGTTGACGCCGACCACATTGCCGGGTTCGCTGTTGATGCGGGTTGAGCATCCACCGGGATTGCCGCCGGCCAAGCACGGCGTCCCCACCCAGCGCGGCCGGTTGTCCACGCCAGCGAATGCCGACTGGGCCGCGGGCAGGTTGGCGTTGATGTAGTAGATGCCGTTCACGTCCTTGGCGTAGAGATACTCCGTGGTGCTGACGAACCCGCCGGGCAGCCTGCGATCGACCGCCACGTTGCTTCTCCACACCTGCGGGAACTTGAAGGCGGGATCCGTCAAGTTCAGTGAGTAGAGCGCCGCATGCGTTCCGGCGACGACGCTGGCGGGCTTGTAAGTGTCGACGTTGGGGTTGAATGGGAACCTGTTCCCGGGGTTGGTATCAGGCACGGTGCCACCCAGCAGAACGCCGGTGTTGCCGATCTGGTTCGAGATCCACACGTAGGCCGGACGACCGCTGAAGAGCCCGGTGCCGCCGCGAACCTGCGTCGACTGATCGCCGAGGACGTCCCAGTTCAGGCCCACGCGCGGAGACCAAAGCGCCCTCGTCTTAGGCATCGTGCCGGTGGAGTATTTGACCGGGGCCCCGGTTTCGTCCCTGAACGTGAGGGCATCGGCGTCCGGATTGCTGAAGCCCTCGTTCCTGAACGCGGAGACGTCGAAGCGAATGCCGGCGGTCATGCTCAGGTTGGAGCGCATCCGCCACTCGTCCTGCACGTAACCTGCGGTGTACAACACGTCGAGCTCCTGCACCGGCTGCAGCACCCCAGGGACGTTGCTGTATGAGATCTGGAAGGCCCTCAGCGTAATCGGCGCGACGACGCGGTTGCGGTTCGCAAGATAGCCGTTGGCGTCGGCGTAGAAGTCTGCCAGCGAGTTGTACGCGTAGGCGCTCTGCGAACAGCAGTTCATGAAGATGTTGTCCGAGTGGTACTTCTCCGCATACGCGCCGAACGTCAGCGTGTGCCGGTTGGTGAACTTGGTGAAGTTGTCCTGGATCTGGAACGTCGTGTAGACCAGCCCGTTGGGGAAGGTAAAGGGCTCACCCCCGAACGAGATGTAGTTGGTGCCGCCCTCGAAGATGTCCACAAGCGGGAAGATGGTGCCGCGCGCCGCCCGGCTTTCGTCCTGGGTCGTATAACCGCTCTGGAACGAGTTGGCCATGCTGTTGCCGATCACCCAGTTCCACTCACCGATCCCCGACCGGATGTTCTCGAGAATCTGATAGTTCGAGTTCCGGAAGGTCATGAAGCCAGTGCTGTTCGGTGTGCGTCCGCCAAGCGCTGAAGTGGAGCCGGATAGTCCGGAATCGCTGAACGAGTCGAGGAAGTTGTAGCGAAAGCTCACCTTGTTCGAGTTGTTGATGTTGTAGTCGCTCCGCAGCAGGAAGCGCTTGGCGGGCGTCTCGTCGGAGATGCCGTCGAACGGGCCGGTCTCGTAGTCGAAGTTGGTCTGGAGGAACGAGCTGAGCGCGGTGAGATCCGATGCCGGCACACGCGTGACCTGGCCGCCGATGGGTTCGCCGCCCGTGTTGGCACGGAAGGTCGTGAGCGGGCGCTTGTCGAGCTGGTCCTCGTAGTTACCGAACGCGAACCACTTGTTCTTGAGGATCGGTCCCGACGCCCAGCCACCGGTGTTCCGGAACGTAAAAGTGCCAGGATTGACGACCTGGCCGGAGGCTTCGGTGCCGACCCAGTCCTGATCGCGGAAGCGATGATAGAACGAGCCGCTGACTCGATTGGATCCGCTGCGCGTGACGGTGTTCACGCCGGCGCCGGTGAAGCTGCCCTGCCGCACGTCAAACGGCGCGACGCTGACCTGGATCTGCTCGATTGCCTCGAGCGAGATCGGGGCGACGCCCGACGTGTCGCCAGGTTGGCCGCGTAAGCCAAACGAGTTGTTGAAGGTCGAGCCGTCCACCGTGATGTTGTTCATCCGGTTGTCGGCGCCGTTGAAGTTGCCGCCGCTCGACTGCGGCGTCAGACGGGTCACGTCGCCGATCCTGCCGTTCAGCGTCGGGATGAGAGCAATCTCAGCGCGTCCGACCGATGTGGCAGCGCCCGTGCGGCTCGAGCTGAAGACAGGGTCCACCTGCGCCGTAACCGTGACCTCTTCCTGCACGGCGATGGCGGTGACGGTAAACGAGAGGTCGGACGCGACGCCGAGGTTGACGTTGACGTCTTCCTTGGTCTGCGGTGAAAAGGCCGTCCCTGAAGTTCCGCCGTACGCGACCGTGACGCTGTATGGCCCACCGACGCGCATGCCGGGGATGAAGAAGCGCCCATCGGCTCGACTCACAGCCTCGTAGGTCGTGCCCGAAGGCAAGTGGATTGCGATCACCTGTGCGTCGCGCACGGGCATCATGTTGGCGTCGATGACCACGCCGGCCATCGATCCGGTTGTGACGCCCTGGGCCGCCGCGGGCGAGACCGAGGCTGACAGTGCGGCTGCCAGCGACAAAACCCCTACCAGGAGACGCAGTCGAACCGCGTTCCGCATCGAGCACTTCATTCGTTCACCTCTTCTTGAGTTGATCTCTCGCCATCCTGCCGGAAGCAGGTTACGACCCTGTGACAGGCGCATGGGCGGACATGGCCGGCAGCCCTCTATCTTCTGGGCGCGCTCCGCGCGCCTGGGCATGCAGCCCTCACCCACACGCTGCATGCCGGACAATTGTACCGCAAGAAAAAGGGCCGCCTCCGAAGGAAGCGGCCCCAGAATCAGTGGCCTGCCAGGTGTCCCGGCCCGCGAGGACTGGCGTTAGCCGGGGGCTATTCCGCGCCGGCCGCCTGCGCCTTCTTGCGGATCTCCTGCGCCTTGTCGCGCCACTCGTTGGCCTCGCGCAGCAGCGCCTGCTGCCTGGCGGGGTTCTTCTCCAGATTGGCCTGCACGCGGAGCAGCAAGTTCTTGTAGGTCAGCGCTTCGAAGTAGTTCGGATTCAGCTTGATGGCCTGGTCGATGGCCTGCAGGCCCTGCTGGACGAACTTCATCTTGTCGGGCTCTGGCGTGGTGAAGTCGCGGTATGCCTTTTCCCAGTAGTAGGTCGCCACCGTGTAGTGCGCCTCGGGATTGGTGGGCTCGTGCTTGGTGCGCTCGTGGAGCGCCTCCATGGTCTTTGTAAAGTCCCCCTGGCGGTTGTAGAACCCGGCCAGCTGCATGTAGACGGCCGAATCATTCGGCCGCATGTCCCTCGCCTTGGTCAGCATCTGCTCGGCGCGCTCGTAATCGCCGCTCTGCTCGTAGATGTTGGCCAGGCCGAAGTAACTGGACGTTTCTTTGGGGTCCATCTCGATCATGCTCAGGAGAATGGGCTCGGCCTGCGCCGGGTCGTTCAGCTTGTCGGGCCCGTATGAGCTGACCAGATAATCGAGCGCCAGACGCTTGATCTTCGCGTCGGTTTCAATCACCGACGCCTTTTTGTAGTTGTCGATGGCCTTTGTCAGCAGCGCGTCGTTTTCGGGGTCGCCCTTCTTCACCGCCCGGAACTGCTGGTCGTAGCTGTTGGCCAGGAAGAAGTAGGCCGGCGTGAGGCGGGGGTCGGTGCAGTCGGGCTCCGATCCGCGGCATTCGTTGATCGTTTCCTCGTACGCGGCCGCCGCGGCCCGATAGTCCTGGCCCGAGTAGTACTTGTTGGCGTCCTGGAACGCCATCTTGCCCTTGAGCATGCCGATCTGGCTGCAGCCACTCGCGGCAAGACCAACCGTCGCGCACAGGGCCAGCGCCTGCAACCTCGAGATCCCCATCGTCGTACCCCCCAAAAACGAACGGTTCTGCGCTAGTCCGCCGGCGCCGAACGGGCCGGAGCGGGCCAGTATAGTGATCGGTTTTCCAGTGAGTCAAGGCTCCAACGAGTCATGCTCCGCTATCATGAATCTAAAGCATCCTGGCGGTGCAGCGTTTGTCCAGAGATCAGACTCGAGCGACCGATTCACGGACTCGTGGTCACCCGCCAGGGCCTTGAAACGTTAGACACCGGTTCTCATGATTCGACTCGAAACGCTGCTCGAAAAGCTGCGTTCGTACAGCCCGGAATCGGACCTCGAGCTGGTCCGCCGGGCGTACCAGTTCTCCGCCCAGGAGCACAAGGGGCAGGTCCGGCACTCCGGGGAACCCTATCTCGTTCACCCGCTTGAGGTTGCGGACTTTCTCGCGGACATGAAGCTGGACGTCGTGGCCATTTGTGCCGGTCTGCTGCACGACGTCGTGGAAGACACCCTGGTCAGCACCGAGCGCATCGCGGAGCTCTTCGGCGACGAGATTGCTCATGTGGTGGAGGGGGTGACCAAGCTCGGCGCCATCCCCTTCTCGACCAGCGAGGAGCGGCAGGCCGAGAACCTCCGCAAGATGCTGCTGGCGATGGTGGACGACATCCGCGTCATCCTCGTCAAACTGGCGGATCGCGTCCACAACATGCGGACGCTGCAGCACCTGGCCGACGACAAGCGCACCAAGATCGCCCAGGAGACGCTCGACATCTACGCGCCCATCGCCAACCGGCTCGGCATGAGCAAGCTGAAGAACGAGCTGGAGGAGCTGGCGTTCAAGGCGCTCGAGCCCGAGTCCTACGAGGCGCTGCGCGCCAAGGTCGAGTCCAAGAGAAAGCACGCGGAGAGCCTCATCGACGATCTGGCGGCGCGCGTGCGCGCGAAGCTCGAGGAGGCGCAGGTCCCGGTGATTGCGGTGGACGGGCGCATCAAGCGCCTCTTCAGCATTCACCGGAAGCTCCTGCGGCAGAAGATCGACCTCGCCCAGGTGTACGACTTCATCGCGCTCCGCGTCATCACCGCGTCGGTGAAGGACTGCTACGCCACGCTCGGCATCATCCACCAGACCTGGTCGCCCGTGCCGGGCCGCATCAAGGACTTCGTGGCCATGCCGCGGCCCAACGGCTACCAGTCGCTGCACACCTCCGTCATCAGCGAGCAGGGCGTGCCCTTCGAGGTGCAGATTCGCAGCCAGGAGATGCACCGCCGCGCCGAGGAAGGCATCGCGGCGCACTGGAAATACAAGGAAGGCCGCATCGGGGACCAGCGCGACGAGCGCTATTTCCAGTGGCTGCGGCAGCTGCTCGAGCTCCAGCAAGAAGTGCGCGACCCGCAGGAGTTCATGCAGAACCTGAAGATCGACCTCTACCCGGAGGAGGTCTACGTCTTCACGCCGAAGGGCGAAGTGCGCTCGCTGCCCAAGGGAGCCACGCCCGTGGACTTCGCCTACGGCGTCCATACCGACGTCGGCCACCAGTGCGTCGCCGCGCTCATCAACGGCAAGATGGCGCCCTTGCGGACGCGGCTTCAGAACGGCGACATCGTCCAGATCAACACGCAGCCGGGTCACCGGCCCAGCCGCGACTGGCTGTCGTTTGTCGTCACGTCACGGGCACGGAGCAAGATCAAGCACGTGCTGCAGGCCGAGGAGCGTTCGCGCAGCATCGAGTTCGGGCGGCGGCTGTTCGAGAAGGAGGCTCGGCGCTTCGATCTCAACCCGAAGACGCTGTTCGAGAGCGCCGAGATGCTGGCATTCGCCGAAGAGTACGGCGCGCCGAAAACCGAGGATTTGCTGGCCTATGTCGGCTACGGCAAGCTGGCGCCGCGCACGCTGGTCCAGAAGGCCGTTCCTGGCGGACTGCTGCGCGAGCGGGCGCCGGATTCGGCCGTGGTGTCGGCGGTCAAGCGCGTGCTGCGCACGGGTGGCGCGTCGGACAAGATCAAGGTCCGCGGCGCCGACGACATCATGGTGTTCCTGGCGCGGTGCTGCAATCCGATTCGCGGCGAGGGCATCGTGGGCTACATCACCCGGGGCAAGGGCGTGTCGGTCCACTCGGCCACGTGCCGCAACGTCGTCAACCTGATGTTCGCTCCGGAGCGTCGCATCGAGGTGGAGTGGGACGGCCAGGCCGACCAGGCGCCCTATGTGGTGAAGCTGACGATGCGTGTCGAGGATCGCAAGGGCATGCTGGCCGAGATCAGCTCGAAGGTGTCGAACATCAACACCAACATCACCAACATGGAGGCGCACGCCGGTGCCGACCGCCAGGCGCGGATCGAGATGACCGTGGAGATCCGCGACGTGAAGCACCTGGACAAGGTGATCAAGTCGATAAAGGGCGTCGACGGCGTTCTAGGCGTAGAACGGACGGCCCGCCAGGGGGCCGTCGCTCGATAGGGCCTCGAACACCGCTGTGGTGACCGCTCTGGCGTTGACGGACGGGGATGCGCCGAGCGCCAGCACGTCGAGGGTCGATCGGGCTGTTGCCCGGCCGGCGTCACCCGGCCCTGTCCAGGCCTCGTAGGCCGCCTGCTCAACCAGGGACCAATCCGTGCGCGCATCGGCGATGACGACGAGCCGTTCCAGCGGCACGCGCCGGACCGCCAGCGCCAGCTCGTAGAGCACGCCGCGGTTCGCCGCGCGCAGTCCCCTCAAGTCGATCAGGACTACGTCGGCCGCATCGAGCAGCGCGAGCACGACTTGTTGCCACGTCTCTGGAAGACAGTGAAGCTCGTTGAGCGGGTAACGGCGATCGATCGCGAGCGCGGACGGCAGCGCGGCGATCCGTTCCTGAACCTCGACGACGTTTTTCACGAATTGCCGGCGCACCCGGCCACGCAGGAAATCCTCCAACGCGAGCGCATTCAGCGTGTGCAGGGCCAGGTCCAGGCCGACGACTGTGTCGATGCGGCCGATTCGCCGCCAGGTATCGTCCAGCAGGTCCACGAGCCAGCTGCGGATCGGAGCGTGCTGGAAAACGCGGAGCAGCAGCATCCGCCGCGGCGTCTGTTCTGGCCGCTGGTCGTGCAGCAACAAGCCGTGCAGGATCGCCAGATACACGACGAAGGCCACAACCAGCGCTGGCAACAGATCCCAGGAGATTTGCGCCGCGAGCGCGAGCGACACCGCATAGAGAATCCAGCATCCCGTGTAGTGCAGCGTCTCGCTTGGCACGTAGCCGAGCGCCTTCAGGCGCAGGAACAGGCGCAGCAGTGCCCAGGAGACAAGCACGAACATCCCGTTGATGAGGATGCCGAGCACGAACGCGGCCCACAGTGAGCCGCTGCGCCACAGCACCAGCGCCGCGACCGCGAAGGCGGTCAGCCACGCAACAACGAAGCCGGCATGGAGGCGCCGCCTGATCTGGCGTGCGACGAGCGCCACACCGAGCACGAACGCGACTATGCCGCCGAGCGTCGACCGGACGGTCGGTGTGTCCGTCAGCGGTACGTCCAACAGGTCGTACACCAGCGCCAGGGCGGTGCTGAGAACAATCACCAGCGTGACGATGGGGACGAAGGCCACCACCAGCGGCCGCATCGTGCGGAACGCGAACGGGACGATCAACACGATCGGCAAGCTCATGGTGATCGGAACACTGCCAGCGAGTACATTCGCGGCGACGGCCCATGATGTGCGGACGATCCCCACTGCCAGCACGAAATAGCACCCCGTCCACAGCGCAATCGTCAGCAGTGCGGCCAGCGGCCGCGGTCGAACGAACATCAGGATCAGGACGAGCCCGACGAACGTATTGATGCCCGCCAGGACGATCGCGGCACGCCAGGACTGGCCGCCCAGGCGCAGGCCGTGGTAGACGAGCGCCGCGCCCAGCAGCACGAATGCGGCGCCGGATGCCGCGTAGGCCAGCCGGGCCGCAGCCGCCTCACGCCTGGCCTCGCCGGCGGCCGCCGGTTCGTCACGAGCGGCCATGGTGTGCGCCTCGACCCGGCGGATGGACAAGGGCGATGCGGCCGGCGGTGCCGAAGCAGGTGCAGCAATCGCCGGTGCAGCCGCCGGCGCGTAGATGGCGCTGCCAAGCGCGCGGATGTAGAGCCGCCGGAACAGCGCGTAGGCGCCGAAGAGCAGCAGAGGAAAGGCCGCGGCGATGAGATGGGTGGTGACGTCGTCCCAGGTCACGTGAACCCGCGCCGATTCTACGGCTTAGCGTAGGGCTCGGGGATACGGGCTTCGGGCCAGCCCGTCAGCTGACTTCGGTCCCTACGGGATCACCGCGATCGCATCGATCTCGATCCGCACGTCCCGCGGCAGGCGCGCGACCTGTACCGTTGCTCGCGCCGGTGCCGGATCGATGACGTAGCGGGCGTACACCGCGTTCATCGCCGCGAAGTCGTTCAGGTCGGTCAGGAAGACCGTGGTGCGGGCCACGTGCTCGAAGCCGAGCCCTGCGGCCTTCAGCAGGGCGCTCACGTTCCTCATCGCCTGGTCGGCCTGGGCGGTGATGTCCCCATCCACGACGGCGCCCGTTTTCGGATCGACCGGAATCTGTCCCGATACGAAGAGCAGCTGGCCGGCGCGAATCGCCGGGGTATAGACGCCCTGAGCTTTGGGCGCGTCGTCCGAGGTGATCGCTGTCCGCAGGTCAGGCAACCTTGGTGACCTTGCCGCTGCGCAGGCACCGGGTGCAGACCCGGATGCGGCGGCCGGCGCCGTTCACGAGCGCCCGCACCGTCTGGAGATTGGGCTCGAACCGACGCGGACCGACGTTGTGGGCGTGCGACACCGTTCGCCCGACCACCGGACCCTTGTCGCAGATTTCACACCGCTTGGCCATGGCTTCCTTCTCTTCCTGTTCTTGACCCTTCAGACCAGGGCGACGCTGTGGCCTGAAGGCGGCCAGGGAGCCTCGGCTCCAGACCGCACAAACCCTGAATTGTATCAGGCTCGCGGCTTTCGGCTTCCGGCTTCCGGCTCTCGGGTCCGGCTCCCGGCTAGGGAACGATGATCGACGAGCCTCTGGCGGGTGCATCCGCCTTGGCCCGCTTCACTTGGAGCAACCGTCCCACCAGGTCGATGTAGCCGGTGCCCGTCGTGTCTGCCGGGCCTCCCACGGTCCTGGCGCCCTGCTCGATTGCGCGCAGTGTGATGGCCGCTTCGCGGTCGAAGAGGGTGGCGCCCTGCTCGCGGACCTGCGCCATGAGGGCCCTGAACCCCTCCGCCAGCTTCCTCGCCGTCGAGGATTGGGGCGATTGCTCGTAGATGATGCCCCTGGCCGCAGTTTCGAGCGAGCCGGCCACGGTGGCGGCGGCCTCGGCCACATCGGCGTCCGTGACCCGCGACAGGCCCTCGGGGCCGGTTTGCGCGATCACGTTCTGAAACAGGAAGAAGAGCTGGTACTGGCGCTCGGTCAACTCCCGGATGGAGGGCAGCAGCACGGCCACGTCCGCCTCCTGCTGGCGCATGGCGGTGGCGGAGGGATGCGCCCTCGAGGAGACGAGATGGACGCAGTCGGCCGGGCAGTCGATTTCCGACAGCCGTTTCGTGCCGCAGCACACGGTACAGATGCTCGTGTGCAACGCCGGGCAATTCCTCTTCGCCTTGCGCTGGCTGCACAGGGGACAGGTCACGGTCGAGAGCCTCTCACACAACCTACCGTGAAAAAAGCGCCCACCGTAAAGTGTAGATATTTCTACATAATGTAGAGTTACGTGCGGACAGTGGGTTCGCCCTATTGCCCACGGGGTGCCCATCCGACACCACAGGCGGCCGTGGCAAAACTGCAGCAGTTTGGGGACAGGGAAGAACAGGGAAACTGCAGCGGCACGTCGAGCGTCTAACCCAGCGATCCCGAAGGAAAGTGCACCAAAACGGGGCGGTGGAACGTGGAGCTGGCGGGGATGTCGATGTATTCAGGGGGCTTATTCAACCATCCGCGGAGCTTGCGGGTGACTGGCGGCTTGCCGGCGCTGGGCCGGCCGCCTCGATGAGCCAGACCTGGAACGTTGATTGCAGATGACACGGCGCAAAGGCGTAATGGGCACCAAATGGTGCTGTCAGGGTCCGAGAGGAGCGGTAAGCGTATGGCAACGGCACGAACGGCAGTTTCGGCGAAGACAACTCGGTACAACGAGCTGAAGAAAATGCTCGAGAACCGTCGCCGCGAGCTGGTGGCCGAAGTGCAGGGCCGGATGCGAGACGTCCGCAACGATGGCAACAAGGATCGCGACGTGCTCGACCAGGGCGAGAGCTCTGAGGTGGACATCCAGGAAGACATCGAGCTCGCGTTGATCCAGATGAAGTCGGAAACGCTGAACAAGATTGACGCAGCGCTGCGGCGGCTGGACGACGGCAGCTACGGCGATTGCTTCGAGTGCGGTGACGAGATCTCGGAGGCGCGCCTGCGTGCGCTGCCGTTCGCGGTCCGCTGCAAGGAGTGTGAAGAGGCGCGCGAGACTGCCGAACTGCGTGAGCGTATGGCTCAGCGGAAGGGCGGAAGCTCAGCGTTCCTTTTCGACACGACGAACTAGCGCGCTCGATCGAGCGCTAGTTCGTCGTGACACGACAGTGTTTTGGCCGCGGCTTGCCGCGGCAGGTCGTTCGACAGACAGTGTCTTTTGGCCCGCGCTTCGCGCGGGCGGTCGCCCGAATCTCCTGCATGGGGGTTCGGGCGAAATGCTTTCAGCCCGCAACGCACTATCCTACGAGCGCCGCTGCCAGGCGCCGATGTATTGAGTAGGAGAGGGCATCCCAAAATGAGAAAGAGACGACTAGCGCCCGCGCCCAACCTGCCCGTGGGAGAGGAACTCGTGGTCGTTCCCGATGAACTGCCCATCCTGCCCCTGCGCGACACGGTGCTCTTCCCCAATTCGTTCATGCCCCTGGCGGTCGCGCGCGAAAGCTCCGTCCAGCTGATCGACGAGGCCATCGCGGGCAGCAAGATCATCGGCGTCGTGACGCAGCGCGACGCGTCGGTTGAGGAACCCCAGCAAGGGGATCTCTACCCGGTCGGCACGGCGAGCCAGATTCACAAGATGTTCAAGCTGCCCGACGGCAGCCTGCGCCTCATCGTCCAGGGTCTGAGCCGCCTGACGCTCGCGGAAATCACGGCCACGAGGCCCTACCTGCGTGCGCGCGTGCAACCGGCCGCTGAGGCGCTGCGCGCCGCCGACCGCACCGAAATCGACGCGCTGATGCGCAACATCAAGACCAACTTCCAGAAAGTGGTCTCGTTGTCGCCACTCTTGTCCGAGGACCTGCAGACCCTGGCCGGCACCATCAGCGAGCCCGGCCGGCTGGCCGACTTCATCGCGTCCAGCCTCACGACGCTCGAAACGGCCGTCCGGCAGCAGGTGCTCGAGACCCTCGACGTGCGGGGCCGCATGGACCATCTGAACCGGATCCTCATCAAGGAGCTCGAGGTGCTCGAGCTGGGATCGAAGATTCAGTCGCAGGTGCAGTCCGAGGTGGGCAAGAACCAGCGCGAGTATTTCCTGCGCGAGCAGCTGAAGGCGATCCAGAAGGAGCTGGGAGAAGGCGACGACCAGACCAAGGAGATCGAGGAGCTGCGGCAGAAGATCGATGCGGCCGGATTGCCAGAAGCGGTGCTCAAGGAGGCGCAGCGCGAGCTGGACCGGCTGTCCAAGATGCCGGCGGCCGCCGCCGAGTACACCGTGTCGCGGACCTATCTCGATTGGATCGTCATGCTCCCGTGGCAGAAGCGGTCGGAGGAAACCATCGATCTGGCGCGCACCAAGGGCATCCTGGACGCGGACCACGCGGGGCTGGAAAAGGCCAAGGACCGCATCCTCGAGTACCTCGCGGTTCGAAAACTGAACCCGGCGGTGAAGGGACCCATCCTGTGCTTTGCCGGACCGCCCGGCGTGGGCAAGACGTCGCTGGCCCGATCGATTGCCGCGTCGCTCGGCCGCAAGTTCGTGCGCGTGTCGCTCGGCGGCATGCGCGACGAAGCCGAGATCCGCGGGCACCGCCGCACGTACATCGGCGCGCTGCCCGGCCAGATCATCCAGGGGCTCCGCCGCGCGGAAACGAAGAATCCGGTGTTCATCCTCGACGAGATCGACAAGCTGGGGTCCGATTTCCGCGGCGATCCGGCGTCGGCGCTGCTGGAGGTCCTGGACCCGGAACAGAACTCCACGTTCCGCGATCACTATCTCGACGTGCCCTTCGATCTCTCCGAGGTGCTCTTCATCACCACCGCCAACGTGCTCGATCCGGTGCCGCCGGCGCTCCGGGATCGGATGGAAGTCCTGGAGATCCCGGGCTACACCGAACAGGAGAAGCTGGCGATCGCCAAGCAGCACCTGGTGCAGAAGCAGATCAAGAACCACGGCCTCACGTCGAAGCAGCTGCGCATGACCGACGACGCGCTGCGAGCGGTGATCCGGGGTTACACGCGCGAGGCCGGCGTACGCAACCTGGAGCGGCAGATCGGCGCCCTGTGCCGCAAGGCGGCGCGGGTGCGGGCGGAAGGGAACGAGGACGCACTCGCCATCAAGCCCGACGTGGTCGTGTCGATGCTGGGCGCGCCGGTGTTTCTGGACGAGGAAATGGCCGACCGCACGCGGGAGCCTGGCGTGGCGATCGGGCTGGCGTGGACCCCCGCCGGCGGTGAGGTGCTGTTCATTGAGTCGTCGCGTATGCCGGGCAGCGGCAGCCTGACGATCACCGGTCAGCTGGGCGAGGTGATGAAAGAGTCGGCGCGCGCCGCGCTGTCGTGGTTCCGCGCCCACGCGGCCGCCTATGGCGCCGATCCCGACTTCTTCAAGAGCTCGGAAATCCACCTGCACGTGCCCGCCGGCGCCATCCCCAAGGACGGCCCCTCGGCCGGCGTCACGATGGCCACGGCGCTCGCCTCGGAGTTGACGCGGCGTCCCGTGCGTGGCGACATCGCCATGACCGGCGAGATCACGCTGTCGGGCCGCGTGCTGCCGGTCGGCGGCATCAAGGAAAAGGTCCTGGCCGCCCGCCGCGTGGGCATCCGCGAGGTGATCCTGCCGAGGCAGAACGAGAAGAACGTCAACGAGGACTTGACCGATGAGCTACGGAAGGGGCTGACGGTGCACTACGTCCAGAGCGTGGACGAGGTGCTGCTGCTGGCCCTGTCGCCGAATCCCGCCGCCGCGACCGTGAGCCGTAAGACGGCCCGCCGCGCCCAGCCCGCGATGCAGTAGAACTACGAACCACGAACTACGAACCACGAACTAAGGTTTTTCGGGGATGCTCTCTTCGGTCCGCACCTGGAAACGGCGGAACTTGCCGTAGGTGGCGACGCCCCGCAGCTCGCCCGCTCCGTCCGGATACCAGTCCCGCATCTCCGCCGGCACGTTCAGACCCAGCTCCTCGTCGACCTTGAACAGGGTCACGACTTCGGGCGGCATCCGCTGGAGCCCGAAATCGAGTTCGGTCTTGACCACGCGTCCCGTGACCTCGTCGATCCAGAACAGCCCCTGCACGGGCAGATCGTTGTTCGCGTTGGCCTTCAGGATGGTCGGCCGCTGGAACTCCTGGAAGCGTACGGTTCGCACGCGAGGTCCCAGGTCTTTCTCCAGTCCCGACAGGTTGAATCGGAAGTGAGTGCGGTAGTTCGGCTGCAGAAACGCGATCGCAATCAGGGGATGGTTGATCGTGCCGATCTCGAGGAGGTTGTGCTTGGAGCCGACGCGCGTGATGTCGGCGGCACGCCGCACCGCGTCGCCTGGCGGCTCCAGGAACAGGCGCATGATGCGCTCCTGTTCGGCTTCGCCACGCACAGGCTTGCCGTCCACCTCGAACACGTCCCTGAACATCAGCCACTGCGTGGCGCCCGGGTAGCGCACGAGCGCGAAGTCCGACCGCAGCGTGCGTTTCTTCCTGGGCCGGGTCATCTCCTGGACGTAGATCTCCTCCGCGACGACGTTGGAGAACCTGTCCACGAAGTCCACGACCTGACGCGTGGCCCGGTCGAGCAGATCCTGGAGAGCTGGGTTCTGCGCGGCCGGCCGCGCCGGCGCCGACACCCAGAGAGCCAGGACGACAAACGGGACGATCGAACGGAACGTCATGGTGGACGGCGCCTCGCGCGGAGCGAGGCGCCGGTCTGAGGCGGCGTCAGCCGCGAACGTGCTTGTTGAACCAGGCGACGGTCATCGCCCACGATTTTTCCGCGGCGTCCTTGTTGTAGCGCGCGGGCGTGGCGTCGTTGTTGAAGCCGTGCACGGCGCCCGGCCAGATGTGCCCTTCGTAGGTCACCTTGTTGGCCTTGAGGGCCGCCTCGTACTCGGGCCACGCCATCACGAGCCGCGTGTCCTCGGACCCATGGTGCACGAGCACCGCGGCCTTGATCTTCGGCACATCGGCCGCCGGAGCCGCGCCGCCGTAATAGGGCACGGCTGCCGCCAGGTCCGCGCCCATGCGCACGGCCAGCGCGTTGGAGATGCCACCGCCGAAGCAGAAGCCCGTGACGCCCAGCCGGCCCGTGCTGTCGGGACGGTTCTTCAGCCACACCGCCGCCGCATACAGGTCCTCGCCCATCTTCGTGCGGTCCACCTTGCCGAACATCTGACCGCCCTTGTCGTCGTCGCCCGGGTAGCCGCCCACCGACGTCAGGCCGTCGGGCGCAAACGCCATGAAGTTGGCCACGGCGAACCGGCGCGCCACGTCCTCGATGTGCGGGTTGAGGCCGCGGTTCTCGTGGATGACCAGGATGGCCGGAAGCCTCGTGGTGGCCGAAGCGCTGGCCGGCCGCGCGAGCAGACCCTTGATCGAGCCGTTGCCGTTCGGCGATTGCACGGTCTCGTAGCTGGTCTTGATGCGCGGGTCGGTCGGCGCCACGACCTGGCCCGCGGCGTAGTTGGGCATCAGCGCCTCGACGAGCGCCGGCAGCGCCAGACCCGCGACGGTGAACTTGTTCAGACGGTCCATGAATTCCCGGCGGGGGATCTCGCCGTGGATATAGAGGTCGTAGAGCTTGATGGCCTCTGCTGGAATCTGCTGCTGCTGCACTTCCATTGCGTCCACTCCTTCAGGCGCGCCAACCGCACCCGGAAAACACCGGAAACCCGGGCGAAGGATATCACCGCCACGGTAGCATCGGTCCACCGGTGCCAGACCCGCTTCCCACGTGCGCTCCACCGCTCAGCTGGTTGGCCTGTCCGCTCTGCGCCAGCATCCTTGTTGCCGCGCCGTCGGGACTCGCCTGCAGTGGCTGCGGGTCGGTGTTTCCCCAGCAGGACCGGGGCATCGTGGACCTGTTCCCGGCCATGATCCGGCTGGTGAAATCTTCAAAGGGCGCGATTGGCTTCGTCAGCAAGGACGCAGCCGCGGGCGAAGGGGTCAAGGTGGTCCTGACCCTGTCTTACTGACGACGAGCGATGAAAGGCTCGACTGCGCCCGGCAGGGCGGGGCTGTTGAGCCTCGCGATCGTGGCCCTGGTAGTGGCGAGCGCCGTCCCGGTGCCGGTCTCGACCGAGGGCGGCTCCCTGCTGGACGTGATTCCGCATCCGGGCGGGCGTGCCCCTTCGGCGGCGATCGTCACGCTCGGGCGCGAGTTGTTCTTCGACACACGCCTGTCCTCGACCAACGGCGTGGCGTGTGCCACGTGCCACAAGCCGGATCTCGGTTTCAGCGACGGCCAGCGCTTCTCGATCGGCGTCGCCGGGTCGCCGATGAAGCGGCACACGCCGCACCTGTACAACCTTGCGTGGGGGCGGTTCTATTTCTGGGATGGCCGGTCCCCCTCGCTCGAGGCGCAGGCACTCGAGCCCATTCGCAACACGGAGGAGATGGGTCTGCCTGGCGATTCCGCCGCGGAGAAACTCCGTGGCATTCCACAAGTACGTCGAAGCGTTCTCGACAGCCTTCCCCAAGTCGGGCGTCACGATGAAGAACATCGCGTCCGCCCTCGCGGCCTTCGAACGCACGCTCGTGTCGCGGAACTCGGCGTTCGACCGGTATCAGGCGGGCGACGAATCGGCGCTCGACGCGCAGGCCGTTCGAGGAAAGACACTGTTTTTTGGACGAGCCTCGTGCTCGACTTGCCACAGCGGCCCGAACTTCACCGATGGCCTCTTTCACAATACGGGAGTGGCGGGCAGCGACGGCGACATCGGGCGCGCGGCCTTCGATCGCGTGGGCGAATTCCAGATGCGGCCGCATCCCTTCTTCCAGATGAAACGGGCCTTCAAGACACCCAGCCTGCGCAACGTCGCGCTCACGGCTCCGTACCAGCACGACGGCTCCGAGGCCTCGCTGCCGGACGTCCTGCGCTTCTACAATCTGGGCGGGCGCGACCCGCAAAGCTACGGCAAAGCGTTGGATATCAGGGCCCTCAACCTGACTGATGCCGATCTGGCAGATCTGGGCGCGTTCCTCAACGCATTAACCGCGCCGGTCGTTCCCTGAGTTCGCTTCGCTTCTATCGCCCGCCGGAGACGTCGAGGCGTGCGCCGGTCACGTACGACGCCTCCTCCGACAGCAGCCACACGATGGCTTGTGCCACCTCGTCCGGACGGCCGCCCCGTTTCATCGGCACGTCCCCTTTCACCCGCTCCACGCGGTCGGGCTCGCCGCCGAGGGCGTGAAACTCGGTGTAGATGTGGCCGGCGCGCACGACATTCACCCGGATGCCCTCGGTGGCCACTTCCCGCGCGAGGCCGGTGGTCAGCGTGTCGAGGGCGCCCTTGCTGGCCGCGTAATCCACGTACTCATGGGGCGAGCCGTACACCGAGGCCAGCGAGGACACGTTGACAATCGCGCCGCCCCGCCCGCCGTGCCGCGTGGACATCCGGCGGACGGCCTCCCTCGAGCAGAGGAATGGTCCGAAGACGTTGGTGGCGAACACCCGCTGCAGGCGTCCACTGTTCATTTCGTCCACCCGCATCTGCGTTTCGATGATCCCGGCGCAGTTGACGAGTGCCGTCAGCGGTCCCAGTGCCTCGTCGCATTCGTCGAAAAGGCGAACGACGTCCACCTCCACCGCCACGTCGGCGGCGATCGCCACGGCCCGGCCGCCGCCCGCCTGGATGTCGCCGGCGACACTCGCCGCGGCCTGCCGATTGGTCCGGTAGTTCACGCATACGGCATAGCCTCGCGACGCCGCGAGCCTCGCGGTGGCCGCGCCGATCCCGCGGCCCCCTCCAGTGATGAGCACGACCTTGTCCACGGCTCGCCTCAGATCACGCCGTCGGCGCGAAGCTGGCCCAGCCGCTCGGCGGAGTAGCCAAGCCACTCCCCATAGACCTGCTGGTTGTGCTGGCCCAGGGCCGGCGCGGGCTTGTCGAATCCCGCCGTTGCCTCGGAGAAGGTGACAGGGATCCCGGTCCCATAGATGTCGGCCACGCGGCCGTGAACGGGGTGCTCGAGCGGCACGGTGTCGCCCCAATCCACGACCCGCGGGTCCCGGATCGCTTGCGACGGGTCTCGAACTTCCGCGCAGGGCACCTGCTCCTTCTCGAGTGTTGACAGGATCTCCGCCACGCTTCGCGCGCGTGTCCATTTCTCCACGCACGCGTCCATTTCACTCGCGTGCCGCACCCGCATGTCGCGTGTCGTGAAC
>CAWEBF010000037.1:0-50349 GCA_963807235.1 uncultured Acidobacteriota bacterium
TGTGGGACGAGCCAGGACTGCCCTTCGCCGTACCCGACCTGTTGCCGCCAGTAGGCCCGGACGCTCGCGCGATGGTGATGCCAGACCAGAGCCGCGGGCACGAACTCGATGCGCCCGCCGGCATTCTGCAACCGCCAGCAGACGTCGACGTCGTCTCCGGCACGCAAGTAGATCGGGTTGAACCCGCCGATGGCGCGCAAGGCGTCGCGACGGACCGCGAGGTTACAGCCGGGCACGTGCTCCGCCGTGCGATCGTCGAGGAGCACGTGGTCGGACCGCCGGGAGCACGCGCGACGCAGTGCGCCATCCACGGGCTGTCGATCGGCGGCAGGCTGAGCCCTCCCGCGGCAACCACGTCGGCGTTGGCGAACGGCTGGACCAGATAGGTGAGCCAGTCGGGATCCACCCGCACGTCGGCATCCGTATACGCCACGATGTCGCCGGTCGCCGCAGCGAGGCCGGCGTTACGGGCGGCGCTCAGGCCGGCGTGCTCGAGATCGATCACGGCGGCACGACGGATGCTGCCGCGCGATGGCGCCCGTACGTCAGTCGAGCCATCGTCCACGACAATGACTTCGAAGTTCGGATAGGTCAGCCGTTCCAGTGAGGTGAGGCACTCGTCCAGCGTGTCGGCAGCGTTGTAGGCGCAGACCAGGACCGACACTTTCAGGCGCGTGCGCGGCTCCGCCGCCGAAAACGGGACGCTTGAAAAGACATCCGCAACCGACTGCAGGACCGGCTTCGGGCGTCGTTCGGCATCGACCAGGCCGAAGGCCCAGTCGTTGATGGCTGTCCCCCCCGCCACCATTCGTCGGTCCACGCAAACGCCACCGCGCCACAGGCGCCCTCGGCAAACGACGCCCGGAGTTGCATCGCGGTGAGCCCGGCCTGTCCATTCAGGCCTTCCCGCGAGCTGTCGGCGCCGGCTTCGGCCACCAGCAGAGGCTTGTGACCGGAGATGTTTTGCAGGCGCGCCAGGTAGGCGCGGAGATCGCGCTCGCGATGCAGGTAGACGTTGAACGCGCACAGGTCGACGAACGGAAGATTGAGGTATCGGTCGGCGGATAGTTGACGTAGGTGAAGAGCGTGTCTGGCGCGATCGCCTTGGCGTCGGCATACAGGTCGGAGAGAAACCGTTCGACACGCTCAGGGCCAAGCCAGCGCACGACCGCGGCGGGGATCTCGTTGCCAAGCGCCAGCATCAGAACCGCCGGGTGCGACGCGAGCGCGCGCACGTGCGCCACGACGTCCCGCCGGATGGCTCTGGACAACTGCCGGTCGTCGAGAAAGGCGACGTGGTCGGCCCACGGCACCCCGGCCATGATCCGCAGGCCGTGCTGTTGCGCCAGGTCCAGGAACCGCTGATCGGGCACCGTGTAGGTGCGGAGCATATTCACGCCCGCGCGCCGCATCAACGCGAAGTCTTCGGCGATGCGCGCGGGCGGTGGAAAGTACCGGCCGTCCTCGTCAGGCGCGAACGTGCCGTAGCTCACGCCCTTGACCCAGAACCGCTCCGGGCCGAGTTGAAGAAATTTACCCGCGACCGTCGCTCGCACGAGCTGTGCTGTTTACGTGGTGATCGTGATCACCCGTGTCAGGCCGCTGGCGGCGAAGCCGCCGCCGGGTGAGTGCGCCAATCGTGGACAGATTGCTCATCGACCTGCGCACGCCGACCCGCGCGGATTACAGATCCGTCGCACGAGCTTCGTCGATCGAGTCGATCGAGTCGATCGAGAGATGGTGCCCGAACCGCTGCCATACAAGGACTGCGCCAACGTGCGATCAACGTGGCGTCGAGCGGCGTGGCGCGGCAGGCCCCGCCGCATGTCGGCTTCTGATGCGTGGGCGCGCGTCGTTACACGATCAACCGCAACGTGGCTGCACGCGCTGGCCACGGTGGCACGCAGCGACGCCACTAACGATGAGCTGCGCGGCATGGGAGGCCGTCGAGCGCGATTGTGGTTCAGCTTGTCTCGACACTAAAATCCCGAGCAGGAGGAGCCACGAATGAGAGTTTCAGCCGTGCGGGCACTGGTCGTTCTCGCGCTCATCTCCCCGATACCGTTGCAGGCTCATCACCTGTGGCCGGTGAGCCGTTCCAGTCGTCACGGTCAAGGGCACCGTGACCGGGTTCACATGGGCCAACCCCCATCCGATGATCGCGCTCGAGGTTCGGACCGACGACGGCAAGGTGGAAAAGTGGTCGGTCGGCGGACCCGCCCTCAACCGGATGGAGGCAAACGGCTGGACCAGAACGACGGTCAAACCCGGGGACGTGATCACGGGCATCGGCTATCAGTTCACGGACGGCCAGAAAATCATCAGGCTCGAACGGGTGCTCTTGCCCGACGGCAAGGAGATGCGCGTCTACGGCGGCTAGGCGCACACGCGCCATCGTGAATCGGCCCGCGTTGAAGCCCGTGGTGGAGGCGGGCGCTTCATGGCACAATCCGCTCGCGAAAGGGGCGTGGCCATGAAAGCAGGTTTCGTCGCCGTGCTCGTCGTCGCCGCGAGCGGCGCGCTCGCGGCCCAATGGCTCGGGCAGCCGACTGCGGGAATTCCCCGCACGCCTGACGGCAAGCCGAATCTGACGGCGCCGCCGCCGCGGGCGCCGGACGGCAAGCCCGATCTCTCGGGGCTGTGGACGAAGACGTCGCCGAAGTACGCGCGCAACATCGCCGCGGATCTCAAGCCCGAGGAGATTCGTCCGCGCGACACGCGAGACGGTGGAGCGTCACCGCGAGGATCTCGGCAAGGACGGCATGCAGGTGCGCTGCCTTCCGCTCGGCCCGGCCTACGCCACGTCCGGCGATAGCACCGGGTCGGAGATGATGCGCATCGTCCAGACGCCGCAGCTCATCGTGATGCTGAACCCGGACCTCACCTACCGGCAGATCTGGATGGACGGCCGCGCGCTCGAGAAGAGCCCGAACGTATCGTGGATGGGCTACTCCGTCGGACGCTGGGAGGGCGATACGCTGGTGGTCGAAAGCTACGGCTTCCACCCCGGCACATGGCTCGACCGGGACGGTCATCCCCACACCGAGCAGCTGCGCCTCACCGAGCGGTATCGCCGCCCGAGCTTCGGCAAGCTGGAAACCGAGGTCACGTTCGACGACCCAGGCGCGTACACCCGGCCGTGGACGGTGAAGGTCGTGTCCGAGTACGCCGCCGACACCGAGATGCTCGAGTGGGTGTGCAACGAGGGTGCGGGCCGCAGCCTGGTGCACTGGGTGGGCAAGGCCTCGGACGAACGGAAGAACGAGGTCAAGGTGGCGCCGGCGGTGCTCGCGCGCTACGTCGGCACCTACGACGAGCAGGCCCCGTTCTGGAGGAGCGTGCAAGTCTCCGGGGCGCCTCAAACCTCGGGCCGCACGGTGCAGATCACGGTGGAGGACGGCCGGCTGGTGGGCAACATGGACGAGCGCGGCAAGCAGGAGCTGATCGCGGCGTCCGACACCGAGTTCAGCGGTCTCTACGGACTCGGCGTCCAGTTCTTCGACGGCGGCCTGTTCGTGAAGCACGTCTCCGGGAACTACCGCTTCGCCCGGAAATGAGCAGGGCGACGAGCGTGGGGCGCGCCGCAGGTAGCTGCCTCGTCCTGATGTTGGCGCTGGCGCTGCCGGTCCGCGCGAGCGCCGGCGTCCAGGCGGCTTCCCCGTGCGACCGGGCCTGCCTCGAACCGCGCTGGTAAGACGTGGCGGGACCAGGAGTTCCAGGCACGCCGCCGCGCATCGGGCGATACCGCATCACCGACACGCTGGGTGAAGGCGGCATGGGCGTGGTCTACGCCGCCCTTGATGAGCAGTTGGAGCGGCCCCTCGCCGTGAAGGTGCTTCGACGCGAGAGCGCCGCCAATCCCATCGCCCGCGAGCGCTTCTTGCGCGAGGCCCGCCTTGCGGCCAGCGTCAATCATCCACACATCTGTCAGCTGTATGAAATCGGGGAGTCCGAGGGACAGCTGTTCATGGCTATGGAGAGGCTGGAAGGAGAGCCGCTCGCGGCCCGCCTCGGCCGCGGCGCCGTGCCGCTCGCCGATGCCGTGCAGATCGGACTCGAAGTGCTCGAGGCGCTCGATGCGCTGCATCGTCGCGGCATCACGCACCGCGACCTGAAGCCATCGAACGTGTTTCTGACCCCCCACGGCGCGAAGGTGCTCGACTTCGGCATCTCACTGATCCAGGCGGACGACACGACCCGTGCCGCTTGACCGGTACGGGAGCGATGCTGGGGACCCCGAAGTACATGGCCCCCGAACAGGCGCGCGGAGAGCCTGTCACCGCCAGCACCGACCTGTTCGCCGTGGGCGCGATCCTCTACGAAATGCTCGCGGGCGTCGCCGCATTCGAGGCCGACAGCGTCCACGCGGTCCTGCAAAAGGTCCTGCATCCCGACGTGCCGACGCTCGGAGGCTCGCCGGCGGTCGCGGCGGCCGATCGCGTCATTCACCGCGCGCTCGCGCACTCTCCAGCCCTGCGATATGCCAGCGCGGCGGCGATGGCCGAGGACCTGCGGACGGCGCTTACCGCAGAAGGCCATGAAGGCAACCGTCGCGTGCGGCCAGTCACCCGGCTCATGGTGCTGCCGTTTCGGCTGTTGAGACCTGACTCCGAGATCGACTTCCTGGCTTTCAGCCTGGCCGATGCAATCACGAATTCGCTGTCTCCTCTCGAATCGCTCGTCGTTCGCTCCACGCTTGCTGCGGCCCGGTTCGCCTCGAATCCTCCGGATCTGAGCACGATCGCCAGCGAAGCCAACGTCGACGTCGTGCTGAGCGGCACCTTGCTTCGCGCCGGCGATGTGTTGCGGGTCAGCGCGCAGCTGCTGGAAGCGCCCGGCGGGACCGTTCTCTGGTCGCACTCGGCGCAGGTGGCGCTCGGAGACATCTTTCAGCTTCAGGACACGCTGACGCGGCAGATCGTCGAATCGCTGGCGCTGCCGCTGTCGGGCCGGGAGCGTCGCGCCCTGGATCAGGACGTCCCTTCGAACGCCAGGGTGTACGAGTTCTATTTGCGCGCGAACCCACTGTTTCATGACTCCGAATCCTGGGAGGTCGCGCGCGACCTGTACCTGCAGTGTGTCCAAGCCGACCCGCAGTACGCGCCGGCGTGGGCGCGGCTCGGCCGCCTGTATCACGTCATCGGCAAATATCGGAGCAAACCCGAAGACTATTCCAGGAGCGAGTCCGCGCTGAACCGTGCGCTCGAGCTCAATCCGGACCTCTCGATCGCCGACCGTTTTTATGCGCAGCTGGAGACCGGCGACCTCGGCCGGGCGCAGGAAGCGATGGTCCGGCTCGTTCGCCGCGCGGCGTCACGCGCCAGCGACCCGGAGCTGTTTGCGGTGCTCGTGCCCGCCTGCCGCTATTGCGGGCTGCTGCGGCACTCGCTCGCGGTGTACGAGCGCGCCGCGCGCCTGGATCCACACGTTCGGACGAGCGTGCAGCACACGTTCTTCTGCTCGGCGACTACTTGCGGTCTGCAGCCGAAGGCGAACGATCGTGGAGCCCGGGCAGCACGTGGAGCCTATCGCTCACGTGTGCCGGACATCCGGATGCCGGGGCGGCCGCTGAAGTCGAGATACAGCGGTATGCCAACACACCGTTTCGCGACAAGGTGTTAGGCGTGATCGAACCCGAGCGTGCACCCCTGCGGGCAGCCGTGGACGGGCTGATCGCGTCAGGCTTCCGCGATCCCGAAGGACTCTTCTATCAGGTGATCAAGCTCGCTCACGCGGGAGACCTCGATCGCGCGGTGGAGATCCTCTCGGACGTCGTCGACCACGGGTTCTATCCGTACGAAACGTTCAGGCGGCACGCGTGGCTGGATTCCTTGCGTGATCGTGGGGATTTCAACGCCATTCTGGAAAAGGCCGAACGACGCCATCAGGAGGCCCGCGCCGCGTTTGTGTCGGCTGGGGGGGAGACATTGCTCGGCGTGGAAGGCTAGCAGGACGATCACCGATGCCTTCTCTCGACGATCTTGCGGTTCGCGAGCGCTTCGTTCGCGCGTCAGGGCCGGGCGGCCAGAACGTCAACAAGGTCGCGACCGCAGTGGAACTGCGAGTCAATCTCCGTGACTCGTCTCTGCCCGACGACGTCAAGAGCCGGCTGATCGCGTTGGCGGGGCACCGAATGACAGCCGACGGTGAACTGGTGATCGACGCCCGCGAACACCGGACGCAGTCGCAGAATCGTGAGGCGGCCCGCGCCAGGCTGGAGGCGCTCCTCGAGCAGGCCAGCCGCCGGCCGAAGACACGGCGGAAGACGAAACAGTCGAAGGCGGGGATTGAGCGCCGACTGGACGCGAAGAAGCGACGGAGTGCGGCGAAGGTGAGGCGGCGTGCCACTGACGAGTGACACGCCGTTCTGGAACGCGGAGGCTGAATCCGCCGCCCTACTTCAGGTTCCTGTAGACCGCCTCTTCGACACTGGCATAGACCTTCATCGACGCCTCGTCGTAGAACGGCAGCGTCTGCATCATCACCACGACGCCGATCTCCTGGCCCGGATCGATGAAGAAGTGCGTGTTGAAAATGCCCGCCCACGTGCCGCTCCCTGGGCTGCGCCGATTCGCCTGTTTCTCCGCCGCGAGCTGGAAGCCGAGTCCCCAGCGGTCCTTGCCGGCGCCGAAAGGAAAGTTCCGCGACAGCGTCTGATTCGCCGACTCCTGCGGCTGCACCACCACGCTGCCCATGTGGTTCTCGAAGATCGTCTTCACCGAACGCTCGCTCAGGATGCGCCTGCCGTTCAGGGTCCCCCGGTTGAGGAGCATGCGCAGGAACAGGCCGTAGTCGGTGCTTGTGCCGTAGAGACCACCGTCGCCTTGCACTTGCGCGGGCAGCGTGGCTGGCACCGGCCGCTCCACGAACTTCCCATCGGCGCCACGCGCGTTCACGGCCACCACACGCGACACTTTCTCCGCCGGCACGAGATAGCTCGTGTCGTGCATGCCGAGCGGCTGCAGGATGCGCGACGCGAGGAACGCATCGATCTTCTGTCCAGAAATCGCCTCGACGACGTGGCCGAGGACGCGTGTGCTGGCGCCATAGGCCCAGCTCTCGCCCGGATCGAAGAGGAGCGGCAGATCGAGCTCGGTTCTTCTCCTTCGCCATGATCTTCGTCAGCGTCGGGCTCGAGAACCCGTACCCGATGCCGGACGTGTGCGTCAGCAGATGGCGGATGGTGATCGCACGCTTCGCGGGACGCGTTTCGTAACTGGCGTCAGCCTCGTTGAATTTGCTGATGACGAGCGGGGCCTTCCACTTCGGCAGGTACGTCGCCACCTCGTCGTCGAGCTTCAGTTTGCCCTCGTCCACGAGCATCATGATTGCGACCGATGTCACCGGCTTGGTCATCGACGCCATGTTGACGATTGTGTCTTTCGCCATCGGCGTGCCGGTGAGCGTACGGCTCTTGCCGTAGGCTTCGTTGTAGAGGAGGCCGTCCTTGTTGACCACGGCGACGGCGACGCCAGGCACGTCGCCGCGATCGGTCGCGGTCTTGAGGACCGAGGAAACGGCGGCGGCTCCCTGCTCCGGAAGCGTCGGCGCCGCTGAGAGGACCGCGATGAAAAGCACGGGAAGTAGCCAGGGCAGACGTTTCATGGACGTCATCCTACCAGCCCTGCCGGCCCTATACTGAATTCCTCAGCATGTTCGGCCGGCTATGCCTTGTGTTGATGTTCGCGCTCGGGCCGCTCCCGGCCGCCGAGCCGATCCGCGTGCTCGTCTTTACGACGACCGACTGCCCTATCTCGAATCGTTACGCGCCAGAGATCCAGCGCCTTGCCGCAAAGTTCGCGGATCAGGCACGGTTCGTGCTCGTGTATCCGGTGGCGACGGATTCTCCCCAACTGATTCGCGAGCACCAGAAGAAGTTCGGCTACTCGCTCGAGTCGATCCGCGACACCGCGCAGAAGCTGGTCAGGCAGACCGGCGTGACCGTCACGCCGGAAGTCGCGGTAATGGTCGGCGAGCGCATCGTGTATCGCGGGCGAATCGATGATCGTTACGTGGATCTGGGCAGGGAACGGCCGAGCCCGACACAGCGGGATTTGGAGAATGCTCTTTCGGCGTTGATCGACGGCACACCGATCGCCACACGGGAGACGCGCGCGGTCGGGTGCATCCTCTCAGATCTATTGAAGTGAGACCGTTCTTACTTCTTGCCGTTTCTTTCGTCCTTCTGGCTTCCCGTTCGGAAGCGCAGACGTTTGCGCAGGACATCGCCCCGATCGTCTTCGACGCCTGCGTGTCCTGCCATCGTACCGGCGGACCAGGTCCCTTCCCGCTGACGACCTACGACGAAGTCCGCCGCAGGGCCACCCAGATCGCCCAGGTCACGCGCAGCCGCTTCATGCCGCCGTGGAAAGTCGAACCCGGCGTCGGTCATTTCGTCGGACAGCGATTGCTCACCGATCGCGAGATCGCGTCGATCGAGCAATGGGCCAGCAACGGCGCGCCTGAAGGCGATCCGAAACGCCTGCCGGCCTTGCCGAAGCACGCTGATGGATGGCTGCTCGGGCCACCCGATCTGATCGTCAAGCCCGCGGCCGCGTTCTCGCTGCCCGCGCAACCGTCGGATGTCTTCCGCATCTTCGCGATCCGTCTGCCGGTCACGAAGCGGACCTACGTCACGGGGATCGAATTCCATCCGGGCAACGCGCGCGTGGTGCACCACGCCAACATCCGCATCGATCGCTCACCGGCGACCCGCCGCCTGGACGAGGCCGATCCGCTGCCCGGCTACGACGGCCTGATGCCGCGGTCGGCCGAGTATCCGGAAGGGCATTTTCTCGGCTGGACGCCCGGACAGATCGCGCCGCTGGTGCCGCCGGAGCTGGCGTGGACGCTCGAGCCTGGCAGCGATCTCGTCGTGCAGCTGCACTTGCAGCCGAGCGGCGCCGTCGAGGAGGTGTTGCCGGAGATCGGGTTGTATTTCTCCGACTCCGCGCCCTCGCGAACACCGACCATTCTGCGGCTCGGCTCGCAGGGCATCGACATCCCTCCAGGAGAATCGCACTACGTCATTCGTGACTCCTACGTGTTGCCGGTGGACGTACAACTGCTCGCCGTTCAGCCGCACGCGCATTACCGCGCCAGAGAAATCCGCGGCGTGGCGCAGCTGCCCGATGGCACGTCGCGCCTGGTGATGCACATCAAGGACTGGGATTTCCGCTGGCAGCATGTCTATCGCCAGGAAGCGCCGATCCCGTTGCCGAAGGGAACGCGCTTGTCGATGGAGTACACCTACGACAATTCGGCGTCGAACGTCCGCAATCCCGAGCTGCCGCCGGCACGCGTCTTCTGGGGACAGCGCTCGAAGGACGAAATGGGTGACCTCTGGTTTCAATTGCTGGCGTCGAACGACCGCGACCGCGCGCGCCTCAGTGCCGAGATCACGGCGAAGATGATCGGCGAGGACATCGTCGGCCTGGAGACGATGCTGAAGGTCGATCCGAGCGACGCCGAACTGCACGACGACGTGGCGCTGCTCTATCTGGAACAGGGGTTCGCGGCCAACGCCGTTCGCCACTTCCAGGCCTCGGCGGCGTTGAAACCCGAATCGGCGCCGGCGCATTTCAATCTCGGCACCGCGCTTGCCCAGGCAGGCCGCCTCGACGATTCGATCAGGGCCTTTCGAGATGCGCTGTCACGGCGTCCAGACTACGCGGTCGCGCACGGCAATCTGGGCCGCGTGTTGCTGGTGAAAGGTGACGTCGGCGAGGCTCTGAAGCACCTGCAGGAAGCGGTGCGCCTCGAGCCGAATAACCCGCAGAACCTGCTCGGGCTCTCGGAAGCGCTGGCGCAACGCGGCGCATTCGACCTGGCGATCGAGACGATCGAGCGCGCCATGAAGCTGCCGCTCTCCGAAAGCCTCGCGAAGGAGATCGTCGCGAAGCGAGCCGCCTA
This sequence comes from uncultured Acidobacteriota bacterium, assembly GCA_963807235.1. Classification (GTDB taxonomy): domain Bacteria; phylum Acidobacteriota; class Vicinamibacteria; order Vicinamibacterales; family UBA2999; genus CAWEBF01. The sequence goes on from CAWEBF010000037.1 coordinate 9,913, forward strand.
CCTCCGGAGCCGGAAGGCGCCTTGAATGGCGCCTGGCGCCCGCTGTCTTATAGCGGCTGCTACTCGAGGCGAATCGGCAGCTCGGCGTGCCCCTTGTCGTTGTTGAAGACGAGACGATAGGTGCCGTCGTCCCAGCGCAGCGTCGTCGACTTGAAATAGAGGTCGCCTATCACCACGCCGTGCTCGGAGGGCACGATCGCGGGGTTTCGCACCGTCCCTTCACCCGGCAGCGCAAACCATCGCAGCACCTCGCCGTCGGCGCTCTTCGGGAAGTAGCTGATCACGTCGCGCTGGTGGATGCGCGCGTTTTGACGGAGCTTGGTAATCTGCGGCGCGTCGGCAAGGAACTGCTCCTGCGTGGCGAGCGGCACGACGCGGCCGCCAGGCATCACCACCGAGAAGCTGTCCCGCCTCACCGCACCGCGCTCGCTGAGCGCGACGCCAACCTGCACCAGCAGCCAGGCGCCATCGTGATTCCGCTGGGAGTAGTCGTAAATGGCCACGGCCTGCACTCGTTCGTCTTTGTATTCGACCGTGGCGCGGCCGTTGGGCTTCGTGTGCGGAAACGCGTTGTCGTTGACTTGGGGAGCCGCCGCGAGCGAGGCGCCGGCGACGAGCAGGACGACGGGCGCAAGGCGAAACATGGACACCTCCAGCAGGCAGCACTCCGATCTTACCAGGAGGCGATCGAAGATGTAGGCTTCACGACGACATGGAGCCTTCGCTCGAACGACTCCTCGAGCTCTACGACGCGGATGTCCCGCTCGCGCAGGCATCCACCATTCCCGCGCCGTGGTACACCGACCCGCGCGTCTTGGAGCTGGAGCTCCGCACGGTCTTCAGGCACAGCTGGCAGTATGCCGGCCGCGTTGACCAGATGCGCGCGCCTGGCGACTACGTTACGTGTGAGCTTCCGGGCGGCGAGCCCATTGTGGCCGTGGTTGGAAACGACGATGTGGTGCGCGGATTCTTCAACGTCTGCCGTCACCACGCGGCCGCCGTCGCCACCGAGCCGCACGGTTCCGCCCGTCAACTCAGATGCCCGTATCACGGATGGACCTACTCGCTCGAGGGTGAGCTGAAGGGCACGCCTGATTTCATGGGTGTCTGCGATTTCGATCGTTCGGCCAACGGACTGGTGCCGCTCGAATGCGGAGCAGCCGAGAAATGGATCTTCGTCAGGCCTGAAGCGAGCGGCCCCTCACTGGAGGAGTTTCTCGGGCGCGACCTTCTCGGTCAGCTCGACGCGCTTGCACTCGACGATCTGCACTGGATGGAGCGGCGCTGGTACACACTCGACTGCAACTGGAAGGTCTTCGTCGACAACTATCTCGACGGCGGCTATCACGTGCCGCACCTCCACAAGGGCCTCGACAGCGTCCTCGACTACAGCGAATACACGATCGCGACAGGGGAGCGCTTCTGCCTGCAGTCGAGCCCGATGGTGAGCCAGGGAGCGGAGGAGCGCACGCGAGCCGTGCGCCAGGGCGAGCGAGCCTCCTACTACTGGATCTATCCCAACTTCATGATCAACCGCTACAGCCGCGCGATGGACACCAACCTCGTCATCCCGCGCGGGGTGGACAGGACCGAGGTGATATTCGATTTCTACTTCTCGGACGTGTCTGCAACCGCTCACGCGGCCAATCTGGAGAGCATCGCGGTCAGCGAGCAGATCCAGGACGAGGACGTCTCGATCTGCGCGTCGGTGCAGCGCGGCCTGCGCTCGCGCGCGTACGGCGCCGGTCGTCTCTCCGTGCGCCGCGAAGCCGGCGAGCATCTCTTCCATCGCCTGCTTGCACACGATCTCACGCGCGGGTGACGTCCGAGATCGTTCGAGCCGTGTTCCAAACTGCGATCACGCGTGTGCCGCGATGGAACAGGCCGCCCCGAGAACGCAGGTGGCTTCACCCACGCTTCGTCCGGCACAACGGTCTTTCGGCTCAGTGAATTACGTCTGGATCTGATTGTTCTGCAGGGCCTGGCTGGGTACTTGCGTCTCGTGGCTCGGATGTCTGAGTCCGTACCCCCTTCCAGCGCTGAACAAACGTCCCGGTTTCGCCCGCGCCGTCTGGCTCTGGGCCGGCTCCGCGTTGTGGCTCGCGGGCGCGGTGGCGGGCCTGTGGGTGCTCTGGTCGTACGAGAACACGCCGGGAGACGCCGCGCATTCACACGGACGCTGGCCGACTGAAACGCGCCTCGCACGCTCGGCCGATCGACCGACGCTCGTGCTGCTCGCCCATCCCCAGTGCACGTGCACGCGTGCCAGCCTCGCCGAACTGGCCGAAGTATTGGGGCGCGCACAGGCGGCGCCCAAGACGTACGTGCTGTTCATGAAGCCGTCGGAGTTCTTCGATGGCTGGGAGAAGACCGACCTGTGGCGCACGGCGTCGGCCCTGCCCAATGTCACGGTCGTGCGGGATGACGATGGCCGCGAGGCGGAGCGCTTCGGCGCCGCGACATCGGGGCAGACGCTCTTGTACGACGCCGGCGGCGAGTTGATCTTCAGCGGCGGCATCACCGGTGCGCGCGGACACGCGGGCGACAACGCGGGCCGAGCCGCGTTGATCGCGATCCTCGATCAAAAGGACCCGTCTCACCGAGCGACGTCCGTGTTCGGCTGCTCTCTGTCTCGGGCGCCGTCTGTAGCTCCAGATCGATCACACCATCATGTCCTCACACTCCCCGCTCAACGTGCGCGACGCGTCCACTATCGGACAGAGCCAACCAGCTCTTCGCCGAGGCCTGGCACCTGATCCACCATCGGACGGACCGGCTCTTTGCCGGGCTCATGGCCTTCCAGTGGCTCATGGGGATCGTCTTCGCGCTGTGGGTGTCGCCGTTGGCGTGGGACGGACCCGTCAGCCGGACCCACCTGCACGTGTGGGCGGCGATCATCCTCGGCGGCATCATCAGCCTGTTTCCGGCGCTCCTCGGACTGTTCCGGCCGGGCCTGCCGTCCACTCGTTACATCATCGCCGTTGCGCAGATGTTGATGGGCGCGCTGCTCATTCATCTGACCGGTGGACGGATCGAGACCCACTTTCACGTCTTCGGCTCGCTGGCCTTCCTGGCGTTCTATCGCGACTGGCGGGTTTTGATTCCGGCGACGGTCGTCGTGGCGCTCGATCACTTGCTGCGCGGCATCTTCTGGCCGCAGTCGGTCTACGGTGTGGTCGTCGCCAGCCAATGGCGGTGGCTCGAGCACGCCGCCTGGGTGCTGTTCGAGGACGTCTTTCTCTTCGTTGCCTGCCGTCGCAGCATCGCGGAGATGCGGCACACCGCCGACCGGACGGCGACGCTCGAACGCGAGGTTCGCACACGCCAGGAGGCGGAGAACGACGCGCGCAATGCGCGGGCCCGCAACGACGCCATCCTCGACGTGGCTCTGGATTGCGTCATTCTGATCGACGAATCCGGGCGCATCGCACAGTTCAATCCGGCGGCGGAGCGGACGTTCGGCTACACCGCGGCAGAAGCGGTCGGCGCCGACCTGGTCGAGTCGATCTTCCCCGCGGACCGGCGCGGGCCGGTGCGCGAGGCGATGGCCAGCTATCTCGCCACTGGCGACACCGCCATCCTGAATCGGCGCCTCGAGCTCACGGCCATGCGAAAGAGCGGCGAGGCGTTTCCCGTCGAGATCGCGATCGCGCCGATCTCCACTGACTGCGGCACGATGTTCGCCGCCTACGTCCGCGACATCACCGAGCGCAAGCGCATCGAGGCGCGAACTGGCCAGCTACACCAACGTGCTCGAGGAGGCGCACGACACGCAGCGGAAGGACGCCGAGCGGCTGGCGATTCTCGTGGACGAGCTGCGGGTCACGCAGCAGCGCGCCGAGGCGGCGACACGCGCCAAGAGCGAGTTCCTCGCCAGCATGAGCCACGAGCTTCGCACGCCGCTGAACGCGATCATCCTGCTACAGCGAGCTCCTGCAGGAGATCGCGGAAGACGAGCAGCAGACCGGAGTCGATCGGCGACCTGAAGCGGATTCAATCGGCCGGCAAGCACCTTCTCGATCTGATCAACGGCATCCTGGATCTCTCGAAGATCGAAGCCGGCAAGATGGTGCTGTCGCTCGAGACTTTCCAGGTCAAGACCATGATCGGCGGGCTGGTGGACACGGTCAGGCCTCTGGTCGAGAAGAACAGAAACACCTTGACGGTGCGCGGCACCGACCAGGTGCGGCCGATGCACGCCGACCTCACGAAGACGCGGCAGATCCTGCTCAACCTGTTGAGCAACGCGAGCAAGTTCACGCACGATGGCACGATCACGGTCGACATCCGCGAATGCACGATCGACGGCGCCGACGCCGTCGAGTTCAGCGTCACGGACAGCGGCGTCGGCATGACCGCAGAACAGACGCAGAAGGTCTTCGACCCGTTCACGCAGGCCGACGTGACGACGACCCGTAAATACGGCGGCACCGGGCTGGGGCTGGCAATCGTCTCGCGCTTCTGCGATCTGATGGGCGGCAGCGTCTGGGTCGAGAGCCGTCCGGGCGAAGGGTCGCGGTTCGTCGTGCGGCTGCCGCGGGAGGCCGAAGAGGCCGCAACCGAGTCGTTGGTGCCCGCCGGCGCGGGAACCAGCAACTAGGCGGGAACAACGGAATCCAATGGCGACGATCCTGGTGGTGGAAGACAACGAGGCGAGCCGTGATGCCCTGGCACGCCGGCTGCAACGACGCGGGTACGACGTGGTGGTGGCCGTGGACGGCCAGCAGGCCGTGTCGGTGGCGCTATCCGCGAAACCCGATCTCATCCTGATGGACCTGGGATTGCCGGTCATCGATGGATGGGAGGCGACGCGGCAGCTGAAAGCCGATGCGTCGACGCAGCACATTCCGATCATCGTGCTGAGCGCCCATGCCATGACCAACGACCGCGATCTCGCGCTGGCGGCCGGCGGCGACGACTTCGACACCAAGCCCGTCCGCTTCGAGCCGCTGATCGACAAGATCGCGTCGCTGCTGGCGAGGTCCACCGTCCAATGACGCGGCAAGGCTCGCTGCTCGTTGTCGACGACAACGACGACAATCGAGACGCGCTTTCCAGGCGGCTCCGTCAGAAGGGCTACCTGCGTCTCTGTGGCCGCCGACGGTGCCGAGGCGCTCGCGCAGATCGATCGGGAGTCGTACGACCTCATGCTTCTGGACGTCGAGATGCCCGGCATGAGCGGCCTCGAGGTGCTCAGCCGGGTCCGCGTCCAGCGTTCACAGACGCAGCTTCCCGTGATCATGGTCACCGCGCGAAGCGAAGGGGCCGACATCGTCGAAGCCTTCGGTCTGGGCGCCAACGACTACGTCACCAAGCCAATCGATTTCGCCGTCGCGCTGGCGCGCATTCGTACGCATCTGGCGCACAAGTGGGCGGTCGAAGACCTCCACGAGAGCGAGGAGCGGTACGCGCTGGCCGTCCGAGGGGCCAACGACGGGTTGTGGGATTGGAATCTCGTCACCAACGAGGTCTATTGGTCCGCGCGCTGGAAATCGATGCTCGGCTACGACGAGCACGAGATCGGCGCGAGCCCCGACGAGTGGTTCAGCAGAGTGCACCACGCGGACCTCGAGCGCGTCAGGAGCGCGCTGACGGCGCACCTCGCTGACGGCAGCCAGCACTACGAAAACGAACACCGGGTCCTCCACCGAAACGGCATGTATCGGTGGGTGCTGTGCCGCGGCGCGGCGGTCAAGGATCACGCCGGCACCGCCACCCGGCTGGCTGGCTCGCTTACCGACATCACCGAAACAAAGCTGGCGGACTCGCTCACCGGCCTGCCGAACCGGCTGCTGTTTCTCGATCTCGTCGAGCGTGCCATCAAGCGTGAAAAACGGCGCCCGAACCCCGCGTTCGCCCTCCTGGCGCTTGGTCTCAACCGGTTCAATGTGGTCAGCGACAGTCTGGGGCCGCTCACAGCCGATCGCCTCCTGGTGGCGATCGCGCGCCGGCTTCAGTCGAGCCTGCGGCCCACCGACACCGTCGCGCGTGACGAACCTGCCTCGACGCTGGCGAGGCTCGGAGGGGACGAGTTCAACGTGCTGCTGGACGACATCAAGGATGCGAGCGATGCGATGCGCGTCGCGGAGCGGCTGCGCCTGGCGCTCCAGGAGCCGTTCGAGGTGGACGGGCATCAGGTGTTCACGTCCGCCACGGTGGGAATCGCCATCAGCGCGACGGGCTACGAGCGACCGGAGGAAGTGCTTCGAGACGCCGCGATCGCGCTCAATCGCGCAAAGGGCGAGGGCGCCTCTGCCTGTGAAATCTTCGACCCTGGCATGCGCCAGCGGGCGGTCGCGCGCCTGCAGGTGGAGACCGACCTGCGCCAGGCCGTCGAGCGCCGTGACGTTCGAGGTGCACTATCAGCCGATCGTGTCGCTCCGCACCGGCCATATCACTGGGGTTCGAGGCGCTCGTGCGCTGGCGGCACCCGATTACGGGGACTCGTCGGGCCCGACGAGTTCATTCCGGTCGCTGAAGACACCGGCCTCATCCGTGCGATCACCCGGTTGACGCTGACGGAGTCGTGCCGGCAGATGGTGGAGTGGCAGCGCTGCTTCGGCGCCGAGGAGGCGCCGGGCGTCATGTGCGTCAACATCTCGAGCCGGCTGTTCGGCGACTTCGAGCTGGTCGACGAGCTGAAGACGACACTGGCGACGACCGGCCTGGTGGCGTCGAAGCTGAAGCTGGAAATCACCGAAAGCGCCCTGATCAACGACATGGCCGCCGCACGCGCGACCCTCGACCACGCGCAGGCGATGGGCATCGAATGGAGTCTCGACGATTTCGGCACCGGCTACTCGTCGCTGAGCCATCTGCACGGCCTCCAGATCAATACCGTCAAGATCGACCGCTCCTTCGTCGACCGGATCGGCGAGCGCCATGGATCTGAGATGGTGCGCGCCATCGTCGCGCTGGCCCACACCCTCGACATGGATGTCGTGGCCGAAGGCGTGGAAACGCCCGAGCACGCGGCCCGGCTGCTCCAGCTCGGATGCGAATACGCGCAGGGCTTCCACTACTCGAAGGCGGTGGACGCCACCGCCGCGGGCCTGCTGATCGGGTCTCAACCGTGGCAGGCGCTTGGCACTCGAATCCTGACCACGGCCGGCTAGAATGGATTGCCGTGCGACTGGCGGTGCTGGCCGTGATCGTCATGCTGTCGCTTGCGACAGGCATCGCTCAAACATCCGCACGCACGCCGTGGGGTGATCCAGATCTGCAAGGCACCTGGGATTTCACGACGATCACGCCGCTGCAGCGTCCGGCGGAGTTTGCCGGCAAAGAGTTCCTGACTGAGTCCGAGGCGGCGGCCCTCGAGAAGCAGATCAATCAGCAGCGGGTGCAGACCGAGGAAACGTCTCCTGGAGCGTTGGGTGGAGTGCCGCGACAGGAATCGGATCCTGGCATCTACAACCTGGGCTGGTGGTGGGAACCGAACGGACGGCGGCTGGTGGGGACCAGGAGAACGTCTCTCGTCGTCGATCCGCCGGATGGTCGAATCCCGCCGCTCTCGGCACAGGCGCAGGCGATCTCGCGGGCGCGAGACGAAGCGCGGGGGCGCAGCCACACCGCGGCCGATCTGCCTCTCGCCGAACGATGCATCATGGGGTTCAACTCGGGTCCGCCGATGGTGCCCGGGCCCTACAACAACCTGGTCCAGATTTTTCAGAGTCCAGGCTACGTGGTGATCGTGAATGAGATGGTGCACGACGCGCGCGTCGTCCCTCTCGACAGCCGCCCGCATCTAAGCGGCGCGTTCCGGTTCTGGGCGGGCGACTCGCGCGGCCGCTGGGAAGGCGACACGCTCGTTGTCGAGACACGGAACCTGACCGACAACGGGACCGGCACGTTCGGCGTTCCCGGGCTCACCGACAAGAACGCCCGCCTGGTCGAGCGCTTCACCAGGAGCGAAGACCGCGGGCTCGTCTACCGATTCACGGTGAACGATCCCACGGTGTGGACGCGGGCGTGGAGCGCCGAGGTCCCGATGACCAGGATTGACGGCTTCGTCATGGAATACGGGTGTCACGAAGGCAACTACGGGCTCGCCAACATCCTGGCCGGCGCTCGCGCCGACGAGAAGGCGCGCTGAACCTGCCTATCGTCCTTGCAGGCGCTTCAGGTTATCCAGATAGAGATCGCAGTAGGGACGACGCAAGCCTTCGCGCGCCTTCGGTCCTTCGTCGGTGAACTCGAGGTACTGCCGCTTGCGGACGTCGAACCTGGGCCAGCGCGGAAGCGCGGCCGCGCCAGGGCGGCCGTTCGGATCGCCGGTCTTCGCAAAATTGGTCCAGTACGTCTGCATCGCCTCGGAGAGCTGGCGATCGACGGCGGTGTACTGAACCCCGAGCGTGCCGAAGACATACGAGACCTCGGCGCCGTGCACGGCGCCGGCGGCTTCGCGCCCGGGTGCGGCGCGGTCGAACTGGTACTCGTAGGTGGGCAGGCCCGCCGCGGCGTGCCACGATGCCTGCGCCACCGCGGGGCAGCGGTACATCGTGTCGACGACCCATTGCGCCGCCGTGCCGCCGTACAGCGGATCGTCAGCGCGGCCCACGCCGGACGCGACGCCGGCGTCGAGCCCATACAACGCCATCGCACGCGGTGCCAGCGGTCCGTACATGGCTGTGGCCGCCTCCACGAGATCCGTCGTCGTCGTTTGTGGCGGCGTTCGCTCGCGCGCGTTGCTGCCGATGAGAAGCGGGACGCGATGCTGCCGGCCGCTGATGTACACGTCGGCCGGCGGCTTCGGCACGATCCAGCCGTCGACGACGATGCCGTTGGCCGGGCCGATGCTCATGCGGGGAGCCGACATCAGCTTCAGCACATCGGCCGCCGGACGTTCGCGAAGCGAGGAGACCGGTCCGAGCGCGTCGCCGGCCTTCTCGGCTTCTTCACGCGTCAACGCGTCGGACACGGTGTTGCCGCTCCGGGCCGCCATCACGGCGCCGAGCGCCGTCATCCTGACGGTCGCATCGTCTGGCACACGGGTGACCGTGCCGCTCTCCGCGATGACTTTGTGAAACAGCCCGGCGGCGATCGGCGAGGTCATGAGCACATTGACGTCCACGGCTCCAGCCGACTGGCCGAACAGGGTGACGTTGCGGGCATCGCCACCGAAGGTGGCGACGTTGTCGCGCACCCATTTGAGCGCCGCGATCTGATCCATCAGTCCGTAGTTGCCGGAGGCGTGTCGCTTGGATTCGCGCGTCAGCTCGGAGTGGGCGAAGAAGCCCAGGAGGCCGAGTCGATAGTTGAGGCTCACGAGCACGACGCCGCGTCGCGCCAGGCTTTCGCCGTTGAATGCGGCGTTCGACGACGATCCTGCGTAATTGCCGCCGCCGTGCATCCAGACCATCACGGGCTTGCGCGCCGCCGGCGGCCAGTCCGGCGTCCACAGGTTCAGGAAGAGGCAATCCTCCTGACTGCCATCCATGGGACGGTTGGCGGCGTTTTGTGGGCAGGGCGCGCCGAACGTGGTCGCGTCACGCACGCCCGTCCACGGCATCGTGGGCAGTGGCTCGCGCCAGCGGAGGTCGCCGACTGGCGCTTTGGCGAACGGGATGCCTTTGAACTCGGCCCCGCCTCGCGCCATGAGGGCGCCGCGAATCTGACCGCCGGTGACAGCCACGACGGGATCCAGGTCGGCGGCATGTCCCGTCATGACCAGACAGACCGTCGCGACCCCAAGGAACGCCGTTAAGGCGTTCCGGCAGACAGCGACTTGTCGAAGCATGCGGCTGTATTGTGCCCGAAAGCGCGACGATCAGAGCTGGCCGGTTGTGGAGTCTGCTGTGGCGAGAAACGCCTGATAATCGGGGTCGTCGAAGCGCGCAGGGTGGAACGCGGCTGCGTACTCGGGGAGCGGCTGCCCGAGCATCCGGGCGGCAAGAAGCTCGGCGGCGGCCTGCGAAGCCATGATGCCGAAGCCCGAGAGCGCGCCGAGCACGTAGGCCCCTTCAATCGCAGTCGGTCCCACCAGCGGACGATTGTCGGGAGCCTTGCAATAGTAGCCGCCGTCGACGACGACCGTGGGACTGCGACCGGCGTAGGCACTCAATCCTGGGACCATGACCGTGAGGCCGCGCAGCACGATGTCGGCGTAATCGGGGTCGAACGCAGGCGGGAACCGCGGCTCCTCGATGCGTGTGTCATAGGTCCACACGCCGAGAATCGATCGATCGCCGCGTGGACGGAGGTGCACACCTCCTGGGAATCGTCCACGCTCGCCGAGATCCACCGCGTCGTTCCAGATCATCATCGGCGCATCACGCGGAATCACGCCGGCCTCGTCGTCGAACGAGATCTTGCCGTGGAGCTCGTTGACGACGGGTCCGCGGAGCCCGAGTCGATCGATCCAGCTGGGAAGGAGCGGACCGGCCGCGAGCACGAACCTGGGCGTGGCGATTCGCGGTCCGGACGCGAGGCCGACTCCCACCACTCGCCCCTGAGAGACGTCGAGCGCGGTCACCTCGTCGCGGACCAGCTCGACGCCGTGCGCGCGGGCGCGCTCGAGCAGCCAGTGTCCGAGCTTGGACGCGTTCATGAATCCCGCCCGCCGGACGTGAAGCATCGCGCACGCCCGGTCGGTCACGAAGGGATAGCGCGCGCTGGATGTTCGCGTGGCCCTCGAGAAAGTCGACCACGTCGCCGGCCTCGCCGCGAAGGCGACCGCCGCCGCCCTCTCCACGAAGGCGGCGGGCTTCGATCGGATCGGCGGTCAGGAAGACGTAGCCGCGGCGATTGAGCTCGAAGGCATGGCCGCTCTCCCGATCGATCTCGTCGAGCAGATCGATGCTGCGGTCCATCAGTCGTCTCATCGCCGCATCGGGTCCGGGCCAGTAGTTGCGGTAGGCCTCGGTGCCCATGCGGCTCGTCAGCGACAGCGGTTCCCGCGGGTCGACGAGCACGACGCGCCTGGCCCCGGCGCGCACCGCCAGTTGATGGGCGGCCGCGATACCCGCCATGCCGGCTCCCGCGATCACGATCTCGGCGGCGCGCTGAACGGACAACGGGACTACGGCTTGAGGGTGAGCCCGACCAGCGTCGCGGCCCTGGGCTCGCGATCGAGGTCGCGGCAGGTGGCAATCATCCGCTCGAACTGCGCCGCGGGGATGGGCAGCCCGGGGACCACGCCGCGAATGCGCCGGACCTCCTCGTCGAAGTCCCACATGAACTCGCGGCCCGTGGCCTGCTTCGTGTAGCTTCTGCCGTCCTTCATGACAATCGTGATGCGCGGGGCAAAGAGCGCCATCCGGTGCGAGGGCACGATCGTCACCCGCTTCATCAGCTCCAGGACCTCCGGTGGATCCGGCGTGCCCGGCAGCAATGGGAATCCGCGTTTCACGACGGCGTAGGCGCTGTAGAACCGGGTGCTCCCCCGCCGCGGCTCCCCGATGTCTTCCCGCTGCGTCGCGAACGCCGGGCTGGGATACTGCGTTTCGAGCCAGTTGACCTCGGCCTCGACGCGATCGACGTCCTGATACCGGATGTCGTGCTCCTCGCAGAGACGCGCGGTCACGTCGATGTGCGCGATGTTGTAGCCGGCGAAGGAATAGATCCGGTACAGCGTTTCCAGGAACATCCAGGACGTTCCCAGGTTGACCGTCAGCTTGTCGAGGCTCGTCCGCGTGTCGCCGGTGAAGCTGTGAGTCAGCTCGCCGTTGTTGTTGCCGGCGTAGGCACGGTAGAAGCCCGCCGGCCCCTCGAGCACGGCTTCCCCGCCGCCCACCGGGCCCTGTTTCGCGAGCGCGACGGCCAGCATCGCGTTCCGCACCGCGGCGCCCTCCCGCAGGGCGCGGCTCTCCAGGTTGCTCCCCGCCAGGTTGGTGCAGAGCGAGATCACCCCGTGGACCTGGTCCTCGTCGAAGCGCAGGATCTTGGCCGCCGCGATCGCAGCGCCGAAGATGCTGAACACCGGACCGGCATGAAAGCCGCGCGCCATGACCGTCGGAATCCAGTCCGCCGCCATGCGCTCCATCACCTCGTAGCCCGCCACGATGCCGGTGATGAAGTCGCGTCCCGACGCACCCTCCGACTCCGCCGCGACCAGCCCGGCGGGAATGATGGCGGTGCCCGGGTGCGTGAGCATGCGGAAGGTGTCCCACTTCCCGCCCGCCAGCATCATCTCGGCGTTGGCGAACGCCGCGCCGCCCCTGGTGACTTTGGTCCCCGCCACCAGGACGGTCGCGCCGCCCGGGACTCCGGCCTCCTCGCCGGCCACGAACCGCACCGCCTGCTGACCGGCGGGCATCTGGGACCCGAGGAGCGCGGACGCGAGGTTCTGGAGCGTGAGGCCCTTGGCGCGGTCCACCACGGCTGGCGGAAGATCCTCGAAGCGCAGGCCCACCACCCACCGGGCGAACTGCCGGCTGAGCGACAGGGGCGACTCGGCTCGTCGCGTCCCAGGCTGCTGAACGAGCCGCCCAAGCGCGGCGGCTGACGGCTGCGCCATCGCTCCAGCGATTCCCGCGGCGGCGAGCGCCGACTCGCGCAGGAAGCGACGACGATCGGGCGGTGTCTGGTTGTTCATGCGCTGCCCGTAGCCAGGCGAGCGCAAGAATAGCACCGGAGCCCCACCCGGCTGGCTTAACGGCGATCAGTCGAGCGTGAAAGACACGTACATCAAGCGTCCATCCCGCTGAATCTGCAACGTCACCGGCGCTCCCGGCTTCAGCGCACGCGCTTCGTCCCTCAGGCCCTGCAGCGTCGCAATTCGCCGATTGTTGAAGGTGCGGATGACGTCCCTCGGCTGAAGCGGTACCTCGCCCGCAGCGCCACCCGCCCTGGCGATCACGACGACGCCGTGCGTGCTTCTCAGGCCCTGCGCGGCCGAGACGATGCGTGGATCGATCTCGACGCCTAGAATGCCGAGTTCGGTCACCAGATTCTTCTGGGGATCCGCTTCTCCCGACAGCGAGTCGAAGTCGCTGCGTTGCTCGACCGGCACGATGCTCAGCCGCTGTTCGGCCGTTCCCCTGAGCACGACCAGCTGAACGGGCTCCTGCGAATCCCTGAGGCGGAAGTTGTAGCTCACCGTGGGCAGGTTCTCGGCCGGCTGACCATCCACCGACACCAGGATGTCGCCGGTCATCAGGCCGGCGTTCTCGGCCGGGCCGCCTGGCCACACGTCTGACACGATCACGCCGTAGCCTCTGGCCAAACCGAGCGCTGCCGCCATCCCGGACGTGATCGTCTGGATGCTCATCCCGATTTCCTGCTTCCGCAGCTGGCCGTGCTCCCTGAGCTGGCGGAACACTGTTCGCGCCGTCGCGCTCGGAATGGCGAAGCCGAGCCCCTCGTTTCCTCCCGACTGCGACACGATGAACGTGTTGACGCCAACCACCTCCCCGCGGATGTTGACCAGCGGGCCGCCCGAGTTACCGGGGTTGATCGGGGCATCGGTCTGCACGTAGATCTGCGGCGAATCGGGATCGACTTGCCGCGCCACGGCCGAGACCAAACCGTGCGTCAGGGTGTTGCGCAATCCGATCGGGCTGCCGAACGCAAACACGGTCTCTCCCTGCCGGAGCTGCGAGTAGGTGGCCAAGGTCAGTGCCGGGAGCTTCTCATCGACCTTCAACAGCGCCAGATCCAGTTCGGCGGTGATACCCACGATGCGAGCGGTCAGCACGGAGATCTTGCCGGACAGCGCTGATGTGAGGGTGCCGTCTGCGTCCTCCGTCGGCAGCACGATCTGGACACGCTGCGCGCCGCTCACCACATGCGCGTTGGTCATGATGTAACCGTCCGGGTCGATGACAAACCCGGAACCGGAAGATCGCTGACGGCCGAAGACCACGTTGGCATCGCCTCGGACGGTGTCTTCACGCACACCATAGCTGGTCACCAGGACTTGCACGACGCTGGGCCAGACCTTTCTGGTCAACGCGTCGACTGCCTCGTTCATCCGTACAAGGGGATCCTGGGACACCGCTGGCTTCTGCTGCGCGCCCGCTGGTACCGCAACCAGCAGCCACGCCGACGACACAATGGCCAGACCCTTCCCGAACCGAGGCTGATGCCGCATTCCGTTTCTCCTGCTAATTGGCGCCAGGGGCGTCGCCGTCGCCGCGGCTGGTGGGCCATCGAAAAAGCAAGGAGCTGGCCAAGGAGACCGCGAGAATGCGACGGAAAATCGCTCTTTCGGTCGAGTGTTCCTGCGGGGGGTCACGGATGGTCGGCGTCGTCACCGCATTCGGTGAGCGATGTCAGCGGCGGGGCTCACCACCTAGCGCGGCGACGACGTGTTTTTCGGCGGCCAGTCGGTCCAGGCATTGCCGGCGGTCGCTTCGATCGGAACGGGGCCGACCAGGGAGAAGCCTGGCACGACGCCGGGCCGTGGGGGCGGCACCGGCATGTGATCGGCAGCGGTCGTCGCCCGCATCTCGTTCCAGCCGACGCGGGCCGTCACGTGCTTCTCGAACGTCGGAATCTCGCCGTCGCCCCAATCCTCGTGCAGGATGTTGAATCGCAGCGTGTCGCCCTCGATCCGGAAGTCGTCGAGTGCCGCCATCGTGTACGGGTTGTCGCACGTGCCGCACACCATGCCGCGAAGCGTGGCGCCGACCTTCTTGATGATGAAGAACTGCTTCGGCGCGCCGACGCCGAATCCGAGCCACACCCCGATCACATCCTTCTCGGTCAGCCTGGCCTTCCACGGACCCGGCAGAATGTAGGGCAGGCCGTCCGCGCCGTCCGGGTTCCGGCGGGACGGATTGGCCGGCACGGGCGGCCCCTTCGGCAGCACCGACACCATCGCCGGTATCGGGTCCGGTCCACGCGGATCCTTGATGAACACGCGCGTGAAGGCGCCACCGCCTGGCGCGCCGCTCGTGCCGGTGACGGTCAGACGGCCCTGACTGAACCTCGCGACGGCCTTGTCTTGTACCTCGTGCGGCCGTCCGCGTTCACATGGGTGACCTCGAAGCGGAGGCCGTCGGGGCCCAGTGTCCCGTCCACGAACGCCAGCGTGGTCGCATCGGCGCAATACGTGCAGTAGATGCCCCTGACCGTGCCGCCGCGAATCGAGAACTCGTAGGTGTGCGCCTCCCCGCTGTCGGTCCTCCAGCCGCCGCGGTAATCGTCCGCGGTCTGCCCCGCCGCCGCGTTGGCGAGCGTCAGCATGGCGAGTAATGCCAGCCACCGCACCAAGGACCTCGGGACCAAGGACGGACCAAGGACCACGAACGGACCACGCACCAGGCACCAAGAACCAAGGACCATCGACATCCTAATGCGTCATCGCGTAGAGCAGCACGTTGATCCCCAGCGCATAGCCGGTCGGCGAGAACCGCGAGAAGAATCTCGGATCGTCGGCCTCGCGCTCGAACGCGTCGGCGATGTCGGTGTTGTGCGTCATCGCCAGCATGATGCGGCCGTGGCGGTCGCGGACGGCGTAGAAGTGTGGCACCGCGCTGTCGGCCCCCTGCTCCGAGGTGTCGCCGCCACTCGACCGCCAGTAACCGATATTGGGAATCTGCGGCATCTCCTTCACGACGAACTGCGTGCTGAAGATCGGATCGGCCGGCGTCACTTCCTCGATCGGGTACTCGTCGGGAGGGAACACCTTCGCGAGCTCGCGCGTCCAGACCTCCCACTCCTCGGTTCCCCAGTGGTCGTCGGTCCAGAGGAACCCGCCCTTCAGCAGGTACTCGCGCAGCCGCGCGGCGTCGGCCGCGCTGAAGCCGGCTGACCGATGTCGCCCGCCATGAGGAAGGGGCACGAGAACAGCTGGTCGTCGCTCAGGCGGACCAGGTAGTGATTGGGCGTTCCATCGCCCGCTGTGGCTGACCCGCGTGCGCGTGAGCTCCGACAACCGGATGCTCAGGTTGCGCTCGCCGAGCGGGTAATCCGTGCGCCAGCCGACGCCGTACCGGCGCACTTCGGTGTAGACCAGCCGGCAGATGACGAAATCGCCGTCGGGGAACTGCGCTGGCGCCAGCGCGTTGCCGGTCCACGCCCCGGCCCCGGAACTGCGCCAGCGCATACGCGGCCGAGGCCAGCACGAACGCACCGGTCATCAGGGCGACGAGGCGGGACTGGCGGCAGCGAGAGCGCACGGCCAAGTCTATCGCGGGCCGCGCCGGTGAATCTGTGCGCGACAATATCCCATGCGCCACGGCGTTCGTCTGCCTGGTCGCCGCACTCCTCGTCGGTCGGCCCTGCTGTGGGCGGCGCCCTTCGCGGCCCGCCAGGGCGCTGCGCCCACGAACATCACCTCGATCAGCGCCGCGGAGTTCTTCGCGCCGGCGAAGGTCTGGACGGCGCATCTGTCGATGTCCGCCGACGCCTGGCAGGCGATGCAGCCGCGATACGGGCCGAGCGGCGGCGGCGGGTTCGGCGGCAACCGGTTCCTCGGCCCGCCCGGAGGCCGCAACGGCGTCGCGGCGCGGCAGGGCATCGAGTTCGACTACGTCCACGCCACGCTGCAGATCGATGACTGGACCTTCCGTGACGTGGCGGTGCGCTACAAGGGGAACGGCTCGTACCTGCGCGCCACCCGCGGCGGCAGCGACAAGATCTCGCTCAAGGTCGATCTCAACAAGTACGTGAAGGGCCAGAAGCTGGCCGGGCTGACCACGATCAACTTCCAGAACAACATCACGGACGTCGGCTGGATGAACGAGGTGCTCGCCTACCGGCTGTATCGCGACGCGGGCGCGCTCGCGCCGCGCACGACGTACGCGCAGGTGTACCTCACCGTCGAAGGCCAGCGCGAGAAGCGATACCTCGGCCTCTACTCGATCTCCGAGAACGTGGACGAGAACTTCGCCGAGGAGCGGTTCGGCACCAGGAAGGGCGCGATCTTCAAGCCGTCCACGCAGGAGCTGTTCACCGACTGGGGCCCGGACTGGGCGGCCTACAACCAGTCGTACGATCCCAAGACCGATTTGACCGACGCGCAGAAGCAGCGCGTCATCGCGCTCGGCCGGCTCGTGTCGAGCGCGATCGGACGAGGAGTTCGCGGCGAAGATCGGCGACTACGTGGACCTCGACGACTTCGCCCGATACTTCGCCGTCCTCGTCTGGCTCGCCAACCACGACAGCCTGCTCCAGAACGGCCAGAACTTCTACACCTACCTCCACCCGGACACGAACCGGATGCACTTCATCGCGTGGGACCAGGACTTCTCGTTCGGGAACGCGCGGAACAACGGCACCTGGTCGATCTATTCCCCGTGGTCCGGCAACAACCGGTTCCTGTCGCGCCTGTACAACGTCGAGGCGTTCCGCTCGAAGTATCTCGCGCGCATGACCGAGTTCTCGGACCGTCTCTTCGTGCCCGAGCGATTCATGCAGCAGGTCGGCGAGATCGGGCCGGCCATCCGCCCGTCAGTCGAGCTCGAAGGCGCGGAGTGGCTGACGGGCTTCGATCGGGTCGTCGCCGGCCGCTCGGGCATCGTGCCGTACGTCACGAGCCGGGCCGCGTTCGTGAAGGCCGAACTGGGGCAAGGAGAGCCCGAAGACGGCCCTAGTCGGCAGCACGGCGGCTTCGTGCGCACGATGGCCGCGATGATCGACGACCAGCGAACGGTCTCCGCGGCGTGGAGCGTCTGTCGCGCGCGGATGAGCGTTTCCGGCGTCATGCGCGAGCGCGTTCGCCGTTCTCCCGACGGCAGAAGACGAGCAGCTTCTCGGTGATCGTCGTGCGAAAGGCGTCGGGACGTTGCAGCAGCACGTTGCGGAGCGCGACGACGCCGTTTGTCGGCGTGCCGTCCACGAACGTTCCCGACGCGTCAACCGGGCCCGCCTGGTCGCTCTGTGCGCCACCGGCCGATCGGATCGAAGTTCTCCAGCGCATAGCCGAGCGGGAAGAAATTGCGATGACAGTTCACGCACGGCTCGGCGGGCAGCGTGCGGGTTTGCGGCGTGATCGGCAGTTCGGGCTTCACCGGTTGCGCGCCGGGGAATGGGCGCGGCGGGGGCGCGCCCAGGAAGCGCAGGCGGACCCACATGGCGCGTGACGCCGGCGAGGTGTAGGCGGCGTCCGTGCCGGGCTGATGCCGCGAGGTCACCATGTAGGACACTGCCCTGGCCGAGCAGACCCGCTCGCTCGGGGGGCATCGACCACCGGCCTGAACTGCGCGCCGGTGACGTTGGGAACGCCGTAGTGACGAGCCAGCTGCTCGTTCAGGAACGTGACGTTCGCGCTCCACAGCTCCACGGGGTCGCGGTCCTCGCGGAGCTGATTGAGGATGAACAGCTCGGTTTCCGTCGCCATGGCGTCGCGCAGGGACGCGTCGTAGTCGGGAAAGTGCGACTTGTCCGGGTCGGCCTTCTCGAGCCGATCGAGTCCCAGCCACGGGAAGAAGAAGCGCTTCACGAAGGCACGGGCGCGTTCATCGGCCAGCATGCGCCTGATCTGGTTCTTCAACACCGCGGGCCGGATCAGCCGGTCTGCGCCGCGCATCCTCGAGCAGCGACTCGTCGGGCGCGCTGTCCCACAGGAGCGCGGCCAGGCGCGTCGGCGATCTCCAGGCTGGTGGCGTCGGCCGCGGGCGGCACATTCGCGCGCAGCGCCGTCTCGATGGATCGGATGATGGCGTCGTAGGTCGCCGCGGTCAGGACGTCGCGCACCAACCGGCGGCATCGTGCCCGCCTGGAGCTGACGATAGGCGCGCGTCCACACATCCGGGTTCTCGGCGATTCGGGTGGCGTCGAACTGGTCGAGCAGCGCACCGGACGGCGAACGCATCACGCCGTTGTGGCAGCCGGCGCAGTAGGCGCCGACGGCGCTCGACGCCGGCGCGGAGGCAGGTCGCTGCTCCGTCGCCTGACCGGCGCGTAGCGTGGTCCAGCCGCCTGCGAGAACACCGACCAGCATCACCACGAGTGAGACCATGCGCATGTGGACAGCCATCAAGCCATCTCCCTTCTTGCGCCGACGACGATAGCGCGATGCCGCCGGGCGCACTTCATGAGGATGTCTGGCCGATGCAAAAAGATTGTAAGAAAGACTGTAAGAACCGGTCAGGGGACGACGTTCTTCATCTGGAACGGCGCACTTGCGACGACCCCCGACAAGAGGGACGACCAGCGATAGTTCTTCGCCTCGGCGTCGCGGACGATTTTCCGGACCGCTGGCATCTCGTAGTCGTAGACCCGGCCCCTTCCCTTGCGGTTGAGGGCGTGATGCCAGCAGCTGCCGTGTCACGCCGGCGTAGTAGGCCTCGCGATACCGCAGCAGCCCGGCGCGAAATTCGGCCGGACCGTTGAAGCGGGTGCCGTCGATGAACGCGCCCGACGCATCAATCGGCGATCCGCCGTCCGTCGTCCGCCACGCGCCAATGGCATCGAAGTTCTCGAGCGCAAGGCCCAGCGGGTCGAACAGGGCGTGACAGTTCGCGCAGGACGGATTGAGCTTGTGCGCCATCATGCGCTCACGCAGGGTGCCTGCTGGATTGCCCGGGCGCTCGGCAAGCGCCGGCACGTTGGCGGGCGGATTGGGCGCGTCGATCCCGAAGAAGCGCGTCAGCACGAACACGCCGCGCGCCGTCGGAGACGTGCGTGACGCCTGGGAGACGGCCGTCAACGGACCTGCCTGCCCCAGAAGACCGGCCCGGTTCGTGTTCGGCCACGACACGCGGACGAACTCCTTGCCGCTGACGCCCGACAGGCCGTAGTGGCGCGCCAGACGATCGTTGACGTAGCGTGTAATTCGCCGTCCACAGCTCCAACGCCCCGCGGTCCTCGCGCAACTGACTCTGCAGAAACAGCCGCGTCTCGGTCTCCATCGCTTGACGAAGGTCGGCATCGAATTGCGGGTATACCGCCGGGTCGGGCTGGGCTCTCCGCAACCTGTCCAGCGAGAGCCACTCGGCGAAGACACGGTCCACCAGGCTGTCGGATTTCGGGGTGCGGAGCATGCGGGCCACTTGACGGCTCAGCCCGGACGGGATCGCGGAGACTCGCCGCGACGCGCGGCCTCGAACAGCTCCGCGTCAGGGGCGTCATTCCAGAGGAACGCTGCCATCCGCGCCGCCAACTCGGTGTCGGTCACGGGCTCGACGGGAAGCATCGTCCGGTTCGCTGCGTGCGCCGCGTCGAGCGCCTGTTCGAGCCTGGAGACGACGGCGCGATAGGTGGCGTCGTCAGGGCGTGGGGCGCCCCTTGGTGGATCGAGCCGCGCTTGCAGCCGGCGCGTCACCTTCTCCCACAGCGCCAGGTTCTCACCGACGGGCGCGCGGCTGAGTGCGTCGAGGCTCAGGCCCGCCGTCCGGTTCGCGGCGCTGTGACAGCTGATGCAATAGCTGTCGAACACCGGACGCGTCACCGACGAGACATCGCCGGGAGCGATGGCTGCGGCCGGTGCACCGTTCATGCGCGAGGTCCGGCGCAGGGCCGTCAGCCGCTCCTGCGCGATGGCCACCTCCGCGCGCTGCTCCGGATACACGCGCACCACCTCGGCATAGGCGCTCACCGCGTCTGCCTGCCGGCCCAGCTTCTCCTGTGCGCCGGCCACGCGCATCAAGCGCCCGCGCCGCCAGGACCGCGATCCTGGTTGCCCGCCTGCGCCGCCTGTCTATAGAGGGCGATGGCTTTTGTCAGATCGCCGTTGGCCTGTTCCTCCACGAGGCCCCGCTGATACAGCTCCTGTGCACTCTGCGCACTCAGGCCGGCCGACAGCGGCCAGCGCCAGCAGCAGCCCGATGAGCGATTCCCGTCCTGCTCATGCCGGCCTTCCAGAGGCGAACTTGTAGCCGACGCCGTGGACCGTCTGGATGTGAACGGGCCGGGCCGGATCCGGTTCCAGCTTCGCTCGCAGGCTGGAGATGTGATTGTCGACGGTTCGCGTCACCGGGTACGACTCGACACCCCACACCTTGTTCAGCAGCTCGTCGCGAGTCACGACAGTGTCTTCACGTGACGCGAGGAACCGGAGAAGGGCGAACTCCTTCCGCGTCATCTCGATGGGGCGTCCAGAACGGTGCGCTTCGTAGCGCCGGAAGTCCACCTCCACCTGGCCGAACGTGAGCGTGGCCGGCAGGCCGGATGCCGGTGAGGAGCGCCGCAACAGGGCGCGGATTCTCGCCATCAGCTCCGGCACGGAGAACGGCTTGGTGACGTAGTCGTCCCCTCCCAGGTCCAGCCCGCGGACGCGGTCGGCTTCTTCGCTCCGCGCCGTCAACATCAGGACGGGGACCTGCACGTCCTGCGTTCGCAGCTTACGGCACAGCTCCAGGCCACTCATGCGCGGAAGCATGAGGTCCAGCACGATCAGGTCGGGGTGCTCGCGCTGGTGCAGCGCGTAGGCGGTTTCGCCGTCGGTCGCCGTGATCACCTCGTACTGCTCGAATCGCAGGTTGTCGGCCACCGTTCGCAGGATGCCCGGATCGTCTTCGACGACCAGCACTTTCATCATGCCGGCGCCTGCAGGGGAATGCGGACGGAGAAGGTGCTGCCGCTGCCCGGCGCACTGGCAACGGCGATGCGCCCGCGGTGCCCCTCGACGACATGGAGCGCCAGCGCCAGCCCCAGGCCCGCTCCGGCAATGCCCGCGGTCTCGTCCGACTGAACGCGATGGAACCGCTCGAAGATACGCGACTGCTCGTCCCGTGGGATGCCGATGCCGTGGTCCACGACGTCCACGAACGCCTCGCTGGTCGCGCGTGCCCGTGCGCAGCTCGATGCGTCTCGCGTCGCCCGAGTACTTCATGGCGTTCCCGAGCAGATTGAGAATCGCCTGCGTCAACGCCTCCGGATCCGCGAGCACCGTCGGCTCGGTGCCGTCGCTGGAGACGGTGAGCGTGAAGCCCAGCTGCCCGAGGGGGTATTCCATGGTCCGGGCGGCCGACCGCACGACGTCGGCCAGACGCGTTGCTTGCAGGTGATAGGTCTTGCGCCCCTGTTCGATGCGCGACAAGTCCAGCACGCTGTCCACCAGGCGTCCCAGACGTTCGCTCTCGCTGACGATCGTCCTGAGATACTCGGATGTCGTCTCCGCGCCGCCGGCGCGGCCCATCAGCATGGTTTCTGCGTGCGCGCGAATCGACGTCAGCGGCGTCTTCAGCTCGTGGGACACGCTGGCGACGAAATGAGAGCGCATCGCCGCCATTTCGGTTTCACGATGCACGTCGCGCAGCAGCAGGTAACCGGCGAGCAGCGCAGCCCCCAGCACGATGGCCAGCGTGGAGCCGTAGAGCGGTGCTGGCAGCGCAGGCGGAACGGCGAAGCGTCCGGCCGGCCACTCGACGTGCAGGCCGACGAAGCCGTCGCCGAGCGCCATCGTCGCCGGTGTGGGCTTCAGGCGAAGCGCGACTCCCTCGGGGACGAGTCGCCCGGACGACACCGCCATGACCACCGGCGCTGCGAAGGATGTGGGAGACACGACGGTGAGAAGCCACGGTTCGTCGCCGTATCCGATCCAGGGCAGATCTCCGGGCGCCGATCGCGAGGCTCGCTGCAGCTCGCCCAGGTGGTCGTGCATGTTCCGGGCGAGCGCGGCGATCTGGTCGATATTGCGAATCTCCAGCGCCAGCGTGTGGAGCGCCTCCCGGGCAGCCGGGCCGGCCATCCCGTGCAGCAACGATTGCAGCGTCAACGCCTCGTTCGGCGGCCGCCATTGCCGCCGGGCTGCACTGCGCAACACATGGTCAGAGGCAGGGCCGTCGTGCGCATCGGCTGCGAGCAGCCGTCGCACCGCATAGAGCGCCAGCGGGACGCCGTCTGCGTCGGACACTTTGCCGCACTCCTCCACCATCGCGCGATCGCTGCGGAGGCTCTCCTCCGTCTTCCCGGCCTTCGAGTAGCTGCGGCCAAGCCAGAGACGCGCGGAGCACTCCTCCAATGGTGAGCGCGCCACATCCAGCGCCTGCTGGTAGGCCGCGGCCGCGGCCGCGGCGTCGTGCCGCTGGAACTCGCGGGCTTCGCCTTCGGCTTGCCATCGGACGAAGTCCGCTGAGGGAGCAAGAGCGGTGCGGCTGTCTTCCCACGGCAGGACCATCCGGTCCTGCACCATCGGAGCGACGAAGATGATGGGAGAGTCCGGTGGAAGACGCCTGCCGGACTCTCCGATCAGGCGGTTCACTTCCTCGAGACGCAGAGCCTGCAAACGAGCCGTGAGTTCGCGGCGCAGCTGGTCCAGGGCCTCGCGCTGCTCCGCGGCCATGCGTCTTTCGGCGAGCTCGTTCTCCTGCCGAACGACGCGGACCACCAGCAGGACCACCGCCGCGGTGGGAATCAGGATGGCGGACAGCAGAAGAGCCGTGCGACGCATCCGGCGCAACCGATCCACGGGACTCACGGCCCGTATTCTGTCCGTAGCCGGTCACCTCGTTGTCATGAAAATGTAACGAACGGCTTCCGGCTTCCGACTTCCGGCCGAAAAACCTACAAAGAAATTACCAAAGCGTTACCAGGCCGGTACGACTTGAAGCGCGGGCCTCACTAGTGTGGCGGCCACCATGGATCGCCTTCGCCAGACGGCCTCCGCGCTTGCGATCGTGGCTGGCCTCGTCTCGGGGCGGCTCAAACGCAAGACACGAACCAATCTCAAGGCCCTGCTCAGGTACCTGGGCTTTCTCGTCGTCATGGTCACGGTCTACGCGGTTCTCTTCCACCTGATCATGGTGCGGGTCGAGGGTCAGCAGCACTCCTGGATCACGGGCTTCTACTGGACGCTCGTGGTGATGACGACACTGGGATTCGGGGACATCACATTCACCAGCGACCTCGGCCGCCTGTTCAGCATGGTCGTCATGCTGTCGGGCGTGTTCTTCCTGCTCGTGATGCTGCCGTTCCTGTTCATCCGCCTCTTCTATGCCCCCTGGCTGGAGTCAGCGTGTTCGACTGCGTGCGCCACGCGAGGTCCAGGCCGGTACCCGCGGGCACGTGATCATCACCGAATACGACCCTGTGGCGGCGGGACTGGTGGAGCGGCTGGATGCGGCCGGCATCCCGTACTTCATCGTCGAGCCTGACGCCGCCAGGGCGGCGCGGTTCGTCAGTGAGGATCTGTCGGTCATTGCCGGAGACAACGACAGCCGCGTCACCTACGAGCGATTACATACGCCCGACGCGCGGCTCATCGTCGCCAACTGCGAGGACACGGTCAACACCAACATCACGCTGACCGTCCGGGAAGTCGCGCCGCGGGTCCACATCGCTGCCATCGTCGAGGAGGAGGACTCGGTCGACATCCTGAGCCTCAGTGGTGCCACCACGGTCTTGCCGCTGAAGCGTCAGCTCGGCGAGTCGCTTGCCAACCGGGTGGACACCGGCCGTACCGAGGCACACGTGGTTGGCTCCTTTCACAACGTACACGTGGCCGAGTTGCCGGTGAAAAACACTCTTCTTGCGGGGGCGCTCGTCCGCGACACGCGCCTGCGCGAGCTGACTGGCCTGAGCGTCGTAGGGCTGTGGGAGCGCGGCCGGCTCAAGCCTGCGTTTCCAGACACGGAGATTCGGCCCGATGCCGTGGCGGTCGTCGCCGGTTCCGCTGAGCAGATTCACGCGCTCAACGCCTTGATCGCGCGCGAGGGCACGACGGCCCCGGTGCTGGTGATTGGCGCGGGCAAGGTCGGACAGGCAGCCGCCCGGGCCCTGAAGCAGAAGGCGCTCGAGGTCTGCGTCCTCGACCAGGATGAAAAAGCACTCGCGGTCATCGCAGCCGAGGTGGATGCGGTCTATGCCGGCGACGCCGCAGATCGGGACACGATCGAACGGGCCGGCATCGGGCGCGCGGCGTCGGTGCTGCTGACCACCAACAACGACGCCGTGAACATCTATCTCGCCGTGTTTTGCCGCAAACTCAACCCCGCCCTCCGGATCGTGAGCCGCATCACGCACGAACGCAACGTGGAGGCCATTCATCGAGCCGGCGCCGATTTCGTACTCAGCTACACGTCGCTCGGCGTCGACAGCATCATGTCGCTCGTCAACGGCGACGCAACGGTGATGCTGGGCGAAGGCGTCAGGCTGTTTCAGGTGCGAGTGCCGCCGTCCGTGGCGGGACAGCCGCTGGCGAAGACGGGCATCGGCTCGCGCACGGGGCTGAGCGTCGTGGCGTTGGAGGAGAAAGACACGCTCACCACACAGCTCACAGCCGAAACGGTGCTGCCCGAAGGAGGCACGATGCTGATGCTTGGCAATGCCGACCAGCGCCAGCGCTTTGCCGAGGCGTTCGAGCAGGCAGGCGGACGCTGACGCTTTATACTCGCGGCTGACAGACCCTCTTCCGGAGATTCCCATGACGAGTCGCCCTTTCATCAGTTGGATCGCATTCGCGTTCGTGACCGTGGCGGCCGTCGGCCATGCCCAGCAGCAGGTCGGAGTGCCAGTGCCTCCTCTGGGGAATGGGCCGTTCGTGTTCGAGACGGCCGAGCAGCCCAGGATTCGCGTAAGCGTCGTCACCAAGGGGCTCTCGCACCCGTGGAGCCTGGCCTTTCTTCCGGACGGGGCGATGCTGATCGCGGAGCGGCCCGGCCGGCTGCGGGTCGTGCGAAACGGCAAACTCGATCCAATGCCGATCGCCGGTGTGCCTCGCGTGAGAACCGACGGCAACGGCGGGCTGATGGATGTCGCGCTTCATCCCCGGTTTGCCGAGAACCGGCTGGTCTATCTCACCTACACCAAGCCGGTCGAGAACGGTAAGGGGGCGCCGTCATTAGCGCGAGGCCGGCTCGACGGCAACGCGCTCACCGACGTCCGCGATCTGCTGGTGCCGGACGCCTATGACGGCAATGGTGGACTGAACGGCCGCGTGACCTTCGGGCGCGACGGCATGGTCTACTTTTCCACCGGCGGCAACATCGCCAAGATCGCGCAGGACCCCGCGAGCCTGCGCGGCAAGATCCTGCGCCTCCGCGACGACGGCTCCGTTCCTCCCGACAACCCATTCGCGGGTCGCGCCGGCCATCGCCCGGAGATCTACACCCTCGGACACCGCAACACCCTCGCCCTGATCGTCCACCCGGAGACGGGTGTGATCTGGAACAGCGAGAACGGGCCCAATGGCGGTGACGAGGTCAACATCATCCTGCCGGGGCGCAATTACGGATGGCCGATCGTCAGCTTCGGGCGCGACTACCCCGGCCCACGCATCTCCGAGCATCCCACGCGGGAGGGCATGGAGTCGCCGCTCGTCGCCTGGCTGCCGCAGATCGCGGCGGCCGGCATGGCTGTCTATACCGGTGACCGCTTTCCGGCGTGGAAAGGCAACGTCTTCGTGGGCAGCATGCGCACTGGCGGGATCGCCGGCACCGGCCACCTGGAGCGAATCGTGTTCAACGCGAAGACCGAGGAGCTGCGTCGCGAATCGATGCTCAACGAGCTGCGGCAGCGTATCCGGGAGGTCCGTCAAGGGCCTGATGGGCTGCTCTATCTGCTGACCGACGAGGACGACGGCGCGCTGTTGCGGATCGAACCCGCATCGTGACGATTCATGGCGCACTCATGAAATCCAGGTCGAGCCGGATTGGCTTCCTAGTAGCGACCCTGGTCGCGACGCTGCTCGCCATTGTTGTGGCAGTCGTACAGGCCCAGCCACGAGGACCCGTCCGGGAGATCGTTCCGCTCACCGGCGACCTCTACCGGGCTCGCAACGGCAACTGGTACGCGATCTTTCTCGTCACCCCCGACGGCATCATCCTCGGCGATCCGATCAACACCGCGTTCGCGACCTGGCTGAAGGGCGAGCTCGCCAGCCGGTTCAAGGTACCGGTCCGCTACGTGGTCTACAGCCACAGCCATTTCGATCACGCGGCCGGCGGGGCCGCCTTTGCCGACACCGCCCGCTTCGTGGCGCACGAGAACATGCTGCGGAACCTTGATGGCCGCTACCCGCACATGCCGGGCGATATGGTCGATCGCAATCGCAACGGGGCCGTCGATCCCGATGAGATCGATATTCCGACCAAAGCGGCGCCGGGCATCTGCGGCATGGGGCCGGGTTTCTTCGCGTCGATCGACCGCGACAAGAACGGCCTCGTGCCGCCCGCGGAGCTGCAAGCCGACATCCGCCGGCCCGACATCGTCTATTCGGAGCGCATGCAGATCGCGCTCGGCGGCCGGACCGTCCAGCTGATCCATCCCGGGCTGAATCATTCCGACGACGCCACCGTGATGCTGTTCCCGGAAGAGCGGGTGCTGTTCGCCACCGAGTTCCTGGCCGACGCGCTGGTCACCACCAACCCGCGGTCGCTGCCCAGCACCTGCAGCGCCTTCGACCGGCATCCGCTGGCCGAGTGGATCCGGTCGTACCGGACGGTGGAAGGTCTGGACTTCGACCGCGTGGCGCCTGGCCACGGCAACGTCTTCGAGAAGGCCGTGGTGACCGAAACCCGGGAATACTTCGAGTACCTGGTGGCGCAGGTGTCGGCCGGCATCCGCGCCGGCAGGCCGTTCGCCGACCTGGTCGAGACCATCACTCTCGACCGCTACAAGGGCTGGGCGAATTACGAACGGCTGCGGCGCATGAACGTCGAGGCGGCTTACCTGAATCTGACCACGCGCTGAACCACGGGCATAGGGCCGAGCATCAGTGCGTCAACGCATACAACGCGATGTTCGTCGCCAGCGCGTAGCCATCGGGTGAGTACTCCGCGAAATATTGCGAGTCGTCACCCTCGCGCTCCATCGAGTCGCCGATGTCGGTGTTGTGCGTCATCGCCACCATGATGCGGCCGTGCCCGTCGACGATGGCGCGGAAATTCGCGTGCGGACTGTCCTCGCCGCGCTCCCGAGGGTCGCTCCCCGGTCCGCCCCACGCGAAGATGCTGGGCACCTGCTTCACCTTGGCGATCGTGAACATGGCGTGTCGGATCGGATCCGCCGGGTCGATGTCGACAATCGGGAACTCCGGCAGCACGCGCGTAATCTGGCTGGCCCACTGCTCCCAGGCGCGGGTGCCCCAGAAGTCGTCGACCCACAGGAACCCCCCCTTCAGCAGGTACTGCCGCAAGCGCTGCACTTCCGCATCTGAGAGCCCCGCCGTCCCCACGTCGGACCCGAGCAGGATCGGACACTCGAACAGCTGATCGTCGCTGAGTCGCACGACCCAATAGTTGACATCGCCGCGGGAATCCCGACTGACGTGAACCTTGGTGAAGTCGGCGAGCCGCGTGAGGAAGTTGATCTCGCCGAATGGATAGTCCGTGCTCCAACCGATCCCGCTCGGCTCAGACCGAACACTCCGAAACATCCACTTGCAGACAGTGAAGGCCCCGTCGTTGAAGTCGCGTGGCGGAACCCGGATGCCGGCCCCGGCGCCCTCGAACACCCCGAACCGCTGCGCAAGCGACACGCCGCCCGTGACGATGACGAGCGCGAGCATCACGGCGATGCCGGCAAGTGGGCGAGACATCGATGATCGGATTGTAGGGCGGATCCCCGCCAGAACGCCGAAGCGGGCTTACTGTTCGCGCAAGACGAGCATGGGGTCAATGCGAGCCGCACGCACGGCCGGAATCGCGCACGCCACGGCGGATACGGCGGCAAGCAGGCCGGCGACCAGAGCAAACGTCAGCGGATCGGCCGCGCTGACGCCATAGAGCAGCGTGCCCATGGCACGCGTGATCGACCACGCCAGTGCGACACCAACTATCACGCCAGCGCCGGTCAGCACGACGCCGCGCGACAGCACCATCCGCATCACGTTCCGCCACGTGGCGCCGAGCGACATGCGGATCCCGATCTCACGGCCTCGAGCCGAGACGGTCTGAGCGAGCAGTCCATACAGCCCCAGCGACGCGATGACGAGCGCCAGCCCTCCGAACACGACCAGCAGCGTCGTCTGCTGGCGGCGGTCGGCGACGGTGAGATCGATGACCTCGGTCATCGGCCGGACCTGACGAATCGGCTGGTCGGGTTCAATGGCACGAACGACGCGCTGGACGGCCAGCGCATGATCGAGCGGGTTGCCGTCGACGCGCACGGCTAGGTTGACTGTGGGAAAGAAGCGGGGCCCCTGTGGCTGGGACACGTAGACACCGGGCTTGGCGTCCTGCTCGTAGCCGCGCTCGAGGACGTCCTTCACCACGCCGACCACAGTGTACGGCGGCTCCGCCAGGCCGAATCGGATTCGCCGGCCGAGCGCGGATCGCCCCTCCATGAATCGGCGAACCAGCGTCTCGTTGACGACTATGGCGCGAGGCGCATCGGCACCGTCGCGCGCATCGAGGAGACGCCCCTCGACGAGCGTGACGCCGAGCGTCTGCAGATAGTCGGAGGTCCCGACACGGAACAGCGCATCCGCCAGGTCTTCAATCCGCGTCTGACGCCCGTCGATACTGAACGCGCGCGTGTTGCCGGCTGACTGAAATGGCAGGCTCGAACCGAATGCGGCCCCACGGACCCCTGGCAGAGCACGGACGCCGGCGACGATGCGCTCGTAGAACTGCGGACGTGTGATCGGGTCCGCATACTTCGGCAGGAGCGGCACGTGCATCGTCAAAAGGCTGTTCGCGTCGAAGCCCCGCTCCACGGCATTCAGGTTGGCGAGCGTTCGCAGCATCAGCCCGGCGGTAACGAGAAGCACGAGCGTGGCTGCTACCTGCAGCACCACCAGGCCGTCGCGAAACACACGGCTGCGGCCGCCGGTATTTCCGCGCGCGTGCTGCTGCAGCGCGTCCGCAGGGGAGGCGTGGGCCGATTGAATCGCCGGACCCACGCTGAACAAGAGACCCGTCGCGATCGAGAGGCCGCCGGCAAATGCCAGCAAACGCCAATCCAGCAGCGACACGGTGAGCGCCTGCAATCCGATGGGCACGATCCGCTCGACGAACGTCGTGGTCAGCGCCGGGATTGCGAGCCCCAACACCCCGCCGGCAACCGAGAGGCAAAGAGCCTCGACGAGCACCTGGCGCGCCAGCCGCCCGCGCGTGGCGCCGAGCGAAAGACGTACGGCGTATTCGCCGCGGCGCACCGACGCGCGCGCCAGGAGAAGACTGGCGAGATTGGCACAGGCAATGAGGACGATGGCTGCGGCGGCGATCATCAGTGCGATCACCTGAATCCTGGTGTCGCCAAGCACTTCTTCGCGGATCGGGACCACCACCGCCCCGATTCCCCGATTGGAGTCGGGATACTGCTCGCCGAGGCGCCTCGCGATCGCTTGCATATCAGACCGTGCAGCCTCGACCGACACGTCAGGCTTCAGGCGGGCAACCACCAGCAGGTAGTGGTTGCCGCGTGTGGCGGCCTCCTCGGGCGAAAACTGCATCGGGACCCAGTAATCGATCTCGCGACTGAGGAAGACGAACGACGGCGGGGCGACCCCGATCACTTCGTGCTCGACGTCACCAACGCGGTCGAGACTCATGACGATCGTGCGGCCGACGATGCCCGGATCCCCGCCGTAACGGCGCTGCCACAGGGCATGGCTGATCATGACGACTCGCGCTTCGCTCCTGTCGTCTTCCGCCGTGAACGCGCGACCGAGCTGGGGCTGGACGCCCAAAACCGGGAAGAAGTTCGCCGTTACGCGCCGGCCGAGAACGGCCTCGGGCGCGCCGTCGGCGGTGAGGCTCGCCACCACGAACCCGGCGGCCGCGACGTCGGCGAACGATCGGTTCATCGCCACCCAGTCGAGGTAGTTGGCGGGAGAAGGCGTATTCCTGGGGAAGCCCGCGGCGCTGGCGTCCTCCCAGACCATCACCACCTGTTCCGGATGCTGGTACGGCAGCGGCCGCAGCAGCATTGTCTGGACGAGCGAGAAGATAGTGGTGTTGGCGCCGATGCCGAGAGCGAGCGTGCCGATAGCCGCGACCGTGAAGACGGGCGTCTTTCGCAGCAGGCGCAGGGCATATCGCAGGTCGGCAAGAAGGTCCATGGTCAACCTGGCTTTCGTCTGTGGGGCGCGATCGTCGAGGCGCTCCGACCACCGATCCAACGGCGATCGAACGTGAGCTCCATCGAGCTCTCCCAGAGTGGATGCGAAGCTCGTCCAGTCGGTGACCTGCGCGCGAGCGAACGCGTCGGCATCGGGCTCCGTCATCCCGCGCGCGAGCGCCTCACGGTGAAAGTCTTCGAGCTGCGAGGCCAGCTCCTGTACGATGCGCGACTCGCGCTCGCGGGTCAGGTTGCGCAGCCGCAGATGCGTTCGAACGTACAGGTCCCAATCACGCATGCGAGGGTCCCATCACCGCGTGAACCGCTTCGATGTAGGCCTCCCACGTCTGGCGCTGCTCCGTCAGGATGCGGCGGCCGTCCGGCGTGAGCCGGTAGAAGCATCGTCGCCGCTCGCCGGCCTTCTCCACCCAACGTCCCTTGATCCAGCCGCGGCTCTCGAGGCGGAGCAACGTGGGGTAGAGCGTCGGCAGCGCGAAGGTCAGCCTGCCGCCCGAGCGGGTCTCGATGAGCTTGCCGATCTCATACCCGTGACGGGGTTGTGTCTCGAGCAGCGAAAGAATCAGCATCTCACTGCTGCCCTTCTTCAGTTCGGCGCTGAACATGCTGTGGCTCACGATATGTAGTGACACTTACTATATCGAGGGGCATCGTGGCAAGTCCCAACACACTCCGCATACGACGAGGTCAATTGACGTAAACGGGTGTTGCCTGTAGGCTCCCGCCGATTCCGTTCAGCTCCGCGAGGTTCGACGTGTCCATCTTCCTTTCCCGGCGCGAAGCACTGGCGATGATTGCGGTGGCGCCTGCCGCGTTGGCCGCCCAGGGGTCGCAGTTGCCGCTCAGGACGTCCGGCCTGGAGCACGTGGGGTTCACCGTGCCCGACCCGCAGAAGTCTGCGGCGTTCTACGGCCGGATCTTCGATCCGCAGATCTTCCAGGAGATGAGCCCGCCGCTACGCTACTACTGCCGGCTGGGCATCGGTTACGTGGCCTTCGGCCCGAACCCCAATGCCAATCCCACGGCCGCGGCGCGGATCGACCACTTTTGCGCGACCGTCGAGGACTATCGCCTCGACGAGATGCGTGCGGAGCTCAAGACTCTGGGCCTCAATCTGGCGGGCGCTCCCGGTTTCAACGCCGTGACCGATCCCGACGGCATTCGCATGCAGTTCATGGCCACGCCAGGCGGACTGCTGCAGACGATCATTCCATCGACGCGCGTGACCCAGGACGATGCGATCTGCGAAGCCGTCGGCCTGGACCACGTCGTGCTGCAGGTCCCGGATCTCGAGAAGTCGGCCGCCTTCTACGGCAGGTTCTTCGGCAAGGAGAGTTCCCGAGAGCGGACGCCCGAGCGCATCTGGTTCACCGCCGCGCGTACACGCCTGGGTCTGGAGAAGATGGCCGAGGGCCAGATGCCGAACATCGATCGCTTCGGCATCCGTGTGGCCGCGTTCGACCGCAACGCCATCACCCGTAAGCTGGGCGCGATCGGCGTCACGGTGCTGCCCTCCACCGGTGGGAATGGCGTGCGGTTCCGCGATGCCGACGGGACCGTCGTAGAGCTTCGAGGGGTCTAGGGTTTTTGGCCTCGTCCGCGGGAGCGACGCGCTATCATCGCCATCATGGCGCGGAGGCGTCTCATCGCCGGCATCGCGTTCACCGGACTGGGTTGGGGCCTGTTTCTGGCCCACTCCGAGGGCTTCTCGCAGAACCCGCCCGGCGCCCGCGCCGAGACGCCCGCTGCGGTCACTGACAACTCACCCGACGCCCGCGCAGAAACTCAGGCGGCCATTGCGAAGTACTGCACCACCTGTCACAGCGATCGGCTGAGGACCGCCGGCCTCGTGCTCGATCCGGCGGGGGTTGCGCGTCCCGGCGATCAGTCCGAGACCTGGGAGAAGGTCCTGCGTCAGTTGCGCGCTGGAACGATGCCGCCTCCAGGCGCTGCTCGTCCGCCGCAGGCGCTCTATGCGCGCGCGGCCGGCTACCTGGCGCGCGAACTCGAGGCCAGCGCCGCGGCGCGCCCCAATCCTGGCCCACTGCCGCTGGCCCACCGCCTGACGCGGACCGAATACGCCAACGTGATCCGCGATCTGCTGGCGCTGCCGGACCTGCCCAAGGAGTTCGACTACGCCACGCTGCTGCCGGCCGACAACGCGAGCAGCGGCTTCGACAATCTGGCTGACACGCTGTTTGTCTCGCCGGCAACCATGGAGCGCTATCTGGCGGCGGCGCTCAAGATCAGCCGCGTGGCGGTGGGCGATCCCGCGATGGGTGCGCTGGTGAACACCCACATCACGCCGGTGCGGCAGCCGCAGGACCGCCGCAACGAGGCACTGCCCTTCGGCACGCGCGGCGGGCTGCAGATCGACGGCTATTTCCCGCTCGATGGCGAATACGAGTTCAAGGTCGAAACGGACGGCGCCGGCGCCGACGTCCATCAGCTGGAGATCAGCATCGACGGCGAGCGCAAGGCCATCACGAACGTCTCGAGAAGGCCGGGGGTGCCGGCGGCAGATGATGCGCCGAACAACCAGGGCGCGTTCCGCTTCGCGGTGCCGGCAGGGCCGCGCAGCGTGAGCGTCGCCTTCGTGGAGCGCAGCGAGGCGCTGTCGGAGGCTCCGCTGCGGCCGCCGGGCCGGAATCGTGGCGCTCTGCCGTCGGTCGTGTCGGTCACCATCACCGGGCCGTTCAACGCGACCGGGCCCGGCGACACGCCCAGCCGCCGGCGGCTGTTCGTGTGCCGCCCGGCGAGCGCGCAGCAAGAATCCGCGTGCGCGGACCGCATCCTGACCACGCTGCTGCGCCGCGCCTACCGCCGCAACGTCACCGCCGACGATCTGCGCCGCGTGCGGCAGTTCTACGAAGCCGGCCGCGCCGAACGCGATTTCGACCTCGGCATCCAGCGGGCGTTGGAACGCGTGCTGGTCAGCCCGCAGTTCCTGTTCCGCATCGAGCAGGATCCGGCCGGCGCCGCGCCCGGATTCGGTCCATCGCGTCGGCGATTTCGAGCTGGCCTCACGCCTCTCGTTCTTCCTCTGGTCCAGCATGCCCGACGACGAGCTGCTGGATGCCGCTGCCGCGGGAACGCTGCGCCAACCCGACGTCCTGCGCCGCCAGGTGACGCGGATGCTTGCCGATCCGCGCAGCCGATCGCTGGTGACCAACTTCGCCGCCCAGTGGCTGTTCCTGCGCGACGTCGAAACCAAGGAGCCGGACGTCTACCTGTTCCGCGAGTTCGACGAGGGTGTGCGCGCCGCGTTCGTGCGTGAGACGGAGTTGTTCCTGGACAGCATCCTTCGCGCGAATCGCAGCGTCCTGGACCTCCTGACGGCCGACTATACGTTCCTGAACGAACCGCTGGCCAGGCATTACGGCATCCCGCAGATCACCGGCAGCCATTTCCGTCGCGTGACGTTGCCCAAGGGGAGTCCGCGCCGGGGGTTGCTCGGTCACGGGAGCATCCTGTCGATTACGTCCTACAGCACGCGCACATCCGCCGTGTTGCGCGGCAAGTACGTGCTCGAGAATCTGCTGGCGTCGCCGCCGCCACCACCGCCGGCCGATGTGCCGTCGCTCAACACCGAACGGTCCGGGAAGCCGCTGTCGATGAAGGAAGCGATGCAGCTGCATCGCGCCAATCCGGCGTGCGCCGGATGCCACGCCAAGATGGATCCGATCGGCTTCGCGCTGGAGCACTTCGACGCGCTCGGGCGGTATCGCGCGGAGGAGAACGGGCGTCCGCTCGAGGTCACGAGCGCGCTGCCGGACGGGACGGTCGTCGACGGCGTCGAGGGCGTGCGGCAACTCGTGCTGCGCGACCCGGCACTCTTCGTCGAGGCGATCACCGGTAAGCTGTTGATGTATGCGCTGACCCGTAATGTCCAGCATTACGATCAGCCGACGATCCGCGTGGTCGCCCAGGAATCGGCGCGCCAGAACTACACCTTTGCCTCGCTGGTGCTGGGCGTGGTGAACAGCGTCCCGTTCCAGAGCCGAATGGCGCAGGCGGCGCCCCGATAGACGCAGGAGACAGCATGACGTTCCTCACCAGAAGAACACTGACGCGGCGGACGATGCTGAAGGGCGTGGGTGCGAGCGTCGCGCTGCCGCTGCTGGATTCCATGATGCCCGCGCTCTCGGCGCAGGCAGACCGGAGCACGGCAGGCGCCGATGCGGCTCGGGTTCGTCTACGCGGCGCACGGCATCATCCATTCGGAGTGGAAGCCGCGCCAGACCGGCCGCCAGTACGAGCTGCCGCCCAATCTGCAGCCCCTTGCAGGCGTGCGCGATCACTTCAACATCCTGACGAACCTGTCGCATCTCGAAGCCGACAGCAAGGGCGACGGCAGCGGCGATCACAACCGCGCCGCCGGGGCGTGGCTCACCGGCGTGCATGCCTACGACCGCACGCGCCCGGGCGCCGAGATCCGCCTGGCGACGTCGGCCGATCAGATCGCGGCCAGGCATCTGGGCAAAGACAGCAGAGTCCCCTCCATCGAGATGACGCTCGATCCGGCGACGCAAGGGGCGTGCGATTCCGGCGACTGCTTCTACGTCAATACCGTGTCGTGGCGCAGCGAGACGTCGCCCAACATGCCCGAGATCCACCCGCGCGTCATCTTCGAGCGGCTGTTCGGCGACGGCGGCAGCGCCGAGCAGCGGCGCGCGGTCATCCGGAAGCAGGGCAGCATCCTCGACTCGGTGCTCGAGGAAACACGTTCGCTCACGGCGACACTCGGCGGCGCCGACACGTCGAAGGTGCGCGAGTACCTGGATTCGGTGCGCGAAGTGGAGCAGCGCATTCAGCACGCGGAGTCCAGTCTCGAGGAATCGATCGAGCTGCCCGACCGTCCGATTGGCATCCCCGCCAGCTTCGAGGAGTACGCGCAGCTGATGTTCGACCTGCAGCTGCTGGCCTTCCGCAGCGACATCACGCGCGTGTTCTCGCTGATCATGGCGCGCGAGCTGAGCGGGCGTTCCTACAGCCAGATCGGCGTGCCCGGGAACGCTCATCTGATCTCCCACCATCGCGAGGACGCCCAGCTGAAGTCGCAGAAAGCCAGGATCGACACGCATCACATGCGCCTGCTCAACTACTTCCTGGAGCGGATGCGCGACACGCCGGACGGCGACGGCTCGCTGCTCGACCACAGCGCCATCCTCTTCGGCAGCGGCATGGGCGACGGAAACCTGCATCGCCACAACGACCTGCCCGTCCTGGTGGCGGGCAAGCTGCACGGCAGGTTCCAGACCGGTTACAGCTTCGACTACACACCAGACACGCCGATGGCGAATCTGCTCGTGTCGATGCTGGACCACGTCGGCGTGCCGATCGCGAAGCTGGGCGACAGCACGGGGCAGCTGCTGCTCGACTACGAGCGCGCGGGCGCGCGCACGCGCGCGAGGTTGATCACGGAGCCGGAACCGATGCGATTGAGTCAAGTCGTCTCGACGGTCCTTCGAAGCGTCAGCGTTGCGCTTGGAATGTTCTGCGCCTCGGCGTCGCTCGCTGCTGACGGCCCAGGACTGGTGGACGCCGCCAGGAGCGGCAATGTGGACGCGGTCCGCTCGCTGCTCAAAGGCGGTGCCGACCCGAACCAGGCGGCACCGGATGGCTCAACTGCCGTGCACTGGGCGGTTCATGGCGACAACCTGGCCATGCTGAACGCGCTGCTCGATGCCGGCGCCAAGCCGGACGCCGTGACTCGCTACAAGATCGCGCCGCTGACGCTGGCCGCGCAGAACGGCAACGCGGCGCTGGTCGAGCGGCTGCTGAGCGCCGGCGCCAATCCCGATACGGTGTCCCAAGAAGGACAGACCGCGCTCATGACCGCGGCCCGCAACGGCAGCGTCGCGGCGGTGCGCGCGCTGCTGAAGCGCGGCGCGCAGGTGGGCCTGACGGAATCCGTCCGCGGGCAGACGGCGCTGATGTTCGCCGCCGGCGAAGGCAACACCGACGCCGCCAGGCTGCTGCTCGAGTTCGGCGCGAAGCTGAACGAGCGCTCGAAGGGCGGCTACTCGCCGCTGCTCTTCGCCGTGCGCAACAACCGGTTCGAGACGGTCAAGTTCTTCCTGGAGCAGGGCGCCAACGTCAACGATCGGATACCCGACGGCACGACGGCGCTGAGCCTGGCGATTCTGAACGCCGATTTCGATCTGGCCGCGATGCTGCTGGACTCCGGCGCGGATCCGAACGCGCCCGACCCGCGCGGCCATCCGCTGCACGTGGTGGTCTGGTCGCACCAGCCTGGGGCACCGCCCGACTTCGCGATGAACGGCGAGGATCCGCAGCCGGTCCCGCGTCCCCGCGGCAGGCTCTCGCACCTCGACATGGCGAAGAAGCTGCTCGCGAAAGGCGCCGATCCGAATGCCGTCAGTCACCTGGGCCGAGCGCCGCTTCAACAGCGCCGGGCTGGCGCGCAACCCGGTCAACCTGAATATCGGGCGGCATTATCTGAGCTACGAGGGCGCCACGCCTTTCTATCTGGCCGCCCGCAACGGCGACGAGCCGATGATGCGCGTGCTGGCCGCCGGCGGCGCCGATCCCGTGAAGCCCACCCGCTTCGGCGTCACGCCGTTGATGGCCGCCGCCTGTCTGGACTACTACGAGGGCGAGACCGCCGGGCCGTTCTCGGGCGTTCCGGAATCGCAGCGGCTCGAGGCCGTGAAGCTCGCGCTCGCGCTGGGCAACAAGCTCAACGCCCGGACCACCTTCGGCGATTACACGATGATCGGCACGCCGGAGGCCACGCTGCTGCGCTATCCGGACAATTTCCGGGACCTGATCGATCTGGGCACGGGTGACCCGCGCTTCGCCGAGATGACCGCGCTGCACGGCGCGGTGATCTGCAACCAGCCGTCAATCGTCAAGCACCTGATCGAGCAGGGCGCCGAGGTGAACGCGAAGAACCGGCTGGGGTGGACGCCGCTGATGATCGCGGGCGGCCTCTACATCGCGAATGCCCACAAGACCTCCCCCGGATCTGCCCAGATCCTGCGCGAGGCGTTGGCCGCGCAAGGCCTGAACGGCCGCTGATACTGGACGCTCCGGCTGGGCCGGCTCGGCTCGCAGATTCTATAATTTCCCGCCTTGCCTGATTTCCCGCGCGAGCCGCCCGCATCCGTTGACGCACTGACGACGCACAAGGCACAGCCCGCCAATCTGGAGGGCGGGGCGATCGGCCCGTACCGGCTCGTCCGCAAGCTGGGCGAGGGCGGGATGGGTGTCGTCTTCCACGCCCAGCAGACCGAGCCGATCCGCCGCGACGTCGCGCTGAAAGTGATCCGCCCGGGCATGGACAGTCAGCAGGTGATCGCCCGGTTCGAGAGCGAACGCCAGGCGCTCGCGTTGATGGAGCATTCCAACATCGCCTACGTGCTCGACGCGGGCACGAGCGAGGCCGGCCTTCCCTACTTCGTGATGGAGCTCGTGGACGGCGTGCCCATCACCCGGGTACTGCGACCAGAAACGCCTGTCCCTGCGGGCGCGAATCGAGCTCTTCCTCCTCGTCTGCCACGCCATTCAGCACGCGCACCAGAAGGGCATCATCCACCGCGACATCAAGCCGTCGAACGTGCTGGTGAAGGACCAGGAAGGCCGGGCCGTGCTGAAGGTGATCGACTTCGGCCTGGCCAAGGCGCTCGGCGCCCAGCTTTCCGACGCGTCGGTCACGGGGTTTGGAACGGTCCTCGGCACCCTGCGCTACATGAGCCCGGAACAGGCCGAGGTGACGCGGCGCGACGTCGACACGCGGAGCGACATCTACTCACTGGGCGTGCTGCTCTACGAGCTGCTCACCGGCTCGACGCCGCTCGAGCACGACCTGGCAGAGGCGTCGCTCTTCGACTCGCTGCGGCGAGTCCGCGAGGAAGAGGCCGCGGCACCGAGCACGAGGCTCCGCCAGATGCCGAGCCTCGCACAGGTGGCGGCGCTGCGTTCGACGGACCCCGTGCGGCTTCCAGCCCAGGTGGACCGCGAGCTCGACTGGATCACGCTCAAGACGCTCGAGAAGGATCGCGCCCACCGTTACGAGACGGTCAATGGGCTGGCGCGCGACCTGGAACGGTACCTGGAAGGCGAACCTGTCGATGCGGCGCCGCCGTCGGCCGCGTACCGCGTTCGGAAGCTGGTGCGGAAGCATCGCGTGGGGCTGGCGACGGCCGCCGGCTTCCTGGTGCTGGCGATCGCCGCCGCCATTGGCGGCGTATGGCTCGCCATCCGCGCCAATCTCGCCGAGCGGCAGGCTCGCGCGGTGAGCAGCTTTCTACGCGACGACGTGCTGGCGCAGGCCAGCCCGGAGACCCAGGCCAATCCGTCGACCCGGCCCGATCAAAACCTGACCGTGCGCATGGCGCTCGACCGCGCCGCCGCCCGCATCGGCAGCCGGTTCGCCGGAGAACCGCTCGTCGAGGCCGCCGTCCGGCACACGATTGGCGACACCTACCTCGACCTCGGCATCTACGAGAAGGCGCAGGAGCAGTTCGAACGCGCGGTCGCCCTTCGCAGCAGGCTCCTGGGGGACGACGATCCCGAGGCCCAGGCCAGCACTCTCGGCCTGGCTCGGGCCCTCGAGCAGCGCGGCCGCTACGACGACGCCGCTCGCCTGCTGACGCCGCTCATCGAGAGGCTGCGGCGCGCGCGCGGAGCGGAACATCCGGAAACCGTAGACGCGGCGGCCAACATGGGCCGGCTGCTCTGGCAGCAGGGCAAGTACGCCGAGGCGGAGCCGGTCCTGCAGGCTGCGCTCGCCGGGCAACGGCGGACGCGCGGCGAGGACGACCTGGCCACGCTCGCGACGATGAACAGCCTCGCGAACACCTACTTCTCGCAGGCGAAGTACGCGGAATCGGAGCCGCTTTACCGCACCATCCTCGACCGGCGACGACGCGTGCAGGGCGCCGAGCACCCCAGCACCCTGGTCTCGATGAGCAACCTGGCCGGCCTGCTGCGGGTCCGCGGCAGGTACGACGAGGCCGAAGCGCTCTACACCGAGGTGCGGGACATGCGCCTGCGCGTGCTGGGTGCCGAGCATCCCGATACGCTGGCCGCCATCTACAACGTCGCCGCGCTCTACCAGGGGCTGGATCGCTACGCCGACGCGGAGCCGCTCTATCGCCAGGTGCTGGAAGCTCGACGCCGTATCCTTGGAGAGGACCATCCCCGGACGCTGGCCACCGACTATGCACTCGGCGTGCTGATGCGGAGCCTGCGTAACTTCCCCGAAGCGGAGGCTCGCCTGGGCGCCGTGCTCGCCGGACGGCGGCGGGTGCTCGGCGAAGCGCACCCGGACACCATCGATACCGAACTCGTGCTCGGGCGGGTCCAGATCGATGCGCGCCGTTTCGCTCAGGCCGAGCGCTCCCTGCGGAACGTGCTGCGCTTGTACGACCAGACGGGTGAACGCGGATGGCAGCGCGCTGCGGCAACGGGGCTTCTGGGCGAGAGCCTCGTCGGATTACGGCGCTACGCGGCCGCCGAACCGCTGCTGCTCGAGGGATACCGGACACTGGAGGCGCAGCGCGACGAGATCCCGGCCGACGAACAGCAGGTGTTCCGCGAGGCGCGCGCCGCCTTGCACCGCCTCTACCAGGAATGGGGACGGCCGGAGAAGGCGTCAGAGTGGGCGCCGTAGCTCTCGCT
>CAWEBF010000038.1:0-33219 GCA_963807235.1 uncultured Acidobacteriota bacterium
CTATGTGCAGGACACGTGGACACAGCGGGCGGGCTGACGCTGCAGGGCGCGTTGCGCTACGACCGGGCGTGGAGCTACAGCCCGGCTGAAGGCAACGGGACGTCGAAGACGTCGATCTTCAATCCGACCGGCGATCTCGTTCGACAAAGTGGCGGGCGTCGCCACGTACAACGACATCACGCCGCGTATCGGCATCGCCTACGACATATAGGCACCGGCAAGACGGCGGTCAAGTTCAATTTCGGCCACTATCTGGATGCGGCCGTGAACGACGGCGTCTTTGACGACAACAACCCGGCCCGCCGAACGGTCAGCAGCGTTACCAACCGAAGCTGGGTGGATAACGATAGCGACAACGCCATCGACTGCAGCCTGACGAACTTCGGCGCGCAAAGACCGGCGGCACCGGGTCCGTTGATACCTGCGGCGCACTAAGCCGCGACCAGATTGAACTTCGGCCGTACCGCCCAGAACCTCGAGCGAGTCGATCCCGCTGGTGCTCGCTGGCTGGGGCGTGCGGCAGAACGACTGGCAATGGGGCATCAACGTGCAGCATGAAGTGCTCCCGCGCGTGTCCCTGGAGGCGGGCTACAACCGCCGCTGGTGGGGCTTACCCCGCGACCGCCACGGACGGCATCGTCACCGATGACGAGAGCGCGCGGCCCTAACCGACTACGAGGCGTTCACGTTGACCGCGCCCGCCGATTCGCGCCTGCCCGGCGGCGGCGGCTACGCGATCGCGTCTACACGCAGACGCTCGCCGCAGGTCCGCGCCCGGCGCAGAACCTCGTCACACTCGCGAACAAGTTCGGGGATGTCTCCGACTACTGGCACGGTTCCGGCGTCAGTGTGAGCGACGACTCAGGGACGGCTTGACGGTTCAGCTCGGGGCCGGCCGGGGCCGGAAGGTCGTGGATCGCTGCGACAGCATCACCAGGTCAACGAGCCGACGGTCGGACCGATCCTGGGTGTCCTGCAGCAGTCGACGGCCTGCTACAGCAAGGAGCCATTCCAGACGACCCTGCGCGGGCTGGCGACCTACATCGTCCCAAAGATCGACGTGCGGCTGAGCGGCACGTTTCGCTCACAGCCGGGCGACTCGCGGACGGCGACCTGGATCGTGCCGAACACGGTGATTCAGGCGTCCCTCGGTCGCCTGCCATTCGGCCAACAGGCGACGGGCACGACCAGCGTCAATCTGCTCGATCTGGACGAGCGGCGTCTCTATCAGGACGAGCGGCGAACCCAGCTGGACATGCGCATCGCCAAGATCTGCGTTTCGGCAGCACGCGCGTCGATGCGGGTCTCGATGTGATCAACCTGTTCAACACGAATTACGCAACCACGTTCGAGAACAACTACCAGTACACCGCCGGGAACACCGCGCAGGGCGGCACCTGGAACAACCCGACCCAGGTGATCTCACCGCGCTTCGTTCGGCTGAACTTCACGGTGGACTTCTAGGAGGTCTACGGACTACGGTCTACGGGCTACGGTCCTGTAGAACGGAACTGAGGGCGGGCTTGGGAAACCAGGCCCGCCCCTTTTCTTTGTCCTACGACGCGGGGTGGTGGGCTCTTAGGGGCGGGGATTTTCTCGCTGGGCGCGCTGAGATATCTCGCAGGTCCAGCGCCTCCGCCAGCCGGCGGCCGGAATCTGGCCGAATTTCGCACGGTACGGTCTTCCGATCCGGTGGCGGTAGGTTTGCACTGGATGAGGCAACGGGAGGACCCAATGTTCGACCTCATCACCGGCCAAACCAGACACCTGCCGAGCCACTCGGCGCTGCCCATCGCGATCTCGTCGGCGGCCGAGGCCGTGGTGCTGACGATGGCCGTGGCGCTGCCGGTGCTGTTCATTACAGACCGCATTCCGGCCGTGCCCACGATGATGGCGTTCGTGGCGGCACCACCGGCGCCATCCCTCCCCGCGCCGCCGCCACCGCCGGCGCCGGCGGCTGGCAAGAAGAGGGCCCCCACGGCGCCCGTGCCGGTCAGTGCGCAGCTGGTCGCGCCGCTCGCGGCGCCCGAACAGATTGGCCCTGGCGCGGGTGAGGGCGAGGATGAGGGCTTTGAGGAAGGCGTCCCAGGCGGCGTGGAGGGTGGAGTACCGGGAGGCGTGCTCGGAGGAGTGCTTGGGGAAGCGCTCGATGTTTCGCTCACGCCTCCGCCTCCTGCCCCTCCGGCGCCCCGGGGGCCCGTTCGAGTGGGCGGACAAATCGCCGCGCCGACGCTGCTCCACCGCGTCGAGCCGATCTACCCGCCGGTCGCCGTGTCGGCTCACCTCGAGGGTGCCGTCATTCTGGAAGCGACGGTCGATGCGAGCGGACTCGTGACCGGCGTGAAGATCGTGCGATCCGCCGGCGCCCTGCTGGACAATGCCGCGAGAGCCGCCGTGGAGCAATGGCGTTATGCGCCGCTGGAGTTGAACGGCATCAAGACCAGATTCCTGCTGACGGTGGTACTGAGGTTCAATCTGGAACGCGCGTAGGACCAAGGGCGGCGTCGGGCCGGGCTCCCTACGGCAGCCGGTACAGCATGTAACTGAAGCGTCCGTGCAACCAGGCCTCGCCGGCCGCGTCGTCGTGCTTGGGTTGGATCGCTTCGTCGTGCACGTGCGCATAGTGGCCGCCCAGACGGGCCACCTCCTGCTTCAGGCGGCTTTCGGCCGCGGCCATCAGCTCGTGATAGCACTGGTACCACAGGTCGTCGCGGTGAGCTATGGTGCCGGGCACGCGACTACTGTCGGCCTCGACCGTGTGCCCCGCCACCAGCTCCGCGGCCAGGGGCGGCAGCTCCCGGTGCCAGTAGACGACTTGTGTGGTACCGGCGTCGCGGGTGTCAGCGGCAGCCTTCACGTTGCACCTCCTCAGCGGGCCGTGGAGCCCCAGCTGGCCGTCGGCGGCACGCTGCGGGGCACCCATTGCAGCCCGCCCTCAAACTCCAGCGAGGCATGCTTTTTCAGAGTGCAAACCGGGTACCGCGCGGTGTCGTCTCGGAAGCCTGCACAGGCCAGCAATCTGCAAGTGGCCTGCGCCTCTCGCATGCGACCAGGTCGGGAATCTTCCTCAGCCAGTCGCGAAAAGTCCCTGTCCCGAGGTGTGCACGGGGCACTTCAGCGGCGATTTGGGCTGCAAGGTGGATGGCCGGTCGTGGCATGCAATTGGCCTCGATACAAGTGAGGGGGGGTACGAAGATGGCCATCACCGCCGTCGCGACATTGCAACCAATGCTGGACTGTAAGTGGAGCCGCCCCGGCTACCGCCTGACTGGAGTATCCGATCACAAGCAACCCGAAGGGCACTGGGTCTGTGTCCGCACCGACGCGCGCCCGGCGGTCAATGACAAAGACTGCGGGGATTGCAGGTTCTGGGAACTCGACCCCAAGGTGGCGTGAGCGATGTACGACGCCATGGGCAAACTGCGGCGGGGCCAAGTAGGCGCGCTGTCATGAGGCGCCGTTCAGGAGCCTGGAGCCACT
Organism: uncultured Acidobacteriota bacterium; assembly: GCA_963807235.1. Taxonomy (GTDB): domain Bacteria; phylum Acidobacteriota; class Vicinamibacteria; order Vicinamibacterales; family UBA2999; genus CAWEBF01. The sequence goes on from CAWEBF010000038.1 coordinate 3,481, forward strand.
AGTTATAACGCCGCGCGATCGCGATGAGCTCCAGCGGCGCGCGCAGCATGGCCGTGATGCGCATCTTCGATCCGCTGACGCCGTGCCACGTCTGCAGCGGCATCTCCACGGCGGCGGTGCGCAAGGCGGCGGAGCCGATCTGATTGCGCAGCCGCGCCAGCAGCTCCACGTCGAAGATCCACCGGCTGGCAAACGGTTCCCCAAAGAGCTGCGGCACCAGCGACGCCTCCACCAGCTTGGCGCCGCACTGCGTGTCGTAGACCGGCACGCCCAGCACCAGGCTGGCAAGGGTGGCGAATATGCGACCCGGGTAATGGCGCTGCGGCGTCACGTACACCGATGCCCCCAGGCGATTCAGCCGCAGGCCAAGCACCATGCGCACGCCCGGGCTACTGGCCGCGAGACGATGCATCGCCACCGCTTCTTCCAGGGGCGTGGCCAGGTCCGCGTCCCAATAGCCCACCCAGCCGAAGCGCTTCCACGCGTAGGCGCGCAGCATGCCGTGGCGCACGGCCTCGGCCTTGCCGGCATTAGCCGGCAGGTTCACCACCAGCACGCGATCGGGATGATGGGCCGCAATCTCAGCCAGCACCGTGCCCGTGCCGTCGGAGCTGCCGTCGTTGACCAGGCACAGCGACGCGCCGGGCGTGGCGCTCAGGAACCGCTCGAACGCCGCCACGTCCAGCCGCGTTTCTTCGTTGTAACAGGGGACTACCAGGCAGAAGTCGGGCACGCGAGCGTGGCTAGCGTAGCCCATTCGTGCACAGCGGTCACCGCTCGCGTCCCGGCCCGTCGCCCGCAAACCGAGTTGACGGCCCGGAGCCTGCAGCCTGGGGCCTGTTCTTGTACGCTCGCCGTGTCCTGTGCCAGCGGGGGCGTGAGGCGGCGGCTCGCTACGGCAACACGAGGTTGCCCCTGGCGCCGGCCAGTGGATTTTTCGACTCGACCGCCGACACGTAGAACTTGCCCGCGCGAAGATCGCTGACCTCGGCCTCGGTCAGCTGCAGCCTTCCTGTGCTCTTGAGTGACGGCGCCTTGGCCAGGATGTAGGCGACGCCGCCATTCGGCCGGTTGGCGCGGCGATGCAGGTACACGCCGGCGATCCGGTCCCGATCGCCGCCGCCGGGGGTGACGTCGTAGTCCAGCCGTCGCGTCGCGGCGCTGAAGGCGAATTTCACCGTGGCCTCGAAGCCGATCTGTGACGGCGGCGACGTCCCCGCTCCGGTAACGCGCACCTCGAAGGTCACGCTGCCGGGCGCGGGCTCGAACGGCGTCGTCGGGACGACGCCGACGCTGGTTATGCCCGCGACCGGAGGCGTGGCGGCCGGCGGACGGCGATGCCGTGTCGCGCTCTCGTAGGAGAACGCCAGGCGCAGCAGCGTGGGCTCCGCGAACGGGCGGCCGAGCAGTTCGACGCCCACTGGAAATCCAGTGGCCGTAAACCCGGCGGGCACCGTGATTGCCGGAAATCCGGTCTGCGCGGACAGTCCGGCGTTCGAGCCGGCCTGATTGCCTCCAACGAGCGGCGCGATCCGCCGGACCGTCGGATACACGAGCGCGTCGAGCTTGTGTTCGTCCATCACGTCCAGAACGGCCCGTCCCAGCGCGTCGCGTGCGGCCAGTCTCGCGCGATAGTCCTCGCTGGCCGGATAGTCGTCTGCAAGGGCGTTGGCCCCCTCCACGAATCCCTGGAACTGCGCGGTGTGCAAGCCCGAGCTGAGGAGTTCCTCGAGCGACTTGATCCGCGCGCCCCGCGAGCGTCGCAAATAGTCGCGCAAGTCGAACTTCAACTCCTGGGTCAGCAGGCTGGAGGCTGTCAGCTGCTGCGTGAGGTTCGGCACCACGATGTCGACCGCCGTGGCGCCGCGCGCCTTCATGTCTTCCACGGCCTGGCGCACGACCGCGGCGACCGGCTCATCCTCGGGCGCAGTGCCGAAGAACTCGCGGAGCACGCCAACGCGCGCGCCCGAGAGCGCGTCGGCCCGCAAGGCCGACGTATAGGCGGTGAGTATTCTGCCCTTGCTGAGCGCCGTGACGGGATCGGCGGGGTCGTATCCGGCCGTTGCGTCGAGCACGACCGCGACATCCGAGACGCTGCGCGCCATCGGCCCGCCGGTGTCCTGCGTGTGACCGAACGGGATGATGCCGGCGCGGCTCGACAGGCCCGCGGTCGGCCGCAGGCCGACGAGGCTGTTGTGCGAACTCGGGATCCGGATCGAGCCGCTGGTGTCGGTCCCGAGTGTGACCGCGGCGAAGCTGGCAGCGGCTGCGACTCCGGAGCCGCCGCTCGAGCCGCCAGGGGATCGCGCGACGTCGTAGGGGTTCAGCGTCTGCCCACCCAGCGAGCTGACGGTGGTCAGGCCGAGCGCCAGCTCGTGCAGGTTCACTTTCCCGAGAATCACTGCGCCGGCCTGGCGCAATCTCTTGACCTGGTAAGCATCCTCCGCGGGAACGACACCCGAGAGCGCCAGGGAGCCGCCCGTCGTGGGCATGTCGCGCGTATCGAAGTTGTCCTTGAGCAGGACGGGAATGCCGTGGAGCGGCCCGCGCGGGCCGCGGCGCTTGCGTTCGGCATCCAGGTCTCGTGCTTCTCGGATGGCGTTGGCATTCAGATGAAGCACCGCGTTGAGCCGCGGTCCGGCCTGGTCGTAGGCGCGGATGCGATCGCGATAGAGCTCCACCAGGCGTGCCGACGTGACGCGCCCGCCAGCCAGAGCCTCCTGCAGCTCGCCGATGCTCTTTTCGAAGACGTCGAACGCCCCCGAGGACTGTGCGCCAGTCGCGCCGCCACCTCCACTGGCGACCAGGGTAGCGGCGATCAGCGCGACAAGGAATCGTGGCGTGCAGATCGCGGGCATTGGCGCGCTTGAGGATCGCATGATTTCGAGCCGATCGAAGGCGGCCTCAGAAGAGTTGAGCTCGCATCAGCGCCTCCAGGGTCGCAGCACCGTATAGACCGGCACAGCCGTGATGCTCGCCCGCGCGATGCTCACCAGCTTGCGTTTCGACAGCCATCCCAGGGCGCCCTGGACCGCTCGCTTCGAGAGCCCGGTGGCCTCGGCAATGTCCAGCAGCGCCACCTGGGTGGTGGTCCCGGCGCGGCCGTGCGACAGCCGCCACAACGCAAGGTAGACGATGAACGCGGACGGCTGGCGGTCGTGGCCGACGAGATCCGGCATCAACGCATCGACGACGTACTCATCGATCTGGAGTGTGCTCACGGCGTCCTCGCGTCTAGCCCCGCCAGCAGGCGGGGCAATCAAACACTGCTCCAGCGAGGCGGAGCCACACGGTCGTTGGTCCGAGGCGGAGCCTCGCTATGGCAACCGCTGCCATAGTAGACAATGCACGCCTTGCGCTCAAGATCCAAGTCGGGTGATCTTCTCGTCGACGTGGGTGCGCCACCGACTCTCTCGATGGCCACTCCGCGTCGGAGAGACGGCGATGACAACGCACACGACCCAGGACATCACTTCCTCACGCATCGCGTGGGGGCGCATCGCGATCGCGGCACTGCTGTCCGAGCTCGGCGTGATAGCCGTGCTGAGCGTCACGATCGTCGCCATCATGGCGATCGCGCCCGGGATGTCCGACGCGCAGTTCAGCGTGCTCGGCGAGCAGGTGGGCTACTACGTCGCCCCGGCCGCGGGAGCCGTGACGACGTTTCTGGCCGTGGTGTGGGCCGTGCGACGGCGCAGCTCGGGCTTTCTCACGCACGGCGTGCTGGTCGGTGTTGGCAGCGTGATTCTGACCGTCGGCTTCATGGTCGGGGCGCGGCCCGAGCATTACGTTATGTATCTCGTGGCGTTCGCGCTACGCCTGCTCGCGGGCGCGGTGGCGGGGGTTGTCTCCGGCTGGAGATTCGACAAGGCGAAGGTCGCCGGCCGAAGCCAGGCCGGCCAGATCGCGTAACCGGAGGCAGCCATGATCAAAGCCGTCAAATTCGTTTCCATCCCGGTGCGCGACCAGGACCGCGCGCTCGAGTTCTACACGAAGAAGCTCGGCATGCGCGTGATCACCGACAGCCCGTATGACGATACGCAGCGCTGGATCGAGCTCGGCTTTCCACGTGCCGAGACCAAAGTGGTGCTGTTCACGGCGTCCGAACACGAAAAGACCATCGGCAGCGCGATGAACATCACGTTCATGGCTGATGACGTGATGGCCACGGCGTCGGAGCTCAAGGCAAAGGGCGTCGAGTTCGTCCAGGAAGCGCAGCAGGCCGATTGGGGCACCGCCGCGATCTTCAAGGACTCTGAGGGGAACCAGTTCGTGCTCTCGACTCCCTGACGAAGAGCCCAAGCCAGAGGCGCTTGAAGCCAGGGATTGCGCTTCAACGCGCCTCCGTCTGATGCGGGTCGATCAGGCGGGCGCCGTGAGCGGGCTGCCCTTGGGCACCAGCATGAACACCACCGCACGCGTCGGCCCATCGGTCCTCGCAGAACCGTTGGTGGTGTGAACGGCGCCAGACGGCTCGAAGAACGTGCCGCCCACAGGCAGGACCTTCTCCGGCTCGTTGTTGATGGCAAAACGCATCTGCCCCTCCACGACGTAGCCGAGGACGGGCCCCGGATGACGATGCCCCGGGCCTGAACTGCGCGAGCCTGGCGGGATGTTCAGTTCCACGAGCACCACCTCGAACCCTTCGAAGGGACCCGTCAACGCGTGTCTCGCCAGTTCGGCGGCAGGCCGTGGCGCGGGCGTTTGTGCGTCGATGCCGCTTGAAAGAAAGGAGCTGGAAGCAGCGAGGCCGCCGCGATTCCGAGGAATGTCCGACGATCCTGCATGGTCATGCTTCTCCTTTCAAGCGCGCGGTGAAGACCCTGGTCCCCTGGTGGAACTGCGACCAGGCGAACCAGAACTGCGGCACGAGAATCACTTGTTTCAGTTGCGTGCCTTTCAGCGGCCCTTCGAGGCACAGCCCGTAGGCGTTCCATGTCGAGCGGGTTTCGAGATCGATCACCGAGCTGGCGTCGTCATTCGCCGGTCTGAAACGTGAGCGCCTTGCCCTTGGCGCGCGCGTCGAACGCGGTCGTCGTATCGGACGAGGGCTGATGGACGATGACAATCGGCAGTCCGCCGACGCGGTCGTTGACGACACGCGCGATGCGCAGCGCCGAGAACGGGTAGGCCACGGCGTCGCGACCGACTTCGAGTCCGGCCACCGTTTCCCGCGCCGGCAATCGCTTGTCGAGGGCGAGCGCGCCGTTCGGCGCCCCTTCGGGCCCCACCCGCGTGACGTCCTTGATGCGCCTGCTCCGACTGGGCATGCGCTCCGCGTATCCCGGCAACGGCTTGAGCACCATCGTGTGGGGATAGCCGCCTGCGCCACTCGGCCCAGGTGGTGCGAACCACCGGATAGAGCGTCAGGCGCGTGCCCTTGAGGGGACCGTCGATCGCTTCACCAGTGGCCTGCTGCCAGCTGGTGCCGGTCTCCGCGTCCTTCTGCACCTCGTTCGCGCCAACCATGCGGTCGTATTGGAAGTGCAGCGTCCGCCCCTTCACCTCGGCGCGAAAGACGACGCCTGTATTGCAGACTCCGCACCAGGTCACCGAAATGGGACCGTCCGGCACCTGTGTCGGACACCGCGCCATGCTGCGCGAGGTCGGCCGCCGGGTACGCTTTCGCCACGTTGCCGCTGGTGACGCCGAGCAGGATGTCGTCGTCCTGAAGGAAGGTGGCCTCCGATGCCGCCACGAACTCCGGCTGGTGGATGGCCGTGTACGGCATGGGTGCCGGCTGTGGCGTCTGCGCGAGAACCAGCGCTGCGATTGCGAACAGAAGCTTCATGGCTCTCTCCTCGTCAGCGGGCTGCCCGTGGGGACCACCAGGAATGCCACGATGCGCACGGGCGCATCGGCGCTCGCCGAGCCGAACGTCGTGTGAAGGGCGCCAAGAGGTTCGAAGAACGTACCGCCCGCCGGCACGACCTCGCCCGGCTCGTGGTTGATGGCGATCCGCATCTGCCCATCCACGACGTAGCCGAGGACGAAGCCGGGATGACGATGCTGCCGGGCCGACACGCCGGGCCCGAAGTTCAGCTCCGTGAGCACCGCGTCGAACCCCTGCGAGCGGCCCCGTCAACGCGTATCTCGCCAGCTCGCCGGATGGCCGTGGCGCGGATGTCTGCGGCGTCGACCACCGGTTCCGTCCGCGTCGAGGCGACCCACACCGCGGCCAGCAGCAGCGCGGCGAGCGCCACGGGTGCGGGCACGCGAATCGTGCCGGTGACCAACCAGCGCAGCCGCGACCCCGCGCCCGGCGGGGACGCAGATCCGGCGGCGCATCCGGCGCCGTCCATTCGCGCAGCAGTCGATTCAGCTCTCGGTCGTCCATACGGTCCTCACGTGGTGGTCGGTTGCCCGCTCCGCAGCGGCGCCAGCGATGCGGCGCAGGTTCTCGCGTGCGCGGTGCAGCCGCGACTTGACCGTGCCGACGTCCGCGTCGACGGCTCGCGCGATCTCGGCGAGCGTCAGGCCTTCGTACTCGGCGAGGATCACCACCTCGCGTTGGAGCGGCCGCAGCGCACGCACGGCCCGGCCGACCATGTCGCCGACCTCGCCGCGCTCGAGGTCGACGGGCTCCGCGACAACCGCCTCGTCGTCGAGCGGCTCGAACCGATGTTCTGCCCGCCAGCGCTTGAGCGCGAGGTTCCGGGCGATCCCCAGCAGGAAGGCGCGCAGCGTCCCGCGAGCCGGGATCGAACCGGTCCGGATGTCGCAGAAGCCCCACGAACACGTCCTGGGTGATGTCCTCCGCCGCGGCCGCCGAGCCGGACATGCGCCAGGCGAACCGGTAGACGGCATCCTTGTGCTGGTCGAAGGCGGCCTGGAACTCAGCGTCGGTCACGTGGCTCGTTGACTATTACCGGACGACCGCCCGGAGGATACGGGCCCGCGCCCGGCGTGGCGCTCCGGGGCGCGGCGGCCGCCCCGGCACAGTTCAACCGCGCAGCGGCGGACGCTCGAACCAGCGCTGGAGCCGGCTCGCGCCAAAATGCACCTTCTCCGCGACCAGCGCTTCCGATGGCGCCTGGAAGGTGCCAGTGGGCTTGGGACCGCTCAGGAAGTCCACGTCAACGCGCCCCACCTGGCCATGGCCGAACTCCAGGTAACAGGCGCCCTGCCCTTTGTAGGCTTCTGGAGCGGGCCCGCCCCGCAGCTGGGAGACGATCGCCGCCGCCACGACTTTTGCCGCGCCTTCGGCGAAGACGCCCGCCTTGGGAGTGCCCACGCCGTTCACATCGCCCACCGCGTAGACACCCGGAAACTTCGTTTCGAGCGTCTGCTTGTTCACCGGCACCCAGTCATGAGGATGCGCGGCCAGCCCCGACTCGACGACGACCTGCGGCACGCGATGCACCGGAATGCCGAGAAAGAGGGCGTACGGCAACTCGGAGTCGTCGCTCAGTACGGCGACCTTGCGCCCCGGGTCCAGGGCCTTCACGAGCCGGTCTTTCACGAAGCTGATGCCGCGCTCTTTGAAGGCGGCGAGGATGGCCTGCGATGTGTCGGGCGACGGAGGGATCGGTGTGCCGAACGGCATCACCAGAGTGATGTCCGTCGCGTCACGCCGGCCGCGCGCCGTAAGGAAGTCGTGCAACAGCAGTGCGGTTTCGCTTGGCGCAGGCGGACACTTGAATGACTTGCCACAGACGCCGACGATGACCGGCCCACTCTCGAAGCTGGGGAGCACATCGCGGAGCGCGAAGGCGCCTTCGACCGTGTAGAACTCGCTGCCACCGTCAACCAGTCCGGGTGTGGCGGCGAGATCGTAGTCGGCACCCAGCGCGACCACGAGCACGTCGGCGTCGAAGGTTCCTGCGTCGGTCACGGTCCGCCGACCCGCCGGGTCGATCGACCGCACGATCGTCTGGACAAAGCGTACGCCGGGCTTGACGATGTCCCGGTACGAATGACGGACCGCAGCCGGCTGCTGCCGTCCGAACATCACGTCGAGTTTCGAGAAGCCGAAGACGAACGCGTCGCCTTTGTCAACCAGCACGATGTCGATGGCGTCGCCGAACGCGTCCGAAAGAATTGTCGTCAGCTCGAGGCCGCCGAACCCCGCCCCGAGAACGACCACTCGTGTCTTCATCCTTCCTCCCACTCGATGTGCACACCACTCCGTGGCGTGATTAGTATGACGTTCTGGTCACAAGAGGCTGCCGTATAGGATGGCAGCCGACTGCACGCCACCTCAGCCGACTCGATTCAGGTCGTTGCGTCATCCCTGCTCCTCATACCTTATGCTTCTGCCGCGAGAGGAGGGCGACGCATGTGCAGGATGTGCAAGCAAGGCAAACGGATTGACCATACGGGTTCACAGCGCAGCTCACGCCGCGATTTCCTGAAGGTCTCGGCGGCCACGGGGGCTGCCGCGGCGGGAATGAATCTGTTCACCGCACGTCCCGCCGCAGCACAGGACGATGAGGGCCCCGCGGGACACCGGCCGGCGGGGGCGGCGCTACGTCATTCGCGGCGGCCACGTCATGTCGATGGACCCGACGGTCGGCGACTTCGTCGAGGCGACGTGCTGGTCGAGGGCAAGAAGATCGTCGCCGTCGGGCCGAACCTGCGCGCCTCCGGTGCCGGCGTGATCGACGCCCGCGGCCGCATCGTCATGCCCGGTTTCGTCGATACGCATCATCACCAGTTCGAGACGGCGCTGCGCAGCTTCCTCGCCGACGGGCTGCTGTTCAACGACGGCAAGCCGCACGGCGCGATCAACTACTTCGAGTACATCCTCGGCAAGTTCGCTCCGGTGTATCGGCCGTGGGACGTCTACATCAACGAGCTGTTCGGCTCGCTCAGCCAGATCGACGCGGGCGTCACGACGGTGCACGACATCTCGCAGATCCATCACTCGCCCGAGCACTCCGACGCCGCGATCAAGGGCATCGCCGACTCGGGGCGCCGCGCCGTCTTCGGCTATTTCGAGAGCGCCGGCGCCGTTGCCGGCAACCAGTATCCGACCGACGCGCGCCGCATCAAGGAACAGTACTTCTCCTCCGACGACCAGCTCATGACGATGATCATGGGCGGCGAGATCTACCTGCCGGGCTTCGAGGCGGCCTGGGCCATCGGGCGCGAGCTCGGGATTCCCGATCGCGGCGCACATCGTCGGCAGCTTCGGCATGGGCCCGACCTTCGACGCCCTCGCCGCGGCCAACCAGTTCGGCGCCGACAACCTGTTCATCCACATGACCGGGATGTCCGACATGAGCTGGCAGAAGGTGAAGGACGCCGGCGCCGGCGTCTCGCTCGCCGTCCCGATCGAGATGAACATGCGCCACGGCATGCCGCCGATCCTCAAGACGCTCGCGATGGGCATCCAGCCCTCGCTGAGCGTGGACGTGGAGTGCACGCTGACGGCGGACATGTTCACCCAGATGCGCACCACCATGGCGCTGCAGCGCGCGTTCGTGAACCAGATGGCGCTCGAAACGGGGAACCCGCCCGACCTGCCGGAGCTGCTCACCACGCGCGACGTCCTGCGCTTCGCCACCGTGGAGGGCGCGAAGGACCTGAAGCTCGATCACAAGATCGGGACGCTGACGCCGGGCAAGGAGGCCGACATCATCCTGCTCGACGCCGAGGCGATCAACGTCGCGCCGCTCAACGTCGTGCCGGGAGCCGTCGTGTCGCTGATGGAGCGCTCCAACGTCGAGACCGTGATCGTCGCGGGCAAGGTGCTCAAGTGGAAAGGGCGTCTGCTCGGCGTCAATCTGCGCCGGCTGCGTCGGCAGCTGGAGGAGTCGCGCGACTACCTGTTCGAGGCGGCAGGCATCCAGCAGGATCTGTTCAGGCCGAACTGATCGCTGACTCCGACGATGCCGATTCCCGCCCCGATGCGTGACGCTCAGATTAGGGCTGAAGGCTGGGCAGGCCGGCACCCTAGTGTCTCAGAAACCGCTTCGTCAGCTCGACGCCCCACTGGCGCGGCCTGGCCGAGCCACGAGATGCCGTTCGGGTTGATGCTTTCCGCCAGATAGTCCTTGTTCGTCAGGTTCCTGGACCAGAGCGAGACCTCCCAGCCACCGGGCGCCGTCACGCCGCCTCTCAGGTTCAGCAGGTTGATGGGATCGCGCAGACGCGAAGTTCTCAGGATCGAACGCCGTGCGACCGAGGCGCTCGTAGTCGAATCGCGCGAAGCCCTGCCATCCCTCGAGCACCGGCCGCGAATAGCTGATGCCGGCGTTGATGGTCGACTCCGGGTTGAACGGCAGCTTCTTGCCGGTGATGTCGATGCCGCCGGTCCCGAGCCACGAGCTCCTCAGGATCTCGGTATCGAGCAGCCCGACCGCGAAATCGAGCTGCAGCCCGCTGCACCGGCAGCCACGACGACGTCGGCTTCGAAGCCGCCGGACCTCGCCTCGTCGATATTCCGGATGATCTGGGCGTTGAACGGCGCCACGAAGAAGAACGTGAACGCATCGTCGATGCGCGTATAGAAGCCGGAGGCGTTGAACGTCGCCGCGCCGCCCGAGCAGATTCGACTTGAAGCCAAACTCGACGCCGCGCGTGTCTTCCTGGTCCCAGGAATCCCGCACACCTTCCGGCATGCCCGGCACGCCAGCGGATCGGAGCGCCGCGACGCCGGCGGCGACGCCACTGAGGTTGAACCCGCCGCTCCGGAACCCCTGCGCATAGACGCCGTAGACCGCGAGCGCGTCCGTCGGCTTCCAGCGAATCGTCGCTTTCGGCTGCCACGCATCGAACGCCGCCTCGCGCACGTCGCCCTCGCGACCGCTCGGGAAGGGGAACACCGGCAGGACAGCTCTGCGGCGCCATGATGTTGAGCTTGCCGATTGTCCCGGTCGTAGCGGAGCGCAAACGACAGCTTCGACGCGCTCGTTCAGGTCGAAGTTCGTCTGGCCGAAGGCCGCATACGCGTTGTTGTCGTTGCGGTCGAAGTTGTACGAGAGCGCGGCCGGATTCTGGTTCGGGTTGGCGAGGTTCGCCGCGCAGACCGCCGGCGGCAGCGGACCGGACAGGCACGCCGGCGGCACCGCCCCGGGTTGGCACGGTGAAAGACCGGCGCGACCGCCGCGACGAACCGCTCGTTCCAGGGGCGGTCGGGTTGACGCCGCCGATGTTCGGGTCCGTCTCCTGCACGACGTCTCCGCCGCCGAGATCGCGATTGACCGAGATCATGACGTCGAGATCGGTCGCGACGAAGTAGCCACCCAGGATCCAGCGCAGCCGCTGCTTGTCGGGAGACGTGAGGCGGACCTCCTGGCTCCAGGCGTCATGGAAGCGATTCTGGCCGGTGGTGGCGTTGATCGTGGCGAGCGGTCCGAAGAGCGCCGGCGGCAGGACCAGCGCGTCGTCGCGCGTGCCCGCGGTCGGGTCCGCGGAGGACTGCAGGAACGGGAAGTAGGGGAAGGTCTCGAGCGTCCGACCAGATCGAGCTTGTCGAACGAGGTGACCGAGGTGACCGTGCCGATCGCGGTCTGCCAGTCGATCTTCCGGAAATCGACGTGACCTCCCGATCGTCGACGCCGGGAATGTTGCCCTGGATCTGGACGCTGGTGTTGTTCGGATCGCCGACGAGCGTGGCAATCGACGGAGGCAGGCCAGGAAGCACCGGCGCCGTGCCGTTGCTCCTGCCGCCGAAGTTCGCGGCGAGCACCCGGCAGGCCGCCGACCGGCGGAGGCATCACGAAGTTCGGCGCATTCGAGACGAACTGGGACTGCAGCGCTTCGGTGTTCGAATAGGAGAACCTGAAGTCCCCGCTCACCGCAGGATCCGGCCGCCACAGCAGCCTGCCGCGGAACGGATCGGTCCGTATACGAGTCCGCCTTCCGGCTGAGCGTGATGTTCTCCCGCCAGCCGTCGGCATCCTTAAACGACACGGCCGCGCGGCCCAGCAGCACGTTCGGGCACGAGGGCGCCGCTGACGGACCCGATGAAGGACTTGTTCTCGCCGTTGCCGAAGCCCGCCCGCGCGAACCCTTCGAGCGCATTGGTCGGCTGCCGCGTCGTGATGTTGATGGCGCCGCCGCTGGCGTTGCGTCCGTACAGGGCGCCTTGCGGGCCCTTCAGGACCTCCACCTGCTCGATGTCGAACAGCTCTTCGGAGAAGCCCAAGCCGGTCGTCTGGAGGACGCCGTCCACGACGACGGCGACGTCGGTTCGGAGTTGCGGACCTGCGACAGCCCGCGGACGTTGACGAAGGCGAACCCGATGTTCTGGGTCTCGACCAGCGTGATCTGCGGCGCCATGCCGACGTAGTCCCGCATGCTCGTGATGCCCGCCTGCTCGATCATCCCGGCGTCGAACGCATCGACGGTGGCGGGGACGTCCTGCAATCGCTCGGCGCGTCGCAGGGCGGTCACGACGATCTGCTCCTGGAGCTCGACGCTCAGGGTGAAGTCGACGACCATGTCGCCGCGACCAGCTCGACGCTTCGCATCTCGGTCCTGAATCCAGCCAGGACGGCGCGCACCTCATAGCGCCCGCTGGCAGCGCGGTGAGCCGGTATCGGCCTTCCGCATCGGTCACGCGCCGTGCGCTCGGCGCCCGTCGCCGCGTCGGTGACCGTCACCGTCACGCCGGGCACAAGCGAGCCCGTCGAGTCCCGTACGGCACCGGCAATCGTCGCGGCGCCCTGCGCGGACAGTGGAGTCCCGGTCCGTGCGATCGCTGCAACCAGGAGAACAACCAACACGATGGGGACGAGTGAACGGCGACGCGTCTCGATCATCACAACACCTCCGCCACGAGTGGGGGCGCTCGAAGCTGTTGTAAGGACGGAAATCCCTCCCTTGACCGGCGCTAGTCTAGCGCCGATGTCGAGTCCGTTAACGGCGAGTGCATGGGCTTGGAACGAACCGAAGAGCTGCTGACGAGTCGTTCGGGATCGCGACGTTGAACGGGGGTCGGTCCTGCCCGGAATTTCGCGCCTGCCTACCAACGCGGGCCGCCGCCGCCGATAAGCTCCCTAACCGAGCTCCAACGGGGTTGAGGCTTCGGAAGGAGGCCGCAATGTCGTCCAGCACCGCCACGCCGCGTCAGGCGAAGAAGATCACCGTCCTCGACACGCCGCACGTCAGCCTGTGGTACTACCCGGACGATAAGATCGTCCACCACCAGATCAAGCAGTTCATTACCGGCCAGCCGTTCAGGGACTTCCTCCTCGCCGGCACCGCGCTCTTCGAGAAGCACGGGGCTGAGAAGTGGCTCTCCGACGACCGCGGCTGTCCTGTGGTCCGCCCGACAGATATCGACTGGGGCGACGCGGAGTGGTTTCCGCGCACCGCCGCCGCGGGGTGGAAGTACTGGGCTTGCGTGCTGCCCGAAAAGACCGTCGGCCAGGCCGTGATCAAGCAGTTGACGGCCAAGTACGCCAGGCACGGCGTGACGTCGAAGTGGTTCACCGACCCGGCGGAAGCCCTGTGGTGGCTGCAGTCCCGATAGGCCGAAAGTAATCCTTCGCTCTCCAGAACACATCCTTCACGGCCCGGCGCGCTGGTGGTTCCGACCAACGCCCGCGTGCGGATGCGATAGCCTGCCGGGGCCCATGAACCATCCGGCCTCCCGGCTTGAACGGGAAGAGGCAGTCCATCGCGCTCTCGATTGTCTCTACGCAATCGCGAGACGCGAGTCTGTTTTTCGCCTCTACGATGGCCACCTGCTGCTGGCACTGGCTCTGGCCGCGAGCACGTCACGCAGCGGAGGGCTCAGACGCAAGGCGACAGCCATGGGGCGCGAGCGTGCACGCCGCTGGATGACGCGGTGGCCACGCATTCGTTCCCGGCTGGACGCCGATTCCGTGCTGCAGCAGGTGATCGCGAGCGATGCGGTCGGCAGGCTCGGGCTCACGGCGCGGCGCATCCAGCGAGACCTGCGCGCAATCATCGCCGGTATTCCCATTAGCACCCTTCTCTATTTCGACCCCACGCGCGAGGACGTCCCTATGGACGTGCCGGCGGAGTGCGCCTGTGGCACGTTCGGGCCGCGCGGTCGACGAACCTGCGCCAGGTGCGGACGGCGTCTGAAGATGTTGGATCCGTACAAGGTCTGGTACTACGCGCTGACGAACGCGTACTTTTGTGAGCGACAAGGCATGCCGTTGCCAGTACGGCCCGCCGACCTGCTGAGTAAGGTGTCGGCCCTCCGCCCGTATCCGACAGCCGGCACCCGCCGTCACTATCAGGCGGTGTACGCCGTGACCCACATCGTGTACGTGCTCAACGATTACGGCGAGGCGCGGCTCTCGCCTCGAGTCCTTCCGCGCGAGCGGGCCTTTCTGGCGGCCAGTCTGCAGCCCGCCCTGGACCGCAGAGAACCTGACACAGTCGCCGAAATCGTCGAGGGCCTTGTGGCACTGGGAGCGTCGGACACGAACCCACTCGTGCAGGCCGGCCGAGCTTTCCTGCTCGCCACTCAGCGTTCAGACGGGGGCTGGGGCGACGAGGCCGACGAATACGGGCGCTTTCACACCATCTGGGCGGCCATCGACGCGCTGAAGGACCATGGGAACAGGAGGACGAGAAAACGGCGGTAGAATCCAAGGCCTTCAGGTCGGGGCGCAGCGCAGCCTGCAGGAGTAGGGTCATGACTCTTGAACGCATCGCCGGTATCGGTTTCTGCTTCGTCCTCGCATCTGCGGTAGCAGCCGCACAACAGAAGAGCGAAACAGGCGTTCAGGCGCCAACCAGAAGTGTCCTCGAGCGCACCCATACCGCGAGCAACATCTCGCCTGGGCGGCGCGTCCAGATACGAAGCGAATCCGGCGGCCGGGAAGTGGTCGTCGAAACCTCCGAAGCGCCGGACTTCGAAGGCAGGCTGGCACCAATTCAGGAAACCGTCGTCGAGACCGTCCGTACGCCCAATTCATCACAGAGACGACGCGAAGTGTTCGGATATGCGGACGGTCGGCGAAGGCTGCTAGAGACGACGGAAACAGTGACGGAAACCCTGGCAAACGGTGACACCAGCATCGTCCACAACACGTGGGCTCAGGACGTCAACGGCCGTCCTGGCTTGACGTCGCGGCAGATCGAACGAACACGATCGACCGCGTCCGAAGTGCACCGAACCGAGACGACACTCCTGGTAGCGGACGCCGGCGGAACGCTCCGGGAATCCGAACGCACCGAGTACATGGAACGCCGGATCGAGCCCGGTGTGACCCGGTTCGATAGCTCGCACCTGGTTCGCGACATCAACGGACGATGGCAACAGGTAGAAACCCGAAGCGGCGAAGCCCGGGCGGGCCGGACGTCGGAACGCGCGGAGGAAGAGACGATTCAACGTCGAGACTTCAACGGAAACACGGTCGTCCATGAGAGGGTCTTCACCCACCGCTCGGCTGCAAACGGCCAGGACCGCGAGGTGATCGAGATATATGCCCCGCCTGCCGATCGAATGCCTGGCTCCGACAGTCGGCTGGTACTGAATCAGCGCGTTCAACGGACGACGACGGCGACTACCGGCGGCCGCCAGACCATCGAAGAGGTGGAGGGCCGACACAGTGTTGCCCCCAACGAGCCGCTGCGTGTCATCCGACGGACCGTGACGATAGTCCGCCAGGCGGGTGGCAGCCGCTCGGTCGCGGAGCGGGAGGTGTTCGAGCCGGACGCCAACGGCAGGATGCGGCTCGTCCTTACTGAGGCTGAAGAGAGCACTAACTGAGCGAAGAAAACGGCAGTCAAATCAAAGGTCTTCGAGTCCGGGCGTAGCGCAGCCTGGTAGCGCACCTGCCTTGGGCGAAGACCTGCCACCTCGGATTTCGAGGCTCACCTGTAGCGGCGTCCGTGCTTGATGACGACGCGGGGATCCCGCAGCACGTCGATGTGGCGCAGCGGATCGCCGCGCACCGCGATGACGTCGGCGTACTTGCCCTCGGTGAGCGACCCCGAGTCACGGTCAGCGCCCATCAGACGCGCCGCGTCGAGCGTCATCCGGCGAATGACCGCCATCGGCTCCAAGCCGAGCTCGTGGACCCAGAGGTCCGCCTCCATCCAGCCGGCTTGCGACGTCACTTCTCCCCAGCTGCCGATGTCGGTGCCGAAGACGAGCTCCACGCCTGCTTCGCGCAGCTGCGCGACCTTACGCTTGACGATGGCGTTGATCTCGGCCTGCGGCTGGGGTGGGCCGCCCCTGCCCCCGCCACGGCCCGCGCCGGCGCCACGCCCGGGTCCGCCGATGCGCGCCGCAATGGCCTTGCGCACCTCGTCTTCCATGGCCGGCGGCATGCCGATGAAGTTGCCGGGATCCTCGAGGTACTCGGGATTCGACGCCAGGTAGGCGGCGTTCAATTGGCCGTTTCCGCCGACGGTCACGGTCCAATAGAGCGGCCGGCCGCTGGCGGCTCGCGTCCGGATGGATGCCATGAGGTCCGCTGGGTATCCGGCGTCTGTGTCCGCAGGTGCTGAAAGTCGTCGACGCCGGCGGCCAGCCCCTGCCGGACCTCGGCTTCGCTGAAGGCGTGGGCCGCCACCTTCCGATCACGCCGGTGCGCCTCCTCGACTACCGCCTTCAACTCGTCGAGCGACCACTGCTCGGCGTTCATGAGCTTGATCCAGTCCACGCCTGACTCGATCAACTGGATCGTCTTCGCCCGCGCGTCGGCGGCGCCGTCCACGTTCCACACGTGCGGCGACGCGGCGCCCGCGCCCTTCGAGAGCACTGGCCCGGCGACATACAGCGTCGGCCCCGGCAGTTCGCCGCTGGCGATGCGCTTCTTGACGGCAACGATGCTGGGCGGTGCGCCGAGGTCCCGCACGCTGGTCACGCCAGCCATCAGCATCTGCCGGGCCGACGCGGGGATGGTCACGGTCTCGAACTGGGGGGTGTAGTTATCGAACCAGAACCGGCCGTTCGGATGGCCGCCGTACATGAGGTGGACGTGCAGGTCCCACATGCCCGGCATCACCGTCATGCCTTCGGTCGAGATCCGCTCGTAGTCCGGCCCGATTGCCACCGACTCCGTCGTGCCGATCCGCTCGATGCGTTCGCCACGAATCAGCACCACGCTGTTGCGGATCGGCGCGGCGCCGGTGCCGTCGATCAGGGTGCCTCCGACGAGCGCCACGGGCGACCCGGTCCGCGACCGGGGCGGGCCCTGCTGAAACGCCGTCAACGCCGTCACGCACGCTGAGACGAGCGCCATCACCAGCCACCGGCGAGTACCGACCATGTCACAGGCCTCCGCTCATGAATGGTATTCCGTCACGTCCCGCTGCTCGAGCAAGACCTGCGTCGGGTTGAGCAGCCAGTTCAGGAGCGAGCCGAGAAACAGGAGCGCCGCGAGGCCGGTCGCGAGCCAGAACCCGTAGACGATCCGGCCGAAGGCGTCGCTCACGGCGCCGATCGCCAAGGGCGCCAAGACCGCTGACACGCACGTGAAAAAGAGGATGACACCTGCCGCGGCACCGTGCTCTGCCTTCGGCACGCAGCTGATCCCCTTTGAGTTGATCGTCGGGTACACCACCGACATGAAGAGTCCGGAGAGCGGCAGCAAGTACACCGCCCAGCTCTCGCCCCCGGACATGCTCACGGCGAAGCAGAGCAGAATCCCGCCGCTGCACAGCGCAAGCACGGCCTGCCACTGAGCGCGCGTCAGCATCCAGGCGCCGAGAAAGCGCCCGGCCGCCCGCAGGATGAAGAAGACCGAGATGCTGTAGGCCGCCGTCCATGTGGCCACACCTCCATAGCTCTGGAGCAGCGTGGGCATCCACACGTAGATCGCGGCCTCGACGCCGACGTAGAGGAACGCGCCGGTCGAAAACGCCAGCACGTACGGATTCTTCAAGGCGCGGCCGGTTCCGCTGAAGCCACTGCCGCCCGCCGGCTTGGAGGCCTCAGGGTATCTCACCACCAGCGCGAGAACGATCAGCGCGACGCAGATGACGCCGGCGATGCCGTACAGCCACTTCCATGAGACACCGGCCGCCAGCAGACGCACGAGGATGGCTGGTCCAATGATGGCGCCGACTCCGAAGAAGCCTTCGGCCGCATTCATGATCGACGTGTGCTGGGCAGTGGACGTCGAGATGTCGCCGATGAGCGCCAGGGCACCGGTCTTGAAGATGCCGATTGCGAGTCCGGAGACGCCCAATAGCACGGCAAAGAACAGAAACGCGTCACCGCTGGCAAGCAGGAAACAGGCCGCGGCGAACAGCGTAAGGCCGACCACTATCGTGGGCCGGCGGCCGAACCGGTCCGCCAGTGAGCCGAGGAAGAGACCAGCCACGGCAATGCCGGTCATCGTCGCGTATTGAAAGGTCCCCGCTGCGGTCAGCGACAGCTGATACGTCCGGATGACTTCCGGGATGATCACGCCGACCGAGTCGGTCGTCATCGCAAACATGGCGAACATCAGATAGGTCAGCGCCTTGACCAGGGTGAGGTTGCGGCCATCGCCCGGCGCGCGGGACGTCACCGGCGCGCCTCCGTCCCTGCCTGCCAGGCGACTGTGTCGCCGACATCGGCACCGTCTCCGGAGCAGGCGACGGCTGCGGACATCTGACTCAGATTCACGTCGAGGCGCGCGAACGCCGGTGCCGTTCTTCCACTCCAGAACGAGCCGGTCTGGCGACGACGGCACCACGTGAAAGGCGCCACCGAACGCCTGATGGGTATTCCGAATCCGCAGCAGTTCTATCAGCAACCGAACGACCGGGCGCGCCAATGCCTGCTCCAGTTCGCCCGCCGTGTAGTAGCGGCGGTTGATGTCGCGCCCCACACCAGTGCGACGCAGCAGGTCGAGATCGTTGCTGCCGGCCAGCAGGCCGACGTAGTAGATCTGCGGAATCCCCGGGACGAAGCACTGAATGGCGCGTGCGATCAGGTAATCGGGGTCGTTGCTGCCGAGCGCGTCGTAGAACGTGCAATTGATCTGGGAGGAGTCGACGTTGGTCGCCGCCCCGCCGCTCGCGTGGCGACTCTCGCCTCGGCTGTGGCGATGGATCGTCTCGACCAGCGCGTCGATCTCCTCGTCCGTCAGCAGGCCGTCGAACCGTCCCCGCCGGCGATCGGCGCCCACGTCCTGCACCCCGATCCCGTCGTGCGTGTCCAACACGGTCACCGTGTTGCCGGGGCGGATCTCGAGCCATCGCGTGAGCGCTGCCGCGTTTCGCGCATAGAGCGTGTGGAGCACGAGCGGCGGCAGCGCAAAGTCGTAGACCCAGTCCACCTGTCGCGAGACGTCGATCTGGTCCTGGTAGTGTCCGTGGACTTCCACCAGGACCTCCATGCCGCACGCGTGCGCCTGTTCCGCGAAGTCGGCGATGAACGCGAAGGTCTCCGGAATCATGAAGCAGCTGGTACCGGCCTTCTTCACGGCGAACCCGACGGCGTCGAGCCGGATCGCCTTGATGCCCGCGGATTGGAATCGCGCCAGTACCTCGGCCAGATAGCGCCTCCCCTCCGGGTGCCTCACGTCGATGTCGATCTGATCGCTCGTGAAGGTAGTCCAGAGCAGCGCGTGCTCGCCGGTCGCGGTCTGGTAGTTCGTGAACGGAAGTGTTGGGCGCGTCGTGTGCAGCGCGAGCAGATCCGACTCCCGTGCGCCCTCCGGAAAAAGGCGTGAGTAAGTCAGGAACATCCCGGCGTAGGGCGAGCCCTCGCCGCGACGCAAATAGTCCTGAAACTGTGGCGACCTGCTCGACATGTGATTGACGATCACGTCGGCCATCACCTCGGTCCGCGCCGCGAGGGCCGCGACGTCGTCCCACTCACCCACGCGGTGATCGACCCGGGTGTGATCGATCGGGTCGAAGCCGGCGTCGGCGCCATCGATCGGATGGAAAAACGGCAGCACGTGCACGCCTCCGAACGCACCTTGCAGCGGCCCATCGAGCAGCTGCTGCAGGTCGCGAAACGTGCCGCCCGGAAGGCGATCGACGTAGGCGATCAACTGTGCCTGATTCTTCATCCGCAGGCCCGCAAGGGCTGACGAGGCCTGATGATACAGTGGGGCCGCGCGCCCGCCATCTCGCGCGGACCGCCGGACGCCACATGAAGACATGGATTGCGATTCTGGTAATGATCGTCGCTGGCGATGTGCGCCACGGCGTTGCACAGAGCGGGCGCCCGGCGGCAGCGCTCCGGGTGGGCGCAGCCAAGGTCGACGTGACCCCGTCGTCAGGTGAACTCCCGAAGAACAGCCACGGCGTTCTCGATCGGCTCCATGCGAGAGCCGTCGTCCTGGACAACGGCCTCGCGAGCGCCGCCTTGATCTACGGTCGACGCGGGGGCCATTCCAGACGCCATCTGGCAGGCCGTCACCCGGCAGATCGAAACGGAGCTCGGGATCCCGACGGCACACGTCCTTCTGACGGCCACGCATACCCACAGCGCCGGCGGCCAGCGGGGTCAGGAGTACCCGCGGAAGATCGTCGAATCGGTCCGCCTGGCAAAACAGAGACTGGCCCCGGCACGGGTGGGTTACGGCACGGGCACCTCGTACATCAACGTCAATCGCCAGATCATCGATCCCAGCACCCACCGCTGGTGGGAGGGGCCAAACCGCGAGGGCCCCTCAGACAAGACGGTCGCGGTGCTCACGTTCGAGGGGCTGAACGGCGAGCCGATCGCGGTGTATTACAACTACGCCGTGCACGCGGTGATTGCCGGCCAGCTCGATCAGATCAGTGCCGATATTCCTGGAGCGGCTTCGAGCTACGTGGAAGATTCGTTCGATGGTCGCATCGTCGCGCTCTGGTCCTCGGGCGCTGCCGGCGACCAGAACCCCATCTATTACCAGCAGACCTACGACCTGCGCGAGATCCGGACCAGGGACTACGCCAGGCGCGGCATCGACATCAGCAACGCTATGCCGCCGGGCGGCGAAGGGTTGAACCGCAGCGACCCCACCGTGGCCCGCTTGATGAACCAGCAGCGACAGATGGTGGCCTCGATGGGGCAGTTCCTCGGCGAGGAAGTGCTGCACGTGATGCGCGGTGCTGGACGCACTGAGACCTCGGTACCGCTGTGGGGCGGCTACTCCACCATCCGTTGCCCCGGACGCGAGCGGACCAATGCAGGCCGGGCCGGATTCGAGGGCGAATACAAGGACGGCGCTCCCGTCGAGATCAGGCTCGGCCTGCTTCGTGTCGGCGACGTCATGATCGGCGCGGTGAACGCCGAGGCCTTCAATCCGATCGCGCAGCGATTGAAGCGGGAGTCGCCGTTCAAGGCGACGATGCTGGCTACTCTCACGAACGGGGCGGCGAGGTCGGGCTACATCCCGGACGATGCGTCGTTCGGCAAGTACACCTTCGAGGTGCTGTCGTCCAGGCTGCAGCCCGGATGCGCCGAGTCGTCGATCGTCGCGGGCATCCTGGAACTCATCGACGGCTCGCGAAGAGCGAACTGAGACGGCTAGTGCGGCCGGCCTGACGATGAAGGAGAATACCGCTATGACCACGCATGACATCCGTGATTCCGTCTGCCATTCATTGGCTATCGCCCTCGTCGCCGCGTGCGGTTGGTGTCGTCGCGGCCGCGCAGCAGGCGGCGCCCCCGCAGCCCGACCGTGCTGCGCTCGAGCGGCAGGCGGAGATGAACAAGCGGCCCGACACCCCCGGGACCGGGGCCTTCCCCGCGATGAAGGAGGAAATCGCGTCGCTGCCGCGCCACGTGGTCTACCGGCCCAGGGACCTCAGCGCCCTCGGCCGCACGAAGCTGGGTGTGGTGGCGTGGGGCAACGGGGGATGCTCGGACGATGCCGCGAGCAGCCGCTTCCATCTGCTCGAGATCGCCTCGCATGGGTATCTGGTGCTGGCGAGCGGCCGCATTTGGAGCGGGCCTGGCGCGCCGCCGCGGGAGCCGCGTCCAGCGGCGACGCAGGGTCAGCTCCCGCCGCCGCGCACGCAGGTGTCGGATCTGACCGACGCCGTCGACTGGGCGCTCGCCGAGAACCAGCGCGCCGGCAGTCCCTACTTCGGCCGCATCGATGCAGCGCAGATCGCGTATTCGGGCTGGAGCTGCGGCGGCGTACAGGCGCTGCAAGTGGCGAAGGATCCGCGGGTGAAGACGCTGGTGATTCACAACAGCGGCGTACTCAACACCGGGCCAACCACCATGACAGGCACGAGCGTCGGCAAGGAAGTGCTGCAGACATTGCACACGCCCGTGATCTACATCGAGGGCGGCCCCACTGACATCGCGTATGCCAACGGCATGGACGATTTCAACCGCATCACGCACGTCCCGGCAGCGATCGCGAATCTCCCGGTCGGGCACGGCGGCACCTTCAACGAACCCAACGGCGGCGCCGCCGCATCGGTCGCGGTGAGCTGGCTGAACTGGCAGCTGCGGGGCGATGCGCAAAGCGCCAAGCGGTTCGTCGGTGAGGACTGCGGACTCTGCAAGGACACCCAGTGGTCGCTGCAGCGCAAGCAGTTCCCGGAGACACGCGGCAGCAAGTGATCGCTCCGATGCCGGCTCCCTCGGGTCACGAACGTCCGGGGAAGCCGGGTTCTACGAACTCGGCCGGAGGCGGAGTGATACGTGCATAACCACCCTGCGTTGCGACAGATCCAGGAACATGTGAGGACGGTCCTGATGATCATCGTCATTATTGGCGCACCAGGATCGTTGGGTGCCCAGTGGTTCAAAGTTCCGAGTCCGCGAGCACCTCGAACCGCAACTGGCGAAGTTGATCTGACCGCGGCACCGCCGCGCCTGGCGAATGGAAGACCAGACCTGTCCGGCGTGTGGATGACCGCGGAGCCACTCTGTGTCATCCGAGGCACAGCACCCATCAGCGAGCTTCTGAAGTTGAATCCTCCGTCGCGAAAGTGCCCGCCCCGCACCGCCAGCTTCTCGCGTCAGAGCATCCACATCGGCATCGACATGCCCGGCGGGCTGCCTTACCAGCCATGGCTCGCCAAGCTCGTGGACGAGCGCACGGCGAACCAGGCGATCGACGATCCGCACATCAGATGCCTGCCCGATTTCTTTCTACGCGCCTACGGGCTCCCTCACTATCTGAAGTTCGTCCAGACGCCGGACCTGCTGGTGATGCTGAACGAGTACAACGGCACCTACCGTCAAGTCTTCACGGACGGCCGCCAGCTGCCGGAAGCCCCCAATCCATCGTGGCAGGGCTATTCGACGGCCACCTGGGACGGCGACACGCTGGTGATCGACAGCATCGGATTTCGCGACGATCTGTGGATCGACTGGGACGGCAGCATGATTACGGGGGCCGCAAAGGTTCGCGAGCGAATCCGGCGGCCCAGCTTTGGACACCTCGAGATCGAGGTCACGGTGGATGATCCCAAGGCGTATACGAAGCCGTGGTCGGTGACCTTACGTCAGCAGTTCGCCGCGGATACCGAACTCATTGACGAAATCTGCGCTGAAGGCGAGAAGTTCGTGGAGAAACTCAAGTAACGATCGACCGCTCAGCCGAATGGCGCACGAGCGGGCTACCGGAACAACAGGGTCGAGAGGTGATACAGGTTGTTCTTCCACACCGGGAAGGTATGGCCGCCTCCGATGTCGACGTGCCAGATGTGCGGCACCTTCTGCTCGACCAGGTAGTTGTGGACGCCTTCGCTGATGTTGAACAGCGAGTCCTGATCGCCGCACGACACCCACAGCAGCTTCAGCTTCTGGCGCGCAGCGGCCGGGTCCCGCACCAGCTGCGCCGGCGGCATCGTGTTTGGTGCGGACGAGAACCCACCGACCCAGGCGAACGTATCGAGATTGCCGAGGCCGAAGTTCAGCGACTGGCCACCGCCCATCGAGAGACCGGCGAGCCCGCGGTGCTCGCGATCGGACAGCACCGAGTAGTTCGACTCGATGAACGGGATCAGATCCGATAGCAGCTCGCGCTCGAACGCCGCGTACGCCTGGAACTCGACCGCCATCCCCGCGCCGCCGCGCCCGCCCGCGTCCCCGCCGGCTCGTCCTCCGGCGGGAGCGGCACCGCGCGCGCCTCGTCCACCGCGTCCGCCAAAGAGCGATGTCTCCGGCTCGTTCGAGGAGCGGCCGTGCGGCATCACGACGATCATCGGCACTGCCTTCTTGTCGGCGATCAGGTTGTCAAGGATCGCTGCGGCCGCTCCCGGTCCCCGCCAATGCGTCTCGTTGCCACCAATCCCGTGCAGCAGGTAGAGCACCGGATACCTCTGCGATGAGGAATAGCCCGCCGGGGTGTACACCATGGCCGGCTTCTTCCCGCCGGTCACGGACGAGCTGTACTCGACGCGTTCGACGCGACCGGTGGCGATGCCCTGCCGGGGTGCGTCGAAGCCCTGCGGCGCGTTTGGAAACGTCGGCGTCTGCGCCGTCTGTGCGAGCAGAGCGGCCGTGCACATGGTCCAGGCGATGAGCGTCGCAAGCGGTAGCTTTGAGATTCGGGTCTGCAGACTGGCCATATCGACTCTCCTCAATTGGATGGCACCCGCCACTCTACTTCAGCGAGCGTGACACGGTCTGCCACTGGCGCCGTCGCTCTCGGCGGCGGCGGCGCTTGGCCCTGGCGATTGAAGAACTCGAAGATCCGCGGCCACACCATCGGCACCATGCTTCCGTGGTTGCCGTCCACCTCCAGGTACTCGAACGCAAAACCGCGCTCGCGCATGTAACGCGCCAGCACGCGGCTGCCCTCGAGCGACGGGGTCGCGCCGGTGCCCTCGGTCATGAAGATCGGCAGACGCCTGATTCGATCGAACGGATACGTCGCCTCGTCGACGAACGGCCCCGACATCGGCGCAACCGCGCGCCATCGCTCGGGATACCGGGCCGCGAGGTGCCACGCGCCACCGCTGCCCATCGAGTGACCGGCGAGGTAGGTGCGCGAGCGATCGGCGCCGTATTCCTCGGTGACGATCTCCAGCGCGGTCATGACCTCGAGTTCGCTCAGATTGAGCTCGCGCTGACGCGCCGGCGCGACAGCGGCACGTTGCGAGGCGGCCGCCGCGGTCTGGCCGAAGACCGCCGGCAGCCGAAGGGGATTGCCGTAGGCGCCGAGCGGCGTGAACCCCAGCGGCGAGACGACGATGTAGCCGTGCTGTTCGGCGAGCTTCATCAGCAGGCCATCGGCCTGATCGAGGTACGTGCTCTCGTTCGCCCCGGCGCCGTGCAGCATCAGGATGATCGGCAGCGACGCCTTGCCATTCCACGTCTGCGGGACGTAGACGCGATACGGCATCTGCTGACCCGTCGGCGCAAAGACATACTGCCGGCGCTGGTCGCCGGTGGCACGCGTTGGCGCCTGCGCCGAGATAGTGAGATTCAGCGCAATCAGCGCGCAGATGCACGTCACGAATTGCCGGTTCATCCTCGCGTCAGCCGCGAACTCGAGGGAGGGAGATGGAGGAGCCGACACTCTCGATCAAAAGTCCCACTGCGCGTTGAACCGAGCCGCCCGCGGGTTGAGAACGGCCGTCGGCCGCATCCAGCGCGCGCCGTTGGTGGCCGGGTCGTAGACGGTCTCGTAAGGCGGTCGGCGCGTTGGCGTTGAGCAGGTTGTAGAGATCCATGCCGACGTTCAGGCGCGTGCGCCCGAGCCGCAGCACCTTGGCGAACCGCATGTCGACGACGTTGATGCGCTCGCCGTAGAGGGCGCCAGGAGCCAGCAGATCCACGCTCTGCTGGGCCAGCCCGGGTCGCAGCGCCGTCCCGGTCGCCGCCAGGAACTGGGCCGGTGTCATCTGGTAATTGGCGGTTCGCGACGCGCCGTTCGTCGCCACCGTCGTGGCTGCCGGCTGGGCGTTCGGCTGCGAGCGGAAGATGGTGCTGACCAGGACGTCCACCTTTGGTACGGTGTAGCTGGCCAGGCCGCGCAACTGCGTCAGCCATGGCTCGGCGAAGTCGCAGCTCGGCTGCCCGTCGACGATGCCCTGGGCGATTACGATGCCAGCGGTCGGGGCCATCGGCCGGCCGAACCGTGCCGTCAGCACGTCGCAGGTGTCGTTGACGCCGCGGCCGGTGCTGGTGCCGGCCTGCACGAAGAGTGTCCCGCGCAGGCGCGCGCTGAGCGACATGTCCACGCCGTGCCAGTAGTGCGTCTCGTCGCCGTAGTCCTGGTTGCGGGTGTAGTACGGCTGGTTGACCCCGACTGTGGCGGTCCGGTTGTTGCGGACCAGGAACGTCACCGGGTAGCCGCCGCCGCCGGGCAGTTGCGGGTGTTGCGGAGCGGTGAGCGTCACCTCGTCGAAGTCCGCCGGCGTCAACGCCGTGTTGTGGGTGGTGAAGAAGTTGTTCCACCACCGCCGGTTGTAGCTGACCTCGAGCGCCACCTGCCCGAACAGCTGCTGCTGCAGGCTGGCGCCCATCTGCCAGTCGCGGTTCCGCACGCCCCATCCTTCGAGCACGTCGGGATTGACCGTCGTCGTCTGCACCGATGAGCCCCACTGCAGGTTGGCCCACGGCCCGCATTCGCCGTTGGCCGCCGGGTTCAGGAAATCGCACTCGGCCACACGGTTGCCGTTGGGGTCGGTCCACGGGCGGTTGACGGTGGACACCAGCGTCGTCGCCGGATTGTTGATTGTGTAGACCTCGCCGGAGAACGCGCTCTGCAGGTACTGGCCCGTGTGCAGCTTGAGCGCGGTGCGGCCGTTGCCGAACACGTCATAGGCCGCGCCCATCCTCGGCGTGATGTCCCGGTAGCCCTTCACGCCCTCGACGCGCGGGAAGATCAGTGCGGAACCAAAGCGGTGATCGGCGATGACGCCGTTCTCGCCGGCGGGGCTGAAGCTCGACGCCGTCTCGAACCGCAACGCGCCTTGCAGGCTCAGGCGGCCGCGGGTCCACGCGTCCTGGACGTAGAAAGCGCTGTAGCCGAGGCGGTCGCTGACGCGCGTCGGTCCGACCCGCTGCTGCAACTGGATCGGGGAGCCGTTGTTGAAGATGTAGTTGATCTGCTGGCCGACCTGGGTGGTGGTCTTCGCCACCATCCAGCCCCCCTGATAGCCGACCTTCAGGTTGTGGGTGCCGGACACGTACGAGAGCGTGCCGCGCCAGGTGGCGTGCTGCTGGTCCTGCGACGGCTGGGCGTACCACCCGCGGTAGGTGTAGTTGGCCATCGGCACGCCGGCGTTGGTGGACTGCTCGGTGACCGAGATGAAGTCCGAGAGCGCGCCGGCGGGTTTCACGTCGCCCCACTGCACCCAGAACGACGACGCGCCGGCCTCGAACAGCACGCGGTTCGTAATCGGTGAATTCCAGGTGGCCTGCGCGATCTTCAACGGCGCTTGCCAGACGGTGCCCGACTCCGGCGACGTGGTGGCGACACCCGGACCGATGCCGGGACCCGACGCCGTCCAGTCGTCGCCCGGCGTGCGGCATTGGTCGGCGTCTTTCGTGAACGACGAGCCCGTGCAGTTCTTGGTGTAATCGATGAAGAAGCCGACCTTGTTGCGCGGCGTGACCTGGCTGGTCAGCCGGATGCTGTTGACCATCCGGGCGGACGCGTTTCGCACCCGCACGCTCTCATCGCGCACCCAGCGCCACTCGTTCGGGTTGCCGGCGTTCTTGTTCGCGTACAGGTTCTGCGTGTCGATGTGGGAGCCGATGGTCCGCCAGTTGGCGAAGAACCAGAGTTTGTCCTTCTTGATCGGACCACCCACCGAGATGTTGTTGTCCCAGTTCTTCCGCAGGGCCGGCGCGTCGGCAAAGCCCAGGGCGCGCAGGGACTCGTCGATGTTGGACGACTGTCCCCACTGCCCGGCAAAGCTGCCGAAATAGTTGCCGCTGAACGTGTTGCCGCCGGTCTTCGGGATGATGTTGAAGATGGGCGCGCCGCGGTCCGATTCGCCCAGTCCGCCGGAGATCGACACCTGGACCTCGGCCGCGTTGTTCATGTCGTACAGGTAGTTCGACACGCCGCCGCCGTTGAACGGGGAGCCGACGATCAGGCCCTCGATCTGGATGGCACCCTCGTTGCTGCGGCCGCCCCGCGCGGTGAAGAAGTTGTTGCTGGTCTGGACGCCGGTGTTGAACCCGGTGGCCTGGATGGCCGGGATCGCGGCCAGGTAGTTGCCGTAGCTGCGCGACGCGGGCAGCGTGCGCACCACCTCGCCGTTGATGACGGTGGTCTGCCGCGCCGACTGGACGTCCACGACGGGCGACTCGCCCGTGACGGTGATGCTCTCTTCGAGCGCGCCCACGCGCATCTCGGCGTTGATGCTGGTGACTCCGGCGCCGGTCAGCTCCACGCCCTCCCGGACCACGGTGGCGAAGCCCGCGAGCGAGAAGGTGATGCGGTAGCTGCCCGGAGGCAGGTTCGCGATCTGATACTGGCCGTTGCCGTCCGCCACGGCCGTTCGGATCTTCTCGATGAGCACCGGGCTGGCGGCTTCAACGGTGACACCCGGCAGCACGGCGCCTGACGTGTCGCGGACGCTGCCGGCCAGGCTCTGCGCCGAGGCCGGCAGGGAAATCAGGATGGTGACGCACGCCGACAGGAACAGGTGTCTGCTCTGGACATTCATGGCGCATCTCCTATTCGGGAACCGTGCCGCGGCCCGCTGGGCCGCGGCCACCGGCAGCGGGCCGCCGGCACGGCCGGCACCGCGTCCGCGATTGATTTGAACCGTGCCGTTGGCCTGGGCCTCGGCGTTCACGTCGGCCTCCCAGGCCGTCAACTGCGACTGCAGCCGGCGCGCGAGGGCTTGCCGTTCGTTGGCCACGTCGTTCCGCTCGCCGACGTCCTTGCGCACGTCGAAGACCAGGAAGTGGTTGCCGTCGACCATCAGCTTCCAGTCGCCGCTCCGCACGGCCCTCTGGTTGTGGCCGCCGGCGTTGGTCCGCCAGAAGAGCGTGCGCTCGACCACCGGCGCGCGGCCTTCGAGGATCGGGAAGAGGTTCATGCCTTCGAGCCGCGCCTCGGCCGGCACCGTCGCCCCGGCGGCGGCGAGGATGGAGGCGCTCAGGTCCATCGTGATCCCCACCTGCGGAGACACCTTGCCCGCTGGAATGCGGCCGGGCCACCGGACCAGCGCGGGCACACGGATCCCGCCCTCCCACAGCGTCCACTTGCGGTTGAAGAGCGGCGCGTTCCGGGCCAGCCATTCGCCGCCGTTGTCGTTGGTGAAGATCACGATGGTGTTGCGAGAGAGATTCAACCGGTCGAGCGTCCGAAGAATGCGTCCCACGCCCTGGTCGGCCCGTTCCATCATCGCGACGTAGTCGGCTCGCGTGCTCGTGCCCTCCTCGTGCGGCATCACGTGCCGCGCGTTGCCGGGGGCCACCGACGGCCGATCGGGCGGCTGGTACGGCCAGTGCCCGGCGTTGTAGGCCACCTCCACGAAGAACGGACGCGCGGCGTTCTGCTCGATGAACCGCGTGGTCTTGTCCGTGATGATGTCGGTCATGTAGCCGGCTTCCTCCACGGGCTTGTCGTTCTCGAACAGGTCGGGCCGGCCGGCGCCGTCGGTGTGCTGGTAGTAGTCGACGTAGCCGCTCTTGAAGCCGAAGAAGAAGTCGTAGCCGTGCGCGTTGGGGCTGTACTCAGGCTTGTAGCCGAGATGCCACTTGCCGAGGAGCGCCGTGGCGTAGCCGGCGCTCTTCAGCAACTGCGGCAGCGAGTGGCCGGTGGCGGGCAGCCCCTGTTCCGCGGCGGTGCTGACGCCGCCGAGCGCCGCCTCGATCGCGAAGCGCTGCTGATAGCGCCCGGCGACGAGTCCGGCCCGGGTCGGGCTGCACATCGGCCCGTTGGCATAGAAGTCGGTGAGCTTCACGCCATCGCGTGCCAGGCTGTCGATGTTCGGCGTCTTGATGTCCTTCGCCCCGTAGCTGCCGATGTCGGCGTAGCCGACGTCGTCGGT
>CAWEBF010000039.1:0-14179 GCA_963807235.1 uncultured Acidobacteriota bacterium
GTGAACTGGGGCCGCAGGAACGGGTTCCCCACTTTCAGAATTTCCGGATCGTCGTTCTTCGGGAAGATGCGGAGCTCCGGTTCCCCTGGACGGTCGACGCGCCGGTTGAAGGCCATGGTGAGCCGGTTGGTGCTGGCCAGGTTCAGCGTGAGCTTCGCGTTCGGAAACACGCCGAAATAGTCGTACTTGTCGCTCCCAGGGTAATAGATGTCTCGGTGGGAATCGTGTACGAGACCTGCGTTTCCTCGAGCCGGAGTCCGCCTTCAAGCGTGTAGCGCGGCGTAATGCGGACAAGGTTGGCGTAGCCGGCGAAGATGTTTTCATCCCACTCCGAGAAATCCCCGAGGCCCGGGTAGATCACACTCTGGACGCCGCGCCGCACCGTGTAGGTAACCGGGATCCAGCGGCGCTGCAACTTGGTGCCGAGCTCCAAGCGGCCGGTCGGCAGCGGCCGCGTGTAGTCGATGCTGAGGGGCAGAGTATTTTCGATAGCGATGATGTGGGTGTCGTCGGTGCCGATCCGGATCGGCGATACCTCGTTCAGAAAGTAGGCCTCGTCTTCCTTCCCCCGTGTGAACTGAAGGTTGACACCCAGCTCATGGCCCGGCGCGCCGAACTTGCGCGTCAAATCGACGCTGGCGTTCGTGAACCCGGTTCCCTCATCCTCCCGCCAGAACCAGAACCGTTCCAGCTGTCCCGTCGGCTGCAGGATGAACGGCACCTGCGCGACGTCGATGTGATGCTCGTAATTGTGGACGCCCGAGACGGAGATGGTGTTCGTGTCGTTGAGGGTAAAGTCGGACCCGCCTCGGACGGTGTAGTTATACTGCTCGCGATTTTCCGGCACCTGGGACTCAATCACCCGGCCATCGTCATAGAAGCGCGTGGTGAATTCATTGTTTGGCAGCCGATCCTGCAGCAGCAGATCTCCCTGTATGAACGTGCGCGTCCGCGGCGTGCGATAGTTCAGGTTCACGCTCGGGATCACTTTCTCGTTGTTCGAGAAGCTGCCGAGATCGGTTGGAAGGTCGCGCCGCTGCTTGGTGAACTGGCCGACGCCCAGCCCAAGGCCGACATCGCCGGACCAGCCAAGCTGCTGTTCCTTCTTGTAAATGATGTTGATGATGCCCGCCATGCCTGCGGCGTCGAAGCGCGCAGAAGGGTTGTTGATGATTTCAATCGCCTCGATGTTGGCCGCCGACACGCCATCAAGCCCCCGCTGATTGCCGAATCCGGTCAGGCTCGACTGCCGCCCATCGATCAGGATGGCGACCTTGTCGCTGCCGCGCAGAGAGACCTTTCCCTCCTGATCGACCGTCACACCAGGGACGTTCTTCAGCGCGTCGAGCATGGTGCCGGTCGACTGGATGGGTCCGTCACCCACACTGAATATCTGCGTGTCGAGGCCGGCGGCGCGGATGGTTTCGCCCGTGACCGTGATCTGTTCCTTGAAGCCCTCGATTCGAGGAAGGCGGATATCTCCCAGGTCGTAGGTCTGGTTCAGCGGACTGACGACCACGTCCGCCTCGGCTTCGAGGAAGCCGGGAAACGTAATCCGGACTCGATACTGGCCCGGCGCCAGACCTTGTATGACGAAGCGGCCGTTCTCGCCGGCCAGCGCACCCCCGATGGGCGGCGATCCGGCTGCCGCGGCGGGGCTTTCGACGGCAATGGCCGCAAAACTGATCGGTGCGTTACCCTGCAGGTCGAGTACGCGCCCGGAAAGAATGGCGGTTCCCTGGGCGCAGACCAGGGCCGGAAAGAGCAGGAACGCGGAAAGGACAACGGCAACACGCACAGGACTTGATGATGACACCACGACGCCTGACACTAACCGGATTGCGGATCATCGGCCGGAAATCGTATCACTCGTGACAACAACCCGCGCGTCCTGCCGGGTATACTCGCGCCACCTGTTGCGATGGGATTCTTTCAGTTCTTTCAATGGGGACTGATCCTCCAGGCGCTTGCGCTCGTCCACTTCATCCGCCGACGGCCGAACACGCTCTGGCTGTACGCCATCATCTTCCTCGGTGGCGTCGGCGCGTTCGTCTACATCCTCGTCGAGGTCGTTCCAGACCTTGGGCTCCTGAGGCAGGTCTACGACGCGTTCGGACGCCGCAAGCGGATCAAGATGCTCGAGGCGCTGGTGCTCGAGAACCCTGCTTCCGGCAACTACGAGGAGCTCGGCGATCTCTACCTGGACGAGAAGAATTTCAGGCGGGCGAAGGAGTGCTACGACAAGGCGATCTCGCCTCGCAGCATGCACATCGATCCGGTCTATCGACGCGGGATCGCCCAAATCAATCTCGGTGATTTCGGTGGCGCGGTGGCCGACCTGGAGGTCGTCACCTCCCGCGAGCCGAAATACGATTCGCACCGTGCGATGGCGTTGCTTGCCCACGCCTACGCCAATACCGGCCAGCACGACAAGGCGGGGGCGCTGTTCGAGCAGGTCGCCCAGGTGTCCACGCTGTCGGAAACCTGCCTGAACTACGCCACCTTCCTCGCGTCGCAGAACCGCACCGCCGAAGCCCGTGAGTGGGCCGAACGTGTGCTGGCACGGCGGGCGACCATGCCCGGCTACCTGCAGCGGCGCGAGCGGCCGTGGTTCCGGAAAGCCAGGACGCTACTGAAGAAGTTGTGATCGGCGTCTCGTGGGCGGAGTGGGAACGATGCCGAAGCGCCGGTCGTTCCGTGCCATGCGCTTCGCTACTGTCGCCATCGTGGACTCGAAGTCTCGATGCGTCGAGTCGATGTAGAGCCACTTTCGCAGGACGGCATGCGGCATCAAGGCTGGACAGTCGGCTCGAATCGAGTCCTGGTGCTCATGATCCGTGCAGATCAGCACGCCGTGCCACTTCCAGCGGCCAGTCTTCGTAGGCTCCACGAGCACCAGCATCTGGCGCTCGTGGAGGTAGGCGGCAAGCCCGCCGAACATCCTCTTGGTGAAAAAGCTGGAGTGCCCGGCGAAGGCTTCGAGAATCCACTCGTTGTCGAACGTCTTCATGCGTCGATTTCGCGCGATGCTCAGCGGAGCGGCAGCCAGATCTCCGTCTTGAGCTCGGTGGGCGATACCGTGCGGGCGTCGCTCAGTACTCCTCCACGAGCGGCGCGTTGTCCGGCTCCTCGCCGCTCTGAGCCAGCCACGTGCCGTACAGCCACTTGTACGGGCGGTCGAGCTCCGCGTACGGCCCGACGTGGAGCACGACGGCGTATCGCCCGCCGCGGATCTCCCGGGCCTGCAGCTCGCCGCCCGGCGTGCAGCCTTCTGCAACAGCCAGACAGGCATCGGCACGCAGGGCGGTGACAGGAGTCGCCGCCGGGTCGTCGTAGTAGATGCCGAACGTCCGGATCGCTGGCCCGAGCAGGCCTTGCCCGCCGGCCACGGCGAGCAATCGCTCGAAGGTGCCGCCGATGTTCATGTAGGGGCCCCGATGCGGCAGTGCCGCCACTCGAAGCGGCGGCGTCTGCCGGATCGAGACCTCGTAGGTCGTCATCGTTTCCATCGCATCCTCCTGTCTGTTCGCGGTTGGCGTGGGAACGAACGAGGCCCGGTAGCGCGCCGGGGGAGCGCCATACGCGGTCTTGAACGCCCGCGTAAAGGCTTCCTGGCTTCCGTACCCGGCACGCCGCGCGACGCGAGCCACCGGCAGCTCACCGGTGATGAGCTCGACCGCTGCTCTGTGCATTCGCAACCGTCGCACGGTGTCGGCCGCCGTCTCCCCTTGCATCGCGCGATACACGCGATGGAAGTGGTACGGCGACAGACATGCCACGTCCGCCAGACGCGTCAGGTCGAGCGTGTCATCCAGGTGATCGGTCAGCCACCTGAACACCCGCTCGAGCCGGTCCGCGTAGTCGTTTCGTGTGGTCCGTTCGTTCATGAGGCCCGATGGTAGGGTGCACGCCTTGACTTGGATTGCTATCTTGCCTGATCTGTTGGTGTACAATCCGCTGCGGCGGGGATGGAGGGGAACTCGTGCGTGCTCGACTGCCGCTGATTGTCGGCCTGGTGGCGTGGTCGCTGACGCCCGCGCACGCGCAGGACGCCAAGACCGTTGTGGCCCAGGCCACCAAGGCCATGGGCGCCGCCAACCTGACCTCGATCATGCTCGCCGGCGATGCCGTGCAGGGCAACTTCGGCCAGAGCCGCACGATCACGTTCGGGCTGGCCTCGACGAACATCAGGAACTACCGCAATACGATCGACTTCACGACCTCGGCGATGCACGCCACCGGCGACGGCGCGCCTGGAGCGCCGGGGCGACGCGGCGGTCCGCCGCCCCCGGCCGCCCCGTACGAGCTGACGGTCACTGCCGCCTCCCCATGGCCGGAGCAGTTTCACATCTGGGTAACGCCGTGGGGATTCCTGCGCGGCGCCGCCGCAAACGCGGCGTCGGTACGCGACACGAAGATTAGCGGGGTGCCGTACAAGCTGGTGACGTGGTCGCCGCCGCTGAAGGCGCCTTCGGGAAAGCCCTACCGCGTCGTCGGCTACATCAACCCGCTGCAGCTGGTGGACCGGGTCGAGACGTGGGTGGACCACCCGATCTTCGGCGACTTGCACGTGGACACGACCTACATCGACTTCCAGGACGTCGAGGGCGTCAAGGTGCCGACGCGAACCGCCCGGAAGCAGGCTGGGATGGAAACGTTCGTGGCCATCATCAACGGCGTGCGCGTGAACCCGGCCGACGTCGCCGAGCTGGTCGCCGGGCCGGCACCACCGCCGCCAGCGCCTGTGCCGCCAGCGGCCTCCGAGAAGCTCGCCGACGGCGTCTACCGCATCACCGGCGGCTACGTCTCACTGGCCGTCGAGTTCAAGGACCACGTCGTCGTGCTCGAGGGCGGACCCAGCGAGGCCAGCGCGCTGGCGGTCATCGCCGAGACGAAGCGGCTCTTCCCAGCCAAACGCATCAAGTACGTGGTGAGCACGCATCCCCATTTCGATCATGCGGCGGGCCTGGCGCCATACATCGCCGAGGGCGTCACCGTCATCGCGGACGACAACAGCAAGTTCTTCGTCGAGGCGGCTTTCAGCGAGCCGCGCACGCTGGTCGGCGACCTGCTGGCGAAGTCAGGCAAGAAGCCCAAGGTCGAAGGAGTGATCGACACGCTGGCGCTGAAGGACGACACGCGGGCGCTGGAGCTGTTTCACGTGGACGACCTCCAGCACACCGACTCGATGCTGGTGGCGCTGCTGCCGAAAGAGCGGATCCTCTTCACCGCCGACTTCAACGTTCCGCGGCCCGGTCAGGCGGTCAGCCCGTCGATCACGACTCTCGTGGCCAACCTCGATCGGCTGAAGCTCGACTTCGATCGCCACGTGATGGTGCATCCACCGATCCCGGATCGCCCGATGACCAGGGCCGACCTCTACGAGTTGGCGAAAGGGGGGAAATAACTTGCGCGGCGTCCTGGTGCTGGTCCTGGCCCTGACGGCGGCTCCCCTGCTCGCGCATCACTCGTTCGCGACCATGTATCTCGAGCAGGACATGATCGAGGTGGAGGGCGAGGTGGTCGAGTTCCAATACGTGAATCCGCACGCGTGGGTGCACGTGAACGCCCAGGATCCGTTCGGGCGCCCAAAGACCTACGCCGCGGAGTGGGCCAGCCGCTCCCGCCTGGAGGGCGACGGCATCAAGAAGGACACGCTGCGGGAAGGCGACAGCGTGCGGATCTGGGCC
Source organism: uncultured Acidobacteriota bacterium (assembly GCA_963807235.1). Classification (GTDB taxonomy): domain Bacteria; phylum Acidobacteriota; class Vicinamibacteria; order Vicinamibacterales; family UBA2999; genus CAWEBF01. The sequence continues at coordinate 5,691 of CAWEBF010000039.1, forward strand.
TCACCCAATCGGAATCCGAACGACAACCGCATCCGCCTCCGCCGGATCGAGCGTCGCCGGGACAAGTGGCAGTGGGGCGGCCAGCCGGCCCGGCAGGAGGATCGGTAGCCTGACTTACGGCGCGGCGCGGCCGTCGGCCCGCACCACGCCCGTGCCCTTGCCCAGGACGTCCAGGCCTGGCGCGCCGCTGGTGGCGCGATGCCCCTTGATGACCAGCTCCTCGCCTGCCTTGAAGGTGTCGATCGAGAAGCCCTGGCGCCGTAGTGACGGCACGGCGCCGGGACCGAAGTAGACGTCCCAGTCGGTCTTCACGCCCTTGTCGTCGGGCGCCTCGACGATGAGGATCGGATGCGGGTTGGTGAAGACCCAGCGCTTCACCGTCCCCTTCAACTCCATGATCTTGCTCTCGTCGAACAGGCCCACCTGGCCGTGGTGAGCCGAGGCGGCGATCGACGCGCCCAGGATGATGGCTCCGACAAACGCTGCAGGTTTCGTCATGGTCAGTTCTTCCGGTTGATCGGCGGATCCTGCGGGTACTTGGACTTGACCACATGCAGGTTGCGCTGCGCCGACACGGGATCGCAGCCCCACGGCAGCGACATCGGTTCCGTGGTCGCACGCAGCTCCATCGTGTAGGTGATCGGGCCGAGCAGGAACACCGGGTCCTCGGCCGTCAGCTCCAGCCGCAGCGTTTCGCCCTGGCGTGAGTAGCGCTCCACGAGACGCTTCTGGGTGGACGACGGCGCGTTGATCGCGTCGCCGGCAAAGCCTTCGGGATCGAACGTGAACCGGCTGCTTTCGACCACCAGCTGGTTGCCTTCGTAGCGGCCCGTCGAGTAGCCGTGCATGAACAGCAGCCCGTTTCGGGGTGGCTGGTGGCCCTTCCCCTCGAGCCACACCGTGCGCGTGACGTCGTCCTTCTCGTAGGTGAAGTTCACGCGATCCGGCAGCTGCTCGATCTTCACCGCCCACGGGTCGCCGAAGATGATCGGCAGCGTGGCCGGCGAGCAGTCGTACTTCGGAGCCGCCACCTCGTCGAAGGCCGCGATCAGCGCCTTGCCGCGCGCGGTCATCAGGCGCTCGGCGCCCTTGACGTTCATCTCCGGGCACACGTCCGAGTTGGCGGGCATGCACCGCCGGCCGGAATACGTGCCGGACACGTTCGGCGCACCACCTGGCGCGCCCTGCGATTGCGCGAGGACGGCGGCCCCAAGGCCCGCCGCCAGGGCGATGCCGAACGCCAATCGAGCAGACAGTCTCATACGTCTTCGCTCCATTCGAAGCGGAACGATACCACCACTGCCAGCATAATAGCGCTGCGATGGCGCAATCACTAACGGTCGCGAACGCGATCGACGCGCAGCCAATCGGCTCCTTTCAGTGGCGGGTGTTCGCACTGTGCGGGGCGGTGTTGTTCGTGGACGGCTTCGACGTGCAGGGCATCACCTACGTGGCGCCCGCGATCAGCCAGACCTGGAGCCTGCCGCGCGGGGCACTCGGCCCCACCTTCAGTGCCGGGTTGTTCGGCGTGATGCTGGGGGCCTTGCTGTTCGCGCCGCTGGCGGATCGCATCGGCCGGCGCGGCGTGATCATCTATTCCTGCATCGCCTTCGGCCTCTGCTCACTGGCAACGGTCTGGGTGGACTCGCTGACGTCGCTGCTGGCCCTGCGCTTCCTGACCGGGCTGGGGCTGGGCAGCGCGCTGCCCAACGCCATCGGCCTGGCCTCGGAGTACGCGCCGCAGAAGCGACGCGGTTCGGTGGTGATGTTCGTCTCGAGCGGCATCTCCATCGGCTCGATTGCCAGCGGCATGGTGGCCGCGCAGGTGATTTCCACGCTGGGGTGGCGGGCGGTGTTCGTGATCGGCGGGGTGCTGCCGCTGCTGCTGGCGATCGTCCTGGTGAAGTGGCTGCCCGAGTCGCTGCGGTTCGCCGCGCTGACGCCAGACGGTCGCGTCGAGGCCAGGCGGCTGCTGCGGCAGATCCGTCCCGGTCTGCACGACGACGCCGACGTACAGTTCGACGCGGGGCACGATGGGCGCGCGACGGTGGCCGACTTGTTCAAGGACAGACGCCACCTGGCAACGCCCCTGATCTGGACGGCATTCTTCGTCAGCCTGCTGAACGTCTACCTGGCCATCAACTGGCTGCCCACGTCGCTGAACGCGTCGGGCTTCACACAGGAACAGTCCGCGGTGATGACCTCGCTGTATCACCTCGGCGGCGTGATCGGCACATACGCGCTGGGGCTGCTGATGGATCGCGTGGCGCCTCATGCCGTGGTGATGTCGGCGTTCGCCCTCGCGGTGGCCGGATTCTATTTCTTCGCGACTACCCAGGGGCTGGCGCAGGCAGGCACGACAGCGCTGTTGATGGTGGCCGGCTTTGGCGTCATCGGCGCGCAGGTGGGCATCACCACGCTCGCGTCGATGCTCTACCCCGTGTCGATGCGCTCGACCGGCCTGGGCTGGGCGCTGGGTGTGGGCCGTGTCGGCTCGATCGTCGGGCCCACGGTTGGCGGGCTGATGCTGGCGGCGCGCATCGAGCCGCGTTCGGTGTACCTGGTCTGCATCGGGCCGGCACTGATCGGCCTGGCCGCCGTTGCACTGTTGAAGTACACGTCTCCGCCGGCGCGGCACGCGCACTGACGCTTCGCGCGATCAGTTCACGCCAGTCACTGGCGTGAAGCTCGCGAGCGCTTCCGCTTCCGTGTCGAAGCTGTCGAATACCGTCAGGAGGCGGCAGATCGCCAGCAGGTCCTGGACCCGGTTGGTGAGCTGCACCAGCACGACCCGCCCGCCTTGCCGCGTCACCGTCGCGTGTGCCGCGGCCAGCTCGCCGAGACCCATGCTGTCGATGTATGGCACCGCACCCAGGTTCAGGACGATCTGCTTCCGTCCCTGGTGAATCAAGCTGTTGACCTTGTCCTTCAGCTTCCCGTTGTCGTCGCCGGCCACCAGCCTGCCGCTGATGTCCACCAGGGCCACCGCTCCCGCGCTCCGTTCCGATAGTTCCATGACGTCCTCCCTCGGTTCACGAGCAGTCTACGGCAACCGGCTCGATTGCGGACGGGTGCCGCGTCCTCCTGCCCCGGTAAGGCAGAAAGGATGGCTGGCGCGTGCGTCGGCCATAATGGGCGCGGCGAACCTGCTCCAGACCTTCGGGGGAGAAGACCAGATGCCTCAGATCCACACAGCTGCAACCGTCTCGGGATGGGGGCTGGCGCTGATGATGGCGGCAGCACTTGATGCCTCCGCGCAACTGCAGCCACCGGAAATACGCGGCTTGCGGGGCGCTCCCTTCCAGTCGATGAACCCGCCGCCAGACGTGCGCAGCTTCGGCGAAGGACCGGCGTGGGACGGCAAGGCGCCCGACGGCATCCAGCCGCTGCCACTGGACCTGTTCACGAGCAAGGACTTCTACAAGGACAAGGCGCTGTGGAGCGACATCCGCTACTGGCGCTGCAACTCGCCACGTCAGGTCGCCGATATGCGCAGCGGCGGCGCCGGTTCCGCCACGAACGATCCGCGGATCGGAGCCAAGCCGACGGCATCCGCGCGCTGGGGCGACTGCAAGATGGACTGGCCGCGCGCCAATATCGCCAGCCCGTATCGCTTCAAGACCGCGAAGGAACATTACGACGCGCTGCTTGCCGATTCGAAAACGCGCGGCGGCCCCACCAGGCACACCTACGAGACGATGCCGAAGTGGGACGGCGTCTACGGCGAGTACGCACCGCAGGGCCGGCGCGTGTGGAACTACTCGCGCGCCAACCAGGTGCCGACGTTGCTGTCACTGCTGACGCCGAAGCATCAGGAACGGATGGTCCGGCAGCTCTATCACGAGGGCGTGAACGCCGCGCACCAATGGTCCGCGTCCTACTGCTGGCCCGAAGGGTTCATGCGCCAGTGGGCCACCGGGCCGAAGCCGAGCCGCGTCATCGTCACGCCGGAAGTGGTGATGCTGATGGGGAGCGGCAGCAACAACATGTGGCGCGTTGTGCATCTCAACCGGCAGCTTCCGCTGGGGTCGAGCGTGCCGCAGTGGTACGGCGACACCATCGGCTTCTGGGACGGCGACGCGCTGATCACGATGACCGCCAACATCCAGGGCTGGAACCAGCATTCGAGCTGGGAGTGGAGCGACAAGCTGGAGACGATCGAGATCTTCACGCCCGTCCGCGACGCCGGCGGCAAGATGCTCGGGCTGGACTGGGAGTCGGTGCTCTACGACTCCGAAGCCCTGGTCGAGCCGGTCCGGATCCTCTGGCACCGCAACTACCAGCAGGGCTGGGGCACGGCCGATCGTCTGGGCTGGGCCGAATGCACGAGGCCGCTCTACATGATCGACGGCTTCGCCACCCAGGCGGCGCCAGGCGAGAAAATCCAATACACGGTGCCCGACATGTCCGGCCGGCCGTGGACCAAGGCGTGGGAGGAATACTTCGAGAAGAATATGGAACGGCCCAAGGAAGAACTGGACCTCGGCTTCAAGTAGTCGACCCTGGGAGGACTGCAATGCGTCGAACAGCAATCGGGATAGCCTTGGCGGCCGTGGTGCTGTCTGCGCCGGTGGCCGATGCCCATCACTCGTACGCGATGTACGACGGCAGCGTCTACAAGGTGTTCACCGGCGTGATCGTGCGCATCATTCCGAATGCCGCGCACTTCGAGATGCACTTCGTGCCGCTCAACGAGCAGCGCGACGCGCTGGTGCGCGACGACAAGGGCGAGCCGATGGTGTGGGTGGTGCAGATGGAAAGCGCGGCGCAGGCGCTGAAGGACGGCATCACGCGCGAGAGCTTCCCGCAAGGGGCCGTATTCAGCATGGGCTTCCACCCGCGACGCGACGGCAAGCCCGCCGGCGACCGCGGCATGTCCGGACTGTTTCAGTGCGCGAAAGGCACCAAGCCCGAGCCGGGCAAGCACTGCGATTCAGTAGCCGGCAACAAGGCCTTTGGCGCCGGGCAGATCCCGAAAGAGGGCGTGGCGCCGAAGTCGTGACTTGGGCAAAGCCGAAGTCGTGACTTCGGCAGGGCCGAAGTCAGACTACTTCGGGATCAGGTTCTCCAGCTCTTCGAAATTGATCTCTTCGTTCACGGGGGCCGCCGTGGTCGACAGCGTGAAGCCGACCCAGCGGCCCAGGAACACCACCACAACCCAGATCGCCAGCGACAGCAGCGCCACGCGTTTGCCTGACGCTGGCGCCGCGGCATCGCGATCCCAGGTCGCCACGGAGCGCCTGGCGGTCAGTTCGAAGGCGGCGATGTTGATGCCGGCGAGAACGAGCAGCGCCATCTTCATCCTGAAGTAGCTGTTCACGTAGTAGCTGGTGGCGTTGGTGATGAACATCAGCGCCCCGGTGGCCACTGCCAGCGCGAACGCGATCCACGTCCATCGGAAGACGTCCAACGCGATGGCCGTAAAGGGCCGGCGAGTCGACGCCAGGCCAAGGAGCCTCAGGTCGATCACCAGCACCGTGCCGACCACGACCGCCACGCCGATGACGTGGAACGACTCGATCAGCGCAAACAGGTACAGGGAGTTGCGAATCGTCGTCGCGACCGTGGAGGCTTCGAGCCAGGCGGGAATGGCGGCGAGATCCATCTACTGCTTCAACCAGGTGGACCAGGAACCCCACACGTAGTCGTAGGCGATCAGACGGCCGAGCACGATCACGCCCAGCCAGAGAAGGAACGTCGCCGCCGCGAGCGGCGGGAACGGGCGCCCGATGAGCGTCATCTGAAGCGTCACCGCGGACACGACGAGCGCCATCTTCATCCAGAACGAGATCGCCAGCAGCTCGCGCGGCGGCTCGCCGAGGATCATCAACAGGCCGGTCACGAGCAGGACCGCCAGGGCCCACCAGGCCCACGGGCCGAAGCGGTCCTGGGTCTCGGACAACGTCTGATCGCGCCAGGCCCATCCGAGCACATGGAGGTCGATCATCAGCACCGATCCGACGAACGCGCAGATCGCGAGGATGTGAACCGATTGGATGGTCGGGATCACCCACTCGTGGCTCTGGATCGCGAGGCTCAACGCCGTCTGCGAGAGCCACTCGGCAAAGGGCTTCACGACAGGGTGCCCGAGGTCAGGGCTTTACGGACTGGAAGAACTCCGCCGCGGCCTTCGTGAACGACACGTCGTAGTCGTGGCCGCCGCCGTGGGTGCACAGCGTCACGGCCGCGCCCGAGCACGATTGACCCTGCACGCAGCCGCGCCCGCCGGGCTTGGGCGCCGCGGTGCAGCCGTTCACCGTGGCCCACGCTTGGGCCGACTCGATCGCGCTGTCGTAGCCTATGGTGCGATCGCCGAGCCCGTGGCTCATGATCACGGGCTTCGAGCCGGACGGCTGGCAGCCGAGGCGGCCCGCCGCGATGGCGATGCCGGCTACGGCCGTGCGCCGCTCACACGCCAGCAGATAGGCCAGCCCCGCGCCGTTCGAATACCCGAGCACGAACACGCGCGCCCGGTCGATGCAGCCCTTCTCGTCCAGCCAGGTCAGCATCGCATCGAAGAAGGCCAGATCGCGGTCGCCGAGCTCACCCGGGCGGCCCTGCCACGAGGGCGCCATGTTGCCGCCGCCACGGCCCATGCCGTCGGGGAAGACGGTGATCGCCGCCGGCCATTGCCTGCCGATCGGCGCGCGCGTCTGCATGTACTGCGCGTTCATGCCGAACGGGTGCAGCGCAAACACCACCGGCGCGGGTGTCTTTGGATCGCCCTCCGCTGCCGGCCGGACCACGAAGGAACGCCGCGCCCCCGCCACGTCGAGCGTCTGGCCACCAGCTGGAACGACGCTTCCGTCGCAGGCGGCCCACGCCGAATCGGCGTACGACAGCAGCAGCACGGCCAGACCGGCAGCGGTGAAACGGGCCCGATTGCGAGCGGACTGATGCACCTGGCTCAGGGCTTGGGTGCGGGGGCCTTCAACGACGGATCGACCTGTAGCAGCTTCTCCCACCGCTGGATGTCCTCGTTGTTCTCGATGCACTCGTACTCGCGGATGCGGTCGCCCGGCATCAGGCGAAGAATGGCCTGCTGCTTCCACGGCTTCGTGAACACCTCGGGATCTTCCATCGTCACGTCGTAGACGATCGTGTCGAAGGTATCTCGCGTGTACCGCTCGGTCACGCGCAGCTTCTCGCTGTGAATGGTACCGACCCCGGCCAGCCAGGTGTTGGTGTTGAACCCCACCACGTCCACCACCAACGTATCGCCCTCCCAACGCGCCACCGAGTCCCCGAGATAGGACGGCTCATGATCGTCGGGGTGCGGGCGCCCGTCGGTCGGGATGATGCGGAACGCGTGGTGCACTTCGTAGAGGATGATCACGCGGTCTCGAAGCTGGACGATCTCGAACGGCAGCGGCCGCACCGTGATGCGCGGCACACCCGAGAGCAGGCACTTCGCCATCGGATCGTCCACGCCGCGGCGATCGAGATAGTACTGGCGCCGCGCGGCGGCTTCCGGCGTGTACGGCGGCGGCTCCTGCCGGAACGCGGGCCGGTTCGCGGCCGCATCGGCCTTGCGAATCGCGGCGGCTTCCTGCTCGCCGAGGAGCAGCCCGAAGCCTCCGCCGAGCCACACACCCGACAGATCCGGCTTGCCGTCGGCGGCTCGGGGAATTGCACGGGGGGCCTGTGCGTCGATGCCGGCGGGCATGGCTAATCCGCACGCCGCGATCAGGCAGGATGCGAACGAACCAGCGCCGCGTTCGCATCTACAGACCGCCCGTTCCAGCCGGCGGGCCCATCCACAGCTTGCTGCCGTCGGCGAACGTGACCTGACGCCCGGCGCCGTGCGTCGGGTCCAGTCGCGAGCGCCAGCCGGTGACCGTCACTTCGGTGCCCGGTTTCAGCGTGACGTCCTTCTTCCAGCCCTGCCGCACGAGCATGTTCGGCGGATAGCCTTCGAGCCGCCACTGGGCCACGCGCCCGTCGGCGCCTTTGACGTCCAGCGTGACGTAGATGTGGGGGTTCATCCACTCGACTTTCGTCACGGTGCCCGAGACCGTGACGGGTTTTTCGCTGTCGTACTCGGCGGCGAACGAGTGGTGGGCCAGCACCGCCACGTGCGGCATTGCGAGGATGACCGCCAGAACGAGAACGGTTCTCACGAATCGCATCCTACCAGCGAGTCTTCGCTGGATCCAGCGAAGAAGCTCCGCCTCGCTGGTAGCAGTGTTTCTTGCCGCCCTCCGGGCGGGGTTGCTAAATGCCCGTGATCTGCACCGGCGCGCCGTCGGGGTCGAGGATGTAGAAGCCGAACTCGATGTTCTCGCGCGGCGTCAGCCCCATGCCCTGCAGCTCGCGCGTCACGGCCTCGCGGTTGAAGCCGTCCACGCCGATGGCGAAGTGATCGATCTTGCCGGCGGGGGGCTCGACGCGCAGCGATACCAGCACCTTGCCGCCGGTGCCCAGACGCGCGATCTTGTTGGCCTTGTCCTCGTTCAGCAGCTTCAAGCCGAACACTCAATCGTAGAACT